>JAXHMR010000025.1:0-192425 GCA_034521225.1 Woeseiaceae bacterium
GGCTGCGACAGCAAGCCGGCGGATCTCTACAAATTGGCAGAGGCATGTTCGTGCCAGATCGCCACGTCGCTTCGCTCCTCGCGACGATGGTGGGCGCTGCGCTCCTCGCGACGACGGTGGGTGCTGCGCCGCCTCGCGACGACGGTGCTGCGCTCCTCGCGACCACGGCGGTCCGGCACAAAGTTGCGGTATAAAAATACGCAGTTCAAGGCGCCAATCGGCCATATTGCAGCGCCAATCCGGGGTCCTCC
This sequence comes from Woeseiaceae bacterium, assembly GCA_034521225.1. Lineage (GTDB taxonomy): Bacteria > Pseudomonadota > Gammaproteobacteria > Steroidobacterales > Woeseiaceae > Woeseia. The sequence goes on from JAXHMR010000025.1 coordinate 252, forward strand.
CAAAGAATATCAGCCCACCGGACTTATTACCCGCAACTGATGTACTATTGCGGTATAAAGGTGCCCCGTGGAACGAACCCGAAAACCCTCCCCGGCAGTGTCACGGTGCTCTACAGCGGACCGCTCGGAGAACTGCATCGCACCGCCGCTTCGCGGACGGCGCCAACGTCTCGTTCAAATCGAAAACAATTGGCGGCCGGCGGTGCTGGTATCTGTATATCAGCGTCGGGTATCGAGCGGGCGCGAGGCGCCATCTCGGCGAGGAAAGCGACCCGTTGCTCGATCGCATCGCCGACGAACGAGCACTGTGGGAGGCCAACGAAGACGACCGAACGCTGCGCGCCCGCCTGGTCCGGTCGCTGATTGCAGGCGGCATGCCGGCGCTTTAATCGCGACGAAGGCAAGGTGCTGGCATTGCTCGAGCGCAGCGGGCGTCTTCCTGGCGGGCGGCGTACCTGCGTTGGCACACTGGCGTTCAGAGCTCACGCCGAGGCATGCTGGGTGTGCGTTCGGTCTTCAGGCCGTGGCAACACAGGATGTTGATATTGCCGCCGACAACCGCTACACGCTCGCTCTCCCCAACGAAAAAAAACCGATCAACCTGCCGCAGGTCATTCTCGACAGCGGCCTCGGTTTTTTCGCCGTGCCCGCGCTGGATCGTCGCCAGCCGTCAACGTCGTTCAAGATCCGCGGCCGCGAATTCCGCATCGATGTGCTCGCACCCATGCGCGGCCGGAACACTTCACGGCCCGTGCAACTCAAGGATTTCAAGGCCTGTGCCGAACCGGTTCGCTGGCTGGACTACGTCCTTCAAGACATACAACCCGTCGTGCTGCTGTACCGCCATGGCATCCTCATCAACGTGCCGGCCCCCGGGCGCTTTGCCGTGCACAAGTGCGTCGTCAGCCAACGGCGCCCGGCCGCACAGGCGGTCAAAGCCCGCAAGGACCTGGACCAGGCGGCTGCCGTGTTCAAGGTGCTGCTCCAGGACCGTCCCCGGCGATATCCAGCTCGCGCTGGAAGCGGCTGAACGACAAGGCGAAAGTTTCATGGCCGGATTTCAGGCGGGGCTGGCAATGCTGGACCGTGCTGTTGCCGATGGCGTGCGGGAGCTTGCAGCCGGTTGACCGACGGCAGCCAGCCTGACCCGTCGTGCGAGGAGCGAGGGCAAGCGCCCACCGTCGTCGCGAGGAGCGCAGCGCCCACCGTCGTCGCGAGGAGCGTAGCGACGTGGCGACCTCGCACGGACACTGCCTCTGCCAATCGGAACGAGATTGCCACGGCTGCTTCGCAGCCTCGCAAGACACGGCTGCTGCGCAGCCTCGCAACGACGGGGCTGGAAACCGCTGGCTATCAGGCCCGCTAACACACCAACAGCAAAAGTCCGCAATTCACGCTGTTCACCCGTTCGGTCAGGGCATGACCAGAGCTCACGCCGACCCCGGCTTCAGATCTCAATTTTGTGATCGTTGTTGCCGCAATCAGCCATTGCAACGGTCTTGAAGGAATCCGAGATGCTGTGCACAGAATGTGCGGATGATATGATATTGTCATACCCATAGTGGGTGCCGGGAGGCAGTACCATGGCGATGCTTCGCAAGACCATCACGATCACGACCACAGCAGGAACACTGGATCCGGTCTGTCGTTCGGACCGGCGATTACGGCAATGACAGCGAATACTTCCGCGACCTCATACGTCGCGATCAGGAGCGGCGCTCGGCCGAAGGGCAATTGCGGCGCATGCTTGAGGAAGCGGAAAACGGCGGCATGAGTGACCGTACGCCGCAAGAAGTATGGGCAGCGGCGGCGGCGCGGCACCGATCCGGGATGCCTAGCGTGTCCCGCCTGCTGCGTGCGGCGGAAGGCTACGATCTTGATACGATCGCGGATTACACGGTCAGGCGATACGGCGATCAACAGGCAGCAACCTATCGCGACGGCCTGCTGCAGAGCTTCGAGGCGATAGCCCGGAATCCCGACATCGGATCCGACCAGGGCCACATAAAAGCCGCTGTGCGCCGTTACGTCCACCAATTGCACACTATTTACTATCGGACGGCCAGGCAGGAAATTATCATCATGCGAATTCTGGGGCCCGGGCAGGATCCACTTTATCAATTGCTCGATCGTTGAGCTGTTGCCACGTACGGCAACCAGCATATTTTCAAGCACAGCGTGATGGCGAGAGTCACCAGCCACAACGCTTTTCCCGATCGGGGTTGCGTACATAAGGATATCCGGCGCGTCCGTATCCTTGCGATCACTACCAGTTCGACCACCGTTTGTTTTGACGGGAGCACCATCGTCGTCGCGAGGAGCGAAGCGACGTGGCGGGTATTAACGCACGAACGGCGCTATTTTGCCGTGGGCGTTGGAATGTGCGGGATGAATCTGGCTGGAAGAATGCCGGCAGTTGCCCGCTCCACGGCATTGAATTTTGCCGGTAGCCATGGGAATCAATGGTTGTCATCGGCAACCTTCATGAACAGGACATTCCAATGTGTGCCGAACTGTTAAAGCCCCGAAAACCGCACCCGAAGCAGGAGATCGAAGACGCCCTTCGGTATGTGGAGTCGCTCGGTTGGCGAGTGGACGGAATAAACATGGCCCAGTACGAATTCACATTGCGGTTCGCATTGCCGGCGCCGGAGACCGATCCGGACAAGTACCTCGAGCGCTTACTGGCTGACGGTTGTGACGACGCTATCGTCGGCGTCGGTCAGCACGGGCGCATTGCACTTACATTCACGCGCACGGCGCCTCGTGCAATCGACGCACTGAAAAGCGCGCTCTCCGATGTCAAACGGAGCATTCCCGATGCATCGCTGGTGGAGGCAGCGCCCGACCTCGTCGGTCTCACCGATATTGCGGCGCTGCTGAATTTTTCGCGCCAGACACCAGCCGGGCTTTCGGAAAGGCCGGGCCCCGATTTCCCCAGCCAGTCCACGAAGGTAAGCCGGCCATCTGGCACCTGGCCCAGGTACTCACGTGGGTGGCGCGAGCGAGACGCCTACCGCATCAACGACTAATTGCTGGATATTGCGAACGTCAACATGCAGTGCAATTTGCTGAAGGGGGAACGGAACCTGGACCGGCGAATTTCACGGAACTGCGCGGTATCGTTCGGTAGGGGCTGGGTTGTGGGGAGGATCGTGTCGTCGCGAGGAGCGAAGCGACGTGGCGATCTCGCACTGCCACCGCCTCTGCCAATCGGAACGAGATCGGCACGGCTGCTGCGCAGCCGGATGACGGCGGCTCCGTAGTCGCTACACCTTCGAGAGCAAGATGGCTTGCCAGTTATCCATATTTTAATATGGTCTTTTAACCATACTTTATATAGGATTCATGGATGCCCAGAACGCGTTTTGATGGGGACCCGGAAAAGAACCGTCTCAATCAAAGAAAGCATGGCGTTGCGTTCGCAGCCGCGCAGTATGCATTCGTGGACCCGCGCAGGATTATCGCCAGAGACTTGGACCACAGCACAGAAAAGGAGGCCAGGTTTTACTGTTTTGGCAATGTCGGCAACGGGATGATGACGGTCCGGTCTACGCACCGGCATGATTGCATCCGGATCATTGGCGCCGGCTATTGGCGCAAAGGTAGAAAGGTTTATGAGCAGGAAAATCACCTACGAAGATGAGCCGCTGGGTCGATACGAAGTCATCGAGGACTTTCTTCCAAGTCCGGAAGAACTGGCCTACAGGGAAGATACTGTCAGCGGCGGACAATTGATGATGCCAGATCGATCTTCAATCCGCAGGGGCTGAGTACAGCAACTTCGGTGATCAGCACCATCGCGCGCGCAGCTACCGTTGAGCGCCTCGGCGCGATCGTCGCCACGCGACGCGGGCGGGAAGCCGTAACTTGACGCCGTCGTGTCGTCGCGAGGAGCGCAGCGACCCACCGTCGTCGCGAGGAGCGCAGCGACGTGGCGATCTCGCACGGACACTGCCTCTGCCAATCGGTGCGAGATTGCCACGGCGGCTTCGCCGCCTCGCAACGACGGGGCTGTCGCTCCTCGCGACGACGGATCAGGGTGGCGCTTTCTGGTCCTGCTCCAGCAGGTGGCGGGTCGAGGCGTCCGGCCCTCGTACGCATCGCCCCGGTGACCCGCGCCGCTCAGGTGTTCGCGAGGCCGCCCAGTTCCACGCCCACTGGTCGAAGGAATCGACGCCCCAGATGACGCCTTCGACGAACACCCGCGTTCGTAGAGCGCAATCAGCTGGCCGAGGGTCTCCGGCGTCAGCGCGGGCATCACGATCGTATTGCTCGGACGGCCGCCCGGGTGGGTCTTGTGTTTGGCGAGCAGCGCGGCTTCTTTTGCCGGCACGCCGGCGGCTTTCAGGTCGGCACGCGCCTGTACTGCGGAGTAGCCGTCCATCAGCGCTTCGCTTTGCGCGAGGCAGTTTGCTATCGCGAGATCCTGTTGCGCCTGGCTCGCGCCCGATGACGCGCACGGCAGGATGAAATCCACCGGCACGAAACGCGTGCCCTGCGCGCAGCAGCGGGAGGACGAGTGTTGCGCGTCCGGCCGCCGCGCCTGCCCTGCCCAACCTGGCGGCGCTGGCGCTGGATAGCCGACGCCTGGCCATCCGTGCGCACGCCCTTGCCGTTCGATTCCATCTGCAGTTGCTGCAGGTAGGCCGGGAAGCGGTTGAGGCGGTTGTCGTAGGGCAGGATCGCGTGCGCCGCCGCGCCGAAGAAATCGTCTGTACCAGGACATGATGACGGCCAGCAGCAGCGGCATGTTCTCGTCCGGCTTCGCCTGGCGGAAATGCAGGTCCATGCGGCGCGCGCCGGACAGCAGCGCCTGGAAGCGCTCCATGCCGATGACAAGCGCTAACGACAGGCCGACGGCCGACCACAGCGAGTAACGCCCGCCCACCCAGTCCCAGAAGCCGAAGCGGTAGTCAGGGTGGACGCCGAACGCGTCCATCGCGTCCTGGTTCGTCGATGCGGCCGCGAAGTGATCGCGCACGGCATCCGGCCCGAGCTGCCGCTCGATCCATTGCCGCGCGGCCTGCGCGTTGGCCATCGTTTCCTGCGTCGTGAACGTCTTCGAGCAGATGACGAACAGCGTCTGCGCCGGGTCGAGGTGTTCGGTCAGGTCGGCGAGCTCGGTGCCATCGACGTTCGACACGCTGTGGAAGTTCATGCCCGGCTGCCACAAATGCCGCAGCGCCCGGCTCGCCATGACCGGGCCGAGGTCCGAGCCGCCGATGCCGATGTTGACGATCTCCGTCAGCCGCTGCCCGCCGTGGCCGCGGATGCCGCCGGCGTGCACCGCCTGCACGAACGACTCCATGCGGTCGAGCACGCGCCAGATGTCGAGGACGCCGGGCACGTCGAGGGCTACCTGGTCGGAAAGCTTGGCGCGCAGCGCGGCGTGCAGCACCGGACGCCGCTCGGTGGCGTTGATGATCTCGCCGTTGAACATGGCCTCGATCGCTTGTGGCACCCTGGCTTCGCGCGCGAGGCGCACGAGCAGCTTGCGGGTTTCGGCGGTCAGGTAGTTTTTGGAGTAATCAAGGTGCAAATCGCCGCTGTCGAGGGAGAAATGTTCGGTGCGTTTTTTGTCGCGGTCGAACAGGTCTGTGAGGGAGCGGTTCCGCAGGGTATTGCGGTGGTGTGCTTTTAGTGCCTGCCAGGCTGGCAGGTCGGTTGGGTAGCGGGGGGTTAGTATTGCATCAGGCATGGAGCTCAACGTCGGTGGTGGTGGCTGTCGTCGCGAGGAGCGCAGCGACGTGGCGATCTCGCAGATTGGCAGAGGCGGTGTCTTTGCGAGATCGCCACGTCGCTTCGCTCCTCGCGGATGACGGATTACTCTGCCTTGACGTTGTAATAATCAAGATACCAATCAACAAACTTTCGAACCCCTCTTCCACCGGCGTTGCCGGCTGGAAGCCGACGTCGCTCACCAGATCAGCCACGTCCGCGTACGCGTCCGGCACATCACCAGGCTGCAGCGGCAGAAGGTTCTTCTCCGCCTTCCTGCCAAGCACTCCTCCAGCACTTCGACGGTAGCCATCAACTCCACCGGCTGCTGGTTGCCGATGTTGTAGAGGCGGTACGGCGCCATGCTGGTGACAGGGTCGAGGGCCGCACCGCCCCAGTCAGGGTTGGGCCCGGCGGTGTGGTCCATCGTGCGGATGACGCCTTCGACGATGTCCTCAACGTAGGTGAAGTCGCGGCGATGATTGCCGTAGTTGAAGACGTCGATCGGCTCGCCCGCCAAGATCGCGCGGGCGAACTCGAACAGCGCCATGTCCGGCCGGCCCCACGGGCCGTAGACGGTGAAGAAGCGCAGGCCGGTGACCGGCAGATCGTAGAGGTGCGCGTAGGCGTGCGCCATCAGCTCGTTCGACTTCTTGCTGGCGGCGGCGTAGAGCGCGAGCTGGGCGGTCGACATTCGGGTCGGCTACGAGAACGGCATTGCTCGGTGTTCGCGCCGTACACCGAGCTGGACGAGCGCGTATGACCAGGCGCTCGCACGCCGTGGTGGCGGCAGCCCTCCGAGCACGTGCAGCGTGCCGGCCACATCGCTTTCTATAAGAGTGTGGATTCTCGATCCAGCATGCTGGCCTGCGTGGCCAGGTGCACGACCTTGTCGAACTTCTCCGGCGATCCGTCCATCGCCTGCGGTCCTGCAGGTCGATGCGTTCCATGCGAGTTGTTACGGGCTGAAGCAATGCCGCGTGAGTCCTTCAGCCGCACATCGTAGTAGTCGTTGAGCTTGTCGAGACCGACGACGTTCTCGCCGCGTTCGGCGAGCTGCCTTGCCGTGTAATAGCCGATGAAGCCTGCGGCGCCGGTAACGAGAATTTTCATCGGTCGGGACTTCCTTGCAGTGGGTGGTCAGGCGGTCGTCGCTTTTCGCTGCAGGCAGCACGGTACTCGATATCGTACAGCATCGACTTCGGCTTCCCGTACTCACGAATACCAGCGGCGCCGAGTTCGCCAACCGGCGCGGCCACAGCAATCACGATGACATCGTACCGCGCCTTTGGCTGGCGCTTCCGTCATCTTGACGTCGTATTCCTTTTCGGCTTCGTCCGGCGCGACCCACGGGTCGTGTACATCGACTGCAGCACCGTACGACGACAGCTCGCGCACCGATGTCGACAACCTTCGTGTTAACGAACGTCCGGACAGTTCTCCTCTGAACGCAAGCCCGAGCACGAGGATGCGGCTACTCGAGCGGCTGGATGCCCTTGACGATCATCTGCTTGATGATGCGCGACGCCACGTACAGCGCCATGTTGTCGTTGATGCGGCGGCCGGCAAGAATCATCTGCGGGTGGTAGCCGAGCTGCTGGGCCTTGTACGTCAGGTAGTACGGATCGACGCCGATGCAATGGCCGCCGACGAGTCCCGGGCGGAACGGCAGGAAGTTCCACTTCGTCCCGGCCGCTATGAGGACTTCCTCGGTGTCGATATCGACGCGCTCGAAGATCATCGCCAGTTCGTTGATCAGCGCGATGTTGACGTCGCGCTGGGTGTTTTCGATGACCTTGGCGGCTTCAGCGACCTTGATGCTCGATGCCTTGTGCGTGCCGGCGGTGATGACGGAACGGTAGACCGTGTCGACGAACTCAGCCACCTCGGGTGTCGAGCCGGACGTGACTTTCAATATTGACGGCAGGCGGTGTTCCTTGTCGCCGGGGTTGATGCGTTCCGGGCTGTAGCCGGCAAAGAAATCATCGTTCAGTTTCAGGCCTGAGATGCGTTCGAGGATCGGTACGCAAAACTCCTCGGTCGCGCCGGGGTAGACCGTCGATTCGTATACGACGATGTCGTCCTTTTTCAGGACGGAGCCGATCGACTCACTGGCGAGCTTGAGTGGCGTCAGGATCGGGCGCTGGTCGTTGCCGACCGGTGTCGGGACCGTCACGATGAAGAAGTTGCAGGCTTCGAGCTTGCGCTTGTCCGACACGTAGTCGAGCTTCGTCGCCGCCGCCAGTTCCTCCGCCGATGTCTCCCGCGTTGCATCCCTGCCCTCGCGCAGTTCCGAGATGCGATGCTCGTTCACATCGAAGCCGACGGTCGGGTATTTGCGGCCGAATTCAACGGCGAGCGGCAGGCCGACATAGCCGAGGCCGATGACGCCAATGCGGAGGTTGTTCAGATCAAAGCTCATACAGTGTCCGTTAATTGTTATTGGGGGGCCCTGAATACCACAGTTTCGGGGTTAAATTGTGGATGCTGTGCACAAAACGACGGGGTGTGACTCCCGTCGTCGCGAGGAGCTGTGCGCCGTCGTCGCGAGGAGCGTAGCGACGTGGCGATCTCGCACGGACACCGCCTCTGCCAATCGGTGCGAGATTGCCACGCCCTTCGGGCTCGCAACGACGTACCTTATGTCAACGCCCATCCAGCCCCAGTTCCCGCCACAGGCATTGCCCGTCTTTCTGCATCCGGTCGAGCAGCGCCTGGTGCTCGGCGGCTTCCTCCGGGCTTGCCCGTCGCACGACCAGCGTCAGCTCGTCCGGGCGGACGTGTACCGTCACGGCGTCCGGCCCGCCGGCTCAACCGGCCTCCTCGGCATCGAGTAACAGCGCGGCCTGGCCGCCGGTCATGGCGAGGTAGACGCGCGCCAGCAATTCGGCGTCGATCAGCGCACCGTGGACGTCGCGCCTGGAGGCATCCACTTCGTAGCGCTTGCACAGCGCGTCCAGGCTGTTGCGCTGGCCCGGGTGCATCTCGCGGGCAAGGCTCAGCGTGTCGAGCACGGTCGCGTGCCGGCGGATATCCGGCTGCGCGTGCTTCATTGTCTGCAATTCGTGCTCGAGGAAGCCGACGTCGAAGTCGGCATTGTGAATCACCAGTTCGGCGTCGCGGATGAACTCGAGGAACTCATCGACGATATCAGCGAAGCGCGGCTGGCCCTCGAGGTCGGCGCGGCTGATGCCGTGCACGCGCTCGGCGCCTTCGTCGATGTCGCGTTCCGGGTTGATGAACCGGTGATACTCACGCCCGGTCAGGCGCCGGTTGACGAGCTCGATGCAGCCGATCTCGATGATGCGGTGCCCTTGCGCAGGGGACAGGCCGGTGGTTTCGGTATCAAGGACGATTTGTCGGTTGTTCATTGGTTTTTATGGGTTTCACTGGTGGGCGTCTGTTAGTCGGTCTGGCGTGAGTGATGGCTATCAACGAGATTGCCACGCCCTACGGGCTCGCAATGACGTTGTCGCGAGGAGCGCAGCACCACCCGTCATCGCGAGGAGCGGAGCGACGTGGCGATCTCGCACCGCCAATGACTCTGCCAATCGGTGCGAGGTCGCCACGGCTGCCTGCGGCAGCCTCGCGATGACGTTGGTGCTGCGCAGCCTCGCAATGACGATGTCTCTTTCAGCTCCGCAGCTCGTCAATGCCGCGGTTCGCCAGTGCGTCCGCTTCCTCGTTGCCGGCGTTGCCGGTGTGGCCGCGAACCCATTTCCATGTGATGTCGTGGCAGGCGGCGGCGGCGTCGAGCGCCTGCCACAGGTCCTGGTTCTTGACGGATTTCTTCGCCGCGGTTTTCCAGCCGCGCTTTTTCCAGTTCGGCAGCCAGATCTTGATGCCGTCCATGACGTATTTCGAATCGGTGTACAGCACGACATCGCGGCGGCCTTTGAGCGCGTTCAACGCCTCGATGGCCGCGGTCAGCTCCATGCGGTTGTTGGTGGTCTCCGGGTCGCCGCCGTGCAGCGTCTTGCGGCGGCCGCCGGCGATCAGGAGCGCGCCCCAGCCGCCCGGGCCCGGGTTGCCGCGGCACGCGCCGTCGGTGTAAATCTCAACGGTGTTCGTCAAAACGGATAGGCGTTACGCGTGAGGTGGGTTCGACCAGGCCGCCGACGACTTTTGGCCGCGCGCGCCACGGTTTGCGGACGGGGATCAGCGGGACGACCCGTTTCTGCGCCGAGAGCATATAGCAAGCGCCCAGCTCCGGCCAGAAGCGGCGGCCACGCGACTCCCAGACGCCTGAATTCCTGGAATTGCTGACGGGCAGCGGCCAGCGGAAAAAGTAGCGGCTGACGCCGTGGACGTGCAGGTCGAGCAACTCCAGCCAGTCGCACAGCTTGCGGTCCGGGATCAGTTCCTCGGTGCCCGGCGGCATCGCCGCACCCGGGATCAGCCGGCGCAGGCCCCACAGTCCGCCGGGTTTGAAGCCCAGCACAATGAGGCGGCCGTCGGCGCGCAGCACCCGGTGCACCTCACGAATGATCGCGTGCGGCCGGCTGCTGAACTCGAGCGTGTGCGGCAGGATCACGGCATCCATCATGTCGCTCTGGATCGGCAGGCGGTGCAGATGGCCGGTCGCGACCGGCGGGCCGTCCGCTGCCTTAAGCACGTCCGGCGTAATCAGCACCGTGCGCTGGGTGCGCGCGAAGCGCAGGAATTCGCGCGGCTCGCCCCAGGTACCGAGCTGCAGGCAATATTCACCGAAGATGCCGTCGAACGCGGACTCGATCAGCTGCGCTTCCTGCTTGAGGAGCGCCCGGCCGAGCGGTGTCGCGAGCCAGCTGCGGAGCTGGTCGCGGGCGGTCGAGGCTGGTGTGTCGGTCATGGCGAATCTGGGGGCAAGGGGGAGGTCCATTGTGCGCAATTGGTGGGGGGTGGGCAATGGCGGATCGGTCGTCGCGAGGCGCGTAGCGCCGCACGTCATCGCGAGGCTGCCGCAGGCAGCCGTGGCGACCTCGCACCGGTTGGCAGAGTCATTATCCGTACGAGATCGCCACGTCGCTGCGCTCCTCGCGACGACGGGGGCGCTGCGCTCCTCGCGACGACGGGGGCGCTGCGCTCCTCGCGATGACGGGGGTGCTACGCGCCCCGCCGGTTGCGGATACTGTGACCCGTAACACTTGCATGAAGCTCGCGCGCCAGTAGGATACTGGTCTCAATAGTCAACACCGGTCTGTCCATGCGTCGAATAACAATTCGAAGCGGCGTATCGCACCCCGCCTTCATCTTCCGCCTGATTTTTGGCCGTTGCCGTGCGCTGCTTGTGGCAACAGCCCTGGCAGGCCTCGCGCAATCAGCACTGGCCAACGGCCTCGTTCCCGAGACCGAGCTGGCCGTACCGCCATTGTGGCTCGAACTCGAGGGCTACCAGCCGCTCGCCGAGACGCCAGGGCCCGCCAAGGCCTGGAACGACATGCTGGAGCACCTGCGCCAGGGCTTTTCGCTCGCGCCGGTCATGAACCGGGATGTCGAGGCGCAGCTCAACTGGTTCGTCCGGCACCCGGAATACCTGGATCGCGTATTCAATCGCGCACAGCGCTACCTGCCCTACATCACCGACCAGCTCAAGTCGCGCGGACTGCCGCTCGAGCTCGCGCTGCTGCCGATCGTCGAAAGTGCCTTCGACCCGTTCGCCTATTCGCACGGCCGCGCCTCGGGGCTGCGCAAATGAATCCCGGCACCGCACGGCGCTTCGGTATTCGCCAGAACTGGTGGTACGACGGGCGCCGCGACGTACTTGATTCGACCAACGGTGCACTCGACTACCTGGCCCACCTGCACGGGTTGATGGACGGCGACTGGCTGCTCGCCGTCGCCTCGTACAATTCCGGCGAAGGCAACGTGATGCGCGCGGTACGGCGCAACAACGCGAGCCAGAAACCGACTGACTTCTGGCACCTGAGCCTGCCGCGCGAAACCAGTGCTTATGTGCCGAAGCTGCTGGCGCTGGTCGAGATCGTGCGTGATCCGGGCAAGTACGGGCTGATGTTGCCCGAGCTACGCTACGAACCGCAGTTCGCCGTCACCGATGTCGGCGGGCAGCTGGACCTCGCGCTCGCCGCCGAACTGGCCGGCCTCGATATCGACACGCTGTATTCGTACAACGCCGGCTTCAACCGCTGGGCGACGGATCCGGAGGGCCCGCACCGGCTGATCCTGCCGCTGGATGCTGCCGACACTTTCGAGCAGGCACTCAAAAACCTGGCCGACGACGAGCGGCTGCGCTGGCGCCGGCACCAGGTCAAGCAGGGCGAGACGCTGTCTGAGATCGCGACGCAATACCACACGACGCTCGCCTCGATACGCAATGCAAACGAGCTCCGCGGCAACATCATTCGCGCCGGCAGTCACCTGATGATCCCGGTCGCGGCGAAACCGCTTAAGGCTTACAGCAAGAGCGTCGGCGAGCGGCGTGAGGCGAAGCAGAATGCGCCTCGCGATGGCAACCGTGTCGAACATCATGTGCGATCGGGTGAGAGCTTCTGGTCGATCAGCCGCAAGTACGAGGTCGGCATGCGCGAACTTGCGGCCTGGAACGGCATGGCGCCGCGCGACCCGTTGTCGATAGGGCAAAAGCTCGTCGTCTGGACGAACAGGCGGCACCGGTCGCTACGATTAACGGCATTGCGACGACACGCAAGCTGCGGTATACCGTTCGAAACGGCGATTCGCTGTACCTGATTGCCAATCGTTTTCGCGTTACCGTCTCGATCTTGTTCGCTGGAACGATATCAGCGCGGAGAAGATCCTGCGCCCGGGACAGACACTGACGATGTACGTGGACGTGAGGGCGCAGTCGTCGTGAGGCGCGTGTCGTCGTGGCGGGGCGCGTAACGCCCCACTGTCGTCGCGAGGAGCGAGGCGCCCTACCGTCATCGCGAGGAGCGAGGCGCCCTACCGTCATCGCGAGGAGCGAGGCGCCCTACCGTCATCGCGAGGAGCGCAGCGACGTGGCGATCTCGTACAGCCCATGACTCTGCCAATCGGAACGAGATTGCCACGGCTGCTGCGCAGCCTCGCAACGACGGTGGCGGGCCCGCTCGTCGCGAGGAGCGTAGCGACGTGGCGATCTCGCACAACCCATGACCTCTGCCAATCGGAACGAGGTCGCCACGGCTGCCTGCGGCAACCTCGCGATGACGTGGGCGCTTCGCACCCTGCCCCCTACTCCATCGTCAAGTAGCGGTCCAGCAGCGGTGCCGCGACGCCGTGGCCGCCGCCTTCGGTCTGTTCGTCAAGGACGGCGACCGTGCGTTCGTACAGCGACTGCGCTTCCTCGAGCGTATGGCCGATGCAGGTCATGCCGAGTTTGCCGTACTGCGACAGCGCGCCGATCATGTAGAACAGCACACCGGTGCCGGTCGTATGTCGAAAACCCAGCCCGTTCCGGCTCGTGATCTCGAACAGGTCCTCGGGCAGCAGGCCGCGGTAGGCGGGTGACTTCAGGTTGTCGGTCGCGCAGTAGTAGCGCGTCTCGCCGGTCGGCGTGCGAAACAGCCCGCTGTCGCTGTCGAGCTGGCCGCCGGTCAGGAATTCGAGCGCGTGGAACGGCGGCGTCGTGCCCCCCATGCGCAGGTTGATTTCGATTGCATACGACGTCCAGCCGCCGGCTTTGGTGCGGCAGACGAGAAAATCGATACCAAAGCGGCCGATCACACCCTTGTGGCTCAATACCTCGCCCACTTTTTCCGCCTCTTCCTGCAGCAGCCAGCGGTACCCGTCGCTGGCCGGAAATGGCAGCCGAGATAAACCTGCCCTGTAGAGCCGCCAAGCACCTGCTCGTGGCTCGAGACGAGCGCGCTCTGGCCGTCCGGGTGTATCCGCATCTGCACGCTGGGTGAATGAACCTCGTCCGCTTCGATCATCTCCTCGACAATGCCGCCCATTGAATTGAACTTGCGCATGAATGAACGGTACGTTTCGAGTCCTGACGACCAGCCAAGTTTGCTGAGTGCCGCGCGTATGCCGTCCCTGCCGGACACCTGCGACGGGTAGGTGAAGACGCCGTTGCCTTCGCCTGAAAATCCCTCGTTCAGTTTGACGACCGCGCGCTTGATGCCGGGCCGCTGTTTCTGCAGGCGCAACAGCGCATCGACGATATCGCCCTCACTTTGCAGATCCTCGTAACCGGCCGGGAAATTAATGCCAGCCTCGGCAAACGCCTTGCGGCTGCCCGACTTCGTGCCGTGATCGAGCAGTGCCGGGTCGACGCCGTTCAGCGGGATACCGAGCTTCACGGCGAGGCGGCGCTCGAGTACCGTCGAGTTATAACAGGTCAGATAGGCGTGATTGGTGTCGCCAATCAGCTTGCGCAGGCGCTCGAGGAAGCGCGGCCGCTCGAGGATTTTCTCCGTCAGCGGCCGCGTGCTCGAATCGTAGACCGACAGCATGTGCAGCCGCTGCCGCGCATGGTTGAACGGCACGTCATCAAGCAGGTGCAGGTAGTATTCGACGACTTCCGCGTGCACCGGCTGGCTCGTGATGTAGATCAGCCGCGCGTTCGGATTCCTGAGCCGGATCAGCGCAAACATCAGCCGTTCTTCGTAAAACGACGCGCCGAGCACTTTGGCCAGTTCCTCCTGGTTGACGCTGAGCGACGGCAGGATGACGGACGTGTGCTCGTAGTTCGGGTCGGTTTTCAGGTTGGTCCAGATCTGCCGCAGGCGGTCTTTCAGCGCATCGAAACGCACAATCTCATCGGCCGTGTCCATGACGGGTTTGCCGCGTGCAATACTGCTCATCGATCGGTCCCCTACGTCATCGCGAGGCTGCCAGCGGCAGCCGTGGCGACTTGCTTCGTCATCGCGAGGCTGCCGGAGGCAGCCGTGGCGAGTCTGCTTCCGATTGGCAGAGCCATTACATCTACGAGATCGCCACGGCGCTGCGCGCCTCGCGACGACAGTGCGGCGCGCCGTCATCGCGAGGTTGCCGGAGGCGGCCGTGGCGATCTGCTTCCGATTGGCAGAGTCATTATATTGACGAGATCGCCACGGCGCTGCGCGCCTCGCGACGACAGTGCGGCGCGCCGTCATCGCGAGGCTGCCGGAGGCAGCCGTGGCGACCTGCTTCCGATTGGCAGAGTCATTGTATTTACGAGATCGCCACGGCGCTGCGCGCCTCGCGACGACAGTGTTCATTCCGCATGCACCCGCACGGTCTCGCCGATATCGTTCATGATCTGGCGCAGCCGGTCGTAGTCCGGGTGCCGCACGCGCATCCAGGCGTTGGCCATGTAGCCGGCTTCGACCGGCTGCGTCGGCGTGCCGCGGTCCGGCAGGTGCGCGGCAACGATGCAATCTTCGTAACGCCGGTTGATCGTCTCTACGCCTGAGTAGCCGCTGATGCGTCCGTCACGCTCCGGCCGCAAGGCGATCATGCCGGCCGCATAGCGGCGAGACGGCGGCGTATTGGGCCGGCTGCTTACGATCGCGGACGCCCATTCGTAGTACAGGTCGAACTCATTCGCGGCGTTGTAGACATCCCACTGCCCGACACCCGGCGGCCGGCAGCCTATTTCGGAGAACTTGAGACCCTTTGGCCCGGAAAACCATTCCATGTGCGTCGCCGACGTGCCGATGTCGAGGATGCGGTTGACGTTGCGCGCCATTTCGCGCAACTCGGTGTAGCCCGGCGCGTTGATGCGATTCGTCGTAACCATTTGCGGCGAGATCCAGCGCTCGCGCATCGCTTCGAGCACGTTCGGGTAATAGTGCGTGATGAATTCGTGCACGACCTCGCCCTTGATCGTCAGCGTGTCGATGAAGCCTTCGTGGCCGACGATGAATTCCTCAATCGCGACTTCCGTGCCATCGGCAAGACCCGATTCGCGGATCACGCGCTCGAGGTCCGGCACGTCGCGGACCTGGTACGTGGCCGACGCACCGGCACCCGCCGGCGGCTTGACGATCAGCGGGAACCCGACGCTTGCGGCAAACTCGCGTGCGTCCTGCGGCGTCCGCGCGCGTGTCGACTGTGCGCACGGAATGCCGGCGTTACGGAGCGCGTCTTTCATAGCCGGTTTGTCGCGGCACAGGTAGGCGGTGCGCGTTGACGTGCCCGGGATACCGGCCGCCTCGCGCACGGCGGCGGCCGCCATGATGTGCGCTTCAACCGTCGCTTCCAGGCGATCCACCCACAAATGGCGCTGGACTTTCCTGACCGCCTCCAGCAGCGACGGTTCGTGCACGACCGACGGCACCTGTACGTAGTCACCGAGCCATTCTTCCAACTCGCCGGATAAATGCGTCGCCGGGCGCTCGCCGATACCGATGACGTGCGCACCGGCCGCAGTGCAGCGCGCGCACGAACTCACGCTGGTTGTAGGGGAACGATGGCTCGATGAAGATGACGTTCATGCCGCAGGTCCCGCGCCGTCGTTGCAAGGCTGCGCAGCAGCCGTCGTCATCGCGAGGCTGCCGGAGGCAGCCGTGGCGACCTCGATCCGATTGGCAGAGTCACGGGCTGTGCGAGATCGCCACGTCGCTGCGCTCCTCGCGATGACGGGGGTGGCTGCGCTCCTCGCGATGACGGGGGTGGCTGCGCTCCTCGCGATGACGGGGGGCGATTCACGCTTTGCCGCTCAAACGCCGAAACAGGTCGACGTATTGCGCGCCCTGCTTCGTCCATGAAAAATCCCGCGCCATGCCGTTTTGCATGATCGTCCGCCAAGTCTTTTTATCGTCGTACAGGTCCAGCGCCATCTCGATCGCCCAGCGCAGACCCTCGTCATTGTAGTCGCGAAACACGATGCCGGTACCGGTGCCGGCTTTCGGGTTGACGAGTTCGACGGAATCGGCGAGCCCGCCGGTCTGCCGCACGATGGGTACGGTACCGTACTTCAGGCTGTACATCTGGTTCAGGCCGCAGGGCTCGTAGCGCGACGGCATCAGGAACATGTCGCTGCCGGCCTCGATCCAGTGCGCAAGCTTGTTGTTGAAGCCGCGGTAGTAGCAGACGCGGTCACGGTAATGATGTTGCAACTGGCCGAAGAACCGCTCGTAGCGCTTTTCGCCGCTGCCAAGTACCGCCAGTGCGAAATCGCGCCGCTTGAGCAATGACGGCAGCACGCACTCCATCAGGTCGATGCCTTTCTGCGAGGCAAACCGCGTCACGATACCGATCAGCGGCCGCGCCGGAAAACCGCCGAGTTCGAGATCCGCCATCAACGCGCGCTTGCAATCGAGCTTGCCATCGAGGTCACGCGCCGTGAAATTCGCCGGGATCAGCGGGTCAATCTCCGGATCCCATTCATCGTAATCAACGCCGTTCAGGATCCCGAGCAGCGTATCACTGCGTTGCCGCAGCAGGTCGTCGAGCCCCATGCCGTACTCGCTGCCCTGGATCTCACGCGCGTAGGTCGGGCTGACGGTGGTCAGCACGTCAGCGTGCAGCACGCCGGTCTTCAGGAAATTGATGACGCCGGCCGCAAGATCTTCCTGGTGAAATTGCCCGGCATGGTCTGTGAGCCCGGTATCGTCGAGTATGCCGGCCGGAAACATGCCCTGGTAGCCGATATTGTGGATCGTCAGCACCGAGCGCGTGGCGGCAAACAGCTTGTCCCAGGCGTAGCCCGTCTTCAGGTACAACGGGATCAGTGACGTGTGCCAGTCGTGGCAATGGAATATGTCCGGCGCGAAACCCATGTGCTGGCACATCTCGATCGCGGCGCGCGACAGCAGGATGAAGCGCAGGTGCTCGTCGTCGTCCGTTGTGTAGATACCGGGACGGTCGTAGAGCTCGGGGCAGCGCAGCAGGTAGATTGGCAGGTCAGTGCCGGGCAAGGTCGTCCGGTCGATCGAGAAATGGCCTTCGCGGTGCGCAATGCGCATCGGGATGCGTTGCAGGAAGTCAACCGGCTGGATATCGAGCCCGCTCGTATCGATCGCCGAATAGTATGGCATCAGCACACGCACATCGTGCCCGGCCTGGTGCAGGTACGCCGACAACGCCGCGGCCACGTCCGCCAGGCCGCCGGTCTTGGCGAGCGGTGTTACTTCGGCACTGGCAAGGCAGATTTTTAGTGTTCTTTTTGCTGCCATTTTTATGGGCAGGGGTCCGCGGGCAGTTGCTGTCAAAGTGCTATTCTACGTCAATGACACTTGCTCGTCGCCGCGAGGCACGGAGTTCCGTGGGGATCTCGCATGGACAGTCCCTCTGGCATGCTCGTCGTCGCGAGGCGCGGAGCGCCGTGGCGATCTCGCATGGACACTGCCTCTGCCAGGCATTACGAGATTGCCACGGCCGCTGCGCGGCCTCGCAATGACGGTGGTGGTGCCGTCGGCCTCGGCAATGACGGTGGTGGTGCCGTCGGCCTCGCAATGACGGTGGTGGTGACGCCGTCGTCTTCGCGACGATGGTGCGGGGCTTCGTTTGGATGGAGTGTACGCTTGCCGACTGGTAAACCATGAATATATTGATGATATCGCCGGGATATCCGGCCGACATGCCTGAATTCACCCGCGGTCTCGCGCAGTGCGGTGCCCGGGTCATCGGTGTCGGTGACCAGCCGGCATCCGCGCTGCCGGATTCCGTGCGGGACGCGCTGTCGGCTTACGTCGAGGTACGGTCGCTGTGGGACCTGCCGCAGGTCGTCGATTCCCTCACGTCACGGCTGCACGGTGTCGACATCGACCGCATCGAATGCCTGTGGGAACCCGGCATCATGCTGGCCGCGGAGCTCAGGCAGCATTTCGGCGTTGCCGGCCCGAGCATTGCCCAGGCACGCCGGTTTCGCGACAAGGAAGCGATGAAGCAGGCGCTCGATGCAGCCGGTATCCGGACGCCGCGTCATGTCGCCGTGGACAGCATCGCCGCGTGCCGGGATGCCGTCGAGCGCATCGGCTTTCCGGTCATTCTAAAGCCGATCGACGGCGCCGGCTCAGCCGACACCTACCGCTGCGACACCGCTGACGAATTGCGCGCGGTGCTGCCGCGCCTGCGTCACGTGCCGACGATCAGCGTCGAGGAGTTCATCGACGGCGACGAATTCACGTTCGATACCATTACCGTCGGTGGTGAGATCGCTTACTACAACATCGCGTGGTACCGGCCGCGGCCGCTGATCGCCCGCAGCAATGAATGGATCAGTCCGCAGGTCATTGCACTGCGCAACGTCGACCAGCCCGACCTGGCCGGCGGCGTGCGCATGGGATACGGCGTCATTCACGCACTCGGATTCGATACCGGCTTCACGCACATGGAGTGGTACCGGAAGAGCGACGGCGAGGTCGTCTTCGGCGAGATCGGCGCGCGGCCGCCCGGCGCGCACCATGTCGACCAGATGAAGTTTGCCTGTGATTTCGACGTGTTCCGCGCGTGGGGCGAGGCCGTCACGCACGGGCGCATGACCATTCCGTTCGAACGCCGCTATAACGTTGCGACGATTTACAAACGCGCGCGTGGGGTCGGACGCATTACGCGCATCGAGGGCGCGGCGGCGCTGCAACGGCGCTTCGGCGAACACGTCGTGTGGAACACGCTGCTGCCGCCCGGAACAAAGCGGCGCGACTGGCGCAAGACGCTGGTGTCGGACGGCTTCATCATGCTGCGGCATGAGGACCTGGGTGAGACGCTGGCGATGGCGGATGCTGTGGGGGAGGAATTCGGCTGTACGCGGGGTGACCCGTCGTCGCGGGGCGAAGCGACGTCGCGCCTCGCAAAGAGATCATCGACTTGCCACGGCCTGCGGCCTGCGGCGAGTGACGTCCGTCATGGCGAGGAGCGAAGCGACGTGGCGACCTCGCAAAGATCATGACTCTGCCAATCGGAACGAGATTGCCACGGCCTGCGGCCTCGCAATGACGGGTGACCGCTCCGTCGTCGCGAGGCGCGAAGCGCCGTGGCGACCTCGTACAGATAATGACTCTGCCAATCTGTGCGAGATTGCCACGCTGCGCTCGCAATGACGGGGCGGTGCCACGCCCTGCGGACTCGCAATGACGGGGCGGTGCCACGGCCTGCGGCCTCGCAATGACGGGGCGTCATCCTACGCGAACTCCCCCAGGTACTTCGGTAACATCTCGCGCCACGTCTCCCAGTTGTGATGGTACCGGGGGCCCCACGGGTCGACGCGGTTCGGGATGCCTTTTGCGCCCAGCACTTTTGCCAGGCGCCACGATTCGCCGATGTCCTCGTAGTCGCCCTCGCCCGTCGGCAGCAGGATCAGGCGCTTCTGCAGCAGCTCCAGTTGCGGTCCCTCAAGGTCCGGCAGGTAGTGCAGCGGTGACGAGAAGTAGAAATCCTGGTTGAAGCGGCCTTCGAGGTATTTCGACAGGTCGAACGTGCCGCTCATCGCGATCGCAAGCCGGTAGGCATCCGGGTGCCGGCATACCGTCGCAACGGCGTTGAACGCGCCTATTGATGCGCCGGTTGCAATGATCTCGATATCGTCCGATGCGCAATCCCGCCGGATCGCCGGCGTGACTTCCTGATAGATGAACGTGTCGAACGCATTCTGCATCTTTGAGCAGTATTCGCCGGAATGTTCGCCGGAAATCCACGCGCGCCCGGCGACGCTGTCGGTCGAATAGACCTTGATGCGCCCGGCCTCGAGCAGCGGTTTTAGCACGCGAACCAGGTGAAACCGCTCGACCTCCTCGGCATCCCCGCCGGCGGTCGGGAACAGCAGCACCGGGGTGCCGAAGGATCCCCAGCGCACGAGTTGCACGTCCTGCGCGAGGCGCTGCGAGTGCCAGCGCCAGACGTTCGTCGTCAGCGGGCGTGGTTCGGCGTAGTCCGGGCGAGATCGCCACGTCGCGCGCTCCTCGCGGCGCGGGCGCCGCCAGTCCTGCACGCGGCCCCAGAACATCTCGGTAAATTCATCAACTTCGTGCGCCGGGTACAGCGCCGAAACCTTCTGGTGTATCGCATCGCGCACCGTGTCCGTGCCGAAGAACTCGAGCGCAACTTCGTCGAGGTGCGACAGGTGCTTGTCGCAGAACTCGTAGAACCGGTCGGCATCGAAGCGCTCCTGCGCAATTGCGACGTAGTCGTCCAGCTTTTCCTCGAACGGCTTGTCCTCGTCGGCGATGCGGAAGTACGCCTGCCAGTTAAGGTCCGTGTTCATGCGGCGTTGGGTCGCCGCACAAAAAATCGACCAGCGCAGGTTCGCCTTGATCAGCCACGGGAAGTGGTAGTGCAGCGATGTCACCTGCGAATCCGGGCAGGCATTTGCGAAGTCGATCGGGTGCCAGATGCCGCCCGAGCGCAATGATTCACAGGAGTTGAAGTCCCAGCCGAAAAACGCGTTGATGACCATCGTCATGTTTGCGAGATGATTTTCTTCCTGCGTCGACAGGAAGTCGTCGTCGACCTGGTAGCGATCGTGCAGCGGCGCATCCGGGTTATAGTTCACGCAATGCCATTGCGGACCTAGCCCGATGCAGCGCACGAACGCATCGTGGTTGTGCACGGCTTTTTGCAGGTGCATGACGCGCGTGCCGCTGTCGTCATAAGCCTTGAGCAGGGCATCGCGGTCCTTGATGGCCGTGACACCGACCCACGCGCCGCCGTCATAGGGCTTCATGAACAGCGGGTAGCCGACGCGATCGCCGACCGCACCGAGGTCGAACAGTCTTGCGTACTGCGTAAGCGTGGACTGCAGGTCAGCCGACTCGGCGTAGGCTTTTGGCGGGATCAGCCAGGTATCCGGTACCGGGAAGCCCAGCCGCATCATCGCGCAGTACGTCGTCTGCTTCTCCATTGACTGCAGCGTCCACGGGTTGTTGAACACGTACAGGTCATTCATGACGATGGCTTTCTTTATCCACTCGCGCGACGTGTGGTACCAGTGCGTCAGGCGGTCGATGACAACGTCGTAGCGGCACGGCTGGCGACAGGTCAAACGGCTCGATGTAGACGCGCTCGACTTCGAACTTGAGCGTGTCCTTGCCGTCCGGAATCGCGAGGTCGAGCTTTTTGAGCAGGGCCTCGTAACAGATGGGCCAGCAGATGTCGGCACCGAGGAGAGTCCGATGTGTCGGGTTTTTGTTGTCACTTAAGGGTCCTTATGTCGTTGTCATCGCGAGGCGCGCAGCGCCGTGCTGCGTCGCGAGGCGCGCAGCGCCGACTGTCGTCGCGAGGCGCGCAGCGCCGTGGCGATCTCGCACGGCCATGCTCTGCCAGTCGGAACCAGATCGCCACGGCTGCCTGCGGCAGCCTCGCGATGACGGTAAGGCCTTGCGCGCCTCGCTCCTCGCGATCGACCGGTGCGTTGCGAGGTCGCCACGTCGCTTCGCTCCTCGCGATGACGGCGCTCCTCGCGATGACGGGTTATCTCATACACCATCCAGACCGGTCCCGGGAACAGCGTCGACAGGCCGTTGCGCAGGCGGTCGCGCCAGTTTTCCCAGTTGTGTGCGTCGCGTGCTTCGTCGAAGCGCACGTCGATGCCCTGTTCCTGCAGGCGGGGGACCAGCGACCGGTTTTCGTAGATCAGCGATTCGTAGATGCCGCAGCTCATGTAGATCTGTTCAGCCGGAATTCCGGGATTCTCGCGAAATTCATTCATGAATCGTACCACCGGATCGAACACCGGGCCGCGCTGGTGCCGGCCGAGATCGCTGAACGCGAATGAGCCCGACTGCAGCAGCAGGCGGTCAAACACGCCGGGATTGCGCCATGCCGCGTGCAGCGCCGCGACGCCGCCGAAGCTCGCCCCCATCAGGCCGCGCGCCCGCGACTCATCCTGCAACGGATAATGCGCGTCAATCAACGGCAGCAGTTCGTCGGCCAGGTGCCGGGCATGCCGGTCATCGCCGGCGTATTCGTTCAACCGGTCGGGTGAATGTGTCATGACGGCGATCAGCGGCGGTATTTCGAGATCGCTGATCAGGTTGTCGAGCACCGTTTTCAGTTCCGCATAGCGCAGGTAGTCGATACCGTCGTGGACGATCAGCAGCGGGTAGCGCCGCTTCTTGCGAAAGCGCGCCGGCAGGTAGACTTGCAGTTCACGCGTATCGCCGAAAACATCACTCGTGATATGCCGGATGTCGATCGCGCCCTGCCGCACGTCCGGATCGTGCATCGTCCATTCGGGCCGCTCGTAGCCCCACGCCTGGCACACGGAATTGGCGCCGAACGGGTCGTGTGCAATGACCTTGTTCAACGGGTCCAGGACCAGTTCGCGATGGCCGTGCAGGCGCACTTCAAACTTGTACTCGATGCGCGAACCGCGCGGCAGCTCGATCGTCGCGGCCCACAGGTCGGTGCCGGCGAGCGACTGCAGCGGCTGCGCCGTGTCAAGGCCGGCAATCCAGCAACGCAGGAACACGGCATCGGCATGGCCGCGGTAGACGAAAGTAATGTCGGTGCCGTCAATCAGCGGAAACTCGGCCGCGGCGACAAACGCGTCGATATCCGCCGTTGCCGGCGGTGCCTTGCGCCAGCAGTTTCCGCAAGGCCGGGTTCATGCAGCCCGCACCCGCACCAGCTTGCCGCCGTGCGCCATCTGCCGCACAAGCTCCGCCTGCTGCATCGTATTGCCGGCAAACAGCAGCTTCGCGCCGCTGTCCAGTGTCAGGCACGATGCCGGGCCGAAACGGCGGCCCAGCAAATCGACGCGCACGGTATCGGCAAGCCGCAAGCGCCGTTTTGCATCCGGCATGAAGACGTAACCCGGGATGACGCCGGCGCCGGCACCCAGCATTTCCGGCTCGCGACGGCCCTCCGGGGTGCGGTCGTGGTAGAGGACGATACGGTCGCTCAAGACCATCGCGCCGGCGGACCAGGCGATGAGGTGCTTGTCGCGCAACAGGCGGTCGACGCCAAACAGCCGCAGCCGGTTTAACAGGACGACGACGTTGCCGCCGGTGATCATGATGGTTTCGCAGTCGTTCAGTATCTTGCTGATCGCATCGGCATGCTGCGCCAGTGAATCGCGCAGCTTAACGTCAAAGGTCGCCGCGTAGTCCGCATTGATGGCACGGATGCGGCGCAGGTGGTGCCGGTCGAGTGCGCGCAACTGCGAGATCGCGTGCCGCAGCTCGGCCGCGATCGCCGCGGGCTCTCCTTCCGCGCGCATCGTGTGGCGCGCCGCCAGCATCAGGTAGCGCAACCGCGTGCGATACAACCGCTGCAGTTCGATCAGCCGGTCCTGCCGTTCGCGGTAGGCATCGCGCAGTTGCGGGTCCGCGGTGAAAACGTCTTCCGCGCGGTGGTACAGCGTCAGGTCAACGAGCGGACGGTTGACGATCTCGCGCACGTCATCGATGTCGCCGTCGGCTTCCTGCCAGCCGGCGGAAATGACGGCAATCCGGCCGTCCGGCAGCCCGGCCTGCGCAATCGCTTCATGGAGATTCCGGACCGGCCGCTGCGGGCCGAGGAGCAGGCGCTTTTGCATCGTGGCAGTCAGGACAGTTCAACCCGGATCAGCTGCACAATCTGCTGCAATGCATTTTCGACGATGTGCGTTTCAGGGTGGCGCACGATGATATAGCCGTCGCCTTCGTAACTGTCGGACGGCGGTTGCCCGTGCTGCGGCAGCTTGGCTTCAACAACGATCGAGCCGTAGCGCCGCTGCGCCTCGTCGAGACCGGTAATGCGTTTGACCGTGCCGCGTCCCTGGCCGCGGATGTAGGCCGCGCCGGCGGCATAGCGGCGCGGCGGCGGGTCGAATTCGTCGAACACCATCAGGTGCGGCCACGCGCGGTAGAAACTGATGTCGTGCGCGTAGGACAGGAGCGATGTGAACTGCGCACCGGGTGGCCGCGCGCCGACCTCGGATATCGCGATACGGCCATCGTGCAGGCGAAACCATTCCATGTGGCTCAGACCCGTGCGCAGGCCGAGTGCGTCCAGGCCCTCGAATGCCGCGCGGCGGATCGGCTGGAACTCGGGGCCCGAGATGTCACGCGGCAGCATGACGCACCACTGGATCCAGTCATTCTCAAGAACTTCGAGCGGCGACGGCATGTAGCGCGAGATCGAATGCCAGACCGGCCGCCCGTCGATGACGACGCTGTCGAACGAGTACTCGGTGCCGTGGACGAATTCCTCGTACAGCGTCGGCGCGCGGGGGCTGGGCGGGAAACGCTCGAGGAACACCTCGAGGTCTGAGGCGCGGTCGAGGCGGAACGCGCTCTTGCCGCCGGCGCCTGACGGCGGCTTAACGACCAGCGGGAAGCCGGCGCGTGCGGCAAATTCATGCGCCGCATGACGGTCGCCGACCAGCGCGTGGCGTGCGCACGGCACGCCGGCGCCACCGAGTACCGTTTTCATGCGCGCCTTGTCGCGGAAATTCAGGGCGGCGCCGACGCTCAGTCCCTCGATGCCGAGCGCCTCGCGCGCTATGGCCAGCGGCACCTGCAACTGCTCGAGCGTCGCGATAAAGCGCTCTGCCCTGCCGAAACGCGCCTCCAGCGAGCGCGCGGCATTGACGAGCTGCTGCGGGTCCAGCGCATCGTCGACGCGCCAGTGGCCGGCAATGCGGGCGCGCAGGTCGGCCGGCAGGCGCTCGGCCGGGTCCTGGCTGACGAGGGTCAGGTCGACGCCGGGAAGATGCGTCGCGCCGCCGATGAAACGCAGCGTCGCATCCATGAAAAACGGTGCAGCA
Organism: Woeseiaceae bacterium; assembly: GCA_034521225.1. Taxonomy (GTDB): domain Bacteria; phylum Pseudomonadota; class Gammaproteobacteria; order Steroidobacterales; family Woeseiaceae; genus Woeseia. Next base: position 25,528 of record JAXHMR010000025.1, read on the forward strand.
AAAATTACGTGCAATGAAATGCGCTCATCGTGGCACGCGGATGACCGGCGTGAGTGGCTATGGTACCTGATTTGTTGTCGTCGCGAGGAGCGCAGCGACCCTCGTCGATCGCGATAGCGGCCCGTCATCGCGAGGAGCGCAGCGACGTGGCGATCTCGCACCGCCAATGACTCTGCCAAACGGAACGAGATCGCCACGGTGCTTCGCACCTCGCGATGACGGTTGTCGTTGCGAGGCCGCCGCAGGCGGCCGTGGCAATCTCGTAAAACTGGCTGCGGGGTGATCTGTGCGAGGTCGCCACGTCGCTGCGCTCCTCGCGATGACGGGGGTTGCCACCTCGCGATGACGGGGGTTCGCCACCTCGGCGATGACGGTGCTGTGCATTGTGGCGGCGTGCCTTCATCACTAGAATCACGGCTGGGCTAAAATCACGGCTGGCACCGTCACTCAGGAATTGGGGAACAACATGGGATTCATGGCAGGAAAGCGCGCGCTGATCGTCGGGCTGGCGAGCAATCGGTCCATTGCCTGGGGCATCGCGCAGGCGTTTGCACGCGAGGGCGCGGAACTCGCGTTTACCTACCAGAACGACAAGCTGAAGCCGCGCGTCGAGAAGATGGCTGCGGAACTCGGGTCGAAACTCACCTACCCGCTCGATGTCGCGCATGACGAGGAAATCGATGCGGTGTTCGAGGCGCTCGGCGAGCAATGGGATGGTCTCGACGTACTGGTACATTCGGTCGGGTTCGCGCCGCGCGACCAGCTGGCCGGAACCTATATCGAGAGCGTCACGCGAGAGGGCTTCCAGATCGCTCACGATATCTCGAGCTACAGCCTCGCCGCACTCGCGAAGGCCGCATTGCCGATGATGGAAGGCCGCAATTCGTCGATATTGACGCTGACCTATCTCGGCGCCGTACGCGCCGTGCCGAACTACAACGTCATGGGGCTGGCCAAAGCGAGTCTCGAGGCCAATGTACGCTTTCTCGCCGCCGATCTCGGGCCGCGTGGCATACGCGTCAACGCGATTTCAGCCGGTGCGATCAAGACGCTCGCCGCCGCCGGCATCGCCGGCTTCCGCAAGATGCTGACGCACATGGAGCAGGTGTCTCCGATCCGCCGCAACGTGACGCCGGACGATGTCGGTAACGCGGCTGCGTTCCTGTGCTCCGACCTCGCGGCGGGTATTGCCGGGGAGATTCTGTATGTCGATGGCGGCTACAACACCATCGGCATGCACCTCGAGGACGAGTAGCAGCGTTTCCGTCGACGCACAGCCCGTCATCGCGAGGCGCGGAGCGCCGTGGCGATCTCGTCGACAGCCCGTCATCGCGAGGACGCGGCAGCGCCGTGGCGGTACGGATTGCGACTCTGCCAGATTGACGAGATTGCCACGCCCTTCGGGCTCGCAATGACGGGGGCCGGCGCCATCGCCAGGCCGCGGAGCGCCGTGGCGATCTCGCACGGTTCACGCCTCAGCCAGCCAGGACGAGATTGCCACGCCCTTCGGGCTCGCAATGACGGGGGCCGGCGGCATCGCAATGACGGGGCCGGCGCCGTCGCGATGACGCGGGGCCTGCGCCGTCGCGATGACGATGGTGCTACGTGAGTCTCGCTGACACAGCGGAACGGTACAGCCGCAGGTAGGCGCGCGCCATCGTTTGCGCGCTGTACGCCGCGGCCTTGTCTATGTTGGCACCCTGCATCGTATCGGCGAGCAGTGAATCGTCGAGTATGCGGGCCACGGCGCTGATCAGCGCCTGCGGATCCTCCGGTTCAACGAGGAAACCATTGACGCCGTCTTCGATGACGTCCGGTATGCCGCCGACGTTCGTTGCGACTATCGGCAGCCCGAAACGCGTTGCATCGAGCAGCACCGAACCCAGTCCTTCGTGCAGCGACGGCAACACGAATACGTCAAAGACCGCCAGCCAGTCCGCCACGTTGTCGACAAAACCCGTGAACTCGATATTGTCGAGACCGGTGGCAGCCTCTTTCAGCGCGGCCTCGTCCGGCCCGCTGCCCGCCAGCACAAAGTGCCAGTCCGGATGCGACTCCCTGGCCGCGCGCGCCGCTTCGACCAGCGTTTCCTGGCCCTTGTGGCTGTGGTCGAGCGCGCCCATGTGGCCGATGACGACCTTACCGGCATAGCGCCTGCGCATCGAGCGCGACAGCGTATGCCCGAGCGCGAGATTCGCGTGTGCATCGGGAATGACGACGGCGCGGCCCTCGCCGTATCGCGCGTCGACCAGTTCAGCGACGGCGCCGGACACGGCGACGACATGCGCGGCCGCGCGGTACGCCATATCACGCGGCAACGACCACGAAAATGCGTTGTCGACGCGCCGCGTCACGATGTACGGCACGCGCGTAACCGCGTGCAGCAGCCAGCAACTATGAACGGTACGCGCCTCGTGCGCATGCAGCACGTCAGCGCCACGCGCCGCCAGGGCGGCGGCAACCGGATTTGGTGAAACGGGCCTGATGTCGAGTTGCGGCACCGCCTCGCAACGCCTGGCCAGCGCGCTACCCTTCCGGGCCACAAGGCGCTGCCTGAAACCCATGGCGGCAAGCTGGTCGGATCAGCAACTCCGTTTGCCGTTCGCCGCCGCGAAACCCGGCCGCCAGGTTCAGGTGGCAGACGAGCGGCAGCGTTGTTTCGTCGAGCAACACGGAGCGTCTCTACAGGTTACGTGCAAGAGCCAGGCGCATTGCCTGTAACGCCGGCAGCATCAGGTTTGCGGGTTGGTGGCCAGGTTGGTTTCCTCACCCGTGAGCCGGGCCACGATGATCGCGCAGCACGCGTCGCCGAAAATATTGATGCTGGTACGCGCCATGTCGAGCACACGATCAAACACCAGCAGCACACCGACAGCTTCGAGCGGCAGGCCGACGGCACCGAGGATGATCGCGATGGCGACGAGCGATGCCGACGGCACGCCGGCCACGCCGATCGATGTCAGCAGCGCAATGACGACTATCGAGAACTGTACCGACAGGTTCAGGTCGAGGCCGTATGCCTGCGCCAGGAACATGGCCGCCGCACACTCGTAGAGTGCCGTGCCGTTCATGTTGACCGTCGCGCCGAGCGGCAGCACGAAGCTCGCGACCTTGTTGGAAACACCCGCATTTTCGACGCAGTCCATCGTGATCGGCAACGTTGCCGACGACGACGCTGTGGAGAACGCTGTCAGCATCGCCGGTGCCATTGCCGGAAAGACCGCATAGGGCCGCACGCCGCCGACAAACTTGAGCAATAGCGGCAACACGATTAAGGCATGCACAGCAAGCGCGGCAACGACGGTTGCCGCGAACACAGCCAACGGCCTGACACCCTGGAAGCCCGCTTCGGCGACGACCGATGCGACGAGGCCAAAGACGCCGATCGGCGCGAACTTCATGATCCATTCGGTCATGCGCATCATCAGCTGGAACACGCCGTCCCAGAATTCGTAGAGGTGTTCCGACCGCTCGTGACCGAGCTTGGTCATGAAATAGCCAAACAGCATGGCGAAAAAGATGATGCCGAGCATTTGCCCGTCGGCCGCCGCCTGGATTACGTTGGGCGGAATCATGTCCTGGAATATCTGTGCGACGTCGCCGGGCCCGCGATCCTCGGCATTCAGGAGGATTTCATCGCTGTCGGCTTCGAGCGCGAGCATGTCGCCGGCCGGTTCGCCGTTGACATAGCCCGGGCCGACAACATTGACAAGAATCAGGCCGACGAAGATTGCCGCAAGCGTCGTGCCGAGGTAGAAAATGAGCGTCTTGCTGCCGAGCGAGCCAAGATTGCCGCCGGAACCGATGCCGGCAACACCGACCGTGATCGACGAGAAGATCAACGGCACGATGATCATCTTCAGGGCATTCAGGAACAGCGTGCCGATGTAGTCGAAGATGGCGACAAAGTTGATGCCGATTATCGACACCGGGTCTTCGCCGGACGGGGTAAGGTAATTGATCGTACCGCCCGCGAGCGCCGCCGCGACTATCGCGATCAGAATTTGCCAGTGCAGCGCGATCCTTGTCATCGATATCCCCCCATCCAACCTGGCCCGTCATGCGGGCATGGTACCCCCGTCATCGCGAGGCGCGTAGCGTCGCACCCCCATCGTCGCGAGGCGCGTAGCGCCCCCCGTCATCGCGAGGCGCGTAGCGCCGTGGCGATCTCGTTCTGCCTGGCAGAGTCATTGTCCGTGCGAGGTCGCCACGGCGCTACGCGCCTCGCGATGACGTCGACTCTACCCGGAACATCGTCTGCTGGTTCACCGCGTCGCGGTTGCGCACGACGTCCGCGCGGCGCTCGAGTTCCAGCACCATGGCGGCGTAGTCGGCACTTCCTGCCTGCGCCGCCAGGTTGGCCTTGCCTTCATCACGCTCCGCCACCGGGATCGCTTCGGGCCGGCCAGGCCGTACGGCGACCAGCTGGAATACCGCAAAGTCGCCGTCGTCGGTGCGCGTGGAGCCGGTCGGCCTGTCATCGCCCGCCGGCTTGTTGAGCTCGAATACCGCGGCGCTCAGTGCGGCGTCGGACGACGGGTCCTGCCGGCCCATCGTCCGCGTCGTCACATCATCGGCGCTGGCCGTCTCAGCGGCGCTTTCAAACTCGGCGCCGTCCCGGAGCGCTGCCTGCAACTCACTGGTCCGATCGCTGACGATATTGCGGGCGCGTTCGCTCCGGATGGCATCGGCTATACCGTCACGAACGTCCTCAAGCGGCAACCGTTCTGCCTCATTGTATTCGGCCACCTGCACGACGACCGACCGGTTTGCATCGAGCTCAACAATATCGCTGATCAGCCGTTCGCGAAGTACAGACGGTTCGAAAACGGTGTCGATCATGGCCTGGTTGCTGCCGAATCCGGCACCACCGGTACGCGTAAAGCCGGTTGCGGTTTTTACTTCAAGGCCGAGGTCGTCGGCCATTTCGCCGATGTCACTTGCATCAAACAATGCATCGGCAAGCCTCTGTTCTATATCCCGCCATGCATCCTCGACCTTGCCGTCGAGCAGTTCGCGCTCGAGTTCCGCCCTTACCTGCGACAGAGGCAGTGGACCACCGGCCTGGATTTCCTCAAGGCGTATGACATGGAAGCCGAAATCGGTACGAACAGGCCCGGCCACCTCGCCTTCCCGCAACGCAAAAACGGCGTCACCGAGTTCGTCGGGAAAATACTGTGACTGTGCCAGCAGGCCGAGATCGCCGCCCTGCTCCGCGGTACCGGTGTCTCCAGAATGCTGGCGGGCGAGATCGGCGATCGGTTCGCCGGCACGTACACGCTCGGCCAATGCCGCGGCCTCGTCACGCGCCGCGTTTTCATCGTCGCCGAACGGGATCAGGATATGGCGCGCGCGCCGCTGCTCATCCTGCAGAAAGCGGCCGCTGGCATCTTCATAGTAATTCTGTAGTTCGTCCTCGCTGATTTCGATTTGCTCGCGCAGGGCGTCCCGCCGCACCTCGACAAACCTGAGATCAACGGACTCCTCGGAACGAAAACTCGTCCGGGCGCTCATCGTAATAAGTTTGTATTGCATCGTCAGTAACGTCGATGCTGGCCTCGATGGCTTCGACGTCGAACGTCGCTACGCGAACCTCGCGTTGTTCGCCGACCAGGTTCAGGAAGCGGCGAAACTCCCCCGGCGTCACGAATGCAGTAGCTGCCACGCCACGCTGCAACTGGCTCAGACGCAGCTGGTAGCGCTGGAATTCCTCGAATGCTGCCGGCGTCTGGCCACGCTCGGCAAGCCACGCATAATAAGTGTCGCGGGAGAAGCGGCCGTTGACCTGAAACTCCGGAACACTTTGAATGACCTGCGCCACCATTTCGTCAGTGATGCGGTAGCCGGCTTCAGCGAGGTACTGATCGACGAGTTTCTCGCCGATCAGGTTGTTCAGCACGCCTTCGCGGATTGCTTCACGCAACTGCTCCGGCACTTCACCGCCGGACTCGGCGAATCGCAGCAGCTGCTGCTGGTAAGCGTTGTCGAACTGCGCCATCGAGATCTCCTCGCCGTTGACCTTCGCGGCGTAGGTGGAACCGATGAAGTCGTAGTTGATGCCGAAAAACAGGAACGGCAGGCAGATGAGGGCAAGGATGACGAGGGCAAAGCGGCCCGTGAACCGGTCTCGGATGTTTTGCAGCATAGGTTGTGGTCAGCGTCGTAGATGAAGTGGATGAAGCGGGGAAGGAGCTGCCCCCGCGGGCGCGCCCGGCGCGCAAACAGGGGTGGCATGATACTGGACAGGGGGTATAAGGCCAAGCGCTGCCGCTGTGTCATCGCGAGGCGCAACTCCCGTCATCGCGAGGCCGCCCAACGCCGTCATCGCGAGGCGCGCAGCGCCGTGGCGATCTCGCCCAGGCTGGCAGAGTCATGGGCCGTTCGAGGTCGCCACGGCGCTTCGCGCCTCGCGATGACGGGAGACGGGCCACAAAAAAAGGGTCCCCGAATCGGGGACCCTTTTTCTGTCTTCTGGCGGAGTGGACGGGACTCGAACCCGCGACCCCCGGCGTGACAGGCCGGTATTCTAACCAGCTGAACTACCACTCCGTGACCTGGTGGGTGCTGACGGGATCGAACCGCCGACCCTCGCCTTGTAAGGGCGATGCTCTACCAGCTGAGCTAAGCACCCGGATGATTTGCGGATTCGCCGCGAAATCAGCCGCGCTATGCGGTGCAAAAAACGGCGCTGGTCAAGCCGCTTTTCACACCCCCGGCGCTGCGGGCGCGCTACGTTTACGGCATCCTTCAAGGCTTTGCCAGCCTTGAATCCCGGCACTTTACTCGCCGCAATCTGGATGGCTTCGCCGGTTCGCGGGTTGCGTCCGGTGCGTGCTGCACGGGACTTGACCGTGAACGTGCCGAATCCAACCAGCGATACGGTACCGCCGCCTGAGAGAGTCCGGGTGACGCTGTCGAGTACGGCGTCAACCGCCTTGGTTGCATCCGCGCGTGATAAATCTGCCGCGCCTGCAACCGCCTCAATTAGTTCTCCCTTGTTCATGCATTCACCTTTGCCGATTGATAATGGAATTTAAATGCGGAGGAGTAGATAAGCTCCGCACCCCGTTTATCGTTTGACGAGCATTGAACGATCCGCTCTTCATGTCTGCAGCAACATCCCCCTTGACGCCGCGGCAAACGCACCAGATGTCCCAATCACCTGGATGCAAGCACGCGTAGCTGATACCAAGCAGCAAAAACAGCGTCAACAACGGAGCCCTTGCGGCAGCGGCGACATATATCAATGCGGACGGACGCCTTCGCCTGATTTCACATCATCTTCGGCTTTAGCGGCCGCGGCTTTCTTGTCGTCGGCTTGCGTATCGGGAGCCGGCATATGTTGCAGTGCAAGCTGCAGCACTTCGTCAATCCATTTCACCGCAACTATATTCAACTTGTCCTTGATGTTCTTCGGTATTTCAACAAGGTCCTTTTCATTCTCCATGTGGAATGATGACCGTGCCGATGCCGCCGCGGTGTGCCGCCAGCAGCTTCTCCTTCGAGACCACCAATCGGCAGCACTTCGCCACGCAATGTGATCTCGCCGGTCATCGCTACATCGCTCTTAACCGGTATGGACGTCAGCGCCGATACCAGCGCGGTACACATGCCAACTCCCGCACTCGGACCGTCCTTTGGTGTCGCCCCTTCCGGCACATGGACGTGGACATCGAGCTTCTGGTGGAAGTCCGCATCGATGCCGAGCATGGAAGCCCGGCTGCGCACGACCGTCATGGCAGCCTGGATGGACTCGGTCATGACTTCACCGAGTTGGCCTGTGTGCGTCAGCTTGCCCTTGCCGGGCACGACGGCCGATTCGATCGTCAGCAATTCACCGCCGACTTCCGTCCATGCCAGGCCGGTGACCTGTCCGACCTGGTCGTTGTCCTCGGCCTTGCCGTAACGGAAACGGCGCACACCGAGATACTTCTGCAGGCTTTTCGGCAGCACACGCACAGCCTTGTCGCGCGGCTTCAGGAGCAGTGACTTGACGACCTTGCGGCAAATCTTCGAGATTTCACGCTCGAGGTTGCGCACGCCCGACTCACGTGTGTAGTGCTGGATAATGTCGAGTATCGTGCTCCCGGGAATATCGAGCTCGTCTTCCTTGAGCCCGTTTTCCTTCAGCTGTTTCGGGACCAGGTAACGATCGGCAATATGGAGCTTTTCATCCTCCGTATAGCCCGGCAAGCGGATGACTTCCATACGATCGAGCAGCGGCGCCGGAATATTGAGCGTGTTCGCCGTGCAGACAAACATGACGTCTGACAGGTCGAAATCCACTTCGAGGTAGTGATCGCCGAATGTCGAATTCTGCTCGGGGTCCAGCACTTCGAGCAGCGCCGAGGACGGATCGCCACGGAAGTCCATCGCCATCTTGTCAATTTCATCGAGCAGGAACAGCGGGTTGCGCACACCGGTCTTGGCGAGGTTCTGGATGATCTTGCCCGGCATCGAGCCGATGTAGGTACGGCGGTGACCGCGAATCTCGGCTTCGTCGCGCACGCCGCCGAGCGACATGCGTACGAAGTTGCGGTTCGTGGCTCGCGCAATGCTCTGTCCGAGCGAGGTCTTGCCGACACCCGGCGGTCCGACGAGGCACAGGATCGGGCCCCTTGAGCTCGCTTGACGCGCTGCTGCACGGCCAGGAACTCGAGAATGCGTTCCTTGACCTTCTCCAGTCCGTAATGGTCTTCCTCGAGTACCTTCTCGGCACGCGTGAGATCGCGAATCACCTTGCTGCGGTTTTTCCACGGTGCCTTGACGAGCCAGTCGATGTAATTGCGAACGACGGTGGCTTCGGCTGACATCGGCGACATCAGCTTCAGCTTGTTCATCTCGGAATTGGCCTTCTCGCGCGCCTCTTTCGGCATGCCGGCCTTTTCGATCTTGGCTTCGAGATCCGCCAGCTCGTTCGGCACGTCATCCATTTCGCCGAGTTCTTTCTGAATCGCCTTCATCTGCTCATTCAGGTAATACTCGCGCTGGCTTTTTTCCATCTGCTGCTTGACGCGGCCGCGAATGCGTTTCTCGATCTGCAGCACGTCGATCTCGCCCTCGATGATGCCAAGGATCTGTTCGAGCCGTCCCTGACGTCGCGAATCTCGAGGATGCGCTGTTTCTCGGAAAGCTTGAGCGCCATGTGCGCGGCGACGGTATCCGCGAGCCGGCCGGGCTCGTCGATGCCACTCAATGACGTCAGGATCTCGGGCGGGACCTTCTTGTTCAGTTTCACGTACTGTTCGAACTGCGCGACGATCGAGCGCACGAGCACATCGATCTCGCGTTCATCGTTACGGTCTTCTTCGGCCAGGATAGTGATATCGGCCGAGAACTGATCGCCGACGTCGAATTCTGTCGACCTGGGCGCGTTCGCCGCCCTCGACCAGCACCTTGACGGTACCGTCAGGGAGCTTCAGCAGCTGCAGGATCGTTGCCAGCGTGCCGACCTCATAGAGGTCCTTCGGTGACGGATCGTCAAGGTCCGCCTTCTCCTGGGCGATCAGGAGGATTTTCTTGCCGGCGTTCATTGCTTTATCAAGCGCGACAATGGACTTGTCGCGGCCGACGAACAGCGGGATCACCATATGCGGGTATACGACCACATCACGCAGTGGCAGGACGGGTATTCCGTCCGTCACATTGTCATCGGTCACGGGGGTCTCGGCGGGTTTCTTGCGTTCTGTGTCAGACACCAGATCGGTCCTCGCTGCTGATTCGGATTGCGGCCCGGACTTTGAAGTCAGGCACCGTGAAAGTGCTTACTGCCCGTGAGATGCGCCCGAAGTGGCGGAAATCAATGGGGCGCAGCGCTCGTCGACGCGAGGCGCATAGCGCCCCCGTCATCGCGAGGAGCGCAGCACCCACCGTCATCGCGAGGAGCGCAGCGACGTGGCGATCTCGCACCGCCCGTGACTCTGCCAACCGGTACGAGATTGCCACGGCCTGCGGCCTCGCAATGACGCTTGTCGTCGCGAGGAGCAGAGCGACGTGGCGATCTCGTACCGCCCGTGACTCTGCCAACCGGTACGAAGATTGCCGCCGGCCTGCGGCCTCGCAACGATGGAGGGCGCGGCGCTCGCGCCGCGCCCCTCCGTCGTCTACCGGTCGGATCCCGTAGCCCGCGGCTGCTCGACATCGACCGTCGGCGGCTCTTCCGATTCGTAAATAATGTACGGCTTGGTCTCGCCGGATACGACGGCCTCGTCAAGCACGACTTTTTTGGCCGTCTTCGATGAGGGCAGGTCATACATCGTATCGAGCAGGACATTTTCGAGGATCGTGCGCAATCCACGTGCGCCGGTCTTGCGTTTCATGGCGCGCTTGGCAACCGCGCGCAGCGCATCGTCACGGAACTCGAGATCAACGCCTTCCATGTCGAACAGCCGCTTGTACTGCTTGGTCAGCGCATTGCGCGGCTCGAGCAGGATGCTGACGAGTGCGTCTTCGTCCAGTTCCTCGAGCGTCGCGACAACGGGCAGGCGGCCGACGAATTCCGGAATGAGGCCGAAGCGGATCAGGTCCTCGGGTTCGACGTAGTGCAGTAGCTCGCCAATCGTCTGCTGCTGTTCGCTCGATTTGACATCGGCGACAAAACCGATGCCGCTCTTCGACGAGCGATTCAGGATGATTTTTCTCCAGGCCGGCAAACGCGCCGCCACAGATGAACAGGATGTTGCTCGTGTCGACCTGCAGGAATTCCTGCTGCGGGTGCTTGCGGCCACCCTGCGGCGGTACCGAGGCGATCGTGCCCTCGATCAGCTTCAACAGCGCCTGCTGCACGCCCTCGCCTGACACATCGCGGGTAATGGACGGGTTATCTGACTTGCGCGAGACCTTGTCGATTTCATCGATATAGACGATGCCGGTCTGTGCCTTCTCGACGTCGTAGTCGCACTTCTGCAGCAGCTTCTGGATGATGTTTTCGACATCCTCGCCGACGTAGCCGGCCTCGGTCAGCGTCGTCGCATCGGCGATCGTAAACGGCACGTTCAAGAGCCTGGCCAGCGTTTCGGCCAGCAGCGTCTTGCCGCAACCGGTCGGGCCAATCAGCAGGATGTTGCTCTTGGCGAGCTCGATGTCGTCCTTGCCACGTTCGCCGGCACGGTCCTCGAGGCGCTTGTAATGATTGTAGACAGCGACTGCCAGCACCTTCTTGGCGCGGGCCTGGCCGATGACATACTCGTCCAGCACCGCATTGATCTCATGCGGCTTGGGCAGCTTGTCGTGACCGGTTTCGCTTGCGTCCTCGAGCTCTTCGCGAATGATGTCGTTGCAGAGCTCGACGCATTCGTCGCAGATAAAGACGGACGGACCCGCGATCAGCTTCCGGACTTCATGCTGGCTCTTGCCGCAAAAAGAGCAGTATAGGAGCTTACCGTCCTCGCCTTTGCCGCGGGTTTCATCGCTCATTGGTGACTTGCCTCTGTCTTAAAAAAATCAATCTGTTACAGCGCTCACGTTATATAACACGCGGCTCTGTGGCGTGCAAAGCGCCAGCGTCTCATTCAGCCCATTTGTGCGCCAGGGTGTTGAATTTAATCCGTTTCCGTCCGCGGCGCCTTGGGCATTTCGGCCCGTTGCCCGAGCACGGTGTCGATGATGCCGTATTCCATTGCCAGCTCACCGCTCAGGAAGCGGTCGCGGTCCGTATCGCGCTCGATCTGGTCCACGGTCTTGCCGGTATGGCGCGCCATGATCTCGTTCAGGCGGCGCTTCAACTCCAGCACTTCCTTTGCGTGGATTTCGATATCGGTAGCCTGGCCCTGAAACCCGGCGCTGGGCTGGTGCACCATGATGCGCGAATGCGGCAGTGCGAAACGCTTCTTCTGACAGCCGCCTGCCAGCAGCAGCGCACCCATGCTGGCCGCCTGGCCAACGCAAATCGTACTGACATCGCAGTTGATGAACTGCATCGTGTCGTAGATCGACAGTCCCGACGTTACCGACCCGCCGGGCGAGTTGATGTAAAGGTGGATATCCTTGTCCGGATTCTCCGACTCCAGGTACAGAAGCTGCGCGACGACCAGGTTCGCCATGTAATCCTCGACGGGGCCGACGATGAACACGACGCGCTCTTTCAGGAGCCGCGAATAGATGTCGTAGGCACGTTCGCCGCGGGCGGTCTGTTCCACGACCATCGGTACGAGGTTCAATGCTGTTGCAGTCATTCAGTGTGTCCTGTTCGGCCTGTTGTTCGTCTGCGGGCAAATGCCGCGGTTTCGTCGTCCTTTTCGCTACAGCCTGTTCCTGCCAGTAAGACCGGGTATCGGCCGTATAAGTCACTCAAATCTGTAACTGTTTGTAATCGTCAAACTTAGCGGGGGTCTCAGGCTCCTAGCCATTCATATAGTCGCGGAACTTGACCTTGCGGGTCTTTTCAGCGCCGTTTTCGATCAGCCGGTCGACCGCCTGCTCCTCCATGACCAGCGGCTCGAGCTGGGCCATGATCTGCGGGTTGGCAAGGTAGTTTGCAACCATGTCGTCGGCATTTTCGTAGGTGCTGCAGATATTCTCGACCCGCTCGCGGACGCGCTCCGGGTCGACGGTCAGCTGCTGGTCGTCGATATACTGGCGCATCAGGAGCCCGAGCCTCACGCGGCGTTCGGCCGCTTCGGTAAACCGTTCGCGCGGCGGCGCGTCATCGTGGTCCTCGATACCCATGCGGCGCATCGCCTCGTGCTGCATCGCGTGGGCTTCCTGGTCTACCAGCGCCTGCGGCACATCGATGGGATTGGCCGCCAGCAATGCTTCCATGACCTGTTCCTTGACGTCCGAGCGGACCTTGTCGCCGGCTTCGCGTTCCATGTTGGCGACAACCTCCTCGCGAAGCTTCCCGAGTCCGCCTTCGCTGACGCCGTAGAGTTCCGCCAGCGAATCGTCAAGCGCCGGCAGTTCCTGCTCCTCGACCTGCTGCGCCGTTATCGTGAAGTCCACTTTCTTACCGGCCAGTTCCTCGGCGTGGTAGTCCTTCGGGAACTTGACCCTGGTGTCTTTGGAATCGCCGGCCTTGAGGCCCACGATCGCCTTCTCGAAATCCGGCAGCATCTGGCCCTGGCCGAGTACGACCGGTACGCCGTTGCCCTGGCCGCCGGCGATCGGTTCACCGTCCAGCAACCCTTCGAAGTCGACCATGACGCGATCACCGTCTTTGGCGGCGCGTTCGACGACTTTCCACTCGGCCTTTTGCTGGCGCAGGTTGTCGATCATGCCGTCACAATCGGCGTCGGTGATCTCGACGTCCGGCCGCTCGACCTTGATCTTGTCGAGGCCTTGCAGTTTGATCTCCGGAAACACCTCGAACGTCGCTACATAGGCGAAATCCTGCCTTTCTCGGTCGCGACCGGCTCGATGCGCGGGCCACCAGCCGGCGTCAGGTTTTCCTGCGCCACGGCGTCGCCGTAACTCGTGTGCATCAGCTCGGACAGCACTTCCTGGCGAATCTGGCCGCCAAAGCGCTGCCGCACGACCTTGGCAGGAATTTTACCGGGCCGGAAACCCTTGATTTTCGCGGTGCGCCCGACCGACTTCAGTCGCGACTCGATTTCCTTCTCAATGCGTTCGGCAGGCAGCTCGACGCGCATGCGCCGTTCCAGGGTGCCTGTCGATTCCACCGTGACCATCATGTTTGTATTCCTTGCCTGTGCGCCCGGCGCGAGCTGCGAGCAGCGCCGGATATGCTCGTTAAGTAACTATTTTTCAATGAATTATAAGCGTTCAGAGGGTGTTGGTGCGAAAGGAGAGACTCGAACTCTCACGGGTTGCCCCACAGGATCCTAAATCCAGCGCGTCTACCAATTCCGCCACTTTCGCATATCCCGGCCACGGTACTGACGCCTGATATCCAGCCGGCGAGTATAACGGATCATGGGGTCGCCGTGGGCACGATTCCAGTGGGTGACAGGCGGCAACTCGCGGGAAGACAGCGGTGCCAGCAAGCACACGGTCGGCGGAAGTGGTGGGCCCCCGGGGACTTGAACCCCGAACCAATGGATTAAGAGTCCACTGCTCTACCAATTGAGCTAGAGGCCCCAATCCGCCAAAACAAGTTTAAAAAAACTCCGCGGGCAGCCGCGGATTGATCTTTAGTGTCAACAACAGGAAGAGTGCTGAAGGTAAACCCGCGATGCCCCCTATCGCAACCAACGTAAATCCAACAATTCTGTTCAAAAAAGCCACTTGGTCAACCGCGGATTGATCTTTAGTGTCAACAACAGGAAAAGCGCTGAAGGTAAACCCGCGATGCCCCTGTCGCAACAAAGGTAAATTCACCAATCTCGTCAAAAAAACCACTTCAGCCGGCACGTACTTAATCTTTAACGGCACCGCCCGAAGCGCGCTGATGCTACTTCCACGATCTCCCAATCGCAACATTTCATCGATCTGCCAATTCCGATAAAAAAATTCCGCAGCCAGGTGCGGAGTTCTTTTATCCAATCCGCCGTCTCCGGCGCACATCAACACGACAGATCAAGCCGCCCCAACGAGATTGCCACGGCGCTGCGCGCCTCGCAATGACGACGCAGCTGCGCGCCTCGCAATGTCGACGCAGCTGCGCGCCGTCGCTCAATTAGCACGCAGCGCGTCGCTCATGCACCAGCACGTTCGTAATCGCCGCCTCCGGCCTAGCGCTTGCGTCGAATCGCAACGTGTCTTCGACGTGTCAGCGCTTCGTATCACGTCTGTCACGACCCGCCCAATGCGGCCAATTTACTATAGCCAATCCGCCGTCTCCGGCATCGTTCAACACTAAAGATCAATCCGCACCAACCACCGTGGTTTCTAATGGCACGAGGGCGGATTGGGGTGGACGATGGGACTCGAACCCACGACGACCGGGATCACAACCCGGGGCTCTACCAACTGAGCTACGCCCACCATTGTTTTAAATCCGTCCTGCTGCCCTGCAATCGTAATGGCGCGCCCGGCAGGACTCGAACCTGCAACCTCCGGCTTAGCGTACCGCTACCGCTTTCGCGGCCCCGGGGCAAGCCCCGGGTTTGTGGTCTGGACTATCTCTTCGCCATCTCAGGCGCTGCACGTATAGTCTCTACGGATCCCTGCGACTGCCAGGCGCGATCATCAATACGCCGGCCGTACTCTGGCGGCTCTACCCCCGGATCCTTACGCCTGCAAGCCGGCACTCGAACAGAGCGTCATGCTTGCGTCGTTACAGATCCGGTCCTTCGAGTCGCCCGGGTCACCCTTTCAATACATGCACCGGTATCAAGCAGCCAGTCTACACGATCAATCGGGGCGTCCACAGGTTTCCACGGGATTGCCATCAGCATTACCTGTTAAGGTTTCCCCGTTACGGTGCAGTCCACTGTCACGGTTCTGTTTCCCGCCACAGGCTCCACGGTCAAAGGCCGATGCTCTATCCGGTTGAGCTACGGGCGCTCGATACGATTACAGCTGCTCCTTACAAATCACTACATCTTCAAATTCGTGGTCGGGGCAGACGGATTCGAACCGCCGACCCTCTGCTCCCAAAGCAGATGCGCTACCAGGCTGCGCCATGCCCCGCCAAACCCCGCGCCGCTCGCGTCCGATCTGGCTGGCCGGCCCCGGCGGGGGCACGATAATACGGCCGGCACCAGGGGCAGTCAATGCAGTGTCCTGTCCCTATGCCAGTCACTTAAGCAAGGACGCAGCGGACTCTGACGAGCACCGGTAGCCCCTGCGGGGAGTCTGGCATGCACTTTGTCCGCACCGCGCGCTTTGCTATCTTGCCGGTACTGCCCGCCAGAACCGAGACGCGTATGAGGCCGTTACTGACAACCGTGCTGCTACTGATGCTCGGCGTTGCCCACGCCGATGAACCTGTGCCCGCACATCCGTGGGTCGTGTTCGAAACGACCGAGGGCACGATCGTCATGGAGTTGGACGGCCGGCGCGCGCCGCTGACCGTCCGCAATTTTCTCCGGCTTGTCGACGACGGCTACTATGACGGCACGATCTTCCATCGCGTCATCAAGGACTTCATGGTGCAGGGCGGCGGCTACACGCGCGATCTCAAAGCGAAAGAGCCCGACGGCGGTATTCCGAACGAATCGGGCAACGGACTGACACACCTGCGTGGCACGGTGGCGATGGCGCGCCAGGACGATCCGCACACGGCGATGGCGCAGTTTTTCATTAATCTTGGCGACAACAAGGCCCTGAACCCGGGCCCTGAGCGCTGGGGATACGCCGTGTTCGGCTACGTCGTCGAGGGCATGGATGTTGTCGAGAAGATGACCGACATCCCGACGGCGCCGGCCGGCCCGTTCGACAAGGACGTGCCGGTCGTGCCGATCATCATCGAAAAAGCCTACCGCAAGACTGACTGACCGCAGCGCATATCCGATGACAACACTTTTTATCTCCGACCTGCATCTCGATGCCAGCCGTCCGGACATCGGCGCACAGTTCCTGCATTTCCTCCGCACCGAAGCCGTGACGGCCGATGCGTTGTATATCCTTGGCGACCTTTTCGAGTCGTGGATCGGTGACGACGACCCGAATGCACATTTCGCGACGATCAAGCGCGCGCTGCGCGATGTCGTTGCACACGACGTACCCGTCTACTTCATGCACGGCAATCGCGACTTCCTCGTTGGCGACGGCTTTGCCGCCGACACCGGTGTGCAATTGCTCGGCGACCCGCTGGTCCGCGACATTCATGGCCGCCGCGTGCTGCTGAGCCACGGCGACGCATATTGCACCGACGACACGCAGTACCAGGCCGTGCGCCACATGACACGCGACCCGGCATGGCAGGCAGCGATGCTCGCGAAACCACTGGCCGAGCGCCAGGCAATCGCGACACAGGCGCGCGCCGACAGTGCCGCGCACGGCAGCACGCTCGACGAACGCATCAGCGACGTCAACCCGGACGCCATCCTGTCAGTGATGCGGGAGCACGACGTCGACCTGATGCTGCACGGTCACACTCACCGGCCGGCCGTGCACTCGTTGGAACTCGACGGCAAGCCGGCGCGGCGCATCGTGCTCGGCGACTGGTACGAACAGGGCAGCGTCGTGCGCTGGGACGATGACGGACCGATGCTCGCCGCGATGGAGCGTACGGCGACAGGCTACGTCTGTCGGGCCGTCCGGGACGCCGCTGTGAAAACGGAACTGCCGGGTCTGGTGTATTGATCAGGTCGCTCTCCCTGCTCAGGAATTCAGACAGCCGCGCATCGAACGATTCCGCATCACCGTCGTGTGCCTCCCGCGCGAGTTTGACGTAGCGCTCGAAATGCCGTGCTTCGGACGCGAGCAGGCCGGTATAAAAGCGGCCGATGTCCGCCGGCAATAACGGCGCCAGTGCGGCAAAGCGCTCGCAGGAACGCGCCTCGATCAGCGCCCCGATAATCAGCAGGTCGGCAAGTTTGCCGGGCTCGGCGGTGCGTGCCGCGGCCCGCAGGCCGCCTGCGTAGCGCGACGCTGTCAGGCGCCGGAACGGGATGCCGCGTTCGTCCAGTATCGTTCGCACCTGCTCGAAATGCCGCAGTTCCTCGCGCGCGAGCCGTGACATGCGCCAGCACAACGCCGTTTGTTCCGGATAGCGGTAAATAAAGCCAAGAGCCGTCGATGCCGCCTTCAGTTCGCAATTGGCATGATCGATGAGCAGTTCCGGCAGGCGCTCCCGGGCGGCGGTGAGCCAGGTCCCGGGCGTCGGTGTCAGCAGGAAATTCGCAATTTCATCGGGAATTGCGGCGGGACCCGACGCGTTACGATGTTCCGCCGGTTTCATCAGGCCAGCCATTCGAGGATCTCGGCGGCGTCGGACAGGCGGTCCTCGGGCTTCTTCGCGAGCAACAGGTTCAGCAAAGCCTGGTAGACGCCGAGCCGCGGCGGCAGCAGCGGGATCGGCGCCTTGCTGTGCTTGAAGATAATGCTCATTGCATTGCTGCCGCGATACGGCTTTTCCCCGGTCAGCATCTCGTAGAAGATGACGCCGAGGCTGTAGATGTCGCTGCGCTGGTCGACGTCGTTCGCGTGGCCCTGCTCCGGACTCATATAATAAGGCGTGCCGAATATCTCGCCGCTGTCGGTGATTTCCTGCTGCAGCCGCATGTGCTTCGCCAGGCCGAAATCGATCAGCGCCACCGTATCGTCGTCGCGCAGCATGATGTTGCCGGGTTTCAGGTCGCGATGCAGGATACCTACGTTGTGGATCGCGGCCAGCGCGCTCGCGACCTGCCGCGTGTACTCGACCGCCTGCCCGACCTGTATGCCGTTCAGCAGGCGGTTCTTCAGGTCGCCGCCGGACAGGTACTCCATCGCAATGTGCGCGTGGTCGTCGCTGACACCGAGATCATAAATGCGCACGATGTTCGGGTGACGGATATCAGCGATCAGCTCGTACTCGCGCAGGAAGCGGTCGAATGGTCCAACGCCGTCCGATTGTTCCGGCGGCTGCTGCAACACCTTCAGGACCATGCGTGTACCCGAACTTTCCTTGTCCGCGAGATAGACCGCCGAGTGACCTGACGCCGACAGGCGCTTGACTAGCCGGTAGCCCCGGATCAGCGGCCGGATACCGGTGCGCATATCGCCGACAAACAGCGATCCGGTTGATGCCTGCCGCTGGCCGGTACGCAGTGCTTCGCCGAGCATGATCGTCAATGCCGAATGCTGGATGCTCTCTCGCACCATAAAGCCTGCCGCGCCGTAGCGCTTTGCGGCTGCACCTCCATCCGCATCACTGCTGCCAAAATAAATCACGGGCGGGAACCCCGGCGTCCTGGCGAACTGCTTCAGGACATCGAGGCCGTCAATGTCCCCGTGGCGGTTGCCGAGCAGGATAAGGTCGTTGCCGGCGCCGGAAAACTCGTGGCGCAAGCGTCCCGAGACCAGCGGATCGTAATCATTGATGACAGCATCGGGCCAGTGCGCGCTGACGTGGTGCATCAGCAGTTCACGGAATTCGGGCTGTCCGTCGATGATCAGGACTCTGGTGCTCATGGATGCGGTCTGTTGGTGCGACTGACGCCGCCGGTCGTGCGACCCATCCTGGCGGCCGGTCACATGCCTACGGCAGTGGACGAATCGTCCGATGAATCGTCCTGGCCTGCAAGCCCGGTGCCGGGGTCAGCGCCGCGTGCGGCATCCGGCGCGGCCCACCATTGCGCGGCCCGCCGCGACTTGGCCTGGTCGTTACGCCGCGCTTCGAGGGCCGCAAGATACTCCGGCGTCACGTCACTGGTGACGTACTCGCCGGAGAAGCACGACGTGTCGAACTCGACGACACCGGAATCGTTGTGGCGCACCGAACGGATCAGCCCCGGCAGGTCCAGGTAGATCAGCCGGTCGGCGCCGATCAGTTCACAGATTTCGGCCGTGTCCCGCCCGTTCGCGATCAGTTCGTTTGCCGCCGGCATGTCGATGCCGTAGACGTTCGGGTAGCGCACCGGCGGCGCTGCCGACGCGAAATAGACCTTGCGCGCCCCGGCTTCGCGCGCCAGCCTTATAATTTGCCGCGACGTCGTGCCGCGCACGATGGAGTCGTCAACCAGCAGCACGTTCTTGCCGCGAAACTCGAGAGCGATCGCATTCAGCTTGCGCCGCACCGACTGCGCGCGCTCGGCCTGCCCCGGCATGATGAACGTGCGGCCGATGTAGCGATTCTTGATAAAACCTTCGCGGTACTTGACGCCGAGATGATGCGCAACCTGCACGGCGGACGTGCGGCTGGTATCGGGAATGGGAATGACGACGTCGACATCGTGATCGGGCCACTCACGGACTATCTGGCCGGCAAGCTGTTCGCCCATGCGCAATCGCGCCTTGTACACTGAAATTTTGTCGATAATCGTATCGGGCCGCGCGAAATACACGTACTCGAAAATGCACGGCGTATGGCGGGTTTTGCCAGCGTGTTCCCGGCTGTGCAGTGTGCCATTGTTCTCGATGTAGATCGCCTCGCCCGGCCGCACATCACGCAGGCGCTCGAACTGCAGCACGTCGAGCGCGACGCTTTCCGAGGCAACCATGTAGTCATAGCCCTGCTTGCTCTTGCGCCGGCCAAGCACCAGCGGCCGGATACCGTTCGGGTCGCGGAACGCGACGATACCGTGACCAATGATCATTGCGACGACGGCATAGCCGCCGCTGCATCGCTTGTGCAACGCCTCGACTGCACCGAACACCTGGTCCGGTCCCGGTTTGCCGTTCGCACGGCTCTGCAGTTCGTGCGCGAAAACGTTTAACAGCACTTCCGAATCAGAGCCGGTATTCAGGTGACGCCGGTCCTCGACCTGCAACAACTCGGCCAGCGGCTCATAGTTGGTCAGGTTGCCGTTGTGCGCGAGGCAGATGCCGTACGGGGAATTAACGTAAAAAGGCTGCGCTTCGGCCGATTCCGCACCGCCGGCCGTCGGGTAACGAACGTGGCCTATCCCGGTATTCCCGGTCAATCGCAGCATGTGCCGCTGGTGGAATACGTCGCGCACGAGCCCGTTGCTCTTGCGGACCCGCAGCCCCTCTTCACCCCAGGTCACAATACCAGCCGCATCCTGGCCGCGGTGCTGCAGGACCGTCAGGGCGTCGTAGATGGCCTGGTTGACCGGGCGGCTGGCAACGATTCCGACGATTCCGCACATAGTGGACTGGCTCAGCTATTCGGCAACAGCGGCATAACGCCGCGAGCTGCCGCAAAATCGTCCGGCACCGCGCCGGGCTGCAACATTTCCATGCCCTTCGGTGCCATGACCCGCAGCCAGTCGGAGACAACAGCAATTTGCGGAATGAAGCGCGAGTCCCGCCACCAGTTGTCCTGGTCGAAACTCGCGTACTGGCCGCCGATGATGAACACGGCAACGAGAACGACACCACGAGCAAACCCGAAGACCGTGCCAAGTGTCCGGTCCATTCCGCTCAGGACCGATAGCCGCACCAGTTTCGCGATACCCCAACCAAGCAGCCCGCCGAGGCTCAAAACGACGACGAACACGAGAATACGGCCGAACCAGACCTGCATGCCGGAACTGCTGAGGAAATTCTCGCTAAGCGTTGCGCATGCGACCCGAAATTGAACGCGGCCCAGATCGCGATCAACAGCGACGCGATGGACATGGCTTCCTTGACGAAGCCGCGCGCAAATCCAACGATGACTGAAATGGCGACCGCGACGGCAATAACAATGTCGGCAATGGGCATCTGTAACGATATTTCAGGACTTGTCGCGAGGCTTCGGAAACTGGCCGTGATTCTAGCCCGCATCCGCCACCGATTGCACGGTCTCCGGCAGCCTGTCGACAGGCTGCCGGCAAATGCCGGATGCGGCAATACCTGGCCTTTGTGTCCATCGGCCGCCAGCCGCCTGGCAACGGCTTCCGCGCTGTCGCGAGATCTTTCTGCGGCCCGATGCGCACGCGGTGCAGCGGGCCGGAACTGCTTTTGAGCTGGCTCAGGAATGCCGCATAGCCCTTGGTGCGGAGTTCCGCGGCGAGACGCTCCGCGTTTTCCGGATTCGAAAAGCTGCCGAGTTGCACCGCCCACATGCCGGTCGCGGACACATCACCCGGGCCGGCCGGCTCGGCATTGCCGCCTGTGGGCGCGGCGACCGGCACGGACGGCGCCGGTTCTGTGTCCTGCACCGCGGGAGCCGCCTGCTGCTGCGCCGCCGGCGCGGTATCGGCCGGTGGCAGCACCGTGGCGGTGTCCTGCCGCGCGTCGGGTTCAGGCTCGTCCCGCGCATCGGAACCCGTTTCGTCCCGGGATGCATTGGGTGCAGGCACCGGTTCGCTGCCGGTCGCGATTAAGGACGATGGTCTGTTGCTTGCGCGCCTGCCCTTCCTGGCCGGGCAACAGGACTGTCTCGGTCACAACTTCCGTGTCATCGACGGGGCCATCGAGGAATACCGGTACGACGAGCACGGCAACGACGACCAGCACGATGGCGCCGACAATACGTTCCTTTAGCGGGCGATCCATAAACTCTGCCAACTGACGGCTCCCGGATTTCACTTGTTAACGTGACAGTGGCAACAAAAGATGCGGCGCACGGCGTACGGACGACAGTGTCGGCCGCTGCAACACCATCGTCGTCGCCCGTCATCGCGAGGAGCGCAGCGACGTGGCGACCTCGCACCCGCGTGACTCTGCCAGCCGGAACGAGACTGCCACGGCTGCCTTCGGCAGCCTCGCAATGACGACGCACCCCCGTCATCGCGAGGAGCGCAGCGACGTGGCGACCTCGCACAGCCAGTGACTCTGCCAGCCGGAACGAGATTGCCACGGCTGCCTCCGGCAGCCTCGCAATGACGATGCACCCCTGTCATCGCGAGGAGCGCAGCGACGTGGCGACCTGGCACCGCCCGTGACTCTGCCAGCCGGAACGAGATTGCCACGGCTGCCTCCGGCAGCCTCGCAATGACGGTGCACCCCCGTCCGGCAGCCTCGCAATGACAACGCATGCTCACACCGCATCCGGCTCCATCCTGTCGAGGCACTCCAGGTGCCGGTCCGACGGTATCGAACGAGCCTGTCACCAGTATCTGGTCGTCCGCGCTCGTCAGCGATGCCGCCAGCGCGAGCCCGGCCGCCACGCTGTCGGCAATACGGCACGGCTTGTCGCAATGGCTGGCCACACGGGCCGCGAGCGCCTCGGCTGCCAGCGCGCGCGGATTGCCGGCCGGCACGGCGATCCATGCGTCGACGGAACTGCATAACGGCGCCACGATACCATCCACGTCCTTGTCAGCGAGGACGCCGATCACCGCAACGAGCCTGCCGCTGGCGCTGATGTCCGGCAGCGCGGCACCCAGCACGCGTGCTGCATCCGGGTTGTGCGCGACATCCAGCAACCAGCGGCGCTGCCCTGCGATTTGCTGCAAACGGCCGGGCAGCGACAGCCGCTGCATTGCCGCATTGACGTCCGGCGCATCAAGCATTGCCTCGAGCCCGAGTGCTTCCATGACAGCCAGCACCGCTGCCGCATTTTGCAGCTGGAACGCGCCGGCCAGCGCCGGTTTCTGCAAGTCGCCGAGTGACTGCGTGCGGCCGTGCCAGTGCCAGGAATCCCCGTCGTCGCCGTAGCGGAAATCACGGCCTGTCAGACGCAGATCCGCGCCATGCCGCGCCGCTTCGGCGATGATTGCCGCGGGCACCTGCTCTGACCCGAACACCACCGGTATGCCACGGCGCATGACACCGGCTTTTTCGACAGCGATAGACTCAATATCATCGCCAAGCCAGTCGCAGTGATCGAGTGTCACGTTGGTGATGATGGCCGCGTCCGGATCAACGGCATTGACGGCATCGAGCCGGCCGCCAAGCCCTATCTCAAGGACGAGCACATCCGTTCCCGCTTTGGCAAATGCTGCCAGCGCCGCCAGTGTGCCGAACTCGAAATACGTGAGAATTACTTTCTGGCGGGCCGCTTCAACCACGCGGAACGCGGCAATAATTGTCTCGTCGTCGAGTTCCCGGCCCTGTACGCGCATCCGCTCATTGAAGCGCCGCACGTGCGGCGACGTGTAACAGCCGACGCGCATGCCCGCGCCTGTGAACATCGCTTCGAGCATCGCGGCCGTCGAGCCCTTGCCGTTCGTGCCGGCGACATGAATGACGTGTTTTGGCCGCGGTAATTCCATGCGGGACAGGACGGACTGGACGCGATCGAGGCCGAGCTCGATTTCACGCGGCGACAGCGTCTCGAGCCACGCCAGCCAGTCGTCCAGGGCGGTCAACGACCCGTGACGGTTCATGATGGGGGTTTACTCTTCGATGGGCTGCGGACGGTGATCGAGTTTCGCGAGCAGGTCGGAGATTTCGGCACGCATGCGGCGGCGGTCGATGATCATGTCGATCGCGCCGTGGTCCAGCAGGAATTCGCTGCGCTGGAAGCCTTCCGGCAGCTTCTGCCGAACCGTCTGTTCAATAACGCGCGGCCCGGCAAATCCGATCAGCGCCCGGGGTTCTGCAATGTTGATATCACCGAGCATCGCGAGGCTGGCCGACACACCTCCGGTGGTTGGGTCGGTCAGTACGGACACGAACGGCACGCCCTTGTCGGCCAGGGCCGACAGCGCGGCCGACGTCTTGGCCATCTGCAGCAGTGAAAACAGCGCTTCCTGCATGCGCGCGCCGCCACTGGCGGAGAAGCAGATCAACGGTGCGTTGGTCTCGCCGCTCACTTCGGCGGCACGGGAAAAGCGCTCGCCGACGACCGAACCCATCGAGCCGCCCATGAAACTGAATTCGAAGGCGCAGGCAACGACGGGCTGCCCGAGCAATTTGCCACTGGCGGCAACGAGCGCGTCTTTCTCGCCGGTTTTTTTCTGCGCTTGCACGAGACGATCGCGATACTTCTTGCTGTCGCGGAACTTGAGCGGATCCAGCGGTTCGAGATTGGCGCCGATTTCCTCCGCCGTATCGGGATCGAGAAAATACTCGAGCCGCGTGCGTGCGCCTATGCGCATGTGATGGTCGCATTTCGGGCAGACGCTCAGGTTTCGCTCGAGTTCAGTGCGGTACAGCTGCGCATCGCACTTCGGGCATTTGATCCAGACACCCTGGGGGACCGAACGCGTACGCTTTTCGGTACTGATCCTCGACGGCATCAATTTCGCAAACCAGCTCATGGCCGCATGATAAACGAAGCAGGGTCAGGGTGCATGAGCGGTATCACACGAAATGGCCGCTACGATGAAAAGCGTGCGTGAGCGGGAGACCGAAGTGCGGCGGATAATCGACGTATACCAGTGTCAGGCCGTGAGGGGGCGCGGTAACGGCGGCCTGCTTGCGGTCGCGGCTCTCGAGCACGTCAGCAGCCCACTGCGGCGGTTGCCCGCCACTGCCGACAGCGGCCAACAGGCCGACAATATTGCGCACCATGTGCTGCAGGAACGCATTGGCGGTGATCGTTACCGCAATCCAGTCGTCGTCGCGCCTGATGTCGAGATGCGTGACATTCCGCTTTGGTGTCGATGCCTGACAGCCGGCGGCACGAAACGCCGAAAAGTCGTGCTCGCCAAGCAGCAACCGCCCGGCCGCCTGCATGCGCCCGACATCGAGCGGTTCGTACACCCACCACGCACGATGCCGGTAAAGCGCCGACCGCACGAGCCGGTTCAGGACCAGGTAGCGATACGTCCGTGCAGTTGCAGAGTAACGCGCATGAAAATCATCACTGACAGGATGAACCCACGACACGCTGACGTCATCGGGCAGGTTGCTGTTGGTGCCAAGCAACCAGCCGCGCAAATTGCGCGAAGCGGTCGTATCGAAGTGCACAACCTGCGACAACGCGTGCACACCGGCATCAGTACGCCCGGCGCAAAACGTTTCAACGGCCTCATCGGCAACAACCGACAGCGCACGCTCGAGCACCGCCTGCACCCCGGTGCCGTTACGCTGCCGCTGCCAGCCCTGGTAGGCCGAGCCGTCGTACTCGATGCCCATTGCTATTCGCATGGTAGTCGTCGCGAGGCGCGTAGCGCCGTGGCGATCTCGCACGGATTACCGCTCTGCCAGGCGGTACGAGGTCGCCACGCTGCGCTCGCGATGACGGCGTTGCTCAGCCAGGCAAGGTATCCAGCAGCTGCTGCGCCTGTTGCCGCTGCGACGCATCGCCCTCCTCGAGTACTTCCTCGAGGATATTGCGGGCACCACCCGGATCCCCCATGTCGACGTAGGCTCGTGCAAGGTCGAGCTTGGTGCCCACTTCGGTCATTGTCCGCGCGTCGTGCAGGTCGTCGGACAAGTCATCGGGTGACAGTGACTGTGTAGGTTCATCGCTGTCGCTGTCGCTGTCCAGGCCGAGATCGAAATCCAGATCGTGGTCGCCACCGGACTTCATGTGCGGCTGCTCGACAGTTTCGTCGTCGCGTGGCTGGTTGACGGTGTCGCCGGACTCGCTCATCTTGAGCGCGGCGGTCAGGTCGTCGAGATCGAGGTCGACATCGGTGCCACCCGTCGGGGCAGGCATTTCCCCGGTTTCGTCGAGGGAATCATCGCGCTCGAAGGTGTCCTTCGGCAATGCTTCGGTCGCCGCGTAGTCGAAATCCGGTTCGTCACCGCTGTCGAGTCCCTTTGCGAGCAGGGTCGCTTCGTCATCGGCGATATCGACGCGCGGATTGCGGCCGGTCTCGACGGCAAAGTCCTCGGACAGGACCTGCGTTTCGCCAGTGGCATTCTTCAGGTCGTCGTCAATCGCCTGGTTCCGTTGTGTGTCGCTGTCAGCGTCATCGTCGAGGCGCTCGTTGCGGCCCGTTTCATCGTTCGTATCCTCGTCCCATGCGCGGCGGGTTCCCGTGTCATCGAGCGCCGACATGATGCCGGTGTCGCCGTCGGCGACGTCGCCGCCGAGCGAATCGAGATCGAGACCGAGATCGTCGAGGTCGATCTCGGCGGTCTGGTCCGAACGGTCGCCTCGTGCGCCGAACGTTGTTGTTTCGTCGTCGTCCGAGATTGCGGGTAATTCTGATGTGCTATCCGCGTCGTAGGACGAACGCTGCTGGATCGTCGGCGACTCCATCGTCGTGTCCGCGTCATCGTCATCGTCGGCACTGCAGTGCCCGGGACTCGACCGTGTCGTCGTCATCGCGCTCGTCAGCGCGCGGCATTTCGCGGGTGATCGTCTCGCCGGTGCTTTCCTCTTCGTCGAACGAGAAATCGAGGCCGTCATCGTCATTCGCGCCGCCGAATACCCCGGACAGGTCCTTGCCGCCGTCGTCGTCATCGGAGCCGACATCGACGATATCGCTGACGCTGCCGTCAGGCCCGCCGCTGTCGAAGTCCATGTCGAGGACACCGGAGTCGCCGCTCTCGTCGAAGGCCAGGTCGACAGACTGTCCGGCGCTGCCGGCTTTCGCGTGCGAGAACATCTCGTCGTCACCGGCAATCTGCTGGCCCATGATGACGATCTTGTCCCAGTCGCCGCTGGTTTCGTCACCGAGCGAGGTCTTCAGGCGCCCGGCGGCTTCGACAAACGCGTCGCGATTGCCCCAGACGAAGTAGATCTCGCACAGCTTCGCCATCAGGTCCTTGCGCTCGGGTTCAACCGCCAGTGCGCCGTTGATCAGGTCCGCCGCCTGGTCGTACAGGCCATAGGCCATGTGGAAATCGGCCTCGGCAACCGGATCGGACTGGTCGAGGTTGATCGCAGTTTCACTGGAGAACGTATCCTCGAGCGACACCGGTGCGCCGGTCTCGCGCAACGCATCCTGGCTACCGGTGAATCCCGGCGTCTCGACGGTATCGCCCGAACGCCCGCTCGCCTCGGCGCCCTGCTCAACGACGACGATTGATTCGTCATCGTCACGGGCCAGCGCGCGGAGGCGCTCCGTTGACGCGACGCTTTCACTGTCAGCGTCCTCGACATCCAGCGCATCCCAGACACCGGTCGGGTCGCCGTCGTCAGAACCACTGGCGCGCCGTGCAAACCACACCAGCACAACCACGACGATCAGCAGCGCAAGGCCGATCAGGCCCCAGATGCCGGTCAAAGCGCCGATGATCCGGTCGACGAGGCTCGGCTCCGCCGCTGGCAGGACGACTCTCGGTGCCGGCTGGCGCGGTTCGTCCGCGGCTGCCTCGTCTTCGTCGGATGCCTCAGCGGCCGCATCATCGCCCTCGGCCGCGGGTTCGTCTTCGACGAATATCGCCTCTTCGTCGGCGGCAGCCCCGGATTCAGTGTCAGCAACGGCCGCGTCCGCCGGCTGTTCGTCCATTTCATCAGCCGGCAGCGGATCCGCCGCCTGCCCCTCGCGTGCTTCACGCAAACGCGCCAGCTCATCACGCAGCTGCGCCAGTTCGTTGTCCCGCACTTCGAGCAGCGACTCCTGCTGCTCGACCTGCCGCTCGAGCTGCTGGATGCGCTCGCGTGCCGCGGCGTCTCCTCCCGTGCCGTCAGCCGCCGACGTACCGCCGCGATAGTCCTGCTGGTCGCCATCGGGCGGCACCAGGGTGAGGCTGGGCTGGCTTGCGGCAGGACTCGCTGCACCGCCGCTCCACGCGGCATTCTGGCGCTGGACTTCGCTCAGCGCATCGCCGCGGCTGATGCGGAAAATGTCGTCGGCACTCGGTATCGTCAGCCGGGCGCCGGCGCGCAGGACATTGACATTGCCGGCAAATGCATCCGGGTTGGACTGGTAAATCGCCACCATCATCTGGTTCATCGACAGGCGATTGTCCGGTACTGACTTGTTCGGCAATGCGCCACAGCGTATCGCCGCGCTGCACCTGGTAGTCGCCGCCGGCGGCGGTATCGAACGTGCCGGGGGCTGCCCGGGACGGCTCTGACTGCTGCTGCGGCGCTGCTTGCCGTTCGATACGCCCGCGATCCGCCTGCGTCGCGCGCTCCGGCGCGGCAACGGCTTCACTGGAGGGCGATGACGGCGGTGGCGCGAAGGTCGGCGGGTCGAGCAGCACTGTGTATTCGCGCAACAGGCGCCCCTGCGCCCAGTTGGCTTCGACGAGGAACGTGACGAACGGCTCGGCGATCGGCTGCGGCGACGTCACGCGAATGACGGCGTTGCCGCCGCCGGTACGGACGATGTTGAACGCGAGGCGTGTCATGAATACCGGGCGGTCAATGCCGTAGCGATCGAAAGTACTGGCCGATGCCAGCGTGACTTTCAGCGACTCGAGGTCTTCCGGCGTTGGCGACAACAGGGTGATTTCGGCCCGGAGTGGCTCGTTGAGCGCGGAATTAAGGCGTATGTCACCTAGTCCAAGTGCCAGGACCTCGCTTGCAAGAAATAGTACAAGCAAAGGCCAAACACGATTACGTCGTCGTGGCATAGTAATTTTCTCCGGCTCCTGTCAAGCCTGTGTCAAAAGTACGCGCTCGGAGCCTTGGTTTTTTGATTTTCGGACGCCCACCACGTCTGCGGGTGAACTATATCTTATAAATAGTTTTTCGCCAATATTTCAGCTATTTGGACGCTATTTAGAGCAGCGCCCTTACGAATGTTGTCGGACACCACCCACAGGTTGATGCCGTGCGGGTGACTGATGTCCTCCCGCACCCGACCCACGTATACCGGATCGTGGCCTGAGGAATCTGTGACGGCTGTCGGATAAGCGCCCGCTTCAACCCCGTCCATAAGCTCTACACCCGGCGCTTTGCGAAGCAGGTCACAAACTTCGGCGGCTGATATCTTCCTGTCGGTCTCTAAATGAATCGCCTCGGAGTGGCCGTAAAACACCGGAATCCGGACCGCGGTGGGATTCACGAGTATCGAGTCATCATCGAAAATCTTGCGGGTCTCCCACACCATCTTCATTTCTTCTTTGGTATAGCGGTTGTCCTGGAAATCGTCGATATGCGGCACGGCATTGAAGGCAATCTGCTTCGCCGGTTCGGGCACCTCGACGGGTTTGCCGTTCAGCATCGCGGCGGATTGGCGCGCGAGTTCCTCAACGGCTTTAAGGCCGGCACCCGACACGGCCTGGTAGGTCGCGACATTGATGCGCTTGATGCCGACGGCATCGTAGATCGGCTTCAGCGCGACCAGCATCTGTATCGTCGAGCAATTCGGGTTGGCGATGATGCCGGTCTTTTTGTAATCGGCAATGCGCTCCGCGTTGACTTCCGGAACGACCAGCGGCACATCGTCGTCGTAGCGAAACCGTGACGTATTGTCGATGACAACGCATCCGGCTTCGGCTGCACGCGGCGCATGCACATCGGAGACCGAGCCACCGGCCGAGAACAAACCGATTTGCACGTTCGTGAAATCGAATGTCGCGAGGTCCTCGACCTGCAACGTGCGATTGCCAAAGCTGACTTCCTTGCCAACCGAGCGCTCACTGGCCAGCGCGTGCAATTTGCCCAGCGGAAATTTGCGCTGTGCCAGGACTTGAAAGAGTGCTGCGCCGACAGCGCCGGTGGCGCCGACGACGGCTACATCATATTTATCGGTCATTGGTGGTATCGATCCTCGAATGTCCGGAATTGCTTGCCGGACTATTCATAGCGTGGCTTGAGTGCCGGTCAATCGGCGCGCGCGGCGATCACAGGCGTATCCGCCTTGACGTCCGCGTTCTGCGCCCGGTGCCGGAGGTAATGGTCCATCAGTGTCAACGCGACCATCGCCTCGGCGATCGGCGTTGCGCGCAGGCCGACGCAGGGGTCGTGGCGGCCGCGCGTGACGATTTCGGAGGCCTTGCCCTGCCGGTCTATCGTGCTGCCCGCCACTGAAATGCTCGACGTCGGCTTCAACGCGATGCTGGCGAGTATGTCCTGGCCGGATGAAATCCCGCCAAGGGTACCCCCCGCATCGTTCTTTTTAAACCCGCCCGGCGTCATTTCGTCGCGATGCTCGCTGCCCTTCTGGCGCACGGCCGCGAATCCGGCGCCCAGTTCAACGCCCTTGACCGCGTTGATACTCATCAGCCCGTGGGCCAGGTCGGCCTCGAGCTTGTCGAAAACCGGCTCGCCGAGGCCCACCGGCACGTTTTGCACCAGCACGCTGATCTTTGCACCGATCGAGTCGCCCGCTTCGCGAAGATCGTCCATATAGGCCTCAAGTTCGCCGATCCTGTCGGTATCTGCACAGAAAAACGGGTTTTTATCGACTTCGTCGAGGTCCTTGCAGGCCAATTCGATCGGGCCAAGCTGTGCCAGAAAGCCCCGTATTTCGACCCCGGCCTTTATTTTCAGGTACTTGCGCGCGATCGCGCCGGCCGCGACGCGCATCGTCGTCTCGCGCGCTGACGAGCGCCCACCGCCGCGATAGTCCCGGATGCCGTACTTCTGCTGGTAGCTGTAGTCGGCGTGGCCGGGCCGGAACTTGTCCTTGATGCCACTGTAGTCGTGCGAACGCTGGTCGGTATTTTCGATCAGCAGCGCGATCGGTGTACCCGTCGTCAGTCCCTCGAATACGCCGGACAGGATGCGGACGCGATCGGGCTCGCTGCGTTGCGTCGTATGCCTTGAACGCCCCGGGCGGCGCCGTTCGAGATCCGCCTGGATGTCGTCTTCCGCGAGTTCCATGCCCGGCGGGCAGCCGTCGACGATGCAGCCAAGTGCCGGCCCGTGGCTTTCGCCGAAGGTCGTTACCGTGAAACTCAAGCCAAACGTATTACCCGGCATTGCGTCGTTCCCGTGCGGCGGCCGCGAAAGCCTCATGGTGGCGGTCGAGTTCGTCCCTGTACAGCAGGAACACGCCCTGGCCACCGTATTCAAATTCCAGCCAGGTGAACGGCACGGATGGAAAGCGTTCCTCCAATGCCGGCTGGCTGTTGCCGACTTCCACCACCAGCAAGCCCCCAGCGGCGAGAAACCGGCTCGCATCATGCAGTATCGCTATCACCGAATCCAGACCGTCAGCGCCCGCGGCCAGGCCCAGTTCAGGCTCGTGGCGGTATTCGCCGGACAGCGCGGCCATGTCATCGGCGTCGACGTACGGCGGGTTGCTGACGATCAGGTCGTAGCTGCCATCGAGACTGTCGTAGTAGCAGGATTGCTTCAAATGAACCCGGCTCGCCATGCCGTGCCGCTCGACATTGATCGCGGCAACTTCCAGCGCGTCGGCGGAAATATCGGCCGCATCGACGACTGCCTCCGGAAACGCGGCGGCAATCGCGATGGCGATGCAACCGCTGCCGGTGCCGAGGTCGAGCACGCGTTGCACGTTCCTGCCACCGAGCCATGGTTCGAACCGCGATGCAATGAGCTCGGCCAGCGGCGACCGCGGTATCAGCGCGCGTTCGTCGACATGAAACTCGAGTCCGGCAAACCATGCGCGGCCGACGAGGTAGGCAACAGGCACCCGTTCGTGAATGCGCCGTTCGGCGAGTACAGCGAGCTCGCGCTGCTCGTCGGCAGTCAGCGGGCGCCGATAATGCTGCGCAGCAGACGCATGATCGAGACCGAGGTGTGCGAACACCAGATACGCTGCTTCATCGATAGCATTGTCCGTACCATGACCGTATGCAAGACCGGCTGCGTCGAATTGCGCGGCGATGTCGCGAATGACTTGTTCGACCGTGGCTGTCGTGGTCGGCGGCGATGTCGGCATGTGTAGCGGAACTTGATCGGCAGGACAATCGGGAAATCTACCACGCGCGCAGACTCCTGGTGTCCTGTCCCGCAAATAACCAGTGCAAGTCGGCAGCGGATTTTCGTGCCTGGCAAGGCGCGCGATGCGTGAGCAGGGCTATTGCGAGGAGCCGGAACGCGGCCAGGCGCGAAAAGACGCGCCGAATTGTGCTGGTTTGTGGGACAGGGACACTGGACGTATCGGTTAGAATCCCGGCCCATGAGATCGCCCCGTTTCCTGTTAGCAGCGCTCCTCCTCGCGGCCGGCATTGCCGGCGGCGCCTGGCTCCTGTCCGCAGGACTGCCATTCGGGAGTGGCGAGCCGGAAACAGCGACGGTTCTGCCGATACCATTGCCGCTTACGGAGTTCACGCTGACCGACCACAACGGCGCCCCCTTCACCCGGGCGTCGCTGCAAGGTGACTGGCACCTGCTGTTCTTCGGCTTTACGCATTGCCCCGACATCTGTCCGGCCACATTGCAGCAGCTTTCCATTGCACGAAAGAGACTCGCCGAGGCAGGACACGCCCCGTTACCCAATATCGTCATGGTTAGCGTCGATCCGGAACGGGATACGACGGAAAAACTTGCCCGATACGTGTCAAATTTCGGCGATGGCATCAAAGGCGTGACCGGACGTTACGACCAGTTGCAGGCGCTGGCAAAACCGCTCGGCATCTATTCGAGTACGAGCCGCCCGATGACGACGGCAATTACAACATCAGCCATTCAGTTGCCGTAATGGTCATCAACCCGCAGGCGGAACTGAAAGCCCTGTTCAGCGCGCCACACGACGTGTCTGCCTTTGTCAGTGATCTCCCGCTGATAGTGTCCGCGCAATGAGACGTCGCCTGTTTTGCATCGTGCCGCTATGGTTCTTTGCGGCCGGCTGCGCGCCCGGCGACGGGCCACCTCTCGTTGCCTCTGGACATCGTAGCGTATGCGCCGCTGCCCGGAGCACGAAACGCGGTCGCCTATATGGAGTTGAACAACGAATCCGACAGCGCGGTTACCATTACCCGCGTCAGCAGCCCGGACTTCGCCAGCGCCGAATGGCACGAAACGACTATTGAGAACGGCATCAGCCGCATGGTGCAGCTGGACGATCCGGTTATAGACGCCGGCGGCAGCCTGCTGTTGCAGCAGGGAGGCAAGCACCTGATGCTGATGGAGCCAACCCGCCCGATGGCCGCCGGTTCGACGCTTACGCTCCGCATCGCTTATGACGGCGATCGCCTGCTCGAACTGACGACAACGCTTAAAGACCGTACTGCACCGTGAGCGCGTTACGTGCAAGACTCTTTATTATTCTGCAACACGTGCTGCCGAGGTATGCACTGACCGCGGCCGTGTACCGGCTCGCGCGCATTCGCACAATCTGGTTCAAGAACGCGATGATCCGCGGCTTTGTACGGCATTATCGGGTCGATGTCGGTGAGGTCGCCGGGAAGGTGCCGGATGATTTTTCCTGCTTCAATGATTTTTTCACACGCGAACTGAAACACGAGGCGCGCGTGATAGATGGAGCGCGACGTTCCGTCATTGCGCCGGTAGACGGCACGGTCAGTGCGGCGGGTGGCATTGAACACAACCGCCTGTTACAGGCGAAGGGTTGCGACTATACGCTGGAAGAGTTGCTTGCGAGCGACGTTGACGATGCGAGGCTCTATCACGACGGCACATTCATCACGATCTATCTTGCGCCGCATAATTATCATCGTGTGCATGCGCCGTGGTCCGGCACTCTCACCGCAGCCCGTTACGTGCCAGGCGATCTCTACAGTGTGAACGATGCGACGGTACAGCGCATACCGAAGCTGTTCACCCGTAACGAAAGGCTTGTGTGTCACTTCACGACGGATGCCGGGCCGATGATCCTGGTACTGGTCGGGGCACTGAATGTCGGCAGCATCGCGACGCCCTGGACCGGGGAATTCGTCCACGCCGCCGCGGCGTCGTCGAAGAACTCGATGTGCAGCGCTCCGATCACGGCCGGCAGGTCACGTCCGGGGACCTGGCCGGCTGGTTCAATATGGGTTCAACCGTCGTCATGCTGATGCCGCCGGGTGCGTGCACATTGCGCGATGACCTTGGCGGCGGCACCGAGGTCGTCATGGGTGAGGTCGTTGCCACGCTCAAGGGCCTGTCCTTGTGAATGCGCCGCGGGAATCGCCGGACGGCTGGCGCCCGTCGTGCGGCCTGGCAGCATCACGACATCGGGCAACGATGCTCGGGAACGCGCGGCAGTTCTTCGCCGATCACGGTATTCTTGAAGTGGACACGCCCGCGTTGTCACGCAGTGCCGTCACTGACCCGGCGATCGAGAGCATTTCCGCGTCGGTCACAGCCGACCCGGGCCACGATGTCTTCCTGCACACGTCGCCCGAGTTTGCGATGAAGCGGCTGCTGTGCGCCGGCTGGCCCGATATCTTCCAGATCTGCAAGGTCTTCCGGGATGGGGAAATCGGGCGGCGGCACCAGCCCGAGTTCACGATGGTCGAGTGGTACCGCCTGAACGTGAACTTGTGGGGGATGATGCAACATACGGCAGACTTTATTGCCGGCCTGCTGCCACGGGAAAAACTCGCGGTATCGCCGGAGTACCTGAGCTATCAGGAAGCGTTTATTCAGCACGCAGGCGTCGACCCGCTACGTGCAACGGTCGCGGAGCTGCGCGAGGCCGCCGGCGCGGACCGCGACCTTGCCGCGTCGCTGGGTGAGAACCGCGACCACTGGCTGGACCTGCTGATGAGCAGTCGTGTCGCCGCCGGGTTCCGACGCGACCGGCTGACCGTCCTGCATCACTACCCGGCATCGCAGGCAGCGCTGGCGCGCTTGCGTCCCGAGTACAAAAAGCTCGCCGAGCGCTTCGAGATTTTTTTCGGCGAACTCGAACTCGCAAACGGTTATCGTGAACTGACCGATGCATCGCAGCAACGGCAGCGTTTTCTTGATGATCAGGCAACGCGGCGGGAAAACCAGCAGCCAGTGCGGCCCCTGGATGAAGCATTGCTCGCCGCAATGACGCATGGACTGCCCGACTGCTGCGGCGTTGCCGTGGGGCTGGACCGCCTGCTGATGGTCGCGCTCGATACCGGCGACATTCGTACCGTGCAATCTTTCTGCTTTCCGGAACCGGCGTAATGACAACCACTGACAACAAAACCGATTTCCGTCTGCTCGCGGTCCAGCTGGAGGCACTGACAGGGTCGGAGACCGACGCTCTCGCCAATACCGCCAACTTCGTCGGGCTGCTGTTCAACGCGATGCCGGATATCAACTGGCTCGGCGTCTACGTGCTGCGCGATGATGCACTGATGCTGGGACCGTTCCAGGGCAATCCGGCGTGTGTACGAATCGCGATCGGCGATGGTGTATGCGGCACTGCCGCGAGCGAGCGAAAAACACAACGTGTCGCGGATGTCCACGAGTTTCCAGGACACATTGCCTGCGACCCGGCGTCGCGCTCCGAGCTGGTCGTGCCATTGATTGCCGGTAGCACGCTGCTCGGTGTACTCGATATCGACAGTCCGTCGCCCGGCCGCTTCAGCGCGGATGACCAGGCGGGCATCGAGGCGTTATGCGAGGATTTTATTCGCGTGCTGATGCGCGACGGGCCGCCCGCC
This sequence comes from Woeseiaceae bacterium, assembly GCA_034521225.1. Classification (GTDB taxonomy): domain Bacteria; phylum Pseudomonadota; class Gammaproteobacteria; order Steroidobacterales; family Woeseiaceae; genus Woeseia. The sequence continues at coordinate 61,138 of JAXHMR010000025.1, forward strand.
GCGCCGTTTATTTGACGCGCGAGACGTATTCGCCGGAGCGGGTATCCACCCGAATCATTTCGCCCTGCTCGACAAACAGCGGTACCTTGACGACAGCGCCCGTCGACAGCTTCGCCGGCTTGACGCCGCCGCTGGCCGTATCGCCCCGCACGCCGGGATCCGTTTCCACGATCTCCAGCTCTACGAAGTTCGGCGGAAAAACGATAAGCGGTGTGTTGTTCCACAGCGTGATCTGGCACTTGTCCTGCTCTTTCAGCCAGTCTTTGGCGTCCGACACGGCATTGGCATCGGCGGCGTATTGCTCGAACGTGTCGGGCACCATGAAATGCCAGAACTCGCCGTCGCTGTACAGATACTGCATGTCAGTGTCGACGACGTCAGCGGCCTCGACGGTATCGCCGGATTTGAACGTCTTGTCGACGGTCTTGCCGGTCTTCAGGTTGCGGATGCGTACCCGGCTGAAGGCCTGGCCCTTGCCGGGCTTGACGAACTCATTTTCGACAATGATGCACGGATCGCTGTCAATAATGATGCGCAGGCCGGAACGGAATTCGCTGGTGTTGTAACTGGCCATGATTGTATCCAGAGCCGGTGGTCGCGCCACTGGCTGAAAGTGGGCGGAATCCGCCCGTGGTTGTGAAAAATGTAGCTGGCTTGCCTCAACCTCCGTCATCGCGAGGAGCAAAGCGACGTGGCGACCTCGCACCGCCCCGTCATCGCGAGGAGCAAAGCGACGTGGCGACCTCGCACAGACACCACCTCTGCCAAACGGTACGAGATTGCCACGCCCTTCGGGCTCGCAACGACGTGGCGACCTCGCACCGCGCCGTCATCGCGAGGAGCAGAGCGACGTGGCGACCTCGCACAGACACCGCCTCTGCCAAACGGTACGAGATTGCCACGCCCTTCGGGCTCGCAACGACATGGTGACCTCGCACCGCCGCCGTCATCGCGAGGAGCGCAGCGACGTGGCGACCTCGCACAAACACCACCTCTGCCAAACGTGCAAGATTGCCACGCCGCTCTGCTCCTCGCAATGACGGATGGCCGCCAGCTTGTTACCATAGCTTGACACCCGTCACGGAATGGGCACCGTCCCGGACGCTACCCTCGTCGGACAACTTATAAGTCCGCAAAATCAGCTATTCTGGCAGGCCTGCACCGGCCCGGAGCAGGCAGGAACCCGACTTTGAACGAGCGCAACGGCATCTCCATTGCCGTCCTGACCGACAATCAGGACGACGTCGAACTGGTCAACGCAACATTACGTGACGCCGGGCATGCGGCACATTGCGAATGGATCCAGAACCCCGCCCGCTTCGATGAGGCGCTGGCGCGGGACGACATTGAGCTGATCATGCTGTGCACCGAACACTATGCCGATGGCATTCGTCCCGCCGTCCGGCAGAAAGATGCCTACCGGCCGGAACTGCCGGTCATTGCGCTCGCCACCGATGTCACTGAACAGGCGATCCAGGATGCCCTGACCAGTGGCGCAAAAGACCTCGTTTCAACCAGCAGCAGGATGCGCTGGCTTAAAGTCGTCGAGCGCGAGCTGCGCACGCTGCGCATCGAGCGCGCACTCAATTCAGCCGTACTGTCCGCGAACGAATACAAGCGGCATGCTGCATGACTACATGCAGCGCTCCGACAATGCCATCGCCTATGCACAGGAAGGGATCATTACAGAAGCCAACAGTGCGTGGCTCGCGCTGTTTCGTGTCGCCAATGAGGATGACCTGATAGGCATGCCGTTGATGGACAGCTTTGACAGCGGCACGCCAGGCAGCCGTCAGAGGGCGCGCTCGTCGCGACGATCAAGGGCAAATGGCAGGCTACTGAAAAGCTCGAGGTGCGCACCCAGCTTGACAAGGGCGAAGTGTCGCAGCTTGAGCTGACATTCCAGCTGGTCGAATTCGACGACGGCGAGCACGTGCAGGTGCAGATTTCCGCGCCGGACGAAAAGGAAGAAGAACCCACCAAGCTGGTGCACGATGCGTTGCAACGTGACCCGACAACGCTGTTTTTTAACCGCGACCAGTTCATAGAGCGTATCGGCAAGCGCATGGCGAAAAAGCCGGACTCCGGCCTGCACCTGCTGACCTGCGTCAAGCCGGACAATTTTACGGCGGTGCAGAAACAGGTCGGCATCGTTGCGTCAGAAGAAATACTCGCGCAGCTTGCAGAAGTGTTGCGGTCGCGGCTGCATCCGCGTGACATTGCCGGCCGTTTCGAAGGCACGATGATCATGGCGCTGCTCGAGCGCGGCAGCGAGCGCGATGCTGAAGTCTGGGGCCAGCAGCTCGTCGAAATGATCCACGACCATGAGTTCCGCATTGGCGATACAATCGTGCATCTGTCCTGCACCGTGGGCATCGTCTCTGTCAGCGGCGTCTACGGCAGTTTCGAGGAGCTGGTTGCCGCTGTCAGTGCTGCCCGCGCACAGGGACGCAACGACGGCGGCAATACCGTGCGTCTCAGCGATTCCGCCGATGAAGACACCCGCCTGAAGCGCTTCGATGCCATCTGGGTCAAGCACATCAAGGCGGCGTTGATGGACAACCGCTTCCGCCTGGCCCAGCTGCCCATTGCCGGACTGCGGCGCGACGGATCGGCCATGTACGACATGCTGGTCCGCATGCTGGATGAGCAGGGCAATTCGGTGCTGCCGTCAGAGTTCCTGCCGGCCGCCGAACGAAATAACCTGATGAAAACGATCGACCGCTGGATCCTGACCGCGTCGATGGATTTTTGCCGCGAGGAAAAAGCCCAGCACATCTTTGTGCGCCTGTCGAAGCAGTCGCTGCGCGATGCGTCATTGCTGGAGTGGGTCGAGCAGGAAATCAGCGAAGCGCAAGGTGGACCCGACCCGCATTTGTATCCAGATACCCGAGCGGGAAGCCGCGAAGGATGTGAAGCCCACCCAAAAGATAGTCGAAGGTTTTCGCAAACTCGGTGTGGGCTTTGCGCTCGAGCACTACGGTATTGACGTGTCCCGCTTCCAGCTGCTCGATATTCTCAAGCCGAACTTCATCAAGATTGACGGCGAGCTGATGCACACCCTCACGGCCGACATCGTCATGCAACAAAAAATCGGCGAACTGGCCGCGGCCGCGGACGAACGCGGCATCGAGACCATCGCCGAGCGTGTCGAAAATGCCAACGCCATGGCCGTTCTGTTCCAGCTGGGCGCTGAGTTACATGCAGGGACATTATGTGCACGAGCCGGAGGTTGTGCTGCAGGAACGGGTAAGCGTGGCGACGACCAGTCTCGAGGCGATAACGACTAACTGAAAGCTCGTCGTTGCGAGCCCGAAGGGCGTGGCAATCTCGTGCCGATTGGCAAGACCGTGCGAGCGACGCGCTACGCGCTGCGATGACGGCGGTGCGAGATCGCCACGGCGCTGCGCGCCTCGCGATGACGGCCGGTGCGAGATCGCCACGGCGCTACGCGCCTCGCGATGACAGACGGTGCGAGATCGCCACGTCGCTGCGCGCCTCGCGATGACGACGGCCCGCCGGCGCCGTCGTCAGTGTGACGCACGTCACAAAACCGGTGTTTGCCACGCCTTAACAGGCCCTGCCTTTACAGAATCTTGATCGGTTCCATAGTCGGCACTCGTGCATACACCTACTCTGCGGAAACAGCCGCTGTCGTGCCAGGCGCACGCAGAGAGAAAAACGGGCATCGACTGCCCCCGGGGACAGCAGTGTGGAGAGCCAAGGCGCGTGAACAGACCAGCGAATTCATCCATCAAACGGCGTGACGGCGGCAACGGACGACCTGACCGGCCGTTCATTGCATTGCTCGCAGCCAGCGGCATACTGCTGGCCGGCCCAGGCGCCGCACTGGAACTCGGCGACATCGACGTTCAATCGACGCTGGGACAGCCGCTGCGGGCCAGCATCGCCTATGCACTGGCGCCGAACGAGCAATTGTCCGCCTACTGCATTTATGTGCGGGGCGGCAATTCCGGCAGCCTGCCCCAAATTACGCGCTCGGCTATCACCGTAGCGAACGGGCGCATCCTGCTCCGCGGCAACACACCGCTGCGCGAACCGATGATGTCGCTGCAGTTGGCGGTTGAATGCAACTATACCCCGCACCTGACACGCAATTACCTGCTGATGTTTGATCCGGCGCCGTTTGCGCCGGCAGCGGCAGACGCACCGGCAGTAACGCCGCAACGGGACACTGCGCCGCAGGTCGCGGCATCACCTGTCCGGCGCCCGGCCGCCGGCAGCAATCGCCGCGCGGCGAACCCGGTAGCGCGCCCGACCGCTCCTGTCGACCACAATCGCGGTTACGTAGTGCAGCCCGGCGATACGCTGTCGACCATTGCCGCGCGAATTCCGGACCGCCAACAGCCGATCTGGCCAACCGCAGAAGCCTTGTTCGACGCCAATCCCGGCGCGTTCATCGATGGCGACATCAACCAGCTGCGGGCAGGCGCGACGCTTGCGATACCAGCCGCCGTCATTGCGCCGGCCGCGACTGCGACAACCCGTACCGCCCTGGATGCGACGCCGCGCACCAGCACACCTGCCAGCCGCGAACCCGCACGCGCCGCCGCATCGCCGCGTACCGCTACCACGGACCCGGCCGTCAGCGAACCGGCGGTCGGCCCGGACACTGCGGCTCCAGCCACTGCTGCAACTTCCACAACTGCACGGGAATCGGCAAGCCCGTTTGTCGAGCCCGATATCGCGCCACTGACTGACAATGACATGGCGCCACCCGTTCAGGCAGAAGCGGCCGCGCCAGCGACGCCGGCACGCTCACGCGAGAACGCCTCGCCGATACCGATCGTCGGCAACCGCGTCAGCAGCGATGGCATTGACGCCAGCAGTACGACGTCATGGATGTTTTGGTTTGGCGGCGCCGGCATCGCCATCATCCTTGGCCTGCTGTTGTTCGGCCGATCCCTGCGCGAGCGCATTGGCGGCGTGCTCGCCGTGACACAGCACGGACGCCGGCGTACCGACCACGGCCTGGCACCAAGAGAAGACTCTGACGAGATACTCGATATGCAGGACACATTGTCCCGTGCAGAACTGTTCTCGCTCGACGCCAACCTCGTCGACGGCACCGGCTTTGATTCAACGGCTGATATCGACGTTGCAGAAGACTATTCGTTTGCATCGTTGGACGACTTTGAGACACCGCTCGGCCGCAAGCTCGACCTGGAATTCTCAGAGGCTTCCACGACGGAGTACAAAGACCAGCCAACGGACATGATTCCGCCCCCGTCGCGGAGGATACATGCGGAGTCCACGGTCATAGTCGACAAGGAAGTCCTGCCGGGCCACGATGACGGCACCCAGACCCACTACGACATGTCGATGATTCTCGATGCGACCAAACAGAACTTTGGTGATGCCGGTGCAAGCACCCGTGACCTTCGTGCCGTTGCAATCGAAGCCGTTGACAAGAGTGTGCAGGAAACCGGCAACTACACGCTGAATGACGACCTCGGTTACCAGATTCTCGAGCAGGACTATGAAGAGGAGCTGACTGCCACGCAGGCACTGAACCGCGAGATCAGTGAAGCTGCAAGGAAGCTGTCTGAAAATCTCGGCGAGGAAACAGCTGAAGTCACGGCCGCGATGCCCGCGTCGCCTTTGGATGAGGCTGCAACGGTCGAAACGCCGGGACTGGCCGACAGGGAAGCCGAAACGGCTGAAATGCCGGCCCTGCAACCGGAAGACGCCATAACCGCGGAAATGTCGGCCGCTGACGCATTGTCCAGTGCGGCCACCGCCGAGTTGCCGGCATCGACAGTGAAACGCGATGCAGACAGCACAGAGCCGAACTCGATGGCCCGCGACCTCGACGAATCAGCTGAATTGACGGCTGAAATGCCTGTTGACCGGAAAGCCGGTAATGACGACGGCGATACGGAAATCAGCACGCTGGAACTGGCCACCGACCAGGACGACGAGACGGTCGAAATGGAAAACAAGACCGGCCGCCGCAACCAGCGCAAGGCAAAAGCGTCTTGACCCGGTTTATTCTTGAACGAGTGGCACTGACTTAAAGTCTGGGGAACGACCCCGTCATCGCGAGGAGCGCAGCGACGTGGCGATCTCGCACAGTCGCCGTCATCGCGAGGAGCGCAGCGACGTGGCGATCTCGCACAACGCCTCTGCCAACGGTGCGAGATTGCCACGCCCTTCGGCTCGCAACGACGGAGCGCAGCGACGTGGCGATCTCGCACAGCACCGTCATCGCGAGGAGCGCAGCGACGTGGCGATCTCGCACAAACAACGCCTCTGCCAAACGGTGCGAGATTGCCGCGCCCTTCGGGCTCGCAACGACGGAGCGCAGCGACGTGGCGATCTCGCACAGCACCGTCATCGCGAGGAGCGCAGCGACGTGGCGATCTCGCACAGACTGTCGCTCTGCCAAACGGTTCGCGAGATTGCCACGCCCTTCGGGCTCGCAACGACAATCCGGGCTCAATGTGTCATGCGGCGCTCAGGCGCTCGACGGTTCGCCAACCCTTCGGCAACAGGCCGCCGCGCAGCGCGCGTTCCCCGTAGTAGTTGTCGACGTCGTTCCATTTGATCGTCATCGTGCGCGTGCCGGTGTGCACCTGCAGGTTGCCCCCTTCCGGCACGACGGCAACGGCGATGAGCTTCTCGTCGCCTGACTGGTATTTCTTTCCCGGGATATTGATTAGCTTGTTGCCCTTGCCCTTGGCGAGCTCCGGCAGTTCGTCCATCTCGAACATCAGCAGGCGGCCGATCGAGCTGACCGCGGCAATCAAGCACTCGGCGTCCGGCGGAACCGGTGCCGGTACCACGGCACGCCCACCGGCGGGAACGCGCAGTACAGCCTTGCCAGCCTTGTTGCGCGTTGCCAGTTCCTCGAGCGTTGCAATAAAGCCGAAACCTGCATCACTCGCGAGCAGCCATTTCGACGCCGGATCACCGATCATCGTGCCGCAAAACACCGCGCCATCCGGCGGCTTGAAGCGTCCGGACAGCGGCTCGCCCTGCCCGCGCGCGGACGGCAGTGTGTGCGCGGCCAGGCTGTAGACGCGGCCCGTACTGTCGATAAACATGGCCTGCTGGTTGCTGCGGCCGGGTGCCGCGGCGAGGAAGCCGTCGCCGGATTTGTAGCTTAATGCCAGCGGATCGATGTCGTGTCCCTTGGCCGCGCGCGCCCAGCCGCGTAGTGACAACACGACGGTCACCGGTTCGCTGGCGACAAGCTGGGTTTCATCGAGTGCCTGGGCCGCCTCGCGCTCGATGATTTTCGTGCGCCGGTCATCGCCATAAGCGTCGGCATCCTCGAGCAGTTCGTCCTTGATCAATGTCTTGAGGCGCGCCGCGCTCTTCAGTGTCTTTTCGATACCCTCGCGCTCGGCGTTCAGTTCGTCCTGTTCGCCACGAATCTTCATTTCCTCGAGCTTGGCGAGATTCCGCAGGCGGAGATTCAAGTATTGCCTCGGCCTGGATGTCCGACAGGTCGAAGCGCTTCATCAAAACCGGTTTAGGCTTGTCCTCCTGCCGGATGATCGCGATGACTTCGTCGATGTTCAGGTAGGCCACGAGCAGGCCGTCCAGGATGTGCAGCCGGTCGCTGACAATCTGCAGCCGGTGGCGCAACCGGCGCTTGACGGTGTCAGTGCGAAACTCGAGCCACTCCTTCAGCAGCTCCGGCAGATTGAACGCACGCGGGCGTCCATCGAGCGCGATGATATTCATGTTGACGCGCACGGTGCGCTCGAGCGATGTCGTCGAAAACAGGTGCGACATCAATTCATCGACATCGACTTTCCTTGATTTCGGCGTGATGACCAGCCGTATCGGCTCTTCATGGTCCGACTCGTCGCGCAGGTCCTCGACCAGCGGCAGCTTCTTGTTGCGCATCTGTGCCGCGATCTGCTCCAGCACCTTGCTGCCTGAAATCTGGTAGGGCAGTGACGTGATGACGATATCGTCATTTTCGACTTTCCACGACGCGCGCAGGCGCAGCGTGCCGGTGCCGTTTTTATAAATGTCGCGTATGTCGTTCTTCGGCGAGACCAGTTCGCCGGCACTCGGAAAATCCGGCCCCTTGATGCGCTTCATCAGTTGCGCGACGGTGGCATCCGGATTGTCGATCAGGTGCACGCAGGCGCTGGCGACCTCCCGCAGGTTGTGCGGCGGTACATCCGTTGACAGGCCGACGGCAATGCCGGTCGTACCATTCAACAGCAGGTTCGGCAGGCGCGCCGGCAGTACGACCGGCTCGTCCATGGTGCCGTCAAAGTTTGGCACCCAGTCCACCGTGCCGTGCGCCAGTTCCTGCAGCAGGCTTTTCGCGTAGGGTTTCAGGCGCGATTCGGTGTAGCGCATTGCGGCGAACGACTTCGGGTCGTCGGTCGAACCCCAGTTGCCCTGCCCGTCGATGATCGAGTAGCGGTAGGAAAAGTCCTGCGCCATCAGCACCATCGCCTCGTAGCAGGCGGCATCGCCGTGCGGATGGAACTTGCCGATGACATCGCCTACCGTGCGTGCCGACTTTTTCGGCTTGCTGCCTGCGGCCAGGCCCAGCTCGCTCATCGCGTAGATGATGCGCCGCTGTACCGGCTTCAACCCATCGCCGATCTGCGGCAGTGCGCGGTCCAGAATGACGTACATCGAATAGTCGAGATACGCTTTTTCCGTGTAGGTCTTGAGGGCCATTTTCTCGACCCCCTCAAGATTCAGCTGGTTTTGCATTAGTGTCCTGTCCTGTCAGACTTCCGCCAGGTTGCCCTTGGCCTCGAGCCAGTCGCGCCTGTCCGCCGCGCGCTTTTTCGCGAGCAGCATGTCCATCATCTGGTCCGCCTGGTCTTTGGCGTCCACCGTCAGTTGCACCAGACGCCGCGTGTCCCGGTTCATCGTCGTGTCGCGCAACTGTTGCGGACTCATCTCGCCCAGTCCCTTGAAGCGCGTTACGCTGATCTTGCCGCGCCGGTTTTCGGCTTCAACGCGGTCGAGAACGCCCTGGCGCTCGCCGTCGTCGAGCGCGTAGTACACCTCCTTGCCGACATCGATGCGGTACAGCGGCGGCATAGCGACGTAGACATGGCCGGCCAGCACCAGCTCGCGAAAATGCCGGAGAAACAGCGCGCACAGCAACGTCGCGATATGCAGGCCGTCAGAATCCGCGTCAGCGAGTATGCAGATCTTGTGATAGCGCAGCCGGTCGAGGTCCGGTTTACCCGGATCAACTCCGAGAGCGATGCTGATGTCATGAACTTCCTGGGAGGCGAGCACTTCGGCGGCGTCAACTTCCCAGGTATTCAGGATCTTGCCGCGCAGCGGCATGATGGCCTGTGTCACACGGTCGCGAGCCTGCTTGGCCGAACCACCCGCCGAATCCCCTTCAACGAGGAACAGCTCGCACAACTCGGGCTGCTGCGACGTGCAGTCGGCAAGCTTGCCCGGCAGTGCCGGACCGGCTACGACTTTCTTGCGGACGACCGTGCGCGCCGCCTTGAGCCGGCCCTGCGCCTTGCCGATGGCAAGTTGTGCGATCTGGTCGCCGGACTCCGGATGCTGGTTCAGCCACAGCGCGAAGCTGTCCTTGACGACACCGGTGACGAACGCCGCCGATTCACGGGACGACAACCGCTCCTTTGTCTGTCCGGAGAACTGCGGGTCCTCGAGCTTTGCGCTCAGCACGAATGAGAGCCCATCCCAGACGTCTTCCGGCGCGAGGCTTACGCCGCGCGGCAAAAGGTTCCGGAATTCGCAGAACTCCCGCAGCGCGTTCGTCAGGCCGGTGCGCAGGCCGGCGACGTGCGTGCCGCCTTGTGGCGTCGGCACGAGGTTGACGTAGCTTTCAGTGATGACCTGGCCATCGCCGGCGCGCCACATCAAGGCCCAGTCGACCGCCTCGTGGGTGCCGCTCAAGCTGCCGGAAAACGGCGCCGCCGGCAGGTAGTCACCGCCGCCGGCGGCTTCCAGCAGATACTCCTCGAGTCCGCCCGCGTAACACCATTCAACCTTTTCTTTCGGCTTTTCAATGGTCAGGCGGACCACCAAGCCGGGGCACAGCACGGCCTTGGCACGCAGCGCGTGTTTCAGGCGGCTGACGGAGATTTTCGGCGAATCGAAGTACTTCGGGTCCGGCCAGAACCGGATGGTCGTGCCGGTGTTGGCCCTGCCGACCTTGCCGACGACTTCCATCTTGCCGCGCTTGTTGCCGCCGGCAAAACTCAAGTTGTACTCCTGGCCATTGCGCCGGATCCAGACTTCGAGATTTTTTGACAGCGCATTGACAACCGATACGCCGACGCCGTGCAAGCCGCCCGAATACTGGTAATTGTCCTTGTTGAACTTGCCGCCGGCATGCAGGCGCGTCATTATCAGCTCGACGCCGGGGATCTTTTCCTTTGGATGCAAATCGACCGGCATGCCGCGTCCGTCATCAGCAACCTCCACCGAGCCGTCTGCGTGCACAATGACTTCAATTTTCTTGCAACGCCCCGCGAGCGCCTCGTCGACACTGTTGTCGACAACTTCGTGCGCGAGGTGATTCGGCCGCGTCGTATCGGTATACATGCCCGGCCGGCGGCGCACGGGATCGAGACCGCTTAAGACCTCGATATCGGCCGCATCGTATCGTTTATTCATTTATGGAGTTGCCGCAAGCGAATCTGCACAGGACACGTCTAACGCATCAGATTCTAGCAGGAAGGGCTGCTGCTGTTGCAAGCGCGCCGGACGGCGATGCGTTTCAATCGAGATCGTTGACCAGTGACTGGCGCACGTTCGCGGGTACCGGTCGTACTTCGACCTGGTAGTTCGCGTGGTCGATGCCAGCAGACAGTTCCGCGCCATCCTTCAGCGCCCTGATAGTCGCATCGTCGAGTTCGAAGCGCAGGAAATGCACCGCGGACGTTTTTGATTCGTCAGCGCGGTCCATGTCTTCGTCGGCGACCGGCCGGATCTTTTCGCCGTCGCCAGCCTGCATCCACACGGCGTTCTCGATGCCTACCAGCTGCTTCAGCATGCCGCGGCGTCTTCTTCATCCGGAAATTCGACCATGAACGTCGCTTTCCAGTTTTTGCCGTCGGGTATCAGCGGATTGTAGGCGTCGAGTTCATCCTTGATGCCACTGGCTTCGAAAATGCGCTCAATGCGTAGCATCTCCTGTACCTGGTACTGCATTGTCAGCCGGTCTTCGAAGTACAGCGTGGCATTTGTGCCGAGTTCGAGGCGCCGGTCACGCTTGTGCCGCATGACTTCGTCGCGGAATTCGGAACGTATCTCTGAGTACTTCTCGAGCGTGTAGAGATCTTCGCGTATTAATTTTTGCATTCACACTCCGTAGGCGGCGCGCAGCAGGCCGAGCGGATGGCCGGACTCCTGTGACTCGAGACCCTGGGCAATCTGTGCGGCGGCCATCGGGCAGTCGCTGACAAAGTGCTGCGCGTCGCTGCCCTTGACCCTGTTGACGACTGGCCGCGCAATCTTTCTGGATATGTCGTGAAATTCCTTTTTCAGCGCATACGTGCCGTCGTGCCCGGAGCAGCGTTCAATGACTTCGAATTCCGTATCCGGTACCAGCGCCAGCACGTCACGTGTTTTCAGCCCGAGATTCTGCACACGCAAATGACAGGCAACCTGGTAGGCGACCTTGCCCAGTGACTGGCTGAAGTCTGTCTTCAGCTTGCCATGGCGATGACGCAGCATCAGGTATTCGAACGGGTCGTACATCGCATCGCGTACTTTTCGCACTGCCTCGTCATCAGGGTACATCAGCGGCAGTTCCTGTTTGTACATCAGCGTGCACGATGGTATCGGGGAGACGATATCCCAACCGCGATCGACCCACGACGCCAGCACCGGGATGTTTTTTTCCTTCAGGCGCGCGACCGACTCCAGATCACCGAGTTCGAGTTTCGGCATGCCGCAGCACGCCTCTTTTTCGGCCAGTGCCACGGGGATGTCGTTGTGCTCGTAAATGGCAACGAGGTCTTCCGCCAGTGCCGGCATGTTCCGGTTGCCGTAACACGTCGCGTACAGCAGGACCCGGCCGCGCGTCTCGCCGGCCGGCTCGGCACTGCCACCGTCGGTTTTCCTCAGGTGCTTCAGCCGCTTTCGTGCCGGGCGCGAGTGGTATTCCGGGACAGGCGCATCGCGGTGCACGCCGAGCGACTTTTCCAGCAGCTTGCGTCCGGACCGGCTGCGGTTGCCGGCGTTGACTGCCTGCGCGACGATCGGAATACCGGCGAAACGGCCGACGGTGTCCGTCGAACTCAGTATTCGATCACGCCGGGGCGCGCCTTCATCGCGGAAGCGCTTGGCTTTCGCGCGCAGCATCAGGTGCGGGAAATCGACATTCCATTCGTGCGGCGGCACGTACGGGCATTTCGACATGTAGCACATGTCGCACAGGTAGCAGTTGTCGACGACGTCCCGGAACGCCTTCTTTGGCACGCTGTCGACTTCCATCGTCTCGGACTCGTCGACTGCGTCGAACAGTGTCGGGAATGCGTTGCAGAGGTTAAAACAGCGGCGGCAACCGTGACAGATATCGAAGACGCGCTCGAGCTCCTGGTCGAGGGACGCCTGGTCGTAAAACTCGTCGGTCTGCCACGCGAGTGCGTGCCGCATTGGCGCCTCCAGGCTGCCTTCGCGCTTGCTTCCGGGTTCGCTCATGCGGATGGGCCCTGGACGTGAAGAGTTGCCCGCCGGGCCGGAAGTCTGCGCGAAACGCGGACTCCTGCCCCTGGCGGGCAGCGTCTGGTGACGTATCAGTCGTCGAGGGTATCGAGCGCTTTCTGGAAGCGGTTTGCGTGCGAGCGTTCCGCCTTGGCCAGTGTTTCGAACCAGTCGGCGATCTCCTCGAAGTCTTCGTCGCGGGCTGTTTTGGCCATGCCCGGGTACATATCGGTGTACTCGTGGGTTTCGCCGGCGATGGCCGCGGCCAGGTTCGCTTGCGTCGGGCCGATGGGCAGGCCGGTGGCCGGGTCACCAACGGCTTCCAGGTATTCAAGGTGGCCATGTGCGTGGCCGGTTTCGCCTTCGGCGGTGGAACGGAACACGGCGGCGACATCGTTGTAGCCCTCGACATCCGCCTTGGCTGCAAAATACAGGTAACGGCGGTTGGCCTGGGACTCGCCGGCAAATGCGTCCTTCAGATTGTTTTCAGTCTTGCTGCCTTTCAATGCCATGGTGTTTGCTCCCCTCGGTTCAACACTCTAGTTTAGACTAAGTCTAATTAATGTATCACTTTAAGCCCGGCGGTGCGCGCTGTCAACGCGGCCGCTGAGCCCGCGGGGCGTGGCAATCCGTCGTTGCGTGCCCGGAGGGCGTGGCAATCCGACGTTGCGAGCCCGGAGGGCGTCACAGTCCGATTGTGGCGAGCCCGGAGGGCGTCGGCAATCCGTCGTCGCATGGCCCGAAGGCGATCAGCCGTTGCGAGATCGCCACGTCGCTACGCTCCTCGCGATGACCGGCGCGAGCGGTCGCCACGTCGCTACGCTCCTCGCGATGACCGGGGCGGTGCGAGATCGCCACGTCGCTGCGCTCCTCGCGATGACGGGGGTGCGAGGTCGCCATGTAGTTGCGCTCCTCGCGATGACATTGACGGTCCCCGGACTCGCCTGTAGCGTTACGGCCGGATTGTCGCCAAGAGGTGCGAATCAACAGCATGGCCGCAAACAAGAATATTGACCTGGAAAAATCCCTGGCGGAACTCGAGGCGCTGGTCGAGGAACTCGAAAGCGGCGACCTGCCGCTCGAGACGGCAATGAAGAAATTCGAGCAGGGCGTCAAGCTGACGCGCGGTTGCCAGAGTGCGTTGAAAGATGCTGAACAGCGTGTCGAAGTGCTGGTCAAGAGCGCCGGCGGTGAGTCGCTGGAGGAATTCGACGGCAGTTCGTAGCCGTCGTTGCGAGCCCGCAGGGCACTCCGTCGTTGCGAGCCCGCAGGGCACTCCGTCGTTGCGACCGCAGGGCGTGGCAATCTCATTGGTCTGGCAGAGAGGTAATCGGCGCGAGATCGCCACGTCGCTACGCTCCTCGCGATGACGGGGTGCTACGCTCCTCGCGATGACGGGGGTGCTACGCTCCTCGCGATGACGGGGTGCTACGGTTCTCGCGATGACGGTGGTGCTACGACCTCAGGTAGGCGGGTTGCTGTTGTCGCCCTGCAGGCGCGTGATCAGCGATCGCAGGAATACCTTGTTGAAGCGCAGCTGGCACGAGGAGGAAACCTGCTCCATCAGTGTCGAGCTGACGCGCAGGATCGTTACCGGACCCTTGGCCCGAATGGACGCGGTACGCTTCGCGCCGCGCACGTAACTCGTTTCACCGAAACAATCGCCGTTTGACAGTACGCCGAGCTGCTTGCGGTTGGCCTCCACCGTCGCCTGGCCCGAGACGATGATATAAAAGCGGTCGTCCATTTCGCCTTCACGCACGATGTCGTCCTGGTCCTTGTATTCGTGCCAGTCGCTGGCACGCAGTACTTCCCAGATCTCGGCGTGCGAAAACTCGTGGAAAAACGTCAGCGTGCGCAGCAGGTCGAAATGTTCCTGCTTGTCCAGGCTGTCGTACTTGGTGCGCAGGTCCTTGTGCACGCGCGTCAGGTCAGCCGCCAGATCGCTGCCGCTCTTGCAGCGCTTGTGCGGATCCTTTTGCATCGTCATCGCGACGACGTGCTCGAGGTCCTCCGGCAAATCATCGCGGTACGTATGGATGGGCGGCGGCGTCGCGTAGACAATCTGGTGCAGCAGCTTGGACAGGTTGTCGGCGCGGAACGGGCGGAATCCCGTCAGCAGTTCATACAGCACGGCACCCAGCGAATAGATATCCGAACGCGATGTCAGCTCTTCGGACTGCACCTGCTCGGGCGACATGTAACTGGGTGACCCTGCGATGCCCTCAATGCGTGATACGTCGGAGTCATTGCAGATTGCGATGCCGAAGTCGATGATCCTGACGTCGTTGTCAGTCGTCAGCATGATGTTGCTTGGCTTGATATCGCGATGAATGACGCCGCGGCTGTGCGAGTAGTGCAGGGCTTTCGCGCATTTGTAGATGATTTCGACCACATCGTCGACGCGCAACAGGTTATCGGGACGGCAGTAAGCGGACAACGTGCGGGCGCCCTGGATATGTTCGGTGACAACGTAGTACTTGCCGTCTTCCTCGCCCGCATCATAGATCGGCAGGATGTTCGGATGCTGCAGCATGCCGACCATGTGCGCTTCATTGAAAAACATCTTGCGCGAAACCCGCGCGCGATCCGCGTCCGAGTCTTCCTCGATGTTGTAGACCTTGATTGCGACGTCACGGCGGTAGTAGGGATCGTGCGACAGGTAAACGGTACCCGTGCTACCCCGGCCGACCTTGTTAATGATGACGTACTTGCCGATCTTTGCCGGCGCATCATTTGATCGTTGTAACGGAGTCACGTTGCTGGCCATGGGCCCTCTGCTTTTGGTTACATAATCCAGCCGCCGATGCCGTGCGAAATCACCAGAACCAGTGCGGCATACAGGGCTGCTGCGATGTCATCCAGCATAATTCCCAGCCCTCCGGCCAGTCTGTGATCCAGGTCCCGGATCGGCCACGGTTTCCAGATGTCGAACAGGCGGAACAGCAGGAAGGCAATGAGCCACCAGAGGGGATGATCCGGCGCGACGAGCAGCACCAGGTACATGCCGGCGATCTCGTCCCAGACGATGCCCGGGTGGTCGTGGACGCCGATACGCCGGGCGCTCTCGCCACAGAGCCAGATTCCAACCAGGCAAATGACCACCGCTACGATGATCCGCGGCACGATCCCGATCGGCAGCGTGACAAAAGCCAGCAAGACACCGACAACCGTGCCGGCCGTGCCGGGCGCACGCGGTGCGAGGCCGCTGCCAAAACCGAACGCCAGGAAATGCACGGGGTCCGTCAGTACTGTTTTGTTGAGAGATGCACCGGTCATCGTCATGCCAGCCGCTCGCCGGCAGCGAAATGCTGAAAGCCCACCGGGTCGAGCGTGACCGGTACACCGTTGTCGGTGCAGCGCAGTCCGTCTCCATCGTCGACTGTGCCGATACGTGTTACTGCGACGTCAAGCGCGCTGGCGCATTCATACAAAGCGGCCTGCTTGCCCGGCGGCACGGTGAAGCAAAGCTCATAGTCATCTCCGCCGCCGAGCGCGAACGACACGGCACGCTCCCGGCCGTAATGACGCAGCAGTTCGGACGACAGCGGCAGCGCCTGGAAATCGATGGCCGCCCCCTTGCCGGACGCGTGGAGCACGTGACCGAGGTCTGCCAGCAAGCCGTCCGATACGTCGATGGCCGCGCTGGCAATCGTTGCCAGTCCCTGCCCCAGCGCTATGCGCGGCGCCGGACGGCGGAAGCGTGCGACCAGTTCACTGTTATCTGCTTTGGCCGCATCCATCAGTATTTCGAGGCCGCCGGCCGCATCGCCCAGCGTGCCGCTGACAAATACCAGGTCACCGGCGCGCGCCCCGCCGCGTGCGAGCCAGGCGTTCGGGTCAACGTGTCCGGAGAGTTGCACGGTGATCACCGTTTGCGCACCGCGTGTCGTATCGCCGCCGACCAGCGACACGCCGTGCTCGTCGGCTGCCTCGTACAGGCCCGCCGCGAATCCCTGCAACCAGTCCGGGTCCGCTGATGGCAGCGTAAGTCCGAGTAACATCCAGGCCGGCACGGCGCCCATGGCGGCGATATCGGAGAGATTGACGGCAACCGCCCGGTAGCCGATATCCTGCGGCGCGAAATCAACCGGATAGTGCACGCCGTCGACCAGCGTATCGAGCACGCTGACCAGCGAGCGGCCCGCCGGAACATCGATAATGGCGCCGTCGTCACCAATCCCGAGGCGTACGTCGTCCCGCGACGAGCGACGCGTAAAATATCGTGCTATCAGTTCGAATTCGTCCATCGCGCCCGCTGTCTGGCCCGGATTATTCATGAACGCCCCGGAGGCCGGGGCGAAAGCATAGCTGTGTCATTGCGAGCCCGAAGGGCGTGGCAATCTCGTGAACCTGGCAGAGTGACTGTCTGTGCGAGGTCGCCACGTCGCTGCGCTCCTCGCGACGACGGGCTGTGCGAGGTCGCCACGTCGCTGCGCTCCTCGCGATGACGGGGCTGTGCGAGGTCGCCACGTCGCTGCGCTCCTCGCGACGATCGGGCTGCGGCGAGATTGCCAACCATCGCATTAATCAGCGCCGCTCGCCGGGACGCAGATCGGGCGCCGCGCGGTCCAGCAGTGCGTTGACAAATTTGTGGCTGTCGAGCGAACCGAAGCGCTTCGCGAGGTTTACCGCTTCGTTGATGACGACGCGGTAGGGCACGTCGGGCCGCGACTCGAGCTCGAAGATGCCGAGCACCAGTATACCGCTCTCGACCGGGTCCAGCTGATCAAAGGGGCGGTCGGAATAACCGGTGACCGTCGCGGCGAGCGCATCGAAACGCTCGCAGACGGCCCGTATGGCATCGTCGAAGTACGCTTGCTCGCACCGGGCATACTCCGGGCGCTCACGGAACTGGCGCAGCAACTCGTCGGCATCGTGGCCTGCGATCTGCTTCTGGTAGAGCGCCTGCACCGCCAGCTCGCGCGCCCGCCCGCGTCGGCCTGGTCCGGCCGTTTTCTTCATGTGCCGGCTTTCGCCGTGCGATAACGGATCAGGTCGGCGATCGTGCCAATCTTCAAGCCGTGTTCGCGCGCGAATATCTCAAGATCCGGCCGCCGGGCCATGCTGCCGTCCTCGTTAAGGATTTCAACGATCGTAGCTGCGGGCTCGAAACCCGCGAGCCGCGCCAGGTCACAGCCGGCCTCGGTGTGGCCGGGCCGTGTCAGTACGCCGCCAGGCTGCGCCATTACCGGAAATACATGACCCGGTTGCCGCAGATCGCCGGGGCTCGCGTCCGGTGCAAGCGCTGCCTGTATAGTTCTTGCGCGGTCATACACTGAACTGCCGGTCGTGATGCCGGTTGCCGCATCGATAGACACCGTGAAGCCTGTCGTGCGGTGCGGATCCGAACCCGGCACCATCAGGGCCACGCCAAGCTGCGCGCAACGCTCGGGCGTCAGTGTCAGGCACATCATGCCGCGGCAGTGATGAGACATGTAATTAATGTGTTCCGCCGTGACCCGCTCGGCCGCCATCAGCAGGTCGCCTTCGTTCTCGCGATGCTCATCATCAACCATGATGACCATCCTGCCATCGCGCACATCGGCGATGATGTCCTCGATCGGTGAAAAGAAGGAGTTGACTGCGCCGGGATGCATTCTGGGATTACTTGCCATCGGGTCCTGCCACGGGAAATTCCCGGGCAGCGGCGCCCGGGGGCGTGATTGTGCCGGAGAACACCGGAGATTTCCTTACTTCCGGTCCAGCAGGTCGGGCAACAGCGACATTTGCTCTCGGCTCGCGCTGGCATCGGAGATTTCCTGCAGGCGCTTGATCTCGTCCTGGAATTCCGTGACGTCCTGGAAACTGCGGTAAACGGAGGCGAAGCGCACGTAGGCAACCTCGTCGAGCTCCCGCAACTCCTCCATGACCAATTCACCGATCAGTCGCGACGGCACTTCCCGCTCGCCCATCGTCCGCAGCTTGTGCACCAGCCTGCCCACCGCCTGCTCGAACGAATCGGCCGGCACCGGCCGTTTCTCGAGGGCGCGGTGCATGCTGCTGCGCATTTTCTCCTCGTCGAACGGTTCGCGGCGGCTGTCCGACTTGATCAGGCGCGGCATGACCAGCTCGGCCGTCTCAAACGTCGTGAAACGCTCATTGCAATCGAGGCACTGCCGGCGACGCCGCACCTGCCGGCCATCACCCGCGAGCCGCGAATCAATGACCTTGGTTTCCTCGTGACTGCAAAACGGACAGTACATTCAGACCTCGCTACGCTATTTCACACGTCGTTGCGAGCCCGAAGGGCGTGGCAATCTCGTGAACCTGGCAGAGTGAGTGACTGTGCGAGATCGCCACGTCGCTGCGCTCCTCGCGACGACGGGGCCTGTGCGAGATCGCCACGTCGCTCTGCTCCTCGCGACGACGGGGCCTGTGCGAGATAGCCACGTTGCTGCGCTCCTCGCGACGACGGGGACTGTGCGAGATAGCCACGTCGCTCTGCTCCTCGCGATGACGGGGCCTGTGCGAGATAGCCACGTTGCTGCGCTCCTCGCGACGACGGGGGTCAGCCATACACCGGGAAGCGGCGGCACAACTCGAGTGCCTGCCCCCGGACACGCTTGATCGTCTCTTCATTGCCGATATCGTCCAGTATATCGGCAATCCAGTTACTGAGTTCCCGCGTTTCCGCGATACCAAAGCCGCGTGTCGTGATCGCCGGGGTGCCGAGCCGCAGGCCGCTGGTGACAAACGGCGAGCGCGGGTCATTCGGCACCGTATTCTTGTTGACCGTGATGTTCGCGCGCCCCAGTGCCGCGTCCGCGTCCTTGCCGGTGATGTCCTGCTCGATCAGGCTGACCAGCATGAGGTGATTATCGGTACCGCCCGACACAATGCTGTAGCCGCGGCCGGCCAGTTCATCAGCCATCGCGCGCGCATTCTCGACGACATGTCCCTGGTAGGTCCGGAAGTCATCGCTCATCGCTTCGAGTAGTGCAACGGCTTTCGCCGCAATAATGTGCATAAGCGGGCCGCCCTGCGTACCGGGGAACACCAGCGAATTGAACTTCTTCGTGATGTCGTCATTTTCCCTTGCAAGGATCAGTCCGCCGCGCGGGCCGCGCAGCGTCTTGTGCGTCGTCGTCGTCACGACGTCGGCAATCGGCACCGGGTTCGGGTAGTGGCCGGTCGCGACCAGGCCCGCGACATGCGCCATGTCGACCATCAGCCACGCGCCGACGCTGTCCGCGATATCACGAAACCGCTGCCAGTCGACGACCCGCGAGTATGCCGAGAAGCCGGCAATGATCATCTTCGGCTGATGCTCATCCGCGAGCCGCTGAACCTCGTCGTAATCGATCAGGCCGGTCTCCGCCACGACGCCGTACTGCGCGGCATCGAACAACTTGCCGGAAAAATTGACCGGCGAGCCATGCGTCAGGTGGCCGCCATCCGACAGGCTCATGCCGAGTATGTGATCTCCCGGTTTCAGCAGTGCAAGACAGGCCGCCGCGTTCGCCTGTGATCCCGAGTGCGGCTGTACGTTCGCGTAATCCGCACCGAACAGTTCCTTTGCCCGGTCGATTGCCAGCTGTTCAGCCACATCGACATACTCGCAGCCGCCGTAATAGCGCTTGCCGGGATAACCTTCGGCGTACTTGTTCGTCAATACCGAACCCTGCGCCGCGAGCACCCGCGGGCTCGGCGTAATTCTCCGACGCGATCAGCTCGATATGCTCTTCCTGGCGCCGGCCTTCGGCAACGATTGCCTTGTGCAACTCGGGATCGAAGGCCTCAATCGAGGTCGTATTGGCAAACATAGAGCGGGTCTCCGTCGGTGGTGTTGTGCGTGGAGGTGGGAAAGAGCCGCAATTGTACACAGATCGAGCCGGTACGGCCTCGCCGTTGCGAGCCCGCAGGGCGTGGCAATCTTGTGTCATTGCGAGCCCGCAGGGCGTGGCAATCCTCTGTCATTGCGAGCCCGCAGGGCGTGGCAATCTCGTGCCGATTGGCAGAGGAGCTGGCTTTGCGAGGTCGCCACGTCGCTTCGCTCCTCGCGATGACGGGGGGTTCGCTCCTCGCGATGACGGGGGGTTCGCTCCTCGCGATGACGGGGGCGCCGCGCGGTCAGGCCCTCGGTCAGGGTGCGGACGACGGCGGTCCAGGCGCGGGCGAGGTTGTCACGATTGTAGCCGCCGCCGCCGGTGGCCAGCAGGCGCCCGCCGGCATGGCGGTCGGCAAGTTCTGCAAGTCGGCGCGCCGCGTGTGCGTGCGACTTTTCGGTGAAGTTCAGGTGGGTGATCGGGTCGCCGCCGAGACTGTCCGCGCCACATTGCAGGATGATGAACTCAGGCCTGGCCTCATCGACAAAGGCTTCGACCTGATGCCACGCAGTATCGAACATTTTATCGTCAGCGCCGGGCGGCAGCGGCAGGTTCAGCTTTGTGCCGACAGCCGCGCCCTTCCCCGTTTCGCCAGCCGCACCCGTGCCCGGGTACAGGTACCGGCCGTCCTCGTGTATGTCGGCGAAAATCACGTCCGGGTCATCCTCGAAACCGTAGAACACGCCATCGCCATGGTGCGCGTCGATATCGACGTATGCGACGCGGCGGATGCCATGCCGCACACGCAGGTACTCGATGGCGATACCGCAGTCATTGAATACGCAGAAACCCGCCGCATGATCGCGAGCCGCATGGTGAAGGCCTGCGATCGGCACGAAAGCGCGCGCCGCTTCCCCTCCCATCAGCGCATCGACGGCCGCCAGCGTCGTGCCGACCACAACCCGGCCTTTGTCGAAGATGCCCGGCACTGCCGGCGTGTCGCCGGCATCGAGGAATCCGGTGCCCAGCTCAGACATTCGCGCGATGTGCTGGATGTAGTCCTCGGTATGAAACAGCGCGAGTGACTCAACGGACGCTATCTGCGGCTCTTCGAATTGAACCTTATCGCCCAAGTCCGCCCTGTCGAGCGCCGCACAAAAGGCATCATGGCGGTCAAGGCCGAACGGGTGGTCCGCGCCAAACCCGTAGGCTGCGAGCGCATCACCCCTGTATACATAGACTGGCTGGTTGGCTACCGGCACGTGACTCGATTACCCTGTCTGTTCACGTCGCGCAGCATACCCGATAATGCGCGGTTGTTAATCACCAGGCAAAGACAGGTTATGGCGCAATACATCTACACAATGAACCGGGTGGCAAAGGTCGTGCCGCCGAAACGCTTTATTCTTCGCGATATTTCCTTAAGTTTCTTCCCCGGCGCAAAGATTGGCGTGCTCGGCCTGAACGGCTCCGGTAAATCGACATTGCTGCGCATCATGGCCGGTCTCGACAAGGAGTTTGAGGGCGAGGCGCGCCCGCAACCCGGTATCAACATCGGCTACCTGCCGCAGGAGCCACAGCTTGATCCGAAGAAGGATGTGCGCGGCAACGTCGAGGAAGGCGTCGGCGAACTGAAAGGCCTGCTCGATCGTTTCAACGAGATCAGCATGAAGTTCGCCGAACCAATGGACGACGACGAGATGAACGCGCTGCTCGAGGAACAGGGCAAGCTGCAGGATGCTATCGACGCCGCCGGCGGCTGGGAAGTCGACCGCAAGCTCGACGTCGCCGCCGAAGCACTGCGGCTGCCGCCGTGGGACGCCGATGTCTCAAAACTTTCCGGCGGCGAGCGCCGGCGTGTCGCGCTGTGCCGGCTGCTGTTGTCCGAACCCGACATGCTGTTGCTCGACGAGCCTACCAACCATCTTGATGCCGAGTCCGTCGCCTGGCTCGAACGCTTTCTCGAGGAATACCCGGGCACCGTTATTGCTGTCACCCATGACCGCTACTTTCTCGACAACGTTGCCGGCTGGATCCTGGAACTCGACCGCGGCCACGGCATACCGTGGCAGGGCAACTACTCATCGTGGCTCGAACAGAAAGAACAGCGTCTCTCGCAGGAGGAATCCACCGAGAAAGCGCGGCGCAAGGCCATGCAGGCCGAACTCGAATGGGTGCGCTCCAACCCGAAAGGACGCCAGGCGAAATCGAAGGCGCGTCTGCGTCAATTCGAGGAGCTGTCATCGCCCGGCTACCAGAAACGTAATGAGACGAATGAAATTTACATTCCTCCGGGCCCAAGGCTTGGCGATGTCGTGCTCGAGGTGTCGGAACTCAGGAAAGCATTCGGCGACAAGCTGTTGATGGACGGGCTCGAGTTTACGCTGCCGCCCGGCGGCATCGCCGGCATCATCGGACCGAACGGCGCCGGCAAGACCACACTGTTTCGCATGATCATCGGCAGCGAGAAACCCGACGCCGGCTCGATACGCATTGGCGACAGCGTGCAGATAGCAAGCGTCGACCAGTCACGCGACTCGCTGGATGACAAAAAGACAGTCTGGGAGGAAATCTCGGATGGACAGGACATCATCCAGGTCGGCAGTTACGAGACGCCGTCACGTGCCTATGTCGGTCACTTCAATTTTCGCGGCGCGGGCCAGCAGCAGAAGATCGGCCTGCTTTCCGGCGGCGAGCGCAACCGCGTGCACCTTGCAAAAATGCTGAAATCCGGCGGCAACCTGCTGCTGCTCGACGAACCGACCAACGATCTCGACGTCGAAACGCTGCGCGCTCTTGAGCAAGCGCTACTCGAGTTCCCGGGTTCGGCTATTGTCATCTCGCATGATCGCTGGTTCCTCGATCGCATCGCGACGCACATCCTCGCGTTCGAGGGCGACAGCGAAGTAACGTGGTTCGCCGGCAACTACACCGAGTATGAAGCGGATCGCAAAAAACGCCTCGGCGCCGAAGCCAGCCAGCCGCATCGCATCAAGTACCGCAGGCTCGACACCTGATGAGCTGGCTCATTGGCATCGCTGTAGTCTCGACGCTGCTGGCGCTGCTGTTTTTCGGCCGTACCGTGAGTTGCACACGGCGCGGTCGCCTGGTGCGCGCGGGCGGTTCGGGACTCGGCGGCGTCGCGTGTTCCGGGCTGGCCGGAGCGTCGATCGTGCTGTTGTTCTCGTACTTCAGCTATGAGCGGCTGACAGCCGAAACCACCGTATCGACGATCCAGTTCCGCGCCCTCGGCCCCGACCGGTACGAGGCCCGGATGATGCTGCCGGACCGGGTGGACCGGCTGTTCGAACTGCGCGGCGATGAATGGCAGGTCGATGCGCGGCTGATCCTGTGGAAGCCGCCGATGACGATTCTGGGTCTGGAACCGCTGTACCGTCTCGAACGCCTGAGCGGGCGCTATTCCGAAATTGACCGCGAACAGAGCGAAGTGCGCACCGTGCATGCACTGACTGGTGAACTGCCCGTGGACCTGTGGCGCATGGCGCGCCGCTACCCGGTATTGCCCGGCGTCGATGCCTACTACGGCACGGCAACTTATGTGCCGATGGCCGACGGCGCCCGTTTCGATGTACAGCTCACCCGAGATGCGCTGATTGCGCGGCCGGCGAACGATGTTGCCCGCAACGCCGTCGGTAACTGGGACAGGCGGTGAGCGACACGCCGGATTATGTCGCACCGGGCGGGGCAGAGGGCAATGCGGCGCTATACTGGAGCGACCGCCCGATGAATGGCTTGGCTTTCTTCAAGCCGGCCGCCGCGAATAACAACAACGACCGGCGCAGGACAGAATAATAATGAGCATTATCCTTGAACGAGAGCAGGGATTGCTGCAGCAATCAAACGAGCAGTTTGGACTGGAGTGCCCGTATTGCGGCGTCTACGCTCACATGTCGCCGCAGGCCGTGCCCACCGTGCAGTCATTGCAGAAGGACCGGCCGAAGCACGTTGGCCTGGTCTACCAGTGCGACGCCTGTAACGCGCCTATCTTCCTGCGCTTCGCCGTCAAGGAGTACCACGACAACAGTATCGAGCTTTTCCAGAATTTCATCGAACTCGAACGGCCGAAGGAGCGCTTTCCGTTCTCCTACCTGCCGAAAAAGACCGAAACGCTGTTCCGCGAAGCCCTGTCCTGCTACTCGAACAACAACTTCAATGCGTTCGCGTCGATGTGCCGGCGCGCGGCGGTCAGCGCGTTTGATACGATGGGCAACAGTGGCAAGTTGCGCGCATTCGACGAAGTCATGGAGGCGCAGAAGATCGCCGAAATTGATGACGACAGCTTCGACCCGATCAAGAAGGTCCTGTTCGCCGCCAGCAGTGAAGAGGAGTTGCCACTTTTGAATCGCGCGCAGGCCGGTGTGCTGCTGGAAGTCATGAAGGACATGTTCTACCAGTGCTTCGTCCGCCGCGGCAAACTGACCCGCGCCATCAAGGTACGGCGCTTTTTTGTCCAGGAAAGCAACGGCGGCGTCCGGCCGTCGGCGTAGACTTCGTCATCGCGAGGAGCGCAGCGACGTGGCGACCTCGCACAGTTCACCTCACTGCCAGCTAGAACGAGATTGCCACGCCCTACGGGCTCGCAATGACGGCGGTGGCAACCCCGTCATCGCGAGGAGCGCAGCGACCCTGCGGTCATCGCGAGGAGCGCAGCGACGTGGCGATCTCGTCAATGCACTGACTCTGCCAAACTGTGCGAGATTGCCACGGCGGCTTCGCCGCCTCGCAACGACGGGTTAGGACAATGCCCGCCGCGCATTCACGAACAACCGCATCCAGGCCCCGTCGTCGCCCCACTCTTCCGGATGCCACGAGCCCTGCACCGTCCGGTACACGCGCTCCGGGTGCGGCATCATGATCGTCACGCGGCCGTCGTCGTTGCTGAGTGCGCAGATTCCGCCCGGCGAACCGTTCGGGTTGGCCGGATAGCGGGTGGCCACCTGCCCTGAGTTTTCGACATACCGTAATGCAACCAGTGGCGTCGCAGCATCTTGTGATGCCGCATCGGTAAACACCGCCCGTCCCTCGCCGTGCGAACTGGCAACCGGCAGCCGGCTGCCGTGCATGCCGTCAAGGACCAGCGACGGTCCGGCCATGATTTCGACGAGCGACAGGCGCGCTTCGAACTGTTCGGACAGGTTGCGAACGAAGCGCGGCCAGTGCGCGGCGCCAGGGATCAGTTCACGCAGGTGCGAAAACATCTGGCAGCCATTGCAGACGCCGAGCGCAAGACGGTTGTTGTCACTAAAGTACTCACTGAACTGGTCGCGCAATTCGCTGTGATACAGAACGGATTTTGCCCAACCGCCGCCCGCGCCGAGCACATCGCCAAACGAGAATCCACCGCACGCGACCAGCGCCTGGTAGTTTTGCAGACTGTCGCCGCCAGCGAGCAGGTCACTCATGTGCACGTCGACGGCCGTAAACCCGGCGCGCATGAACGCGGCGGCCATCTCGACATGGCTATTGACGCCCTGCTCCCGCAGGATCGCAACGCGCGGCCGCGACCCGGCCAGCGGCACCGCGGCAACCGGCTCGTGCACGTCGAACGTCAGGTGCGCATTGAGCCCCGGATCGTCGCGGTCGAGTATTGCGTCATACTCTTCGAGCGCCGTGGCGGGATTGTCGCGCAACGCCTGCATGCGATAGCTCGTCTCAGCCCAGATTCGTTGCAGGTCGGCGCGGTCCATGCGCAGCACGACTTCATCATCGTCGTAGATGGTCAGCTGTTCGTCGGCTTCGACGCGACCGAGATCGACCCAGCCAAGGTCATGCTGCTCGAGAATGGCGTATACGTCGGCACGGCGTTCTGCGTCGATCTGCAAGACGGCTCCCAGCTCCTCGCTGAACAGTTGGGCAAGCCGCTCGGTATCGGAGCCGGGAATGTGCAGCGACGCGCCAAGGCGCCCGGCAAACATCATCTCGGCGATCGTGGCAAGCAGGCCGCCGTCGGAGCGGTCGTGGTAGGCGCGGATCAGTCCGTCGTGACTCAGCTCCTGTATCGCAGCAAAGAAGTTCTTCAGCATGGCGGGGTAGTCGAGATCCGGTACCGCGCCGCCGTGTCGCTCAAAGACCTGTGCGAGGCTTGAACCGCCGAGCCGGTTCGCGCCGTCACCGAGATCGATCAGCAACAGCATGCCGGCCGGATCTGTCTGCCGGAGCTGTGGCGTCAGGTGCCGGCGCACGTCACTGACCGGCGCGAACGCCGACACGATCAGCGACACGGGTGCAACGACCTCATGCGCGCCGTCCGCATCGGTCCAGGCGGCGCGCATCGACAGTGAATCCTTGCCCACCGGTATTGCGATACCGAGCTCGCGGCAAAGTTCGGCGCCAACCGCGCGCACGGTGTCGTAGAGGCTGGCATCCTCACCGGGATGCCCGGCGGCAGCCATCCAGTTGGCGGACAAACGAATATCCGCCAGCTTGTCGATTGCAGCCGCGGCTACGTTCGTAATCGCTTCACCGACGGCAATGCGCCCGGACGCCGCCGGATTGAGTACGGCGAGCGGCGTGCGTTCGCCCATCGCCATTGCCTCGCCAGTTGTTGCCGTGTAGCCGCTGGCCGTAATCGCGACGTCGCTGACCGGCACCTGCCACGGCCCGACGAGCTGGTCGCGGACGCTCAGGCCGCCAACCGTGCGGTCGCCGATATGAATGAGGAAGGATTTGGCGGCAACGGCCGGAAACCGCAGTACGCGTTCGATCGCATCGCGCAACACGATGCCCTGCAAGTCGATTGCACTTACCGGCGGCGTGACGCGTGACACGTCGCGGGTCATCTGCGGCGGCTTGCCGAGCAGCATGTCCATCGGCATGTTGACGGCCGTGCCACCGTGTTCGCGATCGGCTGACGACGCAGCTGGCCGTCGCCGGTCAGCGTGCCGATCACGGCGACCGGGCAGCGCTCGCGCTCGCAAATGGCGCGCGAACTCGTCACAGCGTTCGTCGGCGATGATCAGCACGTAACGCTCCTGCGCCTCGTTGCACCAGATCGCCATTGGCGACAGTCCGGGCTCGGCATTCGGTACGTCGCGTAATTCGACGCAGCGCACCGTGCTTACTGTGATCCACAGCCTCCGGTACCGCATTCGACAGGCCGCCGGCGCCGACATCGTGAATCAGCAAAATCGGGTTGTCCGCACCCATCGCCCAGCAGCGGTCAATGACCTCCTGCGCGCGCCGCTCCATCTCGGGATTGCCGCGCTGCACCGAGGCGAAATCGAGATCCTCGCTGCTCGCGCCGCTCGCCACGCTCGATGCCGCGCCGCCGCCAAGCCCTATCAGCATCGCCGGGCCGCCGATGACGACGAGGCGCGCGCCCTCCGGCACGTCGATCTTCAATGCGTGTTCGGCGCGTACGTTGCCGACGCCGCCGGCGATCATGATCGGCTTGTGATAGCCGCGAAGCTCATGCGGCGGCAGGTGCCCGGCACGGCACTCTCGAAACTGCGGAAGTAGCCGGCCAGGTTCGGCCGGCCGAACTCGTTATTGAACGCGGCGCCGCCGATCGGGCCGTCAAGCATGATCTGGAGCGGTGTCGCCATGCGGTCCGGATGCGTCCGCGGCGGCTTCCCAGGGTTGCACGGATTCCGGGATACGCAGATGCGAAACACTGTAGCCGGTCAGCCCGGCCTTCGGGTGCGCGCCGAGGCCCGTCGCACCTTCGTCACGTATTTCACCGCCGGCACCGGTCGCCGCGCCGGGAAACGGCGAGATTGCGGTCGGGTGATTGTGCGTCTCGACCTTCATCAGGATATGAATCGGTTCGTCGTGATACGCGTATTCACGGCTCGCACGGTCCGGTATCAGCCGCTGCACCGCGCGCGCCTTCGATGACCGATGCGTTATCCGAGTAGGCCGACAGCACGCCGGCCGGACTCGCTTCGGTCGTGCTGCGTATCATGTCGAACAGGCCGATGGGCTGCGGGTCGCCGTCGATGATCCAGTCCGCACGAAAAATCTTGTGGCGGCAATGCTCCGAGTTCGCCTGCGCGAACATCATCAGCTCGGCATCGGTTGGTTCGCGGCCTAGCCGCGTGTAATTGTCGTACAGGTACTCGATCTCGTCGTCCGACAGCGCGAGACCAAGCTCACTATTTGCGTCAGAGAGCGCAGCGCGTCCCGATGTCTTGAGTGAAATGATGCGCACGGGTGCTGGCGCGCCGGTCCGGAACAGCTCCGCCCCGTCCGACGCCTGCCCGAGCTGGCACTCGGTCATCCGGTCCATCAGAAGCGCGCCGAGACGCTGCAGGTCATCTGCGCCAAGTGGCTTGTCGGCCTCGATGGCGTAGCAAATGCCGCGTTCTATGCGCTGCACGGCCTGCAAGCCGCAGGCGCGCGCAATATCGGTCGCCTTGCTTGACCATGGCGAAATCGTGCCATGGCGAGGTGCAATGATCAGCGTTTGGGCGTTTGCGGGAAACTCGGCAACCGGGTCATCGTCGAGCAACAGCGCATCAAGGTGCCCGCGGTCCAGCACCGACAGCGCCTTGTCGAGCATGACGAAATAGCTGTAGCGGGCATGAAGGTGTGTGACATGGGAATTGGCTGCCTGCAGTTCGGCGAGATGCTTCTGCAGCCGGAAACCGGACAAGGCTGCCTGGCCCGGAAATTCGAGGACGCCGTGGGACGTCGTGACCGGCATGTCCATCATGTTCGTGGACAAGTTTGCGTACCCCTGGCTGAGAAGACCAATCGTAAACATGCGCATGCGAGGGCGCTCAGGATTTATCGCTGCTGCCCGGTGTATACATGGGAATCGGGAACTGCGCGACATTTCCGCCTTCGACTTTCGAAATCTTGCTGCTGCCCTGTTTATCGACCTCGTCGATCCGGACGATAGAATGCAGCGGCAGGTAGCTGCGTTTGACGCCTTCGAATTCGGATTTGATCTTTTCCTGGCTGGGATCGACGACGACCGACGTACGCTCCTCGAACGCCAGTTCCTCGACCTCGATGAAGCCGAACAGCGTTCCATGGCTGACCTTCTGGGCGTAAATCTCGTACAGCTTGCCTTGGTTCAGAAACATGACCTTGAAGATGCGCTTGCCTGCCATTGGATTCCAGATCGACTGCGATGATGCGCGGGACGGTAGTGTAACCGACAGGACGCGCGAGCGCGTCCTGTCGTCGCGAGGAGCGCAGCGACGTGGCGACCTCGCACGGCCAACCGCTCTGCCAATCGGAGCGAGGTTGCCACGGCCGCCTCCGGCCGCCTCGCAATGACAGGGGCAACCCCCGTCGTCGCGAGGAGCGCAGCGACGTGGCGACCTCGCACGGCCAACCGCTCTGCCAATCGGAGCGAGGTTGCCACGGCCGCCTCCGGCCGCCTCGCAATGACAGGGGCGACCCCCGTCGTCGCCGAGGAGCGAAGCGACGTGGCGACCTCGCACGGCTCATGACTCTGCCAATCGGAGCGAGTCGCCACGGCCGCCTCCGGCCGCCTCGCAATGACAGGGGCAACCCCCGTCGTCGCGAGGAGCGAAGCGACGTGGCGATCTCACACGGCCCATGACTCTGCCAATCGGAGCGAGGTTGCCACGGCCGCCTCCGGCAGCCTCGCAATGACGCTGGTCGGCGGGGCGCAAATACGCGGTTTTCCCGGGAATACCCGCCCATTAATGTGAACTGCTCGGCAGCACTTTTCGTGCCGCCGCGGCACACTGGGCGCTCCGATGGGTCCGGATCCGAACCGAGCCCGCCAGCTGACCCGTGGAAAGCCGCAATATGTCCCTGCAATTGAAGATCGTCAGTTTTCACAAGGACCTGATGGGCGATGACGCCACGCGGGAGTTCCGCACGAACGGCGGCACGATCGGACGCGGCTTGCGCAATGACTGGATCCTGCCGGACACGGAACGCTTTATTTCGAGCCGTCACGCGACGATTGATTTCCAGAGCGGCTCGTATTACCTGGCCGATATCAGCACCAATGGCGTCTTTGTCAACGACGAGGAAGAACCGCTCGGCAAGGGCAACCCTCGCCGCCTGTTCAGCGGCGACCGCCTGCGCATGGGTGAATTCGAATTCGAGGTACAGGTCGACGAAGGTGAGGGCCTCGAGATGCCGGCGCAGTCCGGCAATCGCGCATTCTCCGGCGACCTCGAGTTGCTGGTACCCGAGGAACCGATCAAGACCGGCATCCAGTTGCTGGATGAAGAAGAAATAACCGGCGGCGATGCGTTCCAGTCGGCGCTGTTCGGCACCACCAAGATGGATCACACCAAAAAGGCCGAGGAAGCGGCCAACCGCAAGCGGGCTGTCGCGAAAGCGGCCAACGAGTCCGGCCTGCAGAAAAAGCCCGTGGCCACCGGCGACGACAACGAAGCCTTGCTGCAAACGTTCCTGACGGCCGCCGGTATCGATCGCTCGGAACTGCACCCTTCGGTCGATGCGCACGAAGTCATGCAAAACGCCGGTGAAGTGCTGCACGAGTTCGTTGCCGGAATCTCGGAAATGCTCGCCAGCCGCGCGAACCTGAAAAGCATGTTCCGGCTTGACCAGACGACCGTACTGCCGCGCCACAATAACCCGCTCAAAGTCTCGGCCAACACGACGGACTCGATGAAGCAACTGCTGGTCGGCCGGCCGGGCGAATACTTAGGCCCGCTCGACAGCGTGCGCGAAGTCTGCCGCGACCTCAATTTCCACCAGGATGCAATGCTCGGCGCGATGATCACGGCGTTCCGGGACTTTGCAGACCGCCTGGACCCGGAAGAACTGCAGGAGAGCTTCGACCGCAACCTGCCGCGCAAGCCGCTGTTCAACTCCTTCGCCAAACTGAAGTACTGGCAGCTTTACTGCGACCTCTACCCGGTCATGACCCAGACCGGCAACGGCCCGCTGCCGCACCAGGTCGACGAACGTGCAATCCGTACGAACGCCACCTGGCCGAATACAAGCGCAGCGAACGCGGCGACGGCAAAGCCGCCTGAGCAGGTCGTCAGGACGAGCGAGCGCAGCGACCTGAACGAGTCACCGCGGCAGGCACCGGCGCATCGTCGACGCGGACACACGACATCGCGATGAGCGCGGACGTGTCCGAGACCGTCGCTTCCGCGATCCCACCGCCGCCATTGGCGGCTGCACAACGCAAGACTGTCGCGCCCTGCGGCCTCGCAATGACGGCGGTAGCGACAACGTCATCGCGAGGAGCGCAGCGACGTGGCGACCGCCGCGATGGCTCTGCCAGGCTGTGCGAGATTGCCACGGCCGCCGTTGGCGGCCTCGCAACGACGCGAGACTGTCGCGCCCTGCGGCCTCGCAACGACGGCGGGTTTACCGGTTCCTGCGGTTCTCCACCAGGTCATCAACAACCCCCGGGTCCGCCAGCGTCGACGTATCGCCCAGGTTGTCGAAATCATCGTCGGCCACCTTCCGCAGGATGCGCCGCATGATCTTGCCGGAGCGGGTCTTCGGCAGGCCCGGCGCCCACTGGATCAGGTCCGGTGTTGGCGATCGGCGCCGATCTCCTTGCGCACCGAGTCTGCACCAGTTCCTCTCGCAGCTCGTCGCTGGGCTCGTCGCCGCCGCATCAACGTTACGTAGGCGTAGATGCCCTGGCCCTTGATGTCGTGCGGGATAGCCGACGACGGCGGCCTCGGCAACCTTCGGGGTGGGCGACGAGCGCGCTTTCGACCTCGGCCGTGCCCATGCGATGGCCGGAGACGTTGAGCACATCGTCCACGCGGCCGGTGATCCAGTAGTAGCCGTCCTCGTCGCGGCGCGCGCCGTCGCCGGTGAAGTAGCAGCCCGGGTAGGTGCTGAAGTAGGTCGTCGACGAAGCGCTCGTGGTCGCCGTAGACCGTGCGCATCTGGCCCGGGCCAGCTGTCCTGTGATGCACCAGATTGCCGTCGGCGGCGCCTTCCAGCTCCTTGCCGTCGGCATCCACGCAGCGCCGGCTGGATGCCGAAGAAGGGCAGTGGTGGCCGAGCCGGGCTTCAGGTCGGTGGCGCCGGGCAGCGGCGTGATCAGGATGCCGCCGGTCTCGGTCTGCCACCAGGTGTCGACGATCGGGCAGCGCTCGTCGCCGACGACGTGGTAGTACCACTCCCAGGCTTCCGGGTTGATCGGCTCGCCGACCGTGCCCAGCAACCGCAGGCTCTTGCGCGACGTCTTTTTAACCGGTTCGTCGCCTTCGCGCATCAGCGCGCGGATCGCGGTCGGCGCGGTGTAGAAGATGTTGACCTTGTGCTTGTCGCACACCTGCCAGAAGCGTGACGCGGACGGATAGGTCGGCACGCCCTCGAACATCAGCGTGGTGGCGCCGTTGGCCAGCGGGCCGTAGACGATGTAGCTGTGGCCGGTGACCCAGCCGACGTCGGCGGTGCACCAGTAGACGTCGCCCGGGTGGTAATCAAAAACGAACTTGTGCGTGATCGCCGTGTAGACGAGGTAGCCGCCGGTCGTGTGCAGCACGCCCTTCGGCTTGCCCGTCGAGCCGGAGGTGTAGAGGATGAACAGCGGGTCCTCGGCGTCCATCTCCTCGCGGCGGACACTCGGCGGAGGCCGCCTCGGTCGCCTGTCGTGCAGCCAGACGTCGCGCTCGTCGTGCCAGTCGATATCGCCGCCGTTCGTGCGCGCACGACGAGCACCGTCGTCTGCACGCGTCGGGCACGTCCTTGGCAGCGGCCTTGTCGACGTTGGCCTTGAGCGGGATCTTCTTGCCGCCGCGCACGCCCTCGTCGGCCGTGATGACGACATCGGCATTCGCAGTCGAGCGATGCGGTCCGGCGAGCGCGTCCGGTGAGAAGCCGCCGAAGACGACCGGAGTGCACGGCGCCGATGCGGCGCGCAGGCCAGCATCGCCATCGGCGGCCTCCGGGATCATCGGCATGTAGATCGTAGACGCGGTCGCCCTTCTTGACTCCCAGCGCCTTCAGGGCGTTGGCAAGCCGGCAGACGCGGCTCGTGCAGCTCGCGGTAGCGTGATGTTGCGTGTCCTGATCGGGCTCGTCACCTTCCCAGATGATGGCGACATCGTCGGCTTTCTTGTCGAGATGGCGGTCGACACAGTTGTAGCAGGCGTTCAATGAGCCGTCATAAAACCAGCGGATATGCACGTCGTCGCGCGCAAAAGACACGTCCTTGACCTTGCTGAACGGGCGTATCCAGTCGACGTCTGCCGCCTGTTCCGCCCAGAAAGCCTCGTTCTCCTCGAGCGGAGCGCTTGTACATCGCATCGAAGCCCGCCTTGTCGAGCCAGGCACGTGACGCGGTTTCCTTGTCGACGTCGTAGGTTTTACTCATAGATCCGTCCTGTTTGTCACTAATAGCGGTTCGGCTTCAGCGAGCGGCGGCCGTTTCGGCCAGCGCGAGTATTCGCTTTGCCAGCGTGAGGTGCGGGCGATCGATCATTTCGCCGTCCAACGCCAGTGTGCCAGCCTCGTCGATCGGTCTGCAAACAGCGCGACGAATTTCTTCGCGCGCGCGACTTCGTCAGCACTCGGTGTAAACGCCGTGTTGATGACCGGCACTTGCGAAGGATGTATCGCCAGCATGCCGGTGAAACCGTCACGCCGCGCGCGGCCGGCGCTGGCCGCAAGTCCGTCCTCGTCCCGGAAATCCGTGTAGACGGTGTCGACCGGCGCAACCTCGGCAGCCGCCGCGCCAAGGAGGCACAGGCTGCGCGCCAGTTCGAATACCGGCAGCCAGCTGCCGTCCGCGGCGCGCTTTTCGCTCGCACCCAGCACGGCGCTGAGATCTTCGGCGCCCCACGTCATCGCACGAAGCCGCGCGCTCGAGCCGGCGTACTCGTGCATACCAAAAAGTGCCGCCGGCCGTTCCGTCGTGATCGGCATGATGGCCGTCCGTTCGTTTGGCAGGCCGTGTTCGACTTCCAGTGCATCGAGCAGTTTGGCGAGCCGGACAACGTCGTCGGCGCCGCGCGGCTTGGGCAGAACGATACCGGTGGGCGCGGCCGGCATGACGGCGCGCAGGTCGAGCATCGCATCACCGGTCGTCAAAGGATTGATGCGTACCCACAATTCGCATTCCGCACCCTCCCCCAGGTACGCGGCCGCGAACTCGCGCGCTGCGGGGCGTGCCGCTGGGACCACCGAGTCCTCGAGATCCAGGATCAGCGCATCCGCCCCGGCATCGCGCGCCCTGGCAAGCTTGCGCTCGCTGTCGGCCGGCACGAACAGGTAGCTGCGGTTCACGCGGGCCGCCGCATCATCAGCGCCGATCGCTTGCAGGTGCCGACCAGTTCGTCGTGCTGGTTGTAGGCGCGATGTTCGAATACGACGATACCGTTATCCGGCCGGGACTTGCTGTCACGCAGTTCGAGCACTTCAGTCTGGATATGGATTGTGTCGCCGTGGAACAGCGGCTTGGGAAACCGCACGTCATCCCAGCCGAGATTGGCCACGGTCGTGCCCACTGTCGTGTCATTGACCGAAATACCGACCATGAAGGCGAGCGTCAGGCAGCTGTTGACCAGCGGCTTGCCGAACTCCGTTGTTTTGCAGAACTCCGCATCGATGTGCAACGGCTGCGGGTTATGCGTCAGCGCGCTGAACCAGACATTGTCCGCTTCGGTAATCGTGCGGCGGATCTCGTGGTCAAAACGCTGGCCAACGGTGAATTCCTCAAAGTAGCGTCCAGGCATGGCGGTCGCCGATTGCTGCAGGGACCCGCATGATAGTCGCAGCGGCAGCGCCAGCAAACCTGTGGCCGGGCCACATTGCCGGTTTTGCGGCTATACGGCCGCGCGCCGCGTTGCGGAGGTCCCGAACGCGGGGTTCCGCCACCCTCCGCGCGCAGCCTGAGGCGCCTGCGTCGCAGCCCGGGACTCTGTTATATTATTCGCCTCAATCACCTGCCGGACGCACCATGACAAGCGCCGACGAACAGTACAGCGACGACAGCCTGCGCCGCCTTCTCACCGAATGCCGCACGATTGCGATGGTGGGCGCGAGCGACGACCCGGCACGCGACAGCCACGGTGTCATGCGCTACCTGCAGCAAAACGGATACCGCGTCATTCCCGTAAACCCGACCATTGCCGGCGACGAACTCCTGGGCGAAGTTGCCTACAGCGCACTCGCCGACATTCCGCACTCGTTCGACCTGGTCGACGTTTTTCGCAAGGTCGAGGCCGTACCCGGCATCGTCGACGAGGTACTTTCGCTCAGGGAAGAAAAAGGCATACAGGTACTGTGGCTGCAGCTCGGCATCGCCGACACCGAGGCAGCCGAACGAGCGCGAGTGGCCGGCATCACGGTCATCATGAACCGTTGCCTTAAAATCGAGTACGGCAGGCTGATGGCTCGCGAGTAATCGCCAACAAGCTAAACGTCGAACCTCACCTTGCCGACGGCCTGTCCATGAAAGGGGCTCTACCTCTGTAATCACTTGTTGGGGGATCACACACCCGATTTATAGCATGATTCCCCGTATGGATATTTTCTAGCACAGACTGCCAAATCATAGCTGGGATGTACCAAGGCGGAATCAGGATATGTGGCGTTTATTGTTCGGCACGACAGTGATTCTCACTGTCGCAGTGACACCTTTTTTCTATTTCGAACCTGCCGCTGCCATGCCGGCCTTCGCGCGCGAATACGGCGTAAGTTGCAACGTTTGCCATGCCGCGTACCCGCGTTTGAACGCGTTCGGCGAAACGTTTGCCGGTGACATGAACATGCGCCTCCCCAACTGGAAGGAGCACACCGTCCAGACGGGCGACGAGCAACTCGCCTTGAGCGATTCCCTGCCGCTCGCCATGCGCCTCCAGGCGTTGGTCCAGGACGAGCGGTGAGGCGATTGATCCCGTTAGCGGTGCCGTCGAGGGTGATGCGAGCGTCGACTTTAGGCGCCCTGTTTGGTCAAACTATTGGCGAGCGCGCCGCTGACCGACCATATAAGTTATTTACGTCTATGCCATTTTCGCCGAGAAAGGCGGCAATGGGGAGGTCATCGTCGAGGATGCGTGGTTCAGTCACGATGACCTTTTCGGCACCGGGGTCGGCCTTCAGCTGGGCCAATTCCAGGTCTCCGATCTCATGTTCCCGCGGGAGATTCGCCTGACGTTCCAGGATTTCATGGCATACCGCATGGCGGGTATCACCTATGACCGGGGCGTCATTCTCGGTCGCGATGCCGGGCCGGTGGATATCTCGGTCGGCCTGGTGAACGGAAACGGAATCGGCAGAACTTCAGCATCAACGAGTCCCGGCTACCGCCGTGCCGACAGGCTTTTCGACAACGATACACAGAAAAGCGCGTTCGGCCGCATCGGTACGACGTTAGGCCCAGCCTCGATAGGCCTGTTTGGATTATCAGGGCGCCAGATGAATGCGGTTGGACCAGCCGGGCTGGATTCGGGATCACGCCGGACGGACAAGCGAATCGTTGGAGCTGGACATCTCGGGCGACATCGACGGCAAATGGTATTGGTTCGGCCAGTTTCTCTGGAACAGCTGGGACGGTTTCCTTGATCAAAACATCGACTATACCTGGAGTGGCGGATTCGCAGGCGTGAGACTACATTTATAACGACAAGTGGGTATTCTCAGCACTCTACAACCACGCCGACGCAAACGACTTCGAGAATACGGACACCGTCTATGAAGGCATCGCAATGGACACACTGACATTCGGTGCGTCCTATTATTTCATGAGAAACGTCAAGGGCACCCTTGAGGCGAATTTCGACATGCTGGATGACGAACCCCAGAGTGGGCTCTACTACACCGGTCACCTGAGTAAGGAGCACTACATATTGGTCGGCATCGACGCGGCTTTCTGAAATCTCTACCGGGGAATTTGACGACCTGCTGACTGAAAAAGCCGGGGCGGCGCTGGGGTATCGCGTTCGCTTTGCTGTGCAGCGTCGTCTGGTTTGCCATTGAGTGGAATGACGGTTATTCGTTCTCGAACGCGGCGGTACCCGCGTGGAATGCTTTTGTGCGGCTGGTCTTCTTCCTCGTCGTCGCGCAGCTCCTTGCAGCGTTGCACACCCACTTGCAGAAGGAACGCCAGCTCGCGAGAACTGACCCGCTCACCGGCTTGCTGAACGCCCGCGCTTTCCGGGAGCGCCTGGCGCACGATATTGCGGTGACCGAGCGCAACGGTGGCACCCTGACGCTCACCTACATCGACGTGGACGACTCCAAACGGGTGAACGACATGGCGGGTCATGGTGAAGGTGATCAGCTGCTACGAAGCATGGCGGACAGGCTCACAAAAGGGACCCGTCGCGCCGACACGGTGGCGCGCCTCGGCGGCGACGAGTTCGGCCTGGTACTGCCTGCGACGGACCTGGACGGCGCGGAAACTTTACTCCTCGGCCTTGCGGAAATCCTGGCTCAGATGACCGCGGCAGGCGGACCCGTGACCTGCAGCATCGGTGCCGCCGTATTCCATGCATTACCCGGATGATGCCCAGATGGCCGGTACCGGCGCCGCCGACCGTTAAATGTACGAAGGAAAGAAATCCGGGAGGAACGCGCTCGTGGTCGGCCTGTACTCCAAGTCGCACCTTGAGGTTGTGCGTGACCTCAGGGCGCCGGCGGAGGAAACGCGCGTCCGGGTTTCGCGATGACGGCAGGATCTCCGGGCGCTTAATCCGGAACGCAAGCTTCAGGAAATACACCCGGGTATTCCGCCCAGTCGGGATTTCCGTGCCACGAAAGATCGCGCGCGGCAATGTTCCATTATTCACGACGGGGTACGCTCGAATAATCGCTCCCCCGATACCGGCACGGACCACCATCGTTACCAGGTCAGCTCAAGTCACGGCCGTTCTGCTCCTGCTGCCGCCGCTCGTTTGGGCCGACGGCAGTGCAATGCTTGAAGGCAAGGTCGACAGCATCAGCGCGGCAGACTGGCACGTCAGCGAACTCGATATGCAGCTCGAACTGACCGATGCCGGGCTCAGTGGACGTTTGCACATTGCCCGCATCGAGTTGCCGGCAGCCGGCCTGGACCTCGCCGATACGCGCATCGACTGCGAGCGGGTCCTTCTCACGGCGACGCGATTCACTTGCGAGCGCGGCGTGCTGGACGCGAACCTGCCCGGTATCGGCCGCCACCGCGTGGCCGTGCAATTCGCCTATGATCGGCGGACGGGCACGACGCACATCACTCTTCCGCAATTGCCTGTCGCCGGCAGCAACGTCCGCGTACGCGCCAGCGTGGACGATACAACGAGTACCATTCACTTCGAAGGTGAAGCGCTACAGCTCGAGGCACTCGTCAACCTGGCGAACGCCTTTGGCGCCGGCCTCGACGATCTCACTACCGCAGGACAGGCAGCAGTGTCCGGCACGCTCGAGACACGTGGCGACGGCTCGCTAAAGATGTCACTCAATGCACAACTGCTCGATGCATCGCTTGCGAACCCGGCTGGTACGGCAGTGACTGACGCCCTGCGCGGAAACCTCGCATTAACCGCCCTGCATGAGCAGGCCGGCTGGCAAATCGATGCCAGTGTCACGGGCGATCGTGGCGAGGTTTATTTCGAGCCGGTGTATGCGAACCTGTCAGAGCACGCGATCGAACTGCGTGCCACCGGTTTGACGACGGCGGATTTCGTCAGTTTTGACCTGGCGCGATTTCATGTAGCACAGCAGTCGCTGATGACGCTCGACGGCAAAATTGCTGTGACGCTGCCCGGCGACGATACCGCGCTGGCGCTCGACGGCCGCATCGAATTTACGGACACGTCGGTTGCCGCGGTTTACTCCAGCCTGCTGCAGGTCCTTGCCGCCGGCACAATCCTCGGCGACCTGCGAAACGGCCGGCCGCGTGTCCGGCGCACTGACGCTCGCCGACAGCACAGTTACCGCAGCCAACATCAAACTCAACGATGTCGCACTCGACGACCGGCAGCGGCGCTTCGCCGTGTACGGATTGCATGGCCGAATCGACTGGCCGGGTACCGGCGCCGAGGCTGCGGATACGTTGCCCAGTCACCTGGCCTGGGACAGTGCTGCCGCGTTCGGTATCGTTCTTGGCGGCGCGACGCTAGATGCAAGGCTGGGCGCCAACGACCTGGAGTTACTGAAGCCCTTGCGAATTCCGACTATGGGTGGGGCACTCACGATCAACCGGCTCGCGATGCAAAACTACGGCAGCGATGAGGCGCGCGGCTTGCTGGATGCGCAACTTGAGCCAATCCAGCTCGGTCAGCTGACGAGCGCGTTCGACTGGCCGGCCTTCTCCGGTTCGTTGTCAGGCCAGTTGCCCACGCTGCATTACGAAGGCAACGCCATGACAGTCGGCGGCCGCCTGACAGCCAGCGCCTTCGACGGGGACATCGAAATCGAGAATCTGCGCCTGGAACAGCCGTTCGGGCGGGTGCCACGACTCTACGCCGACCTGCGCCTCAGAAACCTGGACCTGGAACGAATCACGAGCACGTTTTCCTTCGGTCTCATTCAGGGACGGTTAAGCGGCGACGTGACAGGCTTGGAACTGGTTGACTGGAGACCGGTTGCCATGGACCTGCATTTATACACGCCCCCGGATGACCCGAGCCGGCATCGCATCAGCCAGCGCGCGGTCGAAAACCTCGCCAGCGTCGGCGGCGGCGGTGCGGCCGCCGCGCTGTCGTCCGGCATGTTGAAATTCTTCGAAGTATTCGCGTACGACCGCATCGGGCTGCGCTGTGTGCTCGTCGACGGCACCTGCGCAATGAGCGGCGCCGGCGCTGCCGGAGATGGCCCGTCCGGCCGTGGCTATTACATCGTCAAGGGCAGCGGCCTGCCGCGCATCGACGTCATCGGTTATCGAAACAGGGTAAGCTGGCAGAGCCTCGTGAATCAGCTTGCGAATATCACAAAAAGCGAAGGGCCGGTTGTAAAATAGGCCGGTCCCGAGATTGCATCATCCTGCTGGAGAGCATCCCCAATGAATAAAGTCGCACTGACCATCGCCGTATTTCTTGCCACGTTTATCGCCGCCTGCGTGACGATCAACGTGTACTTTCCGGAGGCAGCCGCCACTGAAGCCGCCGATCGCATCATCGACAAGGTCCGCGGCGAAGAGCAGGACGGCGGCGCGTCACTCGTTGCCCCGCAATCCGCAATTGACGAACAGCCGGCACTGTTGGCATTCGCCCGCGGCGTAAGCGGCTTCCTCATCAACGATGCGAATGCGCAGGAGCCGGTCAACTTCGACAAGCCGTCGCCGGAGAAACAGGCGCTCGAGAGCGCGCTTGCACAGCGCTTTCCGCAACTGAAGCCTTATTACGATTCCGGCGCGATCGGCCTGACCGATTCAGGCCTGATTGAAATTCGCGACCGTGGGCTGATTCCGCTGAAAGACCGTAACAGTGTCGTGCAACTCGTCGCCGCGCAAAACAACGACTGGAATGCGCTCTACAGTGAAATCGCGCGCCTGAACGGTCACCCGGAGTGGCAGGACCAGATTCGCCGCACGTTTGCGCAGCGCTGGATCGTGAAAGCCGACAAGGGCTGGTATTACAAGGAAGGCGGAAGCTGGAAACAGAAGTAGTTGCGCGCTGTTGCGGTCATTGATTCCGTCCCTGGTCAGTCGGCGGCCTTCATGAGCCGCCGGCGCAGGGATCATAGCCGGGCAGGCTCAGCAATCGCTCCGTCTCCTCGCCCAGGAACCGGATTGCGGCAGACTCGCCCCGGATCAGCATGACGTCTATGTATTGCCGTAACAGGTTCTCGTCGTAGAACACAAAACGCTCTACGGCCTGGAGGTCGCGTTCCCTCCTGTGCCGGCGCAGCGCTTCGTGCCGCGCGTTGACACTGTTTGCGGCAGCCGTGTCACCGGCCGCGCTGAGTACGGCGCGCTGGATCGCCAGGCCGATGCTCGTACCTATCTCGGTATTCGCGTCCGCGGTGAGCCGTTCACCGTAAGCCAGGCAGACCGGCCGGTGCTCCGGCGGCAGGGATTCCGAGCGGCATGTCTCGACGACGCCAGCATCCCAACCCACAATCGCCGCCGCAATACCGATCGCCTGCATCACGCGAGCGCCGTAGCGATCGTTGGTTGACGCCGCGAGTGCGCGCTCCAGCATAAGGATCTGTTCAGGCCAGTACGTATTGAATTGCGGCGCGGTTGCCGCCCGTTGCAGGGCAGCGAAGCCCGCAGCTGTCTCGCCCTCCTTTAGGTGCCGGCTGGCGACGCGCGCCCAGACCGCTCCATTGTCGCCATCGGCATCCAGGGCGAGCCGTTCTACCTCACCGGCGGCGCAGGCCGGGGTAGCTGGTGCCGCGGTGCAGGCGTCCATGGCCATCCAGGCGACTAATGGATTGTCCGAACCTTCGGCAATCGCGCGCTCCAGCAACGGCGTCGCGGTATCGAGCTCCGTGGAAGCCGCCATGAATGCGCCGACGACAAGGTGCTCGGCGCTCAGTGAATCGTCCAGCACAGCCACGATGTGGCCCCAGTGTGCCCTGAGACGTGCTTCGTCATCCGGATAATCGCCGGCTATATCCGGCATTAGCGCCGTGAGACTGCAACCATCACCGAGATCGCGCGCCGAACCAGGGTCCGCGACATCCGGGTCCGTCACGCCTGCAGGCACGGCCGCCGAACCGGCGATTTCCCCGGGAGGCGCGACGCTGTCTGCAAGCGGCAACTCCGCTGGCGGCGATCTTTTGGCGACGATAACGAGTGCGCCGGCGGCGGCGCAGCGAGCGCGACGGCAATCAGCGACACGGAATCTCATGGCGCGAGCCCGGCGACACTCGCGCGTGCGCCCGCCCCGGGACTATGATAAACAGAATTCGGCATCTGCTCGATAAGTTCACGATGCGGGCTGAATCATCGGCGGATGCAATCGATACTGGCGTTGTGTACGGCAGGAAACTATAACAAACGGACTGACCAACGTGCGCTACCATACAGACGCGGAACCGGGTCCTGCGGAGAATAAAGGATTTGCCGTCGGGGAACGTTGTTATCCAAACTATCAAACCGCTGCCCAACCCCGGCTGCAACCAGAAACCGGACCCGCAGGAGAATCACCTGCTGGCAGGCCCTTTCGCCGGAGGTGCAGAACCGACTGTACCCGGATCTGGAGATGGTGCCCCTGACGTTACGGTCGGTGCTCTACGAAGCCGGGCGCCCCATGCGCCACGTCTACTTCCCGGCCGACTCGATCATTTCGATACAATTCATGCTGCGGGACGGCGGCTCGACGGCGATTTCGATCGTCGGTAACGAGGGGCTGCTCGGTATCAGCCTGTTCCTCGGCTTCGAACCCGCGAGTTCCCGGTCCCTGGTGCAGCACTCAGGTCACGCCTACCGCCTTCCGAAGTCGCTGGTGAAGGCGGAGTTCGACCGCCACGACGAGCTGATGTGGCTGATGCTGCGCTACACGCAAGCGACGATCTCGCACGTGACCCAGACCGCGATCTGCAACCGTCACCATTCCGGTTGAGCAACTGTGCCGCTGGCTGCTCCTGTCCCTCGACCGCCTGCCGCACAGCCAGGTAACCATGACGCAGGAGTTCATCAGCAGTACGCTCGGCGTGCGACGTGAGGGCGTGACCGGGGCGGCAAGCGGCTGCGCGAAGCAGGAATAATCTCCTATCACCGCGGCGTCATCGACGTGCTGGACCGAACGGCGCTTGAGAAAGCCGCCTGCCGAATGCTACGAAACGGTGCGATCAGAAACGGAGCAAATCCTCCACTATCTACCGCAGCGTCGAGCGGTTCTCGATGACCCGTACCTGTCGTCAAGCTTCCCAGGAGTCCCGCAGGCGAGAAACGCGGGGCGATCGCTCGTTCCAACGGTGCATGGTACCGGGCGCGTTTCGCGCGTCCAAAACGGCATGCTGCCGTTTTGTCGAACGGGGTTCTCATCCGGTACCCTCTCCGCCAGTAACCAAAAAAGGACCCGATGGGTCCTTTTTTGCGTTACTGGCGGAGAGGGTGGGTTCGAACCACACGGTACGGAAAACCGTACTCTTGATTTCGAGTCGAGCCCGTTCGACCACTCCGGCACCTCTCCGTACGGATCGACGCACAGCGTGGCTGCGCGAGCGGCGCATTCTTAACCTTAAAAAGCTGTCCGCTGCGACAGGTTCGGCCGCACTAGCGCATCGCGGACACCGAATCAAGGGTATCCAGCACTGCTTTTTAACGGTGGCTGCGGTAGCCTTTGGCAGGCGCAAGTCACATCCCGGGATCTCGCATTGCGGCCGTTCATTTACTTACTTGTCGCGGCACTGGTCGGCACCTGTTCGTCGGCACCGCCGTTGCTCGACCAGGTCCTGCAGCTGGGCGAACTGCGTGTCGTGACGCGCACTGCACCGACGACCTACTTTATCGGCCCGGATGGTCCCGCCGGGCCCGAATACGACCTTGTGCGTGGATTTGCTGACGAACTCGGTGTCGAGCTGCGTATCGATACAGTCGACAGCGTATCGGAAGTCATGCCGTACCTGCAGTCGGGACGTGTGCACATGGCCGCGGCGGGATTGTCGGCCACGCCATCGCGCCGCGAACAGGCCGACTTCGGTTACCCCTACGAAACCGTCGACATGCACCTGATCTACCTGCTGGGTACCGGCCGGCCGCGCTCGATGGAGGATACCCTGGGCCGCACCATCGAAGTCGTCGCAAACAGCAGTCATTCCGACATGATGGCGGCATT
This sequence comes from Woeseiaceae bacterium, assembly GCA_034521225.1. Classification (GTDB taxonomy): domain Bacteria; phylum Pseudomonadota; class Gammaproteobacteria; order Steroidobacterales; family Woeseiaceae; genus Woeseia. The sequence goes on from JAXHMR010000025.1 coordinate 105,158, forward strand.
GGACGACGCCTACGCGGGGCTCGACTGGAGCGAGAACGCTGATCTCGAAGTCGCTGATTTGCTTGCCAAGGTAGCAAACGGCGAGATCGACTTCACGATAGCCGACAGCACTTCCTTCAATATCCAGCGGCACTTCTACCCGGACCTGCGCGTGGCGCTTGACCTCGAGATTGATGACCCGCTCGCATGGGCCTACCGCAAGGAAGACGGCCACAGCCTGCTGGCCCGCGCCGATGACTACCTGATCCAATCGAAACGCAGCGGCCTGCTGGCCCAGGTGCATGACCGCTACTACGGGCACGCCAAGAAGTTCGACTATGTCGGCACGCGCGCCTTCATTCGCCACTACGAAAGCCGCCTGCCGCGTTACCTGCCGCTGTTCAGGGAAGCCTCGGAGCTGTCCGGCATCGACTGGCGGCTGCTCGCGGCCATCGGCTACCAGGAATCGCACTGGCGCCCGAACGCCGTATCGCCAACCGGCGTGCGCGGCATCATGATGCTGACGCGTGACACGGCGGCGTTTCTCGATATCGACAATCGCGTCGACCCGGAAAGCAGCATCACCGGCGGCGCGCGATTCTACGCGATGCAGACCGAGCGCCTGCCGGATTCGATCGAGGAGCCGGACCGTACCTGGATGGCCCTGGCGGCCTACAACGTCGGCTACAACCACGTTCGCGACGCGCGCCAGATCGTCGAATGGAGGGCGGCAACCCGGACAAGTGGGTTGACCTGAGCGAGGCACTACCGTTGCTTGCACAGCGCAAATGGTACTCGCGTGTGCCGTACGGCTACGCACGCGGCTGGGAGCCGGTGCTGTACGTCAACAATATCCGCCGCTACTACAACATCATTAAATGGCTGACCGACAGCGAGCCGGCGCCGGAAGACGAGTCACCGGTGGCGGTGGATGCGATCGAAATTGCCAGTAGTGAATGACGCCGTCATTGCAATGATGGCGTCATCGCGAGGAGCGCAGCGACGTGGCGATCTTGTACCGACGCTGACTGCTGCCAATCGGCATGAGATTGCCACGCCCTCCGGGCTCGCAATGACGCTCGGTTGCCACGCCCTCCAGGCTCGCAATGACGCTCGGTTGCCACGCCCTCCGGGCTCGCAATGGCGGGTTACCTGCGTTCGCTGAAGAACGTCTTCAAGCGTGCACCGCAGTCGTCGGCCAGCAATCCGCCGGTGACTTCAATGCGGTGATTCAGCCGCCGGTCGGCCGCCAGGTCGAGGACGCTGCCGGCCGCACCGGCTTTCGGATCGTAGGCGCCGAAGACCAGCCGGCGAATGCGTGCCTGCAGCATCGCGCCGACGCACATCAGACACGGCTCCAGCGTCACGTAAAGCTCGGCATCGGGCAGCCGGTAATTTGCCGTGGCGCTGGCGGCATCGCGCAACGCGACGATCTCCGCGTGTGCGCTCGGGTCACAGTCGGTGATCGGACGATTGTGGCCCTGCCCGGTTATGCGGCCGCCCTGGACGATGACGGCCCCTACCGGCACTTCCCCGGCCGCAGCTGCAAGCGCGGCTTGCTCCAGCGCCGCAAGCATGTAACCGGTTTCCGTGTCACTGAATGAAATCATCACGGTTGCGGAAGCTGCATCAATCGCTTACTGCACCGGGCACGAACTACCCGCTCTCGTTGGTCATCGCGGGAGTACACAATACGGAATGGCAGGTAAATGAGTTTTTGCAAGAAAACGATCGACTTCGGGCACGACCCGGCCCATGTCACGATGCATGGGCAACGCCGCGCTGCACCGGAACACTTCCGCCGCGGAGCTCCCAGCCCGGCAAAAGCAGGGCGCGCACTCCGGCTGACAGAATGGCACCGTCATCATCAGCTTCGAATCCGGTTTCATTTACTGCAACGTCGAGGTAGCCAACCTGCCCGAAGAAGCTGATTCTGTCGCCCAGATTAAAATGTGCGCCAATGCCGACGGCCCGTTCCTGCATGGTGACGTCGGGAAAATCGTCAATTTCGACCGATCCATAGGCTGCGAACATATGCATATGCCGGCGTATCGCAACCGAGCCATCGACGGCAAATCCGCTGGCATCGATGTTGTCGCCGGGCGCATCGAACTCACTCATGACGTAACCGACACGAAGCCAGTTGTAATTGATTTCGTCTGCATTCCATTGTGCGTGGCCGATGCCGGGCACCAGGAACAGCAACAGGATCATTCGCTTCATATCGGTCTCCCCAAAGGGCTCACTCAGAATCTGTGCCAAAAAGACTGTTGCCGAGCATAACGGATATCCCGTGCGCGCATCACAGTCATGTAACATTTTCAAGCCCTTGGCCTGATCGGGCGGCGAATTCACCGGCGCGGCATCCGCTCGCCCCTTGGTTTCGCTGCCAGACGCCTGCCGGTTCCGTTCCTGGACGGCGGCAGGCGATGCCACGCCCGGCGGCCCGGCCCGCGGTGGCATAAAGCCTCCGAGAAACCCGGGGCGGTTCAATTTTTACTCTCCCTATATTGCGCGCCAGTTGCACCATCTCGTTGATGATGTTCGCCAAATCTGCATATGACCAAAAACGTTGTTGCGAAAGTCCCATTTTGGGACTAGCATGTCGGATACATGAGAATCATCGCTCTGTCGACGCTGAAAGCCTTCTGGGAAGAGAACCCGGAATATCAGGATGCCAAGGAGCCAACATTGGCGTGGCACCGTCATGCCCTGCATGCCGAATGGAGTTCTCCTGCCGAAGTAAAGCAGGACTTCAGGAATGCCAGCATCCTTAAAAACGGCCGTGTGGTGTTCAATATTGCGGGGAGCAAGTATCGACTTGTCGTATGGATCAACTACGCCTACGGGGTTGTATACATCCGCTTTATTGGCACCCACTCGCAATACGACAAGATTGATGTGCAAACCATTTAACCGCCGGAGGATTAACGATGGACATTAAACCGATTAAAACTGATGCCGACTACCGCGCGGCATTAAAAGAAATTGAAAGTCTGATGATGGCTGGGCCAGACACCCCAGAAGGCGAAAAACTGGATGTCATGGTCACGCTTATTGAGGCTTATGAGGCCAAACACTTCCCGATGGACTTGCCCGATCCTGTTGATGCGATCAGGTTTGAAATGGACCGCAAGGGCTTAACCGTAAAAGACCTGGAGCCGATGATCGGTAAAAGTAATCGTGTTTACGAAATCTTAAATCACAAACGCTCGCTGACTTTGAAGATGATCTGGAAACTCCACGAAGGTTTGGGTATTCCGGCTGAGTCGCTGATCAAACCACCTCAAGTTCATGCCTAATCAATATCGCAGCAGAGATAAATTTCATGATATCTCCGCTATCGATTCGAGGCTGGCTGACCTTGAACAGGAAAAGCAGCAGCTCATCGCGTTCAGAGATGAGCTACAAAAGCCGAAGCCTCTGGTTCTGAAAATGGTATAGCCGGTTTCCGGATTGCTCCAGAGCACACACAGTTCGGTTTCTCCAATACCATGCCAGCATCAATTTTCTTTCATGGTATCGCTGTTTTCTGATTTCAACGCGCGAAAAATACCATTGATGATGCAGATTATACTGTTAATTTTAGATATTTTATTATTAATTATCCATACGTTATGAATTCCTCCTACTCCCACTCGATCGTCGCGGGCGGCTTCCCTGAGATGTCGTAGGTAACGCGCGAAATTCCGTCGACTTCGTTGATGATACGCAGGCTGACCGAATTCGAGAAAATCGTAAGGCAGTCGTGCCCAGCGTGCTGTCATGAAGTCGATGGTTTCGACAGCACGTAAGGCGATGACCCAGTCGTAGCGTCGACCATCACCCATGACGCCGACCGAACGCACCGGCAGAAACACAGCGAACGCCTGACTGGTCTTGTCGTACAGGTCGTGGCGCGCGCAGCTCCTCGATGAAGATGTTGTCCGCGAGCTGCAGGCAGGCAACGTATTCCGGCCGCACTTCACCCAGCACGCGCACGCCGAGTCCGGGTCCGGGAAACGGGTGGCGGTAGACCATTTCCGGCGGCAAGCCAAGTTCTACACCGATGCGGCGCACTTCGTCCTTGAACAGTTCGCGCAGCGGCTCGACCAGTTTCATGCGCATGTGCTCGGGCAGGCCGCCGACGTTGTGGTGCGACTTGATGACGTGCGCCTTGCCGGTCGATGCACCAGCGGATTCGATGACGTCCGGATAAATCGTGCCCTGCGCCAGCCAGTCCGACGTCTTCGAGCTTGCCCGCCTCCTCATCGAAGATATCGATGAACAGGCCGCCGATGATCTTCCGCTTCAGTTCCGGGTCGCTGATGCCCGAGAGCGCGTTGAAAAAGCGCTCGGCTGCATTGACGCGTATGACATTGACGCCGAGATGGCGCGCGAACGTCTCCATGACCTGGTCGCCTTCCTGATAGCGCAGCAGGCCGTGATCGACGAACACGCAGGTCAGCTGGTCACCTATCGCCTCATGCAAAAGCGCTGCAACGACCGACGAGTCGACGCCGCCGGACAAACCGAGCAGCACTTTCCCGTCCCCGACATCGGCACGAACACGCGCGATGGCATCCGCGACGATATTGCCCGGCGTCCAGTCGCCCGCACAACCGCATACCTCGCGGACGAAGCGCTCAAGTATGCAGCTGGCCCTGCGGTGTGTGCGTCACCTCCGGATGAAATTGCACGCCATAATAGTGGCGCTTCGGATCCTCCATCGCAGCCAGCGGTGAGTTACGGCTGGTGCCGGTGGCATGGAATCCCGCCGGCAGTGCCTCGACGCGGTCGCCGTGGCTCATCCAGACTTTCAGCATCGGCGGGCTGCCGGCCGGCGCATCACTCAGGCCGTTGAACAGCTCGGACTCATGTGGTGTGATTTCCGCGTATCCGAACTCACGATGTGCGGAGGCGACAACAGCACCACCGAGCGCCGTGGCTATAGCCTGCATGCCATAGCAGATGCCAAACACTGGTACGCCCAATTCAAATACCGCTTGTGACACGCGCGGCGGATCATCGAGGTTGACCGATTCCGGACCGCCCGACAGGATGATTCCGTCCGGCCGGAACGCGCGCAGCACCTCATCGTCTGTGTCCCACGGATGAATCTCGGAATAGACGCCACATTCACGCACGCGGCGTGCGATCAGCTGCGTGTACTGGCTGCCAAAGTCGAGTATCAGTATGCGGTGCGCATGGATGTCGGCAGGTGCGGCGGCGGTCCGGGTCATCGGCTAGTGTCCTGTCCCACAAATAACCAGCACAATTCGGCGCGTCTTTTCGCGCCTGGCCGCGTTCCGGCTCCTCGCAATAGCCCTGCTCACGCATCGCGCGCCTTGCCAGGCACGAAAATCCGCTGCCGGCTTGCATTGGTTATTTGCGGGACAGGACACTAGTATCAGGTGTTGGTACGATAATTGGGTGCTTCCTTGGTGATCGTCACATCGTGCACATGACTTTCGCGCATACCGGCACCGGTGATACGGACAAATTTGGGCCGCGTGCGCATTTCGTCAATATTGTGACTGCCGGTATACCCCATCGCCGCGCGCAGGCCGCCCATCAGTTGGTGGACGATGGCGATGACGCTGCCCTTGTACGCGACGCGTCCCTCGATGCCTTCCGGCACCAGTTTCTCGAGCTGCTCCGTCGCATCCTGGAAGTAGCGGTCGCGCGAGCCGTGCTTTCCACTCATCGCGCCCACTGAACCCATGCCGCGATAGGCTTTATCAGACCGCCCCTGGTACAGCTCGACTTCGCCCGGGGATTCCTCGGTGCCGGCGAACAGCCCGCCGATCATGACCGAATGCCCGCCGGCGACGATCGCCTTTGCGATGTCACCCGAATAGCGGATGCCCCCGTCGGATATCAGCGGTACACCTTTCTTTGCCAATGCCGCCGCCACTTCCGATACGGCCGAGACCTGTGGCACCCCGACGCCCGCGACGACGCGGGTCGTGCAGATTGAGCCCGGACCGATGCCGACCTTCACGCCGTCAGCACCCGCCTCGACCAGTGCTTCGGCCGCATCGCCGGTGACGACGTTGCCGGCGATCACCTGCAGCTCCGGGTACTGTTTCTTGATGCGCCGCACCCGTTCCAGCACGCCCTTCGAAAAACCGTGCGAGGTGTCGACGACAATCAGGTCGGTGCCCGCCCGAACCAGTGCGGCCACACGTTCATCGCTGTCGTAGCCCGTGCCGACCGCCGCACCGACGCGCAAGGCGCCGTTCGCATCCTTGCTGGCGCGCGGGAAATCAGATGCCTTCTGGAAATCCTTGGCTGTGATCATGCCGCGCAGTTCAAATTTTTCGTTGACGACCAGCACCTTCTCAATGCGATGCCGGTGCAATAACCCCATCACTTCGTCGGCATCGGCGCCCTCGCCGACCGTGACCAGACGCTCTTTCGGCGTCATGACCGACGACACCGGCGCGTCGAGCTGCGTCTCAAACCGCAGGTCGCGGTGCGTCACGATACCGAGCGTCTCCCGGTCCTCGACGACCGGCACGCCCGAAATGCCCATGGTCCGCGTCAGGTCGATGACCTCCCGTATGGTCATGTCGGGTGGCACGGTGATCGGGTCGCGCACGATGCCGCTTTCGTATTTCTTGACGAGCTGCACTTCGCGCGCCTGGTCCTCCGGCGTCATGTTCTTGTGAATGATGCCCATGCCGCCTTCCTGGGCCAGCGCGATCGCAAGGCGCGCTTCGGTCACCGTGTCCATCGCCGCCGACAACAGCGGTATGTTGAGCCGGATCTCCCGCGTCAGGCTGGTGCTGAGATCGACTTCGCGCGGCAGTACATCCGAGTAACCCGGCTGCAACAGGACGTCATCAAAGGTAAGTGCTTCGCTCGCTATGCGCATGGGACTCCGGATCGCAGGTAGCCCGGTGCCTGCCGGCGCCGGACGTACCGCCTGCCAGGTGGCGCGGGCGATGCGCGGCGACTGCAGTGGTCGGGTCAGTCGGGTTAAACGGTCCATTCTACGCGGGGCGTATTTGACGGTAAACCGCTACATTGAAGTAAATGACGCCGGCGCAGCGGCGTCATCGCGAGCCCGGCGACCGCGCGTCATCGCGAGCCGCAGGGCGTGGCGATCTCGCTCCGATTGGCAGAGTCACCAGCAGAACGAGATCGCCACGGCGCTGCGCGCCTCGCGATGACACCGGCGCTGCGCGCCTCGCGATGACACCGGCGCTGCACGCCTCGCGATGACGGGGCGCTGCGTACCAGCCCATGCCGGGTATACTTCCCGCGATGGACGACAGGTTTGCAAAAGGGGGCACCGTCGGGGCACTGACGGTATCCGAGCTCAACCGGCAGGCGCGGCAGTTGCTGGAGCGCGGCTTTGCGACGGTGCAGGTCGAGGGCGAGCTGTCGAACCTCGCGCGCCCGGCGTCCGGACATTTGTACTTCACGCTGAAAGATTCTTCAGCACAGATTCGCTGTGCGTATTTCAGGCAGCGGCAGCGCGGCCCGACAATACGACTGGCGGACGGCGACCAGGTGCTGGCAACCGGACGGGTCAGCATTTACGAGGCGCGCGGCGACTACCAGTTGATCGTCGAGCAGCTCGAACCCGCCGGTGAAGGCGAGCTGCGCCGGCGTTTCGAGGCATTGAAGAAGAAGCTGGCGGCCGAAGGCCTGTTCGATGAGGCGATCAAGCAGCCATTGCCTGCCCTGCCGCGTTGCATCGGTGTTATTACATCGCCGGCCGGTGCCGCCATTCGCGACATCCTGTCCATACTGAAACGCCGCTTTCCGGCCATTCCGGTCATCATTTACCCGTCCGCCGTGCAGGGCGCGGCTGCCGTGCCGGAGCTGCTTGCCGCGCTCGACTCCGCTGTCCGGCGGGACGAATGCGATGTTCTGATCATCGGCCGTGGCGGTGGCTCGCTCGAAGACCTGTGGGCGTTCAACGATGAAGGTCTTGCGCGTGCGCTGCACGCGTGCCCGATTCCCGTTGTCAGTGCCGTGGGTCACGAAGTCGATTTCACGATTGCGGATTTTGTCGCCGACCTGCGCGCGCCGACGCCATCCGGCGCAGCCGAGCAGGTCGTGCCTGACCAGGCCGCGTGGCAACGCAGCCTGCAGGCCTTGGCAGAGCGGCTCAATGCGCACATCGGGCGGCGGCTCGAGGCGCGGCAGCAGCAACTCGACTGGCTCGCAAAACGGCTGGCGCAGGGCAGCCGGCGGCAACGGTCGCCCGCCAGTCCGAACGGCTTGCCCACCTCCGTTTGCGCCTCGCCGCCGGCATGCGCCACGGCCTCACGACTCGCTGGCAACACAGCGAACGACTGCAGGCGAGGCTGTGGCGCCAGACACCGGCCGCCCGCGTCGAGCGCGCGCGTTACCGCTGCACCGCACTGGCCGCACAGCTCGGGCGCGCGGCCGGCCGGCGCATTGAGATGCTCGAGCACCGGCTCGCGGTGGCTGTACGCGCATTGCACTCGGTCAGCCCGCTCGCCACGCTCGAACGCGGCTATGCGATCGTCAGCACCGGCGAAGGTGGTCGCGTGCTGCGCGACGCAGCAATGGTCAAACCCGGTGACGATGTGCGCGCTCGCCTTTCGCGCGGCACGATACTCGCGACCGTAACAGGCCTGGAGCCCGGTACTACGACCAGTGATCCCGGAAGCGACGATGCGTAGCGTGCTAGCCCGCATCCGTCGCCGATATGATTTAGCGAGAATCCATGCAATCGGTGGCGGATGCTGGCTCGGTGATCCTCGCCGGACTGCCGGCCCTGGCGCTTGCGATACCGGAACACGCACCGAGGCCCGGCGGCATTGCGGTACTGAAAATACCGGCCTCGCAAAACGGGACACCGCCCATCGTTCGTTTCGAAGGACGGCGCGCGCTGGTCGTCAGGCGTGACGATAACTGGCTGGCAGTAATTGGCATCCCGCTCGATCGCGAGCCCGGGCCGGCAACCGCCAGCATTTGCAACGTCGGCGACAACGAGCCAAGGACATTGACGTTCGACATCGGGACGCACGCCTATCGCGAGCAACACCTGACCGTCAAACCCGGGTACGTCAATCCCGCACCCGAACAGCTCGAGCGCATCATTGCCGAGCGCGAACACATTGACGCCGCGCTCGCCAGGTGGAGCGACAAAGCGGTCGATGCGGTCACATTGCGCGCGCCGGTCGACGGCACGCGTAGTTCGAGTTTTGGCTCACGGCGCTTTTTCAATGACGAGCCGCGTGCGCCGCACCGCGGCATGGACATCGCCGCGGGTGCCGGCACCAGGATCAGCGCGCCACTTGACGGTACCGTACTGCTGGCGGGTGATTATTATTTCACCGGCAATACCGTCATTGTCGACCACGGACAGGGCTTGCTGACGCTGTATGCGCATTTGCGGGACCTGGCTGTTGAGGACGGCCAGATTCTCGAGCGCGGTGAGCGCCTCGGCACGGTCGGTGCAACCGGTCGTGTGACGGGGCCGCACCTGCACTTCGCGGTTTACCTGAACGGCACACCGGTAGACCCGGCCCTGCTCCTCGAAGCACCCTGACCACAACGCGGTGCACGGGTACGCGCGCCGATCACGTCAGCTGTCGTAGCCGAGCGGATGCTCCGAACGCGTGTAGGTGCCGTCCTGCTGGCGCTCAAACACGTTGCAACACTTCATTTCACCACCGTAAATGTGCACGGATATTGCTGTCGTCTTGTCACAGGGATTGCTGATGCTGTGGTACTCAAACGGCGGAATCAGGCAACCTGCGCTGCCGACGCCGGCTTCGTAGGAATTGCGCGGTTCGAAGCTGTAATGACCGTTGGTCTTCTCCGTCAGCTCGTATTGCTGCACATCAATACTCCCGCCCCAGACGCCTTCGACGCACCACATCCCGGAATGGTCGTGTATCGGCGTTTTCTGACCCGGTCCCCAGGTCATGACAACGATCGAATACCCCTTGTCATCATCCTTGTACAGCAGGCGGCGCGCGTAGTGACCTTCAGCAGGTGTCGTAAATTCGGGCGGCAAATCGATCAGGGATGACCGAATCAGGCGGCACAGCTCGCCCTTGATGGTCTCCACCGTATCGGTGACGCGGTCTTTTTCGACGGCAGCGTCTACCAGGCGGACCAGTTCATCGGTACCGGGGACTGTTGTCATCAGACAAACTCCATAAATAGCTATACCGCCATGGTAACGCGGACGACCAAAGGACCGCCACCGCCGCACGGAGCCGCCCTGAAAATCCGGTCCACCAACCCCGGGCTGCGACTTCGCCTGCCACCGAAGCAAGACCGAACCCGGGCCGCCACAGGCGGTCGGTCAGCCAGCAGGACTCGAAGTAGCGGCAGATTACCGGGGCGAAATGCGTCCATTTCGACGAGGAACGAGTCGTGCCCCTTGATGCAGTCGAGCGGCTCGAACATGACGTTGTCGACCACGCGTTGCAGGCCGTCGGCCAGCTCGCGTTGTTGTGCGAGTGGAAACAGGATGTCCGTCGTAACCCCAATGACCATGGCGTGTTCGAGTTTCAGGCGGGCAAAGCCGGCGGCGAGTGAGCCGCCGTGTTCGGCGAGGTCGAACAGGTCGGATGCGCGTGACAGGTACAGGTAGCAGTTCGGGTCGAACTGGCCGGTGAATTTCTTCGCCTGCGATTCGAGGTAGGACTCGACGGCGAAATCGCCATAGAAGGGGTCGCCGGCATGGTCTTCGGAGGAACTGCGCTCACGCCCGAAGCGCTGTTCCCACTCCAGTGCGGAGCGGTAGGTGATCATGCCAAGCTTGCGTGCGAGGCGCTGGCCGACGAGCGGCGGGTCGGCGGCGTCGTAGTTGCCGTTGGCCCACTTCGGATCCGAACGAATCATTTCCCGCTGCAGCGACCGCACGGCAATGGAAAACGGCAGCGCGCGTGCCGCTGACGAAATGGAGAGCAGGCCGCGGCTGACGTCGGGATATTGCAGGCAGAATGCCAAAGCGCTCATGCCGCCCATCGAGCAGCCGATCGTGGTGTGCAGCCGCCGGATGCCGAGGTGTTGCAATACAGCGTACCCGCCCCTGGCAACATCCTCGAGCGTCAGCACAGGAAACGACAGCCGGTAGCGCCGGCCGGTCGCCGGGTTGATGGACGCCGGTCCCGTCGAACCGAAGCAGCTGCCGAGTGAATTGATGCAGATGACAAAGTAGCGATCGGTGTCGATGGGCAGGCCGGAGCCGATCATTTCCTCCCACCAGCCGCTCGCCGGGTTCACCGGCGAGGACGAGGCGTGCGCGGACGGTGACAGACCGGTGAACAGCAGGATCGCGTTATTGCCCTCGTCCTCGAGCTCACCCCAGGTTTCATAGGCGATGACCGGCCGGTCGAGGTAGCCGCCGCGATGCATCGCGAAGCGGCCCGGTACCTGCGCGAGTTCAGGCCCCGGGTTAGTGACAGTTGAGTCGTTCTTCACAACAGTACCTCTATTCAGTGCTTGTCGTGTTTCAGCAGCCGTTTGCGACGCCGTTGCTGGCGCGGTGTCAGTTTGTTGCGGCGGCCCTTGTACGGATTATCGCTCGTCTTGAACGACAGCCGCACCGGCGTGCCGGTCAGGCGAAATGCCTTGCGGAAGTAATTGACGAGATAGCGCCGGTACGAATCAGGCAGCCGCTCGGTCTGGTTGCCGTGTACGACTATGACCGGCGGATTCCGTCCGCCCTGGTGCGCATAACGCAAGCGGATGCGCCGGCCGCGCACCATTGGCGGCGGATGCGACGTGACGGCTGCCGCCAGTTCGCGGTTCAGGTCACCGGTCGACATGTCTCGCGTCGCCGCGCTATACGCGCGTTCGGCGGAGGGCAGCAGGTCACCGACTGCCGTACCGTGCAAAGCTGAAATCGTGTGCCGCTCGGCAAAATCCAGAAACGGCAGGCGCCGGTCCAGCTGTTCGCGCACGTGCCGGCGCTGCTCGTTCGACAGCCCGTCCCACTTATTCGTAACAACAACCAGCGCGCGTCCACGCTCGAGGACGAGGCCCATAAGGCTGACGTCCTGCTCAGTGATACCCTCCTGTGCATCGAGCACCGCGATAACGACCTGGGCGCGCTCCATTGCCTGCAGTGCCTTGACGATGCTGAATTTCTCAATCGCTTCGTGCACTTTCGCACGGCGCCTGACACCGGCGGTATCAACCAGCAAATAACGTTTATCGCCGCGTTCGAACGGTACCGCGACGCTGTCACGCGTCGTGCCGGGCTGATCGAACACGACCAGCCGGTCCTCGCCGATCAAGCGGTTGATCAGTGTCGACTTGCCGACGTTCGGCCGGCCGATGACAGCAATGCGCAGCGCGTGGTCCTCTGCCGGCGCTTGCTCGGCGGCAGTGTCGTCAGCGGGAACGAACGGTGCGAGCACTTCGTCCATCAGGGCGGAGACGCGGTCCCCGTGCGCAGCCGATATCGCCACCGGGTCGCCGAGGCCAAGGCTGTAAAAATCGCTGGTGGCGATGTCGGCATCGAGGCCTTCGGCCTTGTTGGCGACCAGCCACGTGCTTTTCGCATGTCGGCGTGCAAGATCGGCGACGTGCTGGTCGGCCGCGGTGAGACCGCTGCGTCCATCGACCATGACGATCGCGACATCGGCCTCCTTCAGCGCCACGATAGACTGTTCGACCATCAATTCGCTGATGCCGGTCTCGCCGCCGGCCACACCGCCCGTGTCGATAACGAGGTACGGCAACGGGCCGACACGGCCGAATCCGTACTGGCGGTCACGCGTCAGTCCCGGATAGTCTGCGACCAGCGCATCACGCGATAACGTCAGGCGATTAAATAATGTCGACTTACCGACATTGGGACGACCGATAAGTGCGATGACGGGCAGCATGGGGCAACCGGCACGGTTTACTCGTCCTCGCCCGGGGCCGCCGGTGCATCGCGCTTCGGAACGGCGTAGGCCGACACCTTGCCGGCTTCGGTCTGCACATACAGGCGCCCGCCTATTACAACGGGGGCGCCGGACACCATGCCTTTACCGACGCGCTCGCGCGCGACCAGGTCGCCGTCGAGATTGCTCATGAAATGCAGGTAGCCTTCAAAATCAGCGGCAACGACGGCAGTATCGAACGGTACAGGCAACGTGGGCTCACGGCGCAAAAGCGCATCATTGCGCCAGGCTTCTGCTCCGGTATTGCGGCTCATGGCCAGTATTTCGCCGTCGTTGTTCGCCGTATACAGGTTATTCCAGTCGGCACTGACACCGACGTGCGTCGAAACCTCGCGCGCCCACAGGACCTGTCCCGACTCGGCTGCCACGGACGCAATGCGGCCCTGGTATCCTGATGCATAGACGTCCTGATCGACTGCCGTAATTGTGCCGTCAACATCGGACAAGCGCTCGAGGTCGGAGCGCCCGGTGGGCGGCGACAGCATCGCTTCCCATTCCGTCGCGCCGTCCAGCAGGTTCACAGCGACCAGCCGGCCGTTATCAAATCCGGCAATGATGGTCGTACCGACAACAACGGGCGCTGCCGATCCACGCAACGTCAGCGCTGGCACACTCTGCTCCATCGACCAGCGCACATTGCCATTGAACAGCGACAGGACCCGCAGCTTGCCATCAATCGTATAGACCACCAGGGAATCGCGCGCGATGATCGGTGTTGCCAGCGATTCACTGCCTATATTGATACGCCAGCGTTCCTCACCGGATTCTGCTACGAGGCATATCAGCGTGCCGTCGCTGGCGGCGACCACGACGCGTCCGTTGCCGAGCCCCGGTCCGGCCGACAGCGGCGCATCGGTCTCCGCGTGCCACAACCTGCGGCCCGACTCCGGGTCGAATGCGCTGACCGACCCGTCGCGCCCCGCGGTATAGATGCGCGTGCCGTCACCCACCGGGCATCAGGTTCAGCCGGAGAAATTCCGAGTCACCGCCAACCTTGGCGCTCCAGAGCCGCTCAACCTCGAGTGTCGGCTCGAAGTCGACCAGTTCCTTTGGCGCCAGCGCGTCGTCATCTTCGCCGCCGAATATGCCGCAGCCCGACATCGCGAGACATGCGGCCACCAGCAGGCCTTTGCGTAAGATCGTCACTCGCCTGCCCCGTCCTGCTGCAACTCTGCCGCGGCACTGCTCAATGCAGCATCATCCGGCAGGTCATCGAGTTTCATGCGCACGTAGCGGCTGTTGACCGTTTGCTGTGCGTTCTCGTCGGCAAGCACCCTGGACCAGGCGGCCGCCGCGTCGGCAAAATTGCCAAGTGCAAAATGAGCGTCCCCTATTGCGTCGTTAAAGCGCGCCGCAAAGGCACTCTCACCGGGTGTGCCGAGCAGTTCCAGGGCTTCGGCCGGCTGGTCCTGGTACAGCAGGATGCTGGCCAGCCTGAGCCGCGCAATCTGCTGCAGGGCCTCGTTGCCGCTGGCCTTGGCCAGTGGCCGGAGTACATCGGCGGCGTCCTGGTCGCGGCCGCGATCCATGTACAAGCGCGCCATCGCGAGGCGGCCCTGGGCGGCATACGGGGTTGAGCCGTACTCGTCGAACAGCTCTGCCGACAGGCTGGCGGCCGGGTCCAGGTTGCCATCAGCAACCTGCTCCACGAGCTTTTCGTATTGCGCCGATGCCGCCGTTGCGCTTTCCGCACGCTGCGCTTTCCAGGCGTTCCAGCCGACGAGCATGGCAACACCCAATACCAGTCCGCCAATGACAAACCACTGGTTTTCCTCCCACCAACGCCGCAGTTCGTCGATGGTTTCCTTTTCGGATAAATCATTCACAAATAATGCCTTTTTCGTTACCTGGGGCCCCGTTGCCCGGGGCCAATAAATTTCTGCAGCTCGTCTGCCACGTTCCCTATTGCGATGCTGGTTTGGGCATCACTGCTTCGCAAAGGTTTCAGTCCAACGGTGCCTGCCTCCATTTCTTCATCGCCCAGCACCAGGGCTACCGCCGCACCGCTTTTGTCCGCTCGTTTGAGTTGCACCTTGAAGCTGCCACCGCCGAGATTAATCTCGACCCGGCGGTTGCCGAGGCTGTCCCGCAGCGACTCGGCGAGCCGGAAGCCCCCCTGCTCGGCGCGTTGACCGACTGTCACAATGTACACGTCAGGCAGGATGGACGGCGCCACGCCGCCACATGCCTCAAACAGCGCCACCAGCCGCTCGACACCCATGGCCCAGCCCGATGGCTGGCGTTGCGCGCCCGCCGAGCTTCTCCACCAGGCCGTCGTAGCGGCCGCCGGAGCATACTGCGCCCTGCGACCCCAGCGCATCAGTAATCCACTCGAATACCGTCCGGTTGTAGTAATCGAGCCCCCGCACGAGGCGCGGATTGACCGTGTAGGCTATACCCGCGGCGTCAAGCAGCGCTTTCAACTCCGCAAAATGGCTTGCAGCATCGGCGCCCAGGTACTCCTCCATGACCGGCGCGCCGGCCACGATGTCCTGCATCTCCGGGTTCTTGCTGTCCAGGATGCGCAGCGGGTTTTGTTCAAGCCGGCGCATACTATCGCCATCCAACCGGTTTTTCACAGCAGAAAAATACCGGACCAGCTCTTCGCGGTAGCGCGTTCGTGTATCGGCATCGCCCAGCGAATTAATTTTCAAGCGTCAGCCGCCTGAGCCCTAGCTGTTGCCAGAGGCGCGCTGTCATTATGATCAGTTCCGCGTCAACATCCGGCCCCGCATAGCCCAGCGCTTCGACGTCGATCTGGTGAAATTGGCGGTAACGGCCCTTCTGTGGCTTCTCGTAGCGGAACATCGGACCGGCCGTCCAGAGTTTCTGGCGCTGGTTGTGCAGCAGGCCGTTGGTAATACCGGCACGCACCATTCCGGCGGTCGCTTCCGGCCGCAATGTCAGGCTCTCGCCATTGCGGTCGTCAAAGGTGTACATCTCCTTTTCAACGATGTCGGTAACTTCGCCGATCGAGCGCCGGAACAGCTCGGTGTACTCAAGCAATGGCAGGCGAATCTCCTGGTAGCCGTAGGATTCGATCAGCGATTGCGTGACGGTCTCGAGGTACCGCCATGTGGCGGCGGCGCCGGGCAGCACGTCGTTCATTCCACGAATGGCTCTGGATTTCACGTCGGCACTCCGATGTCGGGTCAGCGGCGAATCGTAAAGCGTGCGGTATCTGCCACGCCTGTCAGCCGCGGCAATCGCATAGGATCGCCCATCGACAGTGATGCTGACGTTTTCGTCGTTGCCGACCAGCACTCGCACAGGCGTCACGCCGCGCACGGTAATCGTGCGTCCGGCCCGGCCGAGATCAAAAAAAAGACGTTCGCCGTTGGCGTCGGTGATTTCGGTCCAGCAATCCCCGCTGTAGGCCAGCCGAAGTTCTACGGTACCGCCGCCACCGGGCTGTGGCGAGGGTGCCGCAACCTCGGCTTGTCGCGGAGCCGGCTCGGCGGCCGCGGCCAGCGGCGATGCCTGGACTGGTCCGTCGCCAAGCTGTTCCGCAGGTGGGGACGGATCGGTCTGCGAGCTTGTCCGTCCAGGGTCGGCCACGTCATCCCCGGCTGTTTCCCGCGCTGAGCTTGGCGAGTCAGCGTCGGCCGCGTCATCCGCGGCGTTGTCCCGGGGTTCGGAGCGGACGGCGGCCTCGCCCGGCTGGCGCAATGTGCTGTCACCACCGGCCGCGGGCGAAGGCTCCCGCTGCATCCACCAGTAGATGCCCGCCGCCAGCGCCAGCAAGGCAACCAGGATCAGCAGGCCGGAAACCCAGGGACCCGCGTCGAGGTCGCGTTGCTGCTTGCGCGGGGGCCCGACGAC
This sequence comes from Woeseiaceae bacterium, assembly GCA_034521225.1. GTDB lineage: Bacteria > Pseudomonadota > Gammaproteobacteria > Steroidobacterales > Woeseiaceae > Woeseia. Next base: position 121,837 of record JAXHMR010000025.1, read on the forward strand.
CGGCGGCGCGCCGGTGGCCCGATTGATGGTGTAGTAATCGGCCATGATATCGTCAACCGGTACACCCACCAGCTCGGCGTATTTCCGCAGATACCCTTTGGCAAATACCGGGGCACCCAGCACGTCGAAACGGTTCTCCTCAAGTGCCTGCACGCGCGGCTCATCGAGATGCAATTGCCGGGCAATATCGGGGAGCGATATCTGTTTCAGGCGGCGCGCTTCGGCCAACCGTTCACCGGCTACGAGTGGCGCGCCGGATTCATCATCTGCAGCGGGGGTATCGTCCGTCATCGTCGCAACGCCCTGTCAGCGTCCTTCGCGCAGGTAACGTGCTTCGCGCGAATCAGGGTGCTCCCGCAACAGGCGGGCTGCAAACTCGCCGCTCGCGCGATCATTGCCGAGTTCCTGTTCAACCTGGTACGAAAGGTACAGTACCGAGGACGTTGCCGGATTGGCCGACAGATAGCGCTGCAGGAAGGCTCGCGCGGCAAGGCCATCGCCCTGGCTGCGCATAAGCTGGGCCATTTGCAGAAGGGCCTCGCCATAGCCCGGCTTGGCCTTGAGGGCGTCACGAAAATAGCTTTCAGCGCGCTTGAGGTCCGGCTTCTGCGACATGCAGACCCCGGCGTTTGTCAGCATGATCTCAGGACTGTCATTGTCTGAAATGCGGATCGCGCGCTGAAATTGCTCCTCGGCTCCGTCGAAGTCCCCTTGCCCGCAAAGGAACACGGCATAGGCATTACGAACATCAAAATTGCCCGGCGCGAGGCGAACGGCGCGGTCGTAGTGCTCGGTTGCCAGACGCGGATTGTCCAGCTGCATATAGGTGAGGGCCAGCGTTGAATGCGCCATGGCGTGCTGCGGGTCGAGTTCGATCGCACGCAACAGGCGTTCACGCGCGAAATTGTAGTTGCCGTTGCGATAGTAGCGCGCACCGAGCTGGTAATAGTTGTTGGCTGCCTCGGCGGAACTCGACTCGGTCCTGGCCGGGCCGGTTGTCGACGAAACGCACGCGGACAGCAAGAGGGCCGCGGCAATAATTATCGAAAGGCTTCTCATTCTTGAGTCACTACCTTGTCTTTTCTGTCACCCAGTCGCACGCGCATGCGGTCGCTTACCTTGCCTGCCAGTTGGCCGCACGCAGCATCGATGTCGTCTCCGCGAGTCCTGCGCGTAGTTGCGATAACCCCACGGTGACGCACTCGCTCCTGGAAAGCACGGATAGTGTCCGCCGATGACCGCCGGAAGTCACTGCCCGCGAACGGGTTGAACGGTATCAGGTTCAGTTTGGCCGGGTGTCCGTCAAGCAATGCGGCCAGTTCGTCAGCGTGCCTGAGGGAATCGTTGACCCCCGCCAGCATCACGTATTCGAACGTAATGAAGCGATTGGCGCGTTTCGACGCATAACGCCAGCAGGCGTCAAGCAGTTCCTCGATTGGATGCACGCGATTGATCGGCACCAACTGGTTGCGCAGCTCATTGTTTGGCGCATGCAGGGAAACGGCGAGCGAGACATTGCAGTCGTCGCCCAGTTTTTCAACGTGCGGGACGATCCCCGACGTACTGACGGTCACACGGCGGCGGGACAGTCCGTAGGCGAAATCGGAAACCAGCAGCTCCAGTGCGGCGACGACGTTACGGTAGTTCGCCAGCGGTTCTCCCATGCCCATGAAAACGACATTCGTAACCGCTGACTCGCCGTTGGGCCGTCTCGGCAGCGCCCGCGCCGCATACGTGACCTGGCCGACAATCTCGGCTGTCGTCAGGTTACGGTTGAAGCCTTGCGCGCCCGTGGCGCAGAACGCGCAATCCAGCGCGCAACCGACCTGCGACGAAATACACAATGTGCCTCGCGCCGGTTCCGGAATGAACACCGTTTCGACCGCCTGTCCCGAACCTGAACCGAACAGCCATTTGACCGTGCCGTCCGACGAGTGTTTTTCAGAAACGAGTGGCGGTAATTCGATGGCGGCAACATCGGCAAGGCGTTCGCGGAGGGGCCGCGACAGGTCTGTCATCGCGCCAAAATCAAACGTGCCGCGCTGGTGCATCCATTGCATTACCTGCCGCGCCCGGAATGGCTTTTCGCCAAGCGTGGCAAAGAACGACTCAAGGCCGCCCTCCGGCAGTCCAAGCAGATTCGTTTTGGTACGCTCAGTTAGCATGTCGGGTTTCACGGCAGAAGCAGCTAGTGTCCTGTCCCGACACTATCGCGTGCGCGGGCAGAGCCCGGAATCCTTGAAGAAAAACGCGATCTCCTGTGCCGCGGTTTCAGCCGCGTCAGAGCCATGCACGATATTCTCCTCGATGCTGTCGGCGAAATCGGCGCGAATCGTACCCTTGTCGGCATTGGCCGGATTCGTCGCACCCATGATGTCGCGATTCTTGCTGACGGCGGACTCGCCTTCGAGCACCTGCACCATGACCGGCCCGGAACACATGTAACTGACCAGGTCTTTGAAAAACGGCCGCTCCCTGTGCACCGCATAAAAGCCTTCAGCCTGCTCTTTCGTCAGGTGCATCATGCGCGCAGCGACGATCTGCAGACCGGCTTTTTCAAAGCGCGACAGGATTTCGCCAACCAGGTTTTTTTGCACGCCATCAGGTTTGATGATCGAGAGCGTCCGCTCAACAGACATACCGTATTCCTTGATTCAATGTGAGAATTGGCCGGCAGGAAACCGCCGGCCGCGCGTAAGTCTTCAATTTTACTTGGATAAATGGAGTCAGGCAACGCGCCCGGAGTGGGCTGGGCGCGTATTCCCGCGGCTTTCGGTCAGATACTGAAGCTCTCGCCGCAGCCGCACTCGCCGGTAACATTGGGATTGCGGAAGCGGAACGCCTCGTTCAGCCCGTCCTTGACGAAGTCGACCTCGGTACCGTCGATCAGTTCGAGACTGTCCCTGTCGACAACCACCTTCACGCCCTGGTCCTCGAAAATGACATCAGCATCGCCGGTATCGTCCGCGTAATTGACGACATAGGCAAAGCCGTTGCAGCCGGTTTTCTTGACGCCCAGCCTGAGCCCGACGCCTTTGCCGCGGGCATCGAGGTAGCTCCGCACACGTGCTGCGGCCGGTTGTGTCAGTGAAATTGCCATATATCAGTCAGCTCCGATTGCTGTCTTTCGAGATTATTTGCTGCCCGAGCGCCCCGATCGCGTCCTCAAGTAACAGCATTGGACCGGTTTTTTCAACCGGAATTTCAAGTATTCCCATTATATCGCCGATAGAAAACTCCCGCAGGGCCGCTGCGGGCTGACCTTCGAGCCCGGCGCAAGCCGCTTCGGCCGCCGCGACCAGATGCGGACAACCCAGCACCCGGAAGCGCATTTTCACGATCCGGCTGCCTTCGAGGTCCGCCGCCAGTACGACGTGGGCGCCGCCACGCGCAACATCAGCCGTGATGCCCGATGCGTCACCGGCGTGTGCCGGGGCTGCGAACAGCCGTCGTACCGCCTCGTTGTAATACGGGGCCTGCACGTCAGCCGGCCGCCTGTGGAGCCAGCGCGCGCAAGCGGGTGATCGCCGCACAATAGATGTCGGTCGCGCGCTCGATATCGGCGGCACGGGTGGGCCGGCCAAAACTGAAGCGTACTGGCGGACTGCGCCAGCGCATCATCGCGACCCAGGGCCCGCAGCACATAGGACGGCTCTTTACTCAGCGAATTGCAGGCAGAGCCGCTCGCAACCTCGAGTGGCTCGAGCGCCAGCATCAGGCTCTCGCCGTCAACGCCATCGGCACTGACATTCAGGATGCCGGGGTATTGCTGCTCGGGCGCGCCATTCAGGTGCAGGCCGGGCAGCTTCTGCAAACCATTCCAAAGCTGGTCGCGCAGGACCTGCATGTGCCGGAGGTCGTCCGCCTGGCGTTCGGACGCCAACGCCGCGGCGACGCCGAGTCCCACGACCTGGTGCAGCGGCAGCGTGCCAGGGCGCAGGCGCCGTTCCTGTCCGCCGCCGTGGAGCAGCGGCTCCACACCGCAACCGTCGCGGTTCGCGACATACAGCGCGCCGATGCCTTGCGGCCCGTAAAATTTGTGCGCCGTCAACGACAGCAGGTCGACCGGCAGCGACGCGAGGTCGATGGGCAGCTTGCCAACCGACTGCGCCGCGTCGGTGTGAAACAGCACGTCCCGGTCACGGCACAGCGCTCCGATCGCCCCGATGTCCTGGACAACGCCGGTCTCGTTATTGACATGCATGACCGACACGAGCTGCGTATCGTCGCGCAGGGCCGCTTCCAGTTGCGCAATGTCAAGCACGCCATCCGCGCCCGGCCGGAGCCAGGTGACGTCGAACCCCTGCTTTTCGAGCGCGCGAAACGTATCGACGACCGCCTTGTGTTCTGTCGGCATCGTGACGAGGTGGCGGCCGCGATGGGCGCGAAACCTTGCCGCACCGGCGATGGCCAGGTTGTCTGATTCTGTCGCACCCGACGTGAACAGGAGGTCGCGCGGCGATGCGTTCAGCAGCGCACCGAGCCTGGCGCGAGCTTCGTCGACGGCATTGCCGGCGGCGCGGCCACTTGCATGCGTTGACGATGGATTGGCAAACGGCTCGCGACCCGACAGGCAGGCCGCCATCGCCCCGGCCACTTCCCGGGCAGGCGGCGTACTGGCCGCATAGTCGAGGTACACGGCGTCCGAATCGGTCATGGTTCGCGGCGCCCGGTTTGCAGATCGAGCGACGTCAGGATCCCACGCAGGATGTTGATCTCGTTCTGGTCAGGCGCCGCGCGCAGGAACAGCCGCCGCAGCCTGCGCATCAGGTGCCGCGGATTGTCGGGATCCAGAAAACCGCTGGTCGTCAGAACCGCTTCAAGATGCGTGTAAAAACGCTCCAGGTCCGCACCGCTCGCGAGCGGCACGTCGCCCGCGAGCGGTGCGGCGATGTGGCCGGTCATCGACGCCACGCGCAATTCGTAGCTGACGACCTGCACCGCCATCGCGAGATTCAGCGAACTGAAGCCCGGATCCGTCGGAATCGTCAGCAGGACATGGCACCGGTCGAGGTCGTCGTTGGTCAGGCCCGATTTCTCCGGTCCAAAAACGACGGCCGCCTGGCCTGAGGTACTCTCGGCCAGCAGCCGGGCCGCACACTCGCGCGGTTCCATGGCTGGCCAGCCGATCGTCCGGGAGCGGGCGCTGGCACCGGCCACCCACGTGCAGTCCTTAAGCGCGTCGTCCAGCGTATCGACAACCTGTGCCGCTTCGATCACGTCCACGGCACCCGATGCACGCGCCGTCGCATCCTCGTGAGGGAAGTACTGCGGCCGCACGAGTACCAGGTCCGTCAAGCCCATGTTCTTCATGGCGCGCGCGGCACCCCCGATATTTCCGGGGTGCGTCGTTCCGACAAGGATGACTCGGACGTTCATGTCAACGGGCCCTTAAGATCATGGTCTGGTATTGTAGTGCCCTGTGCCGGTTCGCGCCTCTGTGCGGCCGCTCGTTCTTTTTCATACCTGACGGAATTTCATTGATGCACGCATTACTCAACGTGGCCGTAATGGCCGCTCACCGCGCCGGCGACTCGCTCGCCCGCAGCCTGAAAAGGGTCGACAAGATAAAGGTCGAGGAAAAGGGCCGCAATGATTTCGTCAGTGAGGCGGACCGTAACGCCGAGCGCGCGGTCATCGATGTGATCCACAAGCATTATCCGGACCATGCCATCCTGGCCGAGGAAAGCGGCCAGCACGGCGACTCCGACTACGTCTGGGTCATCGACCCGCTTGATGGCACGACCAATTTCCTCCACGGGTTTCCGGTGTTCGCCGTCTCGATTGCCGTCGTGCACAAGGGGCGCGCCGAGCACGCCGCGGTCTATGACCCGATGCGCCAGGAACTGTTTACGGCCTCAAGAGGTGCTGGTGCGCAACTGGATGGACGCCGCATTCGCGTCAGCAAGAACACGCTGATGGACCGTGCGCTGATCGGCACCGGCTTTCCGTACCGCGACTCCAACCTGCCGTTTGAGCCGTATATGGAGATGTTTCGCAAGGCAATGCAGAACACGTCCGGCGTACGCCGGCCGGGGGCGGCCGCGCTTGATCTCTGTTACGTCGCGGCCGGACGCCTCGATGCATTCTGGGAAACCGGCCTGCAACCATGGGACATCGCGGCAGGCGCCCTGCTGATCCGCGAAGCAGGCGGAATCATCAGCGGCCTGGATGGCAGCGAGGATTTCATGGATCTCGGCCACGTATTGGCCGGCACACCGAAAATCTACAGCGCGCTGGCGCGCCTGTTCGCACCTGACATCAAGGCAATGTTTGCCGTTCCGGCCTGACGACGGGGCCATACCCCGTCGTCGCGAGGAGCGCAGCGACGTCGTCATCGCGAGGCGCGCAGCGCCGTCGTCATCGCGAGGCGCGCAGCGCCGTGGCGATCTCGTACAGGCAGTGACTCTGCCAGATGGAACGAGGTTGCCACGCCCTACGGGCTCGCAATGACAGGGCCACGCCGTCCGGGATCAACCCGGGCTACGGCAGATCGTCGACCAGTTCGGAATCCTCTTCGGGCGGCAGCAGGTCCTGGGCACTGACGTCAAGAATCAGGGCCGTAGCACTTGCCGTATAAATCGACGAGTACGTGCCTACGATGATGCCGACAATCAGCGCCAGCGAAAATGATTCCACCGATTCGCCGCCCAGCACGTACAGCGCCGTCAAAACCAGCAGGGTAGTCAAGCCGGTAACGATCGTGCGTGCCAGGACATCGTTCAGTGACGTGTTCATGGCACTCTCCGACGACGTACCGCGCAGCTTGATGAAGTTTTCGCGAATGCGGTCGAATGCAACGACCGTGTCGTTCAGCGAGTAACCGACAACCGCCAGTATCGCCGCAACCACGGTGAGATCAAAGGGTAGCTGGAAAACCGAAAAAAAGCCGATCGTTATGATGACGTCGTGGATCAGCGCCGCGACGGCACCGGCGGCAAATTTCCACTGGAACCGCAACATGACGTAGCCGAAGATCATCAGCAGCGCAAACAGCATTGCGAGCCCGCCCTGCTCCGTCAGTTCTTCGCCCACCTGCGGCCCCACGAACTCGACACGCCGCAACTCGACGTTGGGTTCGTCGGCTGCCAGTGCATTGCGCAACTGGTCGCGAATGGCGTTCGGATTCCCGTCCTGTGGCGGCAGTCGCACCATGACATCGGTAGCCGCACCGAACCGCTGCACCTGGACTTCCTCGAACCCCTCGGCAGCCAGCACTTCGCGAATGCGGTCGAGATTCGCCGCTTGCGGATAGCCCACTTCCAGCAGCACGCCACCGGTGAAATCGATACCGAGGTCGAGGCCGCGCGTGGCGAATGATGCGAAGGAAATTGCGATGGCTACGATTGAAATGACAACTGCAATGCGGCGGCGCATCGGACTCAGGAAGTCGATGCTCGTGTGATCCTTGACCAGCTTGAACGTCATGCAGCGATCCTATATTGGCAGGCTGGCCGGCTTGCGGCCGCCGAATACCAAATTGACAATAGTGCGTGTACCGACGATCGCCGTGAACATCGACGTCACGATACCGAGTGACAGAGTGATGGCGAAGCCCTTTATCGGGCCGGTACCGAAGGCGAACAGCACGATCGCGGCGATCAGTGTGGTGATATTGGCGTCGGCAATGGATGACAATGCTTTTTCGTAACCGGCATTGATACTGCCTTGCGGTGAATTGCCATTGACCAGTTCTTCGCGGATGCGCTCGAAGATCAGCACGTTCGCGTCAACCGCCATACCGACGGTCAGAACGATGCCCGCGATTCCAGGAGGGTCAACGACGCCTGCAACAGCGACAGCAACGCAACGATCAGTACGAGGTTGGCGAACAGCGCGACGTTGGCGATCAGTCCGAAGCCGCGGTAATAGATTGCCATGAATACGACGACAGCCAGGAAACCGATCTGCACGGCGCTGAAGCCGCGATCGATATTGTCCTGACCCAGGCTCGGGCCGATCGTGCGTTCCTCCACCTTGTATACCGGCGCCGCGAGTGCACCGGCACGCAGCAGCAGCGCGAGGTCCCGGGCCTCGACCGGCGTCAGGCCGGTCATCTGGAACCGGTTCTTGAAGATGCCGCGTATCGTCGCCGTGTTTATGATTTCCTCGGTTTTGACCGTGCGGTAATCGAGCGTGCCGTCGTCCCTCTCCACGGTCTCGCGCCGAGACTCAATAAACACAGTTGACATCGGCTGGTTCAGGTTGGCGCGCGTCGTCGCAAGCATCGACTCGCCGCCGGCGGCGTCAAGCGTGATAAACACGGCCGGCTGACCTTCGCTGAAGCCGGATTCGGCATCGATAATCTGGTCGCCGGATGCGATAACGTCGCGCTGCAGGATCTGCGCCGGTTCGCCGCCGCGACCGGTGTACCGGCGTGAGCCCGGCGTCTCGCCGGACGTATCCACGAGCCGGAATTCGAGTGTCGCGGTCGCCGTCAGGATATCGTCAAGCCGGTTGGGATCCTGCACGCCGGGAAGCTGCACGACGATGCGGTCGACACCCTGCCGTTGCACGAGGGGCTCGGAGACGCCCAGCTGGTTGACGCGATTCCTGAGTGTCGTGATGTTCTGTTCGACGGCAAAGTCCTGGCGATCCTGGATCTGCTGCTCGCTCATGCGCACGCGAAACGTACGGCTGTCGCTGCCGTCGAGGATCAGCACGTCGGGATCGGCTGCGCTCACCAACTCGCGCGCCTGCTCTGCGTCTTCATCGCTAGTCAGCCGGACGGTTATCGTGCTGCCGCTCAAGTCAACGCGGTTGCGAATACCTTCATCGCGCAGGATCTTGCTGAAATTCTGCTCGTACAGCGCAAGTCGCGATTCGATGGCGGTTTCCATGTCGACTTCGAGCAGGAAGTACACGCCGCCGCGCAGGTCCAGGCCCAGGCTCATCGGCCGCAGCCCGATGTTGCGCAGCCAGGCCGGCAGATCCGGCGTCAGCGTAAGCGCGACACCGGCTTCGTTTGCGAGGCGCTCTCGCAAGTCCTCACCCGCCGCCTGCTGCGCTGCAACTGTATCGAAGCGCAGGACAACGCGGCCGTCCTCGATATACACGGCTTCCGGGTTAAACCCTTCGGCCTCAACCAGGGCAGCGACTTCGTTGGCGCGTGACTCGTCGTACTCCTTGCCGTCGAGCGCCGCAATCTGCACGGCAGGCACACTGCCGTAAATATTCGGCAGCGCCAGCACGCACCCGGTCACCAGAATCGCGAGCACGAACAGGTTTAGCCACAACGGATATCGATTCATCGGAACGGCGACTTCAGGCGGCGTCGATCGTGCCTTTGGGCACGACCGCGGACACCGTGGACTTCTGGATCTTGATTTCGACGTTGTCGGCGATCGAGAGCGTAGCGTAATGATCCGAGACAGCAGTGACCTTGCCAAGAATGCCGCCGGCGGTCAGCACTTCGTCACCCACGGACAATGCATTGACCAGCGCGGTATGTGCCTTCTGCCGCTTCTGCTGCGGGCGGATCAGGAGAAAATAGAAAGCGCCGAAAATAATCAGCATCGGCAGCAGGAAGCTGAACGGGTCGCCTTGCTGCGCAGTCTGCGCATGAGCTGCGGAAATCAGAAAATCCATGATGTTTTTGTCTTCAGGTAAGGGCCGGCTTGCGGCCATGCTCAAAAAATTTGCGCGCCATTATGGCATATGGACTTTGGTGTGGGGGCGATATCCGGCGATTCAAGACGCCGCGGACGATGCCGGACGCGCCGTATTGTTACGATAGACGGCCCGGATTTGTGCGACGGTCGCCTCCAGCGTGCCACGGGTTATGGCGTCGCGCAGCATGGCCATCAGGGCCTGATAGTAGTGCAGATTGTGTATGGTCCCAAGCCGTGGACCCAGCATTTCGCCGCATTTCTCGAGGTGCCGCAGGTAAGCCAGGCTGTAGTTCCGGCAGGTATAGCAGTCACAGTCCGGGTCGAGTGGCCCTGTGTCATCGGTATAACGTGCGTTGCGAATTTTCACGACGCCGCGGGATGTAAAGAGGTGCCCGGTGCGCGCGTGGCGCGTCGGCATGACGCAATCGAACATGTCGATGCCAAGGGCGACCGCTTCGGCGATATCGAGCGGCGTGCCGACGCCCATCAGGTAACGCGGCCGGTCGGCCGGCAGCCGTGGTTGCAATGCCTCGAGCACCGCCAGCCGCTCGGCTTCCGTCTCGCCGACAGCCAGGCCGCCGACGGCATAGCCGTCAAAACCAATCGCCTGCAGTCCGGAAAGCGACGCCTCGCGCAAGTCGTCGTATACGCCCCCCTGGACTATGCCGAACAGTGCTTCGCCACGCGCAGGCGTCGCCGACCTCAACTCATCGAATCGGCCGCGGCTGCGCGCGGCCCACGCCAGCGACAGTTCCATTGATTCCCGGGCTACCTCGCGCGTCGCCGGATACGGCGTGCACTCATCAAAGATCATCGCAACGTCCGCATTCAGGTCATGCTGGACCTCCATGGATTTTTCCGGTGACAGGAACACGTCGGCACCGTCCACCGGTGAGCGAAATCGCACGCCCTCGTTACTCAGCTTGCGCATTGCCGCCAGCGAAAACACCTGGAAGCCGCCGGAGTCCGTCAGTATCGGCCCATCCCAGTGCATGAACTCGTGCAACCCGCCGTGCTTGCGGACGATGGCTGTCCCGGGCCGCAGCATCAGGTGAAAGGTATTGCCAAGCAGGATGTCTGCGCCGCTCGTCCGCACTTCCTCCGGCGTCACACTTTTGACACTGCCATACGTGCCCACGGGCATGAATGCCGGTGTCTTCACTTCGCCGCGGCGAAATGTCAGGTGCCCGCAACGGGCCGCGCCGCAAGTCGTGCTGATGGTGAAGTTCACGCCGTTTGGCCCCGTGCAGAAATGAACATTGCGTCACCATAGCTGAAAAACCGGTAACGTTCGGCGACGGCATGCCGGTAGGCGCGCAACATGCACTCCCGGCCCGCGAATGCCGATACGAGGATCAACAGCGACGACTGCGGCAGGTGAAAGTTCGTCAGCATTGCGTCAACCTGCTGGAATTCGTAACCGGGCCGAATAAACAAATCGGTTTCACCCTCGCAGGCTGTCAGCACGCCATCGACTGACGAGGCTTCGAGCACGCGCACTGACGTCGTACCGACGGCGATCACCCGGCCGCCGCTGTCTCTTGCAGCACGAACCTTGTCGCAGACGTCTTCGCCCACCACGATGCGCTCCCGGTGCAGGCGGTTGGCATCGACATCCGCATCTCGCAGCGACTGGAACGTCCCTGCTCCGACGTGCAGTGTGACAAAAGCCTGTTGTACGCCACGCGCTGTTAATTCGGCCAGCATCGCTGCATCAAAGTGCAATCCGGCCGTTGGTGCGGCGACGGCTCCGGGCGTTCGGGCATACACGGTCTGGTAGCGTTCCTCATCACCTTTGTCCGCCTCGCGCTCAAGATACGGCGGCAGCGGTATTTCACCGAATTGCTCGAGGAACGCAAGCACCGGCCGGTCAAAATCGACACAGAACAGTTCGCCGTCGCGGCCCGTGACCTGCCCCTCACACCCGCCGGCCAACTCGAGGATCGTGCCCGCCCGCGGCGTTTTGCTCGCACGGATATGTGCCAGCGCCACCGTCTCAGTCACCAGGCGCTCGATCAGTAATTCGACACGGCCGCCACTGGACTTGCGGCCGAGCAAGCGCGCCTTGATGACCCGCGTGTCGTTGAACACGAGCAGGTCACCGTCTTGCAGCAGATCCGGAAATTCAGCAAAGCCGCGATCGTGAAGCCCATTGCCGGTACGGCGCGGATCGACCTCCAGCAACCGGCTCGCACGGCGTTCACTCGCCGGGTATTTCGCTACCAGGTCATCGGGAAGCTCAAAATCGAAGTCGGCAAGTTGCATGGGCGCGAATAGTAGCAGAGCGCCCGCTGGCAACCTGTCGGACCATCTAACGGACTGTGAGGAGCACCGGTATCCCCTGCGGGGGGTCCTTTGGGGGAAATAAAGCGGACCGGCAGGGAGCCATTCCCCAAAGGACCCCCCGCAGGGGATACCGGTGCGGACTTAAAAGTAGCCCAAGCCCGGATCCGTCTCCGAAGGCATTCGGCGAGCAATCACTCCGCGCCGGAGACCACGGCGGGGGGCGCCCCGCAACCGGACGACCGGCGCTGCGCGGGCGGTGTCAGCGGGGGCGAAGGATGGCCATGCGCTTTGCCGGTTGTCCGGTATCTCGATATCAAGGGTCTGGGTGCGCTTGTCCCGCACAATGTCGATCTCGAGCTTCTCACCAGCCTGGTACGACCCGAGTATGCGCACGGCATGCGACACCGATGCCGGCGTACGGCCGTCAATTGCATGAATCACGTCACCGTCTTTCAGTTTCAGATTTTTATCAGTCGGTGCGCGCACCACCAGGAGCCCTTTGTCAGTACCGAAATACCGTCCGAGATCCTCCGTCAGCGTAACCATTTCCATGTCGCCCCAGCCGCCACCGCCGAGCCGGAATACGAACTCGTTGATGCCAGGCAGCACGGGCGCCCGCGGGGCACCCGGCGCCATTGGTGCGTGCGGCCGGCCGCCCGGCCCGCGAACATCGATTGTGTGCCTGACATCTGCCTGCGGCTTAAGCGACAGCGTCGCCTCGCGGCCGTCGCGCAGATACTCGATATCCAGCGTATCGCCGACCTCAACGCCTGCCATAAAATCCAGTAGCTTCCGGTTTGACGCAGCGCTGCTGTCAGCACTCAGCGACTCTTCGTTTATCGACGTTATGATGTCACCGGCGCGCAGACCAGCCTCCGCTGCGGCACCGCCCGGCGTAATACCGTTTATCCGAACGCCTTCCGACGCTCCATCGCCGGTTTCACCGTCAATCGTGACGCCAAGCAGCGGGCGGTTGCTCATTTCCAAACTGAAATGTTGCGATACTATCGCCGGCAGATTGCGCGAACTCAGTTCGGCAATGCGCTGTGCGGCTTCTTCAAGACGCGCTTCAGCAGCTCGCATCGCCTGCTCGATATTTATTTCTTCACGTACTTCTTCACGCTCGCCGACGACACGGCGCTCGTCTGCCGATGCGTCGTCGTCGACCTGTGCGATCGCCGTACCGCTCATCGAGACCGCCAGCAACGCTAACCAAAATGCCTTTCCGTTGTTCATGTAACGCTCCTGCGTCCGTTCGACGCGTCCCGGCCTTGCGGCCGCCAAATTTGATTTGTGCCCGCCGTTCAAAACGACGTGCGCCTTGCATGTGCGTAACGCACCTGCATCAATGAATTCATCAACCGCACGCGCTCACGCCAGAAGGTCTCCTGCTGTGCCACCGTCAGGTCGGCACCGGGATCATTCAATGTGTAGTCGATCGCGGCGACCCGGTCCTGCAGTTCGCTGATTGTCGCCGCCGTCGATGCGCGCATGACGCCGCGCTCCTCCGGCAAGGCACGCAAGTGCCGTTCGAGCCATTGCGACTGCACCATCAGTGCATCGAGACTGCGGGTTGTTGTGCTCTCCATAACGGCCGGTTCCGTCGGAAACGGGCCGTCAGTCAGCGGCTGCGCGTCGAACCAGGGCAGCTGCAATACAGACAGTGTCACCGCAGCGGCAAGACCAGCACCGGCCAGCCAGCGTGCCCCGCCCCACCGCGGCCGTTGACGCAACAGGCCTTCGGCATGCGCCTGCTCGGTAATGCGCTGCCAGACATCCCGCGGTGGCGGCGTGTCGGGAAGCGCGCGCAGACGCTGCTGCAACAGCTCCCGCTCCATAACACCAATACCGCTCGTCATACCGTCTTCCTTTTCACTTCCATCACTGTTCATTGTCATCTCGTCGTCAGCAATGACCCGCCACCCTGTTGTCGAGGGCGCGATCGTCCGCGTTGCGTTCTGTTTCCGCTTCCAGCATGGGCCGCAAGCGCTGGTAGGCACGCGACAACTGGGATTTCGAAAAACTCTCTGATTTGCCGAGCATTCCGGCAATTTCCTTGTGCGTAAAACCCTCGACATCGTGTAGCCATACGACCGCCCGGCTCACCGGCGGCAAACTCGCCAGCGCAGCATCAAGGTCCAGTGCCTCGTCCGGCGACGCCGACACACCATGGCCGTCATTACGCCCCGGCGTGACATCGTCCCATTCGTCATCGAGGCTCTGGCCGCGGCGGTACCATGCCGAACGCAGGAACATCAGCGCCTTGCTGACCGCAACCTGCCGGATCCACGTACCCAGTTGTGCCTCACCTCGAAACGTATCGATGCTCCGCATCACCTCGACGAACGTGTCCTGCAGCAGGTCCTCGGCCTGCGCCGGCACCCGGGTGAAGCGCAGGCAGATCGAATACACCGGCGCGCTGAATGCCCGGTAGATAATCTCGTGCGCGCGCACATCACCGTGTGCCGGCGCGCCTGACTATTCCCGGATCGAGGGTGATATCGGTGAATTTGCTCATACGTGGATAGTAGATGCCCTGCAGCGCGAGATGGTCGCAGCGTTGGCTTTATCACGGATTATTTTGCGGCACGGACCGTCTGTGGCAGGAGTCTGCGCGGTAGAAACGAATGAGGCGAGGGTGTCCCAATTCGAGTCCGGTTTTTCGATCGTCTGAGGAGCATAGTGGTGACTATGTGACGAAGAGGATCGGAAAACCGGGCCGAAGTGGGGCAGCCGCAGCCCATTCGGCTTCTACCGCGCAGACTCCTGGCTGGTGTGGTGGCGTTGGGAGGTCGCTACGCCCTGCGAGCTCGCGATGACGAGGTGGTGGCGTCATCGCGTGCGTTGCCGTGCCAAGCTCTGGCCCCGTATACTGCGGCCTTTCGCGCCGGGGTGGCGGAACTGGTAGACGCGCCGGACTCAAAATCCGGTTCTGGCAACAGAGTGCGAGTTCGATTCTCGCTCCCGGCACCAATGCATTTACCGCACGGCCCCACAGTGGGCCGGCTCAGCGAACCGCATGAAATACTGTGCGAATCTGTCGGCGCGCTCGTCACGCAGAAAGTACCACGCAGCGACAACCGCACCCGCTGGGTGTGCGAGTCCTGCGATACGGTGCATTACCAGAATCCGCTGGTCGTCGTCGGCTGTGTGCCGGAGAAGGACGGCCGGATATTGCTGTGCAAGCGCGCGATCGAGCCGCGGCACGGCTACTGGACGGTGCCGGCCGGCTTCATGGAACTCGGGGAGACGATCGCCGAAGGCGCGGCGCGCGAGACGCTGGAAGAAGCCTGCGCCGAGGTCCGCATCGGACATTTATTTGCATCGGTCGACGTCGTCCCCGCCGGCCAGCTGCATCTCTTCTTCACGGCGGAACTGCTTGGCGATTACGCGGCGGGCGACGAAAGCCTCGACGTGCAGCTCTTCACGGAAGAAGAAGTCCCGTGGGACGACATTGCCTTCAAGAGCGGGCGCTATGCGCTGGAGAAGTACTTCGAGGACCGCGGCGCCAACAACGGCGTCCACATCCACGAGATTACGCGTTCACGTATCTAGCCCGGGCGAACCGCGGCGCTGTCAGGGCGTGCTTTCCTCGAGCGCCTGGAACAGCTGGTCAGCGGGCAGGTAGCCACTGACGATCGTGCCATCCTCCAGCACGATAGCCGGCGTACCGCGCAGCCCGACGTCCTGGCCCATGGCGTAGTGCTTGCTGATCATCGTCGTACCGCAGCTCTTCGACTCGAACTTCTGGTCCAACTTGGCGAGCGTCAGTGCCTCGGCGCGATCGTCGGCGCACCAGACGCGCTCCGCCGTCGCCCATGATTCCGACGTAGGTCCGTTCCGCGGATACAGCAGGTAGCGTATTTCGATGCCTTTGCCGAGGTATTCATCAATCTGCGCATGCAGCCGCCGGCAGTACGTGCAATCGACATCGGTGAATACGTCGACGCGGTGCTTGACCTCGTCCGGTGAAAAGATGATTGCGTCGCCATCGGGCACGTTCGCCATCATGTCGCGGCGCGCCTCATTGCGGGCTATTTCGGTCAGGTTGACCTGCCCGTCGAGATCGATCAGGTCGCCCTGCAGCAGGTAGCGGCCGTCCGCTGAGATGTAGGCAACGATTGCACCCTTGCGAATGGTGTACCAGCCGTCAAGCGGCCCAGCGAAGACATGCTCCGGGCGAATTTCCGGGAACATATCCGACACTGTCTGGCGCAGTGACTGAAGTGCGGCGTCGGCATCCTGCGCGATCGCCTGCGTGCCGGCCAGCATCAGGACCAGCAGCAGCGCCAGTCGTACAGCAAATGAATTCATTAAAAGTATTCCCACGATTGCGTGTCCGGCCAACGCGTCCGGGCCGGGCCTGAGTCAGTCTCGTATCAATAACGGCGGGAGCGAACGGCGCCTGCCGCACCTACCCTGCCCTGCCAGGAACCGCCGTCTACCAGCCATTCGACACCGGCACCTGCCACCGGTTCCGCGGCGGGGCGAAGTGTAACAAAGTATTGAGCCTCGCCCGCCAATACTTCCTGGCCCGGATTATTCATGAACGGCACGTTGATCGGGGCGGAGGTGTGCCCGGGAGGGCTTTTCAGGGCTGTGCCGGACAGGGACGTCCGGCACAGAGCGTACAGGGACGTATTCACAGCGTCCCTGAAAAGCCCTCCCCGGGGTGCGCCTCCGCTTACCACCGCACCAAACCGTTCATGAATAATCCGGGCCAGGCTTCAGCAGCATTCAGCCGCGCGGGTGATGACGTCCGTGGAGGTCCTTCAGGCGCTCGCGAGCAACATGGGTGTATATCTGCGTTGTCGACAGGTCGCTGTGGCCCAGCAGTAACTGCACGACGCGAAGGTCCGCGCCGCGATTCAGCAAATGCGTGGCAAAGGCATGCCGCAGGCTGTGCGGGGACAGCTTCTTCGCGATGCCGGCCTTTTGTGCATAGCGCTTGATGATGTGCCAGAACGCCTGGCGCGTCATCCGGTCGCCGCGCCGCGTCGGGAACAGGTAATCAGTCTGACGTTCCAGCAGGATTTCCATGCGCGGACCGTCAATGAATTCCTTCATCCATCGTTGTGCCTCTTCACCGAGCGGAATCAGGCGTTCGCGATCACCCTTGCCGACGATACGCAGCACGCCCTGGTTGAAGTTAACCTGCGATTGCTTCAGGTTGATCAGTTCCGATACGCGCAGGCCGGTCGCATACAGGAGCTCCAGCATTGCGCGGTCGCGGTGACCAAGCGGTTCATCGGTATTAGGTGCATGCAGCAGCGCATCGACTTCAGCCTCGGTCAGCGTCTTCGGCAGCGAGCGGCCGATGCGTGGCATTTCGATATCGGCGGTCGGGTCTGAATCCCGCAGGCCCTCGCGCATGATGTAGCGGAAAAATCGCCGGAAACTCGACAGCTGGCGCGCTGTCGAGCGCGGCTTGGCGCCGCCTTGGACACGTTCCGCGATAAAGTCGAGCAGGTCGGACTTTTGCGCCTTTTCGATAGGAATATTGCGCTCCGACAATCCGCGCCAGAGCGTCATCAGGTCGGCGCGATAGGCACCCAGCGTGTTCGTCGATAACCCGCGCTCCATCCAGATGGCATCCAGAAAGCGGTCGACCAGCTGTTCGGAACGGCTGCCGGGATCAGTGTCGGACTTTGTCTGCTCTGTGCGTGCCATGATTACCATCAAGTCAGGAATCAATTCGTGCCGGTCGGCCACTATTGATTGCACATCACGCAGGTCCGGCTGGTAGCATACGCCGCGAGTTCTGACTCGGCGGGAGCACGCCCGGTGCAACGTGTATGGTCAACCCAGCGGTTCGCCAAGCGACGGATTTTTCAAGCATTTGAGTATGCTGAGCGCCTCTCCTGCACGGCGTGACCGCTGTCACAGATTCATGACAGCATTAACATAACGAGATGTGCGTCACAGTGCGAACCGGGAATCGGGCTGATTGCATGAGCATTATGGCGCCTGTCACGACCCGGTAATGACAAGGTCACGCTACTGTACCGGCGCAGACTCCTGGCTGCCGCAACCCTGATGGACACATGACCATGACAGAGATTCTGCGCCGGCTGATCATGGTGCTGTACGGCCTGTACGCCTGGTTCGCGTTTATCGTCTGCGTTCTGGGCGCGATACTCAGCGCCCTGTTCCTGCCGGGCCTCGCGCGGCGCCGACAGTGGGTGTCCCGGTTCGCTCGCCTGCCATTCCTGCTCGCCGGCATCCGGACGACGGTGCGGGGCGGCGAACGCCTGCCTGTGCAGCAGTGCATCGTGGTCGCCAATCACGCGAGTTACCTGGACGGGGTGATCCTGAAGGCGTACCTGCCACCCAGTTTTTCCTATGTCATCAAGGGCGAAATGCAGGCTGTTCCGTTAGTGGGCTTCGTGCTGCGGCGCATCGGCTCGCGTTTCGTTGATCGCAATACGCCGGCCGGCAGCTCGCGCGATGCCCGGACACTGTTACGGGCAGCAGACAGTGGCGAATCACTGGCGTTTTTCCCCGAGGGCACATTTATCCGAAAGCCGGGACTGGGCGCGTTTCGTTCGGGCGCATTCGCTGCGGCGATCAAGGGAGACCTGCCGGTGGTGCCGGTCGTCATCCGCGGCGCAAGGAACATATTACCTGCCGGCGCCTTGCTGCCACGCCGGCACCGGCTGCAGATCGATATCCTGGACCCGCTCGAGGCGCCACCAGGGGCGAAAAGCCGCGACCTCGCCGAGATGGCGCGCCAGAGGATTCTTTCGCTATTGGGCGAACCGGACCTCGTGGCGGTGGCGGCAAATGGTTGCCATGCATCCCGCGATACGGGAGAGTAGCCGGCTTCGCCAGGAAACAGAGCAGGTTATGACCGAGGATTCCATTGTAATTGTCGCCGCCCGGCGCACACCGCTGGGCGCGTTCCAGGGCGCATTTGCCGACGTGAAGGCCACGGACCTGTCGGCGGCCGCGACCCGCAAGGCCCTCGAAGACTCGGGCCTCGAGGCAGACATGATTGATGAAGTGCTGCTGGGCTGCGTGCTCCCGGCGGGCCTCGGCCAGGCGCCTGCGCGGCAGGCCGCGCTTGCGGCCGGCCTGCCGCTTGGTGTGCCGTGCTCAACTGTCAACAAGGTCTGCGGCTCCGGCATGAAGACCGTCATGCTCGGTCACGACCTGATCGTGGCGGGCAGTGCCCAGGTGGTACTCGCCGGTGGCATGGAATCGATGAGCAATGCGCCGTACCTGATGCCAAAGGCGCGTCGCGGCTACCGCATGGGTCACCAGGAAGTACTTGATCACATGTTTTATGACGGGCTGCAAAGCCCGTTCGACGGCCACATGATGGGTCACTTCGCCGAACTGACCGCCGCCAAATACGGCTTCACACGAGAGGCGCAGGATGAATTCGCGATTCGGTCCGTAACGCGCGCACTCGAGGCGTCCGAGCGCGGTGACTTTGACAGTGAAATTGCGCCGGTGACCGTAACGTCCCGCAACGGCGAGACTGTCGTTGATGTCGACGAGGGGCCGGGAATGGTCAATCTCGACAAGGTGCCCAATCTGAAACCGGCATTTGCAAAGGACGGCACGGTGACGGCTGCCAGCTCATCGTCAATCTCGGATGGCGCTGCAAGCCTGATACTGATGCGTGACGTCGATGCATCGCACCACGACATCCAACCGCTTGCCCGGATTCGCGGCCATGCATCGCATGCGCAGGAACCGGAATGGTTTACGACGGCGCCGGTGGCCGCGATCAAGGCCTTACAAAAGAAGCTCGGCTGGATGCCGGACAACGTCGATCTCTACGAAATCAACGAAGCGTTTGCCTGTGTGACAATGGCCGCGATGAAGGACATCGGCATTCCGCATGAAAAAGTCAATGTGAACGGCGGTTCCTGCGCCCTCGGGCATCCGATCGGTGCATCCGGCGCGCGCATCATCGTCACATTGCTGCATGCACTGCGTGCGCGCGGCGGCGGCCGCGGCATTGCCTCACTGTGTATCGGCGGCGGTGAGGCCGTCGCGATCGGTATTGAAGTCTACAGCCCGGACTATTCATGAACGGCACGGCGGTCGGGGCGGAGGCGTGCCCCGGGAGGGCTTTTCAGGGCTGTGCCGGACAGGGACGTCCGGCACAGAGCGTACAGGGACGTATTTACAGCGTCCCTGAAAAGCCCTCCCCGGGGTGCGCCTCCGCCTACCACCGAAGCCGAACGTTCATGAATAATCGGGGCCAGGAGTCTGCGGGAAGGAACAACGTGTAGCGGAGAACACTATGGAATTATCGACAGCACGCGCTGTGATTTCAGGGGGCGCGTCCGGGCTTGGCCTTGCGACCGCCCAAATGATCATTGACGCTGGCGGCAAAGTCGCACTGCTCGACATCAACGAAGAGCTGGGCCGCGAAAGTGCCGCGAATCTTGGCAGCAGTGCCGCGTTTTTCGCGACGGACGTTGCCGACGAGAAAGCGGTGCAACGTGCAATCGATGCAGCAGCGGAATTCCTCGGCGGCATCACGTTCGCTGTGAACTGCGCCGGCATCCTGTTGCCGTCACGGGTCCTGGGACGGGATGGCCCGCTGCCGGCGGCGTCCTTCAGCCGCTCGATCCAGATCAACCTGGTCGGCTCGTTCATATTGACGAAGGAAGCCGCCAACGTCATGCAGCACAATGAACCAAATTCCGACGGCGAACGTGGCGTCATTATCAATACGGCATCGATTGCGGCGTTTGAGGGCCAGGTCGGCCAGGCCGCCTACTCCGCGTCGAAAGGCGGCGTGATTGGCATGATGCTGCCAATCGCCCGGGAGCTGGCGCGTTTCGGCATACGCATCAATACGATTGCGCCGGGAATCTTTATGACACCGATGATGGCAAGCCTGCCGGAAGAGGTGCAGAAATCGCTGGGCGCCCAGATTCCGTTTCCGTCGCGTCTCGGCAAGCCGGAAGAATATGCGCAGCTGGCCGCCAGCATTTATACGAATGCGATGCTGAATGGTGAAACAATTCGGCTGGATGGCGCTATCCGCATGCAGCCGAAATAGGCGAATCCGGTCATTGCAAGGCTGCCATTGGCAGCCGTGGCAATCCGTCGTTGCGAGCCCGCAGGGCGTGGCAATCTCGGTCCGATTGGCAGAGTCATTATCCGTGCGAGATCGCCACGGCGCTACGCGCCTCGCGACGACGGGGACGGTGCGAGATCGCCACGGCGCTGCGCGCCTCGCGACGACAGCCGGTGCGAGATCGCCACGGCGCTGCGCGCCTCGCGATGGCGGGGGGCGGTGCTAGCGCGCCTCGCGACGACGACGGGGGCGCCCCGTTGTCGGGGCGCCCCCGTCGTCGCCTACATCGCCGGATAGTTGGGACCACCGCCGCCTTCCGGCACCGTCCAGACAATATTCTGCGTCGGGTCCTTGATGTCACAGGCCTTGCAGTGCACGCAGTTCTGCGCGTTGATCTGGAAGCGCTGCTCGCCGTTTGCAGTGACGACTTCGTAGACGCCGGCCGGGCAGTAACGTTGCGCCGGTTCGTCGTAATTGGGCAGGTTGTATTCAATGGGCACACTGTCGTCCTTCAGTTTCAGGTGCGACGGCTGATCTTCTTCGTGATTGGTGCTCGACAGGTAGACGGACGACAGCCGGTCAAAACTCAGGACGCCATCCGGCTTCGGATAGTCAATTTCAGGCGCCTCATCCGCCTTTTGCAGGGACTCGTGATCCGGGACGCGGTTGTGCATCGTGAAAGGCAGCTTGCCGCGAAAGATATTCTGGTCGATCCACGTGAAAGCGGCTCCAAAAAATGTACCGAACTTGTGCAATGCCGGACTGAAATTGCGCGCCCGGTACAACTCGTCGTAAACCCACGATGCACGAACCGTGTCTTCGAATCCGGTCAGGTCCTGATAGCCGTCACCGCCGTCCTTGAGCGCCGAATGAATACTTTCAGCGGCCAGCATGCCTGTCTTCAGCGCTGTGTGTGCGCCCTTGATCCTGACGCCGTTCAGAAAGCCTGCATCGCAGCCAACCAGCAATCCCCCTGGAAACGTCAATCCTGGCAGTGACTGCAGACCGCCCTTGTTGACGGATCGCGCGCCATAGGCAATGCGCTTTCCTCCCTCGAGATAATGACTGATGACCGGATGGTGTTTGAAACGCTGAAATTCATGGAACGGGGACAGGTGGGGATTCCGGTAATTCAGCGCGACGATCTGCCCCACGAACACCTGGTTGTTTGCAGCGTGGTAGAGGAAGCCGCCGCCTTCGGTGCCGTTGTCGAGCGGCCAGCCCATCGTGTGGACGACGCGGCCCTCGTCGTGCCTGGCCGGATCGATTTCCCAGATCTCTTTCAAACCCAAACCATAGTGCTGTGGATCCGAGTCCTTGCGCAAGTCATATTTTTTGACCAGTGATTCACCCAGATTGCCGCGGCACCCTTCCGCGAACACCGTGTACTTGCCGAGCAGCTCGTACCCCGGCTGGTAGGAGTCTTTCGGCTTGCCATCCTTGCCGACGCCCATGTCGCTGGTAGCGATACCTCGCACGCGCCCTTCATCATCGTAGAGCACCTCCGCCGCGGCGAACCCCGGGAACACGTTGACGCCGAGCGCTTCGGCGCGATCACCCAGCCACTGGCACAGACGGCCCAGGCTGATGATGTAATTGCCGCGGTTGTGCATCGGCTTTGGAATCAGGAATCCCGGCACCCGGGTCGACCCGCTGGCTGAACGCAGGTAGTGAATGATGTCACCGCTGACCTTTGTATCGAGCGGCGCGCCCTGCTCGAGGGCATCGGGAAACAGCTCAAGCAACGCACGCGGATCAAAGACATTGCCGGACAGGATGTGACCGCCGATCTCCGAGCTTTTCTCAACCACAGCGACCTCGAGTGCGTCGCCGCTCTTTTCGGCCAGCTGCATCAGGCGGCATGCCGTAGCCAGTCCTGCGGGACCTGCGCCGACAATGACGACATCAAACTCCATCGCTTCTCGTTCGCTCGTCTCGGGCATCGGCTGGTTTCTCCGCTATGCAAAAATGCAATACTACCAGCCCGAGCGACGGCCCGCGGACCGCACAACCAAACTCCGATGACTTCAGCCACGATCAAGAGCGCTTACGCGAGCCGCCCGGGAGTGCGGCCGGATGCGGCGCAACAAGCTGTCGTTGACCAGCTCGCCGATTTGCAGCTACGGCTGTATGAAGCGCGGCGTCCCGCGCAGCGGCTCCGGCGCCTGCTCGCATTGCGGCCGCGCCCTGCCGCGGTCAGGGGCATCTACCTCTGGGGCGATGTGGGCCGCGGCAAGACATTTGTCATGGATCTTTTCTTCAACACGCTGGATATCCAGCACAAAAAACGGATTCATTTCCACCGCATGATGCGTGACGTTCATGAGCGCATGCGCAATTCGGGAGCGGTACAGGATCCGCTGGACGCCGTGGCCGCCTCGATTGCCGCGGAAAGCGCGGTAGTGGGCATCGATGAGTTCTATGTCAGCGATATCGGCGACGCCATGATCCTGGGACGCCTGCTGGACGGTCTTTTCCGGCGCGGTGTCACGCTCATCGCAACCTCCAACATAAGGCCGGCCGACCTGTACGCTGACGGGCTGCAACGTGCACGTTTCCTCCCCGCCATTGAATTGCTCGAAGCAAACGTCGATGTTGTCGAACTCGCAGGTGATGTCGATTACCGGCTGCAGTTGATCCAGCACGCCGGCACGTACATTACGCCGGCGGGCGATGATGCGACCGGGCGGCTGCGGCAATTTATCGCCGAAGCCGCACCCGGAAGAGAAATCCGGCAGCGCCGGCTGGACATCAACGGCCGCCCGGTCAATGCACGGTTTGCAGCCGACGGGATCGCGTGGTTCGACTTCGCCGAGCTATGTGATGGTCCCCGCAGCCAGGACGACTACATCGAGATTGCGCGCATATACCAGACGGTCATCGTGTCTGACGTGCCCCCCCTTGGCGCCGATAACGAAAACGCGGCACGACGCTTTATCGCACTGGTCGACGAATTCTACGACCGGCGCGTCAAGCTGGTCGTGTCTGCCGCGGAGCCGCCGCAGCGCCTGTACCAGGGTAAAAGGGTCAGGACCGAATTTGCGCGCACGGAGAGCCGGCTCGGCGAGATGCAATCAGCCGCCTACCTGCATTCGGCACACCGCGCCTGAAGCCTCAGCACCGCACCCGTACGGAGCGAAGCGCCACGCGCACTATCCTGATACAGAGTGCGCTGAGCGCAGCGAACTGGCGATGCCTCCCCGGCGTTGCTGCAGAATACACGGCATCGAGTGCAAAAACCTGTTTCTAATCAGTATTTTGCCGGATCCTGGACGTGCGGCGCCAAGGCACGGCTCGGGCGCCGTGCAACAAACGTTTCGGTTGGAATTTCTTCGAACTCCAGTATTATTGATCATACACTTCCAGCTTTACCACCCAGAGAGTCCGCAATGCACGCTGTCGAATCACGCGCCGAAAAAGAACTGATCCTTGAGGAATTCCTGCCTTACCGCCTGTCAATACTGTCGCATTCGGTGAGCAACTCCATAGCAACGGTCTATGACCAGCGCTTCGGCCTTACGATTCCGGAATGGCGTGTCATCGTTATCCTCGGTCGCTTCCCCGGGCTGTCCGCCGTCGAGGTCGCCGAGCGGACACTGATGGACAAAGTCGCCGTCAGCCGCGCAGTAACCAAGCTGCTCAAGAACGGCCGCATCGAACGCGAATTCGCGGATGCCGACCGTCGCCGCTCGATCCTGAACCTGTCCGACAAGGGCAAGCAGGTACTCGACGAAATCGCGCCGCTCGCGCTGGATATGGAAAGTACGCTGCTCGAGGGCCTGAGCCAGGAAGAAGCCAAGGTTCTCGATTCCATCATCGACCGGCTGCTCGAAAAAGCCCGGCTGATCGGCAAACCTCACCAGAGCTAAAAGGTGCCTGAACGGCGAGGAGTCTCCAGTCCAGTCAGCTACCGATCCGCGTACGCACGCGAAATCAGTTCGGGAAACAGTTCCACGTCAAGTACCCGTTTGAGAAACGACACCCCGGACGATCCGCCGGTGCCGGACTTGTGGCCAATGATGCGTTCAACGGTTTTCATGTGGTGAAAACGCCAGAACTGGAAGTTGTTCCCAACGTCCATCAGCGCTTCGCACATCTCGTAGTGCCCCCAGTTCGCGCCCGGTGCGTCATAGATGCCCTTCAGCAGTTCGACGACGTCGGGGTCCTCATCGCGCGGTTTGCTGAAATCGCGTTCCAGCGCCGCGCGGGGCACCGGCAGGCCGGCGCGGGCGAGGTGCGCAAGGAATTCGTCAAACAGGGCCGGTGATGCCAGCGCCTGTTTCAGGCGCTCATGCCACTCCGGCTGTTGCGCATACACGCGCATCACATCCTTGCTCTTGTTGCCCAGCAGGAATTCAAGCAGCCGGTACTGCGGAGACTGAAAGCCCGAAGCACGTCCGAACACACCCCGGAACTGTGCGTATTCGCTCGGCGTCAGCGTATCGAGCACCATCCACTGGTTATACATCTGGTTCTGGATGTGCTTGACGCGTGCCAGCTGCTTGACCGCCGGCTGCAGCTTGTCGGCGCGCAGATTGTCCATGGCCGCTGCAATCTCGTGAACGACGAGCTTGATCCACAGCTCCGCGACCTGGTGCTGGATAATGAACAGCATCTCGTCATGATGCGGGGGATCGCTGAGCGGTGCCTGCGCGTCCAGCAACTTGTCGAGCTGCAGGTATGCCGTGTAGTCGCTGTCGCGCTCCACATTCGTATGAATGGACGGTTCCAGCTTGCGCTGTTTCATCGTCGGATCTCCTTGACACGTGCGGCATTGTAGGCAGTTTCAAAGGAAAACTCATGCTCACCCGCGATGACGGGGGTGCACCGTCGTCGCGAGCCCGAAGGGCGTGGCGATCTCATTCCGCCTGGCAGAGGCAGTGTCGGTGCGAGATCGCCACGTCGCTGCGCTCCTCGCGACGACAGGGTGGTGCGAGATCGCCACGTCGCTGCGCTCCTCGCGATGACGATGGCGAGCTCGTTGGGCGTCGCTACCACCCGACGCCATCACCGAATGTCTGGAATCCCGCCCGCATTCCGGTATAGAGTCTCAGCCGGAAGCCCGAACGGGATCGCAAAACCCACTGGCCGGAGTGCCTGAACGTGTCAAAACAGCCGCAACGTCGCGCCAGCGACCTGACGGACCGCCTGCTCGATCAGATCGTTGCGTCCAAACCGCGATCGAAATCCCTGAAAGACCGCAAACAGATCGACGACTTCCTGCGCGAGTACTTCGGCAATGTGCCGGTCGAGGATCTGCAGGACCGAACGCCGTCCATCATGGGGCAGGCGGCAGCATCGCACCTGGACTTTGCCCAGGTCAGGAAGAAGGGCCAGGCACTCCTCAGGATCCTGAATCCATCGGCCAGCAAGCACGGCTACGATTCCGCGTTCACGATCGTCGAAATGGTCAATGACAATATGCCGTTCCTCGTGGACTCGGTGTCGGCAGCCATAGCGCGCCAGGACCTCGTCATACACATGACCATACACCCGGTGTTGCGGGTGAAGCGGGACAAGGACGGCAAACTCGAATACATAGCGGACCCGCGTTCGGAAGACGGCACGGCAGAATCCTTCGTGCGTTTTACGGTGGATCGCGAAGCAGACCCGCAGCAGCTCAAGTTGCTGGAGCATGAAATCCAGCGCGTGCTGGCCGATGTCCGGGTTGCCGTGCGCGACTGGCGCAAGATGCGGCAGAAAATGACCGAGGCCGTGGAATCGCTGGAGAACGGACCGGCGGGTGCCGATGACGCGGTACGGGAGGAAAGCCGGAAACTGCTGCAATGGATGGCAGACGACCGGTTCACTTACCTGGGCTACCGGGAGTATGCGCTGCAGACGCGCAATAAAAAGGAATACCTGAAGCCGGTCACGGGTACAGGCCTCGGCCTGCTGGCTAGCGAAGAGCGCGGCGGCCGGACCGTGGAACTGACAGCGGCGATGCGCCGGCATGCGCGTTCGAAAAACTGGCTCATCATCACGAAAGCCAACTCGCGCTCTACCGTACATCGCAGCAGCTATCTTGACTATGTCGGTGTCAAGAAGTTTGACAAGAAGGGCAACGCCATCGGGGAACTGCGGTTCATCGGGCTGTTTACGTCGGTGGCGTACAGTGAGAACCCGCGCAATATCCCGTTACTGCGACTGAAGGTGCAGCGTGTTATCGAGCGCACGCATCTCGATCCGTCCGGCCATCGGGGCAAGTCGCTGCTGCACATACTCGATTCATTCCCGCGCGATGAACTGTTCCAGAGTTCTGTGCACGATCTCGTGCGGACGACGACCGGCATCCTCAATCTGCAGGACCGTCACCGCGTCAAGTTCTTCCTGCGGCGCGACACGTTCCGGCGCTTTTTTTCCTGCATCGTCTACGTACCAAAGGAAAAATATACAACGTCCATCCGCCAGCGCATCGAGGAAATACTCCTGGACGCGTTTGACGGCATATCGGTCGACTCGAGTGTGCAGATTTCAGATTCTCCGCTGGCTCGCGTGCACCTGATTGTTCGTACCAACGTGGGTGCCAGGCCGCGCATCAGCATGCGCCGCATTGAACAGCGGATCGCGGCCGCTGTCGTTACGTGGCGCGACAAGTTACGGCGTGAGCTGATGGACCGCTTCGGCCATGAGGAAGCGCCTATCCTGTACCGGGAATTCGGCGAGGGTTTTCCGGCTGCGTATGAAGCGGACACCGAACCCGCCGCGGCCTGCCTGGACGTCAAGCGCGTCGACGGCCTGCTGAAAGGCGAGCACAACAATTACCTCCTGCTGTACCGGCCGAAGAACGCCGTTGGCGATGCATTGAATTTCCGCACTTTCCAGAAAGACCATCCGTTGCTGCTGTCCAATGTCCTGCCGATTCTCGAAGACATGGGAACCGAGGTGCACAGCGAGAGGCCCTACAAGGTACAGCTCAGGAACGGCGAGGTATTCTGGATCCAGGATTTCGCGCTCAATTACCCGGACATCGACGAGCTGGACCTCGACAGCGCGGCCGAGCGTTTCCAGAACGGATTTCATCGCATCCTGTCGGGCGACGCGGAGAATGACGGCTTCAACAAACTGATTCTTGCGGCCGGCCTGACGTGGCGGGAAACGGCGCTGATCCGTACCTATGCGAAATTCCTGCAACAGCTCGGGCTGCCTTTCAGCCAGAATTACATGGAAGACGTGCTGGCGGCCTACCCCGGCGTTGCCGGCACACTGGTTGAGCAATTCCAGCTGCAGTTCAATCCGAAACTCGCCGAGAAGAAACGTAAGGCGGCGCTTGAAACTTGCGTCAGCAGTATTCAGCGCGCCATCGCACGTGCACGCAATCTCGATGAGGATCGAATACTTACGGCTTTCTTCAGTGCCGTGAGCGCGTCGCTGCGTACCAACTACTACCAGCGGACCGCAAACGGCAGACTGAAACCGTGCCTGTCGATCAAGTTCGATCCCGGCCAGCTGCGT
Source organism: Woeseiaceae bacterium (assembly GCA_034521225.1). GTDB lineage: Bacteria > Pseudomonadota > Gammaproteobacteria > Steroidobacterales > Woeseiaceae > Woeseia. Next base: position 150,232 of record JAXHMR010000025.1, read on the forward strand.
GAGGCGCCGCTGCCAAAGCCGCGTTACGAGATATTCGTCTATTCGCCGCGCGTCGAGGGCGTGCACCTGAGGGGCGGCGATGTAGCGCGCGGCGGCCTTCGCTGGTCGGACCGCCGTGAGGACTTTCGCACCGAGGTACTCGGCCTGATGAAAGCCCAGATCGTCAAGAATACGGTCATCGTGCCGACCGGCGCCAAAGGCGGCTTCGTGCCGAAACAGCTTCCGCAGGGTGATCGCGACACCGTTATGAAGGAGGTCATCGCCTGCTACCAGACGTTCATTCGCGGCTTGCTGGACATCACCGACAATGTCGTCGACGGCAAGGTTGTTGTGCCTCCCAATGTCGTGCGGCGCGACGGTGATGATCCCTACCTCGTGGTCGCCGCCGACAAGGGCACCGCCACATTCTCGGATATTGCCAACCAGATATCGGCGGAATACGGTTTCTGGCTCGACGACGCCTTCGCCTCGGGCGGCTCGGCCGGTTATGACCACAAGAAGATGGGCATCACCGCACGCGGTGCATGGGAGGCCGTCAAGCGGCACTTCCGCGAACAAGGGCTTAACGTCCAGACGGATCCCTTCACCGTAGCCGGCATCGGCGACATGGCCGGCGATGTATTTGGCAACGGCATGCTGCTGTCGGACAAGATCAAGCTCGTGGCGGCGTTCAACCATGAGCACATCTTTATTGACCCGGAACCGGACATGGACGCCAGTTTCAAGGAACGCGAACGCCTGTTCCGGCTGCCGCGCTCGAGCTGGCAGGATTACGATGACAAGCTGATATCGAAAGGCGGCGGCGTGTTCTCGCGCCAGGCCAAGCAGATCCGGCTGTCACCGGAAGCGCGGCAGTTGCTGGACACCCGGCAGACAACGATGCAGCCGCTTGAGATGATTTGTGCCATCCTGAAAATGAAGGTAGACCTGCTGTGGAACGGCGGTATCGGCACTTACGTCAAGGCCGGTTCGGAAAGCAATGCCGACGTCGGTGACCGCAGCAATGATGCTGTCCGCGTAAACGCGAGCCAGTTGCGCTGCAAGGTCATTGGCGAAGGGGGCAACCTCGGCCTGACCCAGCTAGGGCGCATTGAATTCAGCCTGAACGGCGGGCGCGTCAATACCGACTTCATCGACAACTCGGCTGGCGTAGACAGTTCCGACCGCGAGGTCAACATCAAGATACTGCTGCGCGCGGCGGAGCAGGAAAAAGGCCTGACACGCCCGAATCGCAACAAATTGCTTGCCAAAATGACGGACGAGGTAGCGCGTTTCGTGCTGCGCAGCAATTATCTGCAAACACAGGCTATAAGCATGATGGAGGCCCGTGCGCGCGAACGACTTGATGAAACGGCGCGGCTGATCATCAACCTTGAAAAGACCGGGTTGCTGGACCGTGATCTCGAATTCCTGCCCGACGAGATGGAAATCGAGGAACGCCGGCAGCGCAAACAGGGCATGACGCGCCCGGAAATTGCCGTCGTACTGAGCTATGCAAAAATTGACCTGTACAACGGGCTCATCAGTTCCGACCAGACTTTCGAGGATTTCCTCACCACCGACCCGCAGCGCTACTTTCCGCCGGTGCTGCGTCGCCGCTACAAGGACCTTATCCCGGGGCACCGGCTGAGCCGCGAAATCCTGGCCACGCTGATCGCGAACAATATCGTCAACCGCATGGGTCCGGTCTTCGTCAAGCGCATACAACAGGACACCGGCGCCAATACCGTGACCATTGCGCGCGCATACGTTATCGCCCGCGAACTCTGCCGCGCTTCCGCAATCTGGCGCATGATCGAGGCGCTTGATAACGAAGTTCCGGCCACTATCCAGCAGACGATCCTGTTCGAAGTCAGCCGTACACTGCGCCATGCGTGCTACTGGCTGATCGAACGCTACGGCGACAATCTTGAAATCGTTGCAACAGTCGACCGCCTCAAGGTTCCGGTGCACACGATCTACAACCGTGCCAGCAGCATTGTTGTCGGCATGGGCAAGCAACGGCAGAAAACCGCGACCGCCGACCTGGCCGCGCTCGAGGTGCCGGAAAAGCTGGCGCGCATGCTGGCGTCGTTGCTCCTGACACGCGGCGGACTGGATATTGCCGACCTGTCGACGGAATTTGGCACGGACCTGATGGATACGGCCCGCATGTATGCGTCACTGAGCGAGCGGCTGGGCATTGTCTGGCTGCACCGCAATGTCGAGAACCTGTCCGTTGAAGGCCGCTGGCAGGCGCTTGCGCGCGGCAACCTGAGGGACGACTTCTACCGCATACGCCGTGAACTCGCGACGCAGCTCCTGACGAAGAGCGGCAAACAAAGCGCGCAGCAGATGTTCGACAACTGGCTTGCCGAGCACGCGAGCGGAGTCCAAAAATTCGAATCTATCCTGTCGGACATGAGGCTGCGTGACGAGATCGACTTTGCAACGCTGTCCGTTGCCCAGCAGGAACTGAGAAAACTTATTTCGGAATAGCACGGAGCGATGGCGCATGCCAGGGAAATTGATACTCTGCCGGCACGGACAGAGCGACTGGAACCTGAAAAACCTGTTCACGGGCTGGACGGATGTGGACCTGACCGACAAGGGGCGCGATGAAGCGCAAACTGCCGGCGTCGCGGTCAGGGAACTCGACTTCACTGTTGATATCGCCTACACGTCGGTCCTGAAACGGGCCATACGCACGCTGTGGCTGATGCTCGACGAGATGGACCGCATGTGGATACCGGTCATCCGCGACTGGCGCCTCAACGAACGCCACTACGGGGCGCTGCAGGGCCTCAACAAGGCGGAAACGGCCGCGAAATACGGCGATGAGCAGGTGCACATCTGGCGTCGCAGTTATGCCGAACCACCGCCCGGACTTGAGCGCGGCGACGAGCGTCATCCGTCGCACGATCCCCGCTACGCGGGCATTACCGGCCTGCCGGCCTCGGAATCCCTGAAAACCACCCTCGACCGGGTTGAGCCCTGCTGGCGCGAACACATTGCTACGGATTTGCTGGCAGGCAAGAACGTCCTCATTGCCGCGCACGGCAACAGCCTGCGAGCTCTCGTCAAGATGCTTGATAATGTATCCGAGGACGAAATCACAGGATTCAATATCCCGACCGGTATTCCGATGCTCTATGAGCTAAACGATAACCTCGAGCCACTGTCACGCCGCTTCCTTGGTGACCCTGACACCGTGGCCGCCGCGGCGGCAGCCGTTGCGAACCAGGCCAGCGGTGGATGAGGCTAAGGCTCGGCGACATACAGCCGGCCCTTGAGGGCGGTGATCACTTCATTGCCGACAGTGCGCGAGTCATCGGTAAAGTCCGGCTGCAGCCGGGGGCCAGTGTCTGGTTCGGTGCGGTGCTGCGCGGCGACAACGAATTGATCGACATCGGGCGCGACAGCAATATCCAGGATGGTTCGATACTTCACACGGATCCCGGTGTCCCGCTGACGGTCGGTGCGCGCGTGACCATCGGGCATCGCGTCGTCCTGCACGGCTGCACGATCGGCGACGGCAGTCTCATCGGCATCGGCAGTACGATACTCAATCGCGCGCGTATCGGGCGCCATTGCCTCGTCGGTGCCCACTCGCTGGTAACCGAGGGCAAGGAATTTCCGGACGGCATGCTGATCCTCGGCTCGCCGGCGAAAGCCGTTCGTGAGCTGACCGCGGAGGAACGGGCAATGCTCGACGCATCGGCTGAAATCTATGTACAGAACAGCCAGCGGTTTCTCCGCGACCTTGCGGTGATCGACAAAACCTGACCGAACCCGCTTCCGCCGCAGGGGAGCCTTTGAAGGAACGGCTCCCTCGATCCGCATTTCCATCAAAGGGGTCCGCGGTCCCCGGGGGGGCTTTGGGGGAACTCTGGCCGATCGGGCGATCGGCTTCTGAGGGCTGGCCGGACACGGACGTCCGGCCATGAATAATCCGGCCGGGGTGCTCCGGGCGCACCAACCGCTTCCCGAAGGCTGGATCGTTCGTCACCACGATCGCTGCCGGAAACGACGCGCACCAGGCCCTCCTGAGCCGACGATGCGACGAGGATCCCGTCACGGGTAAAAAACTGCCCTCGTGCAAAGCCGCGCGCACCGGATGCGGTCGGACTGTCCAGCGAATACAGCAACCAGTCGTCGACGCGAAACTCGCGGTGAAACCACAGCGCGTGGTCGAGGCTCGCCATCATCAGGTGGCCGCGGCCGAACAGGATGCCGTGCGGTAAGGTGCTTGTGCCGAGCAGTTCGAAATCGGATACGTAGGCAAGCAGGTTCTGGTGCAAGGACGTGCGGTCGGGCAATGCATCCACCGCCCGTATCCAGACCTGCTTTTCCGGCGGCCGCTTCTCGGCAACGTCGAAACGGATCTCCTGCACCGGCCGGAATTCGAACGGCCGCTTATCGGTCAGGAAGCGGCACATTTTTTCAGGCAGGCGCGCGAGTACGTCAGGAGCAACGTCTGAAAGCTCCTTCAGGCCGTCGGGACCGGGTACGTCCGGCATCCGGTTCTGGTGCTCCAATCCCTCCTCGGGCGTCTGGAATGAGGCTGCAAGATTGAAGATCGGGCGCCCGTGCTGGATTGCCACGACGCGCCGCACTGAAAAACTTCCGCCGTCACGGGCGCGATCCACCTCGTAGATAATGGGCGCATCGACATCACCGCGGCGCAGGAAATACGCATGCAGCGAGTGCGCAATACGGCCATCGACGGTCGAATGGGCGGCTGACAATGCCTGTCCGACTACCTGTCCGCCAAAAACCTGGGCACTACCGATGTCGCGACTTTCACCGCGGTAGATGTTGTCTTCGATTCTTTCGAGTTGCAGGAGATGCAACAGATCTTCGAGTACCGGGTGCATGAAAGATTTATCCCGTGGCGCGTCCGCCATCGACCCTGATACCGGAACCGCTGACAAATGCGGCGTCGTCACTGGCCAGGAACAGGGCCACCTTGGCGATATCGATCGGGTCTCCCAGGCGGCGCTCGGCGGATCCCTGTATGCAATGATCCCGTAATACCTTGTCGTTCTGGAATACCCGGCGGCTTTCAGATGTCATGACGGCGCCCGGCTGTATGTAGTTCACCGTCACGCCGAATTTTCCCGTTTGGGCGGCAAACTCGCGCGTCTGTTCGGAAAGCGCATCCTCGGCGCGCGCAAACAGCGCGCTACCGTCCACGGGAAATGCGCTGCGCAGATAGCCAATGGAAATGATGCGCCCCGCCGGGCTATTCCGCAGCTTGGGCCATGCCGCGTCAAAATTCTTTTGTATCCGCTTCAGGCGCTGCATCAATGCAGGTTGCAGCTGGACCTCATCGGCGAAAGGCTCGGCCGGCTGCACCGCATAACTGTTGACGACCGCGTCGAGGCCGCCAAATTCCCTGACCGCGGCCTCGACCGCCGTAACCGCCGAGTCCGCCTCGCCCGCCGGCATCGTCAGGCTTTTGATGCCGGATACGGAACCGAGCAATTGGTCCAGATTGGCATCGCGGGAATCGATAGCGAGTACGTGCGCGCCGTGTTTGGCGTAGATCCGCGCGATTGCCTCGCCGATGCCGCTGCCGGCCCCGAACACAATGGCGCGAACGCCGAACAAGCGACCGCTATCCGCCATATCCAGCCTCCGCCGCGCGGGTGCCCAATGATTCAGGCCTCATTGGCAGTCGGCAACACGTAGTCAGCAAACTGCTTGCGAAGCTCGATTTTCTTGATCTTGCCGGTTGCCGTGTGCGGAATCTCATCGACGAACACAACATCATCCGGCAGCCACCAGGTCGCAATTTTGCCGTCGAACCAGGCCAGCATTTCCTCGCGCGTCAGCTCCTTGCCTTCCGACTTGACGACAACCAGCAGTGGCCGTTCCGTCCACTTCGGGTGCGCGACGGCGATGACTGCCGCCTCATCGACGGCCGGGTGGCCCACCGCAATATTCTCGACATCGATCGAGCTGATCCATTCACCACCGGATTTTATGACATCCTTCGTTCGATCAGTGATTTGCAGGAAGCCCTGCGGGTCGATATTGGCCACATCGCCGGTTTCGAACCAGCCATCATCGGTGTGCGTGCCGGCACTGCCTTCGAGCTTGAAGTAGTCGCTGCAGATCCACGGACCTCGCACCTGCAGTGCACCGCTGGACTTTCCGTCCCAGGGCAATTCATTCCCTTCGTCATCCATGACGCGCATCTCGACGCCAAATATGCCGCGGCCCGCCTTGGTCTGGATCCTGAGGATTTCATCCGGCGACAGCGACTCCATGCCGGCCTTCAGCGTATTGCAGGTGCCCAGCGGACTCATTTCGGTCATACCCCATCCCTGGTGCACGACGACGTCGTGCTTGTCCCGGAATTCGCGAATCATCGACTGCGGCACGGCCGCACCGCCGATCACGGTACGCTGCAATTTATTCATGCGCTGGTTGCTGCTCGCCGCGTATCGCAGCAGCGCCAGCCAGACGGTCGGCACACCCAGCGCAACCGTAACGTCCTCGTCTTCGAGCAGCTTGTACAGCGTTTCACCGTCACCCATTTTCGGTCCCGGCAAGACCAGTTTCGCGCCCACCATCAGCGCCGAATACGGAATGCCCCACGCATTGACGTGAAACAGCGGCACGACCGGCAGAATACAGTCACGGTTGGAAAGGTTCAGTATGTCCGGCGCGATGCCCGCATACGCATGCAGTATCGTCGAACGGTGGCTGTACAGGACACCCTTGGGGTCGCCGGTTGTGCCGGACGTATAGCAAAGCGCGGCAGCCTCGTGCTCATCGAGCAGAGGCCACTCATACTCCTCACTGCACTTGCCAATCAATGCCTCATAGGAGAAGACGTTCTTAAGCTCCGTCTCCGGCAGAGTCGCCTCGTCACACAGGACAATAAAGCCCTCGACGCCGGGAATCTTGTCGGCAAGTTTCTCGATCAGCGGCATGAACATTGGGTCGACGAGCAGCCACTTGTCTTCGGCGTGATTGATAATGAAGACCAGCTGCTCCGGAAACAGGCGCGGATTGATGGTGTGGCAGACATAGCCTGCCCCGCTGATCGCGTAATAGGCTTCGAGGTGACGGTAGTCGTTCCATGCCAGTGTGGCGATGCGATCGCCGCGCTTTATGCCGAGGCCATCCAGCGCGTTTGCCAGTTGCCGCGTACGGCGGCACAGGTCAGCTATCGTATAGCGGTGCTGCGGGTTGTCAGCCGTTACCGATACGATCTCCCGGTCGCCAAAATTTTTCTCCGCGTGCCGCACTATTCCGGACACGAGCAGCTGCGTTTCCATCATCAAGCCATGCATTATTACCCCCCCGTTTATTGGTGCCACGAGCGCAAGCGGCATACTGTCATTTAACAGAACAATCGGGTGATTCTGCAAGCATCACGCACCCGGCCGTGCATCGCGCATGGCAGTGCAGGCAAGTCAGTGCCGTCACGAAGTGGCAGGGCAGTAATCAGCGCCGGCCAGGGCCCATCAGGAACCAGAGAATCAGGCCCAGTAGCGGCAGTACGACGACGATCGCGATCCACAGCGCCTTATTGCCATTGCTGGCAGAGCTTTGCAGTATTTGCAATACCGCGTAGATGTCCGCGATCAGAATCAGGAACCCAAAAATGCCCGTCACTTCCATGCGTCTCTCCTTTTATTCTTGCCCGGCCTTTTCGCCGGCCGTTGGATTAAAAAAGTACATGCCGAGCGTTTCGGCGACACAGGCGGGCTTGCGCTCACCTTCGACCTCGACCTTGACCTCGGACAGCAGGTGCAGTGCGCCGCCGCGCTGGCGTGCCTGCAGCACGGTTGCGCGGCCCCGCACGCGGCTGCCTTCCTTGACCATGCTGTAGAACCGCACCTTGTTGCAACCGAAATTGAGTGCTCTTTGCAGGTTTTCGACCTGTACGAACTGTCCGGTCAGTGCCGGGATAAGTGACAGCGTCAGGTAGCCGTGCGCGATCGTCTTGCCTTCCGGCAATTCGCGCGCAGCCCGCTCGGTGTCGACGTGTATCCATTGATAGTCGCCGGTCGCCTCGGCGAACCGGTTGATGCTGGCCTGGTCAACGACCACCCAGTCCGACAGGCCAACTTCCGTGCCCTCCAGGGCTTTGGCATCGGCCACTGATCCGATCGATGTGCAAAACGGGTCCCTGTGGGGCGCAGCATCATGCTGCACTTGTCATAAAGTCGGCTACAGAAATACACATAACACCGCAGCAGAGCAAGCACCGGGTTGCTGCAATGCTGCGGGTTTTCGTCGCCTGCCGTCAATTTGCAGCAGCAGCAGGCAGTCGCGGTCACCCCGGATGTTGCACCAGCGGACCGTCACGCGCTGGCTCCCGACGGCCGTCGCGGCAATTTCGCCCGCGAATGCTGCGGCTTATACTGGCCAGGAGTCTGCGCGGTAGAAACGGACGAGGCGAGGGGGGGACAATGGCGCCCGGACGGGCGGAGACAGACGATGACACGACTACCAGCAGCAGCACGCGCCACCCCCTCCCGCGACCCACGCCTGTTCGCCATTGTGCTTGCAGCCGGCCTCAGCCAGCGCTTCGGCGCCGTCAAGCAGCTGGCAAAATACCGTGGCCAACCGCTCGCGGCGCACGCCCTGCGTATCGCCGAGTCGCTCTGCAGCAATCGCACCGTGCTCGTGACCGGGCACCACGGCGCGGCGGTACACAGAGCGTGTGCGCCCATCGCCGGGTTCCGGGTCCACAACAGCGACTACCGGCAAGGCCTGGCTTCATCGATTGCACACGGTGTAGCCGCGCTGCGCCACGCGGCTGACGGCGTGCTGTTGCTGCTGGCGGATCAGCCGCTCATCGACCAGCAGCATCTAACCCGTTTGGCCGAACGCTGGTCAGCCGCCCCGGAACGGGTTGTTGCCACTGCCTATGCCGGCAAGTCCGGCGTTCCGGTCATATTCCCCCGGCGCTTGTTCGATGATCTGTGCAAACTAACCCGGAGACACCGGCGCGCAACCGCTGCTGCAGCGATGCGGCAGCGACGTCCTGACCGTTACAGTTGCGAGGCGGCTGCAACCGACATAGACCGGCCCGAAGACCTGGCTGAAATCAGCACAGACACGCCGCCGACCTGGCTGTGAATTCCATGAACGTTGGACTTCCGGTAGGGGCGGAGGCGCACCCCGGGGAGGGCTGTTCAGGGACGCCAGCACAGGAGCGGACGTCTCCTGTAGCCGCCTGTAACCGTCACGTCGGGGACGAGCACAGCCCTGAACAGCCCTCCCCGGGGCGCACCTCCGCCTACCTGCCAGATGTGCAACGTTCATGGAATTCACAGCCAGGAGCCCTGCGCGGTAAAAGCGAACGAGGTGAGGGTTTCAAAGTTCCGGTCCGGTTATACCGGGAACGGCACGTGTGATCGGCCGCCGGCTGGTTCAGTCGTCGTGCGCGTGCGCCGCGCATTGCTCGCAATTGACCCAGCCGGAGTGGCCGTCGGCGTAATGCTCTTTTTTCCAGATCGGCAGGCGGACCTTCACCTTGTCGATAATGTAGCGGCACGCGAGAAACGCGGCGTCACGATGTGCGGAGGACACGCCGACCCATACGGCGCAATCACCAATCTCAAGTACACCGGTGCGATGCACGCACCGTGCGTGCAACACAGGATATCGTTCCATCGCTTCGCGGATGACTCGTTCGCCCTCTGAAATGGCCAGCGGCACGTAGGCCTCGTACTCGAGGCGCAGCACACGCTGTCCTTCGTTCTCGTTTCGTATCCAGCCTTCAAATGACGTGTAGGCACCGGCCGCGGCGTCCAGCAATTCGTCGCGCAGCCGCTCGGGGTCGATGCGGGTCTCAACAATCTGCATCATGTCAGCCACCGGCGACCGGCGGAAACAGCAGCACGGTATCGCCGTCGGCGACCGGCGCATCCCAGCCAACCAGTTCATCGTTAATCGCAACCTTGCAGTGACCAAGCGGCTCTCTTGAACCATGGCGCTCCTGCAACTGGCGGAAGACATCGGCGGCGGTTTCGGCCGCCAGCGCCACGGTCTCCTCGCCAACGCCGGCCTGCTCGCGAAATTGCGCGAAGTAGCGAACAGTAATGGATTTTGTCATGTGCCTGCCTGCAACGAGCTGCGCTCGAGATCCTCGGGTGTATTGATGTTGTCGAGCGCCGCCGGATGCGGTTGATCGAGCAACGTCGTGTCAGAGCGAATCAGCATTTTCCTGGGGCACACAATACCTTCCGTGACAAATGCATCAATGATGCGGCGCGCATGGGGTTCGTATATGGCGCACAGCGGCTCGGGCAAGCCATCGTGGCTGCTCCGGAATGCCGTGAATGGCCGTGCGGCATCACGCTGGTCAAGCAATGTTGCAAGCGTCGTGTCGTCAATATTCGGCAGGTCGCAGGCCACGACCAGCCAGGCCGCGCCTGGAACAGCATCCATCGCTGACAGGACGCCCGCAATCGGGCCGATATCGTCGTAGCGGTCAGTAATACTTGCGAATCGCCGGCGCTCGGGATCTCCGGCCTGGTCCGCGCGCACTGAAACAAAAACACGATCGGTGAACCGTTCAACGAGATGCACGGCGCGGCTCAGCTGCGTCTCGCCATTTCTGGATAACAGCGCCTTGTCGCTGCCCATGCGGCGGCTTTTGCCACCTGCAAGAACGAGCCCGTAGAGCATCGCGGCGTCATTCATGGCGAAAGTCCGTCTTGCCGCCGGTCTTGGCGATCAGGCGGGTCTCCGTGATGCGGATGTCATGCGACAGCGCCTTGCACATGTCATAGACCGTCAGCGCTGCCACCGTCGCACCCGTCAGCGCCTCCATCTCGACGCCGGTGCGATGATGCACTTTGCAACGGCAATCAATTACGACGCGATGCTTGTCGTCCATCCTGATATCAATGCTGCAGTTGTCGAGACCCAGTGGATGGCAAAACGGTATCAGCTCATGCGTACGTTTGGCGCCCATGACACCGGCGACAATCGCGGTTGCAAATACCGGGCCCTTGGCCGTGCGAATATCACCATCAACGAATCTTGTCGCAACATCCGCGGGAAATTCGACAATGGATCGCGCATGCGCTTCGCGGTCTGTCGCCGCCTTGCGGCTGACATCCACCATTGTCGGGCGATTATCGCTGTCTATGTGGCTTAGCTTGCTCAAGTGAATTCCTGGATGAGGGTCGCGCCTGACGCGCCATTGATAAGACACGAGCGACGAACCGTTGAGGAACAGTAGCCGGGCGTGCCGGTCACCCGCCCATGCGATACATTTCGACCTTGCGCAGCGGGTGTTCAACCGGTTCCTTGCGGCCGCGCTGTTCGCTGTAGCGGTCCTCCCGGCGATGCCAGATTGACGTCAGCAGGTCGGTCAATTCGGCATCGGACGCGCCGCTTCTGAGCGGCTCACGGATATTGTGACCTTCGGTTGCGAACAGGCACGTGTAGAGTACGCCATCGGCCGACAGGCGCGCCCGGCTGCAACTGCCGCAGAAGGGTTCGGTGACCGACGAGATGAAACCGATTTCGCCGGCACCGTCCTCGTATTCGTAGCGTCGGGCGACCTCCCCTGCATAATTGCGCCCGACCGCGCGTACTGGCCAGCGCTCCGCAATCCGTGCCAGCAGATCTTTCGACGGGACGACCTTCTCACGGCGCCACTCGTTGCGGTTGCCGACATCCATGAATTCAATGAGGCGGACGATGTGGCCGGTGCCCCGAAAATGCTCGAGCAACTCGAGGATCGTGTGGTCGTTGACGCCGCGTTGCACGACCGTATTGATCTTGACGGGACGGAGCCCAGCCTGCTCAGCGGCGGCTATGCCCTCAAGCACCGTATCGAGATCACCGCGGTTGCCACTCATCGCCTGGAATACATCATGATCAAGACTGTCGAGGCTTATCGTCACGCGATCGAGACCCGCCTCCGCCAACGACGCCGCATTCGCCGCCAGCAACGACGCATTCGTCGTCAGGGCCAGGTCCTCGATTCCGGGCAACGTACGCAGCCGTCCCACCAGTGATGACACATGCTTGTCCAGCAAAGGTTCACCACCGGTCAGTCGCAGCTTCGTCACACCAAGATGCACCGCGATGGACGCGATACGGAAAATCTCGTCATGACTCAGGCGCTCAGCTTTGCCCAGAAACTGGTAATCCGCGTGATAACGGCTTTCCGGCATGCAATACGGACACCGGAAATTGCAGCGGTCGAGCAACGATATCCGCAAGTCGTGCAACGGCCGCTGCAAGCGGTCGCGCGGCCCGATGCGGGTTGCCGTCTGGTCAGCTGTAGCTGTGGTCTTTTCCGTCATGGCGCCATTTTGCCCGATAAATCGATACCGGGTAAGAGCAGCGCCAGTACCCGAGGTTCCCGTAACCTCTGCCTGCGGCGCCCAACGGCCCTTAGAACGCGGCCCGGATTATTCATGAACGGATTCGTGCTTCGGTGTTAGGCGAAGGCGCACCCCGGGAGGGCTTTTCAGGGACGCTGTGAATACGTCCCTGTACGCTCTGTGCCGGACGTCCCTGTCCGGCACAGCCCTGAAAAGCCCTCCCCGGGGCACACCTCCGCCCCGATCAATGTGCCGTTCATGAATAATCCTCCATCGTGCCACTGGCACTTACCGAAGTATCCGTTGAGCATTGAGGAGCGCCGGTACCCCCTGTGGGAGGTCTTTGGGGAAATAAAGCGGACCGAAGGGAGCCATTCCCCCAAAGACCTCCCCGCAGGGGGTACCGGTGCGGCGGGCAGACGGTCCATTACCGAATAGAACACGAATCGCAACCCCAACGTCATTTTCCTCAATGAAACCAATCATGAGGTGGGTAGGTGCCTCGTGTTGTGCATTGCAGCATTCCTCGTTATACTGCGCGTCCCCGACTGATCCAAACGCCGCCGGTACCCGCCATCCACGGTTCACAGATGATGGGTTTCCTGCAGATTGTTGCCCGGGATACCCTTGTGACTGACATTGGGAAGTGTGAATGAACGTAAACCTGTCCGACGAGGAACTGGCGTTTCGGGAGGAAGTTCGCGCGTTTTTCCGCGACAAGTACCCCGAAGAACTGCGGCGCAAGCAGAAAAAGGGTATCGCGCTCAGTCGCGACGACATGGTGCGCTGGCAGAAGATACTCTACGAACAGGGCTGGGCGGCACTCAACTGGCCGACTGAATACGGCGGCACCGGCTGGACGCCGGTGCAGAAGTACATCTTCGCGAACGAGATTGCGATGGCCAACGCGCCGGACATGATTCCTTTCGGCGTCAAGATGGTGGCCCCGATTATTTATACATTCGGTAACGACGAACAGAAAAAACGCTTTCTGCCGGACATCCTCGCAAGCAACGTCTGGTGGTGCCAGGGCTATTCCGAACCGGGTTCCGGGTCGGATCTCGCCTCACTGAAGACCCGTGCCGAACGCGTCGGTGACCATTACATTGTCAATGGCACGAAGACCTGGACGACACTCGGGCACTACGCCGACTGGATTTTTTGCCTTGTACGGACCAGCACTGATGTGGCGCGTCGCCAGGAAGGCATCAGTTTCCTGCTGATCGACATGAACACGAAAGGTGTCTCTGTGCGGCCGATCATCACGATCGAGGGCGAGCGGGAAGTCAATGAAGTGCACTTCGAGGATGTCAAAGTGCCGGCTGAGAATCTCGTCGGCGAGGAAGGCAAGGGATGGACCTACGGCAAGGTCCTGCTGCAGCACGAACGCACCAATATTGCCGGCGTTGCGCGGTCGAAGTACCGGCTGAGCCGGCTGCGCGAAAAAGCGTCTGAATCCGTCCACGGAGCGCCCCCGCTGCTCGACGACCGGAACTTCGCCCGCAAGCTCGCGGCCACCGAAATCGAACTGAAAGCACTCGAATTCACCGAACTGCGCACGCTGGCGGCTGTTGCCGTCGGCAAGGCGCCCGGTCCCGAATCATCGATCCTGAAAATTGCCGGCACCGAAATGCAGCAACGGATAGACATGCTGTTCGTCGAGGCAGCCGGCTATTACGCATTGCCCTTCGTGCCCGAGCAATACGCCGCCGATTTTCCGGAGGAAGATCACGTCGGCCATCAAGCCGAGACGCAATCCTCGCTGCAGTACTTCAATAACCGCAAGGCATCGATCTACGGCGGCTCAAACGAAATCCAGAAGAATATTATTTCCAAGCACGTGCTTGGACTCTGACAGCTGCCTCGCCCACCAGGCCCCGCACGGATAGCACTATGGATTTTTCAGTTACCGAAGAACAGTCAATGCTGGCCGACAGCGTCGCCCGGTTCATCGACAACAATTACGACTTTGACCAGCGCATGAAGATTGCGGAAGGCGAAGCCGCGTTCAGCCGCGAGATGTGGCAGAACTTCGCGGAGCTGGGCATGTCGGCTGTCCTGTTTGATGAGGACGATGGCGGACTCGGTGGCGGTCCGGTCGAGACGATGCTGATGATGGAACAGTTCGGCAGAGGGCTCGTCGTTGAACCGTTCATCGCCAACATTGTGCTCGCCGGCGGCGCATTACGGCACCTGGCAAGCGCGGAGCAGAAGGAGCGATGGCTGCCCGGACTCATCGACGGCAGCCTGCAGGCAGCGCTGGCCTTTGCTGAGCCACAGGCGCGCTTCGACATCGCAAATATAGCCACATCGGCGAAACGCAAGGGCAATGACTGGGTCCTGGCAGGCCGCAAGACAATGGTACTGAACGGCGGCGACGCCGACTTGCTGATCATCCCCGCCCGCACCGGCGGCAAACAGGGCGATACTGACGGCATTACAATGTTCATCGTCGACGGTTCGGCCGACGGGTTGCGTCGCAGGTCGTACAAGACCGTCGACGCGCATGGCGCCGCCGAGGTCACGCTCGACGATGTACACGTCGACGGTGACAGGGTCCTGGGTGACGTTGACGGCGGATTCGCGACCCTGCAGCAGGTCGTCGATGATGCGACGCTGGCTGTCGCTGCAGAAGCCGTGGGTATCATGCGCACGATGCACGACAAGACTGTCGAGTATTCAAAGCAGCGCAGTCAGTTCGGCGTGCCAATCGGCACTTTCCAGGCGCTGCAGCACCGCATGGTTGAAACACTGATGGCGTGTGAGCAGACGAAATCGCTGCTGCTCTGGGCTACAATGCTGCGCGCCGAAGGCGATGCTAACTCGTCCAGTGCAATCGCCGCACTGAAATACCAGGTTGGCACCGTGGGCCGCCGCGTCGGCGAGGAAGCCCTCCAGATCCATGGCGGCATGGGCATGACGTGGGAAATGGACATCGCTCACTATTTCAAGCGCCTGACGGCCATCGGCATATTGTTCGGGCACGCCGATTATCACCTGGACCGCTATGCGGGGAATGCGGCCGACGCAAGCACCTGACGTCGGTCGAAAGTCTTCCTGCCGGGCCCGGGTGCCACGGCACCCGAGTCTGAATCATGTTACCGCAGCAGATTGTCAATTTTTTTATTGGCCAGCAGGAACTGCTGTGGTTCACGACGCTGTTCGTCGATCTCGGCTTCACCGTCATCCTGTACCGCCTGTTCGGCAAGGCCGGCCTGCAGGTTGCTATCGCGACCGCGATCATCCTGGCCAACCTGCAGGGTCCGAAGCTTACTGAGATCTTCGGTATCCAGACGAGTCTTGGCGTCATATTTTACTCGAGCATCTTTTTCGCCACGGATGTGCTGAGTGAGAATTATGGCCGTGCCGAAGCCAACAAGGCAGTCCGCATGGGTTTTGTCGTCAGTGTCATTGTCCTCGTCATGCTGAGCCTTGCCCTGCTCTACCAGCCGACACAAAGTCCCGAAACCGCCCGATTCTCCGCGGACATACACGACGCCTTCACAACGATCGTCAATTTCACGCCGCGCTTCGTCTTCGGGTCTCTTCTTGCGTATTACATCAGCCAGAGCTTCGACGTCTGGGCCTTTCACCGCATCAAGCAAATTACCGGCGACCGCTGGCTGTGGCTACGCAACAATTTGTCGACGATGAGTTCGCAGGCACTCGATACTGTTATTTACTCGCTGGTGGCATGGTGGGGCATAGTCGACCTGCGCACGGCTCTGGCACTGGGCGCCGCCAAGTACGTTTTCAAACTGGTCATCGCGGCAATCGATACGGTATTTATCTACTGGGCGCGGGCGGCGCACCGGCAGCGAATGGCGGCGGGTGCCACTACCGGGTAATTTAACGTGGCGATCTGATGTATCGTTGCAGTCTGTCCTGTGCCGTAATGCGAGCGGAGTGACGAACGGTAATGGCGGATTTTTATCCTTCAGGTGTGATCACGATAACAACGGACTTCGGTCACAAGGGTCCGTTCACCGCCGTCATGAAGGGCGTCATTCTGCAGCGATTTCGTCAAGGAACGATCGTTGACCTGACTCACGAGATTCCGGCGCATTGGCCGCCGGAGGCGGGCTTCTGGCTGAGCCGTTCCTATAAGTATTTTCCGCGCGGCACCGTGCATGTTGCCATCGTTGATCCCGGCGTCGGTACCGAGCGGGAGATCCTGGTCGCGGCACTGGACGGGCACGTGTTCATGGCGCCGGACAACGGCCTGCTGGCGTCGCTGCTGACAAAACAGGACGGCACTGAAGTTTATGCTCTTGACTCCAGCAGGCTCGCCAATCTGAAGTTGCCGGTGCCGAGCGCCACCTTTCATGGCCGCGACATCTTCGCGCCGGTTGCCGCCGAACTTGCCGCGGGCCGCCTGCGACCCGTCGATACCGGGCGCCGTATCCGCGAATGGGCGCCGGAGTGGCTGGACGAACCGGAGGTTACGCCGGCTCGCGTCAGTGGCGTCATAGTGACGATTGATGCCTTCGGCAACCTGATCAGCAATATCGACGGCAACCTGCTCAGTCACCTGGCAGCGCCGCAGGTCAGGCTGGGCGGCCACACGATCGACCTGGTAGAAACCTACGGGCGCACGCAGCCGGGCAACTATCTTGCATTGGTCAACTCATTCGGCGTGCTCGAAATCGCGCGCGCCGAAGGCAACGCTGCCGAGGGCCTGGGGAGTGACCGCGGCGCCCCGGTGGTGGTCACGGCAAGGCAACCACCCTCATCGCGAGGCGCGTAGCACCGTGGCGACCTCGCAATGACAATGACTCTGCTGAATCGGAACGGGTTCGCCACGCCCTGCGGGCTCGCAACGACAGCACATTGTCATCGCGAGGCGCGTAGCGCCGTGGCGATCTCGCAATGACGATGACTCTGCTAATCGGAACGAGGTTGCCACGGCGCTTCGCGCCTCGCAATGACAGGGGTGTAACCGGCCCCCCAGGGAGTGCTAGCGTTCCTGCAACGCCTGCTTTTCAATCTTCGCCCACCCGTCCCGTAACGTGACAATCCGGTTGAACACCGGTGCATCGGTGCGATGATCGACGGAATCCGGGCAGAAATAACCGAGTCGCTCAAACTGCCAGGACGTACCGGATGTGGCACCGGCCAGTGCCGGCTCCAGCATCGCGGTCACGGTCTGCAGAGAGTCGGGATTCAGGACACTGTTGATATCGGCGGCGCCAGGCTCAGGGTCGGTGAACAGGCGGTCGTAGAGCCGCACTTCGGCGGCAACGCCATGGCGCGCGGACACCCAGTGTATCGTGCCCTTGACCTTGCGATCGCTGCTGCCGGTGCCACTCCGCGTATCCGGGTCATAGCTGCAATGCAGTTCAGTAATATTGCCGTCACTGTCGCGGATCACCTCGTCGCAACGGATGATGTAGGCAGACCGCAACCGCACTTCGCCGCCGGGCTTTAAGCGGAAAAACTTGCGCGGCGCCTCTTCCATGAAGTCATCCTGCTCGATCAGGATTTCGCGGCAGAACGGCACGCTGCGGGTGCCAAGCTCGGGATTCTGCGGGTGGTTCTGCGCGGTCATGTCCTCGACCGTGTGCTCATCGTAATTGGTAATGACGACTCGCAGTGGATTCAGGACAGCCATGCGGCGTTCGGCGTGTTCACCGAGGTACTCGCGAACGCAGTTTTCCAGCAGCGCCATCTCGATCAGGTTTTCCTGCTTCGTTACACCGATGCGTGCGCAGAAATCCACGAGTGCCGGTGCCGGGTACCCACGGCGGCGCATGCCGGCAAGCGTTGCAATCCGGGGGTCGTCCCAGCCGTTGACAGTACCCTCGTCAACCAGCTGGTTCAGCTTGCGCTTGCTGGTCAGTGCGTACGCGAGATTCAGGCGCGAGAACTCGATCTGCCGCGGCCGGTGCGGCGGGGACAGCCTGTCGAGAAACCAGTCATACAGCGGCCGATGATCCTCGAACTCAAGCGTGCACAACGAATGCGTCACGCCCTCGAACGCATCGGACAGGCCGTGCGCGAAGTCATACATCGGATAGATGCACCATGCATCGCCGGTCCGCTGGTGGCTGAGGTGGCGGATGCGATACAGCGTCGGATCTCTCAGATTTATATTCGGCGACGCCATGTCTATGCGCGCGCGCAGAACGTGCTCGCCATCACTGAACTCCCCCGCTCGCATGCGCCGGAACAGGTCCAGGTTCTCATCGACGCTGCGGTTGCGGTAGGGACTGTCGCGTCCGGGTTCTGTCAGCGTGCCGCGGTAAGCACGTATGTCATCGGCACTCAGGCTGTCGACGTAGGCATCGCCCTGGCGGACCAGCGTCTCGGCCGCGTCGTAGAGCTGCTCGAAATGATCCGACGCGTGGCTCAGCCGCTCGCCCCAGTCGAAACCGAGCCACTTCACATCTTCCATGATGGCGTCGACGTACTCGGCCCGTTCGCGTCCCGGGTTGGTGTCGTCAAAGCGAAGCCAGGTATGACCACCCTGCTCGTCCGCAACACCAAAATTGAGGCATATGGACTTGGCATGGCCCACGTGGAGAAAGCCGTTCGGTTCGGGCGGAAAGCGCGTCACGACGGCACCGTCGTGTTTGCCGTCAACGATGTCCTGGCGGACGATCTTGCGGATGAAATCAGTGGGGTGTTCTGTCGTCATGTAGGAACATCTGCGCGCCTTGAAGGGGCGCAATTGTACGTTATTGATTGCGGCGCACTACCCCCGGGGAGGATCTTTACGCGTTTGCGGCGCGGCAGCCCGGGCACAGACCCTGGATTTCAAGCATCTGGTGGACGGCGAGAAACCAAGATCCGACGCCTTTTCCTCGACCAGCCGGTTGATGTCGGCATCGTCGAGTTCGGCGACCGACTGGCAGCCACGGCAGATCAGGAATTGCCCGGTGTGCGAACTGGACGGGTCGGCACAGCCGACGAAGGCATTGAGGGAGTCCAGCCGGTGTACCAGATCCGCCTCGATGAGAAACTCGAGGGCACGGTACACCGTTGGCGGGGCGGCTTTTTTGCCGCCGCGGTCCAGCTTGTCGAGGATGTCGTAGGCACCGACCGGCTTGCGGCTGTTCCAGACCAGTTCCAGCACCTGCCGCCTGAGTGCGGTAAACCGGAGGCCGCGCTCGCGGCAGACGTTTTCCGCCCTCGTTAATGCCTCTTCCACGCAATGGCGATGGTTGTGGGCGTCAGTTGGAAAAACCGGGTTGTCGACTGCTTCTGTCATGCGGGTTGTCTCGGAATACTGTAACGGAATTGTACACGACCGTACCGACAGTGCCGGCAGGCCGTCATCGCGAGGCGCGAAGCGACGTGGCGAACTCGCACGGATAATGACTCTGCCAGGTTCACGAGATTGCCACGCCCTGCGGGCTCGCAATGACGGCGGACAGTTGCCACGTCCTGCGGGCTCGCAATGACGGCGCACAGTTGCCACGTCCTGCGGGCTCGCAATGACATCTTATGACGTCGGATGCGCCACGTCGGCAATCGGGTACAATGGCACGCTTCACTTTTTTGGACGAAATCAAGGCAACCGTACATGCCCAGCATTGAACTACCGGACGGCTCCCGCCGTGACTTTCCGCCGGCTGCAACCGGCACGGACATCGCTGTATCAATCTCGAAGAGTCTCGCCCGCGACGCCGTGGCAATCCGGGTCGATGACGAGCTGCGGGACCTGACCCGTTCCATCGATACCGACGCCCGTATCGAGATTGTTACACGAGATTCGGCAGACGGTCTCGAGCTGTTACGCCATGATGCCGCGCATGTTCTCGCCGAAGCGGTCAAGGAACTCTGGCCGACGACACAGGTGACGATCGGTCCCGCCATTGATAACGGCTTTTATTACGACTTTGCGCGCGATGACCCGTTCACGGCCGAGGACCTCGAGGTCATTGAAGCTCGCATGAAGGACATCGTGGATCGCAATGAGAGCATCGTGCGTGAAGTCTGGGAGCGCGACGATGCGGTCCGATTCTTCCGTGACCAGGGCGAAGAATACAAGGCGCGTATCATCGAGGACATTCCCGCCGGCGAGACGCTGACGCTTTACCGTCAGGGAGAATTCATCGACCTTTGCCGCGGTCCGCACTTGCCATCGACCGGCAAGCTCGGCAAGTCGTTCCGGCTATTGCGCGTGTCGGGTGCCTACTGGCGCGGCGATGCGAAGAACGCAATGCTGCAACGGATTTACGGCACGGCGTGGGCCAACGACAAACAGTTGCGCACCTACCTGACGCAGCTCGAGGAGGCCGAGAAACGCGACCACAGGAAGCTCGGGCGGACGATGGACCTGTTCCACTTCCAGGAGGAGGCACCCGGGGCCGTGTTCTGGCACGCGAAAGGCTGGGGCCTGTTCCAGAACCTGATCAACTACATGCGCACCCGCCAGAATGAGGCCGGCTTCCGCGAGATCAATACGCCGGAGGTAATGGACCGCAGCCTGTGGGAAGCGTCCGGCCACTGGGAGTCGTTCGGCGAGCACATGTATACGACCGAGACCGAGGACGGCCGCCATTACGCAATCAAACCAATGAATTGCCCGGGTCACGTGCAGGTTTTCAAGCAAGGCATCACCAGCTATCGCGACCTGCCGGTCCGGCTTGCTGAATTCGGCAAGGTGCATCGCTATGAACCATCGGGTGCACTGCATGGCATGTTGCGCGTCCGCGCGTTCACGCAGGACGACGCGCACATTTTCTGCACATCTGAGCAGATAACCGCCGAATCCATTGCCGTTTGCAAGCTGATCCTCGGCATCTACAGCGACTTCGGCTTCGACGATGTGACGATCAAGTTCGCGGACCGGCCGGAAGTACGCGTCGGCGACGACGCGGTCTGGGACCAGGCCGAACGCGCGCTTAAGAGTGCGCTCGACGAGTCCGGACTCGACTACAGTTACAACCCCGGCGAAGGTGCTTTCTACGGCCCCAAAGTCGAGTTCGTGCTGCGCGATGCTATCGGCCGCGATTGGCAATGCGGCACACTGCAGGTCGATTTGAACCTGCCGGGGCGATTGGGCGCGGCGTACATCGCCGAAGACGGCCAAAAGCACACGCCGGTCATGTTGCATCGCGCAATCTTCGGATCGCTGGAGCGCTTTATTGGCATCCTGCTGGAACACCATGCGGGGCACCTGCCGTTGTGGCTTGCACCTACCCAGGCAAAAGTCCTGACCATCACCTCGGAAGCTGACGACTACGCGCTCGACGTCGTCGCAAAACTGCGCAACGCGGGCATCGCCGCTGATGCCGACCTGCGCAATGAAAAGATCTCTTACAAGGTGCGCGAGCACAGTGTATCCAAGGTGCCCGTACTGATGGCTGTCGGGCAGCGCGAAGTCGACGAGAGGACCGTCGCCGTGCGCCGGCTAGGCTCAAAGCACCAGACGGTCTTGCCGCTCGATTCTGCCATCGACTCACTGACCAGCGAAATCGTCACCCGCGGTCGTGCCGCCTGACCCGGATTATTCGTGAACGCCACGGAGGCCGGGGCGGAGGTGTGCCCCGGGGAGGGCTTTCAGGGCTGTGCCGGACAGGGACGTCCGGCACAGAGCGTACAGGTGCCCCTTCGCGAGGCGCGCAGCACTCACGTCATCGCGAGGAGCGCAGCGACGTGGCGACCTCGCACGGATAATGACTCTGCCAATCAGAACGAGATTGCCACGCCCTCCGGGCTCGCAATGACAAGAGGCTGCGGCACCCTCCGGGCTCGTAACGGCAGTGCCGCCTGACCCGGATTATTCGTGAACGCCACGGAGGCCGGAGCGGAGGTGTGCCCCGGGGAGGGCTTTCCAGGGCTGTGCCGGACAGGGACGTCCGGCACAGAGCGTACAGGGACGTATTCACAGCGTCCCTGAAAAGCCCTCCCCGGGGTGCGCCTCCGCTTACCACCACAGCAAAGCGTTCCACGAATAATCCGGGTCAGGCAGCCCCGTGTGACGCTGCGCGCAGTGCAATTGTGCGGCAGGTCACAAATTCCGCACGCCGAACCCCCTTCGCAATAGCCACCCTGCCACCGGCGGCTATACTCGGTGGCCCCGAAAGCTCTACCTGGCGTTCAACATAACTTAGCGGAGGATGGCCGTGGCGCTCGAGCAATTCAAGACACAGGTGCTGCTGTTGCACAGCGAGCAAAGCACTCTGGATGCGCTTGGAGCCGGCTTCGGCGACAGGTACTCGGTCCACTATGCGACCACAGGGACCGAAGCCCTGAACACGATCGGCGAAGTACCGATACACGTTATCGTATCCGCGCAGAACCTGCCCGGCATGAGTGGCCTGGAGGCCCTGCGAGAGGCGCGCAAGCGCTCACCCGATACGATCGGAATCCTGCTTGCGGGCAGCGACCGTGCTGACGGGCTCGAAGCACTGGTCGGTGACAAGGAAGTATTCCAGATCGTCCGCGGGTCCATTACGCCGGACGCCCTGCTCAAACTGATCGAGACAGCGACGCGCCGTGTGCGGCTGATGACGCTGGCGGAATCGGCCAACGATACCGCTGCCGATGTCGATGAACCCTCGATCGACTCAAGCGGCGAGCATATCGTCATGGAGACGGCGGAGAACGGAGCCAGCATCATCAGCGACGGCACCGGCCGGATGCCGGCGCTGAAACCGGAACGAATCCAGAGCTCGCCGCACGCCGGCGGCCGCGAAGTGGATGTGCTCGTCCTGACCAAGGATGAGGAATTTCTCAGGACGATCAGGGATTCGTCGCGTGGCATGCACAATGTGCATCATGCGACCACCGCCAACCAGGCGCAGGAAATTTTGCGCGGCCACAAGGTCGGCGTGCTGGTCACCGACGCCGCCGTTGCCGGCGCCAGGATCCAGGTGCTGACGCAGGCACTGCGTGCCGACGCACCGCGGCTCGTCGCCGTCGTGGCCGGGCGCCGCGATGACGGCGAACAGCTGATGGAACTGATCAACCAGGGACAGGTGTACCGGTTCCTGATGAAGCCGGTGTCACCGGGCCGCGCACGCCTGGCGATTGAAGCGTCCGTCAAGTATCACCTGGACGCGCCCGACAGCGTATTCAAAAGTCAGGTAGCCGCACCGGCTGTCCAAGCCGCACCGGCTGTCCAAGCCGCACCGGCCCAGCGGCCGCCAGCTACGCCCTCGAAACCGGCCCCAAAGCAGGAGGCGCCGCCGGCCCCCACCGCGCGGAAGGCACCACCCGCCGCCGAACCACGCAAATCGCTTGCCGACAGTGGCCGGCGCATTGCGCCGGTCATTGGTCCGGACCCGGCTGCCGGCAATGCGGCACCTGCAGGAGATATCCCTAACCCGATGGCACTCGATGCCGGCGATAGCGGCGGCATCATGTCCGGCAAGATGCCGTTGTTTGCCGGTGCGGGCGTTGCCGCCGTCCTGGCCATTATCGGAATCTGGAGTCTTTTCGGCGGTTCGACCGAGGTACCGACCGACAGAACGGCACCAACCGGGACACCAGCCGTCGCCGAAACCGCCAAAACTGCCGGCGACGCGGCCGGCGACAACAACAGCAACGTCGCCGGCGAGCCCGTGCGCCGCCCGGCGGTTACTGAATCCGACGTGCCAGCGATGCTCCGGGAACCCGCCGCGACGCCCGCCGAAGCGGCGCCGGCCTGGGCTGGCATGCTTGAAGACGCACGGCTGGCCCGCGATGCCGGGCAGATTATTGCGCCGCCCGGCAATAACGCCGTTGAACGCTACATCGCCGCGCGGGACGCATTCCCGGACAATGAAACGATCGCATCAGAGCTGGCGCTGCTGATGGATGAAGTTTACGGCATGGCCGAGACAGCATTGCTCGACAACCGGACGGCGGATGCTGCCGCGGCGCTGAAATCGGTCGCGCTGGCCGACGCCGGCAGCCCGCGGCTCGCTTTCCTGAATGCGCAACTGGCACAGATGCAGTTGCGCTCGGCGCTGGACGGCGCGCGCAATGCCATACGCGAAGGTCGCTTTGAAGATGCCGGACGCCTGCTGAATCGCGCGCAGGCCTATGCCGGCACCAATACAGCCGAGGTGAGCCAGCTTGCCGAAGACCTGGCGCAGGCTCGCAGCGCACAGCAGGTCGACGAAGTGCTCGCAATGGCGAGCGAGCGCCTTGCCGCGGACCAGCTGACGGCGCCATCCAATGACAACGCACGCTATTACTTCGAACTGGCATTGACCAATGATCCGGACAATAAGGCCGCGCAGCAGGGTCTCAATGCAATCGCAAGCAGGCTGGTTCTGCGTGCGCGCGCGGCCATCGACGCAGGCAGTCTCGATGATGCGCAAGCGTTGCTCGACGATGCCCGGGCACTCGACCCCGCAAGCGCCGACCTCGAAGCGTCGGTTGCCGCGCTCGAAGCAGCGCGCGAACGTATCGCCGCGGACGAACGGCAGGCCGCCGCCGAGCGTGCGGAAGCCGCTCGCCAGGCTGCTGCGGCTCGTGAGGAAGCGGCGCGCCAGGCGGAAGCTGAACGGCTGGCCGATCTCGAACAGCAGCAGGCCGAAGCTGCCGCAGCGACGGTCGCCGGCGACACCATCGCCGAAACAGACGCTAGCGATGCGAGCAGCGCAGTCACAGAAGAAGGCGCGTTGGAGGACAGCAGCCCTTCGGCCAGCTCGGCAGCCGGTGGACCCGGTTCCCTGCCCTTTGACGGCCCCGTTGATGGGCTCGCCGACAATGCGATCGCGGGCGGCAGCGCCAAAACCGGGGGCACGAGCTCTACGGACAACGATGGAAGTCTGGCGAGCGATGCGCCGGCGGCCGCCGCATCGGACACATCAGGCAGCGAAGATGAAATCGTCGCGATCAGCCGCCTGACCCGTGTCAATTACGTCGCGCCCAAATACCCACGCAGCGCCGCGCGCCGCAATATTTCAGGTTGGGTTGATATTGCGTTTACGGTATCGCCGCAAGGCAGCGTGACCAATATCGACATTACGGAATCGGCACCCGGCTCGATATTCGATGATGCCGCGAGGGAAGCCGTCGCCGAATGGCGCTTCGATCCGGTCGTCGAGAACGGCATCGCCGTGTCGAAGCGCGTTGCAGTACGCATGTCGTTCAACCTCGAATAGGGTCCGGGCTTACCCCACAAGCCGGGCCCGGCAGTGCCCGGCCTGATTGCCGAGCAACGTCAATATCGCTACTCTGTGCCGACGGTCGTGCCCGGACTGTCGTAATGAATCATCCGCCGAAGACGAAACCCAAGCCAGGCCGCAAGCAGCAGCAGCGTAGCCTGCGCACGCAGGAAAAACTACTGGATGCCGCCGCGGAAGCATTTGCCGAAAACGGTTTCAACGGGACATCGACGCGCGACATTGCTGAGCGCGCCGGAGTACACCACCCCCTGATCACCTATCACTTCCGAAACAAGGAAGAACTGTGGAGAGCGGCCGCAGATCGCGTGTATCGCCGTTTTCGCGGCACGCTCGCCGCGAAGCGCGCCAGTCTTTCCGATAAACCACCGCGGGAACTCACAGCTGAACTGTTGCGCACATTCATAGAGTTTGCCGCAAAGAACCCGGAACTTCACAAGATCATGTTCCAGGAATCCGGGCACGATAACCCGCGCATGGAGTGGCTCATCGAGCGCCACCTGAAACCGGTTTTTGAAATAGGGGTGCAGGACCTCGAGCCGGTTGCAGGAAGCCGGCATCGCGCCCGCCGGAAACACGGCATTGCTGTACAACCTGATGCGCATGTGCGGCGGCGCCCTGCTGGCGCTGAAAATCGAGGTCAAGGGCACGACCGGACTGGATCTGGACCAGCCGGAGATGCGGGACGAGCTGGTCGACCTGATTGTAAACGTGTTCCTGCCGGGCGACGGACTCCGAGGAGCACCGGCATCCCCTGCGGGGGATGCCGGTGCGGAGCTGAAATAAGCGCCGCCTAAATCCGCTTCCGTCGTGCCAGCACCTCATGAATCTCGGCAATGATCGACAGTGCAATCGACGCCGGTCCGCGCCCGCCGATATCCATGCCGGCCGGTCCATGCACGCGCCCCGCCAGCCCGCTGGCAGCCGGTCCCAGATCATCGAGCAAGCGGCGCCGCCGATCGATCGGCCCGAGCAAACCGACGTACGGAACCTTGCTGGAGGAAAGCCACTCGAGATAGGCACGATCCGATTGCAAATGGTGGCTCATGACGATAACGGCATCGATACCGGACAACGGCATGCGCTTGCCGAACCCGGCCACCGGTTCGTTCAGGACGGCCTCGGCCTGTTCAAAGTTGCCGCTCTGGATGTAGGCGGGCCGGTGATCCTGCACGATGACACGCCAGCCGAGCTCCGCGATCAGGCGCACGACCGGCTCGGCATCGGGTCCACCGCCCAGCACGAGAATGCGCGGCGGCGGCTGCAATAGTGCATAAAGCACATGAACTTTCCGGCCGGCTACGTCCTGCATGCGAGTAAATGACGCCGTGCGCTCGAGGCTCTCGGCAACACAGGTGGCCGTTTCCAGCCGGGCGGATTCGGCGATTCCCCACGCAGTGCACCCGGCCCCGGCCTGGACCAGCGTGGCGCCGGCTTCGACGAGTTCTGATTCCGATTCCAGCACCGTCACGGCCACACCAGGCTCGTCGCCCGCGTAGACGGCCGCCATCGCGGCAAATGGCTGATAGCCTGACCCGGCGGCCAGCGGCTGCAGAAATATGCGCATCAGGCCATCACACCCGACGCCGAGACCCCACAACTCTTCGTCATCCCGGCCCAGATCGTAGGTTACCGACTGGGGCACGCCGCTTTCGCTGACTTGTTGCGCGCGCGATGCAAGATCACCTTCGAGACAGCCGCCCGACAACATGCCCTGGAACTTTCCGTCGGCGGTCATCAGCATGCGCGCACCCGTCTTGCTGTACGTCGAGCCGGCGGTTTCAAACACGGTCGCGAGAACCAGGTCGCGGCCCTGATCACTCCAGCGCTGGAACGCATCCAGCAGGTTACGCGGATTCATGGCGCAACGCCTCGCGTTTCTTGAGTTGCGACATGCAGCAAATGTCGAATAAGCACAGTGGCACGGCGGCACGGTGCTCAGTCACACATTTCCTCCACGGCCCGGCGAGCCATGGCAATCACGAGGTGCGCCCGGTATTGGGCGTCGGCGTGCATGTCACTGGATAGTGCATCCGGATCAATCGTGACGCCGTCAAGCGATGAAACACTGAACTTCTTCGCTAGTGCCGCCTCGATATCGCGAGCCCGAAACACCGCGGGCGCCGCACCGGTCACCGCGACGCGCACGCGGTCGCTATCTCCTTCGCCATCGCCGGTCTCCACTACCATGACACCGGCAATGGCATAGCGCGACGCTGGATTTGCAAATTTTGCATAGGCCGCTCGTTGCGGCACCGGGAACCGCAGCGCAACGAGAATTTCACCCTCCTCGAGCGCGGTTTCAAACATGCCGAGAAAAAACTCCTCCGCGGTAATCTCGCGCCGGTCGGTAACGAGCACTGCATTCAGGCCCAGCACCGCTGCCGGGTAGTCAGCGGCCGGGTCATTGTTCGCGACCGAGCCACCGATGGTGCCGCGATTACGTACCTGCGGGTCGCCAACGCACCGCACCAGGCTGGTCAGAGCCGGGAGACGCTGCCTGATGAGGGTGCTGGCGGCGATATCGGCATGAATTGTCATCGCGCCGATTTCGATGAAGTGCCGATGCTCGCGAATGCCGCGGAGATCGCTGATCGCACCAAGGTCGATCAGCGCACCCGGCTGCGCCAGCCGGAACTTCAAAGTCGGGAGCAGCGTCATGCCGCCGGCAAGCAACGTCGCGTCGTCATGCTCGCGTAACAGCGTGAGTGCTTCGTCCAGCGTACCAGGGCGATAATAGTTAAAATCATGCATGCGGGTGGCCCGTGCCTGCGTCCTGTTCCGTTGTAAGCCGGTTCACTTGTCGCGCATCGCGGCCGCTGCCGCACGAATTGCCCGCACGATATTCTGGTAGCCGGTGCAGCGGCACAGGTTTCCCTCGAGCCAGTAGCGAATCTCATCGTCAGTGGGATCGGGATTGTTTTGCAGTAACTCGAGCGCGCTCATGATCATGCCCGGTGTACAAAAGCCGCACTGCAGCCCATGCTGCTCGCGAAAAGCCTCCTGCAACGGATGCAGACTGCCATTTTCCGCAACGCCTTCTATCGTCGTTACGGTCCTGTCCGCAACCTGAACCGCCAGCATCGTGCAACTCTTGACCGAGTGCCCGTCCACGTGCACGACGCAGGCACCGCACTGGCTGGTATCGCAACCAACGTGCGTGCCGGTGCGACCAAGAGGGCCGCGCAACATATCGACGAGCAGCGTGCGCGCCTCGACATTCGCGCTTACCGGTTCATCGTTCAGATTGAAAGCAACGTTGATCGTCATGTTTTCCAAACAACCTTTTACTCTCGCAGCAACAGCCACATTACGAGCAGCACAGCAACAGCCACAACAGCACCAGCGATAGCAACCATCCGCTTGCCCACACCGGATTGCCCGGTGCCGGGCCCGGGCGCGCTGTCGCCGGACACGCCGCCAGCACTGGAATCCAGTTCGCGGGACAGGTTGCCAAAGAATTCATCGGCCGTTTTTTCCGTCGCGCCGGCAACGAGCCGCGATCCGATTTGGGCGAGCTTGCCGCCGACCTTGAACCGGGCGTTGTAGCTGAGCAGTGTACCGTCATCAACAGGCTCCAGCGTGACATCGGCACTGCCTTTGCCGAAGCCGGCGGCACCGGCCTTGCTTTCTCCCGCAAGCGTATAGCTGGCAGGTGGATTGAGGTTCTCCAGCGTGATCCGGGTATTGAAGGTTGCCCGAACCGGACCGATGGCTGCCCGGATTCGCCCTTTCAGCTCGGAGTCAGTGACGCGTTCCAGGACTTCGCACCCCGGTATGCACTTGGCCAGCATCTCCGGGTCATTCAGGGCCACCCAAACCTGTTCACGCGGTGCGCGGATACGGTACTCGCCTTTGACGTCCATCTCTGCGCATTTCCCTGCGACACTGGCCCAGCTTGGATTATTCATGAACGGCACGATGGTCGGGGCGGAGGTGCGCCCCGGGAGGGCTTTTCAGGGCTGTGCCGGACACGGACGTCCGGCACAGAGCGTACAGGGACGTATTCACAGCGTCCCTGAAAAGCCCTCCCCGGGGTGCGCCTTCGCCTACCACCCAAAGCCAAACGTTCATGAATAATCCAGGCTAGTAGCTTACAACATACCCGCCAATTGCACTGATGCCACAATGGCACTGGCCTGCCCGGGCGCCATCAGGTGCGCACCCGAAATCCCGGGAATGTCACGTGCCGCCTGCAGCAGCTCGGCGCAGATTGCGATGCCTTCCTGGCGCGGGTCGCGTGCGGCCTCCATGCGGCGGATCACACCGTCGGGCATGATCGTTCCATACAGGTTGTCGCGCATCCAGCGTGCGCTGTTGGCAGACCGCAACGGACCCAGCCCGACCAGGAAGTAAAGGCTGTCGGTCAGGCCATGCGATGCCAACGCCTGCATGTAGCGCGCCATCAGATCCATGTCAAAGCAAAACTGCGTTTGCACGAACTGGGCACCTGCTTCGGCCTTTGCGATCAGCGATTCCGGCGACCAGTTGCCGTTCGGCTCAACCGGCGTATCTGCTGCGCCGCAGAAAAATTCAGGCGTGCTCGTCAATGTGTCGCCGGAGGTCGTCCTGCCGTACTCCATCTCGCGCATGGCCCGCAGCAATGAGCGCGAATCGAAATCGAAAACCGCAGCAGCATCGCCGTCCGCACCAACATCATCGCCACGAAGCACCAGTACATTGCGGACGCCGAATGCCGCGGCACCCAGCAGGTCCGCCTGGATGGCAATGCGATTCCGGTCACGGCAGGTGACCTGCAGCACCGGTTCGACGCCGCACTGCTTGACATGAATAGCCGCCGGCAGGCTAGACATACGAATACGCGCACCGGCACCGTCCGTCAGGTTGATGGCATTGACCGCAGGCTTCAGCGTATTCGCTGCCTCAGTGAGCGAGGCGAGATCAGTGCCACGCGGCGGCGTAAGTTCGGCAGTAAGCGCGAAATGACCGGATTCGAGGCATTTTCGGAATGGATTGTCAGCTTTTTTCATAAAGATTTCCGCGGGGCCAGGCAAAGCCCACCTTATACGACTGCGGACCGGCGCGGCAATTGCCCGTCATCGCGAGGAGCGCAGCCCGTCATCGCGAGGAGCGCAGCCCGTCATCGCGAGGGAGCGCAGCGACGTGGCGACCTCGCACGGATAATGACTCTGCCAATCGGAACGAGATTGCCACGCCCTGCGGGCTCGCAATGACGGCGCAGTTGTCACGCCCTGCGGGCTCGCAATGACCGCACAGTTTTCACGCCGTGCAATGACGGTTTCTTCGGGCCCGTTGCGTACTACATCGTCGGCATGGAGAAATCCGCGCCCGCCCGGATACCGGTCGGCCATCGCGAAGTAACAGTCTTCAGGCGCGTATAGAAACGCACACCCTCCATGCCATAGATCGACATGTCGCCGAACAACGACCGTTTCCAGCCACCGAAGCTGTGAAAAGCCGCCGGCACAGGAATCGGCACGTTGATCCCGACCATGCCGACGAGGATGCGCTGGGAAAATTCGCGTGCCGCATCGCCATCGCGTGTAAATATCGCCGTGCCATTGCCGTACTCATGGTCGTTGATCAAAGCGATGGCATCATCAAACGTATCCACCCGGGTCATCGTCAACACCGGCCCGAAGATCTCTTCCTGGTAGACCCGCATGTCCTGCGTCGTGTTATCGAACAACGTCGGGCCAAGGAAATACCCGGCGGATTTGGTGATGTCATGCGTACGCCCGTCCACGAGCAGCGTTGCGCCTTCCTGCTCGCCGAGATCAATATAGGACCGGACCTTGTCGCGATGCTCGGCGGTGATGAGTGGTCCCATGTCATTGGTATGGTCGGTGCCGGGGCCGATGCGCAGTGCCTCGATACGCGGCAGCAGTTCCTCAAGCAGCCGGTCTGCCGCATCGCCGACTGTCACGACGGCGGAGATCGCCATGCAACGTTCACCGGCGGAACCGTAGCCGGCACCGACCAGCGCATCGGCGGCCTGCGCCATGTCGGCATCCGGCATCACTACCAGGTGATTCTTGGCGCCGCCCAATGCCTGCACGCGCTTGCCGTGCTCGGATGCAGTCCGGTAGACGTGTTCTGCAACGGGCGTCGAACCGACAAAGCTGACGGCACCGACGCGCGGTTCGGCCAGCAGCGTATTGACCGCGACATGGTCACCTTGCACGACATTGAACACACCGTCGGGCAGGCCGGCTTCCTTTAGCAACTCCGCCCACTTGAGCGAGCATCCGGGGTCCTTTTCTGAAGGCTTCAGGACAAAGGTATTGCCGCAGGCAATTGCCAGCGGAAACATCCACATCGGCACCATCGCCGGAAAATTGAATGGCGTGATACCGGCACAGACGCCGATCGGCTGGCGCAGCGAATGCGTATCGACGCCGGTACCCACCTGGTCGCTGAACTCACCCTTGATCAGGTGCGGAATACCGCAGGCAAACTCGACGACTTCAAGGCCCAGCTGTATCTCCCCGTCGGCATCGTGCAGCACCTTGCCGTGTTCCTCGGTGATCAGTGCGGCGATTTCCTCGGCGATCACGCTCGATCAGCTCCTTTAACCGGAACATGACCCGTGCCCGCCGCATTACCGGTGTTGCCGACCACGCCGGAAACGCGTTTGCCGCGGCCGTGACGGCCGCCTCGGTATCGGCCGCGGTCGACATCTGGACCTCGGCGCATTGCCGGCCGGTCGCCGAATCGAACACAGGCGCGGTGTTGCCGGAGTTCGCTTCAGCCGCCTTGCCGTCGATCCAGTTCGGGATTCTGCGTACGGATTTCAATGCGGTTGCTTTTTCTGCCATGGTCCTGGTCCTGTGTAATATCGGGTGGCCCGCCGTCTCACTTCACGAGTGTCGTCGCCGGGGGTATCGGCCTGGCCATGCTGTACAGGCGCGACCGGTATCCTGCCTTTTTTGGCGTCAGTTCATTGCGCGCGCAGCGCCTTGCGCACGGTTTCAACAATTTCTTCGATCTGCCCCTCTTCGATGATCAGCGGGGGTGAGAACGCGAGCGTGTCGCCGGTTGTGCGGATAATCAGTCCGTTGTCGTAACAGTCACGAAATATCTGCATGGCGCGGGCCGTGGGCTGGCCGTCGATCGGCTGCAACTCGACGGCGCCGATCAGGCCAAAGTTACGCACGTCGATAACGTTCGGTTCGTCCTTCAGGCTGTGCAACGCGTCCTCGAACGTCGGCTCCAGAGCCCGGGCGCGGTCGAACAGTCCTTCCTCATTATAGACATCCAGCGTCGCGCAACCGGCCGCTGCCGCCAGCGGGTGCCCGGAATACGTGTAACCGTGGAAAAACTCGATAGCGTTCTCGGGCCCGGTCATGAAAGTGTCGTACACCTTGCTTTTTGCGAGTACGGCGCCCATGGGTACCGTGCCACTGGTCAGGCCCTTCGCAAGCGTCATCAGGTCCGGCGTGACACCGAAACGGCCGGCACCGAATGCGGCACCGGTCCTGCCGAAACCACAAATGACCTCGTCGAATATCAGCAGGATTCCGTGCCGGTCGCAAATCTCGCGAATCCGCTTCAGGTAACCTTCCGGCGGCAGCAGCACGCCCGCCGATCCGGCGATAGGTTCAATGATCACGGCAGCGATCGTCGATGCATCGTGCAAGGCGATCGGATTTTTCCAGTTCATCGGCAAGGTGCGCACCCCGATGGCGGCAGCCCTCGCGAAAATGCATTGTGTTCAAGATTGTGCGTGTGGGGCAGATGGTCGACGCCCGGCAGCATCGTCCCCGAACATCTTGCGATTCGGTGATATGCCACCCACCGAAATGCCACCGAAGCCGACACCGTGGTAGCCGCGAGCACGGCCGATCAGGCGCGTACGGGATGCTTCGCCACGCAGGCGATGCCAGGCCAACGCCATTTTCAGTGCTGTGTCGACCGCCTCGGAGCCCGAGTTGACAAAGAATGCGTAGTCCATGCCCTCCGGCGCTATGTCCGTCAGCCGGTTCGCCAGTTCGAATACCTTTGGGTGGCCCAGCTGGAAGGCCATGGCGTAATCGAGTTCCGCCGCCTGCTTCTGGATTGCCTCAACGATTTTCGGGTGACAATGACCGGCATTGCAGCACCAGAGGCCGGCGACAGCATCCAGCAACTTGCGGCCGTCATGCGTACGGCAATACATACCCTCGGCGCCGGTGATCAGGCGCGGATTTTCCTTGAAATAGCGATTGCCGGTAAACGGCATCCAGTACGCCTGCAGATCAGGCAGACCTGGTTCCAGGTTCTCGGCGGTATTGTTCGTCATTGTCGGACTCCATGAATTTCGCCTGCGCCGGGCGTGCCGGCCTACAGAATTTCTTTTAACCGGTAATACATCATGCCAAGCGCCAGGGCGGGATTCGCAAACCACTTGCCGCCGGGCAGCCGCAGATGCCGGATGCGCTCAAATACATCGAACCGCTCGGTCGTGCCAGCAATGGCATCAGCCAATACGGTACCGGCCATATGCGACGGTGCGAGACCGTGACCGGAATATCCCTGGGCATACCAGGTATTCCCCTCGATACGACCAAACTGCGGAATGCGATTGATACTGATCGCGATATAACCGCCCCACTCAAAGTCTATTTTCGCATCAGCGAGCTGCGGGAAGGCACGAACCATGTTGGGCCTCAGCGTTGCCGTTATGTCGCGCGGGTCGCGCCCGGAATAATTACAAAGTCCGCCGAACAGCATGCGCTTGTCCGCCGACAGCCGGAAGTAATCGAGCCCGACACGCTGGTCGCAGGCCGCCATGTCCTCCGGCAGTAGTTCACTGGCAAGTTCCGCGGACAAGGGTTCGGTGGCAATGACGTAGCTGCCCGATGGAATCACGGCGCCAAAAAGCCGCCGCTCGGCGCGGCCAAGATAGGCATTTCCGGCGAGCACAACCGACTTCGCATGCACAATGCCGTCCGGGGTCTCGACGCGGGGATTCGTTCCGTGGTGCACGCGGGTCACCGGCGTCTGCTCGAAGATACTGGCACCCAGTTGCTCAAGAGCGCGCGCCTCGCCAAGGCACAGGTTCAGCGGATGCAGGTGTCCGTTGCCGCGATTGATGCAGACCACCGATGTAGCGCTTCGACCCGATGTAGCGCGGCAATGCATCCTGCTCGACGAGCAGCATTTCATGCGGATAGTTGAGCGCGCGCTTGCGTTCGATCTCGGCGCGAAAATAATCCATTTCCTTGTCTTTAAGGGCGAGATCGAGATAGCCGAACTTGAGATCGCAATCAATGTCGTGCCGCCGGATGCGGTCAACGACGATATCGCGGCATTCGACGCCCATTTGCCAGACCAGGCGAGCGGCGTCACTACCGAGCCGTTTCTCATCTTGTCGACATCGACGAAACCGTCGATCAGTTGCCCGCCGTTGCGCCCCGAGGCACCCCAGCCGACGCGATTTGCTTCGAGCAACGCGACATCATAGCCACGCTCGGCGAGACCCAACGCCGCCGACAGACCGGTAAATCCGGCACCCACGACGGCAACATCACAGCGGTGCTCGCCGCGCAACGGCGCATAGTCCGTGCGCCAGTTGGCACTGGCCGCGTAGTAGGAGCGCGGATGTTCCTGAGGCTGTTGCATGGCATGCAGGGTACGCGAGCGCCGTTGAGTTAACAATATTTAAACAGTTGAAATTAAGTCATTGAATTTCATACTATGGCGTAAACATTCGTTTAGTATTATTAACAATTCAACACTGGAAAAGGCCATGGATGACATCGGACCGCGCTTGAAGACGTTGCGCCAGCAGCAGCACCTGTCACAACGCCGGCTCGCGGCGATGTCGGGTGTCTCGAATGCTACGATCTCGTTGATTGAAAACGGCCGCAGCGATCCGTCAATGGGCCTGTTAAAGCGCATCCTCGATGCAATGGGAGTATCGTTCGCGGATTTTTTCTCGGAGCCGCAAGCAGCGCGGGAACAGTACTTTTTCCGCGCGACTGAGTTGAGTGAAATCAGCAGCGGCCCGATCCGCTACCGTCAGATTGGCAGCGACCTGAGCGGCAGCGCGCTGCAGATACTCCACGAACGCTATCTGCCGGGCGCCGATACCGGCCGCTCGATGCTGAGTCACGAGGCTGAAGAAGGGGGCATTATTCTCGCGGGCCGCCTCGAGGTAACCGTCAGTGGTCAAACAGCCACCCTGGCTGCCGGCGATGCGTACCGCTTCAACAGCCGCCTGCCCCATCGCTTCCGCAACACCGGCAGTGAAGACTGCGTCCTGGTCTCGGCCTGCACGCCGCCGAGTTTCTGAACCCGTCTATAGCGAGGCGCGCAGCAAACCCGTCATCGCGAGGAGCGCAGCGACGTGGCGATCTCGCACGGACACTGACTCTGCCAGGTTCACGAGATCGCCACGCCCTGCGGGCTCGCGATGACGGGGTTGCTGCGGGCTCGCGATGACGGGGTTGCTGCGGGCTGGCGATGACGGGGTTGCTGCGGGCTCGCGATGACGGGGTTGCTCGGCTCGCCGACGGGGTCGCTGCGGCTCGCAACGACGGTGCCGCCCCGTCATCGCGCCGCCGCATAAATCCCGATCAGTTCCATCGCAATACTGGGCCCCGCCACCGCCGGCGCATCTCGCCCGCATCGGCATGGCCGGCGCCACCTCGACAACATCCATGCCGACAAGCTCGATGCCGTGCATACCGCGCAATATGCTCATTGCCTGGTAAGTCGTCAGTCCGCCGCAAACCGGCGTGCCGGTGCCGGGCGCAAAAGCCGGGTCAAGGCAATCGATATCGAACGTCAGGTAAACAGGCCGGTTGTCGATGATCGAACGGTGGCATCGATGACAGCATCGATGCCGTTGTCCTGCACCCACGGGCCGTCGAGAACATTGAAACCGAGCGTGTCGGGATTGCGCGTGCGCAAGCCGATTTGCACCGAATGCTCCGGATCGACGATGCCCTGCTCAACGGCATGCCAGAACATCGTGCCATGATCGATACGGCCATCCTCGTCGTGCCAGGTGTCACTGTGCGCATCGAAATGCAGCAGTGACAGCGGGGCACCGAACTTTTCTGCATGTGCAAGCAACAATGGAAACGAAATGAAATGGTCGCCACCAAACGTCAGCAGACCGGGCCCCTGCGTGATGATTTCAGCAGCATGTGCGCGGATGGCATCGGGCACCTTTCGGACGGCCATGATCGAAATAGCAGTCACCATAGTCGACAACGGCCAGCTCGTCGAAAGGATCAAAGTCCATACCGTAAGGACGCTCGAAGGCGAGCAGCGTTGACGCCGCCCGGATCGCCCTTGGCCCGAATCGTGCCCCGGGCCGGTTGGTAGTCGCCGTATCGAATGGCACACCGGTGACGGCCAGGTCAACGCCGTCAAGGTCGCGGCTGTACTGGCGCCGCATGAACGACAGCGCACCGGCATACGTCGGCTCCGGCGTCGTGCCGTAGAGGTCTTCGCGCAGTATCGCGTGATCACCGGATTTTTTGTCCATCGCTCCTGTATCCCTTTTCAATTATCTCGAGTAACCCGGTCATCGCGAGGCGCGCAGCGCCCTCCGTCATCGCGAGCCCGCAGGGCGTGGCGACCTCGCACCGGTTGACAGAGTCATTGTCAGAACAAGATCGCCACGGCGCTGCGCGCCTCGCGATGACGGAGGGCGCTGCGCCACTCGCGATGACGATGTCGAGTTATACGTTAAACATCAGCACCTTCACGCTCCCACGGCGTGACGATCTTCTGGCAATTCCTGTACTCCCCATGCTTCAGCGCACTGTACAACGTAACAAATTCGTTGCCGAACGCACGTCGCATTGCTTCGCTGGCCTCAAACGCCTGGATTGCAGCAAACATGTGGCGATGCAGGCTGAAAGGCTTGTCGTAGGCACTGCCCGTGATTGGCGGTGTAGGCTGGATTTTATCGATCATACCAAGGTAGCCGCAGGCGAGCGTAGCGGCGATGGCCAGGTACGGGTTGACGTCAGAGCCCGCGAGCCGGTTTTCGACGCGACGGGATTCGGGCGCGGAATCGGGCACGCGTAATCCAGCCGTCCGGTTGTCGATTGCCCATTCGAGATTGACCGGCGAAGAATAGTAACTGAGAAAACGCCGGTACGAATTGGGATACGGTGCCAGCATCAGCAATGCATCCAGCATGTATTTCTGCAGGCCACCAATGTAATAGTAAAACAGGTCGGTAGGTTCGCCGTCGGGCCGCGAGAAGATGTTGTTGCCCTCGGCATCCACGACACTCTGGTGGATGTGCATGGCGCTGCCGGCCTCTTCGGACATTGGCCGCGCAAGAAACGTCGCGTGCATCTCATGCTTGATAGCTGCTTCACGAATCGTGCGTTTGAACAGGAATACCTGGTCGGCAAGATCGATCGGGTTGCCGTGCAGGAAATTGATTTCGAACTGCGCCGGGCCCATTTCCTGGGACAGGGTGTCGATGCGAATGCCCTGCGCTTCACAATACAGGTAGACGTCGTTGATGAAAGGATCGAAATCATTCATCGTGTCGATGCTGTAGGGCTGTTTGGAAGTCTCGGTGCGGCCCAGCCGGCCTTCCGGCGGTTCGACTTCGGCGTTCGCGTCGGAGTGCGCATTGATCAGATAGAATTCGACTTCAGGCGCAACAATCGGCGTCCAGCCGTGCTCGGCATACAGGTTGATCATGTTTTGCAGAACTTGCCTGGGCGACGTATTGACCGGCGACCGGTCCTTGCGCACGCAATCCAGGAACACCGACGCTGCCGGGTCCGTTGCCCACGGTACCGGCCGAAGCGTTGCCGGGTCCGGCACCAGCAGCATGTCCCGGTCCTCGACGTTATCCTTGTTAACAACGTAATTACCGGACACGGTTTGCGCGAAAATGCCTTCAGGCAGTTTCATTTCACCATGGCCGAACTTGTCAGCGGGCAATAATTTGCCACGTGCCGCACCGGCCATATCAGGCACAAATGCCTCGACGTCCTCTATCCTGTGTTCCTTGAACCAAGCCTGAAAAATATTTTTCTCACTCACGTTACACCTTAGCCGCATCGATTCAGATGCAGACACTCTGTTGACAATTGATTAGTTGCTTGTTCGATTAACGGCCGGTGACGTAGCGTCGCCGGCAGCGTTTCCTCGTTCAGGATCGGCGCATCGCCCGCTCGGCACACGCGGTGCCAAAAGCCTCGAACATCGCCAATGAAAATTGATTCTTCTGTAGCTGCCACTCCGGATGCCATTGCACGCCCAGGGCGAAGGCGTCGGCGTCGTCCACCGTGTAGGCTTCGATCAGGCCATCATCCGCCACCGCTTCCACGGTAACTCCGGCAGCCAGCCGTGCAATGCCTTGCGAGTGCAGCGAATTCACCGTAACTAAGGGCTCGCCAGCCAATCGTCGCAGCAACCCCCCCTCCACCAACGTCACTGTATGCGCAGGACCGTACTGCACGTCCAGCGGATCACCGGGATTTTCCTTGTGGCTGTGATAGCCCTCGACCTCGTGCACGTGCTGGTGCAACGTGCCACCCAGTACGACATTCAGTTCCTGATAACCGCGGCAAACCGCAAACAGCGGGATCCCTCCGCGCAGGACCTTGTCGATCAGCGGCAGCGTCGTCGCGTCCCGTTCGGGGTCGTGCAATGTACCGGCGCGGCTTGCCTCGCCATTGTAGTGGTGAGGCTCGACGTTGGACGGGCTGCCGGTCAGGAACAGGCCATCGAGGTTCGACAGCAGGTCGTCCAGATCAAGATCCGGGCCCAGGGCCGGCAACAGTACCGGCAGCGCCCCGGCGCCCTCGAGTATCGCGCTTATATACTTCTCACCCACCACGTGAAAGGTGTGGGGGTCGATAACGCGGCGGTCAGCCGGTATCCCTATGACAGGTTTCGCACACATACATGGCCGTGCCGGCCCATACCTCATCGCATCGGGCCAAGTGCCCGGAAAAGCTAGAATACGCCAGACAGCCGTCGCCTGTATACGCGGGCGGCACCCTGACGCCCGGATTTGTGTATTGGATTATTCATGAACTGTCAGCTTCGGTGGATCGGGGCGGAGGCGCACCCGGGGAGAGCTTTTCAGGGACGCTGCGAATAGGGACGTCCCTGTACAGCTAGCGGCTGCGGGACGTCACTGTCCGGCGCAGCCCTGAAAAGCCCTCCCCGGGGCGCACCTCGCTGACCACCGCATCTCCGTGCCGTTCATGAATAATCCGGGCTCGAGCGTTGCATCAGGGCTTCCTGAACAACAATGTAAACCGGTCGGTATTGCCGGTAACGCTGTGCCGTCCAACCTCGTAGCGCAGTTCGTCGTCGGGCCGATAGTGCAGGTCGCTGTAGTCAACCAGCTCCATACCCGCTGCCTGTACTTCCTTGATGATCTGCACGACATCGGCGCGACGGCGATTTTCGGCCGTCATCGGCTCCATGTGGCGCCGGCTGTGATCAACGACGCCATAGAGGCCGCCAGACTTCAATGCCTTGAAGACGGCATCGTTGATATTGGCGCGTCCTTCCGGCGTGAAGTTATGCATGTTGCGGAAGGTGACGACCATGTCGAGGTCGCTTACGCCGAAATCGAAGGCCGGAATGAAGTTGGTATTGAAGGGCCCGCTGCGTTCCGGAGCGACGCCGATATCGAGCACTTCGACGTGATCGAAGCCGTCGCTTGAAAGCAGATTGTCCCGTACGGAATTGGTGCCGATGGCAACATACAGCTCACCGTTCTCGCGCAGGACGGGGGCGAGCAGCTTTGTATACCAGCCGCCGCCCGGCAGCAGTTCCAGTACCCGCATGTCATCAGCCAAGCCGAAAAATGCCAGTGTGTCGGCCGGCTTGCGGTTCGCATCCCGCGCAATCTCGGCATCGGTACGGACGCTGCCTTCCATCGCGTCCGCGATTTTCTGTTGCGTTCTCTCGTTCTGGGCAAACGTACTCAGGGCAAATAGAGCCAGAACCAACGCCAGAATTGATCGCATGCTTGATCCCTCTTGTTACAGTGAAACCGGAAAATGCAAGAGGGCCAAGCTTACCAGCCCGTGGCCCCCGCTGCGCAATTTCCGCCCCGGCTATTGAGCCGGCAGCCCTTCGCGCGGCATCATCAATGATTGAAGCGGGCGGTTGTACGCTCCGGGAGCTTGGTTCAATGAGACTATTCGGCTACTACCGCAGCAGCGCGAGTTTTCGCATTCGCATCGTCCTGAATCTCAAGGGACTGTCGTGGGACTACGAAACGGTGCGCCTGAATCGCGGCGAGCAGAAATCAGACGAATTCACGGCACTGAATCCGTCGGGCCTCGTCCCCGTTCTCGATACCGGCAATGCGGCGATAAGCCAGTCCGCGGCAATTGCCGAATACCTGGAGGAACAACACCCGGACCCGCCGCTGCTGCCGGTAACGGCGCTTGACCGGGCACGGATACGCGAGATGATGGCGGTCATCGGCAGCGACGTACACCCGCTGCAAAACCTGCGTGTATTAACCTACCTGCGGGACGAATTCGACGCCGGCGACGCCGCCGTGACACGCTGGATACACCGCTGGATCGGTGCCGGATTCAACGCGTACGAAGCACTGGCGGAACGTCACGGGGCGTCGGGCCCGTACTCGTTCGGCAGGGCGCCGACGCTGGCCGATGCGTGGCTGGTACCGCAGGTGTATAACGCCGGCCGGTTCGGGCTGGACCTCACTCCATGGCCGCGAATTGCCGCCATCAATGAGCACTGCCTTGAACAGCCCGCCTTCGCCAAGGCGGTGCCGGAACGTCAGCCGGATGCGCCGGCCTGATCGGCGTTTTTCCCGAGATACCTGAGCACGGCAAGCAGGATCAGCACGCCGAGCACGATGGACAGTAGCGGCGGCATCCCGTAGCCGCCCGGTATCGTGCCGATCGCGATGGCAACAACGCCGACGGTCATCGCGTACGGCAATTGCGTCCGGACGTGCTCGATGTGATCGCAACCGCTCGCCATGGACGACAGCACTGTCGTATCCGAAATCGGCGAGCAATGATCTCCCCATACCGCACCCGCGAGATTGCAGGCGATCGCTGAATACAGGATGTGCATGTGTTCCGGCTCCTGCATCCCGCTGACACCCATCACTGCCCAGGTCAGCGGTATGACAAGTGGCATCAGGATACCCATCGTTCCCCAGCTGGTTCCGGTGGTAAACGCGGTAATGGCGGAAAGGATAAATACAATGGCCGGCAACAGCGGCGGCGGCAGCGTGTCGGCAAGCACGGATACCAGGTAGTCGGCCGTATGCAGCGCCTCACTGACGCTTGAAAGAGCCCACGCCAGTACCAGCACGATCATCGCAAACAGCATCGCGCGTACACCGCCGTACCAGGCATCAACGGTTTCCTCGGCGGTCAGGATTTTCTGCCCTACCGTCATGACCGCGGCCGTCAGCGCGCCGAGCAATGATGCCCACAACATGGCTTTGTAGGCATCCGCCGATCCGATGATTTCAGTCAGCGTCTCGCCATCACCGGTAACGTACAGTCCACCGAGCAATGCAATGATGAGAACGATCAGCGGGATGAATGCGTTGACGGCGCGCATCGGCACGTCCGGCTTCGCGTCCAGGGAGTCGCCCTGCATGGCCGGCAGGTCGGCGGAAGACAATGGACTGACCTGGCCACCGCGCGCGCGGACCTCTGCCTTGTACATCGGCCCGAAATCGCGGCCGGTCGAGGCCACCGAGATAACGAAAATGACCGCGAGTATCGGATAGAAGCTGTACGGTATGGAGCGCAGAAATACCGTGTACGCGGCCTCGTCAATCTCCGGAACAACATGAACTGAACCAGGTACATCCGCAAAACGGTTACCAATCGCTTTCGGAGATCGACGAGGCCGCGTACACGGTATT
>JAXHMR010000026.1:0-20888 GCA_034521225.1 Woeseiaceae bacterium
CTGGCGCAGCATCGTACGGCTGTGCTCGAGGCCCTCATCGGGCCACCAGAACACCATGCCGAGGCATTCGAGGACGATCGAGACGACCAGCGACAGGAGCAGCCAGCGGATCGTGCTGCCGATGCGCGCCAGCGCGCGGGCGATGACGCCGGGCCGGGCGCGCTCGGGCGCGCGCTCAGGTCGGGCGTTGGGACGTGCCGCCACGGTCTGTGGTGTCGCCGGCGGTGCCGGTGCGCGCATCGATCCACCAGTCGTCGCGCTGTCGGTACCAGTGTTCGTTGGTGACGTAGCTGCGGGCCATCTCGCGTGCGATCCGTCGCAGCGACGGCGGCAATGCCTCGTCCGAGACCGGCTCGGCGAGCGGCATGCGCAGTTTCCACAACTGGCCGCCGGCGAGCATCGCGAACGCCTGGCCTTTGGGCAGCGTGACCAGTTCGGAGACGGTGAGCAACGTGGTCTCCGAGACGCTGATGCGGTCCTCGTTTCGCGAGCGGAAATCGACGCCGGAACCCGGCTCGGAGGAGTCGTCGACGCCGGAGACGCTCATCAGTGTCAGGACCTCGACGTTCGGCAGCTGATCGGTCAGCATGCGT
The DNA here is from genome assembly GCA_034521225.1 of Woeseiaceae bacterium. GTDB lineage: Bacteria > Pseudomonadota > Gammaproteobacteria > Steroidobacterales > Woeseiaceae > Woeseia. The sequence continues at coordinate 594 of JAXHMR010000026.1, forward strand.
GCCGTGGCGAGCTCCTTGACGCGCAGCATGATCATCGAATTGAAGTTGCCGGCCACCTGCCCGGCCTTGGCGCGATTGCCGAGGCGCGCTTCGACGTCCGACCAGGTCTGCGTGTAGGCCGTCACCTGAAAGCCGGCGCCGCCGGCCTTGTTCAACAACGGCACGAACTCCTCGCCGATCAACTCGTTGAACTCATCGGCGTGCAGCGAGACGGTCGGCGTCGCACCGGCGTCTCCGTCGACGCCGTGCTTGTAGATGTGCCCGGCCACGGACACCAGGTCGGCGAACATGGAGTTGCCGACGGCACTGGCGACGGTGGTGTCGCTGAGCGCGTCGAGGCCAACGTAGACGATGCCCTGGTTGCGGATCACTTCCAGCCACTCGAGCAGCGGTCGCGTATCCGTGGTGTGCTCGAGTTCCGGGGACAGCAGGGCCGCGATGGGACCGGTGGTCAGCTTCTCGAGCAACGGGCCGACGGAACTGACGATCTTGTCGAAGTAGGTGCGGTCGTATTTGAACGCCGACAGCAGCCCGTCCAGCACCGGCTCGTAGATGGCGTTGGCCTGCAGATAGCGCATCAGCGCGATCGCCTCCGGCCGGCGGCCGCGCTGCGCGGCCGGCACGGTGCGGCCCCTGGCCTGCTCGCAGAGTTCCGCGACCGTTGCGGACCAGTCGGCCGGGCCGTTCCGGGCGAGCAGTTCGCGCGCGTACTCGATGAACAGCGGTTCGATGTCGTTGATGTAGCGTCGTACCTTGTCGTAGTCGGGCCGCTGGCCCAACGCCACCAGCGCCCGCGCGATGATGTTCACGAACCGCCACGCGAATTCCTTGAACGCCGCGGAGTTGCCCTCGCGCGGCAGCTGGTTGGCGATACGCGTGGCGACTTCGGTGATGCGCGAGAAGTTGCCGATGGCGTTGTAGCGCGCGGAGGCCTCCGGATAGCCAAGATGAAACATCAGAAACTCGCCGGCGCGGCCGCTGCGTTGGGCTTCCGCGTAGACGCGTTTCAGCAGCCCGGCATCGCCCTTGGGGTCGAACACGATCACGACGTCGCCGCGGCGGATGTCCTGCGCGATCAGGAGTTCCGCAAGCCGCGTCTTGCCGACGCGCGTGGTGCCGAGCACCAGCGTGTGGCCGACGCGCTCGTCGAGGTCCATCCAGACATCCTGCTCGTGCAGGCCGACCGCGTGTATCGCCGCGTTGCCGCCCAGCGATGCCCGCGGTGCGAGCGGATTCCACCAGCGACGCTGCTGCAGCAGCGTGGCGGCCCAGCGCCGTAACGGCCGGCACTCCCACGCCGCTTCCTTGCGCCGCGCCCAGCGGTACAGCCGGCCCGGTTCGACGTAGCGTTGCACTTCGGGTCGCAGCGTGTCGCGCAGGCGTTGCGTGTGCGTCTGCGTCCAGCGAAAGCCACGACCCAGGAACAGCCGACGGCGGCTCGTCGGTACGCGATGCGAGCGCATGCTGTAGCGTGGCAGGCGCTTCAGGCGTCGCTGATAGACGAGCACGCGATACGCCTGGCGGGCGCGCACGACAGCGAAACCAAACAGCACGGCACTGACCGCGTAGGCGAGCTCGGCCGGCATCATCAGCGCCCACGGTGCGCTGGCGGCGATTGCCGCCGTCGCCAACGCCACCAGCACCGACCACAGTTCCACCGGCGGCCGCAACAGGGCATCGATGGCGTAGCGACTCATTGCCAGATGCGCCCGTCAGCGACCGCCACCGGGTAATGATCGACACCGAGTGCCCGGGCGATGTCGGTGCCGGCGGCCGGTAGCAGCGGCAGGCCCCTCGCGAGCGCTCGCATCGCTTGAATGTCCTCGACGCTTTGCGCCTCGACCAGCATGCCGACGGCGCCGAGGTCCGCGAGCAGCGCTTGGTGTTCGTGCAGCCAGCGGCGCGATCGGGCATCGGACCCAACCAGAAAGAACGGCCGGGTGAACGGTTGCGTGTGCGTCCGGCCCGTTACGACGCCGGGCGTTAAACCGGGTGATGAGATCGGCAGCACCGCCTCGATGTCGGCGGCGCCCAGCGCCGTGCCGTCCGCAGTCCTGGGCGGATTGTCCTTGCGCGCGGATTGCACCGGACCCAGCAGGGGCGCCAGCGGTTTCGCATGGCCGCTGTCGTAGATGACAATCAGTTCTGCCGCGGTGGCGGACACGATGGGCAGGATAGCCAAGACCGCGGTCAGGCACGCGAGTCCGGATTCGTGCGTGGCGTCGGATCATCAGGATGCACCCGTGACGGCTCGCCAGTGCGCGAGCACCCGTTCCCGGTAGCGGCGTGCACGCTGATCGTTCGATGGCGCGTGATAGCAGCCGACACTCGTCCACCAGTCACGCCGCTCGCGGTAGCAGCGCTTCAGTATTTCGGCGGCGACGCTCAGGTTGTGGTACGGATCCAGGGCACGCCAGCTCGAGCCGAGCGCATCGGCATGGTAGCGCCAGTTCACCTGCATCAGGCCGATATCCACCGAGGTTTGGCCCGCGGCGAGCGACCGGTCGAGCGCCAGCCAGGCCGCTTCCCGCGAGGCGAAGTACGCGCCGCGGCCGGCAATGTTCAGGGTCCACGGCCACGGTCGATGCACGGCATCGAGATGCCCGGTCGCGACCTGCTTGCCGCTTTCAGTCAGTGCCATGGCGTAGAGGAGCTCGACCGGAATACCGTGCTGGGCCGCGGTGGCGCGGTAGGCGGGCGGCACATCGCCCTGCCCGGCCGCGCTAGTGCTTGAGAGCCACAGTGCCATCAGCCACACCCCGCGCGAATGGATACGGTGCGGCATCAGAGCGCCGCGTACGCGAGTCGCTCGATACGTTCGCCGCGCCGTCTGAAGATCGCCGGCAGCTCCGTGGCGTCCGGATCGATTTCCTTTAAGAGGCCGCCGTCGCGATTGAGGGTCACTCGGCGCTCGTGCACCCAGTCCCGCTCGATCCCCCGCTCCTGCGCCCACGCCCGAATCGCCGCATCGTCGGGCGGCGCACCGGTAACGTAGATATCCAGACCCGCGATGCCATCCAGACGATCGATGGCCCTGCCGAGCACAGCATTGCAGCTCGGGCAGTCGATGAGTGTGAACACGAGCAGACGGTCGCCGGACTCGAGGGCGCTGCGACTTTTAGGAAAGGCAGCAAGCTGTGCGACATCGATCAGTGCCTGATCGGGAAACAGCCGCTCATGGGCCGCGTCGTAGGCGTGCTGGAATGCCAGAATCCGCTCGGCATCGGCGCGCATCGCGCGCGCCCAAGCTTCAGCGTACTGCCGCCGTTCGGCGGCATCGCGAGCGTGGATGCCCAGCACCTCGATCGGTGACAGGTTCTCGGGGCTCACGCTGCCGCGAATGCCTTGCATCAGCGACCGGTAGCGCCGCCACTCGGTCTCCGAGAGTTCCCAGGTGCGCGCTCGTGCACGTTCCGACGCCGTCAGCGGTGTGTTCTCCGTGTCGTCTTGCGTCTGCTGCGTCGCCGAGACGTCCGTCGACGACACGGATTGCGTCACGGCCGGCGCGCTGGCGGCGAGCATCACGCCAATCAGCAAGGCTCGCGCACTATTCACTGTTGCAACTCGGCTCGGCGTTGCTGGTTGCCGCCTCCGTAAGCTCGAACGTGACGCGGCGGTAGAGGGTATCGACCACCGGCCGGTAGGCCGGTCCGGCCAGCACCGCCAATGCGTGGCGAACCGTCATGGGTCCCAGCTGCCGATGGGCGGCCGGCAGCGGCTGCGCGAACAGCAACGCCTGACAGGGATCCGCCGTCGATTGCAGCTGATATCCGGTCCCTTGCAACAGGAAGTCAATTGCCTCGCCGACCGTCGTGATGTCGTCCGGAACACGCTGCGTGATGAGCGCTACCGAGCGCGTCGACCGGCGCGGTATCCGGAGCCAGCACCATCGACTGATAACGGCCAATGCGAATAGAGTCAGCATTGACGCCGTGGTTCGTCAGGATCGATGCCATGATGGTGCCAAGCATCAACCGCCAGTGTGACGATCGTGTCGTTGAGATATCGGTCATCGAATCTTCCTGCATTTATGGGAATGGACGAGGCGATCGCCGGATCGCACTTATCTCGCCATAACGCACGATTCACTGCAGTCGATAACCGGAACTCACTGCGGTAGCGTTCCGTCTCGCCAGCCGCCCCGAGCCGAGTCAGATGGGCAGCTACACGTTTTACTCATGGTCAGGCGGGTAATTTGTTATGCGTGGCCGTCTGGCCTCGCGCTCGGCGTCGATCAACGCCCTGCCTCTGAACAGCTTGCACCGAGATGTTTCGACTTCTGCGATGCCGCAGGGCATCAGAAGCAGTGCCTCAGTGCTTGGAGATCAACGCGGCAGTCGGAGGCATGCGCGCCGATGAATCGGACGATCGCGCCAGCGATCGAGGCTAGGCCTGGTAATTCCACATGGGTACATGGTAATGCCCGTGTCGAATCCCATTGCACCCGAACGCCTGCTTCTACGGATATCGGGCACTCAAAAGGAATAAATGGCGCCATCGCAAAAGTTGCAAAACGGCGAAAAGCAAGCGTTCAACATACGGATTGCGAATGTCGGCTTTCGATCGAGAACGTAGTCTCCAGCTTGGAAAGCTAATCCAAGGTAATGCTAAGAACTTATTCTACCTATATTTATGGGACTGCTAGGGGCGTAGATGAGCCGTCGGAAGAGCCGCGAGGGGACGTAGTAGGAGGGTGCGTCGGCGAACACGTTACGAAAATAGTGAATTGCGTACTGCATTGCTCCTAGCAGAAGCGCCCCGACGACCGCGGAGTAATAGGGACATCAGTACTCGTCCCCGGTTTCGCTCCCAGAAATTAGGGGTCTCAGCCCTACGTGTTATAATTCTTGTAGCCAGTTGGGGAGCACGAGCCCAATCCAGATCGCTAGAAAAAAAGCAAAAATCCGATAAGAAAGGCAGCCTCAATTATCGATCCTCCCTGCTTTCCCGTATGCCAAGCAAAGTACAAGAAATGCGAGGTACATAATCCAATCAGTGTGCTTGAACGACCATCGCTTTTGAGCGCCCCATCGCTCAGAGAGCTTCGTCCACTCGATACCGCGCGCTAGAGTGCTGTCCGCGTCTCGGCGAATATGCCCGACCCATCCCTCGTATGACAACGTGATATCCGCATCTCGGCGCGCCATACTGAACTCTCCAGCTGCGCACTGTTGATTTGGTCCTTGAGTTTGGCAAACTCATCCACGCCGTCGAGAGTGTAGTCTTCGGCCTCGATCTCAACATCACCGCCGCCCTCGCTGATGATCGCATGTAGATCTTCGAGGTCATCGAGACACAAATCCGCCGGTGGCAGGTTGTTTCCGGCGGTCTTTTTCTTCTTCAAGACACCACATCCAGGCTCAGGAGAGCGATCTCGAGCGGGCGCGGGTTTCTCGGCCCGGACGGTTCGAGTATTTGAGTCACAATGCACCGCCGAGCGGATGTAGTTCAATGAGAACTTCTGCTTCCCAAGCAGAAAACGTGGGTTCGATTCCCATCACCCTATCCACGTGCTCATGGCAACTGTTCGGCTATAGCCACGTGCTCTCGATTCCGACTTGAAACTGAATTCGCTGCACGGTCTGTCCCTCTAGCAGCTTTTCGGTGTTGGCTCCACCACCGGCGTTGACCAACGCAACGAAGAACCCGGCGCGATCCTTTTGACCTTTAGATGCCGTGACCGCGACGTCGCATCTAATGCCTGGGACCTTGGGTGAGTCCCCTTTGTTGTGGCGTAGATTGAAAACATGATACTGGTGCTTCTCCGGATCGAGCAGCTCCTCATTCGCTTCGCGAACACCCTTGGCGATTTGCAGCAAGGCATTCCTAACGAAATCACTAAGCTCAATGTTCTCCATCGCTCTACACCTCAAGTGACCCAATATAGCGGCATCCTTTATACGGGTCTCGCTGGAGATTGACGAGAAAGTTCACGGAATAGTTCTGATTAGAAGAGTAGATGTGGACCCATCCAGTGTCTGCCTCGAACACGATATTCTTGGCCGAGTTCTGAGAGATGGTGTTGTAGCCAGGATAATACTGAAGGTGTTGTGACGGGGCTTCGCCGAGAACCAGAGACTCGGGGTCCATCTTATGGAGGATGCTGCTGGGCACGGTCGCGCTGCTTCTCCCGTGATGAGGCGCGAATAGAACGTCGATGCTTGGCCAGTTCACGTCGTCCTCAATCTTCTCGATCATGTCCGTTTCCATGTCGCCCATGAAGAGAAAGGAGCAGCTGTCCTCGACGCTGTATCGCAGAATGATCGATGTGTTGTTCGCGTTTCCCGCGTTCTCAGCTGCGGCTAACGCTGCTTTGAAGTCCTCGTTACTCGTGTCCCGCGAAAGCACGTGAGGCCAGCAGAACCTCGCGTCTCGTCGGACTCGTTCATCCACTTGCGCGAACATCCCTTGTACAAATCGAACGCCTTGTCGCCATCGCGCAGCTTCTTGTAGTGCTTGTAGTCTGATGTTACGGGTGGAGACTTTGTCGCCTTGTTCTTGATGCAATAGAAGTTAGGGATTCCGATCTCATCATCGATATGTTCCAGCCCAGCGATATGGTCTTGATCCGGGTGGGTTGAGATGAAGCGAGTAACACGCTTGTCGTCCTTTTGCTCCTTGAGTTCGTTGGTAATCCAATCCATATTCTCATCGACTCATGTGAGTGTCGATCATGGTGAAGTTGTCGGAATTGTGCGCAATCGAGAACATGTCCCCGTCGCCCACTGAGTATGATATTACGATGCTCATTTCTTCGAGTTACTATCGATTCTCTGACGACATACGACGTCCGCTTTCTCCAAGAGAATAGAAAGAGCACCGAGTACGGCCAGCCGCGTACTGAACAATCACGCGAACAACCGGCCAGACTGCGGCAACTCGATCAATAACGATAACGACAGCGGAGCAGACAATCAACGAGCTCAACGTGCGGTACATGTTGTTGGCCTCTGACAGCGTGTCGATCTTGCTGTCCGCCTTCGATGCCTCGACGAAGGCTCATAGTTCCGGTACTCGAGAAAATGGAACGAGCGCAATAGCGGCTCCAGCATGAGCGATCCGATCCGGCTAATGACCAGCCCGAAAGTAATAGAGGAAGGGCGCGATGATCAGGTTGTCGGTTACGAGATAGAACGACGTGTATCGCTCAGCAGTCAGCGCGAAGACCGTGCCCGGCAGCAGGTAGTTGAAGATATTGATGAAGAAGATCTTGTCGAGAAGGTCGCCACATCTCTTAAGCTCCGGCCTCGGGGCTAGGCTGCGAGTACCTTTAGTAACTGGAGAGCCACCAGCTCTTTCATGAGGGCCAGGGCCGTGGTGCGACACCTGTACCGTCGAACGTAATGTAGCCGAGGTCGCTAAAGTCGGACGGGAAGTTCAGCCCTCCTCGCGTAGGATAATGATCTTGCGATCCCACAGGACGCTCGCAGCTCCCAGGTCGTAGACGACGTCTCGTCGGCACCAGACTTCCTCCGTATCGCCGTCGGCGTTCTCCTTCAAGAACTTTCTCGTCCTTGGTAAAGACGAAGATGCCGGCGCCAAAGTTGTTCAGCGCACACGATATTGAAGCCTATAACGCCGGGCCGGACGCGCAACCGTGCCGCGTGACAATGGAAAAGGCCCCTGCGCGTCACCGTCACAGGGGCCTTGTTGGGAGGGACTGAAGGCTAGGCGAGCCGAACGCAGGCGTCCGGGCCGCTGATCGCATAGCCATTCTTGCACCAGAGCAACCCGAGGGCGTCGCGCGTCGACTTGCGATTCTTGAAGCCGCACGCGGTGTGCAGGTCCTCGAAATCGATGCCCTTCTTGCCGGCCTCACGAAGGATCTCCAGCAGGTCGCTGCATGGTGCCCTCGCGCGAGGCACCTTGTCTTTCCGGTGAAGGTCGAAGCGCAGACCGCGCTTTCTACGAACAGGTCCGGGCGCCGACCGCCCCGGCGGACTGCTGGCTGGCCGCACCTCGGTCTCGATGGCCCGCACCCGGCGGAGCGCCGTCCTCCGGTCAGCGAAGCGCTTCACGGGTCGCCGACCGAGTGCCCTGGCGGCCTTGTTGTAACCAGCGACGACGGCGGTGGTGGACTTGGCTGTTGCCATGGGGCAAGGATCCTTTTCTCTGGGCGTCGGGGCCGGTCCCCGGCGAGAGACGAATCATTGAGCAGCTAGCGAGGGTCGCAATAAATTCTGTGCGTCGTCGGTTGAGGCGTTGCCGGCTACATAGTAGAATGTAACGATGAGCGATCAGAAAGAGCATGAGAGCCGCCCGGCGGGGGGCGAGCCCACGAAACGCAAGACGCACACCGCGAGTGGTGCTGCGAAAGGCTCCCAGCGCGTCGACGAAAGGCTATGGGTACGTAGGGAGCAACCCTGACAATGCTCGCGACGTGCGCGAGCAGTTCGAGGCTCACGGCAAATGGGACGCGAGCGACCTCAAGAAGTTAGCGGATCGGTCGTCACACCGAAGTACATCTACGGGACTTTCCGGATATTCAAGCCCCCGAACATGGAGCATGACGACTTTCTCGGTGAGAACTCGCGAGCCTAGCTCAGACTGAACTTGACAAGAGGTCGCAATGGCAGGGCGTGCGAAAATTGGTCTACGGTGCAGTCATTGTTGCCATTGTCACCACGGTCGCTGCGGCAATTACGCAGTGCGTGGCCACGACCACTGATCAAGATCAACCGGCAGGCACCGCCCAATCAGTCGAGCCAGAACCGGAGGAGAATTCCGCGGTCATCGAATAGCCCGCAGCCTGCGGCGGATATTTCCCAAGCAATATAGGCTGACGTATCAAGCCTCCGACTGCTCGCTGGATTCAAGTGTCGACAACTCCCGGAGAAGCTACCGAAGTCGACGAAGGTGGAAAGCGGCGCAGTCGGCCGCGTCGCGCGCATCGCCGCTTGTGTCCTCATGCACTGCCAACATCGTGGCAATTCCCAGTGCCCAACCGGACCGTTCATTCAGCTTGTCGATAATTTCTAGAACGCGGTCATCCATGGGAGCTTCGTACGCTCGCTTCAGGGGACCTGATACTACCCGATCTGGTAGGTCTATCTGGCCGCAGTGGTGAACCGAGATGGTGCTACATGCGAACGTATCAGGAGCAGTTTGCTCGAGTTCAGCGGTTTCTCGAACGCGTTCGAAGGACCGACAGAGGATACAGACGAATGCATGGATGATCTCTGGTCGTACTTCCAGGAACGCCTGGCGTCTGAAGACCTTTCGTCGGCATGGCTGCTGTACTTCTGCGAACGTGCTTCACGAATGTCGGTGTTTTCGCCCGAATTAGGTTCAACAATTTCGGCATAAATCGCGCATAAGTATATGATTTTCAATTATTTATTAGCGCAACGAAAAAGGGCTTCCAGACTAGCATTTCTACGAGCGGCGTGTAGACTTTCTGCAGCCCTGTAGAAATGCAGGGTAAGGACTCGGGGGCAGGAGTCACAGGTCCCACGGAGCAATCGGGTGGCCGCCTTATTGGTGTCCGAGATTGCCTGCCTGCCTCCAGTCCGGCTTGCTGCGAGCACCCTGATGTTTGTAGCAGGTTACTATTTCAATGGCAATTACGAACTGGCCGGGAGTGCACCTGGCGCCAGATGGGGAAGTAGAATGACCAAAATCCGAGGCAACCGCGACGGCCCAGGGTCGAGATGAGTCGTATAAAATTGGGTCACGCCAACAGGTATCGCGGACGCAGGCTGTTCGCGAAGTCGAACAGGGGCAAACATCCCCGCGCGCACACTGTGAAAATAAAAGACCGGAAATACGTCCGTGACAACCCGGATAGTTCAACGAGCGATAACGTCAACAAAGACTGACTTTAGTCGCAAGTCGGTAACGATTGTGTATGGATGGGGTTGCTGATACCGCGCTGAAACTTTGGGGCATCGGACTCCCATTGGCCCTGTTGGTGGTTGGCGGAGCCGTTTGGGTGATTGTGCACTTAACAGCAGCCCCGGTTCAACTGTTTCGCTGCTCTGGGGTCTGGCAACGTACGAGAAGAAGGTTGCGAGCGCTAGTCCATTCGAACCCACGCAACCGCTGGACGTAATTCACAATGCTTCAGATACGCTCTGGCGCGTAAGTGAATCGACAAAACACTGGATTGACGCTGATCTTTCCCGATATTCACCAGATTACTATGACACGATCGTCATAGGCCCATATCACGCGAAAGGGTCATGCAAAGCGGACTTGGGCCACTTCGAGGCTTCGGGCACCATAGCACATATAGAATCTATAGAGAGTGTCCCGCCTGCGGCGTAGAGATCTTGCCCGATCGCGTCGACAATGATCGCGCAGATTGGAAGCAAAAGATCTTGAAATTGATTCAACAGGCTCATTTGCGGGGTGAAGCGATCGAGTCGGAATGCAGGTGTAGGCGTGACGAAATGCATGCGATGCGGCACCCGCGGCGTGTCGCAGGTTCGACCACCAGTGCCACAGGTCAAGACGGTGTATACCATCGGGTTCAGTAGCTCCAGTCAGCCCGAGACGATTCAGGATCCAAGCGACATTAACAGCCGTCAAGATGCTGCCGGTGCACTAGGCATTACGCTCGCCTATTCGCATCGCCTTACCGGCCGGCGATGCCGCCGCGGCACGTTGCTCCAAGTCGATCAAATATGCTCGCCGCGCACGGTGATCTGTGGTTCCGAGAATGCATTGCCCGGGTCCATAGCCGCTTGATTACAAGGCGATCCTGCGGTCGTCTGCCGGCAACCTGATGCTTCGGTCGACCCGTGATCAAACTCCTTGTGATAGGCAACGCCTATGGTCATCGGGAGTCGATCATTAAGGGTTTTATGTGGAGCAATCCAAAGCCAACACCCTGATCAATAATCTCTTTGCGCTCCAACTCCACATAACAAATCACTTACCACAATAAACCGTCGTGATCTGCTCGCGCTCGTGACCCAGCTCGCGGCTGATCGTGAGCCGTGCGTTGCGGTCGATGGCGCGTTGCGTTTCGTTCAATGTCCGGGCCGGCGGTCCGCCGGCCGCCGGACAGTGCCAGCCGGTCAGTTCGTGATAGCGCTGTTGCGCATACGCGTGTCGCAGGCCGTGGAGTTTCGACAGCCCGGCATTCATGACCTGGCGTGTGTAGATGCGCAGCTGTTGCACGTAGTTGCGCTCGGCCGGTATCAGTGAGGCATTTCCGACGCGTGCGTGGATGCGGTCGATCAGCTCGCGCTGGGCGTCGGTGCGGATCGGTATCACGCGCGCCTTGCCGCCCTTGGTCCAGCTGGCCTTGAGGTGCAGGTGATCGCCACGATCGGCGAATTTCGGCTGGAACTTGATGGCCTCTTCGCGGCGCAGACCGAACGCCCGCTGCAGCTCGAGGCTCAGTGCGACGTACGGGTCGGTGATCTTCGCCAGCTGGTCCGTGCTGACGTCCTTGGCTTTCGAGGTCGTGGCCACCAGCTGTCGGCGGCCGATGCCGTAGCAATCGTTGCTGTTCGCGATCACGCTCTGCCGGTTCACCTTGCGTGCCCACCAACGGAGCACCGACATGCGGTTCTTGATGGTGCCGATGGCGAGCCCCTGGTTTTGCCAGTGAGCGACCAGTGCCCGCACGTGCTTGGCTTTCAGGGAGCGGGCCTGCATGCCCCGGAAGCCGAGCTCGTGGAGCTGATTGGCGATCTGTGACAACAGCCACGCGCGTTTCGCCTGCGTGGCAAAGCTGCCGTCCCGATTGTCGCGGCCGAGTTGTTTGAGCTGGTAGTTCAGGTCTCTCAACGTGCTGCTCCATTGCGGTGAGTGAATCTGACCAACCGGCAGCAATGACTGTCCGGCTGCGCGTAATGCGCTACGGTCTCGGGACACGAACCCCGTTTCGACCTGAACGTGCCTGGTCGCAGGCAACACTGCGTGTCCCCGTGGGGGACGGTGGCAGTGCGCACCAGCCTGCCCGATAACGGGCATGGGTCTAGCTGGGTGATATCACCTCCTTTGAATAGGGCGGTCTTGCCGCGTGATTGAATGTTGCCGCTGAGATAGCAGCTTTGATGAGTGTGGGCGTTGCGCCCGCTGAGAAAGGAACGGCGGTTGCCGTGTTGAAGATGGACCCGCGGTCGTCTGACCGGCGCGCGTTAATGGGTCCTGGCGCGCGCTTGCCACTTTGTCCGCAGTGGCCGCGGCTAGTATCAGTACGAGGGCGTCATGTTAGGAACGGATCATCCGTGCGTCACCCGTAAATCCGAGCGGCAAGCGGCGTGGATAGGCGCATGGCAGCCCTCGTCACCAGTGCGGCGCGCTGGTGACGAGGGCGCGTCGCAGCGGTGCCGAGCGCTCGCCGCGGTCGCGGCGAGTGCTCGTTGTCGTGTGCGGGTGCACGGTCGGTGCGTGCTCGCCTGCCCACAGGGGTCCACAGGCCGGCGTGGATCGGGTACGGTTACCGGCGTCGCGAGTGTGAGGCTCGCGACGCCTCTGATTGCAGTGGCCTGTGGACTCTGTGGACAGCCGGTGATGGTATCGGGCACGCCGATGGCGCGGTGCGCCGCGCGCGGCGACGCGTGCCTGTCATCTTTCAGGCGAGCGGTTGGCTATGGAGAGAATGCGCGGTGCTGCGCGGCAAGGAAGGGTGCCACTTTAACCCAAGTGGCCAGGGTGCGACGCCGGAGAGCGTCAGTCCTCGTTGGGGAGCATGATGGTGAGGACGGGTTCGCCGTCGTCACCGGGGCCGAGAACCAGCTTCAGGCGCCGGCGTTCGCTGCGTTGCGACGTACCGTCTCGCGGGATACGCATCAGGGCGAACAGCGCCGGATGCAGACCCTCCGGTGCCGATTGCACCGAAAACGCGGCCATGATGAGTACATCCCACAGGCGCCCGGAAGCATCCTGGTAGGTCTGTTGGCGGTTGTCCTCGTCGCTCCAGGCGACGCAGTCGTCCCAGGCCGCGGCGGTGAGTGCCACCGGCCATTTGAAGCCCGCCTCCTTGGCCATCTGCGTGACGTCGATCAGCACGCCATCCTCCAGGGCCTGCTTTCGCGTGTAGCGATAGACGACCGGGCCGAAGGGATGCTCGTTTGCTTGCTTGCGTTCAGTCATGGTGTCTCTCCTTGAGGTGTGGAAACACCGGGTCAGGCCACCGTCCCGACCGGGAAAGGCGTGCCTTTCCCGGCCGGGTGGTGGTTTACGTTGACTCAGAGCAGGCCGCGCGCCGCCAGCGACGTGCAGTTGCCCGCGGTGACGATGATGTGGTCGAGCACCCGCACGTCGATCAGCTCGAGCGCGCTTTTCAGGCGATGGGTGATGCGCTCGTCGGCCTGGCTGGGCTCGGCCACCCCCGAGGGGTGGTTGTGGAACAGGATCACCGCCGCGGCGTTGATCTCGAGGGCCTTTTGCACCACCACGCGCGGGTACACCGAGGTACCGTCGATGGTGCCGTGGAACAGGTGCTCGAGCGCCAGTACGCGATGCCGGTTGTCGAGAAACACGCAACCGAAGTGCTCGGCCTTCTCCTCGGCCAGGCGCAGCTTCAGGTAGCTCTCGGTATCCGCGGGGCTGCGAATTGCCCGGCCGCGTTGGTGTCGTGCGGCAAGGATCTTCATGGCGAGCCTGATCAGGCTGGCGCGCTCCGCGTCGTCTAGGGTTGAGACTTTCAGGTTGGCGAAGCGGTTGTCCGCTCGCGTTGCGTTGCTTGTGGTCATGGTCGATCTCCGCATGAGTCGGGCGATCGACCCCGCACAGGGGACGCATCCCCCGTTGGGTGGAAAAGTGGCCGGGCAACAACAGTGTTGCCCGGCCTGTGCTTGAGTCAGGCGGCACGGGATTCCTCAATCGGAACCTTCTCGCCGTCGACCTTGGCCCAGCCGACCTTGATCAGTCGGGCTTTCAGGTTGACGCCGAGCTGGCCGGCTTTCTCGCCTTGCTTGAAGGTGAAGGCTTCTGCTTTAAGATTGCTGAGCGTGAAGCCGATCAGCACCTTGGAACCGCTATCGACCGCGGTTTTAAGACTGCGCACCGTTGCCAGTGCGGCCTTGCCGTAGACGGCACACTCGAAGTACGTGTGCTCGACGTCGGCTACCTTGCCGTGAATGGCGGCGACGGTGACGGCCAGAAAGGGCGTGCCCTGCTCCGGGGTCACCTCGCGCACCCGGTTCAGATAACCGATGCCGGTGGTGTGAAGATCGAAATACTTGGCGTTTTCGTTGCTGTTCATGATGCGTGCTCCTGGATCGTGCGTGACACCGGAGTGCAGGCCACCCGGACGGGGGCATACCCCGGCAGGGTGACGGCAACCACGTTGGCTGCCTTTCGAGGATGGACCGACGGCATACGCCGCTGTACCTGGCAAGCGGTCCTTGAGGTACGGTTTTGCCACTGAACCGCAGTGACGACGGATGAATGCGTATCAGGCCGCATCGGCGCGCTCGCCGACGAACTGCAGGTACTTGAGCATGCCGCGGGCGTTGGCGAACGCGGGCTGCGCTGCGATCTGCTGATTCGGAAACCAGTCGGTGATGTGCTCGGCGAGCGCCATGGCGCCGCCGCCGACGAACAGCACGCAGTCGAGTTCCATGGCGCGCCCGAGTTGCCGGCGCGCCTCGGCGTACAGTTCCTCGACCAGCTCCTGTTTGGCGGCGTTGACCTCGGCGGTGACGTCGTGGTCGCGGCCGAAGAGGCGCACGCGTTTCTGCTGCACGGCGTGCGTCAGCGCGCGGTCACTGATCGATTCGAGATCGAAGCGCTCCTGCAGCGCATCGGCCAGTGCCTGCTTGACGTCCAGCAGGCCGCGCGCCAGCGACCCGGAGGCGCCGTGTTCGACGCCCTGGTCGCGCACCACCACGGTGTCGGTGGTGCGCCCGCCAATATCAATGACGGCCATCGGCACCGCAAAGCGTTGATGATCAAGCTGCGCCTTACCATCGCGTGCGACGATCACGTGGTCGTACCAGGCGGCGAGCGCTTCCGGGATCACCTCGTGGAAAACAATGTCCGCCGGCAGCGCCTCAAAGCGCGGCGTCACCGGCAGCATCAGGTTCTCGGTCTTGTCATTGATCGCCGCCTGACGCTTCACGCCGCTATTGCGGTAGTAGGCGCTCACCGGCAGTCCGGAGACCGCCTCCAGCTGGCAGCCTTCGAGGCCCGCCTGCTGCAGCGCGTGTTGCACGATGGCGCGATTAAGACCTGAGCAGGCATAGCCTTCAAAGCGCGTGGCCGCGGCCTCGACGTCGCCCACGGAAAATACAGTGGCCTCGGTCTCGTACTCGAAGATGCGGCGCTCGGCGTGATTCAGCCAGCTGACCCTGGAGCGGCCAATGCGGGCGCGCGAGGGCG
Source organism: Woeseiaceae bacterium (assembly GCA_034521225.1). Lineage (GTDB taxonomy): Bacteria > Pseudomonadota > Gammaproteobacteria > Steroidobacterales > Woeseiaceae > Woeseia. Next base: position 15,876 of record JAXHMR010000026.1, read on the forward strand.
TCACCAGCAAGCGGCCGTCGGGCAGCGCCAGCTTGGTGTCGGCGAAACCGTCGTCGATGCCGACCGGCATGGGACTTGATGGTTGCGGCTCGATGTTCAAGGCGTCACTCCTCAGTGTTTGCGAAACCTGTTGTTCGGCGGCACGACTCAGCATGTCGTTCATCACCCGATGACCTTGCGCAGCATGGCGAGCGAGACCGCGCCGTTCGCGCTGCGGCTGTCGGCGGCCGCGACCGCTGGCACCGACGGTGTCGGTACGCGGTCGACGTCGATGCTCTCGTCGCTTGTTGGCAGGCGCTGCGCATCGATCGCACGTACCGGCAGCGCCGGGTGCTGTGCGGCGCCCTCCTCTTCCAGCTCGCGCAGCAGCCGGCACTCGGCCTGAAAGCCCTGCACCAGCAGTCCGCGCAGCCATTCGTGCCGCCGCGATTGCGGCAGCCGCTCCAGCCGGTTCATGATCAGCGCATCGAACGGCATCGTGGTGTCGAGCGACAGCGACACACGGCGTTTTGCAGCGGTGTTCGACATCGTCATCGTGCCTCACTCCCGGTAAGGCGCTCGTCGCGCGGCGCCTGCGCGGGCAGCGGCCGCGGTGCCAAGGCTCGCCTGGCACTCACCGGACAGGATGTCGAGGGGAACCACGCCCATGCGCACGGCGGCGGCACGGGCCGCCTCGCTGCCGGCGCGCACCGCCGCGCGATCAATGCCGAGTGCGCGATAGCCTTGCGGTGTCGCGAACACGCGCCGCACGGCGCTGGCGCAAAGGTGCAGCGAGCGCTCGGCCTGCGCGCGCTCCAATACACCGACGTGTTGCAGGGTCAGCACGCGACAGGCGGTAGCGTCGAAGCTTGCCACCAGCAGCGCGCCTCGATAGGCGTAGGGACTGGCAAAGCGCAAGGCGAAGCGATACGGTTTTTCGCTCACCGCCACCTCAACGTCGAAGGCGGACTCGTGCTGCAGCGTGGCGGCCAGTGCCGCGCGTTCGGCCTGGATGCGCGTCCGGGCGCGCGCCAGCGCGTGCTCGATCTTGATCAGCCACCAGCTGGCATAGGGATCGTCGGCTTTGGCGGCGTTCCAGATCACGCGCACGCGATCGGCGAAGCCCACCAGGCCGATGATGGCCGGCTTGTCGTCGGTCCGGTCACGCCCGGTAATGAGCCGTTTGGCGTGCCGGGTCTGTACCGTCAGCCAGGCGTCACCGCGCAACTTGCCGGGGGCGGCCGCGCTAGCGGCGCGCGCCCCCGATATCAGTGGCTGTGCTACCGAAGCGGACTTTGAGCTCTCGATCATGATGACTCGTGTGCGTGGCTGATGGCACATCAATCCATACAGCGCGCCTTGCCGGCAACGCGATAGCGGCTCAAGCAGCGGTGGACTTTGTGGGCGCGAGGGGGTGGCGGAATTTTCGGCTGCTGGTACCCCGGGTACCGGCAGACGGAATTTTCGGCATGGGTGCGACGGTGCGCGGTAGTGCCTAGTCCGGCAACTGCTGCAGGGCGCGTTGCGCCACGCGCCGCACGCGCGCATGCCGGTGCTGCGCGAGGCGTTGCACGTAGTCGGCGTAGCCGGGATCGAGATGCAGGGTGTCGCGGATGCCGAGCGGTGCGGTGTGGATGACATAGGCGGTGGGCCAGCAACGATTGCCCGCGCGCAACGAGCGCTGGCACACCGTCAGCCAGCGTTGGCAACGCAGGTTACTGAGCGCCCGGGACACGGTGTCGCGTGACGCCACGTTGACGCGATCGGCAAGCTCCGTCTGCGTCGGCAGGTAGGCGGGCTCGGTGCCCGGCGAGGCGCGCCGCAGCAGCACCAGGGCGACGATCTTGTCGATAGGCTCGAGCACGCGGTCCTCGAGCAGCGCATCGGGAATGACAGCGGCATGGCCGTCCCTGAACAGCAAGGCGCGCTGTTCATCAGCGCCGCGGCGCCCGTGGTGCATGGAGAGCGCTGCCACAGCCCGCTGCTGCAGCGCGCCTATTATCGCGCCACTGTCAGGCGGTGCTGTCACGCCTCGCGGGACTTGCAGCGGGACGCGCGGCCGCCTGCGGCAGCGGACCGTAGTCGACCCAGCGGCGCGTCTGGTGCCAGATGACGCGCAATGGAATGTCTGTTTCCTCGAGGAGGCCTAGGTATTCCTGCGGCGGCAGCAGGCCGTCCTCTTCGAGCTCGGCGCGTTGCTGCCAGGCATCCCACAACCGCTGGATCTCCTCCTCGGTCGCCTCCGGCGGCCGGCCGCACACCATGTTGGCCACCAGCATGCGGCGCAGGCGCGAGTACTCGCGGCCGCTCATGCCGAAGAAGGTCTGCATCAGCTCGTGCGGGGCATCCGCCGCCATCAGCGCCTTCTGCAGCTCATCGTCTTCGCGAAGATGTCGAAGGTGCGCCACCATCGGCCAGTAGACGTCGCGATTCAAGGAAATCTCCAGGCAGTGCGCGCGCAGCGTCTCAATCCGGCACAGGTCGGCGAGGTTCATCTCGCGCAGCGCCTCGACCTCGCGCGGCCCGAAGTTCATGCTGCGCAGTGCCGCCTGATCGCCGTCGGCCAGGCAGCGGATCGCGTACAGCATGACGGCCGAGGTCAGCTCGAATTCCTTGTTGCCCATCATTGGCCGACAGCCCACAAGGAGACATTGCGGGCGGCCGCGGTGCGATGCAGCTCGCGGTAGTTGTGCGCGAGGCACAGCCAGTCGCGCCAGTCCTCAGCGCTTAACTGGCGCCAGAGGCGATAGCCGAACTCCGCCGGGTGGACGGTTAACGGGCATTCTGCCGATACGCTGGCGCCGCGCTTGAGCGCCGCGCTCAGCTGCGCATCGACCTGTGATTCGTCGCCGAGGCATGCGGCGGGCGCACTCGCCATGTCCGTGAACGACATCAATTGCCACCAGATCGCCGTTACCAGTGTTCGCATGCCGGCATCGAGCGAGTCCAGCATCGATGCCGGCGGCCAATCGCTTACCCGATAACCGAGACCGTCGTCGCCGCTACTGACGATCAGGGCACCGAGGCCGTAGCGCTCTGCCAGGCGTCGTGCCAGCGCGTGTGCCAGCCGGCGGCGCTCCTCAATGGACTGGGACGGCGCGGCAACGTTGATCAGGTGGCGCAGCAGCGCTTCCGGGTCGGCGGCGGATGGCAGCTCGATGCTGATATCGAGCGACTGGCTGGCCGTCGAGGCGGCATCACCGGTGCCGGATGCCGCGGCGTCGTTGTCCTTTTCGCGTGCCTCCGGGCGCGTCTTCGGCGGCGCGGGCTCGTCGAAGGGTTCGAACTCGGGGATGTCAGGGAACTCGGCCGTTTGGCCGGACAGGCGCCAATCAATCAGCATGCGCACCGACTGGATGTCGGCCTCCGCCGCTTCAGCAATCTCGACCTCGATCGCCTGTCGCAGCGGCTCGAACACCCAGTCGTCGCCGTCATAGCGCCGGCACAGGGCGCCGAACGTGTCGTCGAACTCGGCATCATTACCGACGCCATGGTCGCGCCAGATGTCGCGGCTCGCCCGCTCCAGCTTGCGGATGCGTTGTACCTGGCGCTTGCCGAGGCCGGCCTCGAGTGCCCTGGGCATGGCGGGCAGCAGTGTGCTTGCCGCGTAGCTCATCAGCGACAGGTACGCATGGGTCACGCTGTAGCCGCGCTCCCTTCAGGATGCCTTCGAGTTCCCGGTAGGCGATGTCATCGACGCCATGTTCCTCGGCCAGCAGACCTTTGGCGTCGATGACCGCGCGCGCCTTGTCGATAAAGGTGAGGTTGCCACGCAGATCGTTCTCGCGCAGGTGCGCGAGCAGCACGTCGGTCTCGCCCTGCCACTCGAGGTACTGGCACTCGACGACGCCAAAGCATTCCTCGCCGGTCGCCGCGAACAACTCCTTGACGATCTGCAATCGCGTATTGCCGCCCGCGCGAACGATGAAGTCCTGCTGCGCCGGGCGGCGGGTAATCTGCAATAGCTGATCCATGCCATGCACCAGAATCGACGCCTTGATGCGGTCGTATTCCGGGTTCGGGCTGTGTCGCGGGTTGCGTTCGTAGGCGTGGATGCGTGCCACCTCGACGCGCAGCACTTGCCCGGCGGCGAGCCGCGTATCCGGATGTCGCGGCCCCTGGGGCCCGGGCACCACCAACGTCGCGCAATTTGTACTGGTCATTGGCGCCCCGCGGATTTGTTGTCTTGTGCTCGCCCTGTAGCCATCATCGACTGCCCATCGGTCGTGTTCAGATCATTGGATTCGGTACCGGGAAGCGGCTGGCCTCGCTTGCCTTTTGGGGCGTACCGCTTGTTCTTCGAGCCACCGGTGCACCGACTCCCGGTGCCACAGTCGCTTCCTGCAGCCCGGCGGTCGTATGCACGCTGGCAGCGGATCACCGGCGCTCAGCTTGTTGCGCAGCCGGCCAAGGGAAATGCCCAGCAGCCGCGCCATCTCGGCGTCCCCGTAGTAGTCGGACATGGCCAGGTTCCTGTCGTCAGGCACGGCTCTCTCCACCGCCATGGCATTTCGCCAAAGACCCGCAAGTAGACCGCAGGCAGAGGCCATCAGGCAGCGAAAAGCCCTTCCAACGCGGTTGCGCTTTCTGTGAATATACCCGACACTATACCGTAAATTGGCGTATATTACCAAATATGGTTTTCTTTCGGATTTGACCGGAAATGCTTGCGGCCGTATCCAAGGCTCACCAGGTTCCTTCGGCACTGCGCATGCACGCGCGGTCGCGCCACAGGCAACTGGCGCTATGGCCAAATCGGCTGTAAATCTCGAGTGCTGGACGCCCCTCTTCTTGTGCTTATTGTCTTCGGACGAGTGCGCGAGTTGAGTCCAGGACTAAACGGCTCGAACTCTTTGGGGCGCCGCCGGCCTTTCTTCAGGCCTTGCCTTCCACAAACCCCAATTACAGACCGTAATTCAATACCTTGTAATTATTACTTGGGTTCAACAGATAGGACAGGGTGTCTGACGATATAGAAGCCATTACTGCAGTAGTGGCGGATTCGTCGCAAGCCAAAGATAGGCGAGGGTCTGA
>JAXHMR010000027.1:0-218342 GCA_034521225.1 Woeseiaceae bacterium
ATGATGTGCCAGTCCACGCCCCGTTCACGGAAGTCATGCAGCAATCTCTCTTTTTTGCTAAGTGTCACGGTCCGGAGCACAGCTGAGCCCCGGAGCAATACCGTCATGATGCGCGATGCGGACGAGCCATCGATTCTCGGCCCACACCCGCCAATCTCATTGCCACTCGGGTCTGCAAAATGAAAACGGCGACCGCCCGGAAAGCCGAACGGCTCCCGGGTGATACGTCCGCCGGCGTCCCGGGACTTTTTCCACCGACGTCTCCGATACCTGGCGAGTAAAGAAGAGACCAGCGGACCGCCCTTTATGACATCCGCGGCGGCCAGGCGCAGTCCGCCAGCTTCGCCGCCTTCCTTTCGAATGCCGGCAGTACTCAGGCCGGTAGTCATTGAATTGCCAGTCAAACGCGCTCTCATAGAACCGCCTGGCCTCCGACATGTCAGTGACGGCGATTTCAATGTAGTCGATGCCGTGATGAATGTGCGTGCTATCAGTCATTTTTGTTCCCTCCTCAAGCTGCGGCCGCATCAGGCGGATTTTCCACCCGGCTGGACGCCGCCACATAAGGTCTCTACTGGTGCGGATCAATCAGAACATCAATTCTCCTGAACTCGATTTCATCCGCCTATAAGGGAGCGATGCTCATCCGCGGCCATTATCAGCCTTTTCAGGTACATCCGCGATAGCTGACTATATCTTTGGTCATCAATTATCACCGCGTTGACCGCGGTCCATGGTCGCCTCCACGGAAGCAATTGATCTGGCCATGACAATCTCGCTGTGGATCACCTCCAAACGAAAAGATCTGTTCGCCAACTTCGATGAACCCACGCTTTTTATAGAAAGCGAGGGCTCTTGGATTGCGCTCCCAGACACCGAGCCAAACAACATCCGATCCACGTTGTCTCATCTCGTCGATACATGCGTCCATCAGGGCCTGTGCGACGCCCTTCCCGTGCCAGTCGTCGCCAACGTCAAGCCCGTTGAATCACCGGCTTTTTGGACGAAACGAAATCCGGAGCTTCACCCCACAGCAGTAGCGCGTAGCCGATCGGTGTCTGTCCTTGTCCTCAGACAGAACGGTGGCATGTTATGGATTCGATATCTCAGCCGCTTGAATCTGCTCACCGAAGCTGTTGTGGCAATGAGTCGCCATGTGGCCGGCGGTATCCATGGCGCCATACGTTGCCCTGAATATCGACTCAGCAAACTGAGAGAGCACCTTTGCGTCACGAGGCTTGGCTATACGTACTGTGAACATGAGAGCCTCTCAAGAATGTCGGGAGCACGATTTTCTGTCGTCCGCAAATAATTTACGCCGCTTTGTTATGCCAGCGCCGCTCGAGCGGCAGGGCCGCTTGCGTGTTTGGCCGGACCAATAGTGGTTCGACTAAATTCCCGCGCTACGTTCGATTTGGCGTCGAACTAGCACCCTTCTTCTTAACTCCGGCAAGGATTGCTGCTGCGACAGCCGCGTAGATAGCCGCAACTGATCCGTACATAGACGCCGTGCCGGAAATTGATGACGACATTGCAATGCCCAGAAACAGACCAACTCCACCGAAAAAAATTCCGGCGAGTGCATAGGTGTATTTAGTCATTTTTGTGCTCCTCGCGGTTTTTAAAATCCACTCGATCTTTGGATAGCTGGCATAACGTCTAAGATCACTGGCGAAAGCAGCTGGCGCGCGGCTTGCGCAAGCAAGACGCGTGACAGTTTCCCTGGTCTGCTTCAACTTTTAGTTTTGTGGATCACCAGTAATAGACATGTGGCTTCCTGCTTCCCACTGGAAAGACAATTTGGCCGGGATCATCCAAGGCGCCGGCAAGCTTGCAAAGACGCGTATTCTCCCGGCGTCGAGGTCGCGTAAAGAACATCTTGCGCCACCATTTGGGTGCGCCCCTCGGAAAGTGAAACCAACGTACCTTGCCACGGTACTTTGAACGAAGTCGTCCATCCAGGTCACTGATCCTTCCTCCGATTCGTAACAGACATAGGCCATTTCCTCATGTGAAGTATCGTGAGAATATCCAGAAGATAGTATCTATGCTGAGTAGTTGCTCGCCTCCCTTACTGAAACCAGTTCGCGCACCGGGGTGCTACGTCTCTTGTGGTCGGAGAACCTCTCGCCGTCGGATCATGCATGTGCAAATCCGTTTGTCTTCCAAGTTTTGCATAGCAGGCATCCGGCCCTACGACTCTTTTAAATTTCGGAGACTACTGATTCGGCAGCAACCGGGTCGTCCTGAGCGATGTAGACGAAAATATCCTTGAGCCAGCGCGCAGACTCTTCAGTCGATACTAGCTTTGCCACGTGCGAATTTGCCGAGCCATCTCGTCATTTGAAATGGTGCGTTTCGCATCAGCATCGGCCAAGCCCTTCTGGACCATTACGTCGAAGGCCAACTCCCGGACGATCGTTTCCTCGGAGCTATCATCTGGCTGATTTTCAATCAGTTTTCTCAGGTGTTCTTTTGCTGTCGACATTTCACGCCACCTCCGAGCCCAAGAATATCAGAACCACGCAAGTCAAAAGCAAGTTGAATCTAACGCCTAAGCTCACCCGCACTTGATGCTAACCGCATGAGCGGCAGTGCGAGGCGGGCTGGGTCAAGTGACGGGTGCAGCGCTCGCCTTCAATGGATACGAATCCTGATCGGTGTTGGAAGAACGGTATTCCTCCGATAAATCAACGTATCTCAACAGTTTGAAAAAACGCGGCTCACCATTGCTCGACAACCTCCGCCCGACTGCGGCGTAAACAGGTCTTTTCCTTGACTGTCTACCTCAGGGCGTGTGTTAAGCGCCGCCACACTTGAATTACTCATGGCTCCTCCAGCCACTCCCGAAGCACACAGTTTGACGCCGCTGCTGCGGAGTGCGGGCTGCTTTAGCAGCTTCTCTCGGTGGCACAAATAGCAGCGAGAGCTCCGCAGCCGGCAATCCGTTGGCCCTTCGAAATCGTCCAGGCTGCGCTTCGCAACGGCACAGCTCTGCATTCGACTCGTGAAGCGCCAAATGGCGACGCCATAGGTTGACCGTTCGTTCTCGTTCATTTGCGGCGCGCTTCATGGCGTCCTCTGCTCTTGTTTCACAAACAGCATATTGAATAAGCGCTCCACTTCCTTCAGAACCTCTTCTGTAAGTACAACGATTTCGCTTTACTCACCGGATCAGAAATAAATCCCTTTCTCGTGTAGCCGGTTCATTGCGTCCCAGTCAAACGACTTCCACACGCGCACCCCATCATGCAACGTCAAATAAGCGAGGCTAGCACGCTTTCATCCACTGCGTCTACGTCGTAATCCATAGCACAAACTCGACAGAGTGCGCCTAACGTCTAAGCTTGACGCCAGACCGCCTGGAGCGGAGCGCAAGGCGGGCTGGGTAAGTGTGGTGTAGCGCATGGTTAGCTGGCGTCACGAAGTTCTTCACGAACAACTCTCCGAAGAGTCTCCTCGAGCGGTTCATATGAATGCTCGATATAGTCGCGAAGAGCCTTGTTGATCAGGGTTTGGTAATTTCCGCCACCTGCTTCATTCACTTGCTTTTTGAACCAGTTGATAACGTCTTCATCCAGACGAATTGTTATGCGGGCCTTGCCACTCGACGGGGGAACTACCGGGCCTCGCTTCCCTTTACTGAAATCGTACTCTTTCCTCATTTCAATTCCTCGTAGCGACGGCGCTCCTGTTTCGAGGCTTTCCGAGAAGAAATAATCCGGATGTTTCTGTTGCGGAATGTAAATGCTGTTACAAGAATCCGGCCGTAGGGGTCCATGCCCATCGAGATATACCTCTCCTCCTCAACAGCATCTGGGTCTTTGGTCGTAATCGCGTTCGGATCCTCAAGAGCAATGACGACGTCCGCGAAGTCAACGCCGTGCTTGCGGGCGTTTGAGGCTGCCTTGCCAGGATCCCACTCGACGCCCATGAGAAAGAGTGTATGTACAACTGTGCACCACTGTCAATGCCTGTGGGAGAGTTGAGCGCCAGCTAACGCCTAAGCTCACCCGCACTTGACGCAGACCGCCTGGAGCGGCAGCGCAAGGCGGGCTGGGTCAAGTGTCGGGTGCAGCGCATGGTTATACGTCAACTACGCATTTGCCACCGACCCGGGTCGCGACGCCAGATCGGTAATGGCGATAACGACCGTACGGCTCTCGTAAGTGTTGAAGAAGACGCCGAACGGAAACTTGCGCAGCAACGCTCGGCGAATTCCACGATACACCTCCGGGAATTGGCGTTGAACTCTGAATCCTTGCCAATATAATTTGGAAATCCTCAAAAAACCGAATTCCAGGCCGGGCTGCTGGCATTCCGTACCAATTTACTGCTTGCATTAGGTCTTGGGCTGCGGCTGGCCTGAATTGGACAGGTCACGAGAGCTCTTTCTGGATCCGCGCCCTCACTTCTTCCCCAAGGTATAGTTTCAACGTCGCCGGACTCCAGCTCGGCGATCCTCCTGTCGAGCATTTCTTTTTGAGCATCCGTAACTGGAATACTCGACGAATGGCTTCTAGGCTCTCCAGGTACTCGATCAGCTCGAGTTTCTCCTCGGCGTTGAGGTGGTCAATGTCGATAGCTGGTTTGGACATTCGCTAGTGTACCTCTCCGAAATCTGGGTGAAGAGTAGAAATGACGCTCGACTGTCAAATTGACGTATAAAGTCTAAGCTCACCTGTACTTGACGATTGCCGACCGGAGCGGTAGCGCAGGGAGACAATGGTCAAGTGTCTGGTGCAGCGATTTGTTAGCTTTCAGCGCTTCGATCTCGCACCAGCTTGCTGCGTCGAAGTTTCTGCTCACTACGCATGACGTGCAGGATGAATACGCGACCCTGCTCTTTGTCATGCCGAAAAATGATGCGACATGGAGGCTCGATAATCTGACGCGGCAACGCCACCCACGAAATTCCTGGGTTTTCGAACCACTGTCCGGATGTTTTTCGAGCTGATCCGCATGCCCGAAAATTCGCCGGACAAGCTCTTGTGCCGCCGGCCGATTCTCAAGAGCGATGTAGTCCGCAATAGCATCCAAATCTGCCAGCGCGGGATCAGACCAAATTACTTCAGCCATCGAGCCATTTTGGCCTTGGCTTGATTGTTTGAGACGGTGCGCCCCTCATCCACAGCGCGCTCTCCACGGGCTATTCCTTCCAAGAGCTTCATCTTAGCCTGGAGCTTTTCGTAACTGTCAACATCAACGAGATATGCCGAAGGCAGTCCATGCTGCGTGATAGGGATTTTTGGCTCCTTGTCCTTCGCCAATTCCGTCAGATCGGTGGCCTTTCGCTAAGAGTGGGGCAATAATGCGCATGGTGTGATACTAAAGTGCCACTAAGCTAAATGCAAGCACTCTGAAAGCTAACGTCTAAGCTCAAACGCGCTTGACGCAGACCGCCTGGAGCGGCAGCGCAAGGCGGGCTGGTTCAATTGGCAGGTGCAGCGCATTGCTAGGCATCGCCTCCGCGGGAGGTCGCTTTGGCTTCATCCTGTGCTTGTTGGTGTAACGCTAGCGCGCTGTCGTACAACCATTTTGCAGCGCGTGGCCGTAATGCATACCGGTAGACGATCGAAAACAGGCCAGAAAAGCAAGATAGATCCAGCCAACGTCATATAACGGAATGTATAAGAGGCTCCACGATTTGGCATGAAAACCCAACAACCAAGAGCAGCGAGCCCACTGAAACATCGACACGGCTTGTCGCGAGGGCCCTTGCCAGTGGCGGGTTGTCGTCCAATATGTGCCCATCTGAGCAAAAACCTCGATCGCATTCGGAACAATGCGGGGATGCCAAGATAGTTATTCCAACAAGATCGAAAACCAACCCAATTGACTGAAAGTCACTAGCAACATTTCCAAAGTACATCGATCATCCGCTAGATCTCATGTGCCGCGAGTCCCCTTAGCCTACTTTCAAGCCTATCCTTTAGTTCCTTCATGTTTCTGAAGAATATTATCGGATAATCTTTAAGATCAAACTCCAGCTGAGTACCGGACCGAGCAATATAGATTGGCGTTTTGCCGACACCCTGCGCATAGCCAGCTTCGTAGAAGACATTCGGTTTCGAATTGGTCAAGTCGACAACGGTACTCTGCGCGAAGATGGGCTCAAGGATGCGGTCTGTGATCCGATCATTTGACTCTGGCTCATCGACGCGCTCAGCTTCAAGGCCGCAGCGTTGACAGGCTTCCTTAATCGCATCCAACACGTCTTCGAGATTCGGGTCACTATCGTCAATAGGCATTGCTATAAAGACATAGCCTTTCTGAACGTGATCGCTCATCTGTACCGCTGCGTTGTCTCACAATCGTTCCCCAAAACCCGGTGAGGACATGACGCCTATTGTCTGATCGATCATGTCCAGCACGTGTGGAACCATGCTCATCAAATACGGGGGGGTCGAACGTCATGCTGAACGGGTTCACGTTGCTCATAACAAGCCCGCCGACAGCGGGTGGAGGAGCAAATTGCATTGTCTTCAGCTGACCAGCCTCAAGCACCTCCCGTTGTGCGGCAGCTTTGTTTCCGTTTATAAAACGTCGCAGTTCGGCTCGATCTCTTGCACTATTTGATGCGTCCCACCGAACGACAGCGTCACAAAACTCGTTCAGTTTGTTGATCCGATCTTCAACACTCATCAGTTCTTTCCCTAAATGCCTAACGCCTAAGCTCACCCGCATGCTCGCAGGCAGGCCGCCTAGCGACAGCGCAAGGCGGGCTAAGTCATGCAGCGCTGGTTAGCCGACATCTTCACGCAAGCGACCCTCTACGTACTTGTGCAGCACGCTGGCGATCAGCGTTTGGTACCAGGAATGCCCTCAGCCAATGCCCGCTTCTGAAGTCCCTCGAAGGTCTCTGGACGATAGGCGAATGTTGATTCTCGCGTCCTTTCGAAACATCGCATCGGCGTACTCTTGGTGCCGCTTTTGCAGCGCCTTCGATCGGCCTGTGCGCTTGAGCTTTCCAGATTCGAACGCCTCGAGAATCTCCTTCTCTTCCTTATCAAGCTTGCTCATCATCTTTACTCCTGATATCGCTTTGCCCGCTTTCCGACTCGGAATGATCGTCTTCAGAAAAAGACTTCGTCCTCTGTTTCAACGAACGGCACGAGGTTATACGTATCCTTCGATTTCAACGGCGTGAATATACTGGCCAGGGTATCGTTGCTGATTAGGGTGATCGAAGAGTTTCAAGTACGTCCCCGGCCTGTATGTGGAAGACCGCGTCTTCGAAAGAAAATGCGCCGTTTGGCTTTCAGGCTCTCGTTCTTCCGCTGTGCTCGCAAACGCTGATCGGCTTCATCAGCGCAGACTAGCACATTGTGCCTTTTGTCTTAGGCGGCTAACGCCTACGTCACCCGCACTCGACGCAGGCCGCCTGGAGCGGCAGCGCAAGGCGGGCTGGGTCAAGTGGCGGGTGGAGCGCATGGTTAGGCTGCTGATCTCGACCGCGACATCCCAGCCGGGAAAAACCAAAACCGCCGGATGACATTTCAGCGAACGAGCAAGAACTTTCGCCCTTTCCACTCCGAGACGAACCCGGTCGTTCTCGATAGCCGAAATTGTAGACTGGGGAAGACCACTCAGGTCCGCCAGATCATTTTGACTGAGATTCCTGCAGTTCGCGGAGAACGCGAACCGACCCGCCGGACGAGAACATCGATGTGCCGCTTGGCAGGCCTAAATCTCCTTCATGTCACTTCCTGCGGTAGTCATGAGCTGTAACCTCTACGACAAGCACGAAAAATTCTTCTTTCGGAATACGGTAGATGACCCGATACTGCTGACTTAGCCTGGAAGAACGGTGGCCCTTCCACTGCCCCAGCAGTGCTTCGTCATCGAAACCCCGAACTAACCGGAGCCCCTTGGGGCCGGAAATCTGAACAATATCCTTCCACTTCTCATCACTGCTGTCCCAACGTTGATGGTCGATTGTCTTTCAAGTGATTGAATACGCATAGACAAGAAAGTCATTCTGTGCCTGTCACCGACTTGAACTGTCATTCTGAAACGTTCTGAGGATACGAGCCTGTTTAGCCGGCGCCGGCAAATCCTTGCGTCATGTGCTCCGACAGTCTCGTCTTCATCGCAAGTAATGAATCACCTTCCGATGCATACCCTTTTCGTCGATGCGTCCAGCGCTACCAAGGCAATCACAAAATCGAATCCTTTTCCTGTCTCGATCAATATCGCTGTATGGCGTTTGCGCGATCACCGTACCGGCGAGAGCCTGCGCGATATCGAAGCCTGCCTTCGCGCGCAACAACACAAGCTCTACCACATGGGAATTCGCGGTGGTATGTCACGCAAGTACCTTATCCAACGCCAACGAACGCGCGACTGGCGTGTCTATGCCGACTTTGCTCAAGCCCTGATTCATACCGCTCGCGAATTGTATCTGCACGACGACTTCGGCGTCGATCTGCGAGCAACACCGTCTACGCGCTCGATGCATCTACTATCGACCTTTGTCTTTCGGTATTTCCCTGGGCCCGGTTTCCGTTCCACCAAAGCCGCCGTGAAGCTTCATACCTTGATCGACTTGCGCAGGCAATATTCCCACGTTTATCCACATCTCCGACGGCAAACTGCACGACGTCAATGTCCTCGACCTGCTAATTCCGGAAGCTGGCGCATTTTACATCATGGACCGCGGTTACCTGGACTTCGCACGACTGCAACTGCTCGATCTCCCGCCGCTTTCTTCGTCATCCGACGGCGAATCCAACTTAAAGTGCCGTCGGCCCTACTCACGCCCCGTCGACAGATCGACCGGCCTGCGATGCGATCAGAGCGTTTTGCTGACCGGTTTCTATACAGCCAAGGATTATCCAGACAAACTCCGGCGCATCAAATATCACGATGCGAAACCAACAAGACATTTGTCTTCCTGACCAACAATTTCTCTTTGCCGGCACTGACCATTTGCGGAACTGTATCGTTGCCGATGGCAGGTGGAGACCGCTCTTCAAATGGATCAAGCAACACCTGCGAATCAAAATCCTTCTTCGGCCACCTCCGGAAAATGCAGTTGAGCCACAGAATCTGGATCGCCGTCTCCGTTTACGTGCTGGTATCGCCGTCGTCAAGAAGCGCCTAGAAGCTCGACGCCAGTCTTTACACAATTCTGCAGATATTTTGAGCGTTCCCAGTTTGGAAAAAATCCCTTTTAAAGCAGCTACTTTCAGAAGCGGACTACACAATGCATCAGAATGAATCTCTTCATCGGTTGAATCTATTGAATTAATCGTTGGGACGGTGGTGACTTCTCATATCTCTTTAAAATATCGTCGGGCAGCTTGCCGGTCGCCATTGAATATTGCGGTGCTCAAAGATCTGCCACATATGGTACTCAGGATATATACCATTATTAGTATGACAAGGGCAATGGTCGCGCTTGCAGCCTAACGCCTAAGCTCACCCGCACTTGACGCAGACCGCCTGGAGCGGCAGCGCAAGGCGGGCTGGGTAAAGTGTGCACAGTGCAGCGCATGGTTAGGCAGCATTGCGACATATTCAGGCCAAAAGCCGACCGGCGGCAGCGGCAAAATAAATCATCGCAATAGTTGAAATCGCATGTAGCCAGATACCAACGTGTGGCCATCGGCCTCTATGCAATGATATCCAAACAGCCTTACCTATTTCCATAATTCCGACCCCGATAAAAAAGTCTTGGATGGCGAATTCTCTGCCGTAGCCGAGTCTGACCAAGTAGGGCACTGTAAAAGATCGCCAACAACAGTACGCTGTAGATAGCACGATAAGGCTCAGCACTGCGCAGGATGTTGCGGACATTAATCTGGCGAGGAGCGCACTAGCACTCCGCTGAAGAAGAATGATGGCCAAAAAGTCACTTCGTACTCGACCGCTGCCTAACGCTTGCGCTAAGCGGCGTGACGAAAAGGCGCGCGTTTTGCGTATGCAAAATGCGTGACATTTTTTTTGGCACGTCCGTCTTCAGCGGATTGTTATGCGGCGCCATTATTGTCCCCAGAATGGTCTCTTTCAGACAAGCGTGCTCACTCATCAACTGCACTCTGCTGCCGCTCGGCGAGCGCTCGATGCACCATCAAGCAATCGGCTTCGCAACTACGATGCTAAGCGGCGAAGGCGTAGGGACGATCTGCTCGAGGGCAAAGTCGGCCTGATCAAGCAAGTCACGAAACTCGGCGGCAGTACGCTCCTTTCCGGTGGCCATCACCATCACATCGAGTGAGTCCACTTTGCCCATATCGAACTCGGGCGTTTCCGGGATCACTGACTCCACCAACATAAGGCGTGCGCTTGGACTTGTGACCTTTTTCAAGTTCGCCAGAATGGCAACGGATTCTCGTCCGACCAGTCGTGAAGAAGCCAACGCATCACGTACGCATCTGCTTGGACGGGGATGTCCTGGAAGAAATCTCCGCCTACACGCTCGATTCGGTCGTCTTCCGGTGCCTCCGCAACGACGTTCGGTTGATCGAAGAGTATGCCTCGGGCGAGAGGGATGCGCTTCGAGGATGCTCGCCAATTGGGACCCGATTCCGCCTCCGATATCGGCGATCACAGGGTATCGGCTCCAATCAAAAGCCGCAGCCACGGCCGGACTGATCGAGCTGCTCAGGTCGCGCATCGCTTGATTGAAGATCGTGTACGTCTCAGGGTTCGATTGCATGTGCTGCCACGCGTTGTCGCCCGTCACTTGATCGAAGCCGGGACGCCCATTCTTCAGGGACAGCATCAACCCCCGCCACCCCTCGAATACCGGAGCGCCCCGGCAGACAGTTAAAGCGAATCCAAGCCCAATTGGAGCCTGGCACATTACGGCGGAGGCAATCGCTCGCCGGCGTGTTGCCAAATACTCCGGGCGAGGTCTGCGTGAAAATTCCGGTGCTCTCCAGACCCCGCAGCATCCGATACGGCTGGTGCGTGCGTCTTCGTACGCTCCGCAAGAATGTCAATGTGCAAGGGACCATCGGCCAGCAGATCGGCGAGCTCGAGCTGCGCGGCGGCACCGACGCAGCAACTCTGCCAATGGTTATTGACGACCCCCAGGATCTGTTCTTGAGGAGTTGCAGCGCTCATCGTCGATACCTTCTGTTGTTGGTCTTAAAGGATCCCCGATCGGGGTTGCCGGGTCGGGTCGAAAGCGGACATCGCAATTGCCTCGCGAAAAGCTGCCTGCGCCGCCTAACGCCTAAGCCGCCACGTGACGCAGACCGCCTGGAGCGGCAGCGCAAGGCGGGCTGGGTCAAGTGTCGGGTGCAGCGCATGGTTAGGTAGCGCCTTCCCAAAGTTTAATGCCAGTTCTCAGGCTGTTACCCTAATTGATAAGTATAGATGTGTGAACAGAGAGTCCATGTACAAACTCGCGTTTTTTATGATTCTGACTTTAGCATTTTTGGCTTTTCTATTACTACTTCTGGGAAAAGGAACGCCGACTCCTAGCGCGCTAGATCGTGGACCATTTCAATCGGATCGGGCGCCGCGCACGGTCGTAAGCTCGCAAGCAGAACACGGCCGGCAAGACTTAAAGGACAGGCGCAGAAAGTAGAACCGCGAACGACGACGTTGCCGGAGACAGAACGAGATAGCCCTAAGGTTGCACAACGTCGCGAATGGCAACTTACAGAGAGTTTAATTGCGCCGGAACAGCTTGAGATCGCTAGCTACGAAGCGCTGATATCGTTGGAGCAACGTCACAGAACGACAATCGACGATGTAATTGCGAGCCGGACAACTGTCGGATAGTTGTAACAACACTAGGTAACGCGCGGAATGAATTCCGTCACATCCAAACTAATGACAGGACATGAACGAAACGTTCAAAAAAAACCCATTGACGAAGAATGTTGTCGCCGGACTGGTTTCGGTGTCTGTGGCGAAAAACGGCGCCGGCCAGATACAGCTTGTAACGATGAAGCGGGAAAACCGAAAGACTAGGGCGTCGACGAAGTGCGGACATAAAATGCGGGACGACGTTGAGCGCTACCTAACGACCAAGCTCAGCGGCGGGCCGAAGTGGCGCGCATTTTGCGACTGGGGCAAGTTCTCGCACAGTCGGTGACGCCAACCTCCTATGGACAAATAGGAAGCTTCTTTCCCTTGTACGAAACAACTCTTAGCGCTCCTGCCTGGGACGTCGAGGTTGCTCCCTTTGGGATCATCCTGATACGGCCTTTCCTGTCAAATTCGCCAGCTTCGATTACGCTTGGTGATTCTGCATCAATTCCCTTGAACGTCGTGTTGTCTGAGAGCACCGTGTAACTGAACAGCCCGGCCTTCCCCCTCGTACGCCCTTGAACGGATGGCGCGCGTCTCCCGCATCATTTATGCCTCAACTTCTCCAATAGTTCAAACACTGTTTACTCCACTACCCCAGGGTTGCATTCGACTTCCCAGATCAGATCGGTCTGACCATTCTCGGCCCACGCCGTTTCCCTTGCATGTTCCTCTTCGCTCCGAACACTATACGTGCCGTCACAGAGCCGTGTGGCCTCACGGTTCAACGCCTTTTCGGCTTGGCCTTTTGTGCCATCAAGGAGTCCATACACCGTTCAAATGAAACGATCCAGCGCTGCGCCCGTTCTTCCGAACTGATCGGTGTGGTTCCATGGCGGCTTCCGACCGCGCCTACGATACGAGCAACGCAACCAATATTGTTCTTGTCACGCAGTACTTCTCCCCGTTTCTATGTTGGAACGCCAGTGCTGTCGGACATGCGGACGTACTTGATCCCGACGCACCCTTTGAGGTACGGAGTGCCGTCTAACGCCTTAGCTCACCCGCACTTGACGCAGGCCGCCTGGAGCGGCAGCGCAAGGCGGACTGGGTCAAGTGTCGGGTGCACGCGCATTGTTAGACTCGCTGTGCCGCGTAGGTTTGTAGCTATGCCTTGAACATACCGCCACTTGTTTCGGCTTTCTCATATAGATGACGTGTGGTTTCTTGAGGAGAAGCGGCTCCTTCTTGAATACGTTAAATACTGTCGTAACCTGCGCAGACGCATTTCAACGTATCGTATTTTAGAGTCACCTGATCGACGATTTCTCCACTTGTGCTGCGAATTGCCGATTGGAACTCTGTTGCCACCTACAGCATGGATGGAATCAGGTCGCCTTCGAACTTCTTTACTGCTGTGTGTCGTTCTCCACCTTCTGACTTCGCGCCGTTACCAGAAATAAACAAGGGGGCGCCGTTAGTTGCTTCAGCGTGCATCCATAGGCGATGCGGCGTGCCGTGCCAAGTCAATCGCATTAATCCCCAGTCTCGCCTAAGGAGAGAGCTTTCCGCAATCGGCACAGGGCATTCGTCCGCAAAAAAACTAGAGGTGCGGACCTCCACCACTGGCTCCAAGGCAATAGCTGACTGAAGATACGGCAGATTGCATGATTGATGTCGTCGGGATAGGGTTACATCCCATGAGCGAACAACCCCAATAGTGAGAAACCTGTTCCCTGCCGCATATCGTCTATCGCCGACTGCGCTCTTCCCGGAGGTCGCATAACGACCAAGAAGAAGCAATTAAGCTTGAACACTGTCCAGCCCCAGCAGCACATCTATTGCGGACCATTTCCGCCAATCTCGAAAGCGGTCTAACGCCTAAGCTCACCCGCACTTGACGCAGACCGCCTGGAGCGGCAGCGCAAGGCGGTCTGGGTCAAGTGTCGGGTGCAGCGCGTTGTTAGGTCGCTGTGCCACTGGCGTAGATTCGCTTTGACAATTGTAGGCCCAGCTATGACATACGATTTTCCAGATGCCATCTGATTTTCTCCAGAGACAACGAAATGTACTGTCTCTTGATGCTGAGCACGTGTATTAAAACCTACCACGGCGAAATATCCTTCCTCAGAGCGCCACTTCTTCACGGCAAAAGTTTCTCGGTGCTCCGCATACCGGTACGCTCGAGATCAAGCCTCGAGCTGCTTCTGAGCTTCGCTAGGTTCTCTGGCTCTTGGCTTACTTGTCAACCAAAATTCTGCAGCTCGTTCCAATGACCCAGATTTCAGAAGTGCAATGTACTTGTGGAGTACTCTTTCCACGTCACTCTCGGATACCGCATCCAGAGAAATGCGAGCTGTTGCATCAAAGCACAATCGGCGATCGTAACAACTTGCTTCCACTTTGATGCCGGTACAGAGGAGCAAGAATGAGAGAAAGAATGCGAGACGAGGCATAGTTGATCGGCGACCTAACGATCAAGCTCAGCGGCAAAGGCAAGCTGGCGTGGCTTTTGCGAATGCAAAAGGCATGACAGATTGCCTTTGTCCGTCTGCAGCGCCTTGTTCCAGGCCGCATTTGTGAGCACGTCTGGATACCTGCCATAGCCCCTTCCGTTTCGTTACGTATTGTCTTCATCAGCGCTGCTCTTGACGAGATTTAGCTTAAAGTCTTCCCTCGGCTTTGGAACATTCTTCGACGCGTCCGCAAGTAGCTCATACTGTTTTTTTGATAGGTCCGACTCTGTATCGTATCCTCAGACGTATGGCGTGTGCGTAAACGCGCCAGATGTGGTTAAGTTTCTTCATTCCATTGATCCTTCTCTTTGAGCCGAAACTTAATTAGCACTTCAGATGAAAACGGCTGAATAACCATTCGAGCATTGAGCGCCTGGTCTTGGTGTTACGAAGCAATCCCCAGCGCCTGGAAATAGCGTTTCGAAGATATCAGACCAGAAGATCGGGTTTCCAGTCGCCATAATTTCCCGAATACTCCCAAGAGGTAATGTACGCCGGGGCCCCGCCCGATATTTTTCAATGAGATGTCCAGCGCACGATCATTGATAATAATGTTGAGCCCCATCTTCAGCTCTGGGCGCTCCATCTTCAGCTGAAATCGTCTGTTTCGAAAGCTTTGCCAAACGGAAACGCCAATGGCTAATGCACTCATTGCCAATGCGGCAAGTTCCGGAATGTTGCCTTTGATGAACGCGAGGACACCGACGCCTGTCATTCCTACGTGCTTCCTTGTCGAAGAAGGGACCTCATAACACAGACCAGGTACCGGCGCGACGATGCGGCCTAACGCCTAAGCTCACCCGCACTTGACGCAGACCGCCTGGAGCGGCAGCGCAAGGCGGGCTGGGTCAAGTGTCGGGTGCAGCGAATGGTTAGGCCGCACTCTGTGACAAAACGAATAGCTGCTCCAACGCAAAACGGCCGCTCAACGGGTACCATTCTTGACATTTTACCGGATTCCTATGAGCCACTTACTGTCGTTGACTGCTTGATAATAGCCTTGAACGCAATTGCGACGGCAACGCCGCAAGCGACGAGAATCGCGCCAACTGAGAGATTAACATTGAGCACCAATGCCAGTAAGCCTCCGCCGAGCGATCCAGCCGCAATCATGCCTCTAAATCCGTATATCTTAAGGCGTGCCAGAAGCAGATAGACTGGAAGCCCGTAGACGATTGTCGCAGCATACGCGATTCCTATGCCGATCAAGGACCACTGCGCAGCAAATGTTAAATACCGTACGAGTCGACTCAAAGAAGTATCGCTCGCCGTTCACCACATCTAAGACAGCATCGAATCGACCGATGAGAATCCACAATGACAGCACAGGCACTACCGCCAATGGGGCCAATGCCGTCGCCAAGGTCAAGTGCAGCCAGCTATTCTTAATCTTTTCCAACTTCTCTGGGTACAAATTTATTCAAACTGGTGAATGTCCGATTTGGATTGATGGCGGTCGGTCAAACCAAATTCCTACGAGCATCGGTTCTCGCGCATAGCAAAGATCGTCGGATACGACATTGCTTCTGCTGCGGCCTAACGCTTAAGCTCACCCGCACTTGACGCAGGCCGCCTGGAGCGGCAGCGCAAGGCGGGCTGGGTCAAGTGTCGGGTGCAGCGCATGGTTAGGCTGCTGAGCTACCGCAGCACGGATGCTTTCTGGAAGATTAGCTTCGACGAAGCACTCTGCGGGATAGAGGTAGTCTTCACCAGACTCATCAATGACCCTGAGCTGGCCATGCTTCGCGGCATCACCGTCGACTATAGATTCGTAGATTTTCCGCCTTTCAAGGGACGCCGGATAATCCGAGTTGTCGATACGAGTCAAATGCGATTGCTTCATAAGGCGGCACCTAATCAACGAAGTGCTTGATCTTCAATTCCTTCCGTCCGATTCCAGTGGCTTCGTACCAGTGTATCTCAGCACGCCGAATCGCACCATCCGCAAAGCGCACATCGGCTATGCCCTTTCGCTTTCGCCACTTCCCTTTTCCATAAGCGCGATGAAGGCGTTTCAGCTCGCGGATTGCATTGCCGGTAGCGAATGTCTCAGGGTTCTCAATCTTGCCGACAATCTCAAATCTCACGGCTCACCTGAGAAGCGGCCTAACGCCTAAGCTCACCCGCACTTGACGCAGGTCGCCTGGAGCGGCAGCGCAAGGCGGGCTGGGTCGAGTGTCAGGTGCAGCGCATGGTTAGGCGGCAACTGCTTCGGACTTGGCCGCATTCGAAAGCTGAGCGACAGCCTCGGGGTCTCTGTTGATATACCGTTGCAACAGCTCAATAAGTTTATCTTCACGGTCGGACGCCCGAAGTAGACATGAATCAATAACGCAGAAGTCATTCCTATCGCTATTCCAAGAATCGGCCACTCGACAAGTTGCGGAAACATTCCGTAGCCGAAAGACGCCACCGCCACCGCAATTACCAACAGAAATGACACCCACGCATCTCGCTTGCGGCGCTTACGATGTGCCGCAATATCTGAAAGTAGTTTCACTTCGTTCGCAGTAAGTTTCATTGCGTCCTCGCTTCTGGTTGGACTGCCGCCTAACGCCTAAGCTCACCCGCACTTGACGCAGGTCGCCTGGAGCGGCAGCGCAAGGCGGGCTGGGTCAAGTGTCGGGTGCAGCGCATGGTTAGGCGGCGATACGCAAAAAGGTGATTTTTAACGCCCCGACTCCAAGTATGGCCTCGGATCAAAGCCACATTTGTTGGCACTCAATTCCTCCTCCGACACATCCGGCCGCCATATAGGCTCGCCATTCTCGAATTTATACCCGAACCGGCTGGGATCTTCTCCGCAGGCTCTCAGGTAGTAATTGTAGGCCGCCGCCATAAAATTTCTTGCGGACTTGTGCCCTAGCTCATTTGCCCGGCGGAATAGATGGAAAGCCAGTAGTTTACTCTCCACTCCCAGACTTTGGGTTTGGCCGTCTTCATTCTTAATGGACCCGGTGTGGTGCAGTATCATACCGGCTTGGAAATAATCATTCGCCGTTTGAAGTTTTCCATCCGATATGAGCCGAAATACCGTGAACCGCCTATCTCTTTCTTCTTGCAGAGTCGGGGCGATACCACTCATACGATTCTCTTTGGACCGAGCTGCTTGATCAGCATCGTAGAGTTCCTTGAGAGTCCGAGAATCTGAAGGGTCTTCTGACGCAAGTGCCGGTTCAGCCAGCACTAAAAGCAATGGTATAGCATTCAAGCGGAAACGGCGCACCAGACATTGTTGGCGTGACTCCTCTGAGCGCTGCCTAACGTCTAAGCTCACCCGCCCTTGACGCAGGCCGCCTGGAGCGGCAGCGCAAGGTGGGCTGGGTCAAGTGTCGGGTGCAGCGCATGGTTAGAGCGCATTTGCTCCAATACTTTCGTTACCTGGGAGCGCAGAGGGATCTAGTTCGCAAAGAGGTGATACTCAATTCCCCCGATATGACGGTGTCAATTGATAGTACCTGTTTCCCTGCATCTCTGCATCTGCGCCTCAGCGTGTACCTCCGGCGTCGACCATAAATGTTGCGGTGAAGGATGGCTCATCCACTAGCTTCCCCACCCACCAAAATGCTCTCAGTCGAAAACCCTCACGGACGAACTCCGAACCGAAACCATCAAATGAACTACGACTGCCATCGAACAATATAAACGCTCAACAGTTGTTTCTCTCAACGTCAATTTCCGAGGCCTCGACTCGCTTCATAAGAGTCAGGAACGGTTTAGCTGCGAATGTGACGAATTCACAACGTTTGTAGCCTTTGCGCTCGCGCAGCCTTTCAAGTTTTAGCGCATCTTGTGTCCTTTCAATTCTAGCCAGTGGAAACTCGATTTCCAGTCCGTCACGATCCGCCGCAGCCACCTTCAGCTGCGTGGAAACGAGAAGAGCGACAATGCACGGCCAACGCGCATCTGCAGGGAATAGCTAACGCCTAAGCTCACCCGCACTTGACGCAGACCGCCTGGGAGCGGCAGCACGGCGGTCTGGCGTGGGCAAGTGCGTGCAGCGCATGGTTCAATGCCTATGTGCGGTGCCGATAACCAGGGCGACGTCTTTGATGGGCTATAGCCAGTACAACGATCTCTGAATCTTCAACTGCGTAAAGAATCGCATATGGGAATCGGCGTACAAGCGCCTTCGTCTCCTGACCAAACTTCAGTACCCAGATGCGGCGTATTCAACTATGCGTCGGCAAAGACGACGAACTTCATATGCGAAATCCTTGCCGAGGCCAGAATATTTGCCGTTCGTAAAAGGATACTCCCGTTCGAAGTTCGTACTGTGCCTCGGCAATGAGCCGATAGCCTGCCAGTGAATACTCCACCGGCTAAAGCCGGTGGCTTCGGGTTACGGCTGGAAGCCGGATCGATCGGCCATTCGGCCGATGGCTGTCGCTACACAACTTCAAAATCATCGTCCGGCTCCGGCGGCGTCTGGTTCTTGATGTATTCCTTCCATACCTCGTCCGTTACGTTGCCGCTCGTCGCCACCCAGTAGCCCCTGGCCCAGAGGTGCTGACCCCAATACCGCTTCCTCAACTGCTGGTACTCCGTCAGTAGCCGGTGCGAACTCTTGCCCTTCAGATACTGCACCGCCCGTGATACCGACAGATTCGGCGGAATCCCTATCAGCATGTGGACATGGTCACGATTGATCGACCCCGCATAGATCACCATCTCCTTGCTACGCGCAATCTCTCGTAACAATTCCCGACACCGCTGCCCTACGTCACCTCCCAGAATCTGGTAGCGGTACTTCGTCGTCCACACCAGATGATATTTACAGTCCCAGACGCTGTGGCTGCTTCGTTTATAATCCTGCATGCCCTATAGCGTATCGTATCCCCTCGCTATCCGTCGCCTAAAGGCGAGGGGTTTACGGATCCCCTATCGGGGACTCTAAAGTTCACTCAGGATTTCGTCGAATGCGTTCCTCGCCGGGACGAGCCGTTGTTCGGGCCGCTGCGGTGCCCGGATAGGCGCTTTTCAGCCTCGTCGAGCCAAGCTTGCTCGATATCGCCTTCATCTTTTTGCTCAAGCGAGCAAATGAGGCGGCGGACCAATCTGGCGCGATCTCTCATCGAGAGTCGTGCGGTTACCCGCTCTGGTGGTGATAGGTCTTCCACTTCATTGCCCGATTTTCTACGTCAAGACGAAACAAGGCGGCAATGTCGAAAGTCCGTAACCAGGCCAGAAAGGCATCTAACGCCTAAGCTCACCCGCACTTGACGCAGGCCGCCTGGAGCGGCAGCGCAAGGCGGGCTGGGTCAAGTGTCGGGTGCAGCGCATGGTTAGCCCTACTCACCGAAGTGCTTTCCGATAAAGGACTCAGTAAACTCAATTGTTGTCCTAAGATCATCATCGTCGAACTCATCCCATTGTGCATGTGTCGCTTTAGTGCGTAAGTCGGCTGCGACACGTGCTCGTTTCGCTTTTGTATCAGAAATTGTTCCGGATTTGTTCAACGCAGTTATTAAGCTATCGAGCTTCACTCCGCGTTCTTCAATTTCGTATTTGCGGCAACATCGTCGGATCGAGTCTTCGAACACGACACCGGCAATCACCGCGCCCTCGTTCTTCCGTTTCGCTCTTCGATATGACTTGGCGTGGTCGAGAAAATCATCGAAGACCTCCGCACGAGCATGATCGGCTACAGATGAAACTGGACCAGACTGGGCATCGCGAAGGATATTATCTAACACCGCCGCCATATCTCCGACCTCACCGGCAATACCGTAGCCGTGATCACCAAGGGCAAGCTTCTCCGTAGTCTTTCGGTACGCCGAATTGGGATCTGGCACGACAATTTCGACGATATTTGCTACAGCTGCCAAACCAGCCGAGACACTCCTCCGCATGTTGGGCATTTCTAGCTCTCCCATACTCGTTGCTCTGACGCAGTTGGGCTGCCTGCGTGAGAAGATCGGCAATTCGAGCAACCACGGAATCCTCAATCGTCACAAATCTGTCCAGTCGGGCTAACGCCAAGCCTCACCCGCACTTGACGCAGACCGCCTGGAGCGACAGCGCAAGGCGGGCTGGGTCAAGTGTCGGGTGCAGCGCATGGTTAGGCAGCATTGCGACATATTCAGGCCAAAAGCCGACCGGCGGCAGCGGCAAAGTAAATCATCGCAATAGTTGAAATCGCATGTAGCCAGATACCAACGTGTGGCCATCGGCCTCTATGCAATGATATCCAAACAGCCTTACCTATTCCATAATTCCGACCCCGATAAAAAAGTCTTGGATGGCGAATTCTCTGCCGTAGCCGAGTCTGACCAAGTAGGGCGCTGTAGAAGATCGCCAACAACAGTACGCTGTAGATAGCGCGATAAGGCTCAGCACTGCGCAGGATGTTGCGGACATTAATCTGGCGAGGAGCGCACTGGCGCTCCGCTAAGAAGAATGATGGCCAAAAAGTCACTTGCGTACTCGACCGCTGCCTAACGCCTAAGCTCACCCGCACTTGACGCAGGTCGCCTGGAGCGACAGCGCAAGGCGGGCTGGTCAAGTCGGGTGCAGCGCATGGTTAGGCGGCATGTGCCACAGTCCGAATGGCGCACTCTATCCATTTACATTATGTTCCAAGGAATTCCTGCTTTAGCCCCGTCCACACACTGAATTAATTAAAGAAAACGTCAGCGATTCGGAATCTAAGATTGTTTCGAGCGGGCCCCTCATCGAAAACCGTTCTATCCGACTGCACGAAAGTCTGCCCTAGTTCATCTAGCTCACAGGAGAGCGATGTGCCGGTACTGGCATTGAACCACTGCAGCGTACACGTCCGACCTTGCCCAGGTAGTGGAAAATGCTTCCTTTGAACGATGTCGGTCGCTAAATGCTCGAACTTGTGTTCGATCTCAAAGATTGTTGATGACTTCAAATCTTCGATCGCAATGTGACAGATGGTGCTGGCGCCAAATGCAGCGCCCGAAGCGAAGAGATGGCCTATCATTAGCACTACGCAGGTCTGAAATTGACTAGATTTCATCAGCTCTTGCTCCTAGCGTTCGGATCGCGAAAATCACTCGTCGGAATAAATCGACAGCTCACAATTGTTCGACTTGCGATGGGAACATTGCGCTGTTGTCTCTGACATCTCGGATTCAAGATGCCGCCTAACGCCTAAGCTCATCCGCACTTGATGCAGCCCGCCTGGAGCGGCAGCGCAAGGCGGGCTGAGTAACTGTCAGGTGCAGCGCATGGTTAGATGCCTATGTGCGGACTGCCCAGTAACCAGGGCGACGTCTTTGATGGGCTATAGCCAGTACAACGATCTCTGAATCTTCAACTGCGTAAAGAATCGCATATGGGAATCGGCGTACCAAGCGCCTTCGTACTCCTAACCGAACTTCAGTACCCAGATGCGGCGTCTCAACTATGCGTCGGCAAAGACGACGAACTTCATATGCGAAATCCTTGCCGAGGCCAGAATATTGCCGTTCGTAAAAGGATACTTCCGTTCGAAGTTCGTACTGTGCCTCGGCAATGAGCCGATAGCCTGCCACTAAAGTTCACTCAGGATTTCGTCAAATACGTCCTCGCCGGGACGAGCCGTTGTCCGGCCGCTGCGGTGCCCGGATAGGCGCTTTTCAGCCTCGTCGAGCCAAGCTTGCTCGATATCGCCTTCATCTTTTTGCTCAAGCGAGCAAATGAGGCGGCGGACCAATCTGGCGCGATCTCTCATCGAGAGTCGTTCGGCTTCCCGCTCTAATCGTGCTAGGTCTTCACTCATTGCCCGATTTTACGTCAAGACGAAACAAGGCGGCAATGTCGAAAGTCCGTAACCAGGCCAGAAAGGCATCTAACAGTAATTAGCTGGAGGGCGCTGATATTGAATCGTCGGGCGCGTTGGTGTATTGGCTGTCGGTGACATCGACTGGCCACCTTTAACTGTTATGATTTCAACACTTTACTCTATTTCTGAATAGTGCGCCAAGTAATATCGTTTCTTCCTGTTTTGCCGCATTCAATATACTGGTTCCGGCCCATCAGCACCGGGAGTCGGCATGAATTCCGCTGTTCCTCCGACCCGATTGCGGGACCAGCTTCGGCATGTCATCCGTACGCGGCGTTACAGTCGACGCACGGAGAAATCGTATTGGCAGTGGATTCGGCAGTTCATCCTCTTCCACGGTAAACGGCATCCTGCAACGATGGGTACCAAAGAGGTGCGGGAGTTCCTGACGTGGCTGGCCGTGCACCGAAACGTTGCGGCATCAACACAGAACCAGGCCCTCAATGCACTCGTTTTCCTTTACGACCGTGTACTGGAACAGCCAATCGGGAATATAGGCGAAGCTGTTCGTGCCAAGCGACCCCCTCGCCTGCCGGTGGTGCTGCAGCACGACGAGGCAATGGCAATAATTCGCGAACTGGCGATGCCGTACCGGATGATGGTGTCGTTGATGTACGGCGCCGGACTTCGAGTTGTTGAATCAACGCGGCTTAGGATCAAGGACGTAGATTTTTCGCAGCGGGTAATCACCGTACGTAACGGCAAGGGAGGTAAGGACCGTACAACTGTCTTACCGGATGCCCTTATCGAACCGTTGCACGACCGCATCGCGACAATCCGGCAGCGATTGCAGGGCGAACCCGCAACCCGCCGCATTCCCGTTACGTTACCTTATGCCCTCGATCGCAAATACCCCGAAGCGGCAACATCACTGGCATGGCAATGGCTCTTTGCATCATCCGGCGTCTGCCGGAACGACAACGGCCTCGTTGTTCGGCATCACATACATACAAGTAGTGTGCAGAAGGCTGTCAAGGCCGCCGTCAGGAAACTGTCGATCGAGAAGCCGGTCGGTTGTCACACCTTCCGGCATACCTTTGCAACAGAACTCCTGCGCGGCGGCAGCGACATACGCACCGTGCAGGAACTGCTCGGTCACAGGGATCTGCGCACGACGCAGATTTACACGCACGTACTCGGGCAGGGTTACGCCGGCGTAAGGAGTCCGCTCGGTCGGACCTGAGTATCGCCGAGTGGGAATTTCCCCAGCGGCAGCGCGAATTAAAAAAGGGCCCATCGGGCCTTTTTTTTAATTCGTGGTGGTGATGGGTGGAATTGAACCCAATCCGCCCGCGGTATCGAACCGAAAGCATAAGGTCAACGCGGATTGATCTTTAGTGCTTCAACGACAAAACAGCAGAACCCTCGGTGGGAATTTCCCCAGCGGCAGCTCGATAAACAAAAGGGGCCCGCTGGGCCCCTTTTGTTTATCGTGGTGGTGATGGGTGGAATTGAACCACCGACCTGCGGGTTATGAGTCCGCCGCTCTGACCATCTGAGCTACATCACCAAATTCGGGAAGCGGGCGGCCACCGGGCCGCGAGGGGCGCAAATTGTCCGACGGGCACCCTGTCCTGTCAAGGCAATGCGGCGGCCGGTACCACGCCTTGCGTATAATGCGGCCAGCCGGGCCCTGGCCGGCGGCCGGTCGCTGTTGCGGCCGTTATCGGAATCAGCATGACGCTTGAGCCACTGTTCGTACTGGAGATGATCGGCACCGCGGTGTTTGCCATCAGCGGCGCGCTGGCGGCGTCCCGTGCCGGCATGGACGTCTTCGGCTTTTCGGTACTCGCGCTGATGCCCGCCGTGGGCGGCGGCACGTTGCGTGACATCGTGTTGGGGCGCCTGCCGGTGTTCTGGGTCGAGGACAATAGCTACGTGGCTGTTGCCCTTATCGCTGCGATCGTCGTCTATTTCTTCGCCAACCGGCCCGGCTTTCGCAAAACCCTGCTCATCTGGATGGACGCGGCCGGCCTCGCGCTGTTCGCGGTGCTGGGCACCGAGATTGCGCTCGGTATGGGGACCAGCACTCTTATCGCCGTCATGATGGGCGTCAGTACCGCCGTGCTCGGCGGCATGATTCGCGACATCATCAGCAACGAAATCCCGATGGTGCTGACCGGCGAGATATACGCCACCGCGGCCTTCGTCGCCTCCATTGCCTACATTCTTGCCAGCCAGGCCGGTATCGGCCGCACGTGGGCGCTCGTCATCGGCGTCGCCGCGGGCTTTGCCGTGCGTGCCGTCAGTATCGTATTCCACCTGTCGCTGCCCCGCTCCACGCCACGGACGACTGGCCCGGACATATCACCGATTACGCGGTTTCCGCTTGCCTTTGTCCGCACGACGGATTTTCCTCACTCGGAAATACGTTCCGCCGCTGATCGTAATCCGTTGTGCGAAGTTGTCCGAGACTCCCGCGATCAGTGATATGTGCGGCGTGCGGCTCGTTCAGACGTTGAAGCGGAAATGCATGACATCGCCTTCCTGGACGATGTACTCCTTGCCCTCGAGCCGCATGCGGCCCGCCTCTTTCGCACCCTGCTCGCCGTTGCCGGCGATGAAATCATCGTAGGCAATGACCTCGGCGCGAATAAATCCTTTTTCAAAATCGGTATGAATCTCCGCGGCGGCACGCGGAGCCGTGGCGCCGACACGCGTCGTCCACGCGCGGACTTCCTTGGGACCGGCGGTGAAGAACGTTTGCAAACCCAGCAACGAATAGGCGGTTCGAATGACGCGGTTGAGCCCCGGCTCATCTAGACCGAGGTCGGTGAGGAACTCGGTCTTGTCAGCATCATCCAGCTGCGCGATTTCCGCCTCAATCGCGGCACAGATGGCAACAACTTCGGCGCCCTCCTCGTCCGCCAGTTTGCGCACGGCATCGAGTTGCGGGTTGGCTTCGAAGCCGCCTTCATCGACGTTGGCGATGTACATGACCGGCTTGATGGTTATCAGGTGCAGGTCGCGCAGCAGCAATCGCTCGTTTTCCGTCACGGCTAGCGAACGCGCCGGCCTGCCGCTATCGAGGTGTGCCTGCAACTTCTTCAGGATATCGCGGTAGACCAGCGCCGCCTTCTCATTGGTCTTTGCGTTCTTCTCAGCCTTGTACAACTGCCGTTCCACCGACTCCAGGTCAGCCAGCGCCAGTTCCGTGTTGATGACCTCGATGTCGTCGACCGGATTGATCGTGCCAGCCACGTGCGTCACGTCATCGTTCTCGAAGCAGCGCACGACGTGCGCAATGGCATTGGTCTCGCGAATATTGGCCAGGAACTGGTTGCCGAGTCCCTCGCCCTTGGACGCACCCGCGACCAGGCCCGCGATATCGACAAACTCCATCGCCGTCGGAATGACCTTTTGCGGCTTGACGATTGCGGCCAACGCCGCAAGCCTCGGATCCGGCACCGGCACGACGCCGACATTCGGCTCGATCGTGCAGAACGGGTAGTTCTCGGCCGGTATCTCGGCCGCTGTCAGCGCATTGAACAGTGTCGACTTGCCGACGTTCGGCAGGCCGACGATGCCACATTTAATTGCCATAGGGTTTTCTTGTCAGTCGTTGTTTCGCGTATGCAGCTTGTTCATCGCCACGGCAAGTCCCTTGTCGGCCAGCAGTGGCATTGCGTCGATGGCGTCTGCAATATTCTTTTGTATCGCTGATTCTACGTCACTCGATGCGCGCTTCAGCACGTAAGACGTCACCTGGCCCTTGTCGCCGGGATGACCAACCCCGAGCCTCAGGCGCATGAAGTCCGCGCCGCAATGCCGGATCGTGTCACGTAACCCGTTATGGCCGCCATGCCCACCACCCTTTTTGAGCCGCACGGTTCCCGGCGGCAGGTCGATCTCGTCATGTGCGACGAGCAGTTCCGCCACATTCAGCCGGTAATAATCGAGCATGCCTCGTATCGGTCCGCCCGACAGGTTCATGTAGCTTTGTGGCTTTGCGAGCCAGACCTCGCTGCCGCCAATCTGCATGCGGCAGATCTCCGCATCGAAGCGCTTGTCGTAACGAAACGGCTCGCCGGCATCGCGCGCCAGCTCGTTTACAAACCAGAATCCGGCATTGTGCAGCGTGCGCGCGTAGCGCTCTTCGGGATTGCCCGAGCCCCGCGATGATCGACAGGTGACTCGTCATCGGTGATTCCCCCAAAGACCGATACTGCAGAAAAAAGGCCGCGCTCAGGCGGCCTTTTCCCGTGTTGGATACAAGCCGGCGTCAGTCGTCCTTCGACTCGTCTTCTTCTTCCTCGTCAGATACCGTCGGAACCTCCGCCGATTTCTCCTCATCTTCCTCGCCTTCGTCGAGGTCTTCGATCGGCGCGGCCTTGATGATATGGACGGACACGATCGGCTGGTCGTGGCCTTCGCCATGACTCAATTCAACCAGTTCAACGCCTTCCGGCACCTTGATGTCCGAGAGATGCAGCATGTCATCGAGTTCGAGCTTCGAAATATCCACCTCGATGTATTCGGGCAGATCCTTCGGCAGACAAACAACCTCGACGTCGTTCATCAGGCGCGATACCGTACCGCCGCCGTCCTTGACACCCGGCGCATCGTCCTCGCCGACGAAGTGGAGCGGCACGTTCATGCGAATCTCCGCGTCTTCGACGATGCGCTGCAGGTCAATATGCAGGATCTGGCGTCTCGCCGGATGGCGCTGGATATCCTTCAGGATCGCAGCCTGGTTCTTTTCGCCGACCTTGATGTTCAGGACGCTGGAATAGAAGGCTTCGTTCTCGAGTTGGCGCAGGACTTTATTATGGTCGAACGCCAGGGCGCGCGGCGGACGGCCGCCACCGTAGATGATTGCGGGGACTTTGCCTTCGTGACGCAGGCGGCGGCTCGCACCTTTGCCCTGATCCTCACGAAATTCCGCAATCAGATCGAATTGCTGTTTCATTGGGAAACTCCGGTATCTGATTGTTTTGGGTGCCGATTTCGACAACCCGATGCGCCCGGACCGCGACCAGTCCGAACGGGGCCGCGCATCATAGCCGAAGGCCGCCGGGCACAGGAATGTCTGTGGTATCAGGCAGGCTCAGCGCGGCGGGCAGCCTGTCAGTCGACGTACGGCGAACTGACCGACTCCTCGTCGCTGATACGCCGCATCGTCTCTGCCAGCAGCTCGGCCGTCGACAGCTGCCGGATCTTGGCGCAGGCCGTGGCCTCGGCATTCAGCGGTATCGTGTCGGTGACGACCAT
This sequence comes from Woeseiaceae bacterium, assembly GCA_034521225.1. GTDB lineage: Bacteria > Pseudomonadota > Gammaproteobacteria > Steroidobacterales > Woeseiaceae > Woeseia. The sequence goes on from JAXHMR010000027.1 coordinate 27,229, forward strand.
CTCATCGAGCTCCGATGCCGTAATGCGCGACACGGCCGGGCCGGAAAGCACCGGGTGCGTGATGTAGGCAACAACCAGTGCGCGCACCGTGCGTCCTTCAGCGCCACCGGCCGCATGGCACAGCGTGCCGGCGGTATCCACCATGTCGTCGATCGAGCACGCAGGACCTTGTCCTGCACGTCGCCGATGATGTTCATGACCTCGGACTGGTTGGCTCGCGAGCGGCGTTTATCGATGATGACGAGATCCGCGTCGTCGAGGCGCTTTGCCAGCGCCCGTGCCCGTACAACGCCACCCACGTCCGGTGACACAACAACCATGTTCTGGAACTTCTGCTTCCAGACATCGCCGAGCAGCACTGGGGATGCATAGACGTTGTCGACGGCGATATCAAAAAACCCCTGGATCTGGTCGGCATGCAGGTCGACGGTCAGCAAGCGGTCAACGCCCGCGCAGTGCCGATCATGTTCGGCGACCAGCTTCGCGGTAATCGGCACGCGCGCGGCGCGCGGCCGGCGGTCCTGGCGCGCATAACCGAAATACGGGCATGACGGCGGTGATGCGGCGGCGGAAGCACGGCTGCAGCGCATCCACCATGACCAGCAGTTCCATCAGGTTCTCGGCCGTCGGCGGGCAGGTGGGCTGGATAATGAACGCGTCCGCGCCCGCGGATGTTCTCGAGGATCTCGACGTCGATCTCGCCGTCGCTGAAACGCCCGACCTGCGCCTTGGCGAGCGGAACGTGCAGCACTTTCGCGATATCCTGGGCCAGGTCCGGGTGGGCATTTCCCGAAAATAGTGCCATCGACGCCGGATCTACCACGAATACCCCTTATCGTTGAGTCTTGTCAGCGGGCTCCCGGCCCGCGCAGAGAATGGCTGGGGTGGCAGGATTCGAACCTGCGCATGACGGGATCAAAACCCGTTGCCTTACCACTTGGCTACACCCCAGGCGCAATTGTCCCGACCGCACACGCTGTCCGCCCGGAGTGTGCCACGTGGCGCCCGCATGCGGACATCGTCACCTTCTGCCGGCCAACATCCGGCCTCGAGGCGCCTGGCACGACCTTTGTGTCGCGCGCAATTGTGAAACGCTCTCCTGAGGGTGTCAACGTGACACGGTTCCGTCTCGCATCCGTCACCGATCTGACCCACGTATCGGGAACGGATCCGGACTGGTAGCGCAACAGTTGCGTCAGAAGATCCAGCGGTCGATGACCAGCCGGACGCGGCTGTCTGCGCTGACGGCCGAGATGCGGCGTGGCATCACCTGGCCGCCGCCCTCGCCCCAGGCGCCGATCGTTACGGTCCAGCCGCCCTGCTCCATGTGGCTGAGCAGGCCGTCTTCACCGAATTCCGGGTTCGCGGCCAGCGACGGGTCCGGGATGCCGAGCACCCAGTAGCGGAGGCTCGGAACCGGTATCGCCCAGCCGAAGCGCGCTCGCAGGTCGTATTCAGGATTGTGCAGTTCGGTGACGCGTACCGTCTTTTTCCACGACGGTAATATGCTGATCGGTCCCTTTGATCTGTACTGCACCGGCGCCCAGCGGGCCGCTCAGCCGCGCGTCGAATGCCTCAAGCGTTTGTTGCCAGCGCAGGTTGCCATTGAACCCGTCGTTGCCGTCGCTTACGGCGATGCGGCCGGAAACCTGCCAGCCCGGCAGGCCGGCCAGTACCCGCTGGCGGCTTTCCCAGTCTTCGAGCGCCGGCAGGCGGGCACTCGGCTGGACGGCGCAGGCGCCGAGCGACAAGGACACCGCGGCAATCGCGGCGCGTGTGATGCTACTTTTCGTCGGGGAATACATGCCCGCGCACTTGCTTCAGCATGCTGTTGTCCGGGCTTTTCTGCTCTGCTTCCTCCAGCACGACTTTCGCCTCGTCGATCCGGTCGAGTTTCCACAAGACCTCAACGATGTGCGCGGCGACTTCCGGGTCCGGCAGCATTGCATAGGCGCGTTTGAGCTCGTGGAGCGCTTTCTCGTAGTCACCAAGGCGGTACAGCACCCAGCCGTAACTGTCGATAATGGCCGCACTCTTTGGTTCGAGCTTCAATGCTTTCTTGATCAGCCGGGCCGCCTCGCGATAATCATCGGCGGTGTACGTCAGCGTGTAGCCGAGGCGTTCAGCGCCAGCGCGCTGTCCGGCCAGCGGCGCACGGCCCTGCGATATTCCTTGACCGCATCGTCGGTGCGCCCCATGCCGGTAAAGTACCTCGGCGCGACTCGGCGACCGCACGCTCGCTGTCCGGCCGGTAGGACACGACACGGTCGTAGATCTCGAGTGCTTCGTCGTATTGACCTTCGGATGCCAGCAGCTGCCCCTGCGCCTGGATCATGTCCACCGCGAAACCCGGGTGCTGTTCGCCAAATCGCTGCAGGTGTTCCAGCGCCTTGGAGGTGTCGCCGCGCTCAGAGAGGATGCCGCTCGCGCGGCGCTGCGACATGATCGCATTCGGCCCGGCCGTAACCTGCGAATAGAGGGCAAAGGCACGATCGCGCTCGCCACGGTAATCAGATATGCGGGCAAGGTAATAGAGCGCATCCATCGTATGCCGCCCGCTGCTCAGAAGGTCCTGGAAATCCGCCCAGGCCGCATCGAGGTTTTCCTGGCGGAAGTTGATGATGGCCATCAGCCGCAACGCATCAGTGCGCGCCGGCTGCTCCAGCAGGATCTGGTTGACCTGGCTCAGCGCATCGTCGTCACGATCAGCCGACAGGTACATGATGGCAAGCTCAAGGCGCGCCTCCGGATCCGGGTCCGGATCGTCGCCGACGATGCGAGCCGCGTAGTCGATCGCCTTGGCCTCGTCCCCGCCGAGCAGCAACGAACGCGCATACAGCAGCTTGGGCCGGGTCCACTCGGGCTTTGCGTCGAGGGCCTTTTTGGCGCGGCTCGCCGCTTCCTCGTGGTCGCCGGCCTGCAGCGCCAGCACGCCGACAGCGTCGTTCGGCCGTTCAGGCCGAACTGCGGTACGGAGACGTGCGCCTGGCTCGTTCAGCGTATAGGCGTCCTCCGGGTCCTCCTCGGAGAGGAAGGGAATCAACGCCATCAGCCGCTTGTCGACTGGCTCGTCATCGCGCTCCAGCAGGTCGGCAAAACTACGCCGCGCCTTGCGGACATCGCCAGTGCGCAGGTAGAGCTGCGCCACGTAAAGCAGCGCTTCGTCGCTTTCCGGGTCGAGCTCCGCCCAGCGCCGCGCCGAATCCAGCGCGTCCTCGATTGAAACGGTAGGTCTCGGCGGCGTCCTCGGGTTGCCTGCTTGGCCGCATCCTGGGGACTGCCGCTCAAGTCGGCCGCCAGCCTGTATTCCCTGGCTGCTTTTTTGTACTCGTGCCGTTGCAGCGCCAGTTCTGCCTGCTGCAGGTGGGCACTGACGGCCTCCCGCTGTTCGTCGTCGGCTGCTGCCACGGCGGCGGAAACCGTCAGCACCAGTAAGGCGGCAAGGAAGGTGACCCGCAATGCTCGCACTGAGGCGCCAGACGTGTGCTTGTTGCGAATGGTTACCATGCTTCTCAGGGAATTCGGCCGGTGAGGTGATGACAGACAGGAAACCGCACCGACAGTTCGCTTATGATACGCACTGTTTTTTGTCGCTGACGCCAGCAACCCCCGATGCCCCTGCAAATTCTCGGCCTGAACCGTGACGCGGCACCCGTGGAAATACGCGAGCAGATCGTCTACTCCGGCGAGGCTATTGATCGTGCGCTCGAAGCCCTGTGTGCGCTGGATGGCGTGACCGAGGGCGTGATCCTGTCGACCTGCAACCGCACTGAATTCTACATCGATTGCAACGGGGACGGCCTCGACGTGGTGTCGGAATGGCTGGTGGCGGAACAGCGCCTGAGCAGCGAAGTAGCCAGCGCGTTGTTTACATTGTCGGGCGATGACGCGATACGCCACTTGTTCCGCGTTGCCTGCGGCCTGGATTCGATGGTGCTGGGCGAGCCGCAAATCCTTGGACAGCTGAAAGAGGCCTACCGCAAAGCCGAGACGTCCGGCAGCGCACGGCATAATCTCGGACAATTGTTTCGCCATACGTTTTCGGTGGCAAAAAAGGTCCGGACCGACACCGAGATCGGCGGCAGCCCCGTGTCTGTCGCGTATGCGGCGGTCGACCCTGGCCTTACCGGTTTTTCTCGGGCTTCTCGAAGCATACGGCGCTGCTGATTGGCGCGGGCGATACGATCCAGCTGGTCGCGCGGCACCTGGCCGGCAAGGGCATCGGGCGGCTGTTCGTCGCCAATCGCGACGTCACGCGGGCGCAGGATCTCTCAAGCCTGTACGGCGGCTTTGCGCTGCCATTGTCCGAGCTGGAAGGCACGTTGCCCGAAGCCGATATCCTGATCAGCTCCACCGCCAGCCCGGACCCGGTGGTCACCGTGGAGCAAATGCAAAACGCGGTGCGGGCCCGCAAGCGCAAGCCGGTCTTTGCCGTCGATATTGCCGTGCCGCGTGATCTGGACCCGGCCATCGCCGATCTCGACGATGTGTATTTGTACACTATCGATGACCTCGACAAGGTTATCGTCGAAGGCCGGTCGAGCCGGGCTTCCGCCGCCGCCGATGCCGAGCGCATCCTCGAACAGGAAACCCGGCGTTACCTCGAAATCGAAGCAGTCCACGGCAAGGAAGTCAGCAGCCCTTGTTTGGGCGCCTGCGCGAAGCCCGGCGATGCGTTGGCGCCGCGAAGTCCATGGCGCAGGCGCGCGCCGCCTGCGGCGAAGGGCGTCGAGAGGCGGTGACCGAGGTGCTCGAATACGCGACGGCGGCCCTGTTGAAGAAGCTGCTGCACAGCCCAAGTGTCCGCCTGCGCGAAGCCGGCGAAGGTGCCGACAGGAAGATGATCGAATCCGCCCGGGCATTGTTCGATCTTGGCAAAGACAAAGAGTGAGTCGTGAAAAGCACGATCCGCAATAATCTCGAACACACCCGCGACCGCTTCCAGGAAGTATCCGGCCTGCTGTCCGAGCCGGAGATTATTTCCGACCAGGCCCGCTTCCGCGACTTGTCAAAGGAATACGCAAGGCTCGAGCCCGTCATCAAACTGTTCGGCGACTACGAGCGCATTGAGAAGGACCTGCTTGCCGCCGAGGAAATGAGCCACGATCCCGACAGCGAACGTGCGCGAAATGGGGCGAGGACGATCGGCTGGCGCTGGCGGAGCGGACGAACTGCTGGCGCGAATTGCAGGAAGTCGCTGATCCCGCCCGACCCGCACGACGATGCCGACATGTTCTCGAAATCCGCGCCGGCACCGGCGGTGATGAAGCCGCGATCTTTGTCGGCGACCTGTTCAAAATGTATTCGAAGTATGCAGAGGCACAGGGCTGGCCGCTTGAAATCCTGAGTGCCCGCGAGGGCGAACACGGCGGCTACAAGGAAATCATCAGCCGCATCACCGGCAACGGCATCTTTGCACGGCTCAAGTTCGAGTCCGGGGCACATCGCGTACAGCGTGTTCCCGCCACCGAGTCGCAGGGCCGCATTCACACTTCGGCGTGCACGGTTGCCGTACTCCCGGAACCGGACGAGGTCGAGGAGATCGACATCAATCCGAGTGACCTTCGCGTTGACACCTACCGTGCCTCGGGCGCGGGCGGCCAGCACGTCAACAAGACCGATTCCGCCGTCCGCCTGACACATTTACCGAGCGGGATCGTCGTCGAATGCCAGGACGAACGCTCACAGCACAAGAACCGCGCACGGGCAATGTCACTGCTGCAGGCGCGGCTGCTCGATGCAGAAGTGTCTAAACAAGCATCGGACCAGGCCGAGCGCCGGCGCCTGCAGGTCGAGGCCGGCGGCGACCGTTCCGAACGCATCCGCACTTACAATTACCCGCAAGGACGCGTAACGGACCACCGCATCAACCTGACGCTGTACAAGCTCGACGAAATACTGCTCGGCGACCTGGACCCGGTCATCCAGCCACTGATCAACGAATACCAGGCGGACCAGATCGCCGCGCTCGAAAACTGAGGAACCCGGCGAATTCTTATGAACCTGTTATCACCTGCTTCGGTATCGCGCGAACTCTGCGGAACGGCTCCCGTCATCGCGAGGCGCGCAGCGCCGTGGCGATCTCGCACGGATAGATGGCTCTGCCAGGTGGACGAGGCTGCCACGCCCTTCGGGCTCGCAATGACAGCGCAATTGCCGTGGCCTGCGGGCTATGAACATCTGAGCGCGCGGCCCCTGGTGGCGCCGGTACCCCCTGCGAGAGCTAGAGTCAGTGTCATAGGTTCGTGAATAGTGCGGAGCCAGGTGTCACTTGCAGCCGCAGGTAGTTCAGCACGTCCGAACGCGTGATCAACCCGAGAAACTCGTCGCCGTCGACGACAGCCGCATACGGCTGCACCTGCAACATGGCAACCAGGTTGTTGACGCTCATGTCCTTATCGACCTGCAGGTAAGCGGTCTGCATCGCATCGCGTACGTTAGCGTTCATCAGGTCCGGCTTACCGAACATAGCGGATGATGGCTTCTTCGGTCGGCACGCGGCAAGGCGGTTGTCGTCCATGACCGGCAGCTGTGAAAACCCCGCATTGCGCAGGCGATTGTGTGCAGTCGTCAGCACGTCGTCCGGGCCGACGGTAATCGTCGCGCGCTCACCGTGCAGGCGCCCGATCAGGTCGCGCAGGTCACCGTGCTTCTCGCGGGTGATGAATGCCTGGTCTTCCATCCAGAAATCGTTGAACAGCTTCGACAGGTACTTGTTGCCGGTATCGCAGGCAAACGACACGACGCGTTTGGGCTCTGCCTGTTCCTGGCAATACTTCAGCGCTGCCGCCACCAGCGTGCCGGTCGATGAACCGGCCAGCAGTCCTTCCTTGCGCAACAGCTCGCGCGCCGTACTGAACGATTCATCATCGCTGATGCTGTAGGCTTTTTTGACGCTGCTGAAGTCCGCGATATCGGGATGAAATCTACGCCAATTCCTCGACGAGCAGCCTGCCTTCTTTTCCTTTAATTCACCGGTATTGATGTAATCCGCGAGTATGGAGCCAACCGGATCGGCCAGGATGACGTCGACGTGCGGTGCGTTAGCTGCAAGATACTTGCTGAGGCCACTGACGGTGCCACTCGAGCCTACGCCGAGGACGATGGCATCAACGTCGCCATCAAGCTGTTCGAAAATCTCCGGTGCCGTTGTCCGCTCGTGCGCCAGCGGATTGTCGGGATTGCCGAACTGGTTAATGAAAAACGCACTTTTTTCGTCGGCGATGCGCTTGCCGAGGTCCTGGTAGTATTCCGGATGGCCCTTCGCCACATCGGACCGGGTCAGAACGACATCAGTGCCCATCGCACGCAGGTTGAAGATCTTTTCCTGGCTCATCTTGTCGGGCAGCACCAATATCAGGTGGTACCCTTTCTGCTGCGCAACCAGCGCGAGGCCCAGACCCGTGTTGCCGGCCGTAGCCTCGACAATCGTGTCGCCGGGTTTGATGTCGCCGCGTCGCTCCGCCTCTTCTATCATCGACAACCCGATGCGGTCCTTGATGGAGCCGGCGGGATTGGCCAGTTCGAGCTTCAGGAACAACCGGCAACGGCCGGTATCGAGATTTTTGACCTCGAGCATCGGCGTCTTGCCGACCATTTCGAGAATATTGGAATAGACTTTCATGTCAGTGATGGCTGTCCGGTTTGCAGGCAGCCATGGTACGCGATGGGCAACGACAGGGGCCAGCAGATTGGATGACGCGTTGACGATCGGCGCAGTACTCGCCGCGGGCAGCAGCCAGCTTGAACGGGTCAGCGACAGCGCGCGCCTCGAGGCCGAACTGCTGCTGGCACGCGCCATCGACATGCCGCGCAGTTTCCTGTTTGCGCACCCCGAAGACGAACTGGATGCTGCTGCAATTGAGCGCTTTGAGGCGAGCCTCGGGCGTCGCCTCGCCGGTGAGCCGATGGCCTATATTTGCGGCGAGAAGGAATTCTGGTCGATGATGCTGATGGTCACACCGGCCACGCTGGTACCGCGGCCGGAAACCGAACTGCTCGTCGAGCAGGCCCTCATGCGCCTGCCGCGGCGCGCCGAATGCCGCCTACTCGACCTTGGCACCGGCAGCGGCGCGATCGCACTCGCGTTGGCCCGGGAGCGGCCAATGTGCGAGGTGACCGGGACGGACATTAGCGAGGCCGCCATTGCTGTTGCAATCCAGAATGCGAGGCAGCAGTTGTTGCCCAACGTCCACTTTGTTCACGGCGACTGGACCGGGCCGGTGCGGGGGCGTTCGTTTGACCTGGTCGTATCGAACCCGCCGTATATTGCCGACAGCGACGACGCGCTCAAGGCGCTCGGCTTCGAACCCCGGTCCGCGCTGGCGGCAGGGGCGGACGGCCTGGATGCGATGCGTAGCATCGTTGACGAGGTACCGCAGGTCATCAGGCCCGGCGGCTCGTTGCTGCTTGAACACGGTGCCGAACAACACGCGGCGGTTGCCAGCCTGCTCGCAGGCCATGGCTACACGGAGATTGCCGTCGCCACCGACCTCGCCGGTCTGCAGCGCGTCACGTCTGCCAAATGGCCGGGCTGGTGACGCGATTGTATTCTGTGGTAAATACGCTGGGAGTCTGCCCCGTAGAAACGAACTTCTACAGGGCAGACTCCTGTCTCATTAATAACTCACAGGACCGACATGATCACTTTAGCGACCAGCCACGGCGATATAACGATCGAATTGCTGGAAGAAGCCGCGCCGGTTTCGTGCGCCAACTTCCGGAAATACGTCGATGATAATTTCTTTGACGGCACCATCTTTCACCGTGTGATCGCGAATTTCATGATCCAGGGCGGCGGCTTCGACGAGAACATGCAGCGCAAGGAAACGCTGGCGCCGATAAAAAACGAAGCCGACAACGGCGAGAAAAACCTGCGTGGGACACTGGCAATGGCGCGCACGGCGGACGTCAACAGCGCGACTTCACAGTTCTTTATCAATTTGCGCGACAACGCCTTTCTGGATCATGGCGGCCGGGATTTCGGTTATGCCGTGTTCGCCCCGGGTCACGGATGGCATGGACGTCGTCGATGCTATAGCCAGCGTTGATACCGGGAACAAGGGCGGGCATCAGGATGTGCCGGTAGAGCCGGTCATCATTCGCGAAGTCAGAAGCTGACCGGTCAGGCAGCGTCGGCCTTTCTATCAGCAGCCGGATCGTAACCGAGGTTCGGCGACAGCCAGCGCTCGGCGTCGGCCACGCTCATGCCCTTGCGTGCGGCCAGCGACTCAAGCTGGTCGCGGGCGATCTGGCCGACGGTGAAGTAACGCGAGTCCGGGTGTGAGAAATAGTAACCGCTGACAGCGGCAGTCGGGTACATCGCGAAGGACTCTGTCAGACGCAGGCCGATCGCGTCTTCCGCATCAAGCAATTGCCACAGTTTGGATTTCTCGGTGTGATCGGGACACGCCGGGTAGCCGGGGGCCGGCCGTATGCCGGTGTAGCGCTCGGCGATCAGTTCCTCATTGCTCAGCGTTTCGTCACGATCGTACCCCCAGTATTCCCTGCGCACCTTCAGGTGCAGGTATTCCGCGAGTGCCTCGGCCAGCCGGTCGGCCAGGGCTTTCAGCAAGATGCTGCTGTAGTCGTCATGGTCGGCCTCGAAACGTTCGACGTGTTCATCGATACCAATGCCGGCCGTGACGGCAAACGCACCGATATAATCCGCCAGCCCGCCCTCCTCGGGCGCAACAAAGTCCGCGAGGCAGTCGTGCGTCTTGCCTTCCGGTTTCGCGCGTTGTTGGCGCATCTGGCAGAGCCGCAATCGTTCAGCCTTCCGGTCGTCGTCCGTAAATACGCGAATGTCGTCATTGTCGTCGGCATTCGATGGGAAAAAGCCGAACACCGCCCGCGCTTCTAGCCATTTCTCGCCAATGATTCGATCGAGCATGTCCGTGGCATCTTTGTACAGCGAACGCACGGCTTCGCCGGTTTTCGGGTCGTCGAGGATGTCCGGGAAACGGCCGTGAAACTCCCACGCATTGAAGAATGGCATCCAGTCGATGTAGTCGCGCAGCACGGCCAGATCGATATCTTTCAGCACCCGCGTGCCGGTGAACGACGGTGCCCGGCGGCTTGTAGTTCTGCCAGTCACAGCGATGCCGGTTAACGCGAGCCTCGGTGAGCGTCAGCTTCGGCGCAAGGCGCGAGTTGCCGCTGTGACGGTCACGGCGGCGCGCATTTTCTTCACGGACCTTCAACGCGAGCCGTTCACGGCTGCCCGTTTCGACCAGCGCCTGCGCAATACCGACCGACCGTGATGCGTCCTTGACGTAGATGACCGGCCCCTCATAATTCGGCTCGATCTTGACTGCCGTGTGCGCCGGCGACGTCGTTGCACCACCGATCAGTAACGGCAATGTAAATTTCTGGCGCTGCATCTCGCGGGCAACATTGACCATTTCATCCAGAGACGGCGTGATCAGACCGGACAAACCGATGATCTGTGCGTTTTCGCGCCGTGCGGTCTCGAGTATTTTCTCGCAGGACACCATGACGCCGAGATCGATGACTTCGAAATTGTTGCACTGGAGCACGACGCCGACAATGTTCTTGCCGATATCGTGCACGTCTCCCTTGACGGTCGCCATGATGATCTTGCCATTGGTCTCGCGCGCACCGCCCTTCTCTTCCTCGATGTACGGGATCAGGTAACCGACGGCTTTCTTCATGACGCGCGCCGATTTTACAACTTGCGGCAGGAACATCTTGCCGTCGCCGAACAGGTCGCCCACAACGTTCATGCCGGACATCAGCGGTCCTTCGATGACGTCGAGCGGCCGTTCAGCGGCCGCGCGGGCTTCTTCGGTATCCTCGATGACGAACTCATCGATGCCTTTTACCAGTGCATGTTCAAGCCGCTTATTGACAGGCAGCTCACGCCAGCTCATGTCCTGCGTATCACGCTTGATGCCCGACGCCTGGCCGCGATATTCCTCGGCGATAGTCAGCAGTTTTTCGGTGGCATCCGGGCTGCGATTCAGAATGACGTCTTCGACAGCGTCGCGCAAAGTCGTCGGCAGGTCCTCGTAGATCGCGAGCTGCCCGGCGTTGACGATGCCCATGTCCATGCCAGCCTTGATCGCGTGGTACAGAAACACCGCATGAATCGCCTCGCGGACGATGTTGTTGCCGCGGAACGAGAACGATACGTTGCTGACGCCGCCGCTGACGAGCACATGCGGCAGCCGTTCCTTGATCTGTCGCGTCGCCTCGATGAAATCGTGGCCGTAGGCATTGTGTTCCTCGATGCCGGTCGCCACCGCGAATATATTCGGGTCAAAGATGATATCGGCCGGGTCAAAGCCGACCGTCTTTGTCAGGATTTCATAACAGCGCGCGCAGATCGACACGCTTGCGCTCAACAGTGTCCGCCTGTCCCTTTTCGTCGAATGCCATGACGACAACCGAGGCACCGTAGTCGCGCACGAGCCGCGCCTGTTCGATGAACGCGTCCTCGCCCTCTTTCAGGCTGATCGAGTTGACGACACTCTTGCCCTGCATGCAGCGCAGGCCCGCCTCAATGACTGACCACTTCGATGAATCAATCATGACCGGGACACGCGACACGTCCGGCTCGGCGGCGATCAGGTTCAGGTATTTGACCATCGCCTGCTCGGAATCGAGCATGCCCTCGTCCATGTTAACGTCAATAATCTGGGCGCCGTTTTCAACCTGCTGGCGCGCAATCTGCACGGCACTCGCATAATCATCCGCCTCAATCAGGCGCCGGAAATGCGCCGAGCCGGTCACGTTGCTGCGCTCGCCGACGTTGACGAACAGCTCGTCAGGGCCGATGTTCAGCGGTTCGAGCCCGGACAGCCGGCAGCGCACCGGTACATCAACGATCGTGCGCGGCGGCTTGCCGGCAATGACACGATGCAGTGCACGTATGTGCGCAGGCGTCGTGCCGCAGCAGCCACCGACAAGATTGACGAGGCCGCTGTCGGCGAATTCGCCAACCACTTCGGCCATTTCGTCGGGCGTTTCGTCGTACTCGCCGAATTCGTTCGGCAGACCGGCGTTCGGGTGTGCGCTGACGCCGGTATCGGCGATGCGCGACAGCTCGGCGACATACGGCCTGAGGTCGGCGGCGCCGAGCGCGCAATTCAGTCCGATCATGAACGGCTGTGCATGGCGTACCGAATTCCAGAAGGCCTCGGTTGTCTGTCCGGACAGCGTGCGGCCGGACGCATCGGTGATCGTGCCGGAAATCATGACCGGCAGTGTCGTGCCGCTTGCCTCGAACGCCCGGCGCACGGCAAAGATCGCCGCCTTTGCATTCAGCGTGTCGAAAATCGTTTCGATCATCAGGAAATCGACGCCGCCGTCGATCAGCGCGTGCGCGGCTTGCTGGTACGTGCGTGCCAGCTCGGCAAAGCGGATATTGCGAAAGCCCGGGTCATTGACATCGGGCGAGATCGACGCCGTCCGGTTGGTCGGCCCGAGCACCCCGGCAACAAAGCGCGGCGTACCGCGTTCGGCGGCGTGCGCATCGGCACATTCACGCGCGAGCCGCGCGGCGGCAAGGTTCAGGTCCGGGACCAGGCTTTCCATGCCGTAGTCACCCATCGACGGTGCGTTCGAGTTGAACGTGTTCGTCTCAATGACATCGGCACCGGCGTCAAGGAATTGCCGGTGAATGTCGCGAATGACATCCGGCCGTGTAATCGACAACAGGTCGTTGTTGCCCTTCAGGTCACGATGCCAGTCACGATACTGGCTGCCGCGAAACTCGTCCTCGTTGAGTTTCAGCTGCTGGATCATCGTGCCCATGGCGCCGTCGAGCAGCAGAATGCGTTCGGCAAGCAGTGACTTCAGTGCGGTGATGCGTGTGGTCGGTCCATGGTTAGTCCTTCAGGCCGCCGCCTGCTGCGGCCGCACGCCCAGTGCGTGGCATATGGCGAATGTCAGTTCCGAGCGGTTCAGTGTGTAAAAGTGGAATTCGTTGACGCCCTCGGCCTGCAGCCGCTGCACCTGGTCAATCGCCACGCTCGCGGCAATCATCTGGCGCGTCTGGGCATCGTCATCGAGTCCGGCAAAACGATCCTCGAGCCAGGTGGGTACCGTTGCACCGCACTGCGACGCAAAGCGCTTCAATTGCGGGAAGCGCGTGATGGGCAATATGCCGGGCACAAGCTGGGAGTCGATGCCGGCCGCCGCACACCGGTCGCGGAAGCGCAGGTACATGCCGGTATCGAAAAAGAACTGCGTAATGGCACGGCTCGCGCCGGCGTCGAGCTTGCGCTTCAGCGCGTCGAGATCGAAGGCCGCATCGGGCGCTTCCGGGTGTACTTCCGGATACGCGGCGACGGAGATGTCGAAACCAGCGACAGCCTTGAGCCCGGCGACGAGGTCCGCGGCATAGGCATAACCGTCCGGATGCGGCCGGTATTTCCCGCCGTCCTTCGGCGGGTCGCCCCGCAATGCGACGAGGTGGCGCACGCCCATGTCCCAGTACGCACGCGCGATGTCATCGATTTCGCCACGGCTTGCGCCAACGCAGGTCAAATGCGGCGCCGCGGTCAGCTCCGTTTCGCGCAACAGCCTTGCAACGGCGTTGTGCGTGCGCTCGCGCGTCGAGCCGTCGGCGCCGTAGGTCACGGAAACAAAATGCGGCGACAGCACGGACAGGCGCTGGATGGACTGCCACAGCGTCTGCTCCATCGCCTCGGTCGCGGGCGGGAAGAATTCGAACGAGACGTTCGGTGCGTTGCGGGTGGCGGTTGCCGGCTGGCTGGTCATTGGTCGTCCTGTCGTTGTTGGGGTGGTCAAGCGGCCTGTGCGCTGGATTCGGCCGGCCGCGCCGTTGCGATCAACCAGGCCGGGTCCTGTTTCGGCACAACGCGCGCCGGAGCGAGCCGCAGTCCACTGTCGGCACAGTAGCCGGCCAATAATTGTTTCAGTTCCGCGCTGCCGTGGCGGCCGATAGCCGCCAGGATGAACAGTTGCCCGCCCGGTGCCAGCAACCGGCGGGCCTCGCGAAGTGCCGCCACCGGATCGTCGGCATCGACGAGGACATCGTCCAGGATGACCGTGTCGAACTCGCCCGCGGCAAATGGCAGCTGGTACATGTCGCCGGCGCGCAGGCTGCAGTTGGGCAAGCCGGCGAGCAACAGCTCCGCCCGCGCGACCTCGCGCGCGCTCGCATCGATATCGACACCGACAGCGCGATGCGCCCGGCTGGCCAGCAGCTTCAGCAGCCGCCCTCGTCCGCAGCCGATATCCAGCAGGTCACCCACCGGCGTCGTCACGGTCAGGTCGACGATCGCACGGTGCAGGTCCCGGTCTGCGGCGGGTTCGTCCGGGGTGGAGGCGCTCGCTTCGTCGAGCCCGCTGCTCCGCAGCCGGCGCAAACGTGCGGCGTCGGCAACGAACTCGGGGTCTTTGGTCGGAATCAGGCGCAGCAATTCGCGCCGCGCCGCGGCGCCGCCGCCACGCGCCGGAACACGGTAATAGACGCGCTGCCCGTCACGGAAGCGTTCCAGCAGTCCACTATCGCACAGCAATTTCAGGTGCTGCGAGACGCGGGGCTGGCTCGAGCCCGATACGGCCGTCAGTTCCGACACACTGCATTCGCCATGCCGGCACAGCGCGACGAGGCGCATGCGCACCGGGTCGGCGAGCGCCTTCAACTGGCCCAGCAGGTCGACGGTGTCGGGTAACATAATTAGGATATTACGATATGTTTATATATTAAGGCTGAACAGTCTAGCACAGCGAATAGCATGCATGGAACAGCCAGACTGGAGGTCTGGATTATTCATGAACGGTTTGGCTTCGGTGGTTTGGCGGAGGCGCACCCCGGGGAGGGCTTTTCAGGGACGCTGTGAATACGTCCCTGTACGCTCTGTGCCGGACGTCCCCTGTCCGGCACAGCCCTGAAAGCCCTCCCGGGCGCACACCTCCGCCCCGATCCCCATGCCGCCGTTCATGAACTCCTCAGTGGACCGTGTCGAGGACTCGGCTTGCGGCCCGCCGGCGAAGACGCGGCTCAGGTCTACGGCATCAAAAGTGCGCGTTTCACCGCAATACTCGCAGGTAACGTCGACCGAGCCGTATTCGTGGCAGGCGGCCTCGGTGTCCGCCTGGCCGAGGAGGCGCAAGACGTTTTCCGCCCGCTCCTGGGAACAGCGGCATTTGAAAACGACGTCCCGGCGCGTGTAGACGCGCAGGTCGTCCTCGGCGAACAGGCGTCCCAGCAGGTCGAGACCGGCGCCCCCCGCGAGGTCGCGCATTGACAGCGTGGCGGCCAGCAGGCCGAGCCGCCGCCAGTCGTCCTCGGGCGCGTCACCGCGGTCCGGCATTTGCTGCAGCAGGATGCCGCCGGCCAGGGTTGGGTCGCTGACCAGCGCCAGGTGGCTCGGAATCTGCGCCGAGCGCTGGTAGTAATTCTCGAGGCTGGCGGCGAGGTTGTCGCCGATGACCTCAACGATGCCCTGGTAGGGCCGCTCGACGTCACCACCATCGACCGTGATCGCGCAATTGGCGCGTGCAACCAGTTCGCGAAACCCGGCACCAGCGTGCGGCACCTCACCGCGTACCATGCCGCGCAGTTCGAGATCGCTGCTGCACTGCATGACGAGCATGCGACAGCGGCCCGTCGCCACTTAACTGCATCGTGATCATGCTCTTGTATTTGAGGCCATGTGCGATCAGCGCGCTGGCCGCAGCTGAATGCCCAAGTATCTCCTGCAGCGGGCGTTCATATTCGTGGTTCGCCAGCATGCGCTGCCATGACTTCTCGAGTTGCACGAGCGCGCCGCGCACCGGCAGCGACTCGAACGCGAAGGGAATGACGGTATCAGTATGCAGCATCGGTCGAGTGAGACCTTGTCCGGTTAATGCGGCTGCCGCACGGGCGGCAGCCGGTCAGCCGTCGCGCAACCGCCGCCTGAGCGATTCGTTGACCTGCGACGGATTCGCCTTGCCTTGCGACTCTTTCATGACCTGGCCAACCAGGTAACCAATAATTTTTTCCTTGCCGGCGCGGTAATCAGCTACCTGTTCCGGATTGGCGGCGATTACCGCATCAACAATACTGTCAATAGCCGAGGCATCGGTAATCTGCTTCAAACCGCGCGCCTCGATAATCTCGTCGGCGCTGCCCTCGCCCGCCCACATCGCCTCAAACACGTCTTTCGCAATCTTGCCGGATATCGTGCCATCGTCGATTCGCGCGAGTAACCCGGCCAGCGCGTTCGCCGTAACGCGCGATTCGTTGATATCGAGACCGTCACGGTTAAGCGCGGCAAGCAACTCGCCGATGACCCAGTTGGCCGCCTGCTTCGGGTCGCCGGCCGCCGCCGACGCAACCGCTTCAAAATAATCGGCGAGCGCCCGGCTCCCTGTCAGTACCTCGGCGTCGGCAGCGCGCAGTCCGTACTCCTTGATAAAACGCGCCTGCTTGGCGTCCGGGAGTTCGGGGAGCGTCTCGCGAACACTCGAGATAAACGCATCGTCAATTTCGACCGGCAACAGGTCCGGGTCCGGAAAGTAACGGTAGTCGTTCGCCTCTTCCTTGGTGCGCATCGGGCGGGTTTCGTCACGTTCTGCATCGTACAGGCGAGTTTCCTGGACGATCGTGCCACCGTCCTCGAGCACCTCGATTTGCCGTTCAATCTCGAAATTGATCGCCTTCTCGACGAAACGGAACGAGTTGAGGTTCTTGAGCTCGGTACGTGTGCCGAGTGCCTGCTGGCCTCGCGGCCTCACCGACACGTTGGCATCGCAACGAAATGAACCTTCCTGCATGTTGCCGTCCGATACCTCGAGGTAACGCACGATCGAGTGGATGCGGCGCATATAGGCCACGGCTTCCTTCGCCGAACGCAGGTCGGGCTCCCGAAACAATCTCAAGGAGCGGCGTTCCGGCACGGTTTAAGTCTATGCCCGAACTGCGGTCGAAACCCTCATGCATGGACTTGCCCGCATCCTCCTCGAGGTGCGCACGCGTAATGCCGATACGCTTTTCATTGCCATCATCATCGCGAATTATCAGTTCGCCCGCTCCGACGATGGGCAACTCGTACTGGCTGATCTGATAGCCCTTGGGCAGGTCCGGGTAGAAGTAATTCTTGCGCGCAAACACCGAGCGATTTGCGATTGCCGCATTGACGGCGAGGCCGAATTTAACTGCCATGCGCACTACCTCGGCATTCAGCACCGGCAGGACACCGGGATAACCGAGGTCGACCAGGCAGGCCTGGGTCTTGGGCAGAGCGCCGTATGCCGTCGCCGCGCCGGAGAAAATCTTGCTGCGTGTCGCGAGCTGTGTATGGATTTCGAGGCCGATGACAACCTCCCACGCAGCGCTCATGACCAGCCCTCCGGGGCGCGCTGGTGCCAGTCTGTTTCCGCCTGGTAGCGCGCGCCGACGTTCAGCAGCCGGGCTTCCGCAAACGGCGCAGCGACCAGGTGCAGGCCGACCGGCAGCGAGTTGACGAAACCGCATGGCAGTGACATGGCGGGCAAGCCGGCCAGGTTTGCGCCGATCGTGTAAATGTCATTCAGGTACATTGTGACCGGATCGTCGGTCTTGTCGCCGAGCGCAAACGCCGGAGTAGGCGATGTGGGACCCGCGATGACGTCGACGTCGGCAAACGCCTTTTTAAAATCATCGCTGATGAGTTGACGGACCTTCTGCGCCTTCAGGTAATACGCGTCGTAGTACCCGGCAGACAGCACGTACGTACCGGTCATGATGCGTCGCTTGACTTCCGCGCCGAAACCTTCACCGCGGCTGCGGCAATAGAGGTCCATCAGGTCTGTGGCACCTTCCGCGCGGTAGCCGAAACGCACGCCGTCAAAGCGCGACATGTTCGATGAACACTCGGCCGGCGCAACGACGTAGTACGTCGGCACCGACAGGTCGAGATTCGGCAGGTCGATCTCGCGCAATACCGCGCCTTGCTCTTCGAGCGCCTTCAGTGCCGCACGTACCTGCACCGCGTTGTCCTCGTCGAGTCCGGCATCGAAATGCTGGCGAACGATGCCGACACAGAGGCCCTTGATCGGCTGGTCGAGTGCCGCCGTGTAGTCCGGCACCGGTTGATCGACACAGGTCGAATCGCGCTCATCAAAACCGGCCATGACGCCGAGCAGCAATGCCGCATCGGCAGCCGAGCGTGTGATAACGCCTGCCTCGAGTCTAGGCTGGACGCCGAACGCAAATCATGCCGCTGACGCGATACGCGGCCGTAAGTCGGCTTCAGCCCGACGGTGCCCGTCAACGCAGCAGGCTGTCGTATCGACCCGCCGGTATCCGTGCCGGTCGCAGCCGGGGCAAGGCGCGCGGCGACGGCCGCGGCAGAGCCGCCGGACGAACCGCCCGGTGACTTCGACAAATCCCATGGGTTCCTGACGGGACCGAAATAACTCGTTTCGTTTGACGAGCCCATCGCGAACTCGTCCATGTTTGTCTTGCCGAGCATCACGGCACCGGCAGCGGCCATTCGTTCAACAACGGTCGCATCGTAAGGCGAAACGAAATTATCGAGCATGCGTGAGCCGCAGGTCGTACGCACACCGCGCGTGCAGAATATATCCTTGTGAATAATCGGCAGGCCGTTCAGCAAACCCGCGTTGCCGTTTGCACGCGCCTTGTCGGCAGCGTCCGCGGCGGCGAGTGCTTCCTCGGCCGTAATACTTATAAATGCATTGAGCACTTCATGGTGTGCGTCGATGCGGGCGAGCAGCGCTTCGGTAAGCTCACGCGACGAAAACTCGCCATTGGTGAGTCCCTGCGCCAGCCCGGTCAGCGTACGCGCATGGATTGTTCCGCCTGCACCGCTCATTTATTCGATGACTTTTGGCACAAGGTACAGGCCGCCCTGCACGGCCGGCGCGTTTTGCTGGATATGCTCGCGATCGTTGGTCTCGGTGACCCGGTCCGGCCGCAGGCGCTGGGTCTGGTCCAGCGGGTGGGCCATCGGCGCGACGTCCTCTGTCGGCGCAGCCTTGAGCTGGTCGACAAATTCGACGATGCGTGACAGCTTGCCGACCACGTCACTCATTTCATCGTCCGCCAGGCGGAGCCGCGCCAGCGTCGCGATATGCTGAACCTGCTCTTTACTGAGTGACACGGTACTACCCTGGAAAAGCCGTTTGCTTAAAAAGCGCAGAAGCGCGCGGCCGCAATAATACACGCCGTCTTGCTCAATGTCCTGCGCATTGTTAGATTACAGAGTTAATCTCTTTCGCGGGACTTGTCCCCCGACATGCTGAAAAATATCCTGGGCTACTTCTCGAACGATCTGCTCAATGGGGATCAGGGACCGCCAACACGCTCATCTATTCCCGCGGCCACGGGATCCGTGTACCTGCGATGAGCCCTACCCGCGGTAGCCATCCGGGAAGACAGCGGACGTGGCGGGCGCATTGTCGAGGCCGTTGGCGCCGAGGCGAAGAGCATGCTCGGCCGCACACCCGGGAATATTACTGCCATCCGGCCGCTGAAGGACGGTGTAATCGCGGATTTCACCGTTACCGAGCGGATGTTGCAGCACTTCATCCGCAAGGCGCACGGCTCGCGCTATTTTCGGCCCAGCCCGAGAGTGCTGATCTGCGTGCCCTATGGCTCGACACAGGTTGAGCGGCGCGCCATTCGCGAGTCAGCCGAAGGTGCGGGCGCACGCAAGGTACTGCTGATCCCCGAACCGATGGCAGCCGCCATCGGCGCCGGCATGCCGGTACACGAGGCACGCGGTTCGATGGTTCTCGATATCGGCGGCGGCACATCGGAAGTGGCGGTAATTTCGCTAAACGGCATTGTATATGCGGCATCGGTGCGCATCGGCGGCGACCGGTTCGACGAGGCAATCACCAATTATGTGCGCCGTAACTACGGCATCCTGATCGGTGAGGCCACCGCGGAACGCATCAAGCATGAAATCGGCTCGGCGTTTCCCGGCCAGGAAGTCATGGAAATATCCGTCAAGGGCCGCAACCTGTCAGAAGGTGTGCCGCGCAGTTTCACGCTGAACAGCAACGAAATCCTCGAAGCATTGCAGGAACCGCTGCAGGGCATCGTCGGAGCCGTCAAGGAAGCGCTGGAACAGACGCCACCGGAATTGGGCGCGGACGTCGCCGAGCGCGGCATCGTTCTGACCGGCGGCGGTGCCATGCTGCGCGAAATCGACAAGCTGCTGATGGAAGAGACCGGCCTGCCGGTCGTCATTGCCGACGACCCCCTTACCTGCGTCGCCCGTGGCGGCGGCCGCGTAATCGAACTGATCGACGAGCACGGCCCTGCTGTCTTCGGGCTGGAATAGACCGCATGATCCGCTCCGGCCGCCGCATCCCGCCCCGGCGGGTCCGCGCCGTCCTGAGCGGCGCCGGGGCTACGCTGATGGTCTCCGCCCGCAACGGAAACCAGCATCGCTCAAGCAGGACCCCGGCGCTCGGTTTGCGCTGGCTGCTGCTGGCGGGCCTGAGCATCCTGCTCATGGTTGTCGATCATCGGCAACAGCATCTCGATACCCTCAGGAATGCCATCGGCGCCACTGTCTACCCGTTGCGCGTCATCGTCGATGCGCCGGTGTCCGCCTGGCAGTGGCTCAAGTCTACGACCGCCAATCGCAACGCCCTGTTGCTGGAGAACAGCCGCCTTCATACCGAACGTCTGCTGACCAATGCGAGGCTGCAGCGTTACGCCGCGCTTGAAGCCGAAAATGCGCGCTTGCGCAGCATGCTCGAGGCAACGACGCGGGTACGCGATCGCGCACGAGTCGCCGAAATCATGTCGGTGAGCGGCAACCCGTTCCGCCACGCCATCGTCATTGACAAGGGCCAACACGGACGGGGTGTTCGAGAGGACAGGCGATGATCGACGCCGACGGTGTATCTCGCCAGGTCGTTCGAGGCCGGACTGCTCCTCGATGCCAGGCGCTCTTGATCACCGATCCCGACCATGCGCTGCCGGTCGAACTGAACCGCAACGGGCTGCGCACGATCGCCGTCGGTACCGGCGCGATGCCACGCTTGACCTGCCGTTCCTGCACCGACGATGTCCGACATCGAGGAAGGCGACCTGCTCGTGACATCCGGCCTGGGCGGCGCGTTTCCCGCCGGTTACCCGGTAGGCATCGTCACGTCGGTGACGCGTGTGCCTGAGGAGCCGTTTGCCCGTGTGGCAGCAACCCCGTCCGCGGCACTGGACCAGGTGCGCGAAATCATGTTGATCTGGTCGGCGCGACACCGATGCCGACGCCGCGGCCTCCGCCGGAGATGCCGATGAGCAGTGAGCGCAGCGCACGCCACCTGCCGATACTGGCGTCGATCATCATTGCGCTGATGCTCGCGATCTCCCCATTTCCTGACGCGCTGCAGCCATTTCGGCCGACCTGGGTGGTCGCTGAGCACTCAGATTCGGCCATCGTCGGTGGTCCGGCACCTACGGCGTAGGAACCGCCTGGCTGGTCGGCATCGTGCTGGACGTGGCCCAGGGGACGTTACTCGGGCAGCACGCGCTGGCGCTGTCGGCCGTCGCCTACCTGACGGTCCGGTTTCACCTGCAACTGCGGGTGTTTCCGCTGGGACAGCTGACATTGACCGTCGCCGGACTGCTCGCCGTCTACCAGTTCATCCTGTTCTGGATCAACGGCGTCGCCGGTCTCAGTACGCCGGCGATCCGGTTCTGGGGACCGCTGGTCTCGGGAACCCTGCTCTGGCCGCTGGTCTATTTCCTGCTGGGCAGGATCAATTACCGGCGGCGGCGCGGCTAGGGCTCGAACATGGACCTGCTTACATCAATCAAGGATCACCATTCCGAGCGCCGCCTGTTCGGGCCGGGTCATCCTGTGCGCCGTCGTAGGTTCCTGTCGCTCGGCCTCGTCGTTGCGCGGCTCGTGCAATTACAGGTGTTCGATTTCTAACATTTCGTCGAGAAATCCCAGGGAAACCGAATACGCCTCGAGGCGCACTACCGCCGACGCGCGGGCTCATTTTCGATCGCAAGGGCCGGGTGCTGGCCGAAAACCTGCCAGCCTATCAGCTCGAGATGATCCCCGAGCAGGTGCGCGATATCAACGATACGCTCGCGCGGCTGGCAGCGCTCGCGCTGATCGAGGCGGACGACATACCGCGCATCGTCGAGTTGGCGCGGCGAGGACCGCGTTTCAAGCCCGTAACGCTTCGCTTCCGCATGACGGACGACCAGATCTCGGATTTCGCCATCCAGCGGCATCGATTTCCCCGGGTCGACTTCCAGCCGCGACTGGTTCGCCACTACCCGCACGGTGCATTTGCTGCGCACGTGATTGGCTATGTCGGCGCGATCAGCACGGTTGACCTGGGAAGGCTTGAAGCAGCGGATTACGCGGGTACAGCGCATACCGGCAAAACCGGCATCGAGTATTCACAAGAGGCAATTCTGCATGGCGATACGGGCCACCGGCAGATTGTCACCAATGCGCGCGGCCGACAGATTCCAGCCGATTCAAGAGAGATGTCACTGGCACTGCCGGAAACCGAAACACCCCAGCCCGGCGACAATCTCTACCTGAGCATAGACCTGGACCTGCATCGCGTGGCGACGGAGGCGCTCGACGGGCAGCGCGGTTCCGTCGTTGCGATGGACCCGCGTAACGGCGAGTTTCTTTGCACTGCGTCAGCATGCCCGCATTCGATCCGAACCCGTTCGCGCTCGGCATGAGCAACACCGAGTTCCGGGCACTGCGAACCGATGTCGACCAGCCGCTCTTTAATCGCGCGGTGCGCGGCAAGTACCCGCCCGGGTCGACCATCAAGCCCATGCTGGCACTGGCAGCACTCGAAACCGGGGCAACAAACCTGACGCGCCGCACACTGTGCCGTGGTTTTTACACGCTCCCCGGCAGCACGCACCGGTATCGCGACTGGAAGCCCGAAGGACACGGCGAAGTTGATTTGCGCGACGCTATCACGCAGTCCTGCGATGTGTACTTCTACGAGATCAGCCGCGATATCGGCATCGACGGCATGCATCAATACCTGACGCAGTTCGGGCTCGGGCAACGCACCGGCATCGACATAGCAGGTGAGCTGGCCGGCCTCGTGCCATCGCGTGAATGGAAACGCGGTGCGTTTTCCGAACGCGCGGACCAGGTCTGGTTTCCCGGCGAAACCGTCATCGCGTCGATTGGGCAGGGCTTCATGCTCACCACGCCGCTGCAGCTCGCCAGCGCAACCGCCACTCTCGCAATGCGCGGCGAACGCTTCAAGCCGCATCTTGTCACCGCCGTGGAACACTCACTGACCGGAGCGCGCATTCCGGTACAGCCTACGCCCCTGCCGCGCGTGCAAATCGAGAACGAGTATTACTGGGAGGGCATTATCGGCGCCATGCAGGGCGTCATGCAGGGCGAGCTCGGGACAGCACGCGCTACAGGAATGGGCGCACCCTATCCGATGGCGGGCAAGAGCGGTACCGGCGCAGGTTTTCTCGATCGGCCAGGACGAGGAATACGACGAGGAGAAAGTCACGGAGCGATTGCGTGACCACGCGTTGTTTATTGCGTTCGCGCCCGTCGAAGACCCGGTGATCGCCGTTGCGGTCGTCATCGAGAACGGCAGCAGCGGCAGCCGCGTAGCCGCGCCCGTTGCGCGCAAGATCATGGATACGTACCTGGGATTCACCGACGATGCGCTTTAGCGATACGGAGCGTCTTGTCGAGCGCAAAGCGGCGCCGCTGGGCGATATGGCGCGCCTGTTGCGCAGCCTGCACATCGACGGGCCGCTGCTCGGTGCACTGCTGCTGATATGCGGCTTTGGTCTCGTCGTCCTCTACAGCGCGGTCGGCCGCAACATGGATTTGTGGCTGCAACAATGCGTGCGCCTCTGCGTGGCACTTGCCTGTCTTTTTGTCGTAGCGCAGCTTCCACCGGACTGGCTGCGGCGCTGGACGCCGTGGGGTTACCTGGCCGGACTGACGCTGCTGTCGCTTGTGCTGATACTGGGCGAAGTCGGCCAGGGCGCACAGCGCTGGCTCGATCTCGGCGTGCGCTTCCAGCCGTCGGAATTGATGAAGCTGGCCGTGCCAATGATGGCTGCCTGGTTCCTGCACGACCGCCACCTGCCGCCGCGCTTTGCACACCTGCTGGTTATCGGGTTCGTGATTGTCACGCCCGTCATTATGATCGCCGTGCAGCCGGACCTTGGCACCGCATTGCTGATCGGCGTGGCGGGGTTCCTCGTGCTGGTCCTTGCCGGCCTGTCGATGCGCCTGATGGCGGTGCTGGGACTATTGTCGATACCCGGCGCAATGATGCTCTGGAGCTTCATGCAGGATTACCAGAAGCAGCGCGTGCTGACGCTGCTCAATCCTGATTCCGACCCGCTTGGCGCCGGCTACAACATTATCCAGTCAAAGATTGCGATCGGCTCCGGCGGGTTGTTCGGACGTGGCTGGACCAACGGCAGCCAGGCACAGCTCGAGTTTCTGCCGGAGCGCGACACGGATTTTATATTTGCCGTCATGGGCGAGGAGCTTGGCCTGCTTGGCGTGCTCAGCCTGCTCGGCCTGTATATGTTCGTTGTCGGCCGCGGCCTGTACATCGCAATCCAGGCGCGCGACTCTTTCAGCCGCCTGATCGCCGGCAGCATCAGCCTGACATTTTTTGTTTATGTCTTCGTCAACACGGGGATGGTTACCGGCCTGGTACCGGTGGTTGGTATTCCGTTGCCGCTCGTCAGTTTCGGCGGCACGTCCATGGTGACGCTTATGGCCGGATTCGGTATTCTCATGTCCATTCACACGCACCGCAAACTTCTGCCGCACTGATTCTGCCCAGGGCCGATCCGATGAAAATACTTGCTCTGTTCAGTATTGCTCTCCTCGCAACAGCACTGCCGGTGCGTGCAGTCGCTATCGATACCGATCGCGCTGACGTACAGGCGTTTATCGAGGACATGGTGTCCATGCATGGCTATGATCGTGCACGGCTGATGGAGGTGCTGAACTGACGCGGCGTCGCAACCGGGTATTCTCGAGGCTATCAGCAAGCCGGCCGAAAAAACGCTGACCTGGAAGGATTACAGGAATATTTTCCTGACCGAGGCACGCATTGAGGCCGGTGCGGCGTTCTGGCGGGAGCATCGCGACACGCTGTCTCGAATCAGTGACGAAACCGGCGTTGCGCCGGAGATCCTGGTTGCGATTATCGGCGTCGAAACCTACTTTGGTCGCATTACGGGTAACCATCGCGTGCTGGATGCGCTGGCCACGCTTGCGTTCGACTACCCGCCGCGGTCGAGCTTTTTCCGTCGTGAGCTCGAACAGTTTTTGCTGCTCGTCCGCGAGGAGGACATGAATCCCGCGGATGCAACCGGCTCTTATGCCGGCGCGATGGGTGCGCCGCAGTTCATGCCCAGCAGTTACCGCGCCTATGCGATCGACGCAAGCGACGACGGCAAGCGTGATATCTGGAACAACTGGCAGGATGTGATTGGCAGCATTGCCAATTATTTTGTTGCCCATGGCTGGCAGCCGGGCCGTGAGATCGCCACGCTTGCGACGCTGGCGGACGGCTGGAACGGATCCCCTCCAAAAAACTCGCTGAAGCCCGAAGATACTGTCGACTCCCTCAGCAAGCAGGGTGTACTGTTTGCCACCGATCTGGACGGAGCCGAAAAGAGCCAGCTAATGAAGCTCGACGGCGTCGACGGCGATGAGTACTGGGTAGGCTTCCACAATTTTTTTGTGATCACGCGCTACAACCACAGCGTGATGTATGCGCTCGCCGTGTATCAGCTTGGCCGCGCAATTGAGCGCGAGGTGGAAAGCAGTGACGCATGACGCGACGGCCTGCCGGATCCCGACCGGAAGGCTGCGTTTTCTCGCATTGCTGCTGGTGCTGGGCATTGTTTCAGGCTGCGCATCGCGTCCGGTCATCGACGGCGACGGGCCACCGCAAAGCGGCTCGGCGATACCGCCAGACCTTCCGCCCGACCCGGTACCGCGGCACGAGCCACACAGTCGTTATGGCAACGGCCCGATTTACGAAGTATTCGGCCGCCCGTACCAGGTCTTGCCGACCAGCGAGGGCTACACCGAGCGCGGGGTCGCGTCGTGGTACGGAAGCAAGTTTCACGGCCGCATGACATCGGCCCAGGAAACCTACGACATGCATGCGCTGACGGCGGCACACAAGACGCTACCACTGCCGACCTACGTCCGGGTCCGTAATCTGCGCAACAACAAGTCCGTCATCGTGCGAGTCAACGACCGCGGACCGTTCGTTGACAACCGCATCATAGACCTTTCGTATGCGGCGGCACGGCGCCTCGACATGATCCAGGACGGCACCAGCCTCGTCGAAGTCACGGCGATCAGTCCCGGGGCCAGGCAACAGACCGGGGCAGACGTTGCGGCCGGGGCGCCGGATGACGGTGCCAGCGGGCGGCCTGCTGCTGCCGATACGCAGCAGGTGTACGTGCAGGTCGGCGCATTTGGTGAACGGACGAATGCCATGCGGCGCTTCGAGATGCTGAAGCGCGGTGGTATCCACGATGCGTTCGTACACCGCGATCCCGATCCCGCCCGGGAACTCTACCGGGTCCGCATCGGTCCGATTTCGGATGTTGGCCGGTACGATACGCTGGTTGTGCAACTGCAGGATCTTGGTATCGCCAACTCGCACCTGGTCAGCGAGTAATTCGCCTTCGTCGCCGGGTTCGGCGCGATTCTCCCATTCGTCGCGGCAATCGTTACAATAGGCGCTTGCCGTCCAGACCCGATCGTTGACTATGAAACTGAAATTGCACTCGTTATTGCCGCTACTGTTGCTTGTGACGGCGACCGTATCAGCCGCCGACCGGCCGGTTCCGGCGCCACCAATCATCGGCGCCAAGAGCTATCTCGTCATCGACGGCCAGACCGGCCACGAACTTGCCTCGTTGAATCCGGATGAACAGCTCGCTCCGGCCAGCCTGACAAAGCTGATGGCCGCCTACGCCATTTTCTCGGCTTTGAAGGAGGAACAGATACGCCTGGATGACGAGGTTACCGTCAGTGAAAATGCCTGGCGAACGCCGGGCTCGCGAATGTTCATCGAGGTTGGCACGCGCTTATCGGTGGAGGAACTGCTGCTCGGCATGATCGTGCAGTCGGGCAACGATGCGAGTGTTGCGCTCGCCGAGCATGTTGCCGGCACGGAAGCCGTTTTTGCCGAAGTCATGAATCGTTACGCCGCGGCGCTCGGCATGACAGCGAGCAACTTTCGCAATTCAACCGGCCTGCCCGCGGAAAACCATTACTCAACGGCGCGCGACCTGGCGATTCTGGCGCGTGGCATCATCCGTGAATTTCCCGATTTCTACCGCTGGTATTCGGTGCGTGAATATACCTACAAACGAAATCTCGCAGAACAACCGGAATTCATTGCTTTGGCGGGACGACAGTGTCGATGGCATGAAAACCGGTCATACCGATGACGCCGGCTACTGCCTGGTGTCGTCGGCAGAACGTGACGGCATGCGAATTATCTCTGTCGTACTGGGGACGGCGAGTGCCAAGTCGCGCATCGACGGCAGCCAGGCATTGCTGAACTACGGATTCCGGTTTTACGAGACACGGCTCCTGTACCGCGCCGGCGAGGAAATTGCGACGGCACGCATCTGGAAGTCGGCGAACGAGACAACGAGCCTCGGTGTCCCCGAGGACCTGTACGTCACGGTGCCGCGCGGCAGCTACGACGACCTGAAATCAGTATTGAATATTCCAGCGGTCCTGCAGGCGCCGGTGGCCGAAGGGCAGCCGCTTGCGGAACTTGAAGTGAGCCTCAACGACAAGCCGCTGGTGACGGAGCCCCTGCGCGCGCTGCAGGCGAATCCCGTCGGCACGCTGTGGCAGAGAACCGCCGATTCCGTCAGTCTCTGGTTCGAGTAAGCGTGGTCTTGCCGCGATGGACGACGATAAAAGCAACGAGAGCAACGAGAGCAACAACAGTAACGACAATTCCCTGCTCGAGTTTCCCTGTGAGTTCCCGATCAAGATGATGGGACACGACCGCGAAGCGTTCCATGCGACAGCCCGGGCAATCATCGAGCAGCATGCCGGCGCCATTGACGACAACGCGATTCGGCTGGCAGCAAGCCGCAATGGCCGGTTTGTGTCGATGACGGTGACGATACACGCCGAGAGCCGGCAACAACTGGATGCCATATACGTCGACCTGTCGGACAGCGACGAAATCCTGGTAGCGCTATGAGCGCAACCGGCACAGGGTCCGCCCCCCTGCTCGTCAGGTCGCTCGGCTTGCAACCGTACGAGCCGTTGTGGCGCGCGATGCAGCAATTGACCGACACCCGTGATAACGGCAGTGCGGATGAAATCTGGTTTACCGAGCACCCGCCGGTGTACACACTCGGATTGAATGCGAGCCGTGAGCATCTGCTATCGCCCGGCAATATTCCGGTCGTACAGATCGATCGCGGCGGCCAGGTCACGTATCACGGCCCCGGCCAGCTGATGATCTATCCGCTGGTCGATATTCGTCGCGCCGGCATTGGCGTGCGTCCGCTCGTGACCGCGCTCGAGAAAGCAGCTATCCGGTTCGTCGCGGATTTCGGTATTGCTGCCACGTGCCGCGCTGATGCGCCCGGTGTATACGTCAATGGTGAAAAGCTCGCCAGTGTCGGGTTGCGGATCCGGCGCGGCGCCAGCTATCACGGCATGGCGCTGAACGTCGACGCGGATCTCGAACCGTTCGCACGCATCAATCCCTGCGGCATCAGGGGCCTTGCCGTGACCAGCCTCGCGCGGCTCGGCATAAAGGAGACAACGGAGGGCATTCGCGGCCGCTTCCTTGCGCATCTGCTCGCTGAACTGGGCTTCAGCGACCGCCCTTATGACATTGTGACCGGGCTGGACAATGCCGGTCGGGACAGCAGCCGCGCGGTCCCGGCCGCGCTTACCGGCTGAGGCGCCTGTTCAGTTCGGCCAGGCGCTCCGGCGTCCCGGCATCGGCCCACAGACCTTCGTACAATCGGCCTGCCAGCTGTCCGCGGTCCGCCGCCTCCCGGAGCAGTGGCGCCAGTGAAAAGCGGCCGGGCCGGCATTGTGCAAAAAACTCGGGCCGATAACGGGCAATTCCGCTGAACGTAAAGGTTGCTGCATCGCTGTTGGTTACCCTTCCCTGTTCGAGCGCGAAATCGCCGTGGTCACGATAAGGTGGATTCGGCACGAGTACCAGTTCGCCCAGCATATCCGCCGGCAGGTCCGGCCATGTCAGCGGCATGTCGGTCACGATGTCCGCATTGATGACGCAAAACGGCGCATCACCAAGCAGCGGCAGCGCTCGCTGGATACCGCCGCCGGTCTCGAGGATCTCCGTGTATTCGGGGCTATAAGCAACCTGCAAGCCGAATTGCGCGCCGCTGCCGATGCGCTCGACGATCTGCTCACCGAGCCAGCCGAGATTGATGACCGCGACCGTTACTCCGGCGTCGGCAAGCCGCCGCAGGTGCCGCTCGAGCAGACTGACGCCGCCGACTTCTATTAACGCCTTTGGCACGTGGTCCGTGGCCGGCCGCAATCGCTCACCACGTCCGGCGGCCAGTAACATCGCAATCACTCGCCCGTCCCCAGGTTCGGCAGTATGCGTGTCGTGATCAGGTCATGAAGGAACCCAAGTTCCGGGTAGCGCGGCGCAACATCGCCTATATAATTCAACGTGCGCGGGACATCCGCCATGAATCCGGGCTTGCCATCGCGATGATTGAGGCGCGCAAATATACCTGCCGCCTTCAGATGCCGCTGCACGCCCATCAGCTCGAAGTCGCGCAGGAACTGCGATTCTGTAAGAGACTCCGGCAGCCGGGCGCGACGCCGGCCAAGAAAATCCAGCGCGTAGCGGCGGACCTGCTCCGCCGGCCAGGCGATGTAACAATCTTTCAGCAACGATACGAGATCGTAGGTCAGCGGACCCTCCACCGCATCCTGGAAATCGAGGATGCCGGGACTGGCACCGTCGCAGACCATCAGGTTGCGGGAATGATAGTCACGGTGTACCAGCACACGTTGCTGCCGCAGGGCATTGTCGATGAGCCATGTCCCGCAAGCGTGCCAGCTGGCTTCGTCGCTCTCGTTGAAGGTGAGGCCGATGTGACGGTGGCAGAGCCAGTCGTGAAACAGCGCCAGTTCATTGCGCAACAATGTTGCGTCGTATGGCGGCAACCGTGACTGGTATTTATCGCCCTCTTGCTGCAGCGTGACAAGCGCCGCGATTGCATCGCCGTACAGTTCATCGGCGCGTCCGGGGTCGCGGCGCAATGTCGCCAGGTATTGCTCCGAACCGAGATCGGTGAGCAACAAAAAACCCTGCTTGAGATCCGCGGCAAGCACACGCGGCCCGTGCAAGCCGATGTCTTCAAGCCATGCAGCAACGCGCACGAAAGGTTCGGTGTTCTCGCGCGCCGGCGGTGCATCCATTGCGATCCAGGTCTGCTGCCCGGCAAAAAACGCGAAAATAGCGCCTGAAACTTGCATCGCTGGACGCGGGCTCGATACGGTCGACCTCCAGCGCCGCACCCGACGTCAGCCAGCGCATCAGGTCCTGCAGTCGCGGGTCATTTTCTTTCTGCACACTGTTTCTCGCGGCTATCCGGCGAACGGGAGTCGGGCAAAGGTGACATCACCTGCATTGCGGCATAGTTGGAGCCTGTGCGAAGGTAGCAAATCGCCATACCGGTTGGCATCTTTTCCACGTAACATACGGCTCCGGTGCGCACCAGGCGCGATGGATTCCAGCATTAAATTCCCAGTGTTCCGTCTGACCTTTTCGTATTCAGCTGCGACCGGCAAGCCGGAGCGCCCGGATGAGCGACCGGGCCATGCCCACCCGCATGGCGGTCGCTTGCCGCATTCCGTGTCAGCATCGGCGCCCGGCAAGGGATTTCTGCGGCGGGCGTTCTGCACCTGCATCGTGCTGCTGATGCTGGCGCCCCTGATGGTTCATGCTGACGAGGCCGCGTGCCCTGCCGACAACACGCTGCCCTTGCACCCGGACCTGCTGCAATACGCTGGCGACGACGACCCACAGGCGGGCATCGTCTTTGAAGCAGGCGAAGTCGATGCAAGTCTTGGCGAAAATCGCGCTGCTTCGCTCTCTGGCGGCGTCAGTGTGCGCCGCGGCAGCCGCGTGGTGGGCGCCGAACGCGCGTATTACGATCCGGACGCCGTCGCGCTGATACTCGAAGGCAGCGTGCTGTACCGCGATCCGAACAGCGAGATCTCGAGTACTGCCGCCGAATTCTCCTACACGACCGGCAGCATTCGCTTCGCCGGCGCCGAATTCCAGCTGGGGCAAAGCAATTCGCGAGGCAGCGCATCGGCGATCGACATCAGCCAGGACGGCACCCTTCATCTCGGCGACGTCAGCTACACGACCTGCCCCCCGGGTCCGACGACTGGCTGTTACAGGCGGGCTCTATCGATCTCGATACGGCCGCAGGCATAGGCACCGCCCGCGATGTCAAGCTGCGCTTCCAGAACGTGCCGATACTTTATACGCCGTTTCTGTCCTTCCCTTTGGGCAGCGCACGCAAGACCGGTTTGCTGACACCGGAATTAGGCAGCAGCGGCCGGAGCGGCAACGAATTGAGCGTGCCGTGGTACTGGAATATAGCCGAGAACTACGATGCGACGTTCACACCGCGCCTGCTGACCGATCGCGGCCTGCAGCTGGGCACGGAGTTCCGCTACCTTACGGTTCGAAACGATGGTGTAGCGGAGATTGATTACCTCGCCGACGACAGCCTGTTCGGCAGCAGCCGGCACCTGCTGGCTTTCCAGCACCGGACGCTGTTCGATAATGGCTGGCGCAACCGCGTCGACTTTCGGGAGACCTCGGACGACAGTTATTTCGAGGATCTCGGCGGCAGCTTGAGCGCTTCAAGCATTACGCACCTGAATCGCAGCGTCACGTTCGACTACTTCGGGGACCACTGGTCGTTTTTCGCGCGGCTGCAGGATTACCAGACGATTGACGATGCCATCCCGGTCAGCGACGAACCTTACCAGCGCTTGCCACAATTGCGGGCACGAGGCGAATGGCCGGAACAGCGATTTGGCCTGCGCTACAGTTTCGACGGCGAACTGGTGTACTTCGACCACGAAGTTGGTGTTACCGGCTGGCGAATCGACGCCGCTCCGCAAGTCGAATGGCCGCTGGAGCGCCCGGGCTGGTTCCTGACGCCGGCAGTCGCGGTGCAGCATACGCAGTATGCGCTGAACGATGTCGCCGGACCCGGTCCGGATGATCCGTCCCGCACATTACCCATTTCAAGTCTCGATGCCGGACTCACGCTTGAACGCTCATTCCGGACCGCTGGCAACCTGATACAAACCCTCGAACCACGCATTTTGTACGTGCATATACCCCACCGCGAACAGGCGGACCTGCCGGTGTTCGACACCATCGTCCCGGACCTCAATCTCGTACAGCTCTACCGGAAGAATCGCTTTCTTGGCGTCGACCGCATTGCCGACACGGACCAACTCAGTATCGGCATCACATCGAGAATCCTGAACGTCAACACCGGGCGGGAACTCGTTCGGGCAACAATCGGCCAGGCGCTTTACCTGAGCGCGCAGGGCGTGCGCCTGCCAAACCAGGCCATTTCCGCCAGCGAATCTTCTGACTACATCGCTGAAATGCGCTTCCTGCTGCATGACAACCTCAATTTCGAAGTCGGGCACCAGTGGGGCACCGGTGACAATGGCACGACGCAATCCGAGGCCCGGCTGCAGTACCGGCCTGCCGCCGACCGGATTCTCAACCTGTCGTACCGCTTTCGCCGCGGTTCCCTCGAGCAGGGCGACCTGTCGTGGTCGTGGCCGTTGTCGGAGAACTGGAATTTCGTCGGCCGCTATAACGTACTCGATCCGTGACGATGAAGCGCTGGAGCGATTCTACGGACTCGAGTACGAAAGCTGTTGCTGGGGACTGAGGCTGGTGTCCCGCCGCCACCTCTCGACGCGCGATGGAACCCGGGACTCATCCGTCGGTCTGCAACTGGTATTGAAGGGTATGACGAACGTCGGTACCGCGGCCGACAAGCTGCTGGAACGTGGTATTCTCGGCTATTCGTCCGACCTCGACTGAATCCGCCGCCCGGCGGGACAGACAACCAATATTCAAAGTTTTTTATGAAAAATATCAGATACTTAACAATTATCATTGCGTGCCTGCCAAGCCTGTCGGGTACCGCCACCGCAGCGCTTTCGGAGACCGGGGAGATGCTTGATGGCATTGCCGCCGTCGTCAATGAAGGCGTGGTGCTGCACAGCGAGCTTGAAGCCCAGACAGAGGCCATCCGGCAGCGCGCGGCAGCCGGAGGGTTGCAATTGCCGCCGGAGAACATATTGAAAGAACAGGTCCTCGAACGGCTGATTGTCGAGCAGGTACAGATGCAGCGTGCAGACCGCTACGGCATCGTCATTTCGGACCAGATGGTCAACTCGGCCCTGGCGCGGCTTGCACAGCAAAACAACATTCCGTTCGAGCAGTTGCCGCAAATCCTTGCCGCGGACGGCATCGACTACGCGGAGTATCGGCGCAACATCCGCAAGCAGCTGACGCTCGAGCAATTGCGGCAGATTGACGTCATCAACCGCATAACCGTTGCGCCGCGCGAAATCGAGCAATGCATCGCCAGCATTGAAAACGATGTAGTCGGCAATACCAAACAACCTGTCGCATATCCTGATATCCGTTCCGCAATCCGCCACGGCCGAGCAGTTTGATGAAGCCGAAGCCCGGGCCCGTGACATTTATCAGCAACTGCAGGCCGGCGCGGACTTCGGCGAACTGGCTGTCACCTATTCGAACAGCGAGACCGGTCTCGAAGGCGGCAGCCTCGGCTGGCGCAAGGGCGACCAGTTGCCGACCCTGTTCTCCGACGTCGTCGCCGAAATGGAAGAGGAGAAATCTCCGAACCGATTCGCGCCGTCAGCGGCTTTCACATTGTCAAAATAAACGATATGCGCGGCGCATCAGAACGCAGTGAAGTCGAGCAAATGAACGTGCGACACATACTGATAACGCCGAACGAGATCATCGACGACCAGACAGCCAAACAGCAGCTTGATGACGCCGTGCAACGCTTGCAAGACGGCGAGAGTTTTGCAGAACTGGCAAAGCTCCTGTCAGACGACCCGGCTCCGCCGACGAGGGCGGCAATCTCGGCTGGCGTGGCCCGGGCACGTCTGTGCCGAGTTTGAGGAGATTGCCAATAATTCCGAACTGGGTGAAGTCTCGGAGCCGTTCCGGTCGCGCTTCGGCTGGCACATACTCGAAGTGCTGGACCGCCGCACCTATGACAATACGGAAGAAGTGAAGGAAAACAATTGCCGCGAGCGTGTTCAGAACAGCAAGCTCGCGAACGAATCCGAACTCTGGATTCGCCGCCTTCGCGACGAGGCATACGTCGAAACACGCATTTAGCAGCTATTCACACGGTGAGCCGCCAATCGACCACCCTGCCCCTTGCCGTTACCGCCGGCGAGCCGGCGGGCATCGGGCCGGACCTGTGCCTCGCGCTGGCGAATACACCGCTGGCCTCCGGGCTGGTTGTTATCGGCGACCCGGCCGTACTCAACGCGCGCGCAGCGATGCTGGGGGTCAACATTGTATTGCGTCAATTCCCGCAGCAAACGTGGCGGCGCAATGGCGACCTGGCCGTTCTGCCCGGGTCATTGCCCAATCCGGATGTCTGCGGCAAGCCTGACCCGGCGAATGCCCGTGCGTTGCTGTCAGGTCTCGAAGTGGCCGTTGCCGGCTGCCGTGACGGGACGTTTGCCGGGATCGTCACAGCACCGCTGCAAAAAAGCGTGATCAATGACGCTGGCATCCCGTTTACCGGCCACACCGAGTACCTCGCGAAACTGACGTCGGTCGATACGCCCGTCATGCTCCTCGTCGCGGGTGAACTCCGGGTGGCGCTCGCCAGCACCCATATGCCGCTGTCGGCGGTACCCGCTTACCTGACACAAGAGCGGCTCTCCGCTGTGCTGGACGTGCTGCACAAGGACCTTCGCAAGCAGTTTCGGCTGCCCGATCCGGAAATCATCGTCTGCGGCCTGAATCCGCATGCCGGGGAAGGCGGACACTTAGGCTTTGAAGACCGCGACATTATCGCGCCGGTGGTTGCCACCGCGCGCGCGAGCGGCATGCGGGTCCGCGGTCCGCTGCCGGCTGACACAGCCTTTACGCCGGCCGCCGGCAAGGCGGATGCCATCCTCGCGATGTACCACGACCAGGGATTGCCGGTCGTCAAATACGCAGGCTTCGGCAACGCCGTCAATGTCACGCTTGGACTGCCGGTCATACGCACGTCGGTCGATCACGGCACAGCGCTGGACCTTGCCGGTACCGGCAAGGCTGAAGCCGGCAGCATGATTGCCGCGGTCCAGCTTCGCCGAGAAACTGGCCGCGAGGTGAGCAGCTCGCACCGGCCGCGCAAGCGGTTCGGACGACATTTCCTCAGGGACCCGGGGGTAATCAGTGACATCGTGCAGGCGATTTCACCGCAGAGCGACGATGTGCTGGTCGAGATCGGTCCGGGCCAGGGTGCGATCACCGAACCACTTGCGCGGCTGGCCGGTACCCTGCATGCCATAGAGTTTGACCGGGATCTCGTGCGGTCACTGCGGACCCGGTACCGGGACGTTGCAAACATCGAACTGCACGAAGCCGATGCCCTGCGCTTCGACTATTCGAGCCTCGGCGATGCGCTGCGTGTCGTCGGCAACCTGCCCTACAACATCTCTACGCCGCTGCTGTTTCACCTGGTTACGCACCGGCACGCCATTCGCGACATGCACTTTATGCTGCAAAAGGAAGTCGTCGATCGTATGGCGGCCGTGCCCGGCAGCAAGGCTTTTGGCCGCCTGACCATCATGCTGGGGTGTTTCATCGAAGTTGTGCCGCTGTTCGACGTCCCTGCGGAGGCGTTTGAGCCACCACCGCGCGTCGTATCGTCGGTCGTCCGGCTGGCGCCGCTACCAGAGGGCCATTTCCTCATCGAACAACCGGATCTGCTTGCAGCCATTGTGTCCCAGGCGTTCTCCCAGCGCCGGAAAACACTGCGCAACGCGCTACGTGCCCGCGCGGGCGACGCCATCTTGCGTGATGCCGGCATCGATCCGGGCGATCGTGCCGAACAGGTGCCGATCGCGGCGTGGGTCGAGCTGGCAAACCGATTGGGCCGGCTGCAAGAAGAAGACCCATCCGGCGTGCCCCGTGATGTAAAATAGCCGGGCACCAACGGAAGGAGGCAGGACAGCAGACGAATGGAAACCGGCACCGACAAGTACGAAATCAGCATCGCAGTCGCCACCGACTACGTCGTCGAGCAGTCCGAGCCCGATGTTGGCCGCTATGTCTTCGCCTACACGATCACTATTGCCAATGTCGGCGACAAGGCAGCCCGGCTCCTGAGCCGTCACTGGGTGATTACCGACGCCAACGGCAAGGTCCAGGAGGTCAGCGGTGACGGCGTCGTCGGCGAACAGCCGCGCCTGAATCCCGGTGAATCGTTTCGCTATTCGAGCGGCGCGGTGCTGGAGACGCCGGTCGGTGCCATGCAGGGCCGTTACCGCATGCAGGCCGACAACGGCACCAGCTTCGATGCGCCGATTCCCCCGTTCACACTCGCGGTGCCCGGCGTTCCGCCGCTGGCTTTCGCGCCACCTTCGGCTCTGACATGTCGGAGCCGCGCAGGGACAGGACAGATCAGTTTTGGCGGTATACGCAATCGGCGACCTGCAGGGTTGCTATGACCCGTTCCGTCGCCTCCTCGACAAGATCCACTTCGATCCGGCGAACGACCGCATCTGGCTGGCGGGCGACCTTGTCAATCGCGGCCCGAAGTCCTTAAAGACGCTGCGTTTCGTAAAAAGTCTCGGCAACTCGGCGTCCGTCGTACTCGGCAATCACGACCTGCACCTGCTCGCGCTTGCGAATGACATTGGCGTGCGTCCGAACCGCTTCGATTCGATGTGGAAGGTGCTGGCGGCCGACGACTGTGACGAACTGCTCGACTGGCTGCGTGCGCTGCCGCTGGCACATTACAGCGATGAACTGAATACGTTGATGGTGCATGCCGGCCTGCCGCCGCAATGGACCATTGACGATACGCTCGCCCATGCCGCGGAAGTCGAGGCCGTATTGCGCTCCGATGACTTTGTGGGCTTCCTGGAAAAGATGTACGGCAACCAGCCAAATCGCTGGTCGGATACGCTCGAAGGCAGGAAGCGGTTACGCTTTATCGTCAATTGCCTGACGCGCGTCCGCATGATTGCTGCCGATGGCACGCTCGATTTCCAGCACAGCGGCCCGCCATGCGACGCGCGCAAGGGGTTGCTGCCCTGGTTCCGCGCACAGAACGCTGCATGGCGCGGTACGCGCATCGTGTTCGGACACTGGTCGGCGCTGGGACTCGTGGTCGAACCGGATCTGATCTGCGTCGACACGGGCTGTGTCTGGGGTCGCGCGCTGACCGCGGTACGCTTGAACAAGAGCAGCAAGGTGCGCCGCGTAAAGTGCCGCTGAGCGGCTCCGGCCCGGAAATCCCGCCCGTTCGCGGGCTGGCGTCTCGGTGTCCCCTGCGCGCACGACAGAGTACACTGATCCGGCGCACCACTGGGCGGTAAATGGTTGATATCTACTGGTGTCCTTTTCAGCATCGGCAAGTCATGACTGACGCCCGCGGGATACCGTCCACAAAGCGCCGGCGCCGGTCGGCCCCTACCCGCACGCACGGCGTCATGGCAGCCTGCTGTTCCTGTCCGGGCTCGGGCCGCGGCCCGCAGGCGGCGGTCCGGTGCCGGGTGTCACGCTCGACGCCGACGGCAATGTCAGCGCCTACGACTTCGAGTCGCAGTGCCATGCGGTGTTCGCGAATGTGCGTGTCGTGCTCGAGAGTGCCGGTGCCGAATGGGCGGATCTCCTTGATATCACGGTCTATCTGACGGACATCCGGCGCGATTTCAGCGCGTTCAATCGCATTTATGGCGAGTATTTTGATAACGACGGACCGTGCCGAACGACGGTCGAGGTCACACGCCTGCCAACGCCGATCGCGATCGAACTGAAATGCATCGCGACGATCGGTACCGGCAGCAGCGACAGCAACGGAGGCGACTGACCGTGCGCTCACTGCAGGCATTCAATTTCCAGCGATGGATAGATGAACACCGGCACTTGCTCAAGCCGCCGGTATGTAACCAGCAGGTTTTCGATGACAATGATTTTATCGTCATGGTGGTCGGCGGCCCAAACTCGCGCAAGGACTTTCATGCACGACGAAGGACCGGAGTTTTTTTATCAGCTTGAAGGCGACATGCTGCTAAAGACCATGCAGGACGGTGAAAAGGTCGACATCCCGATACGCGAGGGCGAGATACTGCTGCTGCCGCCAGGGGTACCGCATTCCCCGCAACGCTACGCCGACACCGTCGGTCTCGTTGTTGAGCGCAAGCGCCTGCCCGACGAACTCGATGGCTTCATGTGGTTCTGCGACAACTGCAATAACAAGCTGTACGAGGAATACCTGTACATCAGCGACATCGTCGGGCAGCTGCCGCCGGTCTTCGAGCGCTTTTACGGATCGATTGAGCACCGCACCTGCGACAACTGCGGGACCGTCATGCCTCAGCCTGTGCGATGAACCGTTGCACATGCTGAAGATCGACATTCATACGCACATTCTTCCGCGGGACTGGCCCGATCTCCGCGAGCGCTACGGTTATGGCGGTTTCGTGCAGCTGGAGCACGGCCCGGGATGTTCGCGCATGCTGGTCGACGGCAAGCACTTCCGGGACGTCGACGCCAATTGCTGGGATGCCGATACGCGTCTCCGGGACTGCGACGCCTGCGACGTCGATGTGCAGGTACTGTCGACGGTGCCCGTCATGTTCAGCTACTGGGCCAAACCGGCCGACACGCATGACCTGAGCAAGATACTGAATGACCATATTGCCGGCCTCGTCAGACGACTGGCCGCGGCGGTTCATCGGTCTTGGCACTGTGCCGATGCAGGATGCCGATCGCGCTATAGAGGAACTGGAACGCTGCATGTCGTCGGGCCTGGCCGGGATACAGATAGGCTCGCACGTTAACGGCTGGAACCTCGATGACGAGCGAATATTTCCGGTACTCGAGGCAGCGGCCGACCTCGGCGCCGCGGTTTTTGTGCACCCGTGGCAAATGCTTGGCAGTGAGCGCATGGGACTCTACTGGATGCAATGGCTGGTTGGCATGCCGGCAGAAACGGCGCTGTCGATCTGCTCGTTCATTTTTGGCGGTGTATTTGAACGACTG
Organism: Woeseiaceae bacterium; assembly: GCA_034521225.1. GTDB lineage: Bacteria > Pseudomonadota > Gammaproteobacteria > Steroidobacterales > Woeseiaceae > Woeseia. Next base: position 66,532 of record JAXHMR010000027.1, read on the forward strand.
CCGAAACTGCGCGTGGCATTCGCGCACGGCGGTGGTGCCTTTCCCGGGCTGATCGGTCGGCTGGAGCATGGCTTCAATGTGCGCCCCGACATCGTCGCCACCAACAACGAGCGAAGTCCACGCGAGTACATCGGCCGCTTCTATGTTGACTCGCTGGTGCACGAACCGGCCATGCTGCAGTACATGATCAACCTGTTCGGCGCGGACAACATTGCGCTGGGCAGTGACTACCCGTTTCCGCTCGGCGAGCACCATCCCGGGGAGCTGATCGAATCAATGCCGCTTGATGACACAACACGTGACTGGCTGCTCGCCGGCTCGGCGCTTGCGTGGCTCAATCGCTCGCGGCAGGAATACGACGTCCAGTGAACGAGCACCAGCCATTCGAAGCGACGATGGAGTACGCAGAAGGGCTGGATGCGGCCGACCCGCTGCGGCCGATGCGCGCTCAGTTTCGTCTGCCGCAGGATGATCGCGGTAATGACGCGATCTACCTGTGCGGCAATTCGCTTGGCCTGCAGCCGCAGCGCGCGGCTCAGTATGTGCAGCAGGAACTGGATGACTGGGCTCGACTCGGCGTTGACGGACACCTGAAGGCGCGCCGCCCATGGCTCAGCTACCACCGGCAGGCCACGGCAGGCCTTGCCTCCCTGTGCGGCGCAAAGCCCGCGGAAGTTGTTGCAATGAATACCCTTACCGTAAACCTGCACCTGCTGATGGCGAGCTTCTATCGCCCGACGCAGCACCGCTGCAAGATCGTGATCGAGTCGCTGGCTTTTCCGTCGGACCGGTTCGCGGCGCAGTCACAGTTGCAACTGCACGGCTTCGACCCTGGCAAAAACCTGCTCGAGTGGGCTCCGCACGGCGGCAGCCAGGAATTGCACATCGATGATTTGCGGGCCCTCCTCGACAAGCACGGTGACGAGGTCGCACTGCTGCTGTTGCCGGGCGTCCAGTATTACAGCGGCCAGGTGCTGGACATGGCGAAGATATGCCGGCTGGCGCGCGACGCGGGCTGCGCGGTCGGGCTCGACCTTGCGCATGCGATCGGCAACGTGCCGCTTGCACTCCATGACTGGGCACCGGACTTTGCCGCCTGGTGCAGTTACAAGTACCTGAACGGCGGCCCCGGCGCGATCGCGGGCGCCTTTGTGCATGAGCGGCACCTGGGTGGCGATGCGTCGCGCACGCTGCTCGGCTGGTGGGGCAACCGCGAACAGACCCGCTTCAGGATGAAGCCCGAGTTCGAACCGGAGACTACCGCCGAACTCTGGCAGTTGAGCAATCCGCCGGTACTGTCGCTCGCGCCGGTCATTGCGTCGCTGTCACTATTTGATGAAGCCGGTATCGGGCCATTGCGTGCCAAGTCGCTCAGACTCACGGGTTTCCTCGACTTCCTGCTACAACAGCGTGTCCCTGATCGCGTATCGTCGATAACGCCACCGGATGCGCGCGGCTGCCAGATGTCGCTCGTCGTAAAGCCCGGGTCCGGCACTGCACGTGCCGTGTTCGACCGGCTGACGGCGCAGCACGTCGTGGCTGACTGGCGCGAACCGGATGCCATTCGCGTCGCGCCGGTGCCCCGTACAACAGTTACACGGACGTATACCGATTCATTGAGCGGCTCGAGCGGGCGCTGGCCGAATGAGTGTCGAACGCCGCGTCGACAGTGAACATCATTGGCGCGGGCCTGTGCGGCAGCCTGTTATCGATGCTGCTGGCGCGGCGCGGCCACGCTGTCCGCGTTCATGAACGGCAGCCGGATCCGCGCCATCAACGGGTTGCGCGGGGCCGCTCGATCAACCTTGCCCTTGCGGCGCGCGGAATCCGGGCGCTGCGGCACGCGAACGTCTTCGAACCGGTCGAGAAACTGCTGGTGCCGATGCGCGGCCGCATGATCCATCATCCGGACGGCAGTACCGAGCTGCAGCCGTATGGCCAGCGTGCTCACGAGGTCATCTACTCGGTATCGCGCGCCGGAACTCAATCGCATCCTGTCAAACCACGCCGAGCAGAATTTCGGCGTGGATTTTCAATTCGGCTGTGCGGCCGGGGGCTACGACACGGAAACGGCGTCGCTCCGGCTCGCGAATGCGGATTCCGGCGAGGAGCATGTACTCGATACGGCGCCGCTGATCGCCGCGGACGGCGCAGGTTCGGTGGTCCGGCGCGCCTACGACAGCGCCAGCCATATTGCGCCGACGGAGCAATTACTGCCGCATGGCTACAAGGAACTGACCTTGCCGGCTGACAGCAACGGCAACTTCCGCCTGGCGCCGGATGCACTGCATATCTGGCCGCGTGGCGGCTACATGCTGATCGCACTGCCGAATCCCGGCGGCGACTTCACGCTCACACTATTCCTGCCAAACACGGGCAACCCATCGTTCGAAATACTCGAGTCCAGCAACGACGTCGAAACGTTCTTTGCCGGGCAGTTCTCCGATGTCCGCCCGCTGCTGCCGGCACTGACTGAAGAATTCGCGGCAAACCCGGTCGGCCTGCTGGGTACCGTACGTTGCCGGCACTGGCATGACCGGGGCCGGATGCTGTTAATAGGCGATGCCGCGCACGCGATCGTGCCGTTCCATGGCCAGGGCATGAACCTGGCCTTCGAGGACTGCGTGCTGCTCGACCGACTGCTCGAGTCAGGCGGCAGCTGGGATGACGTATTTGCAAAGTTCGAAGCAACCCAACTCGTCAACGCCAATGCCATTGCCGACATGGCGCTCGACAACTACGTTGAAATGCGCGACCGGGTACGTGACCCGAAGTTCGTCCTGAAAAAGGAACTGGCGTTCGAGCTGGAACGCCGGTTGCCGGACCACTTCATCCCGCGCTACTCGATGGTCATGTTTCACGACGACATCCCCTACGCCACCGCCCAGCAACGCGGCGCACTGCAGGCGGACCTGCTCGAAACCCTCGTGACCGGATGCGACCGCCTGGCCGACATCGACCTGGACCACGCCGAACAGGCGGCGCGCCAGTCGCTGCCACCGCTTGCCACCACTACCGACTGACCAGCGCGGGATCATCCATGAACGCTTCGACTACAGGCCGGGAGCTGGCGCACCGGGAGGGCTTTTCAGGATGCTGTGAATACGTCCCGTGCACAGCTCTGTGCCGGACGTCCGAAGTCCGCACAGCCCTGAAAAGCCCTCCCCGGGGTACGCCTCCGCCCCGACCACTATCGTGCGTTCATGAATAATCCGCGCGGAGTCTCAGATTGCGACACGCTGCAAGACCGCGAAGCTGAACCCCACCGGTCGTTCATCAGCAACCGGAAACTCCTCAAACTCAACAACCTGCCACTGCGCCTCATCCAGCACCGGAAAGAACGCATCGCCTTCCGGCTCTGCCTGCACCCGCGTCAGGTAGATGCGGTCGGCGAGCGGCAGCATTTGCTGGTAAATGCGCCCACCGCCGATGACCATGACCTCGCCTGCGCCCGCGGCCAGGTCGAGCGCGGCGGCGGGCGTAGCGACAACATCGCAACCGGGCGCGCGATAGCCCGACTGCCGGCTGATGACGATGTTGCGGCGGCCGGGCAGTGCGCGCCCGATAGACTCATGAGTCAGCCGGCCCATGATGACCGGTTTGCCCATTGTCAACTCACGGAAACGTCTCATGTCTTCCGGCAAGCGCCATGGCAGCTTGCCGGCGTGCCCGATGACGTTGTTGGCCGCCGCGGCGACAATAAGGGATACGCCCAAGTCCGGTCCCTCCGCGGTCAGACGGCGACAGCCGCGCGAATATGCGGGTGTGCCTCGTAGTCTCTCACGTTCGAAGTCATCGTACCGATAATCGAACAGCGAATCCGGCCGCCGCCGAATGACAAGCTCCGGCAACGGCAGAGGCTCTCTCGCAAGCTGCTCATCCGCCTGCTCGATATGATTGGCATAAAGATGACAGTCGCCACCGGTCCAGATGAAATCACCGGGGACGAGATCCGTCTGCTGCGCAACCATGTGGGTCAGCAGTGCGTAGGAGGCGATATTGAACGGCACACCGAGAAATATATCGGCACTGCGCTGGTAGAGTTGGCAGGAAAGCCGCCCGTCCGCGACGTAGAACTGGAACAGGCAATGGCACGGCGGCAGTGCCATGCGCGGCACCTCGCCGACGTTCCACGCTGAAACAATGTTGCGGCGCGAGTCCGGATTGGTCTTAAGTGTCTCGATGACCGCCGCGATCTGGTCCACGCTGCGCCCGTCCGCGGCTGGGCCAGCTGCCGCCACTGCACGCCATACACCGGTCCGAGATCACCGTTTTCATCCGCCCATTCATTCCAGATCGAAACGCCGTTCTCCTGCAGGTAGCGGATATTCTGATCGCCGCCGAGGAACCACAGCAGCTCGTGGATGATGGATTTCAGATGCAGTTTCTTTGTCGTGACGAGCGGAAAGCCGGCGTTCAGGTCAAAACGCATCTGGTGGCCAAACAGACTGAGTGTGCCGGTACCGGTGCGGTCCTCCTTGCGGGTGCCGCGCTCGCGTACCTCCTGCATCAGCGCCAGGTACTGCTTCATGTCAGGCCGCGACCGCTTGCCCGCGGCTGTCGCGCCAGGCAAGAGACAGCAGTACGAGTCCAAGCAGGATCATCGGCAGGCTCAGGACCTGGCCCATTGTCACCCATCCCAGTGCCAGGTAGTCGAGGTGCGCATCGGGCACGCGGTAGAACTCGACGAACGACCGGAACACGCCATACAGTACAAGGAACAGGCCGGATACGGCACGATACGGCCGTGCCCGGCCTGAGTACAGCCACAGAATCACGAACAGCACGAAGCCCTCGAGCAATGCCTCGTACAGTTGCGACGGGTGCAATGACTGGCCGTTGACGTTGAAGCCCCACGGCATGTCGGTCGGCTTGCCCCACAACTCGCCATTGATGAAATTGCCGATACGGCCGAATCCGAGCCCCAGCGGTCCGATTGGCGCGGCGAAATCCGTCATCTCCCAGAACCGCCGCCCGAGACGCCGGCCGTAAAGCCATAGCGCGACCGTGACGCCGACCAGGCCACCGTGAAACGACATGCCACCTTCGGTGATCTTGAACAGGTAAAGCGGGTCGGATATCAAATCGTTCCAGCCATAGAACAGGCTGTAACCCAGCCGGCCACCCACGATGACACCGATCATGCCGTAGAAAATCAGGTCGTCGACCTGTTGCGGACGAATCGGTGAATGGCTTGCACTGGCGCGGCGCCGCGCGAGCCACCACGCCGCGGCGAAGCCGAATACGTACATCAGCCCGTACCAGCGCACCTTGATGAAGCCTATCGAGAAAATGACCGGATCGATGTCGGGGTAGGTCAGCATCGGCGAAAGCTTGCCGAATAACAGGCCGTGAGTCCAGCACGCCACGCGCTGCCTGGTGGCGTCCGGTATAGTGCCCGTATCCGCAGCAATCCGGCCTCATCCACGCATGACACCCGCAAACCGACAGAATCGGCTGGCGGCCGAGTCCAGCCCGTACCTCCTGCAGCACGCCGATAACCCGGTTGACTGGCACCCGTGGGACGACGAAGCACTGGCGCTCGCACGCAAGACCGACAAGCCCATCTTGCTGTCCGTAGGTTACTCGGCCTGCCACTGGTGCCATGTCATGGCCCACGAGTCGTTTGAGGACGACGCGACGGCAGAACTGATGAACCGGTTGTTCATCAACATCAAGGTTGATCGCGAGGAGCGTCCCGACCTCGACAAGATCTACCAGCTGGCGCACCAGTTGCTAACGCAACGGCCAGGCGGCTGGCCGTTGACGATGTTCATCAATCCGGCGGACCAGCGGCCGTTCTTTGGCGGCACGTATTTTCCAAAGGACGCGCGCTACGGCATGCCTGCATTCGTTGAACTGCTGCAGAGGGTGGCCGAATATTACGCGGAGCACCGTGACGAAGTGCAACGCCAGGGTCAGCAACTGCAGGACATCTTTACGCGCCTCGTCCCGCAGGGCAGTGATGCCGCAGTACTGAATGCCGCCCCGATTGCAGGCGGCCGGCAACGTATCGGCGGTCAGTTTGACCGCGAATACGGCGGCGTCGGCGGTGCGCCCAAGTTCCCGCACCCGGCAACGCTCGACCGCCTGCTGCGTCACTGGCGCGCCCGCGCCAGCGGCGATGATGCAGACGTCGAAGCCCTGTTCATGGTGTCGCTGACGCTCACGCGCATGGCCGAGGGCGGAATCTATGACCATCTCGGTGGCGGCTTCTGCCGCTACGCTGTTGATCGCGGGTGGCAGATTCCGCACTTCGAGAAGATGCTCTACGACAACGGTCCGTTGCTCGCCCTGTATGCGCAGGCAGCACTTGCGACGGGCGAGCCGCTGTTCGAGCGGGTCGCGAATGAAACCGCGGACTGGTTACTGACGGACATGCGCTCGCCCGAGGGCGGTTTTTACGCCGCACGTGATGCAGACTCGGAGGGTGAAGAAGGCCGCTACTATGCCTGGACGCCGAACGACGTGCGCGCGGTGCTCGAGCCGCGTCAATACGAGGTCTTTGCACGCCGCTTTGGACTGGATACCGAAGCGAACTTCGAGCACCGCTGGCATCTGACGGTACACGAATCAGTCGACGACATCGCACGCAGCCTGCCGGCCAGCGCGGATGAAGTGCGCAGCCTGATAGACGACGCACGCAAACGCCTGCTCGCCGTACGGCAAGCGCGCGTAGCCCCCGCCCGCGATGAAAAGCAGCTGACCGCGTGGAACGGGCTGGCCATACGCGGGCTGGCTATCGCCGGACGTACCTTGCAACGTCCCGACCTGATCGACGCGGCGCATGGCGCGGCAGACTTTGTGCGCACGCACCTTGTACAGGACGAGCGGCTCCTTGCCAGCTACAAGGATGGCAGTGCGCGATTTCCGGCGTACCTGGATGATCACGCATTCATGCTGGACGCATTACTGGAAGTGTTGCAGAGCCACTGGCACGGCGATCATCTCCGCTTCGCCATATCACTGGCCGAGCTGCTGCTCGACCATTTCCTTGACGCCGACGAGGGCGGCTTCTGGTTTACCGCTGATGACCATGAAGCCCTGATGCATCGCCCCAAACCGCTGGCCGACGAAGCCGTGCCGTCAGGCGCCGGCATCGCGGCATTCAGTTTGCAGCGGCTGGGCTTCCTGCTCGGCGAAGCCCGCTACCTTGATGCCGCCGAACGCACGCTCGGTAACGCATGGCAGGCTATCGAGCAACATCCGCACGCCCACGTGTCGTTGCTGACGGCGCTTGAGGAGTACGTCGGTCATCCGGAGATCATCATCATTCGCGGCCCGTATGACGAGGCAAGTCGCTGGCGTGACGCCGCGTCGCGCCTTTACGCACCGCGCCGGCTGGTATTTGCGATACCGGCCGACGAGGCATCGCTGCCCGGCGCACTGGCGGAGCGCGCGGCCCGGCCCGGCCACACGATTGCCTACCGGTGCACGGGCAGCCAGTGTTCACTGCCGTTCGATACGTTCGACGACCTCACGGCAGTTTTAACTGAAATTACGGAAAAGCGCTGACGGGCGATTGCAGTCAGTCGTTCGTTACCAGGCGTACAATCGCTCGCCGGTACGTGCCGATACCGCCGCGCCGTCGCGGCTGGCAAATTGCACCGGTACCGATTGCATATCAAAACCGGCGTTGCGCATGACGGCAAAATGGAGATGCGGTCCGCTCGAATAGCCGGTATTGCCGGAATCCGCAATGTACTGGCCGCGCTCGACGCGCTCGCCGGCGCGCACCCTGACGGAGCTGCGATTCAGGTGCGCATAAATCGCGAACGTGCCGTCGTCGTGCAGGATGCGCACGCGGTTGGCGGTCCCGAGACCCGGGTCGAGTCCGGAGCGGAATTCGCTGCTCTCGACCTCGAAGACCAGGCCGCCCCTGGCCGGATGGATGTCGGTCCCGACCGGCATCGCGATATCGATTGCATGCTGGCTTGCGCGGGTCGTGCGCGTCTGCGGCGTCCGGCGCAGGCCGTGCGCAGGGTGCCCCGCACGCGACCGCGTAAGGTGCGCGGTATGGCGCATCCGGACGGTGTTCGGCCTCCGGGTCGCCGGGAAACCAGCGATAACGATAGTCAACACCGGGTGCGGCGCTACCAGTGGGACGCCTCGACCGACAGAATCCCGATACTTTCCTGTGCGTCAATGACCCATTCGCGCGGGGCTTCGGGTGCGGGTAATGCCACGTTGTGTAATGCATCAATTTCCAGGCTGAACTGCACCGGCGTGCGCGTGCCGTTGTGTGCAGTCAGCAACAACCGGCCAGCGTCCAGGCGTCGCGACACGGTGACCCCGCCCGCTTCCGTGGCGCCGGGAAGCACCTGTGATTCAGCGTTGGTATCCGCGGGCGGCACCCGGTCGGCATAAACCCAGGCTCCTGAGTCGTCCTGGTACTTGTAAAGTGTCTGTGCGCCGAGCAGCGACAGCGGTGCCAGCGTGAGCACTGCAGCGACCAGCCTTGCCAGGGAGCGGGGTGACGGCATCAGGAAACTCAGCCGATCACTGCTCGTTGCCAGCCGTTTGCCGTGCGGCGTATCTCATAGGCCGGCCAGTAGCGAATCGTCGAGTTTGAGCGTGATCACCTCTACGGCTCCGTTCCAGGTTACCGTCTTCAGCCGCACGGATTCGCGGTCTTTTTTGCCGGCAATAGCATCGACGAATGCCTGCAAATCCGGCGTATCTGTATCGTTGACGGCGACGATGCGCCGGCCGGCCCACAGGCCATACCGTGTCGCCGGCGACCCGTAACTGAAAAATGCCACGTAGACGCCGGTTGGCTCGATACCGCGCTGTGCCGCCATGGCCCGATGCGGTTCCTGCAGCAACCCGCCCGCCCAGGAGATCGCCCTGCCGATGCCTTCGCCGTCCAGTGCCACGGTGTCCATTTCCAGGTTCATTTCGCGGCCGTCGCGCCAGATGGTGACATCAACGCGCGGCTTGTCCGCTGCCCGCTCGAGCTCCCGGAACGTCGAGACGATCTCGCCATCGATGGCAAGTATCATGTCGCCATTGCGTAACGCTGCCGCGGCGGGCGTGCCGGCGACAATGCGGTCAACACCAAGTGCGCGCCGGCCCTTCGGATCGTGCCGCTCCAGCTTCTTCAGCCAGTCCTCGTCGAGTCCGAGCTTGCGCGCGGCGAACAGCGGCGTATAACCCACCTCAACTTCCAGCGAATACATCGGGGTATCCGAGCGCACCGTCTCGACCATCTCCATCACGAGTTCGCTGCTGATACCGCGATTGAACTGGGTCGCGTCACCGCCGCCGGATACCGCAAAGCTTGACCACTTCGCCCTGACTTCGCCCTTGTCGTTGACCAGCACGCCGTCAAAATCCTCCGGCGCATTCACCAGCGCGATGCCTTCGAGGTTGCTGTCACGGAAGCGCAGCGTGCGCGACAGTGGCAGGTTCAACGGATCGATGGACGCAATGGTGCTGGCCTGGTGGGCGATCTGGTGATCGCCTTTCAGGCCGATAACCCAGACCTTGTCGCCGGAGGCCATGCGCCGGGTGTCGTAGCGAGCCGCGCGTACCGGCGTCTCGCCGATCAGTTCCGGATTGTAGGAGACGACGGCAAGGTTGTGCAGCGGATGGATGAATTCCACTTTGCCAGGGACTTCCAGCGAACCGGCAAACGTAATACCGACATCACCCATGGCAACCGGCACGGTATTGCGGTCGACGACAACGAGACCGCGCTCCGTGTCGACGATCAGTCCGGTACCGTAGTAATGCCTGTCGGCAACCCCGGATACCGTGTACGGCAGGTCGAAATTGACCATGACCAATGACGGTGCGACTGCATTGATGCGCGCATTCCCGTACTGCGGGAACCGGGTGGTGCCGGGTTCCAGCTGTGCCTCGTCGGGACCCGGCCCCAGGTCGCGGCATGGCCACAGCCCGGTATGGTCGTCGCGCATGCAGCGTCTTAAGGGAAACCAGGTGCGATCCATCTCGATCGCGCGCACGATGCTGTTCCGCGGGTCGTCGATCGTTTTGAAGCGAACCGTGGTCCGGTCGCGGTCAGCAAGCCCGTCAAGTACGGATTCCAGTTCCGAGATATCGGCGACCGGTTCGCCGCCCACTTCGGAAATGAGGGCACCGCGTGGAATCGCGGCCCGTGCGAGCGTATAGCCTGGGTTGGCGACGTAGACACCGCCTACGTTCTCGTCGTAGTGCCGCGCCTGCTGGTAGGACAGGTTGTTGACGATCGCGTCACCGAACTCGAGGTACTGGTCCGGCGTTATGGCATGCAGGTCGGTGACGGCCACTTCTTCGGAAATTTTGCGCCCCCCGCGCTCCAGTTCGATATTAATCAACTCGCCGACATTGGTATCCAGCACGCCGGCAAGCGGCACGAATTCGGTAACGAGTTCGCCGTTAATCCGGATGAGGATATCGCCGGGCTGCAGCTTGCCATCCGCCGGCGACTTCGGGATGACCTGCGATACTGTCAGCATGCCCGTCAGTTCCGGATTCCGCTGCCGGACCAGCGCCTCGGTATCCGGTTGCAGGCCGAGCCGCGCAAGCTCATCGTAAGTCTGGCGCTGGAAAACCGTTTGCAGCGTGCCGCGCGAAACCGTCTCGCCTTTCTGCAACAGGTGCATCGCGCGCTGGATACGGTCGAGCGGCAGAAAGAAACTGCTGGCCGCGGAATTGTTCGCGCCGGCGTTCAGTGCGACAACCTGCCCATCGATATCGATCACCGGCGAGCCGGACGAGCCGCCGGAGGTGCCCGATGCCGCCTGGTAGTAAAACGTATTGAAGTCGTTGTACTTGCCACGCCCGTATTCCGGCGCATTGCGATCGAGACGCGCTATGGTGCCGGACAGGATCGACAGCTGTTCGCCGGCATCGTTGCCGACGACACGAATCTCGCGGCCAATGCCGGCCGCACCCGGCACCAGCGGCAACTCCGCCGGTTCGATGTACTTGAGGTCATCCGGGTTGTAACGGAAGAAGCCAAAATCGTGCACCGGATCACGATAGACCGGAGTCAGCGCAATTTCCTCGTTGTTCAGGAATACCGCCTCGGCAACAACCGGTCCCGGCGTTACAACGTGCCTGTTGGTCAGTATCAGGCCACGCTCTGCATCGACGACGAAGCCTGTCGCCTGGGTCGACGAGTTCCACTCCGTATCAAACGCGCGCGTGCTGTCGACATCGAATCGAAACGACGCCGCTCGAGATACGTTCGAGCGTACTTGTCCAGCCAGGTTCTTCGGCGGCAAGCGCCGGCATCAGCGGTGCAGCGAGCACCGCTATCCATACAATACGATTCAGCATAATTACCCAATTGTTGCCAATAACGATGACGGGCCGCGCGGCCATGTACTCTGGACTTGATTCAAGCGATGCGGTTCCCCGGCATTCCGCTTGATTGGCAACCGGGCAGGCCGGCAGCGTTGAAGGCCCGGGCACCAAAGCGGGTCATTATGCCGCAATTGACGGCGGCCGCGGCGTAACAGGTCTCAGTCCGGGGCACGGCCCTCGTCCGGGCGCCACGCAAGATCGAGGCTGCGCGCGGCCTTGACGTCGTCCAGCCGGCGCACCGGCAATGTGAATGGCGCATCCTTGTGTTTGCCGGGATTCGGCCGTTGCCTCGTTGACAATGGTAATCATCGCATCGGCAAATCGATCAAGGGCTTCCTTGCTTTCCGTTTCGGTGGGTTCGATAAGCAGGCACTCGGGCACCAGCAGCGGGAAATACGTCGTCGGCGCATGAAAGCCATGGTCAAGCAAAGCCTTGGCAATATCCATTGCCGTCAGATCCAGGGACTTCGCTTCCATTTTGAGGGTCACGATGAATTCGTGGCTGGCGCGCCGCTCCGGAAATGCCAGCCGGAAGCCGGCTGTCCTGAGACGCGCTTGCAGGTAATTGGCGTTTAGCGTGGCGAACTCGCCGATACGGCGCATGCCATCGCGGCCGACCATGCGCATATAGACATAGGCACGCAGCAGCACACCGGCATTGCCCATGAAGCCGGACAACCGGCCAACGCTTTGCGGCAGGTCCTTTTCAGTGAGCCAGTGCGACAGCTTGCCTTATCGCCGTCAGCGCTCCGGCCGACCACCGGCAGCGGCATGAAAGGTTGCAGCCGCTTGCCGACACCAACAGCTCCTGATCCCGGGCCGCCGCCACCGTGCGGTGTAGAAAACGTCTTGTGCAGGTTCATGTGTATGACGTCGAAGTTCATATCGCCGGGCCGCACCTTGCCCAGTATGGCGTTCAGGTTGGCGCCGTCGTAATAGAGCAGTCCCCCGGCGTCGTGCACGATCCGCGCGACTTCCATGATGCGACGTTCAAAGACACCAAGTGTCGACGGGTTGGTCAGCATGATGCCGGCTGTTTGCGGTCCCACTGCTTCCTTCAACGCGTCGATATCGACGTCGCCGTCAGCCGCGGTCTTTAACTCACGGACGGTATAACCGCACATTGTCGCGGTGGCTGGATTCGTGCCGTGCGCGGCATCGGGCACAATCATCTCGGTACGTGCCGAATCACCACGTGCGGCATGGTAGGCGCGAATCATTGCCACACCAGCGAGCTCGCCCTGCGCCCCTGCCATCGGCGTCAACGATACGGCTTGCATTCCGGTCACAGCCTTCAGCATTTCCTGCAGCTCGTACATGCACTCGAGAAAGCCCTGCCCGTGCGTTACCGGCCCGAGCGGATGCCGGCCGGTAAATCCCGGTAGCATCGCCAGCGAGTTGCACGCGCGCGGGTTGTATTTCATCGTGCAGGAACCCAGCGGGTAAAAGTGCGTATCAATGGAAAAAATTGAGTTGTGACAGCCGCGTAAAATGGCGCACGACCTGCAACTCGGACACCTCCGGCAACGGCGGAGTATCTTTGCGCAGGAATTTTTCAGGCAGCTTGTTGGCCACCGGTGCAGCGGGCGCCTGTGCGTAGGCGCGGCGGCCTGCGCGGGATTTTTCGAATATCAGGGGTTCAGTCATTGTGCCTTCAGGCCTTCGTCGAATTTACGATACGGCGTCGATATCGACCGCGATGCCCAGCGCCTGCCAGGCTTTTTCATAGTCCGGTTCATTGCCCAGGTCTTCGACCTGTTCGCGGTGCACGACGGTATTGTTTTCGTCCAGCACGACGACCGCGCGCGCAAACATGCCGGCCAGTGGTCCATCGGCAATCAGTACACCGTAGTTGTTGCCGAAGCCGGCATGCCGTATCGCCGACAGCCCGATGACCCGTTTCAACTGGCGCTCATCGGCATACCGCTTGTGGGCAAACGGCAGGTCGTAGGACACCATCAACAGGGCCACGTCATCATGGTCGGCACCCAGCTTGTCGAACACTTCGACGGAACGCGCGCAGACCGGCGTATCGATGCTCGGGAATATGTTCAGGATCTTGCGTTTACCCATGAAATTCGCCAGTGACACGTCCGCCAGGTCGGTATTGACCAGCGATACGTCAGGCGCGCGGCTGCCAACCGTCGGCAAATCGCCGACCGCCGTGTACGTGCCGCCATTGAGTATGATTTTCTGCATGTTTGCGGTCTCCGCTGCCGCTACCCCTGGTCCAGCGCTTTTGCCAGTGCCGCGCACCAGGCATCGATGTCTGCCTCGGTTTTCGTCTCGGTGGCACAAACGAGCAGTGCATTGCCCAGATCCGGGTGTGTCGCCGACAGGTCCAGGCCACCAAGGATGTCGTTCCCCGCCATGTGTTCGATGACCGGCAACACGGCTGTCGGCAGCCGCAACACTACTTCATGAAAATGCGGCCCGTCGAAGGCGGTACTGACACCTGCGATTGCGCACGCCTTGTCGGCAAGACTCGCCGTACGCGCCTGTGATGTCAGCGCAACCTGCGACAGGCCTTCGTGGCCGAGCAACGACATGTAAATTGTCGCGGCGGTGACCATCAGTCCCTGGTTCGTGCAGATGTTCGACGTCGCTTTTGAGCGCCGGATGTGCTGTTCACGCGCCTGCAGAGTTAACGTGAAACCGGGCTTGCCATCCCGGTCAGTGGTGCGGCCGACGATACGCCCCGGCATCTGCCGCAACAGCTTGTCGGTGCAGGCCATGAATCCAAAATACGGGCCGCCCGACGACAATGGCACGCCCAGCGGCTGCCCTTCACCACAGGCGATGTCGGCACCTGCCTCGCCCCACTGCGCCGGGGCCTTCAGGACGGCAAGCGACGTCGGATTTACGACGGCAATGACGAGCGCTCCCTGCGCATGCGCCCAGTCGGTCAGCCGGTCGATGTCCTCGAGTGTGCCGAAGTACGAGGGCTGCTGGATAACGATGGCGACGGGCGCTTCGTCCTGTTCTTCAAGGCTTTTGAGCAAGCTGTTGCCGCTCGCCGCATCAAGTGGCAGTACCGGGAATTCGAGGCCCTGCGTACCCGCTATCGCCTCGGCAACCTTGCGGTAGACCGGGTTGACGCCAGCGGCGAGCAGTACGCGCTTCGATTTCGGGCGGCGATTGCCGCGTACTGCCATCAGGGCCGCTTCGGCAAGCGCTGATGCCCCGTCGTAAAGTGATGCATTGCTGGCCGCGAGCCCGGTCAACGCGCAGATCATCGACTGGAATTCGTAGATGGTCTGCAGCGTGCCCTGGCTGGCTTCCGCCTGGTATGGCGTGTAGGCGCTGTAGAACTCGCCGCGCGTCGCAATGTCCCAGACGACGCTCGGGATGTGATGCTCGTACGCCCCGGCGCCGATGAAACACTGCGGGCCGACATCTTTCGCCGCGCGCGCGCGCATCAGCCGCGCGATTTCCATTTCGGACAGCGCGTCCGGCACGCCGTGCAGGTCGTCAATCAGCAGGTCATCCGGAATTTCGTCAAAGAGCGTATCGATACGGCTGACGCCGATCGTCTCGAGCATGTTCCGGACATCATCGTCGGTATGCGGAATAAACGGCATGGCAATCGTGGGCCCCGTTGTGGTCGTCAGTCGTCGAGATCGTCGAGAAATGCCTGGTACTCATCCGGGCTCATCGTATCGACGCTGTCGTCACCGGGCTGCACGCGCACTATCCAGCCGTCACCGTAAGGATCGTTATTTATCGTCTCCGGATCATCCGCCAGTGTTTCGTTGACTGCCAGCACGCTGCCGGACACCGGTGCATAGACATCCGACGCGGCCTTTACAGACTCTACGACCGCCATTTCGCTACCGCTCTCGAGTTCCTGGCCCACTTCCGGCAGCTCGACGTAGACGAGATCGCCGAGTGCATCCTGTGCGTGCTCCGTGATGCCGATCGTGACACTTCTGTCTTCTTCCTGCCGCAGCCATTCGTGTTCGCTGGTATAACGCAGGTCACCTGGCAATTCACTCATTTACATTTCCTCTTCTCATCGTTGCGATGTTTATACTGCAACACTACAGGTCAATACAGACTTTTCCATGACGCACGAACGGCGGCTTCACGATCCGCACGTCCAGCAACTTGCCGCGCACGTCCACCTGTGCGCGGTCATATTTACCAGCGGGCAAGCGCGCCAGCGCGATCGACCGCTTCAGCGTCGGCGAGAAACCGCCGCTCGTGATCTCACCCTCGGCGGCACCATCGACGACGACGCGCTGGTGGCCGCGCAATACGCCACGCCCTTCAAGCAGCAGACCGGTGAAGCGACGGCATGCCGGATCGTTGCGGATGTGCATCAGCGCTTCGCGGCCGATAAATGCGCGTTCGGCCGGCTCCCATGCAATTGTCCAGTTCAGGCCGGATTCCAGCGGCGTGGTTGTCTCATCCATGTCAGAGCCGTACAAGTTCAGCCCCGCCTCGAGGCGCAATGTATCCCGCGCCCCGAGCCCCGCCGGGCGCAGGCCGGCATCGACAAAACGCTGCCACCAGTCGGGCGCACTTGCCGCGGGCAGAATGATTTCATAGCCATCTTCGCCCGTGTATCCAGTGCGGGCAACAAACAGTTGTCCCCTATCGCTGGCATGAAACGGCTTGAGCGCATCGGCTGCCGCCTGGACATCGGCCGGGAATACCTGTGCCACCATGGAACGTGCATCGGGCCCTTGCAGCGCAATCATTGCCAGGTCGGTGCGCTCGTCAAACGTTACGTCAAAACCTTTGGCCTGCGCATTGATCCAGGCCAGGTCCTTGTCGCGCGTTGCCGCATTGACGACCAGGCGGTAATTGCCGTCACTTAAGTAGTAGACGATCAGGTCGTCGACAACGCCACCGTCGTTATTCAGCATGCAACTGTACAGCGCCTTGCCGGGGTCGACGAGGCGCACGACGTCGTTTGCCAGCAGGTAGCGCAGGAACTCACGTGCTGCCTTGCCGGTAACGTCGATCACCGTCATGTGCGATACATCGAACATACCGGCCGATTCGCGCACTGCATTGTGCTCGTCGATCTGCGACCCGTAATGCAGGGGCATATCCCAGCCGCCGAAATCGACAAGCTTTGCGCCAGCCGCGACATGCTGTGCATAAAGTGGCGTTCGCAGTGCCATGCTCTCTCCCTGCCGGCGCCTGTGGCACCGGTTGCTGCTCCGGAAACAAAAAAAGGGCCATCGATCGCCGCCGCAGGCAGGCGGATCGATGGCCCCTCTGTCCGATGACCTGAGAGATGGCGGCAAGGGCCGCATACCCCTTCGGTGGGCCGATTACGGCCGCTCTCCAGAGCTAATCAGAGCCCGCGGTCCCTTTGCCTGAGCGTTTCCGAGCGAGTTGCGCCTTCGGCGCCCCGGCCGTCGGGCCGGAGTCTCTTCCACGGTCTCTGTCGATTAGTGGCCGCATCATATCCAACCGGGAAGCCGGTTGCCAGCGGCGCCGGCACCGGCAACAATGCGGCAACGTCGACTGTGGAGCATAACGATGCCGGCCTTACGAATTTTGCCAATGCTGATTCTCGCGTTTGGGCCGGTCACGGCCGCGGCGGACGCAAATGACGATTTCGAGGCGTTGCTCAATGACGCCTGGGAATGGCAACTCAGCGAGAACCCGGTGATGGCCTCGCATCTGGGCGATCAACGCTACAACGACCGTTGGAGCGATCTGAGCCTTGATGCGATCGAGCGTCGCCAGGAACAGCGCCGCGATTTCCAGCAGCGCCTGCGCGCCATCAACGACACAAGCTTGAGCGCCGCGAATCAGCTCAATTACGCCTTGTTCCGGCGCGAGCTGCAGGACGATATCGACAGCCATCGCTACCGTGACCACCTGATGCCGATAAACCAGCGCGGCGGCGTGCAATCACTGGAATCGGTCGCCGAGAGCCTGCGGCTGGATTCGGTTGCGGATTACGAGGACTGGCTTGCCCGAATGCGCGGTGTGCCTGCGTATATCGAGCAGACCATGGCATTGCAGGAAGAAGGCCTCGAAGAGGGCTACATGCCGCCGAAAATCCTGATGGAGCGAATTCCCGCGCAGCTAAGCCAGCAGCTTGTCGAGAACCCCGCGGACAGCCCTTTTTACGGTGCCTTCCGCGAACTGCCGGAATCGATACCGGAGGCGGAACAACGCCGGTTGCGCGCGGTGGCAGCGGCCATCATCGACGAGCAGATCGTTCCGGCCTACCGTCGCTTCGAGCGCTATTTCAACACGCGTTACCTGCCGGCCAGCCGCGACAGCATGTGGCGCGTCGGAGTTACCGAACGGCGAGGCGTACTATGAATTTCGCACACGGCATTTCACGACCACCGAAATGACGCCCGACGAAATCCATCGCCTCGGCCTCGACGAAGTCAGCCGGATACGTGCCGAGATGCAGCTGATCATAGACGAGCTCGAGTTTGACGGTAGCTTCGCCGAGTTCCTGCATTTCCTGCGTACCGACCGGCAGTTCTACTACGACGATCCCGACGAAATCGTCCGAGGCCTATCTCGCGACCTCCAAGCGCATCGATCCGGAGCTCGTCAAACTGTTCGGCAAGCTGCCGCGAATCCCCTACGGCCTGCGCGCGATTCCGGACAACATCGCACCGGATACGACGACCGCCTACTACAACCCCCCGGCGGCCGACGGCAGTCGCGCCGGTTACTATTACGTGAATCTCTACAAGCCCGAGGTGCGGCCGAAGTACGAAATTGAGGTTCTATCCGTGCATGAAGCCGTGCCCGGCCATCATTTGCAGATCGCATTGCAGATGGAGCTCGGCGATATGCCCGAATTCCGCCGTTATTCCGGTTTCACGGCGTTTACCGAAGGCTGGGGCCTCTACAGCGAAAGCCTCGGCTACGATCTTGGGCTGTATGAAGATCCGTACTCACGTTTCGGCGCGCTGACCTACGAAATGTGGCGGGCCGTGCGCCTCGTGGTCGATACCGGCATGCATTACAAGGGCTGGACGCGTCAGCAGGCGATCGACTTTTTCAAGGACAATGCGGCAAAGACCGAACTCGATATCATCAACGAGATCGACCGCTACATTGCGTGGCCGGGGCAGGCGCTTGCGTACAAGATCGGGCAACTGAAAATACTTGAGATTCGTGCCAAGGCCGAGCGCATGCTGGGCGACCGCTTTGATATACGCGCGTTCCACGATGCCCTGCTCGGTGGCGGCGCGCTGCCGCTGCTCGTGCTCGAAACGCGCATGGATCGCTGGCTGGCGGATCAGCTGGAAGAGCCCGCCGGCTGAGGATTGCGGCGAGCCGACGCAGGCTCGCCGTCAACCTTCCGCTTGTACGGCCGGGGCTCTGTCGGCAGGTGGCAACGTTGTTGGCCGTTGACCAGGAAACTGCTCACGAGCAATTGCTGCCCGCCGCTCCGCATCGTCGTCCGAATTGAACAGCCGGTCGATCGTTTCAATGCGGTGCCAGATACCCGCCCGGTTCGCAATCTGGATGTTGAGGCCGGGCCGTGCGTTCATTTCGAGGATCAGCGGACCCAGTTGACGGTCTATTACAATATCGACGCCGACATAACCGAGACCCGTCACCTCCAGTGCGCGCGCCGATGACTGCAGAATGAAATCCCAGTCCGAAATCTGCAGGCCGCCAATCAGGGCGCCGGTGTCGGGGTGCTCATCGACAACGCCGTTCTTCAGGACGCCGGCGAGTGTGCGGCCGGTCTGCATGTCAATGCCGGCACCAACGGCGCCCTGGTGAAGATTCGCCTTCCCATCCGACGAGCGTGTCGGCAGCCGCACCATCGCCATGATCGGGTAACCGCGGTAGACAATCACCCGTATATCAGGCACGCCCTGGAAGCTGACGTCATTGAACAGCGGGTCGAACTGCACGCAATACTCGATCATGGCGACGTCGGGATTGCCGCTTAAGCTGTACTGGCCGCCAACAACATTGGACGTATGATGTTTCAGGTCGTCATAGCTGACCAGCAAGCCACTCGCCAGGCGAAAGCTGTCGCGTTTGCGCTTGCTGCGCGCCGCAACGACTACGATGCCGTCGCCACCGCTGCCATGAGCAGGCTTGATAACAAAACTGTCGTGATGCGCCACGATCTGCGCAAGGTTTCGTACCTCGCCCTGGTTGTGCACGACGCCGTATAAGTCCGGCACCGCCATGCCGGCTTCCATTGCCAGGCGTTTGGTCAGTTCCTTGTTGTCGACGGTCGGGTAAAAGCGCCGCGGATTGAACCGCATGATCAGTTCCGAGTTTCGCTTATTGAGCCCCAGCACACCGGCCGCGGCCAATTTCCTGGCGGCGCCAAACATGTCAGTTGCCGCCTATCGCGCGGAAACGGCTTATTTCGGTCAGCCGGTAACCCGTATAGCGCCCCAGCAATATAACCGCCGCCAGCACCAGCAGCAGCAACTCCGGGAACGTGAAAATCAGGTGCTCCAGCAAGTCGAGGTCCATCACGAGGTAGCACATCACTGCAACGATCGCACTGCCTGTCGCTTCCTTCATCGCATCGCCCGGTCCACGCTCTTCCCAGACGACCGACATGCGCTCGATCGTCATGGCAATGATAACCATCGGGAACAGCGCGACCGACAATCCCGTTTCAATGCCAAGCCGGTGTGCAACGATACTGACGACCAGCATCAGCAGAACTACGACGATCAGGACGGAACTGAGCCGCGGTACCAGCAGCAACCTGAGTTTCTCCAGCATGAAACGAATGCTCAAGCCAAGCGCCACGAGCAGGGTAAACAGCAGCATGCCGCCCAACAGTTGCGTCTCGCGAAACGACAGGGCAATCAGCACCGGCATGAAGGTACCGAACGTGTCGACACCGATTACATTGCGCATCAGCACGACGATAAAAGCGCCGATCGGGATCATCAGGAGCACGCTATAGACAGCCTGGGTCTTGATCGGCAGGCTGAACAGCGAAAAGTCGAGCAGCGCGGAACCCTCGTCGGCGGCGCGCTGCTGGGCAATTCGCAACGTATCGCGGAAGTAGCGCTGAACGGCGAAGTTGACGCCGAGATTGTTGCCGCCCTCGAGCCGCACGAGAGGCTCATTGCCACGCCACCAGATCAGGTAATTGTCCGGCAACATTTCCTCACCAGTGGAAGGATTGAAATACCGCCAGCGGTCACCGTCATGAATTTCCAGCCACGGCACGATATCCGCCTGCCGCTGCTGGTCATGCAGCAGTATGCCGCGGAGCATGCGGGCCGGTATGCGTGCCGCCGACAGCACCGTGGTCATCGTTTGCACGAAATCCGCGCGCGACTCTGCATTCGACAGCAGCAAGGTCAGGTTGGGATCGAGCGACGGCGCGTTGGCCTGGCGCAACAGCTCTTCGGTGAATGTCGCGGCGTCGGCGGACAGCTCGCGCACATTGGCAACGACCACCTCGACGGCCGTCTTTTCCGGCTCGCTGATTACGGGCGGTAACGGAAACGGTGGCGTAATGTCAGCCTGGTCTGCCTGCGGGTTCTCGAACAGGACTATCCGGTAGTAAAGAGTCTGGGGACCCGTCGCGCGGCGCACGGTCCATTGCGCCTCGCGCCGTGTTCCGACGTAGTTGACGCTGAACCCGTAATTCTTGGAGACGGCATAATCGTCCAGGCGCTCGAAGCCGGGTGTCAGGGTCGGTGTCTGCAGGTTGACCTTGATGGACCCGGGCCCGCTGTTGAAGCGGATCGACGTCTCGACGGTCCATGTCGGCGTCTGCTGACTGTCGGTCAACGGGAAGCCCAGCGATTGCCACTTGTAGAGAAACATCGAGCCACCGGCAACCGTCAGCACGACAGCAAGGATGATGACGTAGCGACGCGTCACGTCGCGTTAAACCCTTGGTCTTCCAATCGGAATGGCACTGAAGTCTCCCCCTGCCGGATGAATCGCCGTCCTGCCACCATGCTGTTGCCCGTCGCGAGCAAACCAGACCGCCAATTCTAGCCCGCAACCGTCACCGGTGTCGCGGGCTCTCCGTATTCCATTTTCCGCTCAGTCGATTCTGTCATCTGCGTGACTGACGTCGGCAAGCCCCAGCGCGACGCGCATCGCATAGCGGCGTACCGGACCACTGTGATTAAACAACTGCATGCCGCGGCCGCGTAATCGGGCAACGAGCGGCCTGTCGACGGCATACAGGCGATTCAACGCGTCGATAAATTGCAGCATGGTCCGGTTGGCGCCCCGCCGGGCACGCTCATAGCGCCTGAGCACCGGCAGGTCACCGGGATATTCCCCAGCGGCAAGCGCCGTCGCGGTGACTGACTGCAGGCAGGCCGCATCCGCGAGACCGAGGTTTGCACCCTGCCCGGCCAGCGGGTGTACTGTGTGGGCTGCGTCGCCGATCAGTGCAACACCGCGCCCGACATAACGTTTTGCATGCTGTGCGCGGAGCGGGAATGATGCGCGTGGCGCCGACACGGACAACTCACCAAGCACGTAGTCACTGGCCTCGGTCAATGCTCGTGAAAAGTCCTCATCAGTGCTGTCGACGAGTGTTGCGGCATGTTCGACTGATGTCGACCAGACGACCGATACACGGCCGTCGGCAAGCGGCAGCAATGCCACCGGCCCACCGGGTAGGAACCGTTGCCATGCTGTCTCGCGATGCGGACGAGCAGGGACGGCATGGGTGACGACGGCGGCCTGTTGATAATGCCAGCTATCGACACCGATCCCTGCCGCGTCCCTGACGCCGGATGCCGCGCCGTCCGCACCGATCAGCAGGGCGGCCTGCAACGTATCGCCATTGTCGAGCGTAATGGCATAGCGGCCTTCGTCCGCTGATTCGATACGACGGATTGGCGTGTTGAAATGCAACGTTGCCGGCGACGCCTGTAGCCGCGCCAGCAGGCAATGCCTGATCAAATTGTTCTCGACTATGAAGCCGAGTTCCCCGAGCGCCATGTCGGCTGCCTCGAAACGCAAGGCTTCAGGACCGTCGCAGCTGCCCCTGCTATCCCATACGCGCATGTCACGATAAGGCCCCGCACGAGCGTTGAGCAGTGACTGACGAATGCCGAGGGAGTCCAGCAGTCTCATGGATCCGGCCGAGATCGCCGACACGCGCAGTCCGACGTCGTCGGTCAGCGCGAATTCGGGCGGTGCGCCGGCGTCGACCAGCGTAACGCAGAACCGCTGCGACTGCGGTCGGGTAGCCAGCAGGGTCGCCATCGCCATGCCGGCAACGCCGGCGCCCGCGACGACGATATCGAGCCGCGGCTTCACCGAAGCGGCACCCCGCGCGAGAGCCGCGGCAGGCGACCGGCGAGTCCCATTGTGTGCTTCGCAAACAGTCCGCGTACACCGGGCACGAAATCGAAGCCGAGCATGCCGGCGTCGCGCAGCAACCGGACAGCCGGGCGCCGGCTGCCGAACAACCGCACCAGGCCGTCGGTAAAACCAACCAGTTTCCGCTGATCGCTGCGCCGCCAGTCCGCGTATCGCTCGAGCAGCGCACCATGACCGGGATCACGATTGCCCTCCGCCATGCTGTCAGCGATACACTCGGATAGCGCCGCGACGTCACGCAAGCCGAGATTGAACCCCTGGGCGGCAACCGGGTGCAGGCCATGCGCCGCGTTACCGACGAGAACGCCGCGCGGTGCAGTCAGGCCGAGCGCCTTGCTGAGCACGAGTGGATAGCGCGCGCGTGTACCCACTCGTGAGAATCGGCCGAGGCGAAAGCCGAACGCGTCTTGCAGGCGGGCCGTGAACGCGTCGTCCGGCAATGCGATTACAGTCTCCGCCTGCGACGGTTCGAGCGTCCAGATAAAAGCAGCGCGTCCATCGGCGATGGGCAGCATCGCGAGCGGCCCGCCGTCAGTGAAACGCTCATAGGCACGGTTGTCGAGCGGCCGTTCTGTTCTGCAGATTGCCGATAACGGCCTGTTGCCCATAGTCGCTGTGTTGCGAGCTGATGCCCAGCATGTCGCGGACCGACGAACGCGCGCCGTCTGCCGCAACGAGAAGGCGGCAGTGCAGCGAGCGCGTTCTGCCCTGCTCCTCGACAGAGACGTCCAGCGTGTCAACGCCGGTCGTTACGGCGGTGATGCGTGACGGACACAGGACATCGATGCTGGCGATGTCAGCAAGCGCCTCCTGCAACACAGCACCGAGCACGCGATTGATGACGACATAGCCGAGCGCCGCCACCTGCTGCTCGGCGGCGTCAATATGCGAGAAGCCGAAACGTCCGCGGTCAGAGACATGAATATGCGTAATAGGCGTGGCGGCTGCCGAGATCGCCGGCCAAAGCCCGAGTGCGGAGAAAGTGCGCTGGCTGCTGCGCGACAGCGCCGTTGAGCGGTCATCGAAGCTCGGCTGTCCGGCGGACTGGCGCTCTACCGCCTCGACGACGGCAATACGCAGCCCAAGCGGTGCCAACGCCAGTGCCAGGCAGCTCCCGATCATGCCGCCGCCGCCGATGACTATGTCGTATTCGCCAACGGAGTCCATTACGCCGCCATCAGCTTCTCGATGTCATCCGGTTCCTTCACCAGTGACTTGCTCAGCACATCCGGCCCGCGGCTGGTGACGGCGACGTCATCCTCGATGCGAATGCCGATGTTGCGCCACCGTGCCGCCACATTGCGCGCCCCGGAGATATAGATGCCGGGTTCGACGGTCGTCACCATGCCGGATTCAAGCAGGCGCCATTCGTCGCCGACCTTGTAGTCACCGACGTCGTGCACATCCATGCCGATCCAGTGGCCGGTACGGTGCATAAAAAACTCGCGGTACGCCTGGTCCCGGATCAGGCGGGCAAGCGTGCCGGTAAGAAGGCCCAGTTTCTTCAACCCGCGGGTAATGACACGCACCGCCGCATCGTGCGGTTCGTTCCAGTGATTGCCGGCATGCAACTTGTCTATTGCAGCGTATTGGGCCTCAAGCACAATTTCATAAACAGCGCGCTGCTCGGGCGAAAATCGCCCGTTCACCGGAAATGTTCGGGTGACATCGGATGCGTAGTAATCCAGTTCGCACCCGGCATCTATCAACACAAGTTCATCGTTCCTGATCGGTGCGGTGTTCTCGACGTAATGCAGGATGCAGCCATTGGCGCCGGCGCCGACGATCGGGCTATAGGAATAGCGCGCATCCTTGCGGCGGAACTCATGAATGAATTCCGCCTCCAACTCGTACTCGTACATGCCGGGACGTGCCGCCAGCATCGCCCGCCGGTGCGCGACGCACGCCACTTTCGCCGCCTGACGCATCGCGGAAATCTCGGCGCGGCTCTTGTACAGGCGCATGTCATGCAGCAGGTGATCCAGCGCGACAAATTCCTGTGGCGTATGGATGCCGGACAGTCCGCGACCGCGCAGCGTCTTGACCCAGTCCGCCATGCGCAGGTCGAAATCCGAGTACGCGCCCATCGTGTAGTAGACACGGCTGCGCGACTCCATAATGCCCGGCAGGATATCGTCTATATCATCGATCGGAAACGCGTCGTCAGCGCCGAAATCGGAAACGGCACCGTCCGGTCCGGCTCTCAAGCCATCCCACATTTCACGGTCAGGATCGCGTTCCCGGCAGAACAGCAGAAACTCGCCACTCGAGCGCCCCGGCGCGAGCAGGGCCACGGACTCCGATTCGGCAAACCCTGTCAGGTAATAAAAGTCACTGTCCTGGCGATAGCGGTACTCGACATCGCGGCTGCGCGTCCGCACGGGTGCAGACGGCAGGATGGCTACACCGTCGTCACCAACCATGCGCATCAGCTGCTTGCGTCGCTTCGCAAATTCCTTTGGATCCATTCTAGTGTGCCCGGGCTGGGCCCGCCTTTTCGGCGGCGGTCGGGGGGCGCAAGTCGACAAGTTCCTCATACGCAAGTTGTGCGGCGACGCGCATGTATTCGACGAGTTCCGTATAGGCCTGCTCGTTGGTCTCCGCATCGTCATCCGTGTCAGCCGTCGCCTGTGTGATCTGCAGCAGGTCCCTGATCATGTCCGACAGGGGCTCAGCCGCCAGGCGCTCGCGCAGACGTGCATCTGATTGGCCGGTGACCAGCCCATGGAGAAAGCCCTCGCACCACCGCGCGAGCGCGTCAGTCCGCACGTCGGCCGGGTCGTCGTCGTCCGGCAAAAGTAACGTGAATTCAGAGAGCCGCTGTGCCAGCTGTTGGTAACTGCTCTGATACAAGGTGTTGAGCATGGCCTCGCATTCGCGGCGCAAGGCGTTGTCCGGTGCGACATCCTCCAGCACGACATCCAGCCAGCCGGCACCGCTGCTGCCACCCGTTGCTGCGAGGCGCCCGCACAGCAAGCCATGCGCCTGTGCCGCATCCCGGTTCGATCCCGCGCGGCGTAGCGCCTCAGCGAGGGCGTTGTAGTCCGTTGTATGTTCCATAATCGGCACGCATGATCCCATGTATGGCGTCGGCGAGCCATGCGAATCGCGGCTCGCCGCGGACCCCGATTGATTCTCTGTTCGACCGGCTCTATATTGCCGGAATGGGCGACGATACCAGGTCAATGTTCGAGAACGAGCTGAAGCGGCTGGAGAAGCGCGTGGACGCGCTGGTCAAGGTCTGCGACACGCTGCAGGACGAAAACCGGACGCTGAAGCAGCGGCAGGATACGCTGACTGCGGAGCGGGCTACGCTGCTGCAGAAAAACGAGCAGGTTCGCGCGCGTGTGGAAGCCATGATCGGCCGCCTGAAAGCCATGGAACAAGGCGGCTAATCGTAAGTCTTATCATGCGCCCGGCCGGCCTTGCGCGGCGGCGAAAAACACGCCACCGAGCTGTCTCAGATGACTGGCTTGTACGCGGCAGAATCCTGGCGGCGCCGCCTCGCCGGCAAATGACCGACTGAAGCCAAAATGCTGGAGAACGCTGGATGACTGAAATGTATGCACACGTCACGGTGCGGATCCTGGAGAAAGATTACCAGGTAGCCTGCCCGGCGAATGAGCGCACGGATCTCCTCGATTCGGCCGAGATCCTTAATGCAAAAATGCGTGAAATAAGGGACAGCGGCAAAGTCGTTGGCCTCGACCGGATTGCCGTTATGGCAGCGCTGAACATGGCAAACGAGTTGTTGCAGGCGCAGCAGCGCGACAAGCATCTCGAGGGCAACATCGGCACCCGTATCAAGCTGATCGCCGATCGCGTCGAATCAGCCCTCGGCGACAATCAGCAGCTCGATCTTTGACCCGCTACGTCGCGGCAATTGTTACAATCAGGACGTACAGAGAAGTACAGATTTGAATTGGCGCCTCCTGCAGTGTTCGATAACTGACCTGGAAACCTTTCGACCCTAAATATTTACCTCGGGGTCGTGCACTGTCGGCAGCATGTGTGCAAAACCACCGCGTGTGGATAGCCTGGTGCTGCCACGGCTGACCCCACTTGTTGCTCTGGTTCGAGAGCGACGGTTGGTAACGGCACAGGCGGGAGGCGCCTTCTTCTTCGGAATTCCGTCCGCCAGCCGGCTCATCGCCGGCAGACCGTCCAAGCGCACACGACGCGCAATTTTGCGCAAATTTGCGCAAAAGCTTCCATCCAACAAGTGTGACGCAAACTTTCGAAAACAGCTTTCGGACGACGATGACGGTGATAGCGCGCGGTCGTCACTGCATCAGAATTCCAACGTCGTGAGCCGGTCGCGAACGATGCGTCGCCACCTACGCATCGACGTATTTGCAGGCCACGCGACGGGACGAACAACGTCATCCCCGGCGGTCAATCGCATCCGGTCCGGCACGACAAGTATGCGGTTCGCGATGCGAATTCGCTTAAGCCTGACCGGGCCACGAGTCGTTGCGTGGCTGCGACCGTCGCACACAAGTACCTAAAAACAGCGGATTTTTTTGCCTTGTGCCGACTGCGCACGCAAGTGCGGGATGCATATTGATAGCGATCGCTGACGTCTTGGCCGACACACCTGAATTGAACTTGCCGGCAAAGCTCACTTCGACCTGGCAACTTTCTGTAACGGCATCGTTCGCGCGCTGCAATGAATCGTGGAACATCAATGAAACATCTGCAACGCTCGCTTCTGCAGTAGCGCTTGCGAGTGTTTCGAAGCGGCTGCGCAAAATCACTCCTTTTCTGTTGCGCGACGCTCGCGCCGACAATGTGAACGGGTTCACTTAACTTGCTGGATTTTTTAGTTTTGTTGTATATACTCATTCCCGGGTACCCGACACGGAGAAAAGTATGGCTACCAAAAAGAAGTCAAGCAAAAAAGCTTCGAAGCGGAAGACCGCCAAGAAGCGCAAAGTAACGAAGAAAAAAGCAGCGACGAAGCGTAAGGTCGCTAAGCGCAAGACGAAGAAAAAAGTCGCCAAGCGCAAAGTAAAGAAGAAGGCCAAAAAGAAAGCCAAGAAAAAGGCTAAGAAAAAAGCCAAGCGCAAAGTGAAAAAGAAGGCCAAGAAGAAAGCCAAGCGCAAGGTAAAGAAGAAGGCTAAGAAGAAAGCTAAGAAGAAGGCTAAGAAGAAGACCAAAAAGAAAGCCAAGAAAAAGGCTAAGAAGAAGGCCAGCAAGAAAAAGACGAAGCGGAAGACCCGTAAAAAGGCTTCCAAAAAGCGTTAACAGCCTTCGTTAGCTGTATGGAAGAACGGTAGCGGCAAAGCCTGGTTGGTTCCTTACGGGCCGCCGGCCCGCCGATACCAACGGTCTTCTTCCAAAATAAGAACTATGCCCGCGCAAGCGGGCATAGTTCGTTCCGGGGTATGGATCATGGTCAAATCCCGGTCGATGCGATAAGCTCGCGACGACACGAACCGAACCCGGCTACGATTTCATGGATGCGACAGCGAAAAAGATGAGCGCCGCCAAGGCGGCGCTGGAGTACATAGAGACCGGCGTGACCGTCGGCGTAGGTACCGGCTCGACGGTGAACTGCCTGATCGATTTTCTGCCGTCATACCGGGAGCGCATCGACGCCGTCGTTTCGAGCTCGTCGGCGACGACGGAGCGGCTGGAGAAAGTCGGCTTCAACGTCTCCACGCTCAGCGAGACCGGCGATGTCGATCTCTATATAGATGGAGCCGATGAAGCGACCAAGCACCTGCACCTGCTGAAGGGCGGCGGCGGCGCATTGACCCGCGAAAAGTCCTGGCCGGTGCCGCCCGCAAATTCATCTGTATTGTCGACGACTCCAAGCTGGTCGGCATGCTCGGGAAATTTCCGTTGCCCATCGAAGTGCTGCCAATGGCGCAATCCTTTGTGGCCCGCAAGCTCGTCAAGATGCGCGGCCAGCCCATCTGGCGCGAAAACTTCATCACCGACAACGGCAACCACATCATCGACGTCCACAATCTCACCATTTCCAACCCGCTGGAAATGAGAAACCGGATCAACCAGATCCCCGGGGTTGTTACTGTCGGGCTTTTTGCACACCGGCCGGCGGATATACTGCTGGTTGCCGGCGATAGTGGCGTGAAGACGATCAGTAAGTAGGCGGGGCGTGGCAAAGTAGATTCAGAGGCCGATCGACGGTGCGGATCGGCGATGGGGATGTGCCCGCTAAAGCGGGCGATTTTCCGGCTCCTCGAACTCGTTTACGGATGTGCCCGCTTACAGCGGGCGATTTTATGGGGACCAGGATCGACGCGGGCCGTGCGGCCTACGGGCGCTCGCGAAATCGCTGTCGCGATTTTGTCGAACAGGTTCGATTCAGGAACCCCGTCCAATAAAGAGGGCTTTCGGCTGATCGTCCATGGATGTGCCCGCTTGCAGCAGGCGATTCGGGAACCAGGATTGACGCGGGCCGTGTACGGCCCGCGGCATGGCCGGTCGAAATCGCTGTCGCGATTTGCACGAGGTCAATTCAGAAGCCCAGCCAAAGAGGGCCCGCTTTTGGCGGGCCCTTCTTATTTGGCTGGGGGACCAGGATTCGAACCTGGGTTGGCGGAGTCAGAGTCCGCAGTCCTACCGCTAGACGATCCCCCAAATCCGCCCGCGATACCAGGCCGTGCGACACTCGTAACCGCGGATTTATCTTTAGTCCGGCAACCGGCGAAGCTGCAACATCAAGCTCCTGCTTAGCGCTTCGAAAACTGCGTTGCGCGCCGTGCCTTGCGCAGGCCGACTTTCTTGCGTTCAACTTCGCGCGCGTCGCGGGTAACGAAACCGGCCTTGCGCAGTGCCGGACGCAGTGACTCGTCGTAGGCCATCAGGGCGCGGGTCAGGCCATGGCGGATGGCACCGGCCTGGCCGGTCGTGCCGCCGCCACTGACTGTGACTTTGACATTGAATGTGTCGGTCAGCTTCATCAGCTCCAGCGGCTGGCGCACGATCATGCGCGCCGTCTGGCGTCCGAAAAACCGGTCCAGCGGCCGGGAATTGACGATGATATCGCCCTTGCCCGGCGTCAAGTAGACGCGTGCTGTCGACGTCTTACGCCGTCCGGTACCGTAAAACTGTGCTTCACTCATTACCTGTTGCCTCTGTGCCGGGCGCGAACGCCTCAGGCATTAATTTCCAGTGGGATCGGCTGTTGCGCCTGGTGGGTGTGCTCGGGTCCCGGAAACACACGCAGCTTTGAAAGCATCCGGCGGCCCAGCGGGTTACGCGGCAGCATGCCCTTGACCGAGTACTGCAAAGCCCGCTCCGGCGCATCCTGCATCAGTTTTTCCAGCGGAATCGACTTCAGGCTGCCGATGTAGCCAGTGTACCGATGGTACATCTTGTCTTTCATCTTGTTGCCGGTCACGCGGATCTTTGCCGCATTGACGACGACGATATAGTCACCGGTATCCACGTGCGGCGTGAATTCAGGCTTGTGCTTGCCGCGCAGGCGGCGCGCTATTTCCGTCGACAGGCGGCCCAGGGTCTTGCCCGTGGCATCGACCACGAACCAGTCGCGGCGCACTTCTTCCGGCTTGGCAGAAAACGTCTTCATTTGTCCGTATCCAAATAGGGAACTGTGGCAGTCGGCGCCGGCGACGCCGACCGCAAATCCCGGGCAGACGGCAACGGCCGTTCAGTCCCGGCGAAAGGCGCGAAATTCTACTTGACGCACCGCGGCAATGCAAACCCTGCCGGATAGCGAGGCGAGATTACCCGCCCGTCTCCGGTTCTATAATTTTTCTTTTCTTATCAACATTTTGCAAAAACCGTTCTAACTCCGAAGCGATGCAATGGGCTGCGGCGCAAGCTCCTGGTACCAAGGGCGGTCTGTGGAACGCCGCACCGGTACCCCCTGCCGGGAGCCCTTTGAAGGAATGGCTCCCTTCGGTCCGCTTGATTTCCATCAAAGGGCTCCCAGCAGGGGGTACCGGTGCTCCTCAATGCTCAACGGACACTCCGGTAAGTGCCAATGGCGCGATCGAGGATTATTCATGAACGGCACAGAGATCGGGGCGGAGGTGTGCCCCGGGGAGGGCTTTTCAGGGCTGTGCCGGACAGGGACGTCCGGCACAGAGCGTACAGGGACGTATTTACAGCGTCCCTGAAAAGCCCTCCCCGGGGTGCGCCTCCGCCAAACCACCGCACCAAACCGTTCATGAATAATCCGGGGAAGCCAGAACACTAGAAAGCGTATTCGATCGAAAGCGCCGTATAAGTGTCCGTGCTCTCCGTGGCCACCGGCACCTCACTGTTGTTCTTGATCGTGTAGGACGCCACCAACGCCAGGTTACCGACCAACGACGCCGTGATGGCGGATACCGACTCTATATAGGTATTGACGTCACCGGACTCGACCGTCAGGTCCTGCGAAAACGAGGCCGTTTCGGTAATGATCCAGCGATAGTTGATGCCGCCGCGGGCAATGAGGTCGTTTTCAGTCGTCCCGTCGCGCAACTCCGACTGCCGGGCACCGACACCGATGTCCGCGCTCAGCTGGTGCGACATCGTGTCGAGCAGCCGGCGTCCATAGCCGACGGTCTGGGAAAACTGCTGGTCGTAGGCACTGAACAGGTCCTTGCGCCAAACCATGCGGCCATAGAGGAAATTATCCTCGGAGAAGCTGTATTCCGATTTGAATCCCAGCTTGTAGGCCTCGGCAGTGGTTTGCTCGCTTTCCTGTGCGTTGATGGCTGATGCATCAGCGAGGTACTCCCACTTGCCCGACGTGTAGCCTAGTTCAAACTTTGTATTCAGGCTGGAGCTTTCGGAGTTGCCGCTCGTCGCAAGATAGCCGAGCGCGGCCTTGCCGGCCCACGGTCCGTCTACCGCTGCCACTTCTTCCTGGGCCTGGAGCGGAGCAAACGCCGTCAGGCACGCGGTCACGACGAGCAACAAACGCAATTTCATACAATGACTCCTGGATGCATCGATGGGGGTCGCGGCTGCACTATCGGCTCTCTGGCCGCTGAACTGACCGGCTACCGCGGGGGCCGCGAGTATACGCACCTGGCGCGCCCGTCGCGACTCGGTGCAACATGCTGTTACATTTATGTAGCTCTTGACTGCGATATACTGGCTGGTATGACGAGTCGCCGCCTGTCACCGATCGACCGATTCCTGTCCGGGATCGACAACGCACTGCGCACCGTTGCCGGAGCGTCCGCTGGCGGCGCCCGACCGAATCCCGCCACCGATATCGCCGATACAGAACTGGATGCCAGCGAACGCCGTCACGCTGCCGGCCTCATGCGGGTCAATCATGCAGGTGAAGTGGCGGCGCAGGCGCTGTACCAGGGTCATGCTGCGGTGGCGCGTGATCCGGACATCGCCAGCCACTTGCGTCAGGCGGCTCGCGAAGAACGCGATCATCTGCTCTGGTGCGAAGCGCGGCTCGCGGAGCTTGATGGCGGTACCAGCCGGCTCGCTCCGCTCTGGTTCAGCGGCGCATGGTTCATCGGTGCTGCCAGCGGCATACTCGGCGACAGGTGGGCGCTGGGCTTTGTTGAGGAGACGGAGCGCCAGGTCGCCCGCCACCTTGAAGATCACCTCGGCAGGCTGCCCGCGACAGACCATCGCAGCCGGGCCATACTCTCTCGCATGCGCGACGAGGAAATCGAGCACGGCGCGGCGGCCGGCCGGAAGGGCGCCGCAAAACTGCCTTTTCCGGTGCAACGCCTGATGCAGGCCAGCGCGGCGGTCATGACACGCACGGCTTACTGGCTGTAATGCCGCTGGTTTACCAGCTGCCGAATGAATATACTTTTACCTGTACACATAATTTTAATAAGAATTACGCACTTAGCTTGCTCTTGAACGCCCGCTGTATTACAAGTACGGGCGCAGTGCCGTCGAGGATCTAACCAATGCAGACAACCGCAAAGACTTTGAGTGACGTACCGGCCATCAACCGGTTCCTGAGCTATTGCCGGGTACGCACCGTTCCGTCGAAAACAGTCATGATTCACGCTGGCGACCTGCCGGACGTTCTTTATTACATTGTCGACGGCTCCGTGGAAGTCATGATCGAGGACGAAGACGGCAACGAAATGGTCCTCGCCTACCTGAATAAGGGCCAGTTTTTCGGCGAGATGGGGCTTTTCTACGAACAGCCGACACGCAGCGCCTGGGTACGCACGCGCACCGAATCCGAAATCGCCGAAATGACGTATCCGCGTTTTCGGCAAATCGCGAGCGAGAGCCCGGGACTGGTCTTCGAACTCGCCACCCAGCTCGCGACCCGCCTCGACCGGACCAACCGCAAACTCGGGGACCTTGCGTTCGTCGATGTAACCGGTCGCGTCGCGCACGCGATCATGGACCTGTGTAATGAGCCCGATGCGATGACACACCCGGACGGCATGCAGATCAAGGTCAGCCGCCAGGAGCTGAGCCGTCTCGTCGGTTGCTCACGCGAGATGGCGGGACGCGTACTCAAGGTACTGGAAGAACAAGGACTGGTAACCGCCAGCGGCAAGACGATCGTCGTCTACGGCGCACGACCGAATCGCGGTTGAATCCAGGCCAGGAGTCTGCGCGGTAGAAGCCGAACGGGCTACGGCTGCCACCGTCGGCCCGGCTTGCCGATCCTCCTCGTCACATAGTCACCACTATGCTCCTCGGACGATCGGACAACCGGACTCGAAGTGCGAAACCCCGCCTCGTCCGTTTCTACCGCGCAGACTCCTACGTTGCTTTCGCGATCTCCTCTCGCATCGCCGTTATTGTCCGGGCGTAATCGTCGCTGCCGAAAATGGCGGATCCCGCGACGAATGTGTCGGCGCCCGCTGTCGCTATTTCGCCGATATTACCTGTCTTGACCCCGCCGTCGACTTCCAGCCGAATATCATTGCCGCTGGCATTGATGATATCGCGCGCACGCCGCAGCTTGTCGAGCGACGATGGTATGAACGACTGTCCGCCAAAACCCGGGTTGACGGACATGATCAGGACCATGTCAAGATCATCGATGACATGATCGAGCCAGGTCAGCGGGGTCGCCGGGTTGAAAACGAGTCCCGCCTTGCAGCCATGGTCACGGATAAGCGCCAGTGACCGGTGCACATGGCTGCTCGCTTCCGGATGGAAAGTAATAAAGTTCGCGCCCGCCTTGGCAAAGTCCGGAATGATCCGGTCCACCGGCTGCACCATCAGGTGCACGTCGATCGGTGCTGTGATGCCGTGATTCCGCAGTGCCTCGCAAACCAGCGGCCCGATCGTCAGGTTGGGCACAAAATGATTGTCCATGACGTCGAAATGTACGATGTCGGCACCGGCGGACAGCACCGCATTGACCTCTTCGCCCAGACGCGCGAAATCTGCCGAGAGTATGGACGGGGCGATTCTGTATTCCACTTCAGTTCCTCTGACTGTGCCAGCCCGGACTGTAACCAAAGGCCGGGATCATTTCATCGTCGCATGCACCGTGGCGACTGGCCGCACTACCGGATCGACCGGCGTACCTTCAGCATTTCATAGGCGCCGCGGATGTCACGCGTCCGCTTTTGCGCATCCGCAAGTGCCGATGCCTCCGGATTGCTCGAAGCCAGCTTGTCCGGGTGGTTGCGATTCATCAGGCGCCGGTAAGCCTGCTTGATTTCATCGTTGGTTGCGGACTGGGCAAGACCCAGTGTTGCATATGCCTCCTCGACTCGACGCGCATCGATAGCGCCCTCCGGCGACGAGCGAAAACTATGCTGGGCGCGCAACATGGCCTCGAGCTGTGCCAGGTCGACACGGCTGACACCGAGTTCGCGGCAGATGCTCCAGAGCAGCGCACGCTCGCTTTGCCTGAGTCGCCCCTTCGACAGCGAAACCTCCATCAACAACTGCACGAAAAGCTGGCGCAATCTGGAATTCCGGGCCAAGTCCCGTTTCAGCCTGGCAATGGTCTCGTGTAACGGGAAGGCCGGCTCCTTGCCGCTCTGGAACCAGTCGATGGCATGTCGCACCTGTGCCGGGCCCAGCCCGAGGCGGTGCATCATGGTTCGCGCCGCGCGAATTTCATCCTCGCTGACACGCCCGTCCGCCTTGGCAAGACAACCCATGGTCTGGAACAACGGCCGCGTGAAATGCTCCGGCAAGCGTTCTTGCCGCAAGTCGCGGTCTTTCTGACCCCGCGAATAATACTTCGCATAGCCGCGGTCGAACTGGTGGCCGAGCAACAGGCCGGCAAGGACCAGCCACGGGCGGCCGGTCGCGAGGCCGGCGATGGCGCCAACGACCTTGCCCCAGTACGGCATTCAGCCAGTCCCGATCGGTCTCTTGTGCATGCGGCAATGCTAACGTCCCCGCGACGCTATGCCTATCGTCTTCTGGCAAGCCGCACCTTGCGGGCTTCCGGCGGACGCGCGATCATGCGTCGTTTGCGAAAGCTTCAGTCAGCCCACCTATCATGAATCCACCAATGTTCGAGTCGTCCGTCCCGTCGCTACCTCTCCTCGCGCGCGGCAAGGTGCGTGACATATACGAAGTCGACGACGAACATCTGCTGATCGTTACCACCGACCGCCTGTCCGCCTACGACGTCATCCTCCCGGACCCGGTGCCGGATAAGGGCCGTGTACTTACCCGCCTGTCGAATTTCTGGTTTGGCAAGGTGGCGGACCTGGTTCCGAACCACCTGAGTGACCTGGCGCTGGACGATGTCGTCCGTGACGCGGCCGAGCGCAGACCGCTCGAGGGCCGTGCCATTGTTGTGCGGCGGCTGCAACCGCTGCCGATTGAAGCCGTCGTGCGAGGCTACCTGATTGGCTCGGGCTGGCGCGACTATCAGCAATCCGGGGCGGTCTGCGGTATCGCGCTGCCACCGGACCTGCCTCAAGCAGCCAAACTTCCTGAACCGCTTTTTACGCCCGCAACCAAGGCAGCCGCCGGGGATCATGACGAGAACATCGACTTTGCAACGACCTGCGAGCTTGTCGGCAAAGCACTCGCAACCCGTGTCCGCGACGCGTCAATTCGCATCTTTGAGCGGGCGAGAGACTTCGCTGCAGCACGTGGCATCATTGTCGCCGACACAAAATTCGAATTCGGCCTCGATGCATTTGGCAAGCTTTACATTATTGATGAAATGCTGACACCGGATTCATCGCGATTCTGGCCAAGCGACAAGTACACGACCGGCATCAGCCCACCGAGTTTCGACAAGCAATTCGTGCGTGACTATCTCGATACACTGGAATGGGACCGTACTGCACCGGGACCGTCGCTGCCGGAGGATGTGCTGCTGCAAACCGCTGGAAAATACCGCGAAGCATTGCGCCTGCTGACCGGCGAAACGCTGCCGAAGGTTGCGTGACGAGCGCAGCTGTTATTGCAGGCCTGACGTACGAGCGCTCCATGCATTGATGATCCTGCTCAATTCCTGAAGGCCGTCCGTCAACGCAGCCGGGCCCGGCTGCAATATCAGCGCGGACTTTACCTCGTGCAGCTCGCCGTCGCGAACCGCCGGAATATCCTGCCAGCCCGGTCGGGCGGCGACGCGCTCCGCACGAAATTTCTTGCCGCACCACGAACCCATGATGATATCGGGTTGCCGCGCGATGACCTCTTCCGGACGCGCAATGATCCGCTTCTTGCCAAGAGGCTCGGCGGCGAGCTCCGGAAAGCAGTCGTCACCGCCCGCGATAGCGATCAACTCGGACACCCAGCGAATGCCGCTGATTTGTGGGTCGTCCCATTCCTCGAAGTAGATGCGTGGGCGTGCTGGCAATGCTGACGCACGTTTACGAACTTCCTCGACCCCCCGACGCAGGATGGTGATCAGCGACCATGCCTTGTCCTGGTGGCCGATCATCCCGCCAAGCATGCCAATCATCGTAAATATCTCTTCGACGGAGCGGTGATTGAAAACGTGTACCGGGATGCCGGCTCGCACCAATTCCGCCGCGATGTCAGCCTGCAGGTCCGAAAATCCGAGTACCAGGTCGGGCTCGAGTGCAAGAATCCGTTCGATCCGCGCGCTGGTGAATGCCGAGACCCTGGGCTTTTCCTTACGGGCACGGGGCGGGCGTACAGTGAAGCCCGAGATACCGACAATTCGCCAGTCCTCTCCCATGGCATAAAGCGTCTCGGTGGTCTCTTCGGTCAGGCAAACGATCCGTTCCGGGTAGCGGGTGGCCATATGTGTGACAATTCCGTGCGGTAGTGACAAAACCGGTGATGTGGCACAGTAACACGTTGCTGCTGCCTTACACTTTGCGCCGGCTGATGCATGCAGATGCCCAGGAGGCGATTTGATTCGCGATCTCAACAACTCGATGGAAGACCTGATCTGGGGTACCTACCTCCAGAAAAGTGGCCGTGCGGGCCGCATGCTGGCCACTGTCCTGCGCTTCCTGTACGGGCTGTTTCGCGACATCCTTTACGGCCAGCTCACACTGCGTGCAATGAGCCTCGTTTACTCGACCCTGCTGTCGATCGTACCGCTCATTGCATTGAGCTTTTCGGTACTGAAGGGGTTCGGCCTCCACAAGCGCATGGAACCCTATCTGTACACGTGGATGGAACCGCTCGGCCCTCAGGGCGCGCAGATCACCACGCAGGTCATCGAGTTTGTCGACAACGTCAAGGGCGGCCTGCTGGGCGGTGTCAGTCTCGCATTCTTCATCTACACCGCGATATCGATGGTGCAGAAGGTCGAGGAAAGTTTCAATTACGTCTGGTATGTCAGCAAGCCGCGCAGTTTTGCGCGGCGCTTCAGCGAATACATGATAGTGCTGCTGGTCGGCCCGGTTGTCATGGTCATCGCGCTCGGCATCCTTGCATCGATTAGCAATAATGAACTGGCCCAGGGCGTGCTCAGCAGCAGGGCACTGAGCCCGGTGGTCATCGTTATCGGCAAGCTCACGCCATATCTGATGGTCAGCGCGGTATTTACGTTTCTCTATATATTCATGCCCAATACGCGCGTGCGGTTTTACGCGGCGCTGGTCGGCGGTGTAATCGGCGGAATCCTGTGGTCGAGCATCGGCGCCCTGTTCACGAACTTCGTCGTATACGCATCCAGCCGGGAACTGATCTACTCGGGCTTCGCCGTCGCGATTACGGCACTGATCTGGCTCTACCTGAACTGGTTGGTACTGCTGATCGGCGCACAAATAGCTTTTTACGTCCAGAAGCCGGCCTACCTGCGCCGCGGCCGTCGAGAGCCCCAGCTGGCCAATGCGACCACCGAACGGCTGGCACTGAACCTGATGTATTGCGTCGGGGGCGCGTTTCGCGAAGCTGGCCATCACACCACCCTTCAGGAGATCAGCGAAGCTCTCAAGATACCGACGCTGACGATTGCGCCGGTGGCCAATAAACTGGAGCGCGCCGGAATGTTACTTACTACAGAACAGGAAACGCTGATTCCGGGCCGCGACCTGTCTCGAATCCGGCTGCAGGAGATTCTCGACGTTGTCCGCCAGGGCGGAGCCACCGGCTCCCACGAGCCGCCGTGCTGGACCAGCCCGGTCGACGAACTCGGCGTCCGCATCGACACCGCGGTCGCCGACTGCGTCGAAGAGCAGACGCTGGCGGACCTGCTGGATGCGCAAAGTAACCCCTGAGGCACCACCAGCCTGGATTATTCATGAACGGCACGGGATCGGGCGGAGGTGTGCCCCGGGGAGGGCTTTTCAGGGCTGTGCCGGACTTCGGACGTCCGGCACAGAGCGTACAGGGACGTATTCACCAGCGTCCCTGAAAAGCCCTCCCCGGGTGCGCCTGCCGCCTACCACCCAAAGCCAAACGTTCATCGAATAATCCGGCCAGGGTCCTGCGCCGTAGAAGCCGAACGGATGTAGGCTCGACGCGCCGGATCAGGACCCGGCAATCGTCATATCGTCGACAAGCAGCGACCCGCAACGAATACCACCGCGCAGGTCAGTATCGTCACCAATCGCTGTTATGCGCGGATAAAGCTCACGCAGATTGCCGGCGATCGTAACCTCGTGCACCGGGTACGCGATGGCGCCATTCTCGATCCAGAACCCGGACGCGCCACGCGAATAATCACCGGTCACCGCGTTCAGACCCTGGCCGATAAGTTCCTGCACCAGCAATCCGCGACCCATCGATTTCATGAGCGAGGCGAGATCGCCCGCGTTGCCGGGGACTTCGAGATTATGCGCTCCGCCGGCATTGCCGGTAGTTTTCAGACCGAGCCGGCGCGCGGAATAGGAGCTTAAAATATAGCCCTGAAGCACACCGTCAATGACAAGATCGCGATCCCGGGTTGCGACACCTTCCGCATCAAACGCAGCACTGGCAAGCGCGCCCGGTATATGCGGCCGCTCACGTATTTGCAGGAAGTCGGGGAAAATCTTCTCGCCAGCCGCGTCCAGCAGGAATGATGCGTGGCGATATTGCGCGCCGCCGGCAATAGCGCCTATCGCGTGACCGATGAAGCCGCGCGCCAGCTCCGGTACGAACAGGACGGGTGCTTTGGTCGTGCCGATCTTGCGCGAGCCGAGCCGCTCAACGGTACGCCGGGCGGCAGTGCGGCCGACTTCGCGTGCGTCCTCGAGCGCCTTCGGGTCGCGCGACGCTGTGTACCAGTAGTCGCGCTGCATGTCATCGCTGTCTTCCTTGCCAACGACGACACAACTGATGCTGTGGCTTGTTTTCGGATAGCTGGCGAGAAAGCCGTGGGTGTTCGCATAAGCACGCGCACCGCTGCTTGACGAAACCGTGGCACCTTCGGAATTAATGATACGCGCATCGTATGCGCGCGCAGCGTCCTCGCAATCGATTGCAAGTCGCACTGCCGCGTCGGCGTCCAGCGCCCACTCATGTGCAAGCTCAAGATCGGGCGGGTCCTTGGCCATCAGCTCAGCATCGGCCAAACCCGCATGCTCGTCCGGCGCCGTGCTGCGCGCGAATGAACAGGCCTTGGCGACCGCTTCCCGCAGCGCGTCGGGGCTGAAGTCCGACGTGCTTGCGCTGCCCTTGCGCGAACCCTTGTAGACCGTAATGCCGACACCCCGGTCATTGCTGTACTCCAGATTTTCGACATCCCCGAGACGCGCCGTCGCGCTCAGCCCGACGTCGTGACTTGCTGCCGCCTCTGCCTGGTCCACACCCTGCGCCCGGGCTTCGTCGATCAGCAATTTAACGACCTCCTCCAACTGGTGCTGGTCGGGCCTGACTTTCCTGATTGTGTCGCTCATCTGGTATCCCTGTCTGTTACCGCGATGCCCTGACCGTATCAGGGCGGACACAGCTTAACCCGCATCCGTCACCGATTGCGCGGGCTCTCGTCAGCCCGGGACCGACCGGTCATTTGTGACCGGGCCCCTTCACGCCTATCATGCACTTTTGAATGCGGCCGCCTGCGAGATGGAGACTCCGACCAAGAGCGCGAAAAAGCGCGAACAACAGGCGCTGCAGGTGCTCGGCGAGCAATTGATCACGCTGCCGGAACGCACCCTGGACGGCATGCCGTTGAACGATGAATTGCGCGAGGCGGTCATGCTTGCCCGCCGTATCAAGTCGCACAGCGCGCTGCGCCGACAACGGCAGTTGATTGGCAAGCTGATGCGCAGCGCCGATGTCGACCCGATACGCGAGGCACTTGCCCGCATCGACCAGCGGCACCGCAGCAACACGCGCACGCTGCATGATGCCGAGCAGTGGCGTGAGCGGCTGTTGTCTGGCGGACAGGCGGCACTGGACGAGTTCCTTGCCATGACCGGCAGAACAAATACCGGGCTTGCAGCGTTGATTGGCAGTCTCCCCGGCGACGCCGCGGAAACCGCCGACCGCCGGACTCGACGCGAAATTTTCCGCCTGGTGCACGCGGATCTGGCCGCGATGATGCAGAACAGCAGCGGCTGATTATAGAATCGCGGATCTACGCCGGCCCGGCGAGTTTCAGGTTGATACAGGAATGGATGCAAAAATCGGAATCATCATGGGCTCGCAATCGGACTGGGAGACGATGCGTCATGCCGCCGGGCTGCTCGACGACCTCGGCATCGCGCACGAGGTGCGCGTCGTTTCCGCACACCGGACACCCGATTTGCTTCACGAGTATGCCGCGAACGCGGCCGAACGCGGCCTCGAAATCATCATCGCCGGCGCCGGCGGCGCCGCTCACCTGCCCGGCATGACAGCCGCAAAAACGCGCCTGCCGGTTATCGGTGTGCCGGTGCAGTCGAAGGCGCTGAGCGGCATGGACTCACTGCTGTCCATTGTGCAGATGCCGGGCGGCGTGCCCGTAGCCTGCATGGCGATCGGCAAGGCCGGCGCGACCAACGCCGCGCTGATGGCGGCTGCCATACTGGCTCTCGCTGATGCGCGCGTCGCCGCGGCGCTGGACGACTATCGCGCCCGCCAGACCGATCGGGTACTTGCCGGCGGCGACCCGCGCGACGGACAGTAACCCGTGGCACGGATCGGCATCATTGGCGCCGGCCAGCTCGGCAAGATGCTTGGTGAGGCGGCAGAGGCCGTCGGCGCGCAGTGCACGTTTCTCGACCCGGCGCCGGCTCCGCCCGCAGCCGCGGCCGGCCCGGTCATTGCCGGCGAGTTCGATGACCCGGCCGCCCTCGCGGATCTGGCACGTGTTTCCGACATCATTACCTACGAGTTCGAGAATGTACCGGTCGCTCCGCTCCGCGAACTCGCCCGGCGCATTCCCGTCCTGCCGTCACCCGAGGCGCTGTACCAGGCGCAGGATCGCGTGCGCGAAAAAGAACTTTTCCAGCACCTGGATATACCGGTGGCCGACTGGCTCCCGGTTGATACCGAAGCCGGCCTGCGCGACGCTGCGGCCCGTATCGGCTTTCCGCTGGTGCTGAAAACACGGCGCTTCGGCTACGACGGCAAGGGACAACAATTGCTGCAGAGCGCGAGCGACATCGCGCCAGCAATGGAAACATTTAGCGGCCAACGCCTGGTTGCAGAGCAATGGGTAGCGTTCGACTATGAAGTCTCGGCAATCGGTGCACGCTGTGCATCCGGCGAGCAGGTCTGCTACCCGCTCACGGAGAATACGCATCGCGAAGGCATATTGCGGTTGTCCAAAGCCCCGGCCGGTTCCGATGCTCTGCTGGCGCAGGCCACCGGCTACTTACGCCGGCTGATGGATCATCTCGACTACGTCGGCGTGCTGGCGCTGGAATTCTTTGTCCGCAACAACAAGTTGTTGGCCAACGAGTTTGCGCCTCGTGTCCACAACTCGGGGCACTGGACCATCGAGGGCGCCGAAACCAGCCAGTTCGAGAACCACCTGCGCGCGATCCTCGGACTACCGCTGGGCAGCACGGCGCCGCGCGGGCACGCCGGCATGGCCAACCTGATTGGCGCAATGCCGGATTCGCCCGAATTCTTGCTGCACGGCAACGGGTACCTGCACGATTATGGAAAGACGCCTCGTGCGGGCCGCAAGCTGGGGCATATCACGCTGGTCGAGTCGTCGGCTGCAGCACGGGACGCGCAACTTGTGGCGCTGGACAAACAACTTGCGCCGTAGGCGAATCGTGCCGCAGTACCCTGTTCCGGCGCGGCAATCCCTGTAAACTCGGGGGTTAGGCCCGGATCTCACCAGAGCAAACAACGAACCCGATCGCCGATGTCCTATCTGCAGCACTTCAAACTGACCGAGCAGCCGTTCCGGCTGACGCCTGATCCGGAGTTCGTGTACTGGAGCAAGCAGCATTCCCGTGCCAAGGCGTATATGGAGTCGACGATCTGGCTGGCGGATGGCTTTGTCGTCATTACCGGCGAAATCGGCTCGGGTAAGACGACGCTGCTGCAGTCGTTCCTGAGTGAACTGGGTGACGATGTGACCTATGCGGTCATCTCGCAGACCCAGTTGTCACCGACGCAATTCCTCCAGGCCGTGCTGGCGGAGTTCGGCTTCGACCCGTTCAAGAAGCGCAAGGTCGAACTGCTCGACATGCTCAATATGTTTCTCATCGAGCAGTATTCGCAAGGGAAAAAAGTGCTGCTGATTGTCGACGAGGCACAGAATCTGAGCCGCAAGGTGCTCGAGGAAATCCGCCTGCTGTCGGGAATAGAAACACACAAGGAAAAGGTGCTGCGGATCATTCTCGCGGGACAGCCGGAGCTCCGCGAAACGCTCGAGTCCCCGCGGCTGCAACAGCTGCTGCAGCGCGTCCGGCTGCGTTTTCATCTCGGGTCGCTCGATGCACGCGAAATGCGGGAATACGTTGAACACCGGCTGAAAATCGCCGGGCGTGACAGCAATGACCTGTTCGCCGAAGACGAGGTTTTCTCC
Source organism: Woeseiaceae bacterium (assembly GCA_034521225.1). Lineage (GTDB taxonomy): Bacteria > Pseudomonadota > Gammaproteobacteria > Steroidobacterales > Woeseiaceae > Woeseia. The sequence goes on from JAXHMR010000027.1 coordinate 109,367, forward strand.
GCCATTTTTCGCTACACCGGCGGCGTACCGCGCCTGATCAATACGCTCTGCGACACGGCGCTGTTGTGTGCCTTCGCCGAGCAGAAGTCTGTTATTCACGCAGATGATATCGTCGCGGCGGCCGAAGAGTTGGACTGGAAGGAACGCGATGTGCCGTCGGGAAGGCAGATCGAGGTGCCCAGTATTGCGCCAAAGAAGGGCAACAACGCGATCTATCGGATCGAGGTTCGCACGCAGGAAGGCACGCTGTCCGAGCACCTGCTGCAGCCGGGCCGGGTTGTCGTCGGCCGCTCGCCCGACAATGAGATCTATATCAAGAGCAAGTTTGTCAGCCGCCACCACGCGCAGATTACCTGTGACGACACATCGTGTGTCATCGAGGATCTGAACAGCACGAACGGCCTGTTTGTCGGGGAAAAGCGTGTGCAGAAGTACAATCTGCAAGCCGGTGACGTTGTGTCACTGGGCGTCCACGACCTGGTATTTACGGATCTTCGCGACGCAGCCAGCGACAGCGGAAATTCTGTTGCCAGGACTCTGACAAGGTGATTGATGGATTGAACGGCAACTGCCGGATGTCAGATTTCATGATCTTTCCTGGCGCGCTTGTCATGGTCCCGAAAATCACGGCGCTTGAGCCACACCACCAACCCTGCGACCAGCGAAAACAACCCGAGAGTGAAGCAGATAGTCGGCCAGTACCAGTGATTCAGGTACATCGATGCCGCCAGTGCTATGGCACCTACAAGGAAATAGAAGTACGGCAGGCTTTCGTAGATCGGTTTTGACACCCACATGACGGGTTCGGCCCTTTATCGCTTTTTCGGGATTGTCCATCGGCCGCCCGCCGCAGTCCAGTCCGAAACACCCTGACAGGCTGCCGGGCTGCCCGCGCACACGTGGCGCGGCTGGCACCAGCGCACGCGCAGCTTTCAATCTATTGAGTCAAAACGGGTATTTTGCGGACCGGCTGGCCCGACAGGTTCACCGATTACCGGGGGTCAGCAGGCTGACGAGGCGGGACAAGAGGGATTCCGACAGGCCGTCCACAGCCAGATCCTGTTCAATGTCGTAATTGTCGCCGCGCAGTGAAGTAACAAACTGCTGCGACGTCGCATGCGAGGTCGTGCTCTGTGATCGCGTTTTCCAAACCCTTGCCCCTTCGATAATCAAATGTCGACAGGGACTGTATAACGACAGGCACAACGGGCGCCGTGAATGGCTTCACAGAGACGGACACGGCGTCCGGTTTATGTCACATCAGGCGGTGCCGCCAACCGTAATCTCGTCAATTTTCAGGGTTGGCTGGCCGACCCCGACCGGCACGGACTGCCCGTCCTTGCCGCAGGTACCGACACCGCGGTCAAGCTTCAGGTCATTGCCGACCATCGAGATTCGTCCAAGCACGGTGGGCCCGTCACCAATCAGCATGGCGCCCTTGACCGGCCGCGTCACTTTGCCTTTTTCGATCAGGTACGCCTCACTTGCCGAGAAAACAAAGCGCCCGGACGTGATATCGACCTGGCCGCCGCCGAAATTCGGCGCGTACAAGCCCTTATCGACGCTCGCGATCATCTCTTTCAGGGTCATGGGGCCCGGCAAGCATGTAGGTGTTGGTCATGCGCGGCATCGGAATGTGCGCGAACGACTCGCGGCGGCCATTGCCGGTCGGGGCAACGCCCATCAGCCGCGCATTCAGCTTGTCCTGCATGTAACCGCGAAGAATGCCGTTCTCGACAAGCACGTTGTACTGGCCCTGCGTGCCTTCGTCGTCGACCGCGAGCGAGCCGCGCCGGTTAGGCAGCGTGCCGTCATCAACGATCGTGCATTCCGGCGGCGCGATGCGCTGCCCGATCTTGCCGCTGAATGCCGACGTCCCCTTGCGATTGAAGTCACCTTCCAGTCCGTGGCCGACGGCTTCGTGCAGAAGAATGCCGGGCCACCCGGCGCCAAGTACTATCGGCATCGTGCCGGCCGGCGCCGGTATTGCTTCCATCTGGATCGACGCCTGGCGCACGGCCTCGCGCGCAAGCTCCATCGGGAGATCGTCGTCCTGGAAAAAGTAGTTGAGATCAGCACGCGCGCCGCCACCCGAGTAGCCCTGCTCGCGCCGGCCATCTTTCTGCATGATGACACTGACATTCAAACGGACCAGCGGCCGGATATCCGCCGCAAGCGTGCCATCGGCCGCCACGATCAGGACCAGGTCCTGGTTGCTGCTCAGGCTGACCATGACCTGTTCGATGCGCGGGTCCAGCTTGCGGGTCTCGACATCAATCCGTTGCAGCAGCGCCGTTTTCCGTGCATCAGCGATGCTCGTGGTCGGGTCGACGGCCGGATACAGGCTCGGGTAGCGCATCGCCGGTTCTATGCGCACCGCGCGCGAGGCGCCCTGTCGCGAAATAGCGCGCGCTGCCTGCGCCGCCTGCGTCAGCGCCGGCAACATCAGTTCATCGGAGTAAGCAAAACCGGTTTTCTCGCCGCTGACCGCGCGCACGCCGACGCCGCGATCAACACTGAAACTGCCCTCGCGGATCCTGCCATCCTCGAGCGACCAGCCTTCGTGACCGGCTGACCTGGAAATAGAGGTCCGCCGCATCGACATCGTTACGATTAATCGATGCAAGGGCGCTGTTCAGGTGCTTCTGCTCGAGCCCGGCCGGGTTGAGTACGGCCCGGGTGACTGTTTCAAGTGCATTTTCGCTGACGTCGGTCAAAGTATCCTTCCTGTAATGATGTTGGCCTGGACGGATTATTCATGAACGGCACAGGGGCAGGGGCGGAGGTGTGCCCCGGGGAGGGCTTTTCAGGGCTGTGCCGGACTTCGGACGTCCGGCACAGAGCGTACAGGGACGTATTCACAGCGTCCCTGAAAAGCCCTCCCCGGGGTGCGCCTTCGCCTACCACCAAAGCCAAACGTTCATGAATAATCCACGTCCGCAGGAGATGCGGGCGTTTTCCCGCGTATCAACACCGTAGCACGAGCGGCGTCCGTCCGTCGCGGCGGTCCTGTCATTCAGCGACCTCGATACAGTCCACGCTGTCGCTGCGACTGGCGAAGTGGCGGGCGTCGGCGGATTCGACGACTGGCTCGTCCCAGCTGCCGCCGATTGCATAATAGACCTGTCCCATTTCCTGCAGCGGCTTCTTGAATATCTGCGAAAAGATCAGCAGCGCCGCGGCGACCTGGGGTCCCGCCACCACGGCGCCGACCACCGGCAGTGTGTTGCCGACGTTCGGGCTGACGATGGCTGACTGGTCGTAGTCCTTCACGACGAGTCCGGCCCGGCCGACTATGCCAATATCGGCCGCTGGCCCTTTAAGGGACAGGTCACAGGTGTAGGCATTGCCGTCGTTAAGCTGGAACGTTCCGTTGATTTCGTCAAAACGGAAGCCCCGGTCCAGCACATCGCGAAAATCGAGCGCAAGACGCCGTGGCAATGCGACGACACTCATCAGGCCGAACATGCGCGCGGCCCCCGGTTCCACCTCGTTCAGTTGCCCGGGTCCGAAGCGCACGACCACATTGCCGTCGAGACTGTCCATGAAGTCCTCGCGCGGACCGCCGGACCAGCTGACGTCGAAACGAATTTCCATGTCGTCGCCATCGATGCCGGGCTCGGAATCCAGCGCCTGCATCGTTGCAGCCACATCATTGCTGTTTAAAACGGCGGTAACCCGTGTCCGCTGGCCAGCCGGTTCGCCGGATTCCACCTCCCAGCGCGCGGCTCCCTCGATCGTGAACGACTCGCTGGCAGTGCGAAACTCGTCGGCGGCCAGGCCGCCTGGCGTGCGCACAATTTCGGTGTCGACGCTACCCAGCCTGCGTGCGCCCAGCGCGAAATCCCTGACGCGCAACAGTATCGGCGGCACGTCACGAGGGTCTGTTGCGATAGCAGTGCCGTCACTGTCGTCATCGCTACCGGGCAGCACCAGCCGGTCCATATCGACGATCAGCGGCGCTGAACCGGCCAGGTCATAAGGAATCGTCAGCAGTCCCTCGGCCTCTGCACCGGACAGTCGCGCCATCCAGGCATTGGCACTGCGGTCAACAATTACACGGTGCTCGCCGAAGTGCTGGCCCAGCACGTACAGGTCGTCCACCAGAAGATCGAGCGAACGCACACGATCACCGATGCCCGTCGGACCGCCTGCGGCGGTATCACTGCGATTTCTCGTCGCCAGCGCCAGCCACTCACCGACGTGCAGTTCGGGCGTTTCTCCAACGATATGCAAACCCCGGGTGTCGGCAACCAAAGCCTCCGCGCCGCCCGCCGCCAGTACACCACGATCAAAGTCCCAGCCATCGTCGCGCTTCTCGAACTCGAGGTTCCACTCGATATCGTCCCCGTAACTGCCATGCGCATTGACACTGCCGATGGCCGGAAAATCGACCGTCAGCGAAAGTGGCCGCGCCATGTCGGCAGGTTTGCCCAGCGGGGCCGGCAGATTCAGGCCCATACCGTTCAGGTCCGTTTCCACAGTGAGACTGAACGGCTCCGGATCGGCCAGGCCGCCGCGCGGAAACAAAAGGATGGCGCTAAACGGCGTTTCGCCGCCCGCGATACCATCAATGGGCAGTGAAAAGCCCGTGGCGAGTCCGCCAGCCGACAATGTGCCTGCCAGCCGCGCGACGACATTGTACGATGGCAGCGCGTCACCGGCGCGTGCCAACTCGATTGTGACCGGCGCATCAAGGATGCGGCCGGACAGCGACTCGGCCTCGACATCGTTTCGCGTCACGCGCACGATGCCGTTCATTTCGGTTACCGGCGGTGCAAAACCGTCGACGCGCAAAGTAGCATCGCTGACCTGTATGCGTGTTGTGAAGTCGTACGCGCTGCGATTCAGTATCGGGTAACGCAGCGACAGGTTGAATGACGCGTCGCCCTCTACCGTCACGCGCTCGAGATGTCCGCCAAATACATTGGCAATCGGGCTTTCACGGGCAAAGCGGCGAATCGATGACATTTTGCCGGTGGCAAACGCATCGATAGTCAGGACCGGCTCACGAAGATCCGCAATTTCAATTTCCGCATCTACGACACTGTTCCCGGCGCTGGTGGCGGTATTGCTGTCCGAGTAGAGCCGGGTCCGGTCGATGACCAGGTCGAGATTCAGGTTTTCTGCGGCCGGCCATTGCGGCGAATAGCGCAATATCGAATCCGCCAACTTCGCCTCAATCCGGAAAATTCCATCGTTGTCGTCAAATGGAAATCGGTCGAGCGGACCATTGAAGCGGACCGTGCCCTCGGTTACACGGCCCGCCACCAGCGCACCGGTAAGCCACCGGTATAGCGCTGGCCGGATCAGGTTGACCGGCAGGTACCGTGTCGCGGTGTTGATGTCGCTCACACTGAAACGGCCTTCGAGATCAACGACCGGTGAGCTGCCGTCGGCCGGCAGGCTGATTTGCAGGCTGCTGCGACTCGAAAAATCGGGATTTTGCAATGCAATGTTATCGGACAATACGGTGATGCCGGTATCGCTGCGCCGCCAGATGACGGTACCGTCGGCGACATCGAGTTGCACCGGTTCTGCGCGAGCCAGCGGGACAGATCAAGCTGCATGTCGTCGGCATCAATCTGCAGGCGGCCGCCGGAGCGGTTGGCGCGCAAGCTACCGTTAAATCCGCGCACACCGGGCCACTGCTCGCCCGCGGCCACACCGGCGCCTTCAAGCTCCATGCCGACATCGAAACGTGGCTTCGGCTGCTGCAGGTCGTCAATCACAATGTCGAGGTCACGCACGATGCCCGACGCATCATAGCGCCGCACTGTTTCCTGCTGGCCGGATGCAAGCCAGGGCACGGCATAGCGGATGGCCGACAGATCCAGGTAAGTCGCGGCGCCGGTGATCGAATCGATGCGTCCATCTGCGTCAAGGCCTGCCTGCAGGCGCAGCGCACTTTCCGGCCAGCTCCGCTCCGGCGTGTGCAGGCGAAAATCCTGAGCCGCAAGAAGCCAGCTGTCCTGGTCCTGCTGGAACTCGATGCGTCCGTCAGTACCAATGGGTTGCAGAAAATCCGCATGCTCGAGATCACGGACGCGGAAATCGGCAACGGCATTGGCGATTTGCCCGTCGCGCCACTGGAATGCAAGGCTCAAATCCGCGCTCCCGGCATCGATGACCGGCAGGTCCGCAGGCTGCAAAGCCGACCAGCCGGCAACGTCGAGGCCGCGGCCTTCCGCCGTCACCTGCCACTGGACCCCCGTCGCGCCCGGCCCGCCGCGCTGGCCGGCGGTAACCTGGACACGGCCGCCAAGCGTCTCCGGAAGCTCGACTACTGCTTCAATATCGAGTACAGATGCGGTGCGATTCAGACGAATGAAATCTACGCCGAGCAAGAGGTCCGCGGCGCCGTCCGCTTGCCGGTAGTGCAGCGTCAGGTCCTGCCCCACGACCGAAATATCGCGCGCACCCTGCGGCATCGTGAAGCGCGCCGTCAGCGCATCGACCGGCACACCCTGCAACATCCAGGCACCGTCGATGTTCTGCCGCACATTGATCTCTGCCTGGCGCAGCGAAACCCGGTCGACAATCAGCATGCGATCGACCAGCAGGCGCATCAGCCCAACGCCAACGATGACTTCCTCGGCAGCGAAACGGCCACCGTCGACATCCGGCACGGTCAGGCTCGCATCGTAGAAATAGAGCTCCGGCCCATTGAGCCGCCAGCGCGCATCCATGCTGCTGAACTCGACCTCCATGCCGATCGCGGCATTGGCCCACGTCTTGATCTCCTCCTGGTACTCCGGTAATCGCGGCAGCATCAGGCGGAACAGGCCCACGGCGATTGCCAGCAGAATGACCAGTGACGCCGCAACGTAGGCGATCGACTTCAGCAGGCGTTGCAGAAACTTCTTCATGAACCCGTGTGTGTCCTGTCGGTTTCGGGACGCATCAGATAAGAACCACGTCGAACTGGTCCTGCAAATACAGCGCCTCCGGCTGCAGCCGCACCGGCTTGCCGGTCTGGCGCTCGATCTCCGCGAGGCCATTCGCCTCTTCATCCAGCAGCAGCTCGATGACGCTCTGGTGCGCCAGCACCAGTAACCCGTCAAACGTAAACTGGCGGTGCTGGCGAATGATCTCGCGAAAGATCTCGAAACATACGGTCTCGGCGGTTTTTACGAAACCGCGCCCGTCACAACTTGGACAGTCCTCGCACAGAATATGCTGCAAACTTTCCCGCGTACGCTTGCGGGTCATTTCAACGAGGCCGAGCGGCGAAACGGGCGTCATCTGGTGCCGGGCATGGTCGCGGGCCATGGATTCCTCAAGAACCTGCAGCACACGTTCGCGGTGCTCCGGCACCTCCATGTCGATGAAGTCAATGATGATGATGCCGCCGAGGTTCCGGAGGGCGCAGTTGCCGCGCGATAGCGACGGCCGCTTCGAGGTTGGTGCGAAATATCGTTTCCTCGAGGTTGCGATGGCCGACGTAACCGCCGGTATTGACATCGACGGTCGTCATCGCTTCGGTCTGGTCAAAGATGGCGTAGCCGCCGGACTTGAGCGGAATACTGCGACCGAGCGCCTTGCGGATTTCGTCTTCGGTGCCGTGCAGGTCGAATATCGGCCGGCGGCGTGTGTAGAGTTCAAGCTTCGCCTCGATCTCCGGCAGGAATTTCGCCGCAAACACTGTCATTTTTTCGAAGTCAGGCGCCGAGTCCACGAGAATTTTTTCGACATCGGCACTGACCAGGTCGCGCAGGATGCGCATTGGCAAGGGCAAGTCCTCGTGGACCAGCGTCGGTGACTTGCTGTCTTGGCCCTGCTGTTGCACGACCTGCCATAACTTCTGCAGGAACTCGAGGTCGGCGCTCAGTGACTCGGCACTCGCGCCTTCCGCTGCCGTACGCACGATGACGCCGCCGCATGTTCCGTCACCCAGCAGCGGTTCGACAATTCCGCGCAATCTCGCGCGCTCCACCTCGTCCTCGATCCGTGACGAGACGCCGGCGCCGCTGCCTGCCGGCAACAGCACCACGTACCGTGACGGCAGCGTAATGAAGGTTGTCAGGCGTGCACCCTTGTTCCCGAGCGGGTCCTTGACAACCTGCACGAGAACGTCGGACCCCTCGCGCACCAGCGCGCGAATATCGGCCGGCGACTGTTCGCTCTGCGCATCGTCCGGCATCGCTTTTTGCGCGATGTCCGACGCATGTAAAAACGCCGTCCGTTCGAGGCCAATATCGATGAACGCGGCCTGCATGCCCGGCAGCACGCGAGACACGCGGCCCTTGTAAATGTTGCTGATCAGGCCGCGACGTGTATCACGTTCAATGAACACTTCCTGCAGGATACCGTTCTCGAGCACTGCGGCGCGGACTTCGCGCGGCGTGACATTGATAAGTACTTCTTCTTTTGCCGGTTCTTCGCGCATCGTCAGTCTCCGGAGGGGAATCCGCGCGCGAGCACATCAATTCCCGCCTCGCAAAGGAGTTGCGCACACTCGTAGACCGGAAGTCCGACAATGCCGCTGTAGCTGCCGCTGATCTCGCGCGCGAAAATGCCGGCGAGTCCCTGTATGGCATAGCCACCGGCCTTGCCATGCGGTTCGCCGGTCCGCCAGTAGGCATCAGCCTCCGCCGGGCTGATTGTTCGAAACAGGACAGTGCTGACGCTGCAAGCCGTCAGGCGACGTTCACCGATAACCACCGCAATACCCGTCATCACGTCGTGGCACCGCCCGGACAGGCAGGAAAGCATGTCGAGCGCCTCGTCACGCGATGCCGGCTTGCCAAAGATACGCTCGTCGAGAACCACTTCCGTATCGGCACCCAGCACGGCCGTGGCCGGCCGGCGCGCGGCCGCGGCCGTGGCCTTGTCCAGCGCAAGGCGGACCACGAGGTCGGCTGCCGCCTCGCCGGAATGCCGGCTTTCATCAAGGTTTTCACCGCCGTAGCTGAAGCGAAGACCCAGTCCGCGCAGGATATCGCGGCGACGGGGCGACGCCGAGGCAAGGTGAAGGGGGACGTTTTGCATCGCTCAGGCCATCCGCCGCGGCACCCGGGATGCGGCACTCCGCAGATCAGGCACGGTGATACGGGTGTCCATCATTCAATGTACTTGCGCGATACAACTGTTCAGCGCAAAGCACGCGCGCCAGGCCATGCGGCAATGTAAGTCGCGACAGCGACCAGCGAAAATCCGCCTGCTTGAGGCAGGCATCGGCGATTCCGTCGGGGCCGCCGATCACGAAACATATGTCGCGGCCGTCAATCTGCCAGTCGGTAATGGCATTTGCGAGTTCAATGCTACTGAACTGCGTGCCACGTTCGTCGAGAATCACGGCCCGTTCAGCGGGGCGCATCTCGGCCATTATGCGCTCGCACTCGTCATCCTTCGCCGCGCCTGGTCCGGCATTCCTGCGCCTGCTTGTCGCAATGGTGCGCAGCGAAAACTTCCAGTGACGCGGCAGCCGTCCTGCGTAGTCCACAAAAGCTGTGTCTACCCAGCCGGGCTGCCGGTCGCCGACCGCGATCAGGCGCAGGTGCATGCGTCAACCATCTCTGGCCACGGCACTGCTTGGCGGCAATGACCACAGCTTCTCGAGATTGTAGAACTCACGAATGCGCGGCTGCATGACGTGCACCAGCGTGTCGCCCAGATCGACCAGTACCCACTCGCTGCCCTCTTCGCCTTCGATGCCAATCGGCCGGACACCGGCTTCGCGTGATGCCTCGACAACGGCGTCGGCGATCGCCTTTACGTGCCTGTTTGACGTGCCGCTCGCGACGATCATGTAGTCGGTAACGGTCGTCAGTTTGCGCACGTCCAGCCTGACGATGTCCCTGGCCTTCAGGTCTTCGAGTGCATTAACGATTACATTGCTGAATTTTTCACTGTCCATTCAATTGTCCGGCGATAGGTTGTTTGGGTGGTCGGTTCCGTTGTCCGTGGCAGGTGCCTTGTAGCAGTCAAGGTCAGCGATCACTGTGCGCACGGCATCCGGCATCAGGAAGCGGGGGTCGCGGCCCACGGCGACCATGTCACGGATATCCGTGGACGATATTTCGAGTTGCGTGACGTCGTGGATATAGATGTGGCCGGACTTCGCGTCATGCAGGTCGCCGATGCGGTGCGTGCCGCGATCAGCCAGTAATTCGCCGAGTGGGCCGATATCCGGCGCGCGCCAGCCTGGCCGATGCGCAACGACGATATGCGCCAGCTGCAGAATTTCGCGCCACTGGTACCACTTGGTCAGGCTCAGGAATGCATCCATGCCGATGATCAGCGCCAGCGAGCGCAGCGGAAATTCCGCGCGCAGGGCGGCGAGCGTGTCGACCGAATAACTCGGGCCCTGCCGGTGCAGTTCCCGGTCGTCGACGACAAAACCATGCTGGCCTTCGGTTGCGGCACGAACCATAGCGAGGCGCTGCTCTGCCGTTGCAAAGGGTTCGCCGCGATGCGGCGGTGTGCCGCACGGCATGAAACGGACTTCGCCGAAACTGAGTGCCTGCAGCATCTCGAACGCCGTGCGCAGGTGGCCGTAATGTATCGGGTCGAACGTACCGCCAAAAACTCCAATCGGGCTCAAAGTGCCCCTCCTGTCCAGGTCTGTCGCTTGAGTAACAGGCGCATCAGGCCGCGCGTGCCTGGCCGCCGGCCAGCGCCAGCACGATCTGTGTGGCCAGTTGCCACGGATCGGCGGCAAGCTGGCCTTTTGCTGCCGCATCGGCGTGGCGCGCCGCCTGCAGCAGGCGGTAGAAGTCCGCGCCCCGATGGCGGCTGACACAGGCCCGCACGAGATCCTGCCGGGTGCGCCAGATGCGGCACTTCTGCATTGCGGCCCCGAGTTCGGTGCCCGCCGCGATGCTGTCCGCCAGTCTTGCCAGTACGCGCAGTTCACGCGTCAATGCCCACACGACGATCACCGCATCGACGCCCTCCTCGCGCACACCGCCCAGTATCCGCAGCGCGCGGGGTGCATCGCCGCCGGCAGCAGCGTCGACAAGCTTGTAGACATCGTAGCGGCTGCTGTCGGCAACCGCGCGATGAACCTGTTCGGCGCTGACCGGGCCCTCGCCCAGCAGCAGCTTGAGCTCTCGATCTCCTGCTGCGGCGGCAAGCAGGTTGCCTTCGACGCGATCGGCGATGAGCCGCACTGCGTCGCGATCCGGCACAAGTCCGTGCATTTTCATACGCGCGGCGATAAAGCCAGGCAGCTCGCGAGGCGCCACGGGCCAGACCTGTACCAGGGCACCGCCGTTTTCGAGTGCCTGCACCCATTTTGCCGCTGCATTGCTGCGATCAAGCCGCGGTGCGCTGACGATGAACAACAGGTCCGGGCCAGCCTGCGAAACCGTATCACAGATGGCCGCGCCGCCCGTCTTGCCGGGTTTTCCGGTCGGCAGGCCCAGTTCGATAATGCGCTTATCGGAGAACAGCGACAGATTGCCGCCCGCGGCAGTGAAATCCTGCCAGTCAAAGCCGGCCGTTGCGACGTGCCGTTCGCGGCTGCCGAAGCCGCTCGCTCGCGCCGCCTTGCGAATCGCATCGAGCGCTTCCTGCACCAGCAACGGTTCGTCGCCGGTCACGAGATAACAGGGCAGCAGAGATTTCCTTAGCCGGTTTTCGAGCTGATTCGCCGGAATTTTCACTCAGGGGCGCGCGCAGAAGATTCAGAAGAATCATACCTTGCCGATTGCACGGCAACCAGTGCAGCGCCACGCGCGCTCGGCATGCGTGCCACGCGGCCACGCTGGCTTGCCGGGACGCGCGGCATCAGGCGCCGAGCTGTTCGAGGCCGACCGACTCGCCTTCCAGCAGCACCGGAATGCCGTCGCTGACCGGGTACAGCAGCTTGCCATCGTCCGTGACCAGCGCTTCATCCAGCGGCGCCTTGACAACGCTGCCATCGCCATTAACCAGCGCACCTTCGCTGATCCGGGCATTGACCGACTTCAGCAGATCGGCCCGCGCCAGCGACAACCCGCGGTGCGTTACCGGGCAGCAGAGTATGCCGAGGAGTCTCTTGTCCATGCGATTCGTCCGTCGTTACTTGTCATCGATATTGTTATGTTATACCATTTTAAAACTGTCTGCCGGCCCGTGCCGGCGACGCCGATCCTGATCGCTGCATTATGTCGCATTCATCCGCCCAGGCTGCCCCATTGCTCGACCGCACAGCGGTCGTATTGTCTGGCCTTTGCCTGCTGCACTGCCTCGCGCTGCCGTTTCTGATCCTCGGCACACCGTTTGTCGCGGCGCTGGCCGGCAGCCACTGGCATGCGCCGATGCTGCTGCTCGTTGTCCCGGTCAGTGCGTTTGCCATTGTGATGGGATACCGAAGGCACGGCAACCTCGCGATTCTCGTGGCGGCGGCGGTCGGACTGCTGCTGCTGATTTTTGCGGGTACCGTTGCGCACGACACGTTGGGCACCACGGTAGATCGCACGTTGACAGTGTCAGCGTCCCTGCTGCTCGCCGCCGTGCACTGGCGGAACAGCCACCTCGTGCGGCACGCCCGCAGCAACTGACCGGCACCCGCGTCAGCGGTTCACGCTCGCGATCACATCCCGGTTACCGAGCCGCTCGGCCGCGGCCAGCACCCTCGCCCGATCGGCTTCCGCCGGCTTGAACGCGGCGTCTTCACGCAGGCATCGTGCAATCACTTTCATCGCGTCGACATCATAACCGCGATCCAGCAAATGCCCGATATGGATCTGTGCGCGCGTGACGGGCATGGCCAGCTGCCCGAGTATGGCGGCGGGCGTCATCGCGGCGGTGCCGCGCGTGGCGCACCCGGGTCGTCCGGGACCGGGTCGTAACCGCTGCCGCCCCACGGATGGCAGCGGCAGAGGCGCTTCGCCACGAGCCAGCTGCCGCGGAATGCACCGTGTCGCTTGAGCGCCAGGTCCGCGTACTCGGCGCACGTTGGCTGGAAGCGGCAGTTGGCGCCGATGAGCGGCGACAGCAGCGTCCGGTACAGCCAGACCAGGCCGCGGAGCGGCAGGCCGAGCAGCTGGCCGGCCCGCGCCGATATCATCGTGGTGCGGCCACGGCTGCGTGCTGGCGGATTGCGCTCAGCATCGCGGCAAGTCCGGTACTGCGCGTCGGGCTCAGGTGTTCTTCCAGACCCAGCGCACTGACGAAATTTGCCGGTGTATGCAGAATATCGGCGGCCGGTTTGCCGCTGTAGATGCGCAACAAAAGAGCAATGAGACCCGAGACGATCGCCGCGTCACTGATCGCGCGGAACGTCAGCCGGTCACCGTCATGTTCCGCGACGAACCACACCTGCGATTGGCAGCCGCGGATTTTGTTGGCATCGGTTTTCTCGGTCTCATCGAGATCGGGCAGGCGCCGGCCGAGGTCGATCAGGTACTGGTAGCGGTCCATCCAGTTGTCGAAGATCCCGAATTCCTCGATTACTTCGCGTTGCGCCGTCTCGACTTCATTCATAAATACGCTCAGCCCGTGCGCCGCCAGCGCGTGCCGGACGGGCCGTCCTCGATCGAAATGCCGGCAGCGGCCAGGCGATCGCGAATCGCATCCGCGGCGGCAAAATCGCGCTTACCGCGCGCCTGCTCGCGGTCCCTTAACAGCGCGTCCACCTCATCACCGGATAGCGCGCCATCGGCGCTCCCGGAAAACCATGCTTCCACGTCGCCCTGCAGCACGCCGACCAGGTCACCGGATGCCAGCAGTTCCGCCGCCTGCCCTCGGCGCGTGCCGGGATCCGTTGCCTTGTTCAGTTCCCGGGCGAGGTTGAACATTTCCGCCAGGGCTTTTGGCGTGTTCAGGTCGTCGTCCAGCGCCGCGACGACGGCCTCGGATGGGCTGGCCGATGCCCGTTCGGCCCCGGATACGTCGATGCCGCGCAGCGCGCCGTAGAGCCGATCGAGCATCCGGCGCGCGGCGTCGAGTGTTTCATCGGACCAGTCAAGCGGTTGGCGGTAATGCGCACTCAACAGCGCGAGGCGAATGACCTCGCCCGGAATCGTTTTGACCATGTCGTGCACGAGCAGCACATTGCCAAGCGATTTCGACATCTTCGTGCTGTTCATGCTCAGGAAACCGTTGTGCAGCCAGTAGCGGGCAAACGGCGCACCGCCGTGCGCGCAGGTGCTCTGTGCGCGTTCATTCTCGTGGTGCGGAACACCAGATCCTGGCCGCCGCCGTGTATATCGATCGTTTGGCCCAGGTGTTTTTCCGCCATCGCCGAGCATTCGATGTGCCATCCCGGACGGCCGCGGCCCCACGGTGAATCCCAGCCCGGCAGGTCCGGCGTCGACGGCTTCCACAATACAAAGTCCTGCGCGGCTTTCTTGTACGGTGCCACCTCGACACGTGCACCCGCGATCATTTCGCGCAGATCGCGTTTCGACAGGCGGCCATAGCCGTCGAAAGTGGCCACATCGAACAGCACGTGGCCTTCGACGGCATACGCATGGCCGGCATCAATCAATGCCGCAATCATCGCAATCATGTCATCAACGTGCTGCGTTGCCCGCGGCTCGATATCCGGCGGCAGCACGCCCAGCGCGCCCATGTCGTCGTTGTACGCCTTGATGAAGCGCTCGGTTATCTGTTGTATCGGTTTGCCCGTCTCCATCGCGGCCGCATTGATCTTGTCGTCGACGTCCGTGATATTGCGCGCGAACGTCAGCGCATAGCGGCGGCGCAGCAGTCTGGCCAGCAGGTCGAAGACCACCGCCGGCCGTGCGTTGCCGATATGTGCGTAGTTGTAGACAGTCGGCCCGCACAGGTACATCGTAACCTTGCCCTCGACGAGTGGCTCGAACGGTACTTTCCTGCCCTGCAATGTGTCGTACAACTGTAGCGTCATGGTGCCAGCCAGTCCTCGATCCGTTATCGCGCCCCGCGGGCGGCCCGCCATGATACCAATATCGGCCGCCGGATTTGGCGCTGTGCCCGGCTCCGGGCTCCCCGGCTCGACCCGTGCGCCTGATACCCTATAATCAGCGCCCGGCGTCCGCGGGATGCCGCCCCGATGAGCCACCAGGAGCCAGCATGACCTATCGCGCCATTGCCTTTCAGCCACGGAAAAGCATTGAACAGGTTGAAGAAGGCACGGACCTTGCGCCCCGCTTTGACGAGCGCGGCCTGATCACCGCCGTCACGACCGATGCCCGCACCGGCGAGTTGCTGATGCAGGGCTACATGAACGCCGAGGCGCTCAGCCGCACCATTCAGAGCGGCGAGGCGCATTACTACAGCCGCAGCCGGCAGGCGCTGTGGCACAAGGGCGCTACGAGCGGCCTGACACAGAAAGTCGAACAACTGCTTGTCGACGACGATCAGGACTGCATCTGGCTGCGGGTTACGGTACACGGCGGCGCGAGCTGTCATGTCGGCTACCGGTCATGCTTCTACCGGCAGGTACCGGTCGGCGACGCCGCTCAAGGCGAAACGATGACGCTGGAATTCACCGATACTGAAAAGGTGTTTGATCCGGAAGAAGTCTACGGCGACGCGCCGAACCCGACGATTCTTTAATCCGGGCGCCCTCAGTAGCGCCCCTTGCCCCGTTGCTTCTTGCCGGTGCGCCGCTTGACGGCTGCCGGCTGCGGTTCCCTGAGGGCCACGGCGCGGGCCTGCAGCAAGTATTCGATCGTGCCGATCAGCCACAGGTAATAGCCCATCAGCTCCATGAACTCCTCGACAGCGAGCTTGATGACGCGCCGGTAATCGTCGCCCAGCAATGCCATCCACAAAGGCTCGTGTCCGACGATGAGTACAAACGCGAAATGAACCAGCGCACCGGCGAAGATCAGCGTCAGTCCCGGCGAGGGCCACATCCTCAGCCACGCGAGGCGAAAGCGTTTACGGTGGCGCCACGAATAAACGATGATCAATGCTGCGACGACGGCGGTCGCGACCTGCCAGAAATTATCGGCGACGTAGCGGTCGAGGAAGTAATCGAGTTCGCGGAAAAAAACATCAGCGCGATGCCGCCGAAAGTGATGGCAACGGGCCGCTGTACCACGCAGTTCTGTGCAATCCATGCGAACAGCAGTCCACAGATTATCAGTACACCGAGTTGCAGCAATTCAACCGGTGAGTATTCACTGGTGCCCAGCGCATCCGTCGGGCCGGAGAATAGCTCGAGCTGCAGACCGCCAGGCGATGCGATCTCGATGCGCGTCAGAACCCAGGTCACGAGCGCAACACCAAGGAAATACAGCGTGTAGCGAATCAGTACCATGCGGAGCCGCTCGCTCGACCGGGCCTGAGACTATAGGACAGATGGCGGCCACGATGCCACCATTGGCATCGTGGCCACCTCGCAACGCCTGTGACTCTGCCAATCGGTGCGAGATCGCCACGGCGCTCCGCGCCTCGCGATGACAGCGCGGTCGTCACGGCGCTGTGCGCCTCGCGATGACAGCGCGGTCGTCACGGCGTTGTGCGCCTCGCGATGACGGGCCATTCGGCCGCGGCCGAATGGCCCGTCAGTCCTGTCGCAATTGCCAGGTACTTGATCCGGCCTCTGTAATCAGGCCGCGGGCCAATAACCAGTCGCGTGCGTCGCTCGCATCATCTTCAAACCACCGTCGTGTCGAACCGAGCCGGAAGCTGTAGCCCCACGCATCCATGTCGCGCATCAGCCGCGCCCGGCCTACACCCGGAAGTTGGGCCGCGAGTATCAGCTGCAGGTAACAGACCGCGCATTCCTCCGCGTCATCCCCACCTGCATCGCGATCAAGGGCCATACGGCGCTGGCGTGTCATGCAGACGATATGACCGAGCTCATGCAGCATGGAATGCAACGGCGTATCCGCGCGCGCGTAGACGCGCATGCCTGTGATGCCCGCCTCGGGTGCGCCCCAGAAACTGCCGGGAATCGGTTCGCCGGCGGCGACCGGAACCAGTGTCACGCCATAGTGTGACAGCAGGGCATCCAGCCCGGATCGTTCCGATATCGCCCATGCAAAGGATGCCCGCCGAAGCGGATATTGAACGTGCAAGTTCCTGGGCGTGGACTGCCATGCGTTTCTTGCCGGCGTTGTTGCCGCCAGTCCCGCGGTCTATAACGACGAGAGCTGGATAAGGACCACCCTGACCAGGTCGTCCACGATGGAGTCACGGAGCAGCTCTTCCTCGCGTGCCTTGCCAAGGACCAGCAGCTCATCGTAGGTATAGTCGCGAGTGACTGTCTGTTCCTGGGGTAGCAGCAGCAAATTCTCGCCGCTTTGTACCGAATAGCCGACTGTGTAGTAAACCTCGTACTCGCGCGGGACATTGCGTGCGGATACGGACAGCACGCGCTGGTCCGTTTCGTCAAAAAGTATCGAGAAAACGGCGCTCGCATCGGTTGGCGAATCGACGACATCGACACCGGCGGCGAGCAATTCGCGATGCAGTTCGCGGTAGAACGGGCTGTGCCTGTCATTGGTGGCGATATACGTCGTCGCCATCTCCGGCGGTATCGTCGGTGCGCCGCGCAGATGGAAGCCGCAGCCAGCCAAAGGCATCAGCAAGGCCACCAGCAGCGATAGCCTAACAGGCTGTTGAAAAAGTCTGCTAAACGACAACATTGACCAGCCGGCCTGGCACGACAATCGTCTTTCGTATCGGCTTGTCAGCGACAAATCGCTGCACATTGTCGTCCGCAAGCGCAAGCTTCGAAATCGCGTCCTTGTCCGCATCGACTGCCACCGATATTCGCGCGCGCAATTTCCCGTTGACCTGTACGACGATCTCCACCATGTCCTGTGCCAGGGCCGCGGGATCGACGGCAGGCCAGCGTTCGTAGACGGGCGCGGTCTTGTGTCCGAGGCGCTCCCAGAGCTCATGACTAAGGTGAGGAACAATCGGAGATAACAACAGCACGATCGCTTCGAGTGCCTCCTGGACCACGGCGCGATCACTCGCGGACCCGGCCTCGAATTTATAAATTGCATTCATCAGCTCCATCGCCGCGGCCACCGCTGTATTGAACTTGTATCGTCGGCCGATATCGTCGCTGACCTTTTCGATGGTCTGGTGCGTCTTGCGGCGCAGGTCCTTTTGTTCGGCATTGAGCGATGCAGCATCCACGCCGGCGGAAAGCCCGCCTTCGCAATGCGCATGGACCGCCTTGAAGAAGCGGTTTAAAAAGCGGAACGAACCCTGCACGCCGTCATCGGACCACTCCAGTGCCTGCTCCGGCGGCGCAGCGGCCATCATGAAAAGCCGTACGGTGTCTGCGCCGTAGCGTTCGATAAGCTGCTGCGGATCGACCGTGTTGCCCTTGGCTTTCGACATCTTGGCGCCGTCCTTGAGCACCATGCCCTGCGTCAACAGGTTCGTGAACGGTTCATCGGCCGCCGACAGTCCCTCGTCGCGCATCAGCTTCTGGAAGAAACGCGCGTAAAGCAGATGGAGAATCGCGTGCTCAACACCGCCCGTGTACTGGTCGACCGGCATCCAGTAGTGTTCGCGGCTATCAAGCATCGCATCATTGCTGTCCGGACTCGCGTAGCGCGAGAAATACCAGGAGGACTCGACGAACGTGTCGAACGTATCGGTCTCGCGACGCGCCGCCTTGCCGCACTGCGGGCAATCAGCCTCGTAAAATTCGGGCATGTCCTTCAGTGGCGAACCGACACCGCTGAATTCGACGTTCTCCGGCAGCACAACCGGCAACTGGTCCTCGGGTACGGGTAACGCGCCGCAATCGTCACAATATATGATCGGTATCGGCGCGCCCCAGTATCGCTGGCGCGACACGCCCCAGTCACGCAGGCGATAGTGCACAGTGCGCTTACCGCGCCCTTCTTTTTCGAATCGGGCGGCAACGGCGTCGAAAGCCTCGGCCGACGTCAAGCCATCGTAGTCGCCGGAATTGATGAGTATGCCGTGCGGCGTGTACGCGCCTTCCTGTACATCGATGGTGCTGCCATCAGCGGGACGGATCACCTGCGTGACCGGCAAATCGTGCGTCGTCGCGAATTCCCAGTCGCGTTCGTCGTGTCCGGGCACGGCCATGACGGCACCGGTGCCATAGCTCATCAGTACGAAATTTGCGACCCATACCGGCACGTCGTCACCCGTTATCGGGTGTGTCGCCGACACGCCGAGCGGCATGCCTTTTTTCTCCATCGTCTCGAGCGCCGCTTCGGCTGCCTGTATCTTGCGGCACTCTTCGAGAAACCTGGCAATGCCGGCATCTGATTCGGCGGCTTTTGTTGCCAGCGGATGTTCAGCGGCAACGGCCATGTACGTCACGCCCATCAGCGTGTCCGGGCGCGTCGTGTAGACGCTGAGCGGCTCGGCGCCACCGGCAACATCGAACACAAGCTCGATGCCTTCGGAGCGGCCGATCCAGTTACGCTGCATGACCTTGACCGACTCCGGCCAGCCGGGAAGCTTGTCGAGCCCGTCCAGCAGTTCGTCCGCGTAGGCGGTAATGCGCATGAACCACTGCGGAATCTCACGCCGCTCAACAAGAGCATCGGACCGCCAGCCACGGCCGTCTATGACCTGCTCATTAGCCAGTACCGTCTGGTCGACCGGATCCCAGTTGACGACCGAATTCTTGCGGTAAACAAGACCCTTCTTAAAAAGCCTCGTGAACAACCACTGCTCCCAGCGGTAATACTCGGGACGGCACGTCGTAACTTCACGACGCCAGTCATAACCGTAGCCGAGCCGCTTCATCTGCCCGCGCATGTAATCAATGTTCCGGTAGGTCCACTGCGCCGGCGGTATGCCACGCTGAATGGCGGCATTCTCGGCAGGCATGCCGAATGCGTCCCAGCCCATCGGCTGCAGCACATGCCTGCCCTGCATGCGCTGGTAACGCGCAATGACATCACTGATCGTAAACACGCGCACATGGCCCATGTGCAGCTGCCCGCTCGGGTACGGGAACATGGTCAGGCAGTAGAACTTTTCCTTGTCCGGGTCCTCACCAACCTCAAAGCAGCCCTTCTCTTCCCAGAATTCCCGGGCACGCCGCTCAATGTCGTCCGGCCGATACTTGTCGTTCACACTCATTACGATCCCGAATCTGCTTGCCCGCCCGCTTACGCAGGTGTTTCGCGAAACCGCCAAGGATATATGGAATTGCAGGCTTGCGCAGCCTGAAGTCTGGCACGGTGTCAGCCAGAAGTCTGTGCACGTCGACGGTATACACCGAAACCGATTGCGATCAGCGCCAGTAGCACGACCGGCAGATTGCCTGTCCGTGCATAGGGGGTCGTGCCCTGCATCGGCGTCACCTCCATCGTCATGCTGGCAAACTCAAACTGCGCCGCACGCTGCAATAACTCACCCTGTGGTCCGATAAAACCGCTGATGCCGGTATTGGTAGCACGCACGACATAACGGCCGGCTTCCTGCGCACGTGCGCGTGCAATTTCCAGGTGCTGTGGCGGCGCGATCGAATCGCCGAACCAGGCATCGTTACTGACATTAATGAGCAGCTGCGCCTCGGGCAATGCGTAGAGTTGTTCGGCGCCGTACGCATCTTCGTAACAAATCGCGATGGCCAGCCGATGCCCGGCCGGCGTGACGAGGAGCGGCTGCAGGGCGGTACCGGGACTAAGATCACTGTGCGGGAGACTCATCAGCCGCATCCAATCGCGGACAAAATCCGGCACCGGAAAATATTCGCCGAATGGCACGAGGTGCCGCTTCCGATAGACCTGGCGGCGCTCACCGTCGAGCTGCAGCATGCTGTTGTAGATGCGGTCACCGTCGCGCTCAAGGATGCCGAGCAGCAGTGACTGGCGGCGATTGCGCAAGTCCCGCTGCAGCAGGTCGAGATACGGTTCGACCTGGTCGGCGACCGCCGGAATCGCGACCTCGGGCCAGACGACGATGTCGCTGTCCTGTGCGGCCAGCAACGCATCACGGTACAGGCGTAAAGTGGGCTGAAACTGCTCCGGCAACCACTTGCGATCCTGCGACACGCCGCCCTGCACCAGTGTGACCGTCAGGTCTTCGCCGTCCGGCGTGGTCCACTGATGCTGCCCGAGCAAAGCGCCTCCGGCCCACGGCAATAACGCGAGTGCGACCGCCGGCCAGCGCCAGCGCGGCACGCCTGCCGCAAGCAGCGCAGCAGCAGTCAGCGCAACCAGCAACGACACACCATACACACCGGTAACCGGCATCCAGCCTGCCAGCGGTGAGTCTACCTGGCTGTATCCGAGGCTGAGCCACGGGAAACCCGTCAACACCCAGCCACGCAACCACTCGACGATGGCCCACGACGCAGGCGCGACAAGCAGCAAACGCCAGAGGCTGCCGCGCACTACCCGGGCTGTGAACCAGCCGAATGCGGCGTACCACAACGCCATGACCAGGACGACCGCCAGCATCAGTGTAACGGCGAGCAGTAGTGGTACGCGGCCAAAAACGTGTATCGAGATGTACAGCCAGTATGTTCCGCCAAGAAAAAGGCCGGTGCCAAAACAGAACATCCAACGCGCGGCCGCACGCGGCGGCGCGGCGAGGACGGCCAGCATGGGCGGGACCAGGCATAGCGGCGCCAGCACGAAGACGTCGAAAGGCGCAAAGGCCAGCGCCAGCAGCGCACCAGTCAGGAAAAACACCGACCGGGCGAGCCACGGACGAGCGAGCAGCCGTTCGATGACGGCGGCGGCCTGCGGTGGCCTCATCAATCGCCGGCGGCCGGGGTGATACGCTTTACCTGCACGGCATCTATGCGCCGGCGGTCCGCCTTGACGACGCGAAACTCGAACCCACCGAATTTCAGACGCTCACCGCGCCGCGGGAGACGGCCCAGCTCGTGCATGACGAGGCCCCCGATCGTATCGTACAGTTCATCATCGAAATCACTGGCAAAGTGCTCGTTGAAGTCCTCGATGCGGGTCAACGCGCGGACTGAAAAGCACGAGTTGCCATCCTTGTCGGCATCCGCCTGGATATAGGCATCCTCTTCGGGATCGTGCTCGTCATCGATCTCGCCGACAATCTCCTCCAGCACATCCTCGATCGTCAGCAAGCCGGATACGCCGCCGTATTCGTCGACCACAATCGCCATGTGATTGCGGCTGTCGCGGAACTCCTTCAGCAGCGCATTCAGGCGCTTCGACTCCGGTATCACGGACAACGGACGAATGTAGTCCTCAACGCGTAACTCACGACCATTCGCGCTGTTGAAATAGCGCAAAAGGTCCTTTGCAAGCAGTACGCCGAGAACCTCGTCGCGGTCCTCGCCGATCACCGGAAAGCGCGAATGGCCGGATTCGATGATGACCTCAAGCATTTCGTCGAGCGACTGGTCGGCGTTCGATGACTACCATTTGCGAGCGCGGCACCATGACCTCGCGCACCTGCGTTTCGGCAACCTCGAGGACACCGGCGAGCATATTCTGCTCTTCCGGGTCGAATACGCTGTCAGCTTGCTGCAGTAGATTCTGGATTTCTTCGCGGCTCCACGGCTCTCCCTTGATGGCGCGCAGGATACGCGTAAACACTCCGGTTGAGCTCTGGCCGCTGGTACTTGGCGGTTTGTCGTTCATTTCTCTGGTTTTGGTTGATGGGGGTGATGGGTCAGGCAGGCTGACAAT
Source organism: Woeseiaceae bacterium (assembly GCA_034521225.1). Lineage (GTDB taxonomy): Bacteria > Pseudomonadota > Gammaproteobacteria > Steroidobacterales > Woeseiaceae > Woeseia. The sequence continues at coordinate 131,863 of JAXHMR010000027.1, forward strand.
GTAAGGTTAAGCATCCCCCGCAACCCGTTTCCGGCTATGGCCGGCCATTGTAGCACCTGCTATCCGGGGGATTCCCTTCCGCGATACGGATTGTCGACGCCGCGCGCCGCCAGCAGGCGGATTTCGAGCGCCTCCATGTCGGCCGCGTCTGCGTCCGTGGCGTGATCGTAGCCCAGCAGGTGCAGCGCGCCGTGGACCAGCAAGTGCTGCCAGTGCGCGCGTTCAGGCTTACCCTGCTCGCCCGCCTCGCGCGTGATGACCGGGGCACACAGGACGAGGTCGCCAAGCGGCAGCGGTTCATCGTCGGCGAGCTGCGTAAAGGCGTCAGCGGGCGCTGCGGGGAACGACAGCACATTCGTCGCACTGTCGTGGCCACGGTAGCGCCGGTTCAGGTCGCGGCCCTCGGCGTCCGCGACGATGCGCACGCCGATTTCCCGTGCGCGGCCGGCGTTGCCCGGCACAGCGGCGAGTACATCGCCGAGCCATTCCTCAATATCCCGTTCATCCGGCAGGTTTTCTGCATTGCAGGCAACCTGCAGTGCCAGCTCCACGACCGCCGCTGTGCCCGGCGCGGATGACACCGGCATCATGCCGGGCTCCAGGGCCACGGCGCGCCATGTGTCGCGCACGCCCGGCACTGGCAGTCCGCCGTGACGCGAGCGATCCGGGACGAGTCAGCCGGCGTTGCCATCAGCCTCATAGGCTTCGACGATGCGCTGTACCAGTTCGTGGCGCACGACGTCACCCGGTGTGAAGTGGGTAAACGAAACACCCTTGACGTTCGCGAGTATGCGCATCGCGTTCGTCAGGCCGGATTCCTGCCCGGGCGGCAGGTCAATCTGGGTAATATCGCCGGTGACGACGGCATGCGAGCCGAAACCGATGCGCGTCAGGAACATTTTCATTTGCGCAACGCTGGTATTTTGCGCTTCGTCGAGGATGACGAATGCTTCGTTCAGCGAACGGCCGCGCATGAATGCCAGCGGCGCCACTTCAATAATATTGCGCTCAATCAGGCGCAGTACCTGGTCGGGCCCGAGCATTTCGTATAGCGCGTCGTACATCGGCCTCAGGTACGGGTCGACTTTCTGCGACATGTCACCCGGCAGGAAACCGAGCCGCTCGCCGGCCTCGACCGCCGGCCGCACCAGGATAATGCGCCGCACCTGTTCGTTTTCCAGCGCGTCGATGGCACCCGCAACCGCAAGATATGTCTTGCCGGTACCCGCCGGGCCAATACCGAACGCGAGATCATGCTCACGGATACTGCGCACATAGGCGCGCTGGTTGGCACCACGCGCGCGTATCAGTTTGCGCCGTGTCTGGATCTCATACGGGCTTGTGTCGACCAACTCCGCGTCCGGGTCGATCTCGGCCACGTCGGCTTCTCTCATGACGGACTCCTGCAGACAGATGTGCACGCGTTCCGGGTCGAGACGCTCGCTGCCGGTAAGCTTGAACAGGGATTGGATGACATTGCTGCCGATCTGTGCGGCGCCGGGGTTGCCGGTCACCCGGAAGCGGTTGCCGCGGCTCGAAATATCGACGTTCAGCCGCCGTTCGATTTGCCGCAGGTGTTCGTCGAACTGGCCACACAAATTGGCGAGACGGCTGTTATCGGCGGGTTCCAGGACGAAGTCCCGGGATATTGGTACAGCGTTCAATGGTAGAAAATATGCCCTCTGATCAGGTTTGCCACGAGTAGAAGCCTACCGCGAAGCATCGCCCCTGGGAATAGGGACATGGACGGCACAGAGGTCGGGGCGGAGGTGTGCCCCGGGGAGGGCTGTTCAGGGCTGTGCCGGACAGGGACGTCCGGCACAGAGCGTACAGGGACGTATTTACAGCGTCCCTGAACAGCCCTCCCCGGGGTGCGCCTCCGCCTACCACCAATACCAAACGTTCTTGAATAATCCGGGCCTGGAGTCAACCGAAGCGGGCGGCCGGCATTTGCGGGGCATCCGCCGGGCGATGCAGGCGGCCGCGCAGCGAATTCGGCAGCGCCTCGGTAATGACGACGTCCGCGAACTGCCCGATCAGGTCGTACGGCGCATCGAAATTCACCCAGCGCATGTTCTCGGTTCGGCCACACAGCTGCCGCGGGTCTTTTCTCGACGGTTTTTCAACCAGTACGCGCTGCGTCGTGCCGACCATCGACTCACTGATCGCCATCGCGTGCTGGCTGATCCGCGTCTGCAGTATCCGGAGGCGCTCCTTCTTGACAGCCATGGGCGTGTCATCCTCGAAGGTACTGGCCGGCGTGCCCGGCCGCGGGCTGTAGATAAAACTGAACGACTGGTCAAAGCCGATATCGGCAATCAGTTTCATCGTTGCCTCAAAATCCGTATCAGTCTCACCGGGGAAGCCGACGATGAAGTCGGAGGATATCGAAATGTCGGGACGTACTTCACGCAGGCGTCGAATCTTCTGCTTGTATTCGACGACGGTGTGGCCGCGCTTCATGCGCGCAAGGATGCGGTCCGAGCCGTTCTGCACCGGCAAGTGCAGGAAATTCGCAAGCTCCGGTACATCCGCATAAGCCTCGATCAGGCTGTCGGTGAATTCAAGCGGGTGCGATGTCGTAAAGCGTATCCGCTCGATACCATCGACCGCCGCCACGTAATAGATCAGCGTTGCCAGGTCCGCAATCTGTCCGTCGTGCATCGGACCGCGGTACGCATTGACGTTTTGCCCGAGTAAATTGATCTCTCGCACGCCCTGTTCAGCAAGCAGCACGACCTCGGCAATGACATCATCAAAGGGCCGGCTGATTTCCTCGCCGCGCGTATACGGCACGACGCAGAACGTGCAGTACTTGCTGCACCCCTCCATAACGGACACGAATGCGGTTGGCCCGTCCGCGCGCGGCTCGGGCAGGCAATCGAACTTTTCAATCTCGGGGAAGGACACATCGACCACCGGCAGGCCTTTCGCGCGCACCTGGTCCACCATCTGCGGCAGGCGATGCAACGTCTGCGGGCCGAATACGATATCGACGAACGGTGCGCGGCGGCTGATGCCGTCACCTTCCTGGCTGGCAACACAACCGCCGACACCGATCATCATGTGCGGGCGGTCATTCTTCAGCGCACGCCAGCGTCCCAGTTCCGAGAATACTTTCTCCTGGGCCTTTTCACGAATCGAGCAGGTATTGACCAGCAGCAGGTCCGCTTCCTCGGGTGACATGGCCATTTCATAGCCGTGCGACGCCCGCAGGACATCCGCCATCTTCTCCGAGTCGTACTCGTTCATCTGGCAGCCGTAAGTCTTGATGTAGAGCTTGTCAGCCATCAACCCGAACGGTGTCAGAACGGTATGTCATCATCAAAACCACTACCGCCATCGTCGGACGGTCCCGGCGCCGGGCCGGACGAGCCCGTGTCCTGCGACGCCGGCGCACCGCCGCCACCACGGCCGCCGAGCATCTGCATTTCATCGGCAATAATTTCAGTCGTGTAGCGGTCATTGCCCTGCTTGTCCTGCCACTTGCGGGTCCGCAGTTTGCCTTCGATGTAAACCTGTGAGCCCTTGCGGAGGTATTCAGCGGCAATCTCGGCGAGCTTGCCGAACATCGCGATCCGATGCCACTCGGTACGCTCCTTTTGCTCACCGGTCTGCTTGTCCTTCCACATTTCATTGGTCGCGACCGTCATGTTCGTAACCGCCGCCCCGCTCGGCATATAGCGCGTTTCAGGATCCTGCCCCAGATTTCCAACGACGATGACTTTATTGATTCCACGGGCCATAGCTGATTCCTGATTCCTGATTGGGTCGGCGCTGTCGATGCTTGGCGGCATCGAAGCATGAACGGGGAGCCTATTGTAGAGACTGACAACGCAAAAGCCAGCCCGATTTCAGGTACTTTCGCCCACTTTCGCAGCCTTTGGCGCGATGCCCAGAAGAGCCAGCCAGCCCGCGGCCAGCACCGCGCAGACAAGAAATACGGTGGCCGGCTCGCCGCCTTTGAGAAAGTGACCGCCGAGCAGCCCCCCGGCGAATGCACCGAGAAACTGGCAGCTTGCGAACAGCCCGAGCGACGCGCCGCGCAGCTCGCTGTCCGCCAGCAGTGACAGGCGCGCCGGCAATCCGGCCTCGAGAAAATTGAAGCCAGCAAAAAACAGGGACAATGCGGCGACTACTGCAGGCGTGCTCTCGCCGGCAAACACCAGTACCAACTCGCCGGCAAACAGCAGCGCCACCGCGATGCCGATCGTCGACGCGCGGCCACGCCGGTCGTCCGCGACGATCAGCGGCACCGTTCCCGCCAGCGACAGGACCAGCGCGCCGACATAGATGGGCCAATGATCGGTCAGCGGCAACCCGAGCCGGTTTCTTAACAGAAACGGCAATGCGACGAAGCTCGCGGTCAACAGCACGTGCAACAGGAAAATATATGAATCGAGCTGCAACAGCGGCAGTTTCCACGAGCGCTGCCACGGCACGGAAGTCTCGCGAAGGACCCGCGCCGGGGCTCTGGGCAGCGCGAAAACCAGCATCGCTCCGGCAACGCCGAGCAGCGCCGACACCCAGAACAGCGCGCGAACACCGGCGGATGCGGCAATCATAGGCCCGACAATCAGCGCCAGCAGGAACGATGCACCGATACCGATGCCGAAGATTGCCATCGAGCGCGTGCGGACTTCCGGCCGGGTCGAATCCGCCAGCAGCGCCGCGAGCGTCGCGGACACGGCGCCCGCTCCCTGCAGCAGACGCCCGGCAATAACACCCCAGATCGTCAGGCTTTCAGCCGCGATGATGCTGCCGCCGGTAAACATCGCAAGGCCGAACAGGATGACCGGCATGCGCCCGAACCGGTCGGATGCCGCACCAAACGGAATCTGCAGCAGCGCCTGCGTCAGGCCGTAGCCGCCTACAGCAACTCCAATCAGCATTGGTGTCGCGCCGCGCAAATCCCCGGCAAATAACGCCAGAACCGGCAGCAGCGCAAACAGGCCGAACATCCGGCAGGTGCTGATCAGGGACACCAGGGCCACGCTGCGCCGCTCGATCGGCAACATGGGGCTGAACAGTGCTTTGGGTTGTCGTGGGGCTTCAGGCATGAACGTGGGCCGTCCTGTGGCACCGGCACTGCCCGGGCCCGCGCGGCGCCGGCCGCCCGGGCTCCCGGCCGGGATATTTGTGTGCGTTTTGCCCCGGCGTCGCGGGGCGGCGTATATTAGCAGGTTGTTTCGCGATCACTAAACCGGCACCCAATGAAGACGATCGATATCCGCGGCGCGCGGACACACAATCTGAAAAATCTCGACATCAGCCTGCCGCGAGACAAGCTGATTGTTTTCACCGGCCTGTCCGGTTCCGGGAAATCATCGCTCGCGTTTGACACGATCTACGCTGAGGGCCAGCGCCGCTACGTCGAATCGCTGTCGGCGTACGCGCGCCAGTTTTTGTCGATGATGGAAAAGCCCGACGTTGACCATATCGACGGACTGTCGCCTGCAATCTCGATCGAACAGAAATCGACCTCGCACAATCCCCGCTCGACTGTCGGCACGGTGACCGAAATTCACGACTACCTGCGCCTGCTGTATGCACGCGCCGGCACGCCACGCTGCCCCGATCACGGGATTACACTCGAGGCACAGACCGTCAGCCAGATGGTCGACCAGGTGCTCGCACTTCCCGAAGGTACGCGACTGCTGCTGCTCGCACCGGTGGTAGCGAACCGCAAGGGCGAACACGTGCAGCTGATGCAGGAACTCAAGGGCCAGGGCTTCATCCGCGCCCGTATCGACGGCGAGGTCTACGAGCTCGATGACCCGCCGAAACTCGACCTGCGCCGCAAACACAGCATCGATGCCGTCGTCGACCGCTTCAAGGTCAAGGACGACATCAAACTGCGTCTGGCCGAGTCGTTCGAAACAGCCTTGCGGCTGGCCGACGGCACCACTCGCATCGCGTTCATGAGCGAACCGGATCGCGAGGAGCTCGTGTTTTCGGACCGCTTCGCCTGCAACGTCTGTGGCTACAGCCTGACTGAACTGGAGCCGCGGCTGTTTTCGTTCAACAACCCGAACGGCGCCTGTGCCGGCTGTGACGGGCTGGGCGTCAAGCAGTTTTTTCGATCCGGCACGCGTGGTTGTCAACTCCGAGCTGTCGCTCGCCGGCGGCGCAATACGCGGCTGGGATCGCAAAACGACCTATTACTTCCACATGATCAACAGCCTCGCGAAGCACTACAAGTTCGATATCGAAACGCCGTTCTCCGAGCTCAGCGAGAAAATCCGCGATATCGTCCTGTACGGCAGCGGCAAGGAGAAAATAGAATTCGAGTACGCGAATTCCCGGGGCCTGGAAATCCGCCAGAAGCACCGCTTTGAAGGCGTCATTCCCAACCTTGAGCGGCGGTTCCGCGAAACCGAGTCTTCGGCTGTGCGCGAAGAACTGGCGCGATTCCTGAACAGCCAGCCATGTCCGGAGTGCAGTGGTGCGCGCCTCAATCGTTCCGCGCGCAACGTGTTCATTGCCGGGAAGTCGTTGCCTGAAATAAGCGCCATGTCCGTCGGGCATTCGCGGGCATTTTTCCGGGACCTGCAACTCGAGGGCTGGCGGGCGACTATCGCGGACAAGATCGTCAAGGAAATCAATGACCGACTCGGTTTCCTGAGTGACGTCGGCCTCGACTACCTGTCACTCGGCCGCAGCGCCGAGACGCTGTCCGGCGGCGAAGCACAGCGCATCCGGCTCGCCAGCCAGATCGGATCGGGACTGGTCGGTGTCATGTACATACTCGATGAACCGTCCATCGGCCTGCACCAGCGCGACAACCAGCGGCTGCTCGGCACGCTGCTGCACCTGCGCGATATCGGCAACACCGTCATCGTCGTCGAGCACGACGAAGAAGCAATCATGGCGGCCGACCACGTCGTCGACTTAGGCCCTGGCGCCGGCGTGCACGGCGGCAAGATCGTGGCCGAGGGAACGCCGGCTGATATCCAGAAAAACCCACAGTCGCTGACCGGGCAATACCTGTCCGGCCGTCGCTCGATCGCGCTGCCCGGGAAGCGCCACAAACCGGACCGAAAGCGCCAGCTGACAATCAAGGGCGCGCGCGGCAATAATCTGAAGAATGTCACGGCGTCCATCCCTGTCGGCCTGATGACCTGCGTTACCGGTGTGTCGGGCTCCGGGAAATCGACGCTCGTTAACGATACGTTGTACAAGGCCGTGGCGGATGACCTGAATCGCAGCAATCGCAATCCGTCGCCGTTTGACAGCCTGCAGGGACTCGAGCACATCGATCGCGTCATCGATATCAGCCAGAGCCCGATCGGCCGCACACCGCGCTCGAACCCGGCCACCTACAGCGGCCTGTTTACGCCGATACGCGAATTGTTTGCCGGTACCCAGGAAGCACGTTCACGCGGCTACATGCCGGGCCGTTTCAGTTTCAACGTCAAGGGCGGCCGCTGCGAGGCCTGCCAGGGCGACGGCGTTATTAAAGTGGAGATGCACTTTCTTGCCGACATCTATGTGCCCTGTGACGTGTGCCGCGCCCAGCGCTACAACCGCGAGACGCTCGAAATCCGTTACAAGGGCCGTAACATTCACGAAATTCTCGAAATGACGGTCGAAGACGCATTGGATTTCTTCCGCAACGTGCCGGTCGTCGCGAAAAAGTTGCAGACACTAATGGATGTCGGCTTGTCATACATTCGTCTCGGACAGAACGCAACAACGCTTTCCGGCGGCGAGGCACAACGAGTCAAACTTGCAAAGGAACTCTCAAAGCGCGATACCGGCAGCACACTCTATATCCTCGATGAACCGACGACCGGCCTGCACTTCCACGATATCGAGCAACTGCTGAATGTCCTGCACCGCCTCCGCGATCGCGGCAACACAGTCGTTGTCATCGAGCACAACCTCGATGTCATCAAGACAGCCGACTGGCTCATCGACCTCGGTCCGGAAGGTGGCGACGGCGGCGGCGAAATACTCGCCACCGGCACACCCGAACAAGTAGCCGCGAATCGCAATTCTTTCACCGGGCAGTACCTGAAGCCATTACTGAAGGGCCTCGAGAACAAACAGCGCGCCTGACGCCCGGGCACCTCGAAGTCGGCCCGGATTATTCATGAACATCGCGATATGGCAGGGGGCGGAGGTGTGCCCCGGGGAGGGCTTTTCAGGGCTGTGCCGGACAGGGACGTCCGGCACAGAGCGTACAGGGACGTATTTACAGCGTCCCTGAAAAGCCCTCCCCGGGGTGCGCCTTCGCCAACCACCGAACCAAAACGTTCATGAATAATCCGGGCCAGCCGACTGCTACCTACGTCCAGCCCTTTTGTCGGCCAACATAGCGGTCGAACGCCTTGGCAAATGTCAGGAACGCACAACGCTTGTTGATGCGACGGGAGCCGGTCATGACTTGCCGCAGCCCCGCGCCAGGGCAAGGCGCATCGCCACCCGCTTGCCCGGATCGATGCCCGCCGCCTGCTCCTGCTGCAGCCGCTCGCGGAGACCGGGGCCCAGTTCCTCCTCGTCGATCGTCCGAAACCCGAGGGACGCATAGAACGGTGCATTCCATCGGACATGGCGAAACGTTACCAGCGTCAGGCCGGTGCGCCCTTGTGCCTCGGCCCAGTCAATCACGGCCTCGACGAGCCGCTTGCCAATGCCGCGCCGCCCATGGTCCGGCGTCACGTCGACCTCATCGAGAAACGCATCGTTATCCAGGGTATCGGCGAGCGCGAATCCGACCACTCCCTCGCGCGCTGCCAGCGCCACCCACAGGCGCCCATCGCGCTGCGCTTTCAGCAGCGTATTGCGGTCAGTGACGCGATAACGAATATGCGGCGGCAGGTCCCGCTCGGAGAACAGCCGCGCCGCCGCGCGCTCGATCACGGGTATTGCGGCGAGATGCGACTGGCGAGCCGCCGCAATGCGGTAATTCGGATCCATCATGAAGCCGGGCGCTCAGACAAATCCCGCCGCGCGGAGCTGACGGTCGTGAACACGACTGAGCACGAGCAGCGCGAGTATCGCGCCGATCAACGCGTACAACATGTCGGATTGCGTGTCCCACACATAACCCTGTGTGCCAAGGAACGAATCGGCCGCCTTCGCTGACAATAAAGCTACCCACCATTCGATAAGCTCGTAGAAAGCGCTGACCGCCAGGCAAAAGCAGACGACAAAGAAATTTCGCCAGCCGGCATGGGTAAACACGCCGTTCCGGATGACCACCTCGCGCGCAATGATCGCGGGCACGAATCCCTGCGCAAGATGGCCCAGCTTGTCGTAGTTGTTGCGTTCGAGATCGAATGCCGCGCTCAGCCAGTCGCCGAGCGGCACCTCGGCGTAGGTATAGTGGCCGCCGACGATCAGGATGATGGCATGCACCAGGATCAGCACATAGGTCAGAACCGTAAGCGGATAGCGGCGGCGCGTTGCCAGCAGTATTAATGCTCCGGCCACGGCGGGCGAGACCTCGAGAGCCCATGTCGGATAGTCAGCCGGCCGGATTCCTGACCAGATCAGCACCGCGAGGAACACACCGGTCCATGCGAACGGCCGCCATCCGGCGGAGACCTGCTGGGCAGTCATACTGCGCTCCCGCGTAAAAGGTGCCTGATTTCACTACGGCGCGAGACGCCGCAAAAAGGCCGGGCCATTATGCACCACGCGTCAGTAATGCGGCGGTTTCTGTTCGTCGTCGGCAGCCGATTCCGGCCGTTCCGCCAGTGACTGGATGCGTTCGCCAAGGGTTATGGCGAGATTCTGCAGCCGGGTCAGCTGCGCCTGCTGGTCGGTCAACACGTCGTTGAGCTCAGCCAGGGTCTGTTCCTGGTAGGCGATCCTCATTTCGATGTCGATCAAGCGTTGCTCGTCCATATCGTCCCGCCAGCGCCCGCGGCGCGCGCCCATCCAGAAGCGACAGTACGGGCCGCCGCAGGATTGTTCAATACTGCCGTGTACTGCGTGTATGCTGACGGCCGCATCCCCACCACGGTACCGGCCAGCAAGCCGGTACACGGTCTGACGATACCGGCATGTCCCTGATACGCTTTGAAAACCTGTCGCTCGATTTCGGTGAGCAGCGCATCCTGCACGACGCAAGCCTCGCCATCGAGCCCGGCGAACGCGTGCGCCTGATCGGCCGCAACGGCGCCGGCAAGTCAACGACGCTGAAACTCATCGCCGGACAGGTCGAGCCGGACCGCGGCGACATCGTCAGGCAGTCCGGACTTGTCGTCAGCCAGCTGGCGCAGGTGCTGCCGGACGTCGACACGCAGACCGTTCGTGACTTCGTTAAATCCGGTCTTAAAGAAACTGAGGACCTGCTGCATGAATACCGGCAGCGCTCAGCGGCAGCGCTTGACCCGAGCGGGCTTCGTGACCTCGAGGCACTGCACCGGCAGATCGACGTTGCCGGCGGCTGGCACATCGACCAGCGCGTCGACGCCACCATCAGTGAACTGAACCTCCCCGCCGGCAAAGCCATGAATGAATTATCGGGCGGCTGGCGCCGGCGTGCTGCACTGGCCGCCGCACTGGTGCGGAATCCGGATCTGCTGCTGCTCGATGAACCGACCAATCACCTCGATATCGTGACGATCGAATGGCTGGAAAACATTATCTATAGCTATCCGGGCGCCGTACTTTTTATTACGCATGACCGTGCTTTCCTGCAGAAGCTTGCAACCCGGATCGTCGAGATTGACCGAGGTGAACTGACGAGCTGGCCGGGAGACTTCCGAAATTTTCTGCGCCGCAAGGAAAAGGCCCTGGAGGACGAGGAGACAGAGCGCGCACGATTCGACAAAAAGCTTGCTCAGGAAGAGGTCTGGATTCGCCAGGGAGTAAAGGCCCGCCGCACGCGCAATGAAGGACGGGCACGAACGCTGCAAAAAATGCGTGATGAGCGTGCCCAGCGGCAGAGCCGCGATGCCAGCGCACGGATGCACATCGAAAAGGCGGACGATTCCGGCCGCAAGGTCATTCGCGCACGGAACGTATCATTCGGCCACGGGGATGAGCTGCTGGTCAGCGACTTTTCCGTGAAGATCATGCGCGGTGACCGTATCGGCATCCTCGGCAATAATGGTGTTGGCAAGTCGACACTGCTGAAGCTGCTGCTGGGCGAACTCGAGCCCTGGTCCGGCACGGTCAAGCACGGGACCAACCTGAAAATCGGCTATTTTGACCAGCTGCGCGAATCCCTCGATCCTGAAAAGTCCGTGGCCGAGAACGTCGGCGAAGGCCGTACGTGGATCAGTCTTGGCGGCAAGGACCGCCATATCGTCGGTTACCTGAAGGGATTCCTGTTCACACCGGAACGGGCAATGACGCCGGTCAAGTCCTTGTCCGGCGGCGAACGGAACCGGGTCATACTTGCGAAACTCTTTACACGGCCCGCCAATCTGCTGGTGCTGGACGAACCCACGAACGACCTCGATATCGAGACGCTCGAGGTACTCGAGGACAAACTGGCGGCCTTTGACGGGACGCTGATCATCGTCAGCCACGATCGCGAATTTCTGGACAATGTCGTGACCAGCACGATCGCATTCGAGAAAGGCGGGCAGCTCCGGGAGTATGTCGGCGGATACAGCGACTGGCTACGGCAGGGAAAGACGCTGGACGATGTCGAGTCACCGGATGCCGCGGGGAGTTCCGCCGGCGACAAGCCGCCTGAGCCACGGCCGGCGAAGCAGGTGCAGAAACTCGGCTATCGGGAGCAACGCGAACTCGACGCATTGCCCGGCAGGATCGAGGCACTGGAAGCGCACATCGCCGGCCTTGAGGAGCGCATGACGTCGCCGGGCTTCTACAGTGACGGTCATGACGCCGTGCAGCCGATCATCGATGATCTCGCGCAAAGCAGGAACGATCTCGAGCAACTGGTCGAGCGATGGTCGCAGCTGGAAGAACAGCTGCAAGCATGGCGCGACCAGAAGCCGCGATAGCGACGTCTCCGAGTTTGCCAGCGCGTGCGCCCCGACAGCGCGGACGACTGTACCCCGGATATGTCACCGATTTCGGGGCTACAGCAGTTCGATCGCCAACAGCATCTGGCCGACAAAACCCACAACAAATGCCAGCGTGCGCACCCATGGAATGGCAAATGTGTACGCCAGCACATGCACGACGCGCGCCCAGAAATATATCTGGCATGCCAGCACAGTTGTCTCGTTACTGCTGCCGGTAGCATGCGCGACAAGTACAAGCGCCGCGAATACGACAAGGTTTTCAATCGCATTGGCATGGGCAGCCTTCATGCGCTCTGCCCAGCCGGCCATCGGCGGCGGGTTGTCCGGGTAACCCACGGCATCGACAAGGCCGCGAACGGCGATCATGTTCAGGATGTAAGGCACCCATAACAGCGCCGTCAGCGTCGCTACCCACGTCAGGTACATAAGTTCACTGGTCATAGTCACTCTCCTTCTAATCCCACTGCCGGGCTTTTTCGTTGAAGTCCTTACTGACGACAGGCACGACGCAGAAGCGCTGGCCGGTCGGTGCCTCCATTACGCACCAGGTCTTTATGTCGGCAATGCGCCGTGCACCAAGGCCTTCCAGCCGGCGTACTTCCGCCTCGATATCGTCCGCTTCGATGTCAAGATGCACGCGGCTCGCATGCTCTACCTGTTGTACCTCCGCGTATACTTCGCCGTCTGCGCATCTCGAGCTCGACGTAGGGGCCGGTACCCTGGCTCGCAGCCGACTTCGGCGGTGCGCCAAGTGCGCTACTCCAGAATGCGGCAGCCGCATCGAGATCGTCCGTCCTGCAGTCAATAATGAATCCCGCAAGCTTGCTCCTGTGCATCTCCCCTGCCTGCCGTTTTAGACGGTTAACTACGGGAACAGAATAATCCTGCGTACGCGTTTCGCCAACCCCTGAGCTGCGGGCAAAAAAAACCCGAAGCGCAGCGAGGCCGCCGCACTTCGGGCTGTTCATTGCGCCTGTCGCCGCTGACGTCTGGTCAGCGGGAAGCGAGCCCTGTCCGCACGAGGCCGACAGGTAAAGCCGTCGAAACGCCGCTCTAGAGCGGCATTACGTTTTCGGCCTGCGGCCCTTTCTGGCCCTGTGTTACTTCCATAGAGACGCGCTGGCCTTCATGTAGCGTCTTGCGGCCGTCGCCCTTGATCGCGCTGTAATGCACGAACACATCTTTTCCGCCTTCGCGCTCGATGAATCCAAAACCCTTTTCATCGTTGAACCACTTGACGGTTCCTTCCACTTGCTCTGACATATCGATCTTTAACTCTTGAAATTGCCAATTGCATTGGCGTTACGAACACCGGCCACAGGGCCGGCACTGTTTCTCGATTCCTGACAGCCGACAGGCCAGCGGATAGCTGGCTGCAGCTGACAGGAATCAGGAGCGTGTATGGTACGCCAGTCCGCGAATAGTGCAAATATTTAAGTGACCGCAGGCAATTGATTTATAGCCGAATTTGGCTGCAACTTTGAGTTTTGGGCGCCCCCGTGCCGTCAGCGGTCCCCGGGGTACTTCAGCCGGGGGGAGATATTGGTCGCGCCCCAACCGCTCGTGGCACCCTGCAAATCGTTGTCCGGCGCGTCGCGAGGCCCGCAGTCTGCTCGGCTGTTTTCTCGCACAACGAACCGGCCGGCGCGATGTTCCGGCCAGGGATTTCTCCATCAGCCGGTAGCGTAGTGACTCCGCATATGTTCGACGGACGCCTCGATAAGCTGGCGCAGCACGTCGATATCGACATCGTCCAGCGATTTGATAGACAGGCATGACTTGCCGGTCTTGTACTTGCCGAGCTTTTCAAGCAGTTCGTCAAAGCGGGCAAAACCGGCCATGATGTATATCGACAGGGACTGCTTGCGCGGTGACAGGCCGCAAAGAAACCAGCGTCCTTCGCGGCCACTTTCGTACTTGTAGTCGTAGTAACCAAATCCGATTATTGACGTGCCCCACATACGGGCCTTGCTGCCGGTTACGTCCCGTATGATCGCAGCAATCTTGCGCACGTCAGCTCGTTGTCCTGGTTCTTCAATGCTATTCAGGAATGTTGTCACGCTTGCGCGCGTCTGCTTTGTCTTTAATTCCGCCATTGCGCGGCTCCTCTTACCGCCTTCGACGCATGACCGGCCTGTCATTCGACATTGCTGGTACCGAACAGCCGGTCACCCGCGTCCCCAAGACCAGGCACGATGTACTTACGGTCATCGAGCCGTTCATCAATGCTCGCCGTGTAGATCTCGACGTCAGGGTGCGCATCCTCGACCGTTTTTAGCCCCTCTGGGCAAGTAACGATGCATACGACGACGATTTGTGCAGCACCCGCCTTTTTCAGTATCCCGATCGCGGCTGCCGTCGATCCGCCGGTTGCCAGCATCGGGTCTATGACAATACACAACCCGTTCTTCGCCTCTTTAGGCAGCCGCTGGTAATAGGACACTGGTTGCTTGGTTTTCTCGTCACGATACATGCCGACAAAACCTACGCGGGCGGTCGGGACCAGGTCGAGGATTCCTTCCAACATGCCAACACCGGCGCGCAGGATCGGCACCACGACAATGTCCTGCGCAATCATATGGCATTGTGCTTCCGCCAGCGGCGTTTGCACGCTGACCTTCTTTACTGTTACGTGCTTCAGGGCTTCGTAGCACAGAAACATCGTTATCTCGGTGGCCAGTTCCCGAAATTTCTTGTGGCCCGTGGCCTCGTCCCGGATCAGCGCCAGCTTGTGCTGTATGCAGGGATGCCTTATTTCTTCATGCATTTTCTCGCTCCGTGGAATGTATAGGCTCAATCGCAGCCAGGGCCATTGCGGCTGTCAATGCTCATGCCAGCCGGTCACCAAGGCGCAGTATCGGCCGCTCCGACTGTATCTGCACGGTACCGAAGTCCCCCGACATTTCGTAGTGACCGTCATCGATCAACTGCAGGCCGTGTATTTTGCCGAGTCCGATCCCCCGGGCGATTTTCGCGAGGTCGCCGGATTGCGCGGGTTCATCAGCATCGCCCAGGCGGCTGCAATGCGGGAACTCCAGCAGTGCTGGCAGTATGCAGTCCTGCCGCAACCGCCGCGGCGCCACGTAGAACGGGTGTTCCGGGGTCAGGCACAGGTCAAGGTCAATAACGAGCACATGGTCGCTCATCTGCCACGACAGGACGAAGGACGACGCCAGGTCGACTGCCTTGAATTCCCGTAAATCTTGTCCAGTCCGTTATTTCAGTCATGGCATCGCCTTGCTGCGGCCGCTTACTCCCGATGCAAGCATCGGGTTAAGCATCACGCCAGCCGTGTGCCGTTGGCGCAGGGTTTGTCCGGAACCGCGAGTATGACGCTGCCATCGTCCTGGACAAAACCGGTCACGAGGCATTCGGACATGAACGGACCGATCTGCCTCGGCGGAAAATTAACGACACCCATGACTTGCCGGCCAACCAGTTCGTCCTTCGTGTACAGGTCCGTAATCTGTGCCGAAGAGCGCCTGACACCAATTTGCTCACCGAAGTCCACCGTCAGTTTGTACGCGGGCTTGCGCGCTTCAGGAAACGCCTTTGCCTCCAGCACCGTTCCAACCCGAAGCTCAACACGCTCAAATTCCTTCATGCTGAGGTCATTCATCATTCGTCTCCATGCAGTTCGCTGCAAGCGTCAGGCGGTAAACAGGCCGCTGGCCAGTAATCCGTCAAGTACGAACTGCACAGCGAGTGCCGATAGCAGCACACCGAGCACGCGGGTAATGACGTGCATGCCGGTAACGCCCAGGAACCGCTGCAACTGAGTCGCGACCAGCATCCCGACAAGAGTCAGCAGCAGTACGGCAAACAGCGCGCCAATCACCGCCACCTTGAGCAGAAAGTCACCGCCGGTATCCGACATCAGCAGAATGGCAGCGCCCATCGCACCTGGACCTGCTATCAGCGGCGTCGCCAGCGGAAAGACAGCAATATCCGCCTTGGTCTTTGCTTCCTGCGTTTCTTCAGCCGTCGTCGATGTACCGCCCGAATTCACGGCGAATACCATGTCGATGCCGATCAGGAAAAGCAGTATCCCGCCGGCAATGCGCAACGCAGGCAGCGATATGCCGAGCGCGCCGAGCATGACCTCACCGGCAAAGGCGAAAAACGCCCAGGATGAATCGGCGGCAATCGGCGTCCCGCGCCCGCGAAGTGCCGTGCGCCGGCGTTCGCGCGGCGTATCGTCCGCCGTCAGGACAGCGAACATCGCCGCAACATCCGGCGGACCAACAGTCGCAAAAAAGGTTGCGAAAGCGACAATGGCGGTTTCGATCATGCCGAACTTCTCGTCACTGGATGCCACGAGCTTACCCGCTTACCCGAGCGTACCCAACCCGGGACGTCATCTGCGCTCCGTGCGTCGTCGGTGGCGGCGCCATAGCAAAACGCCGTACACCGCAGCATTGATCAGCAATACGGCCACGGCCAGTCCCACCTGCACCGAACGGGTCAGTCCGGGTGGATAGATCAGAAGCGTTACATAGTGGTCGATGAAGTCAGTCGTGTAGGCATGGTCACCTGCAGCACGACGCAGGCGGTTTTCAACCGTCGTCAACGGACACAGCCCGCCGGACAGTTCGATATAGACGCCCCAGGCAGCGGCCGGCACATGCAGCCACGCGAGCCACAGCCATCGAAGCACGAGCAATGCGCCCGCGGCGACGAACAGGATGAATGCGAGGTGCAGAAGCAGTACGCCATCCGCTGCCAGGCCCAAAAGCATGATTCGGCGCCCTACACCTCGTACACGTAAAGATCCAGGTCGGTATCGCCGCCTGGCAATCGCACGGTTCCGTCCTGCCGCATGCCGGCCTCCTTCAGCAACGCTATCGATGCCTGGTTGTCCGGTGTAACGATCGCAACAACACGTGGCAGCGCCAACTCATCCACAGCGTAGCGCAACACAGCCGACGCCGCTTCCGATGCAAGCCCTTGCGAACGGAATTCCGGCATGAACGCGAAGCCGAGATCCGGGTCATCGAGTCCGTCACGGCGCACAAGCCCACAGATGCCGGCCGCCCGCGCGTCCGACTTCAGTTCTGCGAGATACATGCCGTATCCGAACTGCGTGTAACTCGCAATGGCGCCGTCCTTTATGTAATCGCTCGCCTGCGCCTCGCTCTGCACACCGCGGTCACCGATATACTGATGGAACGCCGGATCGTTGAGTAGCGCCAGCATGTAATGGCGCATCGGCGGTCGTCGATCTTGCGCAGCCTGAGACGCCGGGGTTCCAGAATTTGCCGCGAGTCGTCCGAACCGTAATGACTCTCTTCGTGAATTATTGCTTCTGCTTTCCGTGCTTCGCGCTCGGCAATTCTTTTTTGCACGAGGGCGAGCTTTCGCTCTAGTTGGCGGCGCTTCAGCGGCCGGGCACGAACGCGAAACCAGGCAATGGCGATCAGGACAACCGCGGCCAGGAAACCGTATAACAACAAAGGCAGGTCCATGGTACTCCCGCGTCAGGGACAGACCGCGTCAGGGTAACGCACCAGATGCCCGGATGCGTCACCGACTCGCGGGTAAGGCCGGTCAGGCAACGACTACGCTGACAGTGACTGATGTAGCGAATCATTTCACCCACGTAGCCACTCTGCTCATAAAAATGACGTGCACGGCTGTTCGAGTCGATCACATGAAGCGTAATTGACCGGGCACCACGTTCCCGCGCATTTTGCTCCGCAGCCACGAGCAGCGCCCTGCCGACACCCTTACCTTCGGCACGAGCCGCCACAGCGATTACCTCAAGGTGGGCGGCGGGCTCATGGGTCAACGGGTCTGGCTGCATGCTGGTCATCGTCAATCCGACGATTCCACTGTCAGCGACCGCCACCTCGACGAGACATTGCGGTGCTTCACCGGCAAGCCAACTGCGCAGCAACGCGCCATCATGCTCCCACAAATGCTCAGGCTGACGGTGCGCCGGTACGTCGAAGTCGGCCAGACGCGGCAGCAATGCGAGCATTGCGCCAACATCGTTGACCGTGGCTGTCCGAATCTCGAACTTCATGTATCCGCCATGTCTGTTGCCCGGGAAATCGCAGTGTAACGGGGATCGCGATGCCAGTGCATCATCGGACGGTGACAATAAGATTGAGTGCCAGCACAATGAACACAGTACCGGCAACCCGATTGAGCACGAGCTGCGCGCGGGCCGAGCTCGCCAGCCAGCGGCCGGCTGCGCCGGCAAAGACGGCAATGCCGCCGAACACCACTACGGTAGCCACCGCAAACACCGCGCCGAGCAGCAGGATTTGCGCGACCAGTGAGCCCCGGGCCGGATCGGCGAACTGCGGCAGGAAAGCGAGAAAGAATATGGAAACCTTCGGGTTCGTCACGTTCATGATGATGCCCCGCCCGTACAGCCGCCGTAGTTGCAGCCGGGGCGCGCCGCCTTCAACCTCATCCGTCGGCGCAGCCGTAAAGGCGAGCCATGCGAGGTACAGCAAGTAGCCCGCGCCGGCCAGCTTGATTGCTGTATACGCAACAGCGGACGCTTGCACTATTGCCGCGACACCCACAGCGACAGCCGTCGTGTGTACGATCAGGCCGGTGCACAACCCGAGAGTAACTGCCAGGCCCGCACGCGGACCGCTCATGGCCGACTGTGTCAGCACAAAGAGGTTGTCAGGGCCTGGCGACAACGCCAGCAGCACGCTGATTGCGAAAAATGCAGCGAGCAGATCGACAGGAATCATGCAGCCACGGAAAATCGGGCGCAGCCGGGTCGGCAGCGCTCAGTCGGCGAATTCGCGTTCGAAACTCCTCGATGCCCCCGAGCTCCGGACCCACGGCGCGGAACTCCCAGCCCAGCCTGTCGCACGACAAGGTGCCATCGATGTCAAAAATGACTGCATGCATCCGTCGGGCCCCGTGAACTGCGCAGCGGTAGCGCTGCGGCGGATTATACCGTCATGGCACAGCATTGGAGTCTGCGCGGCAGAAGCCGCAGCCCCTTCGGCTTCTGCCGCGCGGACTCCTCGCGGACACGAGTGGATCCTGCGTTATACTGTGGCGTTCCCGGGCCGGCGGCCAAACCGCCAGGAGCAAGTCCTGATCAGAGGCATCGCATGGCAGTGACCCGATTCCGGCAGCGCGCCCCTACGGCGCCGCCCGTTGACGCCGGATGAGCGACAGAACCCTGGCATCATCAGCAACGGGCAGCTCGGTTCTGTACCGGTCGCCACGGTACGCGTACCCAATTGCGGTTGCCGCGGACGGCATGACCATCAGCGACGCCGACGGCCGCAAGTACCTCGATATGAGCGGCGGGGCAGCAGTGTCATGCCTGGGGCACGGGCATCCCGACGTTATAGACGCCATTTGCAAACAGGCTGAAACGGTCGCGTTCGCGCATACAGCGTTCTTCACCAGCGAACCCCAGGAAACACTCGCCCGGATTATCGCGTTGCGATTTGCGGAGCCGGGAGCCCGCGTCTATTTCAATTCCGGCGGGTCCGAGGCAAACGAAACCGCCATGAAGCTCGCGTGGCAGTACTGGGCTGCGCGCGACAAGCCGGGCAAGAAACTCATCATCAGCCGCGAACACAGTTATCACGGCAATACGTTTTGCGCATTGTCAGTAAGCGGCAACGACCTGCGCCGCCGCGCATCCGCCGCGCCGTTGCTCGACTGGCCGCGAATCCAGCCCTGTTACCCCTACCGGGAACGGCTTTCGTACGAGAGCCTCGAAGAATACGCCTGTCGCGCGGCCGATCATCTCGAACTGGCGCTTGTTCACTGCGGCGCCGACAATGTTGCCGCCGTCATCCTCGAACCAATCGTCGGCTCATCGCTCGGTGTCGTCGCGGCAGCACCTGGCTATTTGCGCCGCATACGCGACATCTGCGACCGCTTCGGCGTACTCCTGATCGCCGACGAGATCATGTGTGGCAGTGGCCGCAGCGGACATTTCTTCGCGCACCGGCATGATGACGTAATCCCGGATATCGTCACGCTGGCCAAGGGCATCGGCGGCGGTTATCAACCGTTGGCAGCAGTCGTACTTCGGGAAAACATTGCAACCGAGTTGTCACGCGCAGGCTTCGCCCATGGCCATACCTACATCGGCCACGCGATCGCCTGTGCTGCCGGCGTCGCCGTGCAAAACGTCATTGATCGCGATGACTTGCTGGCCCGCACACGTGACCAGGGCACGCGCTTCATCGGCATGCTCGAGCAGGCCTTCGCCGATCATCCTCACGTCGGCGAAGTACGCGGGCGCGGCCTCTTCGCCGGTATCGAACTGGTCAGCAACCGCACCACCAAGGCGGGCTTCAACAACGGCGCCGGGCTGGCCGAGCAATTGCGCCAGTCCGCCATGCACGAGGGCCTGATCTGCTACCCGGGCTCGATACAGGTCGACGGCCACACTGTGCCACACATCATGCTGGCGCCGCCGATGATCGTCGAGCATGAGCACATGAGTGAGTGCATAGCCAAGCTCAGTGCGGTGTTTGAGGCGGTGCTTTCATAGGCTCTTCCGGGTAGGCGGCAATACACTCGATTTCGAGACGGGCATTTTCGGCAAGGCCATTGGCACCAAGCGCGCTGCGCGCCGGGTACGGCGGTTTCATGTAACGCTTGTAAACTTCGTTGAATGCCGCCCACTCACTGATGTCGGCAAGAAAAACCGTGCATTTGACGATGTCCTGCATCGACAGGCCGCGGCGCTCCAGTACATCGGCGATGTTCTGCATGGCCTGGTCGGCTTCGGCCGCCATGCCACCCGGCGCGACCTTGCCGTCGTCGGTCATGCCAAGCACGCCGGATAGAAACAGCACGTCACCCACTCGTACAGATTCGGAAAACGGCAGGCCCAAATCCTTTAGTGGTCCGTCGTTGAACTTGGTGACCTCTGCCGATTCGGTACTACGGGACAGGCCAATAAATGCCATCAGCACAGCCGCCACAAGTACTGCATATCTACTCATGATGAATTCCTCTCTCGTGAAAATCTGCTTGCGCCCGCTTCCGGTGGTCCCGAGACTGACGGATGCTGTAAGCACACCATCGTGACCATGACCTTGTCAGCCCAGCTTGCGGATACCGACTGCGTGGCGAATCTGGTCGAGATAAGGTACTGACAAGGCACGAGCTGCCTCAGCGCCTTTTTGCAGCTCGCGTTCGATCGCCGCCGGGTCGTCGATGAGCCGCGCATACTCCTGGCGCGCGGATTTCAGGTGATCATTGACGTACTCGAACAGCAGCTGCTTCATTTTACCCGATGCAATCCCGTCGGCGTATTTCTGTTCGATCTCGCGGGTTTCATCCGGCGTCGCAAAGGCCTTGCATATTTCGTACAGCGTTGAACCTTCGGTCTCTTTCGGTTCACCCGGCTCCAGGCTGTTGGTCTTGATTTTCATGATCAGCTTGCGCAGCCGTTTCTCGGGCTCGAACAGCGGAATTGTGTTGTTATAGCTCTTGCTCATCTTGCGGCCGTCCAGCCCGGACAGCACGGCAGTGTTGTCGTCGATAACCGGTTCCGGCAGCACCAGGATATCGCCGTAGTGATGATTGAATCGCTGCGCGATGTCGCGTGCCATTTCCACATGCTGCTTCTGGTCGCGGCCGACGGGCACTTTGGTGGACCGGAACATCAGGATGTCGGCCGCCATCAGTACCGGATAGCTGTAAAGTGCCATCGTAATACCGCGGTCCGGGTCGCTGCTGCCGTTTTCCTCGTTCGCCTGCACGGCAGCCTTGTACGAATGTGCCCGGTTCATCAGGCCCTTCGCCGTCATGCTGGTCAGTATCCACGTCAGTTGCGGAATTTCAGGAATATCGGATTGCCGGTAGAACACGGCATTCGACGTATCGAGGCCCAGCGCGAGCCAGGAAGCCGCAATTTCCAGTGTCGAGCGGTGAATCTTGTCGGGGTCCTCGGCCTTTGCCAACGCGTGCAGGTCGGCGAGAAAATAAAAATTGCGTTTCGACGCATCCTTGCTTGCTGCAATACCCGGTCGAATTGCACCCACGTAGTTGCCGATATGCGGCGTGCCGGTGGTCGTAATACCGGTCAGATAGATGTCCATGTCCTGGCTCATGTTCAGTAACCGGCCGCCTGTCCGTCCTTGCGCGATTCAGATGCTCCGTAATAAACCTGCTCGTCTGCATCCCACATAACGGCCTGGTAGCCGCCGTAGCTGGTGGGTGAGCTTGCGATGCTGTGGCCCATCCGGCGCAGCTCGTCGCGAACCGCTGCCGGGATGCTGCTTTCGAGGTACACCGTGCCGCCGTCCGACATGACGCTGCCTGTCGGCTGCGACGAACCGGAATGGCGTATCCGTGCCGCGTCGCCGGCTTCCTGCAGGTTCATGCCAAAGTCGATCATATTCACCAGTATCTGCGCGTGGCCCTGGGGCTGCATCGAACCACCCATGACACCGAAACTCATTAACGGCTTGCCATCCTTCATGACAAAGGCGGGGATGATGGTGTGAAAAGGGCGTTTGCCGGGCGCGTAGACATTCGGATGGCCCTCGGTCAGCGCAAACAGGGAACCGCGATTCTGCAGCATGAAGCCGAGTTTTCCGGGCGTCATGCCGGATCCCAGGTCGCCGTAATTGCTCTGGATCAATGACACCATGTTGCCATCGCTGTCCGCGACACTCAGGTAAATCGTATCGCCGTGTTCGAGACGAGGATCGCCGGAAGGATAAGCGGTTGCGGCCCGGTCCGGTGAGATTAATGCGCGCCGCTCGGCCGCGTACTCTTTGGAAATCAGCGCCTGTACCGGTGCATCGTAGAAGTCGGGGTCCGCATAAAATTTCGCGAGGTCCTCGTACACGACCTTTTTTGCCTCGACGAAAGTATGAATGTAGCGCGCACTGCCAAAGCCCATCGCCGCCAGATCGTACCCTTCAAGCACATTCAGCAGTTGCAGTGCCGCCACCCCCTGCCCGTTGGGCGGCAATTCATAGACATCGTAGCCACGATATCGGGTTGACACCGGTTCGACCCATTCGGACGTATGCGCCGCCATGTCGTCGTAACCCAGGAAGCCACCGTTCTCTTCCATGTAGGCAGCGATGGTGCGGGCAATGTCGCCCTTGTAAAATGCGTCGCGGCCGCCGGCAGCGATCGTACGGTAGGTATCCGCGAGCCCGGGATTCCGGAACATCTCGCCTTTCCGAGGCGGCTTGCCGCCCGGCATGTACGTCCCGGGAACGCCAGGGTACTGCGCACGACTTTCGACATTCTGGCGCCACAGCCCTGCAATGAATTCGGTTACCGGAAAGCCGTGTTCGGCGTAACCGATTGCCGGCTCAAGCAGTGCCGCCATCGGCAGGCGGCCGTAACGCGCATGCAGCTCGAACCAGCCGTCCACCGCGCCCGGGACACTGACCGTCAATGGACCAAGGTAGGGCAGTTCGTCGATCCCCAGGGAATTGAGATGCTCAAGTGTCAGTGACTGCGGCGAACGCCCCGAGGCGTTCAGGCCCTGCAATTCCTGGCGCTCGGCATCCCAGACGATCGCAAACAGGTCGCCGCCGATGCCGCATCCGGTTGGCTCAACCAGTCCGAGCATGGCGTTTGCTGCGATGGCGGCGTCGACCGCCGTGCCGCCTGCCTTCAGAATATCGAGCGCCACCTGCGATGCCAGCGGCTGGCTCGTCGCCGCCATGCCATGCGGTGCAATTACCCTCTGAGCGCGAGGCGTGCGCCGCGCCGGAAGACCGGTCAAAACCGTAGGCTGTTGTCATCACACCCGCCATCAGGACCAGAGCCAGCGCTGTCAGCATCAAACGTTTCATGCATGGCTCCCCGGAACGGTCCGGAAAACGGTGAATAATGCCTAGATTGCCCGCTGATTGAAACTCCGTCCTGCCATCGGCAAGGTAACATCCTCACTATCGGCCCGCACTCGCGAACAGGCCGGACCGAAGGGTATGATGCGACCATGGATTCCGCCAAATCAACACAGCCTGCTATCGGGACGCACTACCCGGAACACGTAGCCGCCGTTACCGCACGCTATGACGACGCCCTCGCAAAAGCCGGCGCTGGATATGCTGTCGTGTTTTCCGGTGCGCCGAAGCTCCGTTTCCTCGATGACAACTATTACCCGTTCACGGCCAACCCGCATTTCGTCAGCTGGCTGCCGTTGACGGCAACGCCACATTGCTACCTGGTCTACGCGCCAGGTAAAAAACCACGGCTTATCTGATTTTCCAGGAAAAGGATTACTGGCACTCGCCGCCCGCCATGCCCGAAGGCTACTGGACGGCACATTTCGACATCCGCATCGTGCACACGCATGACGAGATCCCGAAGCACCTGCCCGCCAACCGCGACAACTGCATACTGATCGGCGAAATAGAGGAAGATGCCCAGGCCTTCGGCATTGAGCGCATCAACCCGACATCCGCGCTCAACATCCTGCACTGACGCGCGAGCCCGAAAAACCAGCTACGAGCTGGAATGCCTGCGGGCCGCGTCGCGACGGGGCGTTCGGCCACCGTGCGGCGGAGCGCGCCTTCCGCAACGGGAAATCGGAATACGAAATCCACCTGGATTATTGCCGCGCTGCCGGGCATACCGAGCGGGAACTGCCTTACGGGAATATCATCGCGCTGAATGAGAATGGCGCCATCCTGCACTGACCAGCACCAGTCAAGGAAGGCACCTGCCGTTTCGCGTTCGTTCCTGATCGACGCCGGCGCCACGGTAAACGGCTATGCGTCGGACATTTCGCGGACCTACTCCGCTGAAGACGCCGGGTTCCAGGCGCTGATCGACCAGATGGACTCATTGCAGAGCGACCTGACTGCCAGCGTCCGCGACGGTGTCGATTTCCGCGATTTGCACATGGAAACCCATCGCAGGATTGCGGCCTTGCTTGTCGACGCCGACCTCGCAACCGGAAGCGTCGACGAACTGATCGGGAACGGCGTAACGACCGCTTTTTATCCACACGGCCTTGGTCACTTTCTCGGCATCCAGGTTCACGATGTCGGTGGCTTCATGGGCGATGAGAACGGCGCTGTCATTGAACGCCCGAGTGCACACCCCTTCCTGCGCCTGACCCGGACACTTGAAACCGACCAGGTGCTGACGATCGAGCCGGGAATTTATGCCATCGACATGCTGCAGGATGAACTGCAGGGCTCACCGGGTCATGCAATGGTCAATCAGAAACGCTACGAATGGCTGCGGGGTTTCGGCGGCATCCGTATCGAGGACAATGTCCGCGTCCTGCCGGACAGGTGCGAAAACCTGACGCGTGACGCGTTTGCCGACGCTTGAACAGGTTTCCAGCCCGGATTATTCATCGACGATCGGCTTTGGTGGCAGGCGAAGGCGCACTGAGATATGTCCGGGCTAGCAACGCAGCGCCTCACGAGGTCAGATGCAGCCTCGGAAGTTCCCAACGCAACCCCTCTCGTAATGGTGAGGCTGGTCAGTGCGTTGTCATCACGATTTTCCCAGTCAGATTCACTCTGGTATTTTTCTGACCATACCATTACCGTTAATCAAAGGCTCAGGCGATCCCACAGGCAATCGGATACTGAAAAAGATTCCAGAGCTAAGGCACCGCCGAGCAGAAGTACCACGCTGCTAAACGTTGAGTGCAAATGTCCAAAGACTCCGAGAATGAGCCTTTCATGACCGGTGGCGCGTTGAGCGTCTTCTCCGATCTCTCGGTCCAGGTTGACAAAGCCTGCATCGGCCGCGTGCTTGGCGATTATCGAATCACTCGCCTGATCGCCGAGGGTGGCATGAGCTTTGTTTTCGCGGCCGAACGCATTGACGGCAACTTCGAACGCGACGTCGCGATCAAGATCTCACCCGTGAGCGGACTGGATCAACGCTCCCGCGACCGCTTCTCCACCGAGCAAGGTGTGCTTGCGTCGCTGAATCACCCGAACATCTCACAACTCTATGATGCGGCGGTTACCGACGAGGGCTGGCCCTTCATCGTTATGGAGCTGATCGATGGGCAGCCGATCGCGGACTACGCCGTAAGCGCCGATCTTGGTCTCGCGGATCGTGTGCGGCAAATGATTGATGTCATCGATGCCATTTCATACGCGCACGCGCGGCTCATAGTGCATCGAGATATCAAGCCATCGAACGTGCTGATCGATTCGGAAGGCCGTGCGAAAGTACTCGACTTCGGCATCGCCAAGCTTCTGGAGCAGGACGCGACCCAGGTCACCCGAGCAGAGGCCATGACACCTCGCTACGCCAGCCCTGAGCAGCTGCTCGGCAAGCCGATCTCGGTCGCGTCGGATATCTACCAGCTGGGTCTCTTACTCCTGGAACTGTTGACGGGCCGGCCGGCGCGGTGCGAGGACAGCCTGCCTGATGCGATTCAGCGGGCAGCAAGTAAGCGATCGCTCGTTCCAGATGCAGAGGCACGACGCAAGCTACCTCGCGATCTCGTGCTTATTATCGAGCAGTGCCTGCGTCACGACCCCGACGAACGCTACCGCGATGCTAACAGTCTGCGTGACGACCTGGTCGCGTACCTCGATGGCTTTCCGGTAGCCGCAGTTGGTCAGGGCGCCAGCTACCGCTTCCGCAAGTTCATCGGTCGTAATCTACCTGCAACAGTAATTGGTACGGCAGCTGTCGTCATGGTCGTCGGAAGCACCCTGTGGTACACAGCGGAAGTCACGCAACAGCGGGACCACGCTACGCACCAGACAGAACTTGCGGACGCCTCCTTGGATTTTCTCGTCAGTTTCTTTGCTGCGGCCGACCCGAATAATGCTCAGGCGCCGGACCCGACGGTCCGGCAGGTGCTTGATGACGGTGTCGAGCGTATCCAGCGAGAACTCGGCGAACAACCAGAGATACAGGAACGCCTCTATCATGAAATCGCGGATGTCTACGAAACTCTAAGCGAGCTGAGCAAGGCGGAGCGACTTATCAATCAAGCGATTAAAATCCGCGAGGACCTCGGGGGAGAAAACAGTACGGCGCAACTAGAACACCTGAATCTACTCGGAAATATCTATCGAGATCAGGGCAAATCGGAAGAGGCGCTCGAAATTCAGCAACAACTCGTCGAGGACTGGACGCGGGTGATGGGCCCTGAACACCCTAAGACGCTACGGGCTATCAGGAATCTCGGCGTTACCTACGAGCAGATTGGTCGCCTTGGTGAAGCGCTACGACTGCACGAGAAAGTGTTTGAGGCGTTCCGCAAGGCGTCTGGCGACCGACATGCTGCCACAATCAGCACAGCCACGAACCTGGCAGCCATACATTATGCGGCTGGCAATCATGATGCCGCAGCGGCGCTGGCAAAGAAATATCTGACCATCGCCGAGCAGGTTCTTGGTGCGTATCATCCCGCGACTCTGGGACTGCTAAACAATCTCTCTGCTACCGTATATCTAAATGAGGGAGTCGAAGCGGCGATTCCCTATAGCGAAGAGGTCCTGAGAAAGCATGAAGTAATCTACGGTATCGACAACTTTACGACGCTTCGCAAAAAGGCGTGGCTGGGTGCTTTAGTCACGCAGTCTGGAGACATCGAGCGCGGTCTGCACATTCAGGCCTCAGCGATAGACGGAATGGCGAGGTTGCAGGGCGAGGAGCATCCGCGTGTGCTTATAGCGCGTTCCAATTATCTCGATACATTGATTTCCCAGGATCGGCTCGACGAGGCGAAGATCGCTCTGCCGCCTCTGATTGAGGCGCAATCTCGCGTAATGGGTGAGACGAATCAGTACACAATAGGCAGCAAGGTATCCTACGCCAACGTACTGATCAGAACGGCCGATCCAGAGGCCTCCAGCTACGCGCACCGCCTGGAGCAGGAAATTATATTGACACTCGGGAATGAGCATCATGGTATAAGGAACTCAAGAATGCCATGGCAAGCCTGGATAACTAGCCCGGGCTATGGCGCCATCTCCGTCATGATGTGCGCCAGCGAAAAATCACGCGTTGAGATGCCGTCTGCTTCATGGGTCGTCAGCTGGACCGTCACTTTGTTGTATACATTGAACCACTCGGGGTGGTGGTCCATTTTTTCGGCCTCGATTGCTGCACGCGTCATGAAGCCGAAGGCATCGACGAAATTGGCAAAGTGGAATTCACGCGTCAGCTTGCCGTCAGTGATTTCCCACCCCGGCAGGTCTTTCAGTTTCTCGTGAAGCTCTGCATCGCTCAGTTTTTGGACCATTGGTGCACCTCATTGCGTTCGTTCGGTCTTGGCTTCAGCGGCACGCATTTGCTGCTTGAGCTTTAATTTCACGCGCCTGCCGCGGCGATCCAGCGCCGGCTGCAATGCCCTGCCCAGCCATGGGAACAGGTAGCTCATTGTCGTCAACAGACCGCTGACCGGTGGCATCGAGCGCTCGCGCCGGTCGTTGACAGCGAGGTCCATGATGACCGCCGCTACCTCGTCCGCCGTACTCATCGGCTGTGAAAACGTAATATCGGCAACGCTGTCGATGTTATCCATGATAAAGCCTGTGTCAATCGGGCCGGGTGATACGGCCGCAAGCTTGATGCCGGTACCGTGCAATTCCTGCGCCAGCGCAAAGGTAAACGCACGCAATCCGAATTTGCTGGCCGAATAGGTTGCCGCATTCGGGACCGGCGTACGTCCGGCCAGGGAGGCAACGTTGATGATTGCGCCACCGCCCGCGGCTTTCAGGTACGGGATCGCAAGCCGGCTAAGCTGAATTGGCGCTTTCAGGTTGACATCAATCATGCGGCCGAGCTCGTCTGCCGTCTGGCTTTCGACGGGACCCCGTGCATGGAAACCGGCATTGTTCACAAGGAAGTCAATGTGCTCGAATTCGTACTCTGCCTTCCGGAACAGGCTGACGCAGGCATCGAGGTCGCTGACGTCCATCGCGGACAACAGAACGTCTGTTTGCGGGCGCAATTCACTCGCGAGTCCTTCGAGCTGTTCTGCCACGCGCCACCAGCACCAGCCTGGCCCCTGCGGCCGCGAAGCGGCGGGCAGTCGCAGCGCCTACCCCTTTGGAGGCACCGGTGATGACAACGGTCTTGTCCCGGAAGTGATTATCCATGCCGCGCAGTCTAAGGGATGCATACGTCTCTGGCTACGCACACCTCCGGGGTGCGACTTCTAAGGAGAGCACCGGTACCCCCTGCCGGGAGTCCTTTGGTGGAAATAAAGCGGACCGAAGGGAGCCATTCCTCCAAAGGACTCCCGGCAGGGGGTACCGGTGCGGAGTTGAAGCAAGTGATCTGGTCTAAACGCCGAGATAGCCGCGCACCTTGCGCCACCAGGACGATTCCCAGCCATAAACCTCGAGTTGCTCGGGATCGTAATCGGCGGCCGGCATGACGTCGGAAGGAGGTATCGGCTCGTTGGCGGCGACGTCTTCCGGCCGCAGGTCGAGCACGCCGCGGGCGGCGTCCCGCCGCTCGGTCAGGCCGTCGACAGCGAGACTTAAAGATGGCAGCACTTCATCGTCGACGATGTCGTCGAGGAACACGGCGTCGGGATCGAATGCGTCCCGCGCCAGTACCACGCAATCGGCAAAGGACTCGTCGTTGCCGATGGCCAGTCTCCCGGAATGAACCTGGAACCATTGTAGGCGACAACGGAAGCACTCGCTGTGAGGACGTTCACAGGTTATCCAACCTCCGGTTTCATATAATAATCAGGCACTTGGCTGATGCCAGGAATAGCAGGCGGATCGGGCGCAGGGACGGCGACCCGGCTCCCGGACCGATCAGGATCTCGCTACGTCGAAGAACAGCCTATAACTTGTGCAAATACGGAATCTTCGCGCTGTTCCGGGGTCGCATTAAACGACAAGAAATGTCGCCCTGGACTGATAAAAATGCCGGGGCCGGAGTACCATATGCCGCTGCCGCAAGGCGCGCATCGATCCGGTCCCGATTATGGACCTGTAACCGGTACCCTCGACATGTCTTTAAATTTACGGGCGAGTGCCGCGATACCGCTGCTCGCCTTGCTGTTCGCTGGCTGCGACGCGGAACAAGGCGCGTCACAAGACAGCGATCGCCAGCGCGGCCCGACCAAAGTGGTCACCGTACGACTGCAAACCCAGCATCTGGTTGACCAGATCGAAGCGCTTGGCACGGCGCGCGCCAATGAGTCCATCGAGATCAAGCCGCGCCTGCCGAGCATTGTGACCCGAATCGCGTTCGACGAGGGCCAGCGCGTCGAAAAAGGCGACCTGCTGGTTGAACTCGAGAACAGCGAGATCCGGGCGGGCCTTGCCGTCGCCGAAGCAGCGCTGTCTGAAAGCCTGAGCATCTATAATCGCAGCCGCTCACTGATCGACACCCAGGCAATCTCGGCAGCCAGCCTCGAGCAGTTGAAAGCCGCAATGCAAGTCAATGAGGCCCAGGTTGCGGCAGCCAGGGCTCGCCTCGCCAATACCTATATTTATGCGCCGTTTTCCGGGCGCGTGGGATTGCGGCGCGTAAGTCCAGGCGGCTTTGTCGACACATCGACGGCTATCACGACACTCGACGACATCGACACGATGAAGCTCGACTTCACGATGCCGGAAACATTTTTGTCGGTCGTGTCAGAGGGCATGAACATCGTCGCGCAGAGCCTCGTCTATCCCGACCGGCACTTCACAGGTACGGTCGAGAGCATCGATACTCGCCTCGATCCGGTGGCCCGATCGGTCCAGGTCCGTGCCGTCATGCCGAATACCGACGCGTTGTTGAAACCCGGCATGTTCCTGACCGTGGATTTGCAACGCGACCGTGGCGAAGTTCTCGTCGCTCCCGAAGAATCCATCGTGCCGGAGCGCGGCCAGCAATTTGTTTTCCGGGTCGAAGACGGCAAGGCCGTGCTGCAGGAAGTGACGCTGGGCCGGCGCGTCCCCGGACTGGTGGAAATCGTCTCCGGTGCCAGCCCCGGTGACACGATCATTACCGAGGGCACTCACAAGATCCGCGATGGCAGCGAGGTAGAGGTTATCGAGCGCCAGGCAGCAGGCGGCAGCGCGCAGGGTTCTGCCGATGACCGCTAGATATTCATGAACAAACCGGCCGAGGAGACTTTGTCGTGCTGATTTCCGATGTGTCGGTCAAGCGGCCGGTATTCGCGGCTGTCATATCACTGATTTTAGTCATTGTCGGCCTGATGTCGGTTGCTTCGCTGCCGACGCGGGAATACCCGGACATTCAGCGGCCGATCGTCTCCATTAATACCAGTTATCGCGGCGCCGCATCCGATGTGGTTGAACGCCGTGTGACGCAGGTTATTGAGGACCAGGTCGCCGGTATATCAGGCATCGAAAAAATCAGTTCCGTCAGCTTTGATGAAAGTTCATCAATAACACTCGAGTTCTCTGTTGACCGTGATGTGGACGGCGCGGCCAACGACGTGCGCGACAGGGTCTCGCGCGTGCTGGGCAACCTGCCTGACGAGGTCAATCCGCCCGAAGTGTCGAAACGCGACAGTTCGTCGGCGACGACAATGTGGATCGATCTCTCCAGCGGTTCGCGCACGATCATGGAGCTGACCGACTACGCGGAACGTTATCTCGTGGATGCGCTGTCAATCGTCGATGGCGTCGCCTTCGTACGGGTAAGCGGCAGCCGCCGGCCGGCGATGCGCATCTGGATCGACCCGCAGCGGCTCGCGGCACGCGGATCGACCGTTGCCGATATTGAGGACGCGCTGCGCACCGAAAATGTGCAGATCCCGTCGGGGCGACTCGAATCCAGTGAGCGTGAATTCACGCTGCGGACGAACACCGGCTTCACGGGCGAGGACGATTTCCGCAACCTTGTCATTGGCAAGGGCAGCGACGAATACCTGATCCGCCTGGGTGAGGTCGCGGATGTACAGATGGCGCCCGAGGACGTGCGAACCTATTCGCGCACCAATGGTGCCACCGGCATGAGCCTCGGCATCATACCGCAGGCCAAGGCGAATATTCTGCAGGTCAACCGGGATGTCAAGAAGCGCATCGAGGAACTTCGGTCGACGCTGCCGGACGACATCAACTTCGCTGTCAATATTGACCTGTCCGTTTTCATCAGTGAATCGCTGAAGGAAGTCGGCAAGGCGCTCGGCGTCGCCCTCCTCCTGGTCCTCATCGTGATCTACGGGTTTATCGGCACTATCAGGGCGACGATCATCCCCGCCGTTACTATTCCGATTTCAATTATTGCCTCATTTTCCGTCATGGCGGCCATGGGCTTTTCAATCAACGTCCTGACGCTGCTTGGACTGGTGCTTGCCATTGGACTCGTGGTGGACGATGCGATTGTCGTGCTCGAGAATATCGTGCGACGAATCGAGAAGGGCGAGCCGGTGCTGCTGGCCGCGACAAACGGCAGCCGCGAGATCGGCTTTGCCGTTATCGCGACAACGCTGGTGCTGGTTGCGGTGTTCCTGCCCGTCTCGTTCATGCCCGGCAATATCGGCAGAATCTTTGCGGAATTCGGCATTTCGCTCGCGGCAGCCGTCGTGTTCTCGAGTCTCGTGGCGCTGACACTGGTGCCGATGCTGTCGTCAAAACTGTTCGCGACAGGGCTGCACCGCGGCCGCCTGACACATGCAATAGACCGTGTGTTTCAACGTCTGTCAGGCACCTATTCCACGATGCTGCGCCGGGTTATCCGCCACCCTTACGTTGTCATTGTCTCGGCCCTGGTGATTTTCGGCGGCAGCCTGACGCTGCTTGGCAAATTGCCGGTCGAGTACATGCCGAGGGAGGACCGCGGCATGGCGCTGACGATGATTACCGCTCCCGACGGGTCGAGCCTCGATTACACCGCGGCCTACGTTCGCGACATCGAGAAAATCATGATGGAGGACGTCGAGACCGGCGATGTATTGCGTATCGGTACCCGCTCAGGAAGTTTCCGTGCTGGCAGCGACGTCAATACGGCAATGATTTTTGCACCGCTCGCGCTGTGGTCGGAACGTGACCGGTCGGCCGACGAGATCACGGCGAAATGGAATCGCCGGTTCCAGGACCTGCCGGGCGTGTCCGCGTATTCGTTCGTTCCCGGTAGCTGGAGCATCGGCCAGAGCAGCCGGCCGCTGCAGGTCGTCCTCGGCGGCACGGACTACGAGCAGCTCGCTGAATGGCGGGACATCATTATCGAGAAAATCGAGGGCATCCCCGGCCTGTCGAATATCGACTCCGATTACAAGGAGCGCAAACCGAAGATTGACGTCTCGATCAACCGGGATCGTGCGGCTGATCTTGGCGTGTCACTGTCAACGGTCGGCCGGACGCTTGAAACAATACTGGGATCCCGCGTGGTTACCACGTTCATCGATCGCGGCGAGGAGTACCGCGTCATCCTGCAGGGGCGGGACGAGCGTCGGCAGACGCCAAGCGATCTCGATTCCATCTATGTCCGCTCAAGCCAGACGTCGCAACTGATTCCGCTTTCGAACCTTGTGACTTTGAATGAAGTAGCCGGGCCTGTTGACCTGCGGCGGTTTGACCGGATGCGTGCGATCACGATCAGTGCGAGCCTGCAACCGGGTTATTCATTGGGCGCTGCGCTGGACGAAATCGAAGGGATCATACGATCCGAGTTGCCCGACTCGGCACAGATCAACTATGACGGCGAGTCACGTGACCTGAAGACCTCGGGCAGTTCGCTCTACCTCACTTTCCTGCTGGCGCTGGTTATCGTCTACCTGGTGCTCGCCGCACAGTTTGAGAGCTTCAAGCATCCCCTCATTATTATGACGACCGTGCCGCTCGCTATTGCCGGAGCATTAATCGGGCTGACGATCTTCGGGTCATCGATCAACATTTTCAGCCAGATCGGGGCGATCATGCTGATCGGCCTCGCCGCGAAAAACGGCATCCTGATCGTCGAGTTTGCAAACCAGCTCAGGGATCGCGGCAAGGAATTCCGCGACGCGGTTGTCGAATCTGCCACGGCACGGCTGCGTCCCGTCCTGATGACGAGCATGTGTACGGCGTTCGGTGCCATTCCATTGTTAATGGCAACCGGTGCCGGCATGGAGTCCAGGCAGTCGATCGGTGCGGTCGTGTTCTTCGGCGTGACGTTTTCAGTCATTCTGACCCTGGTCGTCGTGCCGGCAGTCTATGCGCTGGTCGCAAGAAAGTCACACTCACCAGAGTACATTGCGCAGGTGATCGACAAGCTCCGGCGCCAGGAGGCGGATAACGGCTCCGTCCCCGCCGATCAGAAAACCTGATCAGGAGCAAGCGCGCGCAATCTCGTTTCCTCGCGACGGTTCATTTTGTGCAGTCCGGCCTGGTCGTATCGCGGCCGTCAGCCAACGTAATGTGCATTTATCACGGCAATGGCCAGTCCGATTCCGAGGGCTGGCAGCGTACGTCGGGTCCAGATGGACAGCAGCCGCCGTCAGCGCCAACGCCAGCAAGTCCGGCGCATTGGCATGCCGCATCATCGCCAGTGCCAGCACAGCGGCCAGCGCCGATCCCGGCAGGGCGTCGAGCACCCTGCTTGCAGTTGAGTCCGGCCGCATTCGGCTGCCTGAGCAGGTAGCCCGCCAGCCGCTCGGCGCAGGTCACGACGGCGACGACGACGATACCAATAAACGTTGAGAACGCATCAGGCACTGCGCCAGTACTCGCGCACGAGGGTGACCGCCGCGGCCGGCGGCAACACCGGTCATCAGCGCGCCGGCCGCGCCGAACCAGTCGCTCGCAACAACGGCGACCACCGCGGAGGCTGCCGGCGCCACGAGTCGGACCTTCGATCCGACCTGGTAGAAGATACAAAGCAGGATGGCGATAAACAGTGGCCCGCCCAGCTTGAGTCCGCTGATCGTTGCCGGGTCGAGGAGTCCCGGCAACAGCACACCGGCGGCGGTCCCCAGCATCCAGGCCAGGTACATCGTCGCGCCGCTGCCGGCAAAAAACGCAACGCGGTTGGGCGCGCGCTGGTCGCGAACTGTCAGCACCCAGTTGGCATCCGTCAGCAGGAACAGGGTTGCGAACGGGGGCCGTCGACGATTACGTGACAACGTATCGTATAGCGTAATGCCCATCAGGACATGCCGACTGCAGACCAGTGCGGTCGTTACGGCAATTGCAAGGTACGGGAGCGGCTCGTTCCAGATCTCGAGCACCGCTACCTGGGCAGCACCGGCAAATACCGACGCGCTCATCAGCAGTGTGTTGACGGCGCCGAAACCGCGTGCCATTGCAAGCACGCCGAACAGAAGGCCGAAGACGAAACCGCCAGCCGCAAGGCCGGCACTTGCCTCGATGCCCGTCCTGAACGACGGCCAAACCGTCTTGTCAGCCGGGGCCGGCTGCTTCGGTGTGGGTTGCATCAAATTCGTCTGCGCCGCGTGCGCCCATAAAAAAAGCCGGAGGTTTGACGCCCGGCTTTAATGTCATATCGTTAGCGAGGCCGCTACTTTTCGTCGCTACCCGAGCTGTCGCCGTCAGCGGCCGCCTCGGCCTTTTCGACCAGCTGCACGATGGCCATCGGCGCGGCATCACCCGCACGCGGTCCCGTTTTCAGGATCCGCAGGTAACCACCGGGGCGCTCCCTGAAACGCGGACCCAGGTCTGTGAACAACTTGCCAACCACTTCCTTATCGCGCAGGCGGTTGAACGCCAGGCGGCGTTTCGCAACATTGTCTTCGCCGGCCAGTGTAATGAGCGGCTCGACAACGCGACGCA
Source organism: Woeseiaceae bacterium (assembly GCA_034521225.1). Lineage (GTDB taxonomy): Bacteria > Pseudomonadota > Gammaproteobacteria > Steroidobacterales > Woeseiaceae > Woeseia. The sequence goes on from JAXHMR010000027.1 coordinate 167,420, forward strand.
GCTCTTTCGCTTTCGGCAGAGTGGTTTTGATGGTCTCATGACGCAGCAGCGACGCCGCCATGTTACGGAACATGGCCTTGCGGTGCGAGTGTTGCGGGCCGAGCCGTCGGCCGGATTTTCTGTGACGCATGGGTTTTGCCTTTCAAATTGCGGGTGCCGGAAACCCGGCACCGTGTTCAGTTATATCGCGAGATCGTGCTCGGGGCGCAGGCTCGCAGGCGGCCAGTTTTCCAGCCGCATGCCGAGACCAAGTCCGTGGCTTTCAAGAACTTCCTTGATTTCCGTGAGCGACTTCTTGCCGAGGTTCGGCGTTCGCAGCAGCTCAACTTCGGTACGCTGCACGAGATCACCAATGTACATGATGTTCTCGGCCTTGAGGCAATTGGCCGACCGCACCGTGAGCTCGAGTTCGTCCACCGGACGCAACAGGATCGGATCGACCTGTTCTCCGGCCAATGCGCCGGCGCCTTCTTCCTGGCCCTGCAGGTCAACAAAGACCGAAAGCTGATCTTTCAGGATGCTGCCCGCCCGGCGGATTGCTTCTTCCGGATCGATCGTACCGTTCGTCTCAATGTCGATGATCAGCTTGTCCAGATCCGTGCGCTGTTCGACGCGCGCGGCCTCAACGTCATAGGTCACCCGGTGAACCGGGCTGAATGACGCATCGAGCTGCAGCCGGCCAATTGGCCCTGTCGCCTCTTCAAATGACGGACGCTGCGTGGCCGGACGGTAGCCGCGGCCACGTTCGACCTTCAGCACCATGTTCAGCTCACCGGACTTGTTCAGCGTTGCAATGACGATGCCGGGATTCATAATCTCGACATCGTGATCCAGCTGAATATCCGCACCGGTAACCGTCCCGGGGCCCTTTTTCGACACCCGCAACTCGGCTGAATCGCGGTTGTGCATGCGCACGGCAACCTGTTTCAGGTTCAGCAGGATATCAACAACATCCTCCTGCACACCCTCAATGCTGGTGTACTCGTGGAGCACGCCCTCAATTTCCGCCTCAACAATTGCCGCTCCCGGCATTGAAGAAAGCAGAATTCGACGTAGCGCATTGCCAAGCGTGTGGCCGTAGCCGCGTTCAAACGGCTCGATCGTCACTTTGGCATGCAAATCATTGACCGGCGCAACTTTAACGACACGCGGTTTCAGAAATTCGTTTACAGATCCCTGCATGGGTAAAACCCTGCTGACTATTTCGAGTACAGCTCGACGACCAGGTTTTCGTTGATGTCCGGCAGTATGTCTTCCCTGTCCGGCAACGACTTCAGAACACCCGTCATCTTCTTCGCATCAACTTCCACCCAATCGGGCAGTCCCACCTGGCTTGCAACTTCCAGCGCACTTTGAATGCGAAGCTGTTTTTTCGCTTTCTCGCGGATACCAATATTGTCCCCGGCACTGAGCTGGAGTGACGGGATATTGGCTACCTGGCCATTGACCTCAATTCCCTTGTGGCTGACAAGCTGCCGGGCTTCAGCACGCGTGGACGCAAAGCCCATGCGGTAGACAACATTATCCAGTCGTCCTTCCAGGAGGCGCAGCAGGTTTTCACCCGTCGAGCCTTTCAGCTGGGCGGCCTTCTTGTAGTAATTACTGAACTGGCGCTCAAGCACCCCGTACATGCGGCGCAGTTTCTGCTTCTCGCGGAGCTGCATGCCGTAGTCGGACAACCGAGGGCGGCGCTGTGGCGCACCACCGGGAGGAACTTCCAGCTTGCACTTCGATTCGAGCGGGCGCAGCCCACTCTTCAGAAACAGGTCCGTACCTTCACGGCGGGACAGTTTACACTTTGGTCCAAGATATCTTGCCATTGACTCTAGCCTCTAAACGCGGCGTTTTTTCGGCGGGCGACAGCCGTTGTGAGGGATAGGCGTTACGTCCTCGATGTGCTGAATCTTAAAGCCCAGCGCATTCAAAGCGCGCACTGCTGATTCACGACCGGGGCCCGGCCCGCGCACACGTACATCGACGTTCTTGACGCCAAATTCCAGTGCCGCGCGACCTGCCTTTTCGGAAGCAACCTGCGCCGCAAACGGCGTTGATTTACGTGAACCACGGAAACCACAGCCACCAGCCGTCGCCCAGGACAATGAATTGCCCTGACGGTCCGTGATCGTGATGATCGTGTTGTTGAAGGACGCATGGATGTGCGCAATTGCGTCCACCACATGTTTCTTGACCTTCTTCCGTTTCGCTGCTTCAGCCATCTAATTTGCCTGTATTCGTAGGTGCGGCTTTACGCCGCGGTTCCTTGCCTGGTCTGTGGGAGCGGCATTTAGCCGCAACCCTCTGTTTCCTGCCCTTATCGCTTGATCGGTCGCCGCGGTCCCTTCCGGGTACGCGCATTGGTCCGCGTGCGCTGGCCGCGTAACGGCAGCCCGCGCCGGTGGCGTAGACTGCCCGGTAGCAGCCCAGATCCATCAATCGCTTGATGTTCATGGATACTTCACGCCGCAGATCGCCCTCGACCACCAGCTTCGCAACAGCGTTACGGATGTTCGCCACTTCCGGCTCCGCCAGGTCCTTGACCTGCGTGTCCGGAGCGACGCCGGCGACGCTGCAGATATGCTGCGCGCGTGTCCGTCCAATACCGTAAATCGACGTCAGTGCAATCGACGACGTGCTTGTTTAACGGAAATATTTATGCCTGCTATTCGAGCCACTTGAGATACCTTTGAATTAGCCCTGACGCTGCTTGTGCCGCGCGTCAGTTGTGCAAATCACGCGCACAACGCCGCTGCGACGAATAATCTTGCAGTTTCTGCACATTTTCCTGACCGATGCTCTGACTTTCATGAGCGTTCTCCGAATACCGCCGACGAATCAGCGAACCTGGCCGCTGCGACCGTAATTGCGCAGGTTGGCCTTCTGCATCATGCCTTCATACTGATCGACTCATTGCATGAGCCTGCAGCTGGGACATGAAATCGATACTGACGACGACCAGAATCAGCAATGACGTGCCGCCGAAGTTGAACGGGATGCTCGGGTAGAACATCCGGAATATTTCCGGCAGCAGGCAGACGCCGGCGATGTAGATTGCGCCCCAGAAAGTCAGCCGTGTCAGTACCCTGTCGATGTACTCCGCTGTCTGTGCGCCCGGACGGATGCCCGGCACGAACGCTCCCGATCGCTTCAGGTTGTCTGCCGTGTCTTTCGAGTTGAAGACCAGCGCTGTGTAGAAGAAACAGAAGAAGACGATCATCGCGCCATACAGCAGCACATAGATCGGCTGCCCGGGCCCAAGGTTGGCGCCCAGGGTCTGCAGACCGCGCTGAACAACGTTCGGATTGGTCGCCTGGCCGAAAAACTGCGCGATCGTCGCCGGAAATAGCAGGATACTGGAGGCGAAGATCGGCGGAATGACGCCCGACATGTTGATCTTGAACGGCAGGTGCGTGCTCTGCGCCGCATACATCTTGCGGCCCTGCTGCCGCCGCGCATAATTGACGGTGATGCGGCGCTGCGCACGCTCCATGAAGACGACGAATACCGTTACGGCAATACCGCCAATCAACAGCAGAATCGCCGTTGCCGACGACATTTCACCGGTGCGAACCAGCTCCGCCGTACCGGCGACAGCCGCTGGAAGGCCGGCCACGATACCAGCCAGAATGATCATCGAAATACCATTGCCGATGCCGCGCTCGGTAATCTGTTCACCGAGCCACATCAGGAACATCGTGCCCGTTACCAGCGTAATACATGCGGTGACCAGGAACGCCGTACCCGGATTGACGACAACGCCCGGCTGGCTCTGCAGCCAGCTCGCGGCTGCAACGGACTGGAACAGCGAAAGGCCTACCGTGCCGTAACGGGTGTACTGCGTAATCTTGCGACGGCCGGCCTCGCCTTCCTTGCGCAGCTGCTGCAGTGTCGGGACGATCATGCTGGCCATCTGCATGATAATCGACGCAGAAATGTAGGGCATGATGCCGAGCGCGAAAATACCGAAGCGCGATAGCGCACCACCGGAGAACATGTTGAACAGCGCCAGCATGTTGCCGGCCTGCTGGTCAAAGAATGACGCAAGGGCAGCCGGATCCACGCCCGGGACCGGAATGAACGTACCAATACGGAACACGATCAGCGCGCCCACGAGAAACGCCAGGCGAACTTTCAGTTCGCCCAGTTTTCCCGCTGACTTCGCGAGATCCGCCGGATTATTGGATGGCTTTTTGGCCATGTTCCTTCCTGTACCCCTAGTCTTCGATGCTGCCGCCGGCGGCTTCGATAGCCGCGCGCGCACCCTTCGTTACTTTCAGGCCCTTGATCTTGACAGCCTTCTCAAGCTTGCCCGACAAGATGACCTTGACCTTGCTGACCTGTGCCGGCACAAGGTGCAGCTTCTTCAACCGCTCGATGTCGACTGACATCGTCCCCGGCAAGCGCCAGCTCGTGGAGCCTGAGCTCCGCCGAATCGCGTGCCATCGGCGAACGAAAGCCGACCTTCGGCAAACGGCGCTGCAGCGGCATCTGGCCGCCCTCGAAACCGACTTTTGTGTAGCCGCCCGAACGCGCATGCTGGCCTTTCTGGCCGCGGCCGCAGGTCTTGCCCTGGCCGGCGGAATGTCCGCGGCCGACGCGCTTGCCTGCGGGCTTTGAGCCCTTGCCCGGCGATATCTCATTCAGACGCATGTCAAACTTCCTCTACCGACACGAGGTACGAAACCTTGTTGATCATTCCGCGAATCTCAGGCGTGTCGTCCAGCGTTACGCTGTGACGGATCTTGCGCAGACCGAGACCTGTGATACATGCACGGTGACTCTTCAGCCGGCCATACCGGCTCTTGGTGAGCGTCACTTTCAACTGTTTTGGCTTCGCCATCGTTCTTTATCCGTTACCGAGTCAATTCATCCCGCCTGACAATATCAGGCCAGAATCTCTTTAATTTTCTTGCCACGTTTAGCCGCGATTGCGCGCGGCGAATGTATGTCTGTCAGCGCCCCGATCGTTGCGCGCACGACATTGATCGGATTGCGTGAACCGTAGCTCTTCGCCAGCACGTTCCTGACGCCGGCACATTCGAACACCGCACGCATCGCGCCACCCGCAATCACACCGGTACCTTCCGAGGCCGGCTGCATATAGACGCGCGTCGCACCGTGGCGGCCCTTGATCGCGTACTGCAGCGTTTCATTCGTCAGGTGCACCTTCACCAGGTTTTTCCTGGCAGCCTGCATCGCCTTCTGGATCGCAATCGGCACTTCACGTGCCTTGCCGTAGCCGAATCCAACCCGTCCGTTGCCATCGCCCACCACGGTCAGCGCGGTAAATCCGAACTGACGGCCGCCTTTTACGACCTTGGCGACACGGTTGACGGTAACCAGCTTTTCCTGGAGGTCGTCGGTGCTCTGTGATTGATCGTTTCTTGCCATAGTGATGTCCCGGCTACGCTTTTGCGCTTGCCAACAATCCTTAACCTAAAATTTCAAACCCGCTTCGCGAGCCGCATCGGCCAGCGCCTTGACGCGCCCGTGATAACGAAATCCGGAGCGATCGAAGGCAACGGTGTCGATACCGGCTGCCTTCGCCTTTTCCGCAATTCGGGCACCGACTACGGCGGCTGCCTCGATATTGCCCGTGCTCTTCGTGCTCTTGCGCACGTCCTGTTCGACCGTCGATGCCGATACCAGCACGGTGCCGCCATCGGGCGCTATCACCTGCGCGTAGATGTGCCGCGGCGTGCGGTGCACACTCAGCCGGTTGACGGCGAGCTCCTCGATCTTTGCACGAGCTTTCCGTGCACGTCGCAGCCGATTTTGTTTCTTGTCCAGTTTCATGACGTTCTCGTGCCTGCCTTGAGACAGCGCTGCTGTCCGGATTATTTCTCTTCGCTTCCTTGATCACTACGCGCTCATTGGCGTAGCGAACACCCTTGCCCTTGTAGGGCTCGGGCGGGCGGAAGCGGCGAATTTCGGCGGCCACCTGGCCCACCTGCTGTTTGTCTGCGCCCCGGACCAGCACTTCGGTCTGGCTGGGCGTCTCCACCGTAATACCCTGCGGCACCTGGTACTCGACCGGGTGCGAAAAACCGAGCGTCAGGTTGAGCTTCGCGCCCTGCGCCTGCGCTCGATAGCCGACGCCGACCAGCTCCAGCTTGCGCTCGAAGCCTTCGGATACACCCTGCGCCATGTTCGCCAGCAATGCCCGGGTGGTTCCCGACATTGCAATCGCGAACCGCGACCCGGACCGCGGCTTGACGGTCACGAGGCTGTCCTCCGTCGTCAGCTCGATTTCCGGATTCAGGTCCATCGACAAGGTGCCCTTGCTGCCCTTCAGCGTGACGTTCAGGCCGCTTTGGCTGAACTCGACGCCCTTCGGCAGCTCGACGGGATATTTTGCAATTCTTGACATAGTCGTAACTCGTTACTGTCAGTGATCATTCCCTGCATCAGGAAACGACGCAAAGAACCTCACCGCCGATACCCTTTTCACGCGCCTCGCGGTCGCTGACGACCCCTGCCGACGTTGACACGATCGCGACACCGAGGCCGCCCAGGACCTTCGGCAATTCTTCCGTGCCACGGTAGATTCGCAGGCCAGGCTTGCTGATGCGCTTGATCGTTTCGATCACCGGCGCACCTTCGAAATACTTCAGCTCGATCGATAACGTCTTCGTGGCGCCTTCGCCCTCGACCGAATAGTCAACGATATAACCCTCATCCTTGAGCACCCTCGCAACCGCCATCTTCGCTGTCGAAGACGGCATGTCGACGCTGGGCTTACGCGCGTTCTGGCCGTTGCGGATTCGCGTCAGCATGTCGGCAATGGGATCAGTCATACTCATATTCGTTCTCCGCCTACCAACTGGCCTTCGTCAATCCGGGAATCTCGCCTTTCATGGCAGCCTCTCGCAGCTTGTTGCGGCCGAGGCCGAACTTGCGATAGACACCATGAGGACGTCCGGTGATGGCGCAACGATTACGCTTGCGCGACGCGCTCGAATCACGCGGCAGCGCGTTCAGCTTTGCCTGCGCAGCCGCACGCTCTTCGTCGCCCGTATCGAGATTGCGAATAATCGCTTTCAGCGCCGCGCGTTTTTTGGCGTACTGTTCGACCAGCTTCGCCCGTTTGCGCTCGCGCTCGATCATCGATGTCTTTGCCATTGCGGATTTACTCGTCTGTTACGAAATTTAAAAAAGTCTATTTCTTGAACGGGAAGTTGAACGCCTCCAGCAGCGCACGGCCTTCTTTCGGATTGCGGGCGGTCGTGGAAATCGTAATATCCATACCGCGGATCGCATCCACCTGGTCGTAGTTAACCTCGGGGAAAATAATCTGCTCGGAAACGCCCAGACTGTAATTTCCCTGTGCATCAAAAGACTTCGGGTTCAGGCCGCGAAAGTCCCGAATCCGGGGGATCGCGATATTCACCAGCCGGTCGAGGAACTCGTACATGCGCTGACGGCGCAAGGTAACCTTGCAGCCAATCGGGTAGCCGTCCCTGATCTTGAAGCCAGCCACGGACTTGCGCGCCAGCGTTCGCGCGGGCCGCTGGCCGGCGATCACTTCCATGTCTTTCATGGCGTTGTCGAGCACCTTCTTGTCGGCCACCGCCTCACCTACGCCCATGTTCAGCGTAATCTTGGTGATGCGCGGCACCTCCATTGCATTCTCGAGGCCCAGCTTCTGCTGGATCTGCGCGTGCAATTCCTTGACGTATTGTTCCTGCAATCTGGCCATGTCTGAACTCACTTGTCACAGGCAACGCATTCGAAATCGCGCCTGCTGAAAACTGTCCTTTGTTAAACGTCTACCACTTCGTCGTTCGACTTGAAGAACCGGACTCTCTCGCCATCGTTGTTGACCCGAATACCGACGCGGTCGCCCTTCTTCGTCTTGGGGTTAAAAACCATGACATTGGAAACGTCGATCGGCATGGTCTGGTCCACGATACCGCCCTCGACGCCCATATTCGGGTTCGCCTTGCGGTGCTTCTTGGCGATGTTGATGCCTTCCACCTCAACGCGGGCATCCGGAAATACCCGGAGCACAGTGCCGCGACGGCCCTTGTCCTTGCCTGCGATGACGATAACTTCGTCGCCTTTCCTGATTTTGTTCATCTGTTCCTGACCCTTGGCCTATAGCACTTCCGGCGCGAGCGATATGATCTTCATGAACTGGTTGGTACGCAGTTCACGAGTCACCGGCCCGAAGATACGTGTGCCTATCGGTTCCAGCCTGCTGTTCAGCAACACCGCTGCATTGCCGTCAAAACGAATCAGCGACCCGTCGTTGCGCCGCACGCCCTTGCGGGTACGCACGACCACGGCGTTATAAACCTCGCCCTTCTTGACCTTGCCACGCGGAATCGCGTCCTTGACGCTTACCTTGATGACATCGCCTACGCGCGCATAGCGGCGCTTCGAGCCACCCAGCACTTTTATGCACTGGATGCGTCGCGCGCCGGAATTATCGGCGGCGTCCAGGACTGTCTGCATCTGAATCATGGCTGCATTCCGTCAATCAAAATTCTTGAATTCATTTTTCCAAAGAGCTCGAGAACTCGCCGCCTAGCGTTCAGCTGCACGTTCAATAATATTCACGACCTGCCATGCCTTGCGCCTGGACACCGGACGGCACTCGCTGATCGTTACGCGGTCGCCGGCGCCGCACTCGTTCTTCTCGTCATGCGCCAGCACTTTCGTCGTGCGGCGAATGTACTTGCCGTACGTCGGGTGCTTGATATAACGCTCAATCGCGACCGACACTGTCTTGTCCATCTTGTTGCTGACAACACGGCCATTGACCGTGCGCTTGATCTTGCTCTCAGCCGGCTTTGCTGTCTCTGTCATTTCTGTTCACCTTGCTGTGCAAGTTCACGCAATACTGTCTTCACGCGCGCAATTTCCTTGCGCACGCGTCCATGTTCGTGGTTTCGCGACAACTGGCCTGTAGCCTGCTGCATGCGAAGATTGAACTGCTCGCGACGGAGCGCGATCAGTTCCTCGCCGAGTTCAGCTTCGGACTTTGATCGTAAATCGCTCGCTTTCATCACATCACCTGCCGCTGCACGAAAATCGTCGGGAACGGCAGCTTGGCTGCGGCCAGGCGAAACGCCTCGCGCGCAATTTCCTCGCTCACACCTTCCATCTCATACAGGACACGTCCGGGCTGAATCTGGCATACCCAGTATTCAACGTTGCCCTTGCCCTTGCCCTGGCGTACTTCCAGCGGCTTCTTGGTGATCGGCTTGTCCGGAAACACACGGATCCAGATTTTGCCGCCACGCTTGATATGACGGGTCATCGCCCGCCGCGCCGCTTCGATCTGGCGCGCCGTCAGCCGGCCGCGCTCGGTCGCCTTCAGTCCGTACTCGCCAAACGAGATGTCGCTGCCGCGCTGCGCCAGGCCACGGTTGCGGCCCTTCATCTGCTTGCGAAATTTTGTTCTTTTGGGCTGTAGCATTGTCCTGTCCTAGGCCTTTGCGGCCGCCTCCTGAGGTTCCGCTGAAACCTTCGGTTCCGGCTTCTCGAAAACCTCGCCCTTGAAGATCCATACCTTCACACCGATGATTCCGTACGTCGTACGGGCCTCGGCAGAACCATAATCGATGTCAGCCCGCAGCGTGTGCAGCGGCACACGACCTTCGCGGTACCACTCCGACCTTGCGATTTCCGCACCGTTCAGCCGGCCACCAACCTTCACCTTGATACCTTCCGCGCCAACGCGCATCGTGTTTGTCACCGCGCGCTTCATTGCGCGGCGGAACATCACGCGCCGCTCGAGCTGCTGCGCGATGCCTTCAGCTACGAGCTGGGCATCCATCTCGGGCTTCCGGACCTCGCTAATATTGATGCGAACATCATTGATGTTCATGCCAATCAGCTTCGCCGTCTGCGCCCGCAGCTTTTCGATGTCTTCACCCTTCTTGCCGATGACGATGCCGGGGCGTGCCGTGAAAATCGTAATGTTTGCTTTCTTCGCGGGCCGCTCGATATTGATGCGGCTGACCGATGCATCCTTGAGCTTTTCCTTGATGAAAACACGCAGCAGGTGATCGTTGCGGACGTGCTCCGGAAACGTCTGCGAGTTGGCATACCACTTGGACGACCAGTCCTTGACGATACCCAGCCGAATGCCTGTTGGATGTACTTTCTGACCCATACTGATTGTCTCGCCTAGTCCTGCGTTACTCGTCGCCGACGCGAATGGTGATATGACTGTTCCGCTTTATGATTCGCGCGCCGCGGCCCTTGGCCCGCGCACGGTAGCGGCGGAACGTCGGCGCCTCGTTAACCTCGATCGTCGATACCTTCAACTCGTCGATATCCGCGCCATGATTGTGCTCTGCATTGGCAATCGCCGACTCCAGAACCTTCTTGACGATGCGCGCACTTTTCTTCGGCGCAAACGTCAGCGTCCTGAGCGCCTCGTCCACGTTCTTGCCGCGAATGGCATCTGCCATCAGGCGGCATTTCTGCGGCGAGATACGTGCATAGCGAAGTGTTGCTGCAACTTGCATTTCAGTGTCCTTACGTCTTGCGATCGCCGGAGTGACCCTTGAACGTGCGGGTTACCGCAAATTCGCCCAACTTGTGCCCGACCATGTTCTCGGAAATCAGGATCGGCAGGTGTTGCCGGCCGTTGTGCACGGCAATCGTCAAGCCGACCATGTCCGGCAGCACCATCGAGCGGCGCGACCAGGTCTTGATCGGACGGCGGTCGTTCTTCTTCGCCGCTTCCGTTACCTTTTTGGCCAGATGCGTATCAACGAACGGGCCTTTTCTGACTGAACGTGGCACTAATCCAATTCCTTAAACTGTGTCGTTGTGATCATAAGTTCGAACCGCTTACTTCTTCTTGCGCCGGCGGACAATCATGCCGTCCGTCCGCTTGTTGCTGCGGGTCTTGTAACCCTTGGTCGGCGTGCCCCACGGGCTGACCGGATGCCGGCCACCGGACGTGCGGCCTTCGCCACCGCCGTGCGGATGGTCAACCGGGTTCATCGCGACACCGCGGACCGTCGGACGCACACCGCGCCAGCGCTTCGCACCGGCCTTGCCAAGTTTCCGCAGGTTGTGCTCACCATGGCCTACCTCACCGATCGTTGCGCGACAATCGACATGCACGCGGCGGGCTTCACCGGAACGCAGCCGCACCGTTGCATAAGCGCCTTCGCGCGCGGCGAGCTGTGCCGCACCGCCGGCAGACCGCACGAGCTGTCCGCCCTTGCCCGGCTTCATTTCAATGTTGTGCACCATCGTGCCAACCGGAATGCTCTTCAACGGCAGGGCATTGCCCGGCTTGATCGGCGCATCCTCGCCGCTGACAACCGGCGTACCGGCCTCGACACCCTTCGGCGCCAGGATATAGCGGCGCTCGCCGTCGGCATATTTCACCAGCGCCAGGTGCGCGCTGCGGTTCGGGTCGTACTCGAGCCGCTCGACAACGCCCGGTATACCGTCCTTGTCGCGCTTGAAATCAATGACGCGGTAACGCTGTTTGTGACCACCGCCCTGATGACGCACCGTGATACGGCCGTTGTTATTGCGGCCGCCCGATTTCGTCTTCTTCTCGACCAGGCTGCTGAGGGGCTTGCCCTTGTGCAGACCCGGCGTCTTGACCGCGATCTGGAAGCGGCGCCCTGCCGAGGTCGGTTTCGATTTATGTAGTGACATGATTCTTTACCGTAACTTTACGCCGGGCGATCTCATTCAACGCCAAGGAAGTCAATCTGGCTGCCTTCAGCCAGCTTCACGTATGCTTTTTTCCAGGCGGCACGCCGGCCCGAACTAACGCCGTGGCGTTTGATCTTGCCGCGGCAGTTGATCACCGTGACGTCGTCAACCTTGACCTCGAAAAGCAGCTCGACAGCCTTCCTGATCTCGGCCTTGGTGGCATCCGTTCGCACCCTGAAAACGATCTGGTTGCTCTGTTCGGCAACAATCGTGCTTTTTTCCGACATGTGCGGGCCCATGAGCACCGTCATCAGTCGTTCCTGGTGGGCTGCGGCACTCATGTCAGGCGCTCCTCGATCAGCTTGAGTGCCGGCAATGTGATCAGCACCTTTTCAAAACGCATCAGTACTACCGGGTCAATCGATGATGCGTCGCAAATGCCGACATCGGGCAGATTGCGGGTCGCGAGGAACACGTTTTCATCAAACGCCTCGTTGACGACCAGCACATTGTCCACGTTGTGCATTTTCAGGATGGCAACCATGTCCCGGGTCTTCGGCTGATCCAGCTTGATCGACTCGGTGACGACGAGACGATCCTGGCGGATCAGTTCCGAGAACACCGAGCGCAAGGCACCGCGATACATCTTGCGATTGACTTTCTGGCTATGGTCACGCGGGCTCGCGGCAAACGTGCGGCCACCGCCGACCCAGATCGGACTCCGTATCGTGCCGGCGCGGGCACGGCCGGTGCCCTTCTGGCGCCACGGCTTTGCACCACCGCCGCGCGCTGCCGCCCGGTTTTTCTGTGCCTTGGTGCCCGCACGGCTGCCGGCCAGAAATGCCGTAACAACCTGGTGCACCAGTGGCTCATTGAATTCCGCGCCAAATGCGCTGTCGGCCAGTTCAACCGAGCCGCTGTCCGCCATCTTCAACTTCATGATGCGGCTCCCTTTTTGCGCGCCTTGACGGCGGGCCGCACGATAACGCTGCCGCCGGCGTGGCCCGGCACGGCGCCCCTGATCAGCAGCAGGTTGCGTTCGGCATCGACACGCACGACTTCGAGGTTCTGGATAGTGCGGCGCACGTTGCCCATGTGCCCCGACATTTTCTTGCCCTTGAACACGCGGCCCGGCGACTGGTTCTGGCCGATGGAGCCCGGCGCGCGATGCGATACCGAGTTACCGTGAGTCGCGTCCTGCATGCTGAAATGGTGGCGCTTGACGGTACCGGCAAAGCCCTTGCCGATCGTCGTGCCGATGACATCCACCTTCTGGCCGACCTCGAACAGGTCCACCTTGAGCTCACCGCCCATCGCGTAGTCGCCACCGTCCGATGCGTCGAGCCGGAATTCAGCGACGGTATCGCCAGCCTCGACCTTTGCCCGCGCAAAATGGCCCGCCTCAGGCTTTGCGACGCGCGACGCCTTGCGGGCACCGGCGGTGACCTGCACTGCCGCGTAACCGTCGGTCTCCTGGGACTTGACCTGGGAAATCCGGTTCGGGTGCGCCTCGATCACGGTAACCGGTATCGATGTACCGTCGGCCGTGAACACACGCGTCATGCCGCACTTGCGGCCTAATAGACCCATTGTCATCTCTAAAACCTCGCACCGACTTCGATTGGCCGGCACCTGTAGTTCTGTTTGCTGTGTATCTGCACCGCTCCGACTTCGATTGGCCGAAGCGCAATATCGATTTCTGTAACTTTCAAACACGCGAAAGGGCCAGCCGACGCGCGGATTCCGTTTGAAATCCGTCGCTCTGGAGCTGACCCTGATCCGGTACAAGACCGGCTGTCCGGGATTTGCCGAGTACGCCGTTGGGTGTTTGGCGACCTAACATCAAGCGCCACAAGGATTTTTTCCTGTGGTGCCTTCTACGAACCTGGCCGACTCCCGGCCCGGCCAAGTCCCGTCGAGCCGGCCATTATACTCGGCAAGAGCCGGCTGGCAAGGGGTACGGGCGACTCCGGGGCGATCAGTTCAGCTTGATCTGGACATCCACGCCCGCCGGCAGCTCCAGCTTCATCAGGGCGTCGACGGTCTTGTCGGTCGGGTCCATGATGTCCATCAGTCGCTTGTGGGTGCGGATCTCGTACTGGTCGCGCGCGTCCTTGTTGACGTGCGGCGAAATCAGGATCGTGAAACGCTCCATTTTCATCGGTAACGGGATCGGTCCCTTGACCGTCGCGCCGGTGCGTTTCGCCGTCTCCACGATCTCGCGGGCCGAATTGTCGATCAGGCGATGGTCAAATGCCTTCAACCTGATGCGAATGTTCTGGTTTGTTGCCATGTTGTCTGCTTCTCTGCAATGTTCAGTTAATAATCTTTGCCACGACGCCGGCACCCACCGTGCGGCCGCCTTCGCGGATGGCGAAGCGCAGACCGTCTTCCATCGCGATCGGCGCGATCAGGTCCACCACCATCTGCACGTTGTCACCCGGCATCACCATCTCGGTGCCCTCCGGCAACTCCACCGCGCCCGTCACGTCCGTCGTCCGGAAGTAGAACTGCGGCCGGTAGCCCTTGAAGAACGGCGTATGACGGCCACCTTCATCCTTCGTCAGGATGTAGACCTCCGCCTCGAACTTCGTGTGCGGCGTAATCGAGCCCGGCTTCGCCAGTACCTGGCCACGCTCAACCTCATCACGCTTCGTACCGCGCAGCAGCACGCCAACGTTGTCACCCGCCTGGCCCTCGTCCAGCAGCTTGCGGAACATCTCGACACCCGTGCACGTGGTCTTGCTCGTGTCACGAATACCGACGATCTCGATCTCGTCGCCCACTTTGACAATGCCGCGCTCGATTCGGCCCGTCACTACCGTGCCGCGTCCCGAAATCGAAAATACGTCCTCGACCGGCATCAGGAAGTCACCGTCTATGGCACGCTCCGGCTCCGGTATGTAGCTGTCCATCGCCTCAACCAGCTTAACGATCGACGGCACGCCAATGTCCGACGTGTCACCGTCAAACGCCTTCAGCGCCGAACCCGTCACGATCGGCGTATCGTCGCCCGGAAACTCGTAGGTCGACAGCAGGTCACGAACCTCCATCTCAACCAGCTCCAGCAACTCCGCATCGTCCACCTGGTCCGCCTTGTTCAGGTACACCACGATATAGGGAACGCCGACCTGGCGCGCCAGCAGTATGTGCTCGCGCGTCTGCGGCATCGGGCCGTCCGCCGCACTTACCACCAGCATCGCACCGTCCATCTGGGCAGCACCCGTGATCATGTTCTTCACGTAGTCCGCGTGTCCCGGACAGTCCACGTGCGCGTAGTGACGCGCACTGCTCTCGTATTCCACGTGAGCCGTTGCAATCGTGATACCGCGCGCCTTCTCTTCCGGCGCGTTGTCAATCTGGTCGTAGCCACGAACCTCGCCGCCATATGTGCTCCGACATCACCTTCGTCAACGCCGCCGTCAACGTCGTCTTGCCGTGATCAACGTGGCCGATCGTGCCTACGTTTACGTGGGGCTTCGTTCGCTCGAATTTTACTTTGGACATAGCTGGTTTCCAGTTTGCGTGGTTTCGTTATTGCTCTGCGGACTATAAACAGTGACCTGAACGCGTATCTCTTGCGATCAGCTCGCTTTCCTCATTACCGTGTCCGCAACATTGCGCGGCACCTCGGCGTACTTCTCGAACTCCATCGAGTAGACGGCCCGGCCCTGGCTCATGGAGCGGAGGTCGGTCGCGTAGCCGAACATCTCGGCCAGCGGCACTTCGGCGCGGATAATCTTGCCCGAAATGGTCTCATCCATACCTTGCGGCAGGCCCCGGCGGCGATTCAGGTCACCCATGACGTCGCCCATGTACTCCTCCGGCGTTACCACCTCGACCTTCATGATCGGCTCCAGCAGCACCGGGTCCGCCTTCATTGCACCATCGCGAAACGCCATCGAGCCGGCGATCTTGAACGCCATCTCGCTCGAATCGACATCGTGATAGGAGCCATCGTACAGCGTGACCTTCACGTCGACGACAGGATAACCACCGAGCACGCCGTTCTCTGTCTGTTCGCGCACGCCCTTGTCGACGGCGGAAATGTACTCGCGAGGTACGGCGCCTCCGACAACCGCGTCGACGAATTCGTATCCGGCGCCTGCGTCCTGCGGCTCCAGTTTCAGGAACACGTGACCATACTGCCCGCGACCGCCGGACTGGCGGACGAACTTGCCTTCCTGCTCGACCGCCTTGCGGATAGTTTCCCGGTAGGCTACCTGCGGCTTGCCGACGTTTGCCTCGACCTTGAACTCGCGCTTCATGCGGTCGACGATGATGTCGAGATGCAGCTCGCCCATGCCGGAGATGATTGTCTGGCCGGACTCCTCGTCGGTCGCAACGCGAAACGACGGGTCTTCCTTGGCAAGCTTCTGCAATGCGATGCCCATCTTTTCCTGGTCGGCTTTCGTCCGTGGCTCGACGGCAACTGCTATGACCGGCTCCGGAAATATCATCCGCTCAAGCGTGATAATGGCCTTTGGGTCAGTCAGCGTGTCGCCGGTCGTGACATCCTTCAGTCCCACAGCCGCCGCGATATCGCCGGCCCGGACTTCCTTGATCTCCTTGCGGTCATTGGAGTGCATCTGCAGGATGCGGCCGATTCGCTCACGCTTGCTCTTGATCGGGTTGTAAACACTGTCACCGGAATTGAGCACGCCCGAGTACACGCGGAAAAACGTCAGGTTGCCGACGTACGGGTCGGTTGCGATCTTGAACGCCAGAGCCGCGAACGGCTCATCGTCGTCCGGATGGCGCTCACCTTCGGATTCATCCTCGAGGATGCCGCGTATTGACGGCACGTCGACCGGCGACGGCATGTAATGCACGACCGAATCGAGCATGGCCTGTACACCCTTGTTCTTGAACGCCGAACCGCACATCGCGACGACGAGTTCGCCAGCCAGTGTGCGCTGCCTTAGTCCGGCGCGTATCTCATCCTCGCTGAGCTCGCCATTGCTGACATACTTCTCGAGCAATTCCTCGTTGGCCTCGGCAGCGGCCTCAATCATATTGGCCCGCCATTCCTTTGCTGCCGGCAACAGATCCTCAGGGATATCGCGCGCATCGTAGGTCGTGCCCATGCTCGCCTCATCCCAGTAGATCGCCTTCATGTGGATAAGGTCGATGACGCCGGCGAAGTTTTCTTCCGCACCGATCGGCAGCTGGACGGGCACCGGATTGGCGCCCAGGCGCTTTCGAACCTGCTCTACGACACGCAGAAAGTTGGCGCCGGCACGATCCATCTTGTTGACAAATATCATGCGCGGCACGTTGTACTTGTTGCCCTGGCGCCAGACCGTTTCGGTTTGCGGCTCGACACCGCCGACCGAACAGAGCACCGTTACAGCGCCATCAAGCACGCGCAGGCTCCGTTCGACCTCGATGGTGAAATCGACGTGTCCCGGCGTATCGATAATGTTGATGCGATGCTGTTCGAACTGCTGGTCCATGCCCTGCCAGAAACAGGTCGTGGCCGCGGATGTGATCGTGATGCCGCGTTCCTGCTCCTGCTCCATCCAGTCCATGACGGCCGCACCGTCGTGCACTTCGCCGATCTTGTGCGACACACCGGTGTAGAACAGGACGCGCTCGGTCGTCGTCGTCTTGCCGGCGTCAATATGGGCCATGATGCCGATATTGCGATAGCGCTCAATGGGGGTAGTGCGTGCCACGGGGTGAACCTGCGATTGCGATACAGAGCTGAATGAAACTCTCGCCTACCAGCGGTAGTGCGAGAACGCCTTGTTCGCTTCTGCCATCCTGTGCGTGTCTTCCTTTTTCTTGACCGCCGAGCCGCGGTTGTCGGCTGCTTCCATCAGCTCGTGCGCAAGACGGAACGCCATCGACTTTTCGCTGCGGGCGCGGGCTGCGTCTATCAGCCAGCGCATGGCCAGGGTCTGCCGGCGCGCCGGCCGAACCTCGACCGGCACCTGGTACGTGGCACCGCCCACGCGGCGCGACTTCACCTCGACCACCGGCTTGACGTTTTCGAGCGCCACCTCCAGCATCTCCAGCGACTTCTCGCCACTGTGCGCGCCTTTTTCGGCCATGCGGTCGAGCGCTCCATAAATAATGCGCTCCGCAACGGATTTCTTGCCATCACTCATGATCATGTTCATGAACTTGGCCAGCAATTCACTGCCGTACTTGGGGTCCGGAAGGATATGGCGTTTGGGTGCCTGGGATCTTCTTGACATTGCGTGTCTCGGTTAATTACCCGGGCAGCCTGTTCTGCCCGGTGCTGGTTAAAGGTTGTCCTGGAACTGCTGCCCCGATCAGGACTTGGGCCGCTTCGCGCCGTACTTGGAGCGCCCCTGGCGGCGGTCACTGACGCCGGAGCAATCGAGCGTGCCGCGCACGGTGTGATACCGCACACCCGGCAGGTCCTTTACGCGACCGCCGCGGATCAGTACAACCGAGTGCTCCTGCAGATTGTGGCCTTCACCACCAATATAGCTCGTCACCTCGAAACCGTTGGTCAGGCGCACACGCGCCACCTTCCGCATGGCCGAGTTCGGCTTCTTCGGGGTGGTTGTGTACACACGCGTGCAGACGCCGCGCTTCTGCGGACTGCCCTCGAGCGCGGGTACCGTGCTTTTTACGACTCGCGAAGACCGCGGTTTCCGTACTAGCTGATTTGTTGTGGCCATGGGCCTTACTCTTCTCTGTCGATTACCGAATGAAAATCCAAAAAACGCACTTGCGCGCGCAGATGCCCGCCGGCCCGATTCATCGTCGAACGGCCTGTGGGACTGGCGGCAGCTGCAAAACCCTGAAAAATCAGGCTTTCGAAGCGGCGGCGCCCGTTGCGTAGAGCACGCCAACGACGTGCCCGTTGGGCAGGGCCGGGCATTGTATGGAGGCCCCGGACAAGGTGTCAAGCAAACGGAATCCGGCAGCAATTGCGCCGTCCGTGGCGCAGCCGCAGCGAATGTCTCGCCGACCCGGCTCCGTCTACTCCGTCGTGGAGGTTTCCTCCTCAGTCGACTCTGCCGGCTCCGATGGGTCGTTGAACACGTCCTCGGCCGCCGCCTGTGCCTGTTCCGCCTCGGTGCCCTTCTCCAACTCGCGAAGCTGGTTTGCAAGATCCTGCTCGCGGGTGCGGCGCCGTTCTGCATGATGGGCAAAGCCGGTGCCGGCCGGGATCAGGCGTCCGACAATGACGTTTTCCTTCAGGCCACGCAGGTCGTCGCGCAGGCCCCGGACAGAGGCTTCGGTCAGCACCCGCGTGGTTTCCTGGAACGATGCGGCGGAAATGAATGACTCCGTCGCCAGCGACGCCTTGGTGATACCAAGCAGTACCGGCTCGTACGTCAGCAGGTCCTTGTCCTGTGCCTCGAGTTGGCTCGATCACTTCGAGCGACTTCGCGCGATCAAGCTGTTCGCCGCGCAGGTAATTACTGCCACCCGGATCGACAACCAGCACTTTGCGCAGCATCTGGCGGATGATGACCTCGATATGCTTGTCGTTGATCTTGACGCCCTGCAGCCGGTAGACGTCCTGGATCTCGCTGACGAGGTAGTCCGACAGTTCCTCAACGCCCTGCAGGCGCAGGATATCGTGAGGGTTCGGCTCACCGTCGGCAATTATTTCGCCAGCCACGACCTGCTCACCCTCAAAGACATTCAGGTGGCGCCATTTGGGAATCAGCACCTCATGACTTTCGCCCGCGTCATCGGTAATGACGAGGCGGCGCTTGCCCTTGGTTTCCTTGCCGAAGCTGACGGTACCGGTGTACTCGGCCATGATCGCCGGCTCTTTTGGCTTGCGTGCTTCAAACAGGTCGGCGACACGCGGCAGACCACCTGTGATATCGCGCGTCTTCGACGACTCCTGCGGAATACGGGCAATGACGTCACCCACTTGCACCTGCGCACCGTCGGTCATGGTGACAATCGCGCCTGCCGGCAGCGCGTAGACCGCCGGAATGTCGGTGTTGGCAAAGTTCAGCTCGTTGCCGTCATCGTCGATCAGCTTCGCAACCGGACGGCGGTCCTTGCCGCTCGTGCCGCGCTGTTTCGGGTCGAGCACGACGGTACCGGCCAGGCCTGTAAACTCGTCAATCCTGCTGCGGCGATCGCTACACCTTCTTCCAAAGTCCTCGAAGTGCAGCTTGCCCGCCACTTCCGTTACAACCGGGTGGGGACCGCGATATCCCAGGTTGCACCGATCTGGCCCTGCGACACCTTTTCGCCATCACCAACGGTGATCAGCGCGCCGTAGGGCACCTTGTAGCGTTCACGCTCGCGCCCATACTCGTTGCTGACCGAAATCTCACCCGATCGCGATACGGCAACAAGGTGACCTTCCTGGTTTTCGACGAGCTTGATGTTATTGAGCTTGACGACACCGTTGTTCTTGATCTCGATGTTGTTGACCGCTGCCGAACGTGATGCGGCACCACCGATGTGGAATGTGCGCATCGTCAGCTGCGTGCCCGGCTCACCGATTGACTGTGCCGCAATGACTCCGACTGCCTCGCCGATATTGATGCGGTGACCGCGTGCGAGATCACGACCGTAACACTGTGCGCAGACGCCGTAGCGAATTTCGCAGGTAATCGGCGAACGCACCAGCACCTGGTCTATGGACAGCTCATCGAGCCGCGCAACACTGGCTTCATCCAGCATCGCGCCGGCGTCAAAGGCTACCTTGTCGGTGCCCGGGATCATGACCGGCTCGGCCAGGACGCGGCCAAGCACACGCTCACGCAGCGGCTCGACGACATCGCCGCCTTCCACCAGTGGCGTCATCGACACGCCGTTGCGGGTTTCGCAATCGACTTCCGTGACGACGAGATCCTGGGCAACGTCCACGAGCCGGCGTGTCAGGTAACCCGAGTTAGCTGTTTTCAATGCCGTATCGGCGAGACCCTTGCGTGCGCCATGCGTCGAGATGAAGTACTGCAGTACGTCCAGGCCCTCGCGGAAGTTGGCCGTAATGGGCGTTTCGATGATCGAACCGTCCGGCTTGGCCATCAGGCCGCGCATGCCGGCAAGCTGCCGGATCTGGGCGGCGGAGCCACGAGCACCGGAATCGGCCATCATGTAAATGGAGTTGAAGGACTCCTGGTCGACCGCCTTGCCGGTGGAATCGATAACGGTCTCCGAACCCAGCTTGTCCATCATCGCCTTGGCAATCTGGTCATTGGTGCGGCGCCGAGATATCGACGACCTTGTTGTAGCGCTCGCTCCTCGGTGACCAGGCCGGATGCGTACTGGTCCTGGATTTCCTTCACCTCGGCTTCCGCTTCCGCGAGGATGCGCTGCTTGCTTTCGGGCACGACCATGTCGTTGACGCCGATCGAGATTCCGGCAATCGTTGCGAAGCGGAAGCCGGTGTACATCAGGCGGTCCGCGAACACGACGGTCTTTTTGAGGCCGAGATTGCGATAGCAGGCATTGATGACCGACGAGATCGCCTTCTTGGTCATGTCGCGGTTGATCAGTTCAAAACTCAATCCTTCCGGGAGCAGCGTCGACAAAAGGGCCCGGCCGACCGTGGTGTCCACGAGCTGGATGGCCGACGCCGTTTCGCCGTCGCTGTCGATTTCGTGCATCGGCACGCGTACGCGCACCTTGGCCTGCAACTCGACGGTGCCGTTTTCGTAGGCGCGCCGGGCTTCGTCAACGTCGCTGAAGATCATGCCCTCGCCGCGGGCGGCAACCTTCAAACGGGTCATGTAATACAGACCGAGGACGACGTCCTGCGACGGCACGATGATCGGCTCGCCGTTCGCGGGTGACAGGATATTGTTCGACGCCATCATCAGGGCGCGCGCTTCGAGCTGCGCCTCAATCGACAGTGGCACGTGCACGGCCATCTGGTCGCCGTCGAAGTCAGCGTTGAACGCGGTGCAGACCAGCGGGTGCAGCTGGATTGCCTTGCCTTCAATCAGTACCGGCTCGAATGCCTGGATACCGAGACGATGCAGTGTCGGCGCGCGGTTCAGCATGACCGGGTGCTCGCGGATGACCTCCTCGAGGATGTCCCAGACTTCCGGGCCTTCGCGCTCGACCAGCCGCTTGGCGGCCTTGATCGTCGTCGCTTCGCCACGCAACTGCAGCTTGGAGAAAATGAACGGCTTGAACAGTTCGAGCGCCATTTTCTTCGGCAAGCCACACTGGTGCAGCCGGAGCGTCGGACCGACAACGATGACCGAGCGGCCGGAATAATCGACACGCTTGCCGAGCAGGTTCTGGCGGAAACGGCCCTGCCTTGCCCTTGATCATGTCAGCCAGCGACTTCAGCGGGCGCTTGTTGGTGCCGGTGATGGCACGGCCGCGGCGGCCGTTGTCCAGCAGCGCATCGACCGATTCCTGCAGCATGCGCTTTTCATTGCGGACGATGATGTCCGGCGCATTGAGCTCCAGCAGCCGGCGCAAGCGGTTGTTACGGTTGATGACGCGGCGGTACAGGTCGTTGAGATCCGATGTCGCGAAGCGGCCGCCGTCGAGCGGGACCAGCGGACGCAGATCCGGCGGCAGCACCGGCAGCACGGTCAGCACCATCCACTCCGGCTTGTTGCCGGACTCGATGAACGACTCGAGCAGCTTGAGGCGCTTCGACAGGCGCTTGATCTTGGTCTCGGAACGGGTGGCCCCGATATCCTCGCGCGCCTGCACGACTTCACGCTGCAGGTCGATAGTCATCAGCATTTCACGCACGGCCTCGGCGCCCATGCGGGCATCGAACTCGTCGCCGTACTGCTCGATGGCATCGAGGTACATCTCATCGGTCATCAGCTGGCCGCGTTCGAGCGGCGTCATGCCGGGATCGACGACCACGAACGCCTCGAAGTACAGCACGCGCTCGATCTCGCGCAGCGTCATGTCGAGCATCAGGCCGATGCGGGACGGCAGCGACTTCAGGAACCAGATATGCGCAACCGGGCTCGCCAGGTCGATGTGCGCCATGCGTTCGCGGCGCACCTTGGTCTGCGTGACCTCGACGCCGCACTTTTCGCAGACGACGCCGCGGTGCTTCAGCCGCTTGTATTTGCCACACAGGCACTCGTAGTCCTTGATCGGACCAAATATCTTGGCGCAGAACAGGCCATCGCGCTCCGGCTTGAAGGTGCGATAGTTGATCGTCTCCGGTTTCTTGACCTCGCCAAATGACCAGGAACGGACCATGTCCGGCGACGCGAGTCCGATGCGAATGGCATCGAAGTCATCTACGGGATTCTGGTACTTGAATAGCTTCAGAAGATCTTTCATCAGTCTGTTTCCAGTTCTATGTTGATTCCCAGCGACCGAATTTCCTTAACCAGTACGTTAAAGGATTCGGGCATGCCGGCATCCATTTCGTGCTCACCATCCACGATGTTCTTGTACATCTTGGTACGGCCCTGCACGTCGTCCGACTTGACCGTCAGCATTTCCTGCAGGGTGTAGGCAGCACCGTAAGCTTCGAGTGCCCAAACTTCCATTTCACCGAAGCGCTGGCCACCGAACTGCGCCTTGCCGCCCAGCGGCTGCTGGGTCACGAGGCTGTATGGCCCTGTAGAACGGGCGTGCATCTTGTCGTCAACCAGGTGGTTCAGCTTCAGCATGTACATGTAGCCAACGGTGACTTCACGATCGAACGCTTCACCGGTACGGCCGTCGCTCAAGCGGGACTGGCCGGTGTCCGGCAAATCAGCAAGCCTCAGCAGCTTCTTGATTTCGCCTTCGTTCGCGCCGTCAAACACCGGCGTCGCGGTCGGCACGCCGTTGATCAGGTTTGACGCCAGTTCCAGCACCTCGGCATCGGACAGTGACTTGATATCCTCGATGCGGCCGCCGGTCGTGTTGTAGAGCGTGTCCAGGAACTCACGAATCTTCGCGACCGACTCCTGCGCCTGCAGCATGCGGTTGATCTTGGTGCCCAGTCCTTTCGCGGCACGGCCGAGATGGGTTTCGAGTACCTGGCCGACGTTCATGCGTGACGGTACGCCCAGCGGGTTAAGCACGATGTCGACCGGTGTGCCATCGTCCAGGTACGGCATATCCTCTACCGGCACGATCGTCGAGATCACACCCTTGTTACCGTGACGGCCGGCCATCTTGTCGCCCGGCTGTATGCGCCGCTTGACGGCAAGGTAGACCTTGACCATTTTCAGTACGCCCGGTGCCAGGTCGTCGCCCGCCGTGATCTTGGCCTTCTTTTCGTCATAGCGACGGTCAAATTCGCCACGCTGCACCTTCAGGCGCTCGGCAGCCATCTCCAGCTGCTCATTGGCCTCGTCGTTCTTCAGGCGCACCTCAAACCACTGCTCACGCGGCACTTCTTCAAGATAGCCTTTCGTGATTTTGGAGCCTGCCTTGAGCTTGTTCGGACCGCCTTCGGCGACCTTGCCGGTCAGCATGCGTTCGACGCGCTGATAAATGTCTTCCTCAAGTATCCGCAGCGTGTCGTCGAGGTCCTTGCGGACGCTCTCCAGTTCCGAGCGCTCAATCGACAGCGCACGGGCATCCTTCTCGACGCCGTCACGCGTGAAGACGCGAACGTCGATGACGGTACCGTCCATCCCCGGCGGCACGCGCAGCGACGTATCCTTAACGTCTGACGCCTTCTCGCCGAAAATGGCACGCAGGAGCTTCTCCTCCGGCGTCAGCTGGGTTTCACCCTTCGGCGTTACCTTGCCGACGAGAATGTCGCCGGACCGCACTTCGGCACCGATGTAGGCAATACCGGACTCATCAAGCTTGGCGAGCGCCGAATCGCCGACATTCGGTATGTCCGATGTGATGTCTTCGGAACCGAGCTTGGTATCGCGTGCGACGCAGGACAGCTCCTCAATATGGATCGTCGTGAAGCGGTCTTCGTCGACGACACGTTCCGAGATGAGGATCGAATCCTCGAAGTTATAGCCGTTCCACGGCATGAACGCGACCATCAGGTTCTGGCCGAGCGCCAGTTCGCCCAGGTTGGTCGATGGCCCGTCAGCAAGCACGTCGCCCTTCGAGATGGCATCGCCCGTGACAACCAGTGGACGCTGGTTGATACACGTATTCTGGTTGGAGCGCGTGTACTTCGTCAGGTTGTAGATATCGACGCCGGATTCGAGCGGACCGGTTTCATCGTCATTGACGCGTACGACGATACGCGAAGCATCGACAGAATCGACAGTTCCGCCGCGTTTCGCCACAACTGTCACACCGGAGTCGACGGCCACGGAGCGTTCCATGCCGGTACCGACCAGCGGTGCTTCGGAGCGCAGCGTCGGCACGGCCTGGCGCTGCATGTTCGAGCCCATCAGGGCGCGGTTGGCGTCGTCGTGCTCGAGGAACGGGATCAGAGACGCGGCAACCGACACGATCTGTCGCGGCGAGACGTCCATGTACTGCACTGTTGCCGGGTCGGCAAGCGAGAACTCGTTCTTGTGCCGCACCGACACGAGGTCGGCCGTGAACTTACCTTTCGCGTCAAGTTCCGCGTTCGCCTGCGCAATCACGAAGTTGCTCTCTTCGATGGCAGACAAGTACTCAATATCGGTCGTCGCCTTGCTGTTCGTGACTTTGCGGTAAGGCGTTTCCAGGAAACCGTACGCGTTGGTACGGGCATAGACGGCCAGCGAATTGATCAGGCCGATGTTCGGTCCTTCCGGCGTCTCGATCGGGCATACGCGACCGTAGTGGGTCGGGTGTACGTCGCGCACTTCAAAGCCCGCACGTTCCCGCGTCAGGCCGCCTGGCCCAAGTGCCGAGACGCGGCGCTTGTGCGTGACTTCCGACAACGGGTTGTTCTGGTCCATGAACTGCGACAGCTGGCTCGAGCCGAAGAATTCCTTCACGGCGGCGGCAACCGGCTTGGCGTTGATCATTTCCTGCGGCATCAGGCCTTCGGTCTCAGCCTGCGTCAGCCGCTCCTTGACCGCGCGCTCGACGCGCACGAGGCCAACGCGGAATGCATTCTCC
Source organism: Woeseiaceae bacterium (assembly GCA_034521225.1). Lineage (GTDB taxonomy): Bacteria > Pseudomonadota > Gammaproteobacteria > Steroidobacterales > Woeseiaceae > Woeseia. Next base: position 192,962 of record JAXHMR010000027.1, read on the forward strand.
GCCATTTCGCCGACACTTCGCACACGACGGTTGCCGAGGTGATCGATGTCGTCGACATTGCCGTTGCCGTTCCGGATATCCACCAGCGTCTTCAGCACGTCAAGAATGTCTTCCTTGTCGAGCACGCCGCTGCCTTCCGACGAATCGCGGCCAACACGGCGATTGAACTTCATGCGGCCAACCGACGACAGGTCGTACCGGTCCGCGTTGAAGAACAGGTTCTGGAACAGGTTTTCGGCTGCTTCCTTGGTCGGCGGCTCGCCCGGACGCATCATACGGTAGATCTCTACCAGCGCCTCGAGACGCGTCGTCGACGGATCGATCTTCAGCGTGTTCGAAATGTACGGGCCGTGATCGAGGTCATTTACGTACAGCGTGCGAATATGATCGATGCCCGGCATCAATAATCTTGTCGATCAATTCAAGCGTCAACTCGTCATTTGCAGCCGCAAACAGCTCACCGGTTTCGGGATCGAGCAAGGCTTTCGCCAGAATCTTGCCCTCGAGATACTCTTTCGGTACTTCGAGATCCTCGGTCTTGGCCTTCTGCATTTCGAGAACGTGCTTTGCGGTAATGCGGCGTCCTTCCTCGACGATGACCTTGCGGCCAAGCTTGATGTCGAAGGTGGCCGTTTCACCACGCAGGCGCTCGGGCAGCAGGCCCATGCGAACCTTGTCGGGTGACAGGTAGAAATCATTGGTATCGAAGAACAGCTCAAGCATTTCCTCGTTGCTCAAGCCCAGCGCACGCATGATGATCGTGACCGGCAGCTTGCGACGGCGGTCGATGCGTGCAAATACAGAGTCCTTGGCGTCGAATTCGAAATCCAGCCACGAGCCACGATACGGGATGATGCGCGCGGAGAACAACAGCTTGCCCGACGAATGCGTCTTGCCCTTGTCATGGTCGAAGAAGACACCCGGTGAGCGGTGCAACTGCGAAACGATGACGCGCTCGGTGCCGTTGATCACGAACGTGCCGTGATCAGTCATGAGCGGCATTTCACCGAGATACACTTCCTGCTCGCGGATATCCTTCACCGGCTTCGGCGTGCCGCTGGCTTCCTTGTCATAGATGACCAGGCGAACCTTGACACGGATCGGCGCCGCATAGGTAAGCCCGCGCATCTGGCATTCCTTGACGTCAAATACGGGCTCGCCCAGGCGATAGCTGACGTACTCGAGCGCAGCATTTCCGGAATAGCTGACAATCGGGAACACGGACCCGGATGCCGCGTGCAAACCGATATTGTCGCGATCTGCTTCCTCGCCGTCGAGCTGCAGGAACTTGCTGTACGAATCGAGCTGGATAGACAGAAGATAAGGCACCTCAAGAATCGTTGGCCGCTTGCCAAAGTTCTTGCGGATGCGCTTTTTCTCAGTGAATGAATAGGCCATTCGAGGTTACCCTTACTTTGAGGAAATGACCGCCTGCCGCATGATGCGGCAGGCAGTGAATATTCACTTCCACGTGTCGTGAAGATTGTCAGTCTGGTCTTGCTCTGCACCGGAATCAGCCCCGGTGAGTTCAGTCCTGGTCGGATCCATGCGTCCGGGTCTGCGGTCACCAGGGATGCCGCAAACATACAGACACAAACAGGCACGCCGGCGGTCCTTGCCCGCCGGCTGCCTGTCGACCCGCATATTGCTGTCATGCTGGCCGATTACTTGAGCTCGACCGATGCGCCGGCTTCTTCAAGCTGCTTCTTGAACTTGTCGGCGTCGTCTTTCGAAGCTGCTTCCTTGATTGTCGACGGTGCGCCTTCGACCGCGTCCTTGGCTTCCTTCAGCCCGAGGCCGGTGATCGTGCGTACGGCCTTGATGACGGCAACCTTGTTGGCGCCAAAGCTCGTCAGTACCACGTCGAACTCTGTCTTCCGCAGCTTCCTGCGCTCCGCTGCCGCCTGCCGCGGCCGCTACGGCCACCGGCGCTGCTGCTGAAACGCCCCACTCTTCCTCGAGCATCTTGACGAGCTCGACAACTTCCATGATCGGCTTGGCGCTAAGCTCTTTCAGCAGATCTGCGTTTGATAATGCCATTTCGGTAGTCCTCTTTAATTTCCTGAATCAGTTAATGTTGTTGCGGTGCCGGTCTCAGGCGGCTTCCTGGGCTGCTGCGCGCGCGGACAGTGTCCGTGCCAGCATCTGCCGGGGCTTCGCCAGCGTCCTGACCAGCTTGCTCATCGGTGCCGTCATGACGCCAAGCAGCATTGCACGCGCCCGGTCGAGCGTTGGCAGTGATGCCATCCTCGACAGATCGGACGCCGGCATCAGCTCCCCGCCGGCAGACAGCGACACTGCCTTCAACGCGTCATGCGTCTTGGCAAAGTCGTTGATGATTCTGGCCGAGCACCTGGATCTGTCTTTTGCAAACGCGAGCAGCAACGGGCCTTTGAGCGTGTCCTTCATACACTCGAAGCCTGTGCCTTCGATGGCCCGGCGTGCCAGCGTGTCTTGACCACACGCATGTACACGCCAGCATTGCGGGCTTCCTTCCGCAGTGCCGTCATCTGTGAAACGGTCAACCCTCTGTATTCCGCTGCAACAGCGGACACCGAGTCACCCGCAACCGCGTTTATCTCTTTGACAAAGACCTTCTTGTCGTCGAGTCTCATCGCCATGAATATCTCCTGGCTTACGGTCACACATACAGGTGAAATCCATCTTCACCCACCCATTGCGAACCTTCAGCGCTGCGATCAGCCCATCCGGTCGCGGGCACCGCCGGTTTACGTACCACCGTTGGCACCCTCAGTGTCGACGTGGTGACCGTCGTACAGATTGCTCTGATTCAGGTAACACCATCTGCGTAGGCCGCTAAACAATTAAGAGTGAGTTTCACGTCACTCGCCTACGGTCTTCGACGTTTGCCGGAACCCTGCCCGCCTGCCGGAATTGCTTCCAGCCGGTGGCGTTTGATGCCGGCGACTTCCCGCAGTGTCATACCGAAGCACGACAATGCGGCACTACTTGTTCAGGCCTCGATGGAAGCCTGGGTCTACGGCAGGTACACCGGGACCCATCGTTGAGGACACGGTCAACTTCCTTACATAAGGACCTTTCGCCGTGCCGGTTTTGCTTTGCGCAAATCCGCGAGCAGCGCGTTGAGGTTCTCCTTCAGCGCGCCTACTTCAAAATCAGCGCGGCCAATCGGGCAATGAATAATGCCGCCCTTGTCAGTGCGATACCTCACCTGGCCCGCCTTCGCATTTCGTACCGCCGTTTCAACGTCAGCGGTAACGGTGCCGACCTTAGGATTTGGCATCAGGCCGCGCGGACCCAGTATCTGCCCGAGCTGGCCGACGATGCGCATCGCATCCGGTGTCGGAACGACAACGTCGAAATTCATTTCGCTGCCTTACCTTCTCGGCGAGGTCTTCAAAGCCGACAATGTCGGCACCGGCGGCTTTCGCCTTCTCGGCGTTGTCGCCCTGCGCGAATACCGCCACGCGCACGGTCTTGCCGGTGCCGTTCGGCAGCACGGTCGAGCCACGCACGACCTGGTCAGACTTTCGCGAGTCCACGCCGAGATTTACTGAAACATCAATGCTTTCCGGAAACTTCGCGGTCGCCATCTCCTTGACCAGTGCCAGCGCCTCGTCGATGGCATAGATCGCGGTAGATACGACTTTCTCGCGAGCGGCCTTCTTGCGTTTGCTGATGCCAGCCATCACTTCACTCCCTCGACTTCGATACCCATGCTGCGGGCGGTACCGGCGACGGTGCGCACGGCAGCATCCATGTCTGCCGCGGTCAGGTCCGGCATCTTGGTCGAGGCGATCTCCTCGAGCTGTGCCCGGTTTACCTTGCCGACCTTGGATGTATTCGGTACGCCGGAACCCTTCTTGATACCTGCGGCCTTTCGCAACAGCACGGCGGCCGGCGGCGCTCTTGGTGATGAACGTGAAGCTTTCGGTCGCTGTAAACGGTGACTGACCACCGGTATCGGCAGGCCGGCCTCGATCCCCTGCGTTTCGGCATTGAATGCCTTGCAGAATTCCATGATATCGACGCCGCGCCGCCCAGTGCGGGCCCCACTGGCGGACTTGGATTTGCCTGGCCTGCAGGAACCTGCAGTTCGATGTAGCCAGTTACCTTCTTAGCCATCTCATTTCCTCATCGAGTGCAAACGCCGGGTCAGGGCTCCTCGAACTCTTTAAAAATCCGCAACCGGGGCTGCGGTCAACTCGTGCGTCAACTGGTGCCGGAAGAATGACGCGATGCGCTCTTCCGGATACTGCTATCCCTTCTCCACCTGGCCGAAATCGAGCTCGACCGGTGTCGAGCGGCCCAGTATCTGCACCGCCACCTGCAGGCGCGACTTGTCGTAATTAACCTTTTCAACAACACCGCTGAAGTCGTTAAACGGGCCATCAATGACCCGTACGACTTCGCCCGGCTCGAACAACACCTTCGGCCGTGGCTTGTCGACACCTTCCTGCGACGCGCTGCAGGATGTTGTCGGCTTCCTTTTCGCTGATCGGCGCCGGCCGGTCGCTGGATCCGCCGATGAAACCCAGCACCTTCGGCACTTCCTTGACGAGATGCCAGGTCTCGTCGTCCATTTCCATCTGGACCAGCACGTAGCCCGGAAAGAACTTGCGCTCGCTGCGGCGCTTGTTGCCTTCCTTCATCTCGACCACTTCCTCGGTCGGCACCAGGATGTCGCCAAACTTGTGCTCAAGACCCATCAGCTTGATGCGTTCCTTGAGCGATGCCTTCACCTTGTGCTCGAAGTTCGAGTAGGCGTGGACGATGTACCAGCGTAAAGCCACCGGATTTACCTCTTCAGTGTTGGCGCCCATCAGGCGGAGCCGACCAGCGTTCTGGTCAACCACAACAACACGGAATCAAGGCCCCAGAAAAACAGCGCCATGATCAGCGTGAACACGAACACGGCCAACGCCGTTTGCGTCGTTTCCTGCTTGGTCGGCCATACGACCTTGCGAATTTCAACCCGCGAGCCACGCACGAAGGCTCGCAGGCGCTTGCCTTGCGTGCTGGTCATCGCGATGCCGATGCCGGCGGCCAGGCCGCCGAGCACAAGCAATGCCCTGAGCGGCAGCGCCAGCTCAAGGTAGTAGTAGTACGCGGACAGTTCCGCCAATCAGCGCTCCCGCCGCCATCAGCAATTTGATGATGTCGAGTGCGCCGCTCTGACCGTCTTCCGTGGTAGTTGCCATGTTGCCTGTCTGCGGCGCCCGAACAGCGCCTGTTAATAAGTCGGGGGCGGAGACAGGCGGCTTACCGCTGTCGTCCACTCCGCCTGCTCGAATGGCAGGCCAGGAGGGAATCGAACCCCCAACCTGCGGTTTTGGAGACCGCCGCTCTGCCAATTGAGCTACTGGCCTAGTTAATAAAAGTGCCAACCGAAACGCCATGATGCCGTCAGGAACTGTTGTTTACGCTCCGACGGTGCAATCACGATAACGTGTCTACGCGACACGCAGTCCGATCATATTTTCGCGTTCCACTCCATTCTGGAGAATGGTCCCATGTCAATATAAACATCCGACGGGACCGCATCGCGGCCGGTCCCTGCCTGGTTCAGTTAATAATCTTCGCGACGACGCCGGCACCCACCGGTGGCCGCCTTCGCGGATGGCGAAGCGCAGACCGTCTTCATCGCGATCGGCGCGATCAGGTCCACCACCATCTGCACGTTGTCACCCGGCATCACCATCTCGGTGCCCTCCGGCAACTCCACCGCGCCCGTCACGTCCGTCGTCCGGAAGTAGAACTGCGGCCGGTAGCCCTTGAAGAACGGCGTATGACGGCCACCTTCATCCTTCGTCAGGATGTAGACCTCTGCCTCGAACTTCGTGTGCGGCGTAATCGAGCCCGGCTTCGCCAGTACCTGGCCACGCTCAACCTCTTCACGCTTCGTACCGCGCAGCAGCACGCCAACGTTGTCGCCCGCCTGGCCCTGGTCCAAAAGCTTCCGGAACATCTCAACACCCGTGCACGTCGTCTTGCCCGTGTCACGAATACCGACGATCTCGATCTCGTCGCCCACTTTCACAATGCCGCGCTCGATTCGGCCCGTCACTACCGTGCCGCGTCCCGAAATCGAAAATACGTCCTCGACCGGCATCGAGGAAGTCACCGTCTACTGGCACGCTCCGGCTCCGGTATGTAGCTCGTCCATCGCCTCAACCAGCTTCAACAATCGACGGCACGCCAATGTCCGACGTGTCACCGTCAAACGCCTTCAGCGCCGAACCCGTCACGATCGGCGTATCGTCGCCCGGAAACTCGTAGGTCGACAGCAGGTCACGAACCTCCATCTCAACCAGCTCCAGCAACTCCGCATCGTCCACCTGGTCCGCCTTGTTCAGGTACACCACCAATGCAGGGAACGCCGACCTGGCGCGCCAGCAGTATGTGCTCGCGCGTCTGCGGCATCGGGCCGTCCGCCGCACTTACCACCAGTATCGCACCGTCCATCTGGGCAGCACCCGTGATCATGTTCTTCACGTAGTCCGCGTGTCCCGGACAGTCCACGTGCGCGTAGTGACGCGCACTGCTCTCGTATTCCACGTGAGCCGTTGCAATCGTGATACCGCGCGCCTTCTCTTCCGGTGCGTTATCAATCTGGTCGTAGCCACGAACCTCGCCGCCGTATGTCTCCGACATCACCTTCGTCAACGCCGCCGTCAACGTCGTCTTGCCGTGATCAACGTGGCCGATCGTGCCTACGTTTACGTGGGGCTTCGTTCGCTCGAATTTTACTTTGGACATGTCCCTAACTCTCGTGAAATTTAACAATCCCGTCAGAAATCCGGCAATTCACCGTGGCGTACTGCGAATTCCTGTCTATCCAATCTCTCCCAGTCGCTGACTGGAGCCCACACCCGGATTTGAACCGGGGACCTCTTCCTTACCAAGGAAGTGCTCTACCCCTGAGCTATGTGGGCAAATAGCCTGGTCAACTGTGACAGCGCCTCGTGACCGTATCGCGGCCGGAAGTTGCTGCCACGGCACTTCCCGTCCAGTTGTCGAGCACCGCCTTCCAGCATGGAGCGGGTGATGGGAATCGAACCCACATCATCAGCTTGGAAGGCTGAGGTTCTACCATTGAACTACACCCGCAAGCCCTGGTCCCGAGCACGTACGAGCTCAACGACCCCTGTTTCGTTCATAAAACCTGTCCAGTTCATAAAACCAGGTGCAGCGAAAAAACGACGTATCACTACGTCGCGCGATGGCCGAGCCCGGTTTTCAATTGCACAAGTTTCTGATGCACAAGAAATTCCGAGCAGCCCGTAACTGCAACCGTCCGAATTTTGGAAATCGATTTGCCTTATGTTCCCTTAAGAGAAACTGCACGCCTTGACGATTCAAGGTCCTTCGCTCTGCAGTCAATCTCAAGCCTCAGATTGTGTCGCGCGGTTCGTTCGTACTCAATCAGCCTGGTCAACAAGTCAGCCGTCCGGACTCGCCGTCCTCACCGCCATCCACCACTCACCGTATCTGGTGGAGGGGGTAGGATTCGAACCTACGTAGGCATAGCCAGCAGATTTACAGTCTGCCCTCGTTGACCGCTTGAGTACCCCTCCGCGGACACAAGCCGGCTATTGTCTAATCCCGGTACCACCCTGTCAACACTAAATCCGTCGCCAGCCGGCGGTCCCGGGCGTGCGCTTCACCGGACGCGGGGCGCGCATTGTCCGGACTGGGCAGCCGCCTGTCAACTCCGTTCGAGCGGAATACCGGACTTGAATTGGGACACCCTCGCGTCATTTGTTTCTGCCACCCCGAATTCCTGGCCCGGATTATTCATGAACGGTTTGGTGCAGTGGTAGAGCGGAGGCGCACCCGGGGCACAGCTCTTCAGGGCTGTGCCGACAGGACATCCGGCGCCCGTTCAGTGACATAACCGGAGCGAACCTGAAAAGCCGCCGCCCGTGTCGGCTTCGCCTAAGCCGAAACGTTCATGAATAATCCGGGCTATAGCGCCCAATGCCATGGCTCGTAAATGAACCCGTCGTCGTTGTCGCGCGGGTAGGTCATTGAAAAGCCGAAGGTTGCAGCGTGTTCTGTCAGCCAGGCAAAGGCCCCGGATTGCTCGAACTCCTCGGTCAGCGGCCGGCTGCCGGGGGTCGCAATGTCTACCGCCCTGCCACTGTGGTGCTGGCTGAAGCCTGGCGCCGCGTTGACGGTCAGTATTTCGCCAATGGCCTGGCCCGCCGCCAGTTTCTTTTCAATCAGCCCCGCCTGGTAGTCGAAACTGCGAAACCCGGACACCAGCAGCAGGCTTATGCCATCCGCCGAGGCCGCTTCGCACATCGTCCGCCAGCGGCGGGCGCACTCGGGCGTAAGTCTTTGCATGCGCCCGACCAGGTTCGGCCCGACGTCGACCAGGTCCGCTACCTCGGGATAGTGGCGCGGACGTCCGCCGGAGCCATAATCGCCGGGTATGCCGAGCTGCCGGTGTATGGCCTGTTGCGCCTTGCTGAGCATGTCGGGGCCTGTCTCGGTACAAAAACGCGGCGATTGTCCCACACTCCGCGCCGGCGGCAAGGCATCGTGTGCCGTGCGTGTGGCGGGCCGGCCCATTACAATGCGGACCCCATAGCCGCGCACAGCCACCAGGTACAGCGATGAGTCGCGACGACATCTACGGGAGCGGCAAAGCGCCGGACGGTCCGTTCGAGTTCAGCGAGGCCGTGGCCGCGGTATTTCCGGACATGCTGCGGCGTTCGATCCCGGGCTATGCCGAAACGATCGAGGCGATCGGCGCGCTGGCACGCCGCGTCGTCCGGCCGGACACGCGCTGTTACGACCTCGGTGCCTCGCTGGGTGCGGCCACTCTTGCGATGCGCCGGGCTATCGATGCGCCAGGCTGCCGCATCATTGCCGTCGACAACTCCGCCGCGATGGTCCGGCGCTGTCGCCGAAGCCGTCCTGGCCGACGGCAGCCACCTGCCGGTCGATGTGCTTGAAGCCGACATCCGCACACTGCCGATGGAAAACGCCTCAATGGTCGTCATGAACTACACGCTGCAGTTCCTGCCGCCCGACGAGCGTCCGGCGCTGATCCGCCGCATCCGGGACAGCCTGCACGATGACGGCGTGTTCGTGCTGTCAGAAAAGGTGGTGGACACGGATCCGGCCATCGAGGCCGTGCTCGCCGACCTGCATCTCGAGTACAAGCGCCGCAACGACTACAGCGCAATGGAAATCAGCCGCAAACGCGCCGCGCTCGATAACGTGCTGGTACCGGATTCGGTCCCGGCTCACCTCGCGCGACTTCGCAATGCCGGCTTCTCGCATGCCGGCGTCTGGCTCAGGTGGTTCAATTTTGTCTCGATCGTGGCGATTCGCTGATGCAGCCGGGCGTTCTTGCCAGTCTCGAGACCGCCGGCCTCGACGGCTGGCGGCAGCTTGCACCCCTGCTCGAGCAACGCTTTGCGGACACCGCGCACGGCGACATGGCCAGCTGGCGCCGAGCGGTCGAGGACCTGCCGGCCGTTACGCCTGGCGGTGCCCGCCTCGATACCGATACGATCCGCCTGCTCGCGGACCCGCTGCCCGACGCTCTGCTTGAGCTCGTACGAAAGTCACTGCTCGCCCTGTCGCCGTGGCGCAAGGGCCCGTTCGATATCGGCGGCATTCATATTGACAGTGAATGGCGTTCTGACTGGAAGTGGAATCGCGCCCGTAGCGCGCTCGCGCCTCCTGACGGCCGCCTCATCCTCGATGTCGGCTGCGGTAACGGCTACTACGCACTGCGCATGCTGGGCGCCGGTGCGCGCGCGGTTGTCGGCATAGACCCGACGCTGCTTTTCTGCATGCAATTCCGTGCGCTGCTGCATTTCCTGCCTGACCTGCCGGTGCATGTTTTGCCATTACGACTCGATGAATTGCCCGCCCGATGCCACGCATTCGATACAACATTTTCGATGGGCGTCCTCTATCACCAGCGATCGCCGCTCGGGCACCTGAAACAATTGCGCGAGACGCTAAGGCCCGGCGGTGAACTGGTACTCGAGACGCTGATACTGCCGGGCGACGAGCAGTGCTGCCGCACACCACCGGACCGGTATGCGCGCATGCGTAATGTCTGGCTGCTGCCGAGCCTGCCGGAGCTCCTGGTATGGCTCCAGCGCACTGGTTTCGTAACGACTGCCGTGTTGCCGATGTAACCGCAACCACGACGCACGAACAGCGCACGACGGAATGGATGCCATTCGAATCATTGGCCGAGGCTCTCGCGCCCGACGACCCGGACCGTACCGTCGAAGGCTGGCCGGCCCGCGCGCCGTGCCGTCGTTATCTGCCGGTCACCCTGAGTGAGCTACTCGACACACAGCTGAGGTCGACTTGAGCCCCTGCCTTGACCCTCTGCCTTGACCAATGGTCACAATTTTCTTAAATTTCTGTTTTGACAGAAAGAAGCGAACACCATGCAGATGACGCCGGCCGTCGAGAAGTACGTACTGCACTGGGGCGAAATGGGCACGCGCTGGGGCACCAATCGCACCGTCGCCCAGATCCAGGCACTGCTGTACCTGTCACCGGAACCGCTGCGCGCCGACCAGATGGTCGAGCTGCTGTCTGTCGCCCGCTCGAACGTCAGCACCAGCATCCGTGAGTTGCAGAGCTACGGACTGGTGAAGATGACGCACGTGCTCGGCGACCGGCGTGACTATTTCGAATCATTGCACGACGTCTGGGAACTGTTCCGCGTCATTATTGGACAGCGCAAGCAACGCGAACTGAACCCGACACTGACGATGCTCAGGCAATGTGCCGATGACGTCAGCGCGGAAGACCAGACGGACCCGGTGACAAAGGAACGCATTCACAACATGCTCGGGTTCGTCAAATCGGCCAGCGACTGGTACGAGAATATCCACGATGTGCCGACGCCGGTGCTGAAAAAACTGATGAAGCTGGGCGCCGGTATCACCCGCTTCGTCAACAAATAACGCTGCAGGCAAACGGCGTACGGCGTCAGTTGACCGGCGGCGCCCCGGTGCAAGCGGCAACGGTCTCGGGCGTGACGCCCTTGCCCGTGCGCATCAACCAGGTAGCGGTCTCGACGGCCGCCTCCTCCGGGCCGCCGAAAACGGCGCCCGCCGGCCGGTAAAAATAGCCGCCCGGACTATAAACAGCGCTTACCGCCTTGCCGGCGACACATTCGCTGCCGCGGTAGCGGCCCGCCAGAAGGTAGCCCTCGACGATGCCTGGCAAGCGCTGCCAGGGCCGGCTCGTGCCCGGAGCGATTCGCAGCAACCAGGTGCGCGCGCCGGTCCCGGGGTCGTGCCGCAACTCCTTCTCGACCAGGCCGCCAAAGGCCGGCTGCGAAGTGGGCTGCCATTCGATCAGGTGGCTGCTCGCAATCAACGGTGTCTGGATGACGCTGGCCGGGTTGGCGTTGTTAAGGAAGTACAGCAGCGTGGCGCCTGACTCAGTGCTGATATTCGTGCCGCTCCATCCCGCCGGCAACCAGGCGTAACCCCCCTCGGTCAGTTCAAACTCGCCTAGCTGCAAGGGCCCGGTTCAATACAAACAGTTCCAGGCTCTTCGATGGATCGCCCCCGGTACTACCGCTCCAGTTCGCTGGCAGCAGCAGCCGGTTGCTGGTGCGCCGCGTCTGGGGATTGCCGGCAAACTGCTTCGCACGAATGCCGGGGAAACCTGCCAGAAACACATCAGGCAATTCATCGGCCTGCACGAATGCCGGGTCAGGCGCGTCGGGACGGCTCGAAGCGCGACCGGCAGGAGCGGGACGATCATCAGTAATGCCAACGGGTATCCTGGATTGGTCGCGGCGTCAGGCGAACCAGGAAAGGCCAGGTCTTTCTGCGTTGTTATGAATGGCCATGCGCACGGTTCCTGTCAATGCCGCCGTCGCGAGCCGCCATGCGGCGTGGCGATCTCGCGACAATCACCGCTGAGCCAGGTGTACGAGGTCGCCACGCCGCTTCGCGGCTGCGCGATGACGTTCGTGCCACGAAGATACCGCGTAAAAAAGCCGCCCAGGCGAACTGGGCGGCCCGATAGCGCGCGAGTGCAGTGGCGGGGCAGGCAGCGACGTCGGGAATCGCCGCGCTCCTGCGCCTGCGAATTGTGTCGCGTGTTAACTGCCACACTGGCGTATCGCTGACCGGCTGTCGCCCTTCCGGGCGGCGGAACGGCATCGCGGATGAGAGGTTTCGCGCTTTGCCATCGACCGGCGTCGGCGTCCTGGCCTGCGGAAACGCCCGTGTTGCTCCCGTTACACCTCATCTCCGTGCGTACCGGTTTGGTACAGTGTGGATCCTACTACATGTTGTGTGATTTATGAAATAGCGCACAACATATGCCGGCGAGCACGGATCGTTAATGAATTTCGCGGCAGCCCACCAGCAGCCTTTTAGCGGCGCCATGGCAATCGATGTCGGTCACAATAACGGCACCGGTGACGACAGCGGCGACCTGTGATTACATGCCTGGCTGTTGCATCGTCGCTCGCGGCGGGGCCTCTGCGATTGCCGGGCAAGGCGATCACTGAGGCAACAGCGCTGGACCTGAATTTTTTTCGCAAGGATGAATCGATGAGCCTGGACTACACGAAGAAAAAGACCAATACGGTCAAACAGATGCGCGAAAAAGCGCGTTATGACCGCGACACAGTGCACGGAATACTGGATTTGGGCCTCGTCGCGCACGTTGCATTCGTCCAGGACGGGCAACCCGTCGTTGTGCCGATGATCCACGCTCGTGATGGGGAAACGCTTTGCCTGCACGGCGCACGGCCAGCAGCACGTTGGTCGGGTTGCTGGAGCAATGCGCGCAAATCTGTGTGAATGTCACGCTGGTCGACGGGATCGTGCTGGCACGGTCGGCTTTCAACTCGTCGATGAACTACCGGTCGGTGACGGTATTCGGCCGGCCGTCACTGGTTGAGGGCCATGACGAAAAGCTGCATGCCATGAAGTGCATCAGTGAACACCTGATGCCGGGACGCTGGGACGAGCTGCGCCCGCCGCATGACAAGGAGGTCAAGATGACCGGCGTCATCGCTGTGAGCATCGACGAGGCATCCGCGAAGATTTCCAAAGGCCTGCCGGTGGATGAGGAAGAGGACTACGACATCCCGGTCTGGGCCGGCACGCTGCCGGTTACCCAGACACTGGGCAAGCTGATCAGCGACAGAAGGCTGATTCCGGGCGCCGATGCCGTGGGCCGTCTGTGCGGTACCTGCCAAGCACCGGACGCTGTGACTATCGCTGCGCAATCCGGTGGACGCGCATCCGGACGAAACGCGGTAACCTGATTGCAGGGTCCCGCACCTACGGAGATTCGCCATGACCAACGCCATCAACCGCCAGATTCACCTCGCCAGCCGCCCGACCGGCTCGGTCACGCCGGACCACGTTCGACGCGTCGAGGGCAAGGTACTTCCGCAAAAGCGGCGACGGCCAGCTGGTCGTACGCAACATTTACCTCTCCGTCGACCCGTACATGCGCGGGCGCATGAACGACGTCAAGTCCTACGTACCCCCGTTCCAGGTCGGCGAAGTCCTGCAAGGCGGCGTTGTCGGCCAGGTCATCGCCAGCAACAACAGGAAGTTCAGTGAAGGCGACTACGTCACAGGCATGCTCGGCTGGGAGGATTACTCGCTGTCCGATGGCAGCGGGCTGCGCCGCATCAGCAAAGGCGACGCGCCGCTGTCGTATCACCTCGGCGTACTGGGTATGACGGGCATGACGGCCTACGTTGGCCTGCTGAAAATCGCCGAGGCCAAAGCCGGCGACACCGTATTCGTGTCGGCCGCATCCGGCGCGGTCGGCAGCATCGTCGGGCAACTGGCACGAATTCACGGCTGTCGCGTGACCGGATGCGCGGGCTCCGACGAAAAGGTCGAGCTGCTGACGAGCGAATTCGGCTTTGACGCCGGATTCAATTACAAGACCAGCAAGTCTATTCCGGACAGCATCAAAAAAGCCTGCCCGGACGGCATCGACGTCAACTTCGAAAATGTGGGTGGCGAGATTTTCGAGGCAGCGCTCTGGAATATGCGCAGCTTTGGCCGCATCGCCCTGTGCGGCATGGTCGCCAACTACAACGACGACCGGCTGCAACCGGGCCCGCGCGGCATGATGGCGGTTATCGGCCGGCGCCTGACGATTCGCGGGTTCATCGTGACAAATAGCCGGAGGCATGCAGCGAATACGTCGGTTTGGCCGGCACCTGGCTGGCCGAAGGGAAACTGATCTACCGCGAGACGGTTGCTGACGGCCTCGAGAACGCGCCTGCGGTTTTCATTGACATGCTCAAAGGCGGCAATATTGGCAAGCAGATCGTCAGGATTGGTGACCAGTAAGTCACGTCACAACCCGTCGCGAGGCGCGCAGCGCCGTGGCGAATTCGTACCGGCTGCCTAAGGCGTTATCTGTGTGAGGTCGCCACGGCGCGCTGCGCGCTGGCGATGGGCGACGCCCCCTTTGACGCCCTAAAAAAAACCCCGGCAGTGCCGGGGTTTCAGTTGTGTCATGCGGGAACTCGCTTACTGGTAGTGGTACATGATCTCCAGACCGTAAACGCGGCCCTTGTTGAGCGGCGAGAACGTCGCTTTCGGGCCGGACAGGGACGGAACCGGGAACGCCGGGCCGCCGGCAAAGTTGGGCGGCAGCTGTGTGCGCGCAAATCGTCGACTCGTCCTTGAGGTTCTTGCCAAACGCCGAGATCGTCAGTTGGTCATCCATCATCGTCAGTGCGATGCGTGCCTCGAAGTTGTCGATCGCGCGCAATGAACCCCGGTTGTTGTCCGTGTACTTGGCCGGGTCGCGACGATAGCCGCCGGCCATCATTCAACAGCCGCCCCAGGGAATGTCCGCCTCGTCAACGAGTTGAGCTCCGTAGGACCATGGGGCGAGGCGTGGAACTCAGAGATCGTAATCCGCGCGATCGATGACGCCGTCGCCAGTAAGGTCAAACCGAAGCTCATCGTACTGGCCGTCGACGTAGCCAAGACTTGCCCTCATGAACAAAGAGTCGGTGATAACGACGCTGGTCTCAAGGTCAATGCCGGTAATGGTTGCATCCGCGGTATTCCGTATCAACTGAATGACACCCACGAACGGGTCCGACAAATTGACTTCGCGCTGGTGTTCGATCGTGTACCTGATACCGGCGGCATTAAGCCTGGCGTCAGACCATCAGCAAAGTCTTACACCCACTTCAAAGGAAGTCTGCTCCTCGTCGTCAAAGCCTTCATTCGGAATCGCGATTGCCGTGTGGCGCATGTTGTAGCCGCCGCTGCGGAATCCCTTGGTCCAGAAGCCGTAGAGCATGGTGGAATCATTCGGATGCATTTGCAGGCCGATCTTCGGCGTGAAATTCTTCCACGTTCTCGAATCATTGAGGTCGGTAGCTGGGCAGCCGCCGTCAAGGGTGCAGACGCTAAACGGACTGATCGCCGCAATTCGCGCACTCTTTTCTTCGCGGGTGTAGCGTCCACCGAGGTTCAGGGTGAACAGGTCCGAAAGCTCGACATCGAGCGACGTGCATGCAGAACGTTTCCGTGTCCTCCTGCCCGCCCGTAATATCAAGTCCGGCAGACGGAATCAGGCGGTTTTCGAGATAGAGCAGGTCCTGCTCAAAGTAGTAAACACCAGTGGTGACGTGGAGATTATCGAAGGTGCCGGAGTACCGCAGCTCGTTTGAAAACTGCTCCTGCTCGGTACGCGCATTCGCGTGAAAGATAAACACCGGCGATGCATCGATGTCGCCGAACGTCAGTGAATTGTACTCGCGGTGCGCGAGGATATTGACGATCTCGCCGTCTCCGAGATCCACATCGAATGTCGACTCGAGTATACCGTGCGTCCAGTCGTTATCGTAGAACCCGCGCTCGTCGATTGAAAAGTCGAAGTTTGTTGTTCCGAACAGGCCCTGGCTTACGAGACGCTGGCCCATCGCCGTCTGTAGGTACCCGTGTTCCAGCCGCAACAGGTGATCCATCCTGTCCGTTGCCGTGAACTGCAATGCACCGCGAATGACATTGGTCTCGGCCACGCCATGGTCGGCACCGGTCGCGAGGTTCGTGTGCCAGCCGCCATCGTCATTGCGATGCCAGCCGAACTTGCCCTTCAACCGGTCGCTGATCGGGCCTGAGACCACGGCGGACGTGTAGTAATTGCCACCGGTCTCACCGGCGAGTTTCGCTTTGAGGCTGAACGTGTCTGACGGCCGTGTCGTGCGCAGCAATACGGCACCGCCCGTAACGTTACGCCCGAACAGCAGACCCTGCGGGTCGACGCAGTACCTCTATACCTTCGAGATCGAAAAGGTCGAATACGACGCCGGCGTTAATACCCAGGTACATGCCGTCGACGAAGACACCGACGGTCGGATCAATGAGCGACGGAATGGAACTGTTGATGCCGAGGCCACGAATCGCGAAGTTCGCAACACCGCGTGCGGTGCCAACGTCTTCAAGTTGCACGCTGGGCGCGGAGTAGCCGATGCCCTGCAGGTCGCGCAGATGCATCGCGTCGATCTGGTTTTCGTTGTAGGCGCTTATTGCTACCGCGGCATCCTGAACATCGACCCCCCCCGCGCGCTTGGTTGCGGTGACGATGATCTCTTCGAGAAACGCGTCCGCCGCGCGATTTTGTGCCTGCGCGAGTCCGGGCACCGCCGAGGACAAAGGCGGCGGTGCCGGCAATCGCGAGGCCGTGCCTGACCGTGGTACAAATTTGCATGACTGGTTCTCCGTCGTAAGCCGGTTATTTCCTGGGCCGTCTTTTGTCCTGACCACAACAGCATACCGGGTTCTCCGGACATGCAGCTGATTCCCTCTTTCAGGCGTCGTATGGTACTGAATAACTTCGGATAATGTAAGAACAAACGTACAAGTCGAAAATAGCATGGCAGACGACGGCCGTCCCGCGTGTTGTTAATCCCCCACAATATGTCCAGAAGCCGACCGGTCAGCCGACGTGGGGAAAGCGGCTGTGCTCCATTTCCAGCCGCAGCAAGTGCTCCCTGGCCGGCAAACCGCCCCCAAAACCGGTCAACTGGCCACCACCGCCAATCACGCGGTGGCACGGTATGACGATCGGCAGCGGGTTGCGGCCATTCGCCGCGCCGACCGCTCGCACCGCCTTTGGCCGCCGGATGCGGCGCGCGATCTTCCTGACGATAAGCAGCGCCGTCGTCCCGGACGGAATCTTGCCGAGTTCTGAAAGCACGGCAAGCCGGAAAATCAGAAAGTCCCGCCCGGCCTGAGCGGCAAGTCGAATTCCTTCAGGTCTCCGGCAAAGTACGCGGTGAGCTGCTCGCGAGCCGCGGCGAACGGTTGCTCCGAGTAGATCCAGTCAGCTTCGGGCTGGCGCCGACATCGCGCCTTCCGGAAGTTCCGGAGATCAGGGTGCAACGCATTGGTCGTCACCAGCCAGCAGCAGGTCGCCAATGGGCGTGTTTACGTAGCAGTAGTGCATGGATTTATCCTCCGGAACCCGGTAACGAATTCCACAACAGCATGACCGCATAGGCCCGCCAAGGGCGCCAGCGTTCCGCTCTCTCCAATAATGCCGACGGCGAGACCCGGTTGCGCGGATCCAGCGCCTTCAGCAGCCCCAGGTCCGACGCCGGCATCGCATCCGGGTACTTGAGAACACGCATCGCGACGTACTGCGCTGTCCAGTCGCCAATACCGCGTATGGCGGTCAGTCGCTCATGGAACAGGCCAACGTCCTGGACCGGATCAAAATCGATGTCGCCGTCGCGCACCGCCTGAGCCACGCGCCGAAGGGTCTCCGCGCGGCTCTTGACGAGACCGATATCGTTGAAGCGCGCATGACAAAGTACCGCCGGCGTTGGGAACAGGTGTGTCAGCCCACCTTTATAAGGAGAACGCAGCGGCTCACCGTAGCGGACTGCGATACGTCCGGCCAGCGTCGTCGCGGCCTTGACCGATATCTGCTGCCCAAGGACGGCCCGGATGGTCAGCTCGAATCCGTCCCAGGCACCGGGAACCCGGACGCCGGGATGGTCGTCGAGGAGTTTGCCGAGCAGCGGGTCTTCCGACAGCACGGCCGCGATCTCGGCAACAGGCGCATCGACATCAAATACGTCGCGAGCCAACGCAATCACTTCAAACAGCCGGCCTGGTTCAACACCGTACAGTGTCAGCGACAGGAACCCCGGCACCTTGTCCTCGCGGATCTCAACGAGACCCTGCGTATCGCCCAGCGCCAGCGTGCGCCGATAGCAGCCATCACTGACGGACTCCATGCCGGGCGTCGCGCGACCCGCATGGAAACGCAGCGCGGATGACCAGTCGAACGGCCGGCGAGGGCAGCCGCACGGTAAGCGGCGCATTTGGCTGGGGCAGCGTGTCCTCGGCGCGATATCGACGCAGGTCGCGCGGCGACCGTCCATAGACCTTGCGGAACGCGTCGTTGAAGCGCCGGACGCTGCCGTAACCGGCGGCATGCGCAATATGCGTCATCGGCAGTGTCGTGTCGTCAATCAGGCGCTTGGCGAACTGCAGCCGTCGCGTGTGCGCAACCGCCAGCGGTGACGCACCGACATGTGTCGTGAACAGGCGCCTCAGGTGACGGCTGGTAACACCGAGCCGGTCGGCGAGCGCTTCGATATTGCTACTATCGAGGGCACCGCTTTCAATCAGGCGCAGGCCCCGGCGCACCGTTGTCGATGTCCCCGCCCAGGCCGGTGTGCCCGGCGCGCACTCTGGCCTGCACCGCAGGCAGGGACGGAAGCCTGCTTCACCGGCGGCAGCCGCCGTCGGAAAAGCACTCGACGTCTCGCGCTTTGGAGAAACTGCCGGGCAGACGGGCCGGCAGTAGATGCCGGTGGTCTTGACGCCGGTGAAGAAACGGCCATCGAAGCGGGCGTCGCGGGCAAGGCGGGCCCGCTCGCAGATTTCTGTTTGCAGCATGTTGTCTCCTGATGCGCCGCAGTATACGCCGCGCCGGGAGCCAAACTAGCCGGAATCGGACCTGTACGGTTCCGGCAAACAGACGCGGCGCTCAGTCGTCAACGCCGCCCATGCAGAGGTACTTCATCTCGAGGTAGTCGTCCATGCCGTACTTTGATCCCTCGGTGGCCGGATTCCCTCGACGCCGCCGAACGGCGCCATTTCGTTGGAGATCATGCCGGTGTTGATACCGACGATGCCGTACTCGAGGCCCTCACCCACGCGCCAGACACGACCGATGTCGCGCGAGTAGAAGTAGGAGGCAAGGCCGAATGGCGTGTCATTCGCCATGCGAAGCGCCTCTTCCTCTGTCTCGAAACGGAACAGCGGCGCGACGGGCCGAACTCCTCGCGAAACACGCGCATGCCATCGTTGACGTTAGTCAGCACTGTCGGCTGCACAAAGCACTCGCCGAGATCTGAACGCCCGCCGCCGGCGATAGCCTTCGCGCCGCCGCCTACTGCCTCGTCGATGAATCCAATGACGTCATTCGCCGCTTTGGCGTTGATCAGCGGGCCTATTTCGATACCTTCCTCCATGCCGTCGCCGACCTTGAGCGCTGCTGCTGCCTCGCCGACACGCCTTGCAAACTCGTCGTAGATGCCGTCCTGCACGAGTATTCGGTTAGCGCAGACGCAGGTCTGCCCGGCATTGCGAAACTTGCTGGCGATCGCACCGGCGACCGCGGCGTCGATGTCAGCATCGTCGAATGCTGATGAACGGTGCGTTGCCGCCCAGCTCCATCGACGTGCGCTTCATCGTCTGCGCACAGTCCGCCACCAGTTTCTTGCCAACGGGAGTCGAGCCGGTAAAGGTGAGCTTCCGGACGATCGGGTTCGATGTCAGTTCCGCACCGATATCCGACGTCCTGCCGCTGACGAGATTGACGACACCGGCGGGAATACCGGCTCGCTCCGCGATCTCCGCAAATGCGAAAGCCGACAGCGGCGTTGCGTTAGCCGGCTTGCAGACCACAGTGCAGCCGGCCGCGAGCGCGGGCGCGGATCTTGCGCGCGAGCATTGCATTCGGGAAATTCCATGGCGTGATGCAGGCGACGACGCCAACAGGCTGCCGGATGACGACAATGCGCTTGTCCGAATCAGGCCCCGGAATCGTATCGCCATAGACGCGCTTCGCCTCTTCGGCAAACCACTCGATAAAACTCGCGCCGTAGGCGATCTCGCCGCGAGATTCCGCAATAGGCTTGCCCTGCTCGGCCGTCATGATGCGCGCGAGGTCTTCCTGCGACGCCATCATCAGGTCGAAAAACCTGCGTAACATGCGCGGTGCTCCTTGGCCGGCTTTTGCTGCCAGGCAGGCAATGCATTGTCGGCTGCCTCGATTGCGCGGCGCGTTTCCACGGTACCGCAGTCGGCGACTTCGGCGATTACCTTGCCGTTGGCGGGATCTCCACGGTATAGGTCGTGCCGTCGTCCGCTTCGACCCAACGTCCGTCGATATAGGCGCCGGTTTTCAGCAGGGTCTTATCGGAAATATTGATACTCAATGCATGCTCCCGTTGCGGTAAAACAAGGTCAGGCAGTGAGCATAGAGCGATTACCGGGTTGCTTCAATAACACGTCATCGCGAGCCGCGCAGCGGCGTGGCGATCTTGTAAAACTAGCAATGTGCCAACGTTGCGAGTTCGCCATGCGCTGCGCGGCTCGCGATGACGAGGTTTGGCGCCACGTTGTGTTGCGGCTCGCGATGACGCAGTTTGTCTGCGCGCAAAAAAAAGGCCCGGCGAACCGGGCCCAGAGGCGGGGGATAATGAATTGGGATACGTTACGCGGCGGAACGCTGCTGGTCGTT
The DNA here is from genome assembly GCA_034521225.1 of Woeseiaceae bacterium. GTDB lineage: Bacteria > Pseudomonadota > Gammaproteobacteria > Steroidobacterales > Woeseiaceae > Woeseia. Next base: position 213,716 of record JAXHMR010000027.1, read on the forward strand.
TGACGCATTCTGCAACCACGCTTCCAGTTGGTCGGCGCCGCCGATGCGTTTACCGTTGATAAACACCTGCGGCAGGCTCGTGGCATCGGCCACTGCGCGCAGCGTGCGGTCCGAGTAGTTGCTGTTCAGATCAAGCACCTCAAAGTTGAAGCCTGAGTCACGCAGCATTCCCTTGGCGCGGGCGCAATGCGGGCAGCCCTTGCGCGAGAATACGGCAATATCGAGCGGCTTGGGCGCGTCCGGGGCAAGATATTCCAGCATCGTGTCAGCATCGGACACGTTATACGGGTCACCCGGCTCCTCCGGCTCGATGAACATCTTTTCGATGACGCCATCGCGCACCAGCATCGAGTAGCGCCAGGACCGCTTGCCAAAGCCGAGGTCTTCCTTGCCGACCAGCATGCCCATGCCGTCGGTGAAGGCACCATTGCCGTCGGGCAGGAACGTGACGTTGTCAGCACCCTGCGATTCCTTCCACTCGTTCATGACGAAAGCGTCATTGACCGAGATGCACACGATGTCATCGACACCCAGTGACTGGAAACGTTCGGCGAGCTGGTTAAAGCGCGGCACATGTGACGACGAACAGGTTGGCGTGAACGCGCCGGGCAGTGAAAACACTACGACGGTTTTGCCCTTGAATACGTCATCCGTGCTGACATCGACCCATTCGTGGTCGCCGCGCGTGCGGAACGTCGCCTTCGGTACGCGTTGTCCTTCAATATTCTTCAACATCTGTATCAACTCCGGTTACTAAATTCAGTAATAAAAATCTGTTACGACTCGAGCAGGCTGCGCAGCATCCACGCGTTCTTTTCATGAATCTGCATGCGCTGCGTCAGCAGGTCTGCGGTCGGTTCGTCATGCGCTTCGTCCGCTGCCGGGAATGCCTCGCGGGCCGTCCGGGCTACGGTCTCCTGGCCGACAACGAGCTGCCGGATCATTTCCTCTGCATCCTCGCCACCTTTTGCTTCCTCGACCGTCGCGAGCTTTGCAAACTCACGATACGAACCGGGAGCCGGTAGCCCGAGGGCGCGAATGCGCTCGGCAATCTCGTCGACAGCGGCCGCAAGCTCCATGTACTGCACTTCGAACATCGAGTGCAGCGCATTGAACATCGGCCCTGTGACATTCCAGTGATAGTTATGTGTCTTCAGGTACAGCGTGTAGCTGTCGGCAAGGAGTTTCGAAAGGTCATTCGCAATGGCCTGGCGGGCTTCCTTGTTGATGCCAATATTGACTTGCATGGTCGGTCTCCGGTCCTCGTTGTCAGATTGCTACTATAGGCGCCGGGACTTGATAAATAAAATGGATTATTTATCATACTCTGATCTATAATATCGATTGTGAAATTTCCCACTGTCAAACAGCTGCGCTACTTCGTCTCGCTGGCCGAAATCGGGCACTTCGGGCGTGCCGCAGAGGCCTGTTTTGTCTCGCAATCCGCCTTCAGCAACGCGATCCAGGAGCTTGAGGGGCTGCTCGAGACGCAGCTTGTCGACCGCACCAATCGCCAGGTCACGATTACCGCGATGGGACGAAATGTGGCGGTACAGGCGCGGCTCGTTCTGCGCGATATAGAGGCGCTGGTCGAGCTCGCGGGAGAGACCCGCGAGCCTCTCACCGGTGACCTGCGGCTGGGCGTGATTCCGACCATCGCACCGTTCCTGCTGCCCGGCATGCTGCCGGAATTGCGGGCCGCCTACCCCGACATGACGCTGTACCTGCACGAAGGCCAGACGCAGGAGATTCATGAACGGCTGATGGACGGTGAGCTGGACCTGCTGCTACTGGCGCTGCCCTATGACCTGCGGAGCGTCACGACGATGTCCCTGTACAAGGACCGCTTCTATCTCGCGTACCGGGAAGGAACCGACCGTGTGGACCCTGATAACTACCGTTTCAGCCGACTGCACTCCGACAGCGTGCTGCTGCTCGAGGACGGACATTGCCTGCGCGATCACGCACTGGCCGCGTGCCGGATTCGCAATACCGAAAAGGTGCGGCAGTTCGCCGCGTCGAGCCTGCTGACACTGGTCGAAATGGTCGACGCCGACCTCGGCATCACGTATTTGCCCGAAATGGCGAGGACCTCACCGACGCTGCGCAACACCCAGGTACGCACGAAGCCTCGTCGATGAAAAAGCTTATCGCACAATTGGCCTGGCGTGGCGCAAGGGGAGTGGCCGGGAAACGGAATTCCGGCTGTTCGGGGAGTTTGTTAAGAGCCACGTCGAGCGCGGGGGATAGGCCGTCGATCGAGCCACCGGCGGGAGATTGCCACGCCCTGCGGGCTCGCAACGACCCCCTCCAGATCTCTTTTTGTCGTCGTTGATTCTCGTCAGGCATCCAGCAGAGCCCCGCCTTGCCGCCTTTGCCGTAAAACTCCGCGCGACCGGACGGCGGCCACCTGCGGCCAGCCTGGTAGCCCTGCCACCCGGGCGCGGCCGCGGCTCAGCGACAGGACCACGGTTAACACCGGCTGCCGCGCCCTTCAGTGTCGAGAATCCGTTCAGCTTCGCTTCAGCGGGCCAGTGCAACCATCGCCCCGACTATTGCATTGCACTAACAGGACTACCCATGGAGACCCACATGTCCAGATTATGGTTTATACCGGCACTGCTGCTCGGCGGCTTGCTCGGCCAGACTGCCGTGGCCCAGACCGGCTTCTACTTCGGCGGCACGGTCGGCAACACGTCGATCAATACCGATTTCGACGATTTCGACCTGGATTACGACGATAGCGATTTCGGCTGGTCGGCGCATGCCGGTATCCAGGCAACAGACTTTTTCGCCATCGAGGCCAGCTACAACGATTTCGGCGACTTTTCCGAGTCGCGAGAGTTCGACCTGACGCAGACTGATGTGCGGGCCGACCTGACCGGCTACGACGTAATGGCGGTACTGTCGATTCCACTCGGTCCTTTGCGCCTTTATGGCAAGGGCGGCGTGGTCTTCTGGGATGCGAAAGCGACGGCGCAAATCCTGCCGCCGGTTGGCCCGGGATCCGTTGTCAGCGCCGAGGATGACGGCAATGACCTCGCCTTCGGCGGCGGGCTGGAATTCCGGTTCACGCCAACGCTCGCGCTGCGCGGCGAAATCGAGTACTTCGATATCGAGGACACTGAGGAAGTCTGGTTCGCGTCGGTGCTGGGCTTACTGTACCGTTTCTGAACGAGGATGACGCATCCTGCCGGCCTCGCGGACGGGTGGCAGGATGCCGTTTTCGTCGACGACATCGTCGCGTATCTCTACAAACGTTTGACATCTAACGAAGGAGCAACAAAGTGATTCTCCAAGACCAGCCGGACTGATGGCGCTCGCCGCAATCTTGCGCAACGCTGCTCGGCTGCGCCACGCGAGTACGACACGGCGTTCGAACCAACCATTTCGTCACCGGCAGCGGCGAAGCCTCGCGCTCGCCTCACCAGGCGCGGTTCAGTGTCGGCGTGATACCGTTGAGGCCACCGTAGTGGATGCATCATGCGCGAACCAGGCGATCATCGAGCGCATTATGGCCGCGCTCAAAAAGCACGACATCGATGAAGACGACATACAGACGTCGAATTACAGTATCTGGCCTCGGCAGCAGCACGACCCGCGGCAGTCCGACGAGGTGACCATTACCGGCTACCACGCGTCCAACATGGTGACTGTCGTTGTCCAGGACATAATAACGTCGGCGAGGTTATCGGAGCGGGTGAGCTCAATGCCGGTGCGAACTCGGTGCACGGCATCAATTTTGCGGTAAAGGATACGGATACGCTTGAGCAGCAGGCTCGCAAGTCTGCAATGGAAGACGCGCGCAGCAGAGCGCAGTCGCTGGCCGACCTGGCCGGCGTTGAACTGGGCGACATTTTGACGATCTCGACATCGTCGGGCGACGGTTACCCGTCACCGATGATGTCGCGGCAAAGAATGGAAATGGACGCGGCGTCAGCGCCGGGCATTTCGCCGGGACAGCTGAGCGTCAGTGTGCAAATCCACACCACGTTTGCGATCAGGTAGGAGCGTCAGGCAATACTGACCGTCATCGTGAGAAACGCAGCGGCGTGCCGACTGCCGCGCCACCCCAGTGCCAATCGGTGCGTATCGCCACGTCGCTGCGCCCCATCATTGCAGACCCCGCGTCTGCGTAGATTAAGCCACAGCATGATCGGCTTTGACCCCGCGCACACTTCTTGGAGCGCCGGTCAGTTCCGCAACGCTTCAGTCCTTGTTGGTGTCATCCCAGCGTTTTGGCTCCCAGAGCTCGACCTTGTTGCCGTCCGGATCCATGATCCAGGCAAACTGGCCGTTCTCATGCGATTCCGGACCCTGGTCGATTTCGATGCCGGCGGCTTCCAGTTGAGCGATCATGCCGGCCATATCATCGATGCGGTAATTGATCATGAACGGCGCAGTGCTGGGACCAAACCAGTCGCTGTCCTTTGCCGCGACATGCCAGACGGTAATCCCATTGTCGTCGGCCTTGTCCTCCTGCCAGTTGAATATGCTGCCGCCGAAATCTTCAAGACTGATGCCGAGGTGCCGCTGGTACCACGCTGCAAGCTCGCGGGAATCCCCGACGGATCTGGAAAATATATCGCCGATGCCGGTCACCTTTGCCATCGTGCTGTTTCTACTG
>JAXHMR010000028.1:0-2448 GCA_034521225.1 Woeseiaceae bacterium
TGATTCCGTATATGACGGACTGCGGCGGAATCTGCCTAAGTCGCAATGAGCCTGCAAATTGCTGAAAGCCGGTCCGAGGAGGGCTTTTGTGCCATGCGAGGTCGCGGCTTCGCTCGATGTAAGAAAGGTCCGTGGCTCGGACGGTCGCGGGGATCCGGCTTCGGTGTGGGGTGCGTTCGCGATGGCCGTGAAGGGTTTCGATTTCATGGCTTGTCCTCCGTTGGCGCGGTTCCGGTCAAGTTCGTGCGCGCTTGCCGTTCATTGCGTTGGGGCCGCTGGTCGGATTGTGTGATGCCGCGTCTCTATGCGGGAGTTTATGCTGTTAACAGAATCGGTGAAAGAGACCACTGATCCGCGGTTCGTCATCCGCGGTCCGTTTCGGGCGCGTCGAGGCGGGACGCCGGAAACGCCGGATCGCGCAGCAACGCTTCGAGCTCCGCGGGCGGCAGGGGGCGGCTCAACAGAAAGCCCTGTACGCAGCGGCAGCCTTGCTGTCGCAGGAACTCGAGCTGTGCCCCGGTTTCGACGCCTTCGGCCACTACGGTGATGCCCAGTCCCCGGGCCATGGTCAGCACGGCGATGGTCAACGCCGCGTCGTCCTCGTCATCGGGAAGGTCGCGGATGAATGATCGATCGATTTTCAGTATGCGGATGGGCAGATGCTTGAGATAGCTCAATGCCGAGTAACCCGTTCCGAAATCGTCGATGGCCAGGCGGAACGCCGGCCTGGTCCAGCGCTTCGATGCGTTGCGGATGGTGGTCGTACTGGTGTCGTAGATAGACGCTCTCGGTCATCTCCAGCTGCAGCAGGCTCGTAGTCGAGGCCGGTCTCATTCAGGCAGCGCGCGAACGACGTCCACGAAGCGGCTGTCGCTGAGCTGGCGGGCGGATATGTTAACCGCCAGTTCCAGGCCGGCGGCCGCTGATTTCCGTTCCAGTGCTGCTATCTGGCTCGCAGGCCGCGCGCAGCACCCCACTCGCCGACGGGCACAATGAGCCCGGTATCCTCGAGCAGCGGCACGAACCTGGCCGGGCCCGACCGTTCTCCGCCGGGCCGGTTCCGCCAGCGCAACAGCGCCTCGACGCCCGTGAACCCGGCCGTTCCACGATATCGATCTGGGGCTGGTAATGCAGCTCAAACTCTTCCTTGGCCAGCGCGCTCGCCGCAGCTGTGTTCTCCAGTGTTGAGCCTGCTCGTGGACGCGGGTGCTCATCTCCTGTGAATAGAAACGTATAGGTATCCCGGCCCTGCTCCTTGGCACGGTACATGGCGTTGTCGGCGTTCTTGAGCAGCGTCGGACCGTCCGGTCCATCGTGCGGGTAGACGCTGATCCCCGTGGTGCCGCTCACGTGCAGAGAGAGGCCCTCCGACGAGTGATCGGGGCATGCAGCGATCGGCGCAGCTTCGCCACGACCTGCGTAATATCCTTGTAGGAGTTGACATCACTGAGCAGGATTACGAACTCATCGCCGCCGAATCGCGCCACCGTGTCACCCGGACGCAGCGCGGCTGCCAGCCGCTGTGCCACCCCGATCAGCAGCTGGTCACCGATTTCGTGCCCCAGGCTGTCATTGATGTTCTTGAACTGGTCCAGGTCGGCGAATAGCGACCGCGGCCAGCCGGTCGTGCCAGCTTGGTATGGCGCCACGACCTGGGCTGACCCGGTCCAGGAACAGCGCCCGGTTGGGCAGCTCCGTCAGGGGGTCGTGGTGGGCGATATGCTGCGAGCCGCTCCTGGATCATGCATTTGCTCCGAGATGTCCTTGCCGGTTGAAACGAGGTGGGTGACATTGCCCTTGTCGTCCATCAGCGGTGTGATCGTCTTGTCCTCGTAATACAGCGAGCCGTCCTTGCGCTTGTTGATCATCACGTCCCGGAAGACATTGCCGCCGCTTACCGTTGACCAGAGTTTTTCGTAGTAGGCTTGTTCGTGCTCGCCGGACTTGAGTATGCGCGGCGTGCTGTTCACCACTTCGTCGCAGTGCGTAGCCCGTCGTCGTCTTCGAAAGCTGGGATTCACGTATTCGATTACGCCGTCGGGATCGTCGGTGATCATCACCGCATCCGCTGACTGCATGCAGCGCGCCGGACAGCTTGCGCATTGTCTTCCTCGGCGGCCTTGAGCTCGCTGACGTCCCGGGACGTGCCTTCGATGCCGGTAATCGCGCCGTTGTCGTCGCGGATATAATGGGCGTTGGTGGAAATCCAGATGCGCCGCCGTCTGCGCACGATCCGGTAATCGACAAGCGCTGATCGAGCCGCCGTTCGACTTCATGGCTTCCATCATCCGCATTTCCCTGCCCGGGTCCTCGTGCAAGGCACTCGCCGGCCGGCCGACCACCTCGCGTACGGGGTAGCCGGTCAGCCGCTCGACCGAGCGGGATACCCGACGCACGATGCCCTTGAGATCCAGGCGGTAATAGGTGTCGTCGAGGTTCTCCTGCTTA
>JAXHMR010000029.1:0-241069 GCA_034521225.1 Woeseiaceae bacterium
CGATCGCCACTGTTCGCTTACAAGGTGATCTACATACCGTTCACTCACGGCAGGCCAGCGGGCCCGCCGCGTGACCTGGTCAGTGGATTCCTCATGCAGGACGGCGCCCGTGGCCGGCCGGTAGGGGTAATCGTCGATGGCACTGGCGGCTTGCTGGTCGCCGACGACGCCGGCAACACGATCTGGCGGGTGGCGGCTCGCCAATAGTCTTCGCCCTGGTCACCGGCTGGATGGCCGTCGCGCGTATCTTGATTCGCGCATAGTCGGGCGCCTGGGCACGCGCCGCGTCTCGCACACCGACAGGCGACGCAATGACGAAGCGCGACTACTCGTTCGCGCGTCGCCTGCGACAGGTTATCGCAGCGCGTTGTCTTCAGTTCGAACACTGGCCTGTTGCCGATAACGTGCCGCAGTCTGCCTTCGACTCTGCCCGGTCGTCATCGATCTCCGGATGGAAGCGTACGGCCGTGCGGCGCGGATCCTGCTGATAGAGCTCGAGCTCCAGTTCCTCGAACGGCACACCCATCATTTTCAGGCTGCCGATATAAATGCCGATGTCGGGACCGGTGTAGGGGCCCATGCCGCCGGCGAGGACCTGCGCCTGGCCGCCGGCGACGCGCTTGACGTCGAGGAAGAGTATTCGCCGGACGCGCCGCCCTGATCCGTGTAACGCGACGACTCCGACGCCGCTGGTCATCGACGTAATCAGGGCCGGATCGTCGGTCCTGCGGCGCGGCGCCCACCCATTGCGCCATCATCCCGCCGCCCATCGTGACCTGCGCCAGCTGCAGGGGATCCGGCATCCCGCCGTTGCAGCGCATGTCGACGACGTTCTCGACGATCTCGATACCGCCGGTCCAGCGTCATGTTCTGCATCATCTCCATCTGCGGGCCCATCTGGCGCATGATCATGTCGCGCTGGGCCTTGGGCATCTGGGCCATCTGCTGTTCGAACTCCGCCAGCTGCGCCTGCGCCTCGGCCATCTGCGCTTGCTGCTCAGGCGTCATCATCCCCGACATTCGCATCACAGACTGGAAGGGCTGGTACATCGCGCCGCATCCGTCGACCGTGCGGTAGTCCCGGTCCTCACGCTCTATCCTGATCGGGCCGCGTCTCGTTGCCGTCGTCCACCTCGCCCACGATGCGTATCATCAGCGGCACATGGTGTTCGGCGTCGCCGATGAACTCGATGCTGTCGATCCGGAATGGTCATGCCGTCGGCAATCTGGGTCATGTTGAGGTCGTCGGCCACGAAACGCTCCGCCGGCCGGCCGTTGAGATTGATCGAACCGGCGTGCTCCAGCAGCGTGGCAATTTGCCGGCGTTCGTTGAAAGCAGCTCGCTCTTCGGCATCCATTTGTTCTTCGAGGCGCTTTCCCTCCGCTGCCCCGCGTAGCGCCATGCCGTACATGCGTCCGACATCGGTCGGGTTCGCCGACAGCCAGATCTGGTCCTCGTCCTGGGGCGTTCTCGGGTCATCACCTGCATTCATGAGCATGTTGGCAAGACCTGGCGGAAAACCGGATGCCTGGATCTCCTGCTGTACGCCGGCCTCCGCTTCCCTGCCGGTCACGCTCGATTTCATCCGCCGCGTGCTCGAGTTGCTCCGGTGTGGCATCGGCGATAGGGGAGCCCGCGGCCTGGCGCCGCTGAATCTCGGTAAGCGGTATATGATTCAGGACAAGAACGCGTTCGCTCGTCGCCGGGATCGAGCAGGACGGACGAAGTCTTCTCGTAGTACTCGGCGCCGCGACAAGCCCAGTCGCTTCCTTCGTCGAACAGGACGTCGTCGATGTTCTCGAGGCGTTCCGCATCCTTTTTGAGCAGCGTGTCAAAATACTCGCTCTTGAAATCGGCCGGGGCATCGGCGGACCAGGCCAGCATTATTGCGCCGGCCGCGATGGCCGTGATTCGTGACATCGTATTCATGCTCCCGTATCTCGCGCCCGAACGATTCGCTCAGCGGGCGACGTATGGCTTGAGGTCGTCTTCGTATTCCTCGTACAGCGCGTAGTTGTGCGCGACGGCCTCGTTGATGTCCTTCTGTATCCAGGCCGTGCGCAGGGCATCGCGCACCCAGGTGTGTTCGGCCCAGTTGCCGCCGCCCGACTTGACCACTTCGAGCTCGACGGTGTTCATACCGGCCATTTGTGTCGCGCCCGACATCACCTCGCTCATGTCGCTGAATGATACCTGTTCGTCCTTGTTCGCCCGCTCCGAGATCTCGCGCAGGCGCTCGGTCTGGTCGATCATCATCTCCCGGGCACGATTCATCACGCGGATAAATTCCTCGACCTGATCCTCGTCGAGCTTGCCATCCAACGGCGGCGAGTAGCGGTCATCCTCTGCGGTCGCAATAAGTTCCGCCTGGCGCATCGCGCTGCCGAAAAGGCCGGTTGCGCTACCGGCCGCGCCGGCCGATGAACCGAAATCCGGCCTGTGACCCATCCCGGTGTCGACCGGGCCGATGATCGGCCGTAACAGGAACCCGAGCACGAGGGCGACCACGATGCAGGCAATCAGCGAGGCGATGTAGTGGCCCGTCCGCTTGCTGTCAGGCACGTCCAGGTACATCGGCAGGATACGCCACAAGAGCAATACCAGCGCGTAGATGAACAGGGCGAGCCCCAGCAGCCAGCCGATCCACGGCAGCCGGCCCAGCGCCCGTCCGAAATAGCCCGGCACGAACGCGAGCGTGGTGGCGGCGAGGCCCGCGCGACAGCCTTGCTCCTGCCGCCGAACATGCCGGCCAGCGTGCCGAATATAAAGGCGGCGACGCCGGCCCAGATCGCCGCGAACACGATCCCGCCGACGGTGTTGAGCAAGGTCGGCCGCATTCCAAGCATGCCGCCGTCACCGAGCAGGCCGAGGATATAGCCGAGGATCGCCGTTACGACGATGACCGGGACCGGTGATGAGGATGGCCGTCTTCTGCCAGTTCTCCGCCTCGGGCCGGTATTCGCGCCAGGTTGCCTCCGGGTTGAACAGCGCCCCGGTGACGAGCTTCAGCGAGCGACCTCAGGTCGAACACGGCTTATCTCCTTGGCTGTTCTTTTCCAAACTTCGACACTATATCGGTGCGACGGCCCGGAGCGAACCCGGTCTGGAGCAAAAACGGTGCTGCAACGAAGGTTTTTCCCGGGTGCATCCATATTGCCCCGATCCCTCACTGATTTAAAGCGCAGGCCAGCCACCGTTACCGCCAGCCTGCCCAACCAGGCGAAAAGGGGCAGGCGAAAAGGGGTCGAACCGGGCTTTCCAGGTCGGAGCAGGCGGTTCGACCCCTTTATCGTCCGAGCAACCGGGCAAACCGGGCCGGGCGGTAACTCTCGTCGTCCTGCAGAGCGGCGGCGAGGCGGTCCAGTTCGTCTTGTAACTGAACATCCCCTAGATCTACGTAGGCGAGCATCTGAACGGCCATGAAGGCCTGTTCGGCGCTGGCGTAATCCAGGTACTCGCCGGCCGCGCCGGCTTCGAGCAATGCATTCATGATGGCACGCTGATTGCGGCGCAGCGTATCGGCGACCGCGACGGCCTGCAGCCGTGCGGCCTGGCGATCGAGCGCTGCTGCTGCCGTACGTTTGGCCTCGGCACTGCGCGCGCTGTGCAACCCCGCCAGCGCCGTCTCCAGCGTCGCGGCGATCTCCGGTGCGATGGCGCGCGCCAGTACCATGCTCATGACGAACGAGCCATCGGCAATGAACGGCACGCCGGGGTCCGCGTCACCATGTCGTGGCAGGCGGCGCCAATGCACGGACTTCATGCTGCGATGGCAGGCGTGGCAGTCGAACAACCCCAGCTCCGGGAACAGTTTGTCGGCCGCAAGCAGATCACCCTGCAGCAGCGCGAGACGCCGCCTGGTATCAGCGAGCAGACCGGTCGCCCAGGTCTCGACGTGCGACGCAGCACCCTTCCTTTCACGGTAGTCATCATCAACGCGGAAATGCTCGAGTCCGCCTGCCGTGCGCCACAGCTCCGTGAACGTGTCGAGTTCGAACGCCAGCCGCGGATGCCCGGCCGCCATGATGCGATGCGTTGCAAACTTGTCTTCCGTGCCGAGGTGGCATGACAGGCAGAGTTCCGCGCGCGCTGCAGGTCGCTCGTTGGGATAAAGGCCGGCCGCAAGGTTATCCTCGTGACTCACGGCGGGTGTGTTGTAGTGCGTGTCGATCCAGCGTTCCGCGCCACCGTGGCAGGCTTCACAGCCGACGCCGTCAGATACCTGGAAGCGCTCACCACGCCGGGACGGAGCGACGTTGTCGGCGTGACAGTTGAGGCAGAGGTCCGCCGTGTGAGCGTTCGCAAGTCCCAGCCGCGCCGCCATCGCCTGCGATGCCTCGGTGCGCAGCGTGCGATAGGCGCCCGAATGCGGATCGTGGCTCGTCCACGTGACGTATTCATTCTGCAGTACGGCGGAACCGCCGCGAGCGACCGCGGAACCATGACACTGCGATGCGGCACAGGTCGCGACGCCGAGATGACGGTCGCCCGTCTCTGTCGGCAATTCCGCGGCAACCGCCACAAGTGGCAGCAGGCAGACAGCGGCGAGCCTTGCAATCGTTTCAGGGATCATCTTGTACATACCAGGGATTCCCTTTCTCATCGAGGTACAGGCGACGCATCTCGTCGCGCGTCAGCGGGCGGGAGCCACGGCGTCCGAATACGGCAATCTGCCCGCCGGTTTCATCGACGCCGCGGTCGCGGTCGAGGCCCTTCGACAGCGCAAGCGCAGCGCTCTTCGTCGGCAACGTGGCGATAAGTTCGGGCGCCGGTTCGGGGCTGAAACCATAGAAGTTCGGCTGCGAGTCAGGCGACGTGAGCTGCACCACCTGCAGCCCGTTGCGCCCGTCCGCGACGTAGGCGAACAGCGAGGCATTGGTTGACGCAACAACGACGTCGCGACTGTCCGTAAGCCGGCCATCGGCGTCGAAACGCCGGTACAGCCGCGGCGTTGCCGGGCGTTCAATATCGATGATCACCAGCCCGTCGGTGCCGGCGGCAACGTAGGCATAAGTTCGCGCGACGTAGACACGCTGTGCGTCAGCGAGCGGTACGCGCGCATCCGGCAGGTACTGCGGTGACGCGGGCTCGGTAACGTCGATCACACCCAGGCCGTTAGCGTCGGTTACGAACAGGTAGCGAAACTGCAACGCAGATGCGCGCGCATCGTCAAGTGATACCACCGCGGCGAGCGCCGGTGAACGCGGCTGGTCGAGGTCGACGATGACAAGGCCTCGGTTCGCCGTCACGTACGCATAATGACCACCCAGCACCACGTGCCGTGCACCATCCAGCACGCCGTCGGGATTCCACGCGACCGCACGCTCGAGAAAATTGTTATTCAGGTCACCATCGGCGAAAGTAGTGACGTCGGTCAGGACCAGGCCTTCTTCACTGTCCGCAATCACAGCGTAGTTGAAGATCGGGTGAAACGGCTGCTCCTGGTTCTCGACCCGCATCAGTTCGCCCTCGTTCTGCGGCGGGTGCACAGGCTGGTTGGTCGGCAACGCAACGCAACGGGCGTCACTCGTTGTGAGTTGCGGGTCGTGGCCCAGCTTGCTGAAAGGTGCGGAAATAATGCGCTGCGACACGCCCTTGTTCGCAATGCTCGCAACATCGTAGACACGCAGGCCGCCTTGCCCCTCGGCGGCGTACAGGTATTCACCGCGCAGCTGCACGCACCGCGCGGGTCCGCCCGAGTGACGCTCGCTTCTGGTCAGCACGTTGCCGTTGTCGCGGTGCGCGCGGAAACGATCGGGATACGCGTAGCGGTGCAGGTAGCTGCCGATCACGGCCTGCGGCTCGTCCCACTCGGTGACTTGCGCGGCCGCGATCCCGTCATCCAGTCCCAGCCAGGCGTTGAACCCGACGAAATTGACGAAGTTGGTGCCGTACAGCAGCAACTGCGCCATCTGCGAGTTGTTGCTGCCGTCGGCGGCGAGGTGGCAGCTCGAGCATTGCTGCGTTTCCGTCTTGCGCACCGTGTGCGGGAAATGCGGGTTCATCGCCTGCGAGCTGTAACCGCTGGCCGCGATCGGTGGCTGCTGGATGTAGATGCGTTCGCGATTGGCATTCGTCGATGACAGCACCAGCGCCGACGACGAGCGTACCGGTGCGATCTTGCCGTCGTTTGCCGGCCCGCGGCGGCCGATCATGAACATCTGGTCGCGGGCTACCTGCGGGTTGTAGGTTGCGTAGTTGCGCGTCTCGCCTCCTTCGTAGCGATGCCGCTCTGTCTTCCAGTTGGCCTCTATCGGCAAGTGGCACCCGGCGCAACTCGTGATCCACGACGTATGGCAGGTGTAGCACTCGATCTCTTCGTCACGGTGCGCGAGATCGGCGGCGGAAACATCCGGCCCCCACGACTGGGAAGACGTGTCCCGGCTCATCAGCTTCGCGCGCGCGGCCTTCTCGTTGTAAGTGCCGTGCGCGGGATCCACCGAGTCCTTCACCAGGCTCAGCGTCCATTCGAGATCGGGATCGAGGACGGATCGCTGCACGAGCCGGTCACCCAGCCATTCGAAGCGGCGCTGGCCATCGCTGTTGCGGTACAGCCGCATGTCGGTGCCGCCGGGCGGCGCCGCGGGACCGGACGTTCGCAGGTCCGGGTACTCCTGCGCCGTGCCGTGGCAGTCGCGGCATTCGATCTCGATGGCGCTCGCGACCTCGCCATAGAGATGTCCGTTGCCGTGGCTGTCCTGCGAGAAGTGGCAGTCGACGCAATGCATGCCAACGTCGGCATGTATCGACGACAGGTGCACGGCCTTGTCGAACTTGGCCGGGTCGTCGTTCGCAACGATGTTGCCGTCCGCATCAAGCAGGTTGCCTCGCACGTCGCGCTTTTGCACCGCCCGGAAATTCCAGCCGTGCCCGTGGTAGTCGGCAAACTGCGTATCGTCCAGCTGGTCGTTCAGTTTGCTGACATCCTTCAGGAATTCGATGTCGGCCCACTTGCCGCGCACGACCGCGCCCTCCGGGTTGCGATCGAGTACCTCGCGCTCTTCTTCCAGCGTCAATTGCTGCGGCTCGGCCGGCCACATGTGCGGCGCGTCGGACTCGTAGTCCCACATCGTGTAGCCCAGGTAGGAGTTCATGAACATGTTGGGCTGGTGCATGTGGCAGACCATGCACTGGCTCGTCGGTATCGCGCGTGTGAATGCATGCTTCAGCGGGTGACCGGATTCGCCCTTTGGTATCGTCGGATCGAGGGACTGTGATGTGCCCTCGTGACCGGCGGTGGCGTACGGCCCGGAATGCTTCGGATCGCGGTCGTTGGCGTAGACGACGTGACACGAGGCGCAGCCGGACGAACGGTAATCTCCCGGCTGGTCGTTCGTGCCTAGATACCAGGTCAGCGGATCATTGAGGCGCGTCTTGTGTATGTTGATCAGCGGCACCGAGATGCGCGCGCCGGTGCCGGGGCCGCGATTGGACTGGCGGATGTCCGGCCGGCCGGGCTCTTCCAGCCGCTGTATCAGGCCCAGCACGTTCGGCAACCCCGTTTCCGGGAAAATGTTGCCGATGTTGCGGCCGCCGCGCTCGAATACGCGGAAGATGTCGCCGGGCTTGATGATCTCCCACGGCGGCAGCGGATAGAGTTGCGGCAACGTGCCGTGGCGCTCGGCGAGTTCGGGCGGCACGTCCGCACCGGTCACGATTGCCGCCTCACCGTCCGGCGTGTAGCCCTCGCCGAGAATGTATTTCTTGAACGGCAAAATGCCGTTGTTGTAGGCCGCGCCGCCCCAGAACATTGCGCTGGTCGCCATCAGGCTGCGCTTTGCTGCATCGATGACCGGCTGGTGACACGCGCCGCATGCGTCGTCGACGACGCGGTAATCGGACGGATTGACGAAGCGCACGTACTCGCGGCTCTCGCGGTTCAGCAATGTGTACGAGCGTTCCGGGTTCCGGCTGTCCGGGTAGTGCCACGTGTCGGGATACAGCGGTAATACGTGTGCCGCGTCGCGCGCCGTCGCCTGTTCTTCCTCGCTAGCCGGCCCCAATGGTGCGGTGACGCTGGCGTCACCGCCATGGCAATCGATACAGCCGAGGACCACGGCGCGGCTGACGTGCATGGTGCTGCATCCGTCTGCGTGTATGGCAGCTCACGCAACCGGCGCTGGCGGCATCAGCCGCCGCCCGGGTCTGCTGTGCGGGTGCCGGCGGATAAACGGGATAGTTGATGTCGCGCGGCGCCTCGCCCTCGGCGGCTGGTGCCAACGGCGCCAGCGCGAGCAGGGCGGGTACCAGCATCAATAGTCGTGACGTCTGTCGCATCAGTAACTTAAGACCAGGTTGGCAAATACAGTGTACGGCGTGTCATCGCCGTACAGGTTTTCGTAGCCGGCCCCCGGCAGTAACGCCGAGGCGGCGACACGCAACACAATGTTCTGCGACGTCAGGGGGCGGTAGATGATGTGCAGGGACAGGTCCTGCCCGATCTCGCGCGCGACTCGTCCCTGGTTGCGTGCGGCCGCGATGACCGCCGTGTCATCAAACCACAGCTGGTTTGCGTTCAGCGTAACGCGCAGTTTCGGCGTCAGGTCGAGGTCCGCGCCGACGCCGGCAAGGACAACACCCGGGTTCGTGAAGTTCGACTGACCCTGGAACTTGGACGGCCTGAGCGAGTTCAGCAACCCGTTCTGCCCGGATATCGTGACGCGGCCGCCGCCGATCAGCGGCACAGCTTCGCGGATCCAGAAGCTCGTGTCGGCACCGGCGATCAGCGGGTTCTCGAGGATCGCGTCAAAGCCCGTCGAGCGGTCGTCGTACGGATCGTCATCACCGCTGCCGTAAACAAGTGTCGCGCGCAGCCGCAGCCAGTCAAAATCACGCGACAGTTCCGCCGCGGCGAACGCCGCACGGATGTCGGCATTGCGACCGGTGAAGACGGCGCCTTCCTCGTCGCCGAACGCGAAATACGCGGACGCCGTCAGGTTCCAGCGCCCGAAGTGCCCGTCGCCGTTCAGGCCCGCGTACGTGACGTCGTAGTGCCGCGGGACCTGCACGCCCAGTGCCGCCGGCCGTACGAGGAAGCCATTGTCGTCGACGAAATCGCGCGTGTCCTCGCGATTCCTGTTGTGCGCGATGACAACCTGCGACGTGAAGCCGAGCACCGGGAAATCCTGCCGGTACAAATTGAACAGGAAGACGTCGTCGTCGCGTATCGCCTCGTCGAGATCGTTCTCCGTAATGTCGTTCAGCGCACTGTTGGTGTCCTTCTCGATGCGCCGGAACCAGCCGATGTTGTATTGCCATAGATTGTTGTCGCGCGTGCCGAACAGGCGCACGCCGACCGGGCTGTCCTGGAACAGGAAACCGCGGAAATCCGCCGTGACCGGTTGGATGCCAATTCGCAGGCTGTCGAAGTCATAGCGCTCGCTGACATTGCGCAAATGCTTGTCGACGAACAGCCCCTGGATGCCGACGAAGCCCTCGCGTCGTGTCAGCGGTGCACCCGTGTCTGCCTTCAGCAGCCCGGCCTCGTTGACCGCGACGCGGCTGAAGTTGAACACCGGGATGATGCGCACTTCGTAATCGGGCGGCTTGAAGACCGTGTCGCCTCTTGTACAGGACTGGCTTCCAGGCAGCGCGTCTGGACCAGCAGGTCCTGGTCGCATCGCCGGGCAGGTCCAGCGAACCGGGCCGCGGCGACGACGTGGCGCCAACCGGTGTCGGTACGCGGCGTGCGCCTACGGTCGTGTCCGATATGAGGTTCAGGCTGACGAACCAATCCTTGCCGAACGCCGGGCGGTCGCCTTTCAGCACATTGTTGGTGTTGTACGGGTCCCACCAGCGTTCCGGGTAGCCGAGCATCGACGCCACCTGCCAGCGATCAGGCAGGCCAGCGAACGCCGGCAGTTCGTCCCAGACGGCGGGTCGCAGCCCGCCCTCGGTGCAGCGAGCCGCGGGTTCCGGCAATGGCTGCCCGGGACGGCGGCGCTCGGGCTCTGTAAGCGGTTCGCAGCCGGGTACCGGTTGACCCGGTGCCGGTGGCGCACCCAGCAGGCCGATGGCCAAAAGCGCGGCGACGCTACTTGCCGGCGCAGACATTCTGCTCGTCGCTTTGCAGGAACGGGGTTACGGGGCAATTGACGTAGCGCAGCCGGCTGCCTTGCGGTGTCAGCTGGTCTGCACGCATGGCCGGATCCGCGTTGTTGATGGTGCCGGTCGTGAGGCCCGCATCGTGCACGGCGAGAAACGCGATCAGGTCATCCTGGTCGACACCGTCACCGGACACGCCAATGCCGCCGACGAGCGTCGCGCCGCGGTACACCGGGACGCTGCCCGGGAAGATCTGCAGGCCGTTGGCGAGTTGTGAAAACGCGCCGGCCGGGGCGAAGCCCGTGTCGAAGCCACCGATGCCGGTGCAGTTCGGCGGCACGTCGGGGGCCAGCCCGCTGACGAAACCGACATGCTGCACCAGCGCGTTATAGACAAGGTCAAGCTGCAGGCCGGTGGAGAACGGGCTCCATTCACCCGGTGGCTTGCTGAACGGCCCGTGCGGATTGCCGGTCACGCCGTCCGGGAACCACGGCCTCGACAGGTTGCCGCCGGCCCGGTCGGAGAACGCGACGGCGCCGTCGGCGAGTGCCGTTGGCAGGCCAAGAAAATCACGCGCGTCATCGACGTACTGCGCGAGTGCCTCGCGCCGCTTCAGCACCAGGCCACCGTTGAGGTACGCGGCGTCGGGCACGCCTGCAAGCAGGCCCGCTGCGGCGGTCGACGAAAAGAACGTCGCCGTGCGCGCTTTCTGCAGGCTGACGTCGATGCCGAACACCGGCGCGTCGCGGCTGCGGACGATGCCGAGTATTGCGCCGTTGGTGTCGACGACCGAGATGCTGACGCGCGCCGCGGAACCGAGCGGCGTGCGAATCTGGGCCCGCGTGCGGTTGGCGACATCCAGTGCGGCCGCGAGCAGGGCCTGCACTTCGCCGGCCGTCAGTGCATCGGGGCCATCACTGCCCGCTACAGGCCGGAAGCGCTCGGCATCGGCGTTGTCGACCAGCACGAAGGCGTCCAGTCCCGGGTAATCGAGCGTGTCCGGCCGGATGCCCGAACCCGGCTGGCCGAACGGCTGTCCGGCGGCGATCGCGGCGGCGGCGTAACCCGGGACGGCGACAAGAACGCCGTCGATATTGTTGATCGCGGCAAACGCCGGCGCGGACTCAGGAAGGCTCATCAGGTCACCGGGCAAGCCGTCGCTGAAGATCAGCTGGCGGCCTTCAACGGTGATCCGGCCGGCGCGCCGCTCATCCGGCGCGGCCAGCGACTGTGTCGCGGCCAGTGCGACCAACTCGTCGTCATCGATGTCGCGGTCGCGCGTGTCAGAATCAAAACCGTAGCGCCCGTCACTGATGACACCGACGCCGCCAACCGGCGTGCCCGCCTTGTACAGCGGCAGGCCGCCCGGGTCGGCCGCCAGTCCCAGCGGCGAGCGGTGCGGTCCGGCGTCCGGCGACGCAACGAAGCGGCTCAGCAGATCGGAACAGGCGAGCTGGCTGAACTGCACGCCGAACAGTGGTCCGCCCGGCTGCAGCGGGTCGTTGGGATTGAAATGATCCTGCACGATCTGGCTGGCTGTGCGGGTGCTGAACGCGTTGCCTTCGGTCGACAGGTAGGCGGCGGTCACGGCCTTGGCGATGGCGGCCATCGTATCGGGCACGATGTCGACGCCGTCCAGGCCGCCGTCGGCCGGCGCTGCCGGAGATCGTATCGTTACCGTCGTTGCCGCGCCGTTCATGCGGAATACGGCCAGCACGTTACCGACCCGGTCGACGACGGCAACAGTTGCGGCGACGCCGCGTGCAGCAGCTTCCGCTGCGGCGCGGGCGACGACGCCCTCGACGTCCACCACGGTGAGTCGCGTCGGCGTGTCGGCGCAGGCGCCCGTGCAACCGGCTGGCGGTGTCTGCGGATCGATGCCCGGCGCTTCGGTCCTGGTACCGCTGCCGCAGGCCGCAAGGAACCCCGGCAACAGCGCCGCCAGCAAAACGTGCTGCCGCGGCAGACGCATGTCAGGGTGCTCCGCGCCGGCCGGCCGCCGCCGGTTCTGGCTGGAACAGCGGCTTGTCCGGGTCGTGGAAGCCGTGACACAGGATGCAGGTGCTGGCCGTCTGGCCGGCGGCGTTACGCCGCGCAATGCCGCTGCCATGACAGGTCCGGCACGTATCCATCCCTGGCATCAGCAGGTCCGTTGCCTCGCCGGACTCTGACGCGGCATGACAACTGTCGCAGCCCGACACGGTCGTGCCGTGCGCGGCGTGCGAGAAACGGGCGTGCGGAAAAAAGCGTTCAGTCAACCGCACCGGCTCCACGCGCCATGGCAGTGCCGTGTTTGACGGTACGTTTGTCACTTCATGGCAATTGATGCAGGCGCGCCGCTCGAACAGGTCAGCCGCGACCGTGAGTGCCTGCGCGCGTGCCTCGGCGGCGGCGCGGTCGCGGTCGGCCCGCGTCAGTGCCTGGCCCGGGCGGCGCAATCGTTGCTGTGCATTGCCGGTGCCGTCGTCGCCGAGCAGGCGCGCACTGTAATACTCGATGAGTACCTGCAACACGCCTTCGGGATCGCCGTGCGGAACCGTGCGTGACGGGTCTGCCGGATCAAAACTCAGTGCGTGGCAGCTGCTGCAATGCTTGTCCATGCGAATCGGCTGCATGCGTGCGCCGCCCGGTTCCGGCTGGTGGCAATCCTGGCAGACCAGCACCTGCCGGCCGTCCGGGGCCAGGACACCTTCAGCGTCCAGGTGCAGTGCGTGATCGAAGCGCAAATTGGAGCGCTCGGCATGGCGCACGTCCGACAGCAAGTGCCGTTCCGTCCGCCATTCGGTTCCACCGTCTGCCGGCACCGGCACCGCGAGGCTGACGCGAAAGGGCGGATGGTCGTCGAGAAAGTCCGAGGCGCCAGGCAGGTCTGTGCCGGCGGGCCCGTCCGCGTGGCAATCGCCGCAAAGTCCCTGGTGTTCGCTGATGAGCAGCGGCGGTTCGTTATGTTCGAGGTGACAGCTCGCGCAACGCATCGTGCCCAGCACCGTCGGCGCCATACCGGCGACATGGCGGCTGGCTTCGTGGCACTCGCCGCAGGCTGAATCCGGCACGCGCCGGAACGGCTTCACGTGGCAGGCCTCGCATTCCGCGGCAACGCTCGCGTGCGTCCGGTGCACGTCGCCGGCGAGCCACAGGCTGTCGTCCGGCAGCAGTGGTACGCCTCTGACGACGCCTGCAACACCCGGGCCGAACAAAGAAAGCGCCGGAATCGCGAACGCGAGCAGCAGCACCAAGCCTGCGGCAATCCACGACAGGCGGCGCTTGCCGAAGCCTGCGAGCGTCCGTACCGGTGTGCTCCACGCGGGCGCAAGGTGGTGCTCCCCGGCATCGTCGGCCAGTTCGAAACTCAGGGCGGCGTCGACGCCGGGCGGCGGTTCCAGGATGCGCAGCAGGTTTGCGCCGACAGTAATCTCGTCGCCCACCTGCAGCAAAGCTTCCCGCTGCGAGCGGCCGTTGACGGTGACACCGGCGAGTGCGGTGCTGACGATGGCAAGGCCGTCATCGCGTGCCTCGATGCGCGCGTGCTGCAGGCGCGCGCGGCGATCGCGGACGTGCAGCGTCTGGTCGGTGGCGCGGCCGATCGTTACGCTTTCGGATTCGATCAGCTTGTCTGCGTGTTCCTGCGCACCGCCGGCACCGTGGGTAATAAAGCGTATGAGGTACTTCACGCCGTCACCAGTAGAGGAACACAGTGACAATGTGGACGACGAGCGCCGCAAGCAGCGCCGCGGTAAGCGGCACGTGCGCGAACAGCCAGACGGCGAGGCGCGCGTCCAGTTGCATGTCCAGCGTCAGCGTCTTCAGGAGCTGCCGTTTGTTGCGCAAAAGCGCCGACAACTCGCCGATCGCAGCGCCGTCGCGCGCATCGGCGCTGCGCGCCTGGCGGTCCGCCAGCCAGTCCAGCAGTGCTTCCTGCCCGTCATTGGCGACGACGTGCGAGCCGCCGTTGGCCGCCAAAACGACCTGTGATTCATCGCGCCCCGTGAGCCGCGACCAGGCCGTGCCGCCAAGTTGTGTGCGTGCGATACCGCTCGCGATGGCATCACGGAAATCCTCGCCCAGGTCCTTTGCCGCGCGTCGGCTGCGCTCATCGATGTCCTCCAACTGCGCCAGGAGTTCGGCGCGATTCGCACCATTGCGGTTGTGGCTCATGCGCGCGGGATAGGTCGCGTAAAACCAGACGCCGACGATGCCGCTCGCAACGACCAGCACCAGCAGGACGAATGCCAGCGTGTGGACGTTTGCGCCGAGCTGGAATCCGGCGTGCAACAGGACGATCAGCGGCAGTGCCAAACCTAAGTAGACATGCGCGGACAGCCAGCCCTGCACCGTGCCCTGCGTGCTTTGGTAGCGGCGCTTGCGAATGCCGAAAGCCGTCAGCCAGAGGACCAGCGCCATCGCGACGCCTCCCAGCGTATAGCCGAGTACTGTGCCGCCGTTCGGTGGTTCCTGCGGGTCGTGCAGAAGGTATACGCCGGTTACGGCCAGGCTTATGAGCAACGCAAGCCAGAGATAACGGCGTCCGCCGTAGGCGAGTATCGACGCCTTCATGTCAGCTGGCCCGTTTTGTCAGGTTGACGAACCCGGCCGGGCTCATGCGCATGGCGGCGCCGGTGGGACAGGCGCGCACGCACGCCGGGCCACCGCTCAGGTCCTTGCACATGTCGCACTTCACCGCCTTTTTGACCGCATCATCGCTGGTGAGCGGCGCGCGTTGACCGGGCGCGGCACCGCGTCCGGTCAAAAGCCAGCCGGCGAGGCCGGTCGCCGGTTCGCGCGGCGCCGCCATCTGGATAACATCGTAGGGGCAGTTCTGCTCGCAATTGCCGCAGCCGATGCAGCTGTCCTCGATGTAGACCTCGCCGTTCGGTGCGCGGCGGATTGCATCGGGCGGACAGTCCTTCATGCAGTGCGGGTCTTCGCAATGGCGGCACGAGGTTGGTACGTGCACCTGCGCATACGAAGGCCCCGCGGCGCGATCCAGCCGCGACGTGCCGTCGTGCGTTTCGGCGCAGGCCGTTTCGCAATTGTCGCAGCCAATGCACAGGTTCTCGTCGATCAGGAGTACATCGGTCGCCTCGCCCAGGCCCTGCTGCATCAAAAACGAAATCAGGTCGCCGGCCTCGGGCGCGGCTTCCATGCGCAGGTTTTCACTCAGGCGCCGGCTGACGGTGTCCTGCATCCGTTCGCGCAGGCCCTCGTGACGTTCGAGCAGGTCGCGGAACACGTCCGCGCGCAGGAAAATCGATTCAGTGGCGACGGTTGCGGCGACCGTCGCCGAGCGGGTTGCCTCGGTAATCAGTCCCATTTCACCGACGAAATTGCCGGCGGCGACGTACGATGTGACGATGTCACGCGCGCCAATGCGCCTCGACACCGACACGGAGCCCGCGCGTATCAGGTGCAAACCGTCCGCATCATCACCCTCGCGAAACAGCATTTCCCCGGCCTTGTAGCGGCGGAGTTCGGTCGTCGCCGCGACCTCTTGCAGTTCCTCGGCGGGAGCATTGGGGGTGAGGCCGGCGCGCAGCGTACGCATGATGAAGTGCCGGTCGATCTCGCCGCGCACGGGTTCGTAGGTATTCATAAGCCTGACGATTTCCCGGCGCGGCGACTCCAGCAGTACGCACGCGGATGCGGCGCGTACCGTGGCGGCACGCCGCCGTCCGGAAAGCAGGCTCATCTCGCCGAAAAACTGCCCGGCTTCGAGCCGGATAAACGTGCCGCTGTCAGTCTCGATGTCAACAGCGCCCTCGACGATGCTGAGGAAAGAATTGGTGTAGTCGTTCTTGCGAAAGATCACGTCGCCTGGCTGCGGTGTCAGCAGGTTGCTGGCAAGCACCAGCTCGCGCAGCACCAGCGCGTTGATCTTTGCAAAAAGTGGCAGCCGCTCGCGCAACAGGTCGAGTGTCGCATCGACGCCCAGGTCGAATGGCAGTGCGCTGAACTTCTGCGCCAGCAGGTTGTGGTCAGCGGGCTGCACGTCGTTGCCCGTGATGTACTCGACGACCTCGTAGCCCTGGTTCATGGCCTGCTTGATCAGCGGGTAGCCACCCAGCGCGCCGATGACGTAAAGACCCGGCACGTTGGTCTCGTAGCGCGTTGTCAGTTCGGGCAGCGACGTCGGCTCGTCGTTCGGGAATTCAATGCCGCAGGATTCGACGAAACGGCGCGGCGGGATTGCACCGAGCCTTGCAATAATGCCGATCGCAGGGTACGCGCGATTGCGCCGTGTCCGTATCCAGCACAATTGCCTGGCCGCCGTCGCCATCTGATTCCACGCCGGCGACCGTCGTGTTGTAGAAACAATTGACGAGTCCGTCGTCGATGGCGCGGCTGATGAGGGTCAGGTTGCCTTCCTTTGCGCGTGCGAATTCATCGCGACGATTAACGATAAACACCTTGTTTTGCCGCGCCAGTGCCAACGCGTTTTCAATGGCGGCATCGCCCGCGCCGACGACAACGATGGTCTCGTCGCGGCATTCGTCCGGGTCATCCAGCGTGTACTGCACGAACGGCGGGTCGTCGCCGGGCACACCGAGGCGCCGCGGATTGCCCTGCAAGCCGATGGCGAGGACGACCGCTCGCGCATCGACATGCGAGCCATCCTTGAGCGCCAGCTGGAAGCCGTCGCCTGCGCTGGAAATGCCGGTGACTTCCGCGCCGGCCCGCAGCTCGACGCTTTGCGACGTCAGGTCTTCCTGCCAGGCATGCAGCACGGCTTCGCGGGTGCCGGCGGCGAAGCGGATGTCGCTCTGCAACGGCACGACTGAAGGCTCCGCCATGACGTGCTTGCCGCGTTGATAGTGCTGTATCGTGTTGGCGTGTGCGGGGCTCGCTTCGAGCAGGCAATAGCGCAGGCCGCGCTGGTTCGCGCGGGCCGCGGCGCTCAGGCCAGCGGGGCCGCCGCCGACAATGGCGAGATCAAGCACCTGTCACCGCGCGCCGCAATGTAATGACAGGCGTACCTGCGCTTTTGCTCCGTGCGTGCTGCATGGCGAGCCGGCCGCGTCCTTAAGGGTCGCCGAATGCAACGGCGCCCGAGACGGTGGTCTGGCCACCAGGATCCTGCAGTGGTGATAGGTCAGGCCGGCGCCCCCTGGGAATGTCGGGTCCGAGGTGTCGCCTTCGCTGCTAAAGAAGCCACTGAACAGGCCGTTGCCGCCACCTGCGCCGTCGACGGTAACGGTGTCGTAGGCGCCCTCGAACAGGTGCGCGGGGCGTGCCGGGTCGATTAACGGCCCAAGGACGCCGCTGCCTCTTGCCTCCCACTGCGACTGCCCGAGCGTAAGGCTCAATGTGCTGGTGACTTGCTGGTTCGTGAAGTCGGCGACAAGCGTCGCGTACCGAGCACGCCGGTATTGCCGAAATTGTCGGTCGGCGATGTCGCGCCGATCAGGCTGTAGGTTGCCGTGCCGCTCACGGGGATAACGGGCGCGGTCATCCAGTCCGGGCTGCTGATCCAGTGCGCCGATTGCTGTGAGAGGTCGACGTCCACATTGCCGCCGGTCGCCGTCACGATGCTCGCTGTACCGCCGGACCAGCGGCCCCAGCGCAGCAGCGTGACCGTGTCGCTGCCCGACTCGACGGTCGCCGCCGTGTTGATGTCGAAATCGCCGTCCTCAAAACCCTGCTGCAGAAACAGAAACGGTGCGCTGAAGCCTGTCAGGTTGCCGTCCGTGTCGAGCGTGTAGTTGCCCAGGTCGTTGTCGGCGACAGTGCTGAAGGCCTGCAGCTGCACGGCCTCCAGCGGCCCGCTGCTCCAGCTGATGGTGCGGTTGCCGGGCGGTGGCTGTTGCGGATCGGGACTCTGCCCGGGTGTGATGTCGATCAGCGAGCCGTCAGCGTCCAGCACGTTCACCGGTTGCTCCGGCGCCTCGCCGCTGCCTGGAGCCTCCGGGTTTGCATCGTCGTCATCGTCGCGCGCAGCCGGTACGTCGGGCTGGCGGCGGCTGCCGAGCTTGCTGTCGAAGCCGGCGACAGGCTGTTCCGCGCGCGCGCCGTCGGCGGGCGCGCCGCTGTCGATCGCGCTGCGGTGGCGGTACCGAAAGCCGCCGCGGGCGTCGATGTCGAGCGGAATGAAAGCGTACTCGCCGGCGCGCAGTTCGATATCGCCGGTCTCGTTGCGGAATACAATGATGCCCTCGGTCACGCCGATGTACAGGCCGTCCTCCGGCGGCGCTGCGCCATCGGCGGCGCTGCAGTCGCCACCGCACAGCAACAGGGCGAAATCGGTACCACGAATGCCGAGCACGCCGACCGGCGTACGCACTTCGTATTTGTCGTCGGCCTGCTTGCCGATGGCACCGGTAATCGTGCGAAAACCGCCTTTGAGGAGCCGCGTCACGCTGGCGTCCTGGTCCGCGGATGTGACGGCTGCTGCCGCCGGGTCGTCGTCGCCGGCTGCGTAGGCGAATTCCTCGATGCGCAATGCGCTTTCGGGGCGAATCGCTATCTTGGCGCCGTCCAGCATTAACAGCTGCGCCCGCGAAGCACTGCCGGTGCGGACGGTATCCTCGACCAGCACGTCGTCACCCTTGGCGAGCGGTTCCGGCGGCGTGCGTTCGGCGGTCACCTGCCCGGTGGCAAAGATCACCTGGCCCGCGGGCGTCGCGGTCCGCGGTCGGCAGCCACGCGCAACAAGCAGCAGCCGAGCGCGAAAGCACAGGAAAGCGTGCGGTTATCGTGTACCACCGCTCGCAGCGGTGACTGACTGTATTCGTTCATTGTCGGGTCCACCTCAAGCCAATGCCGAACTCGGTCCGGCCGTAATCGTACAGCGCGACGTCCGAGTCATTGTTGACGTAGCGCACGCGTGGGCTGATTGACAGGCCGTTGAAAAATACGTCGCGGAACTCAAGCGATAGCGCGCCGGTGAGCTGCCGGTCTTCGCGGCTTGCGCCGAAAAACAGGCCGTCGTAGTCACTCCGCATGAGCCCCACCGATGCCTGCAGGCGGGCCGCGTGATTGAGTGGCACGTACAGCCCGGCGCGAGCGCCGATCTTGCTGTTGCCATAAGGGGAGCCGGCTTCGCGTTCGTTGTCGCCGCCGCCGATGCCGGCGACGTCGAACTGCACGCCGTTGGCGTAGCGGCGCGTGAGCGTCAGTGAAAACAGCAGCCGGTTGACGTCGAGAACATCAATTGCGTCGTCGAAGCGTTGCGCGCCGCCGCGCAAGCCCAGACTCAAGCTCCAGCTGTTATTGAAGCGGCGGCCGACGGCTGTATCGAGCCCGGTGAATGATTCGTTCGCTTCGCCGTCGCGCGCGCCGAACCAGGCATCGAGGGCCGCACGGCCGAACCAGGCGCCGCGCCGCCAGCTGAATCCGCCGTTACCACTGACGATCGTCGCGTCGACGAATGGCGCATCCGGGTTGCGCCGGTGACTCGCGTGCAGGCCCGCCTGCCAGCCGAATCGCTGGCTCGCCGGCAGCCACCAGCGAAAACCGGCGCCTGCCTCGATGAACGGCGATGACGTCTCGACGTTGGCCGGGTTCAGCAGGAAACCCATGAATTGCTCGTCTGCTGTCGAGCCGTTGGCATTGCTGTCATGACCGGCGAACAATTCGGCGTACGGCTGGAAGCGGGCGCGGGTCAGCGGCGGGGCGGCGTCAATAGCGAGCAGGTAACGCACGACGACGGCGCGCACCGGCGCCGGCGGCTGTTCTTCCAGCACACGCGCGAACAATGGCCGCGCCATCTCGTGTTGCCCGGTGTCGTACCAGGCCCGGGCCAGCTCCAGCCGTGCGCCGGAAAAGCCGGGGGCGACGGCCAGCGCTCGTTGCAGGCTGAAGATTGCTTCGCTGGCATTGCCTGAATCCAGTGCGGCGACGCCGAGCAGGTAATCGAACAACGGGTTGCCCGCGTAGCGGGGTTCGTGGGCGGCCAGCTGTTCGTAGGCGGCATCGGGCCGGTTATCGGCGAGCAGGTCTTCCGCACCGGCCAGCAGGCCGCGGAGTTCCTCGTCGACTTCGACCTGCAGCGTCCGCGATTCGCTGCCCTGGGCGCGCGCGCCTCCCGGCGCCGCGATCCCGAGCAGCAGCAGAAGCCAGACCATGCCCGTTATGGTTCCCCGCAGGGTTTTTTTCGGCATCGGTTGTTCCTGTGTTTCAGGAGCAGCGGATTATGACACCGAAGACGCCGCGCTGACAGTTGCCAGCTATTTGCTCATGTGGACAAATACGCCGTCCCAGTCCGCGGGCGGCGGTGTTTCGCGAAAGGCTCGTATACGCTCGTGGTACATCGCGTAGAGCGGCTCGTCGTGTTCGGCGGCGAGGGCATCGAGCATTGCCGCGGCACGATCCCACTCTGCGTTGCGATAGGCGTGCAACATTTCACGGAATTGCCGTGCGGATTCGATACGGTCCTGCGACAGTTCTGCTGTGAGGCCGAGCGGTTCGAGGATAGCGACGGGCTCATGCTTGCCCTTCACCCGCACGCGGTCCAGTTCGCGATATGTAAAGCGTGGTGCCGCGGCCGCCGTTGCTTCGCTGACGATAATGCCAACACCGTATTGTTTCGTCAGTCCCTCGAGCCGCGAGCCGAGATTCACGACGTCGCCCATGACGGTGTAGGCGATGCGGAATTCCGACCCCATGTTGCCGACGTTCATGATGCCACTCGCGACGCCGACGCCGACGGCGATCGGCGGCCAGCCGCGCTCGCGGAATGCGTTCTCCAGCCCGGCTACCGCGTTGATCATGCCGAGCCCGGCGGCGACGGCGTTATGGGCGTGTTCGTCGTCGTGGAGTGGCGCGCCCCAGAAAGCCATGACTGCATCGCCCATGTACTTGTCGATGGTCCCGCGATGTTGCTGGATGACGCCGGTAATCGGCGTCAGGAATTCGTTCATCAGCCTTGTCAGCTCGCGCGCATCGAGATTTTCCGAAAGAGTCGTGAAGCCGCGCACGTCGGAGAACGGCGCGGACATGTCGCGGCTGTCGCCTTCGAGCGAGGCTTCTTCGCCGCTGGTATCAAGTTCCGAGACCAGGCGCGGCGGAATGTACTGACCGAAAATACGTGACAGGTGCCGCTTGTTGCGTGACTCCACGAAAAAGCCGTAGTTGATCTGCAGCAGCGAGGTCAGCAGCGTATAACCGAGCAGCGATGCCAGCGGTACGATCAGCGACAATGATGTCCACATCCACAGGTTGAGCAATATCGAGCCACCCGTTAACAGGATAATGAGGCCGAGGGCGGCGAGCGGGGCCAGCCGCGGTAGCACGAGTGCTGTCAGCAGCCCGACGAGCACGAGCAACGTCAGCTCGAGTCCGTCCGACCAGGACGGCTGTTGCCGAATGAGGCCGTCCAGCAACCCGCCGACCAGGTTCGCGTGCGCTTCGACCCCGAAGTAACGTTGGCCGACCGGCGTCGAACGCAGGTCCAGCAACCCGGCGGCGCTGGCGCCGAGCAGTGCTATGCGTCCTTCGAGCACGTCGGGGGGTGCGGTGCCGGCCAGCACGTCCTTCGCCGAGACGTAAGGGAAACTGCCTTGCCGGCCACGATACGGAATGTATACGGCAGCGCGTTCGTTCACCGGTATTGCCGTTTCGCCGAGCAGGATATCCTCGAGATTGATGCCGCTCATCTCTGTCGCATTCGAAGCGAAGCGAAGTTGCACCGGCGGCCCGCCCAGTGCGATCCGGGCTACCGCCAGCGCCAGTGACGGGTACAGGTCGCCGCCGAATTCCTGCACCAGGGGCGCGCGGCGGAACACGCCGTCGCTGTCGATCAGCGGTGCATCGAAATATCCGCCAGCGGCGGCGTTATTCTGCAGGTCCGGCAGGTTGCCGATGTACCCTTCCGCCTCGACGAATGGCACCGACACGCCGGCAATCTCCTCCGCCGTGAGCAGCGGTGGCGGCAACGCACCGGTGGCGACCGGTTCGTCCGGCGCGAGTGAGTCCTTGAATACGAAACCCGTTACGATGTCGCGAGCGATGAACGATTCGGCGAACCGGATGTTCGTGTCGATACGCAGGCGCAGCAAATCCAGTGCAGTGCGCACTTCGTCGTCCGCGGCCAGTTCGCTTGCCGCCAGCTCGTCGATCAGCCGTTCCGCGGAGCTTTCCTCGGCCTCGGCAAACAGCACGTCGAGGCCGAGGACCGTTATGCCGTAGTCGTCGACGCAGCCGGTCAACAATCGCCGCCAGCGTGCTGGCGCGGCCACGGCCAGCTGGCCCAATTCCAGCTGGCTGGCCTCGTATCCTCCACGATGGCGATGCCGCCGATCCACCGTATCCGGCATCGTCAGTCGCAAGAACCGCGCATCGTAAAGATAGTGTTCCACGCGATCGATAATCTCGAGGCGCGGCGCCCCGGCAATATGCAACGCAAACCCCACCAACGCCACGGCACTGATGGCAATACAAAGGAACAGATGCACGTCCAGCGGTGCGTGGGCAGCAGCTTGCGTGCGCGACAATTTACACGAAAATGGGCAGGGCAAGCCTAACCCGGACACGCACGATCGCTGCATGGCGGGCAGCCGGGTACTCAGATCCGCGGGCGTTCCCAGCTTCCGGCGGGCCGCATTGGCGCGGCGAATCGACTCGCTTTCCAGTTCAATGAACCCGGCGTCGCCGCTCCATCGTTCAAAAGCTGGCGACGGGAAAGCGGCAAAAAGACGAGGACAGGCGTGATTGCCGCGAGTTACGATTCAGGCTGACTGGCAGAAGGCGGTGGTGGGTAATGACCGTAACGACAACCGGGTTGTTCGAACGCGCGCTCGCAAGCGGCCGGCCGATATCGCTGGACGGTGGCCTCGCGACCGAACTTGAAGCGCGTGGTTACGACATCGGCACACGCTTGTGGTCGGCTGCACTGCTGCAGTCCAATCCGGCGGCGATCGTTGCCGCGCACCGTGCGTTTCTCGAGGCGGGCGCAGATATCATTATTACTGCCAGCTACCAGGCCAGCGTCGAGGGATTCGCATCGCTTGGTGTTGCGGCCGCGGATGCCGAAGCGCTGATCGAGCGCTCCGTCGTGCTGGCGTGCGAGGCACGGAAGCAATTCCTGGACGCACATCCCGGGACGACGCGCGTGCCGTTGGTTGCCGCGAGCATCGGGCCGTACGGCGCGGCCCTGCACGATGGCTCCGAGTACACTGGTGTGTACGCGGTGAGCAAAGCCGGGCTGCGGCAGTTCCACGAACGCCGCCTCGCCCTGCTCGATCGTTCGGACGCCGACCTGCTTGCCTGCGAGACGATTCCAAACCGCCGCGAAGCCGAGGTGTTGTGCAACCTGCTCGAGCAGGCGCGTTTACCGGCCTGGGTCAGTTTCTGCTGTCGCGACGAAGCGCACTTAAGCGACGGCACGCCGTTGCGCGATGTCTGCGCGCTGTTCGCTGACCATCCAAACGTGCGGGCCCTGGGCGTCAACTGCACCCGACCGCAATTTGTCACGTCGCTGATTGCCGAAATCCGTGCCGCGGCGCCGGGCAAGGCTGTCGTCGTTTATCCGAACTCCGGCGAGACTTACGACGCGGCCACGAACTCCTGGTCCGGCGATGCGAGCCTGGCGGCCTGCGCCGGGTCGGCACGCGAGTGGCAGCGCGCTGGAGCAAGCTTGATCGGGGGTTGCTGCCGCATCGGCCCGGAGCAAATCGCGGCCATTCACCGGACCTTGTCTGGCTGAGCGGCCAGCCCGCGTTTGCGGGTAGCATGCAATGGGGACGGCAATCTGAGCAACTTCGATGCTGCTGTTGAAGCAGCCGGAAATGTGGTTGTGGCCAGGATTGGACAACGGCTCGGGGCGGCGTCTACGGATTCCTTATTAATTTCGAGTGTCCGGATCCAGGGTACGATTGCCGGATGGATTTGGAACAGGGCCTGGCTGTGGCGCGAATGCCGTACTCGACGTTTCTCATCGATCTCGACCACACGCTGTTCGACTCCGATGCGTCGGAGCTTGCAGCGTTTTCGCGTACGTTGGGCATCGCAGGCGTGCAGCCCGACGACGGTCAAGTCGAGGCTTTTCGTCGAATCAATCTTGAGTTGTGGCGGCAGGTAGAGCTTGGCCAGATGATTCCACAGCAGGTCAAACTTCGGCGCTTCGAGCGGTTGGTTGAAGAATTGGCGCTGGATGCAGATGCCGGCGCCATGGCGGAGGCGTACGTCGCCGGTCTCGCAAACAATGGCGAACTATACCCGGGCGCCCTTGAGGTTCTCGAAGCCCTGGCCGAAAGTGCATCGCTCGCGCTCGTTACCAACGGGCTTGGCGAAGTGCAGCGCGCCCGTATCGAGCGCACCGGTATCCGGTCGTATTTCGATGCGATCGTGATTTCCGCTGAAGTCGGCACCGCCAAGCCGGCACAGGACATTTTCAACATCGCATTCGACCAACTTGGCGCGCCACAAAAGGAAACCGCCGTGATGGTCGGCGACAACCTGGCATCCGATATTCGCGGCGGTACGAACTACGGCATTTCGACGTGCTGGTACAACCCGCGACGCCGGCAGCCGGGTCCGGACGATCGCATCACTCACGAAATTCACGCACTCGACGGCCTGCTCGCCCTGAGTTAAAGCTAAAAAATGAGCGCACGAGTTCGCGACTGTCATGTCGGCTTCCGATAAGCAATAATCCCCGCGGCCCAAGGAGACCCCAATGCCCGAACTGAAATTCCCCGCGTTACGCTGTATTTCGCTACTGCCCCTGTTCTTGCTCGCCGCCTGTGGCGCAGACGAGCCGGATGGGGCACCGGCCGCCGCCACCGTGCCCGCACCGGCGGCCGCCGCTCCACCAGACACATCGCTGCCGCCCCACCAGCAAATGGCGCGCGACTTTCTCGAAGAACTGGTCGAGATCGACACCACCCACAGCACCGGCAACACGACGAAAGCCGCCGAAGCGATGGCCGCGCATCTGCTCGCCGCCGGCTTTCCCGAGGACGATGTCCACGTGCTCGGGCCGCGCCCGAACAAGGGTAACCTGGTCGTGCGCTATCGCGGCCGCGACACCAACCGCGAGCCGCTGCTGCTGCTCGCCGCGCATCGACGTCGTCGAGGCCGGAGCCGGCCGACTGGTCCATGGACCCGTTCGCTTCTCGTCGAGCAGGACGGCTACTACTACGGCCGCGGGCACGCTCGATGACAAGGACGAGGCCGCGATCCACATCGCCAACCTGATCCGCCTGCGCGAGGAAGGCTTCCAGCCCGACCGCGACATCATCGTCGCACTGACGGCCGACGAGGAAGGCGGCACCGACAATGGCGTCGTCTGGCTGCTCGAGAACCACCGCGAGCTGATCGACGCCGAATACGCGCTGAATGAAGGCGGCGGCCGGCGCGATGCAGGATGGCCGGCGCGCTCTCCAACGACGTGCCGGCCAGCGAAAAGGTCTACCAGAGCTTCACGCATTCACGACGAAGAGACCCCGGTGGCCAGCGGTTCACTCCCGGTCAAGGAAAATGCCATCTATCGGCCTGGCCGACGCGCGCTCGTGTGCGCCTGCGGGCCTACTTCGACTTCCGGGTCTCGCTGAACGAAGTCGCGCGCGAGTTTTTTCGAGCGCTCGTCGCGCATGGAACAAGGCGAATTGGCCGAGGCAATGCCGGGCGTGCTGCAGAGCCCGCAGCGCCGAACGAGGCCGTGTCCCGGATACCTGTCGCCGACGCCGTTCTACAATTCACGCCTGCGCACGACCTGCGTCGCCACGATGCTGCAGGGCGGCCACGCCGAAAACGCATTGCCGCAAAGCGCGCAGGCCACCGTCAACTGCCGCGTCCTGCCCAACGAGACGGTTGCCGACGTGCAGGCCACGCTCGAGTCAGTCGTTGACGATGACCAGGTCATCATTACCCCCGTCGCTGACGCAACGCCGTCCCCGGCATCCCCGCTGACCGCCGAAGTGCTGGAACCGATCACCCGCATTACCGAAGCAATGTGGCCCGGCGTTCCGGTACTGCCGACGATGAGCACCGGCGCCACCGACGGCCTGTTCCTGAGAAACGCCGGCATCCCGGTCTACGGCGTATCCGGTCTCTTCAGCGACATCGACGACAACCGCGCGCACGGCCGGGACGAACGCATACTGATTGAGTCGTACTTTGAGGGACAGGAGTTCCTGTACAGGCTGACGAAGGCGTTGTCGCGCTCGGACGTGGAATAGCAAAAAAGCGGTCGAGGAAATCAGGGGTCGAACCGGTTTACTGCGTAAGGCGGTTCGAACCCTGGTTTCGCGACCCTTAATAAGGAAGTGACAAAGTGATCCTCACCAACGTGCCGCAAGACCTCCGCGGCGAAATCAATACCCTGCTCGGCGACCTGGAAAAGTCCCTCGCCATGGTCATCCGCGAAACCGACACCCGCATCGCGCTACCCCCGGGCGCCAGGGAAGCGCTGGCCGGTTTGCCCGAGCCGCTTCCGGAGCACGGCACCGGCGCACGGAAACGGTCGAGCGCCTGCTCGAACTTTGCGATAAGGCCGGTGGCAACACGGCGGGTCCGAAATGCTTTCATTTCGTCATCGGCGGTAGCACGCCGGCAGCACTCGCTGCGGACCTGCTCGCGACTGCCTATGACGCCGTCACGTACACGTGGGTGCTGTCGCCCGTTGGCGTGCAGATGGAGCTGCAGGCACTTGACTGGCTGAAGGAACTGTTCCGGCTGCCCAAGGAGTGGGCCGGCGTCATCGTTACCGGTGCGACGATGGCCAACTTCGTCTGCCTGGCCGCGGCGCGGCAATGGTGGGGCGAGCAGCACGGTGCCGATGTGTCTGACACGGGCCTCCGGCCGGCCTGCAGATGCCGGTGCTGACGTCAGGTTTCGTGCACGCGAGCACGCGCAAGGTGCTGGCCTTGCAAGGCGTCGGCCGCGGTCACCTGCAATGCCTGTCGGCGGACGAGTTCGGGCGCCTCGATAAAGCCGCGCTGAAGCGTGCGCTGGAAGATCTCGACGGCAAACCAGCTGTCGTCTATACCGATCAGGCGCGGTGGAGGTTAATGCCAGGTGAGTTCGACCCCGTCAGCGACATGATCGACCTCGCGCGGCAGGCATGACTGCTGGGTGCATGTTGACGGCAGCATTCGGCCTTTTCGCCGAGGGTTTCCCCGCGCGCCGCTCACCTGGCGCGAGGGCGTGGAGCGCGCCGAACTCCGCCACCGTCGACGGCCACAAGTGGCTCAGACGTACCCTACGATTCGGGCTACGCGTTTGTCCGTGATCATGACCTGATGGCGCGCGCCTTCCGCTACTCCGCCGACTACCTTCCCGCCGAAGACGACCCGCGACCAACGCCTGGCGCTATCGGCCCGGAAAGCTCACGCCGCGCCCGCAGCTTTGCCGTCTGGGCGACGCTGAAAGCATACGGGCGCGACGGCCAGCAGCGCATCGTCGAACACTGCCTCGACATCGCGCAGCATTTCGCCCGGCAAGTCGAGCGCGCGGAAACGCTGGAGCTGATGCACCAGCCCCAACTGAACATCGTCGCGTTTAAGTACAACCCGGAGGCTTAAGAGAGGAACAACTCGACGACCTGAACCGGCGCCTGGGCGAGGCAGTACTTGCGGATGGCAGGTTCCTCGTCGGCACATCAAAGCTTGGCCGGCGGACCGTGTTCAGGCCAGCATTTTCGAACTGGCGCACGCGGGAAGAGGATGTGGAGGAGTTCGCAGCGGTGGTCCAGGAGCTGGGGGCGGGTCAATAAGGGTTAATCAGAGGGCTAATCAGGAAACTCACAATTGATCAGGGCGATCGGATTAGGCCAATAAGGACACTCACAATTGATCGGTGGCTTAATTGTAAGTGTCCTTAATAAAAAATAAGGGGTCGAACCGAATGATCGGTTTGACCCCTAAAGCTTGAACCTCTTTGATTTCCTTAGTTTTTCGTCGGCAGGACCAGGATGTTGCAGTACAGGTTGTCGATAAGCCTGTCAGTACTACTCCACCTTGGCTTCAGCCACCGGGCTGGCCAACCCTGGCGATAACCACGAGATCCGCCTCCACCTCCCGGGCGCTGGCTGCGATGAACGTCCGCGGGCTTGCCGTGTCCGGCCTTCACCTGGTTTCGCGGCAGGCCGCAGCGGTCGGCAAACCTCTGCCTGTCCGGATAATGCTCACCCTGGTACGCGGCGACGACATGCAGCTTGGCGTCAAGATTGTTCGCGATCATCCGCCCCGTCTCCAGCAAGCGGTCATTCGCTGCTTCGTAGGCATCCGTGCCCGGCTCGTACTTGACCGCCACGAGAATGGTCTTGATCTTGCGGCGCGCGTAAGACTTGACGAGCAACAATGGGCAACCCGCGTTGCGCACAAGGCGCCAGTCGGACGTCTCCCGAATCCGGCGAGTGAGGCGGGAATGGTCGGTCATGTTCTTGATAGCCAGCATGCAGGACTGGCGGCCGACAGCCTCCGTGATAGCCTCCCGCCAGTTCGGGTGAATCTCCACTTCCGTGTCGACCTCGATTCCCAGCGAGCGGGAATGGGAAGCCAGCCGCCCGACCCAACTCTCGATGCGAGACTGCTCTTCCTTGCGAGCAACCTTCTCGTCCATCCCCGCCGGCTTGCGAACGGCGCTCTCCGCAATGCAGGCGTAAATATGCAGCGCTGTGTCCGAAGCGCCGGACGCAACGGCATCCTTGGCGATGGTTTCGCCCATCACCAGCGACGGCTGGTTCATGGTCGTGGGATCGAGAATTACGAAAATCTTCCGGGTATCAGCCATTTCCACCTTCCGCCAAAATCAAAGAAGTCAGGCGGCAAGGATATCAGACTGGGTTCGGGGATACCGGTCTCGTCTTGGGATCCTCCAGGCGCACATCGCGCCAGCGATGTCTTTTAGTATATCTTTCTGTGCATGCGATTCAGAAAAACAATAAAATCATGAGGCTGTGCGCGCCGCTGCTTGCGCTCACGTTGCTGCTCGCCGCCTGTTCCGGCGAAATGACCTCGCACCGGCCCTACGTCCTGGCAACGGCGACCGTCGGCGGCACTTACTACCCCGTCGGTGTCGCGCTTGCGACAATTACCAAGGCCGAACTGACGGCAGAGCACGACATCTCGCTATCCGCGATCAGCTCCGCGGGCTCACTCGAAAACCTCAAACTCCTCCGCGACAACCAGGCGCAGTTCGCGCTGTTGCAGGGAGTGTTCGCTGCCTGGGCGTGGGCCGGCGACGGCCCCGTACGAAGGCCGCAGACGCACTTAAGAAGCATCAGCGCATTGTGGTACAACGCGGAGCATTTCGCGCTGCGGACTTCGCTTGTCCAGAATGGCACGCTGATGGATCTCAATGGCCTCGACGGTCATCGGTTTGTGCTCGGCGCACGAAACTCCGGCGCGGAGCACAGCGGCGCCTACATCCTCGATCGCCTCGGCATCGACTTCCGCGAGAAGTTTGACCTTGCGTACATGGGCTACGGCGCAACTGCCGATGCCATCCAGGACGGCAACATCGTCGGCATGAACATCCCGGCCGGCGTCCCCGTCAGCGCCATCACGCGCGCGTATGCAATGCTGGGCGAAGACATCACCGTGCTCGGCGTCACGGAAGAAGAACTGGCGCGCGTCAACAGCCGCTACCCACTGTGGGACTTCTACGATATTCCCGCGGAAAGCTACCCGAACCAAACGCAAACAATCCGGACCATCGGCCATCCGAACGTACTCGCCGTCCGCGAGGATGTGCCCGAAGAGGCCGTCTACCAGATTACGCGTGCCCTGTGGGACAAGCTTTCGGCGCTGCAGCAAATTCACCGCGCCACGCGCGACATGAAGCTTCGGCTCGCACTAAAGGGCGTCGCCGTGCCGCTGCATCCCGGTGCGGCGCGTTCTACAGTGAACAGGCCTCGATACCGCCGAGCTGACGCCGCCATGAACACCCGCGCGCTACGCTGGTTCGCGTTTCTGTTCGGCGTGTTTCACTTCTATACCAACGTGTTCGCCACGCTGTCGGAGCTTTGGTTCTCGGCAATCCACTTTGCCGGCTTCGGCGTCTTGTGCGCGCTGCATTTTCACTCGGCAGATGTGTCTGAGCCGGTGTCCAGGCCTCGTCACATTTCCCGCATCGCGCTCGCGTTTCTGTCGGTTGCCGTCGCTGCCTACCTGATCCTTTTCGAGAACGCACTCTACGCGAGGGAAACCGAATTCATCCTGTGGGACTACATCATGGCGGGCACCGCGATCCTGCTGGCGATGGAGTTCACGCGCCGCACCAGCGGCTGGTTCATGCCGGTGCTGGTCGCCGTCAGCCTGTCGTACATGCTGTTCCTCGGCAAGTACGTTGCGGGCGTGTTCTCGTTTCCGGGCCTTAGTCTGGAGACCGTGCTGTACCGCAGTTACTTCAGCAGCACCGGCATGTTCGGTTTCGTCGCGAACATCTCGGCGACCTACATCGTCATGTTCATCCTGTTCGGTGCGTTCCTGCTGAAATCCGGCGCCGGCGATTTCATTATCCGGCTCGCGCAGGCTATTGCCGGGCGGTTTACCGGTGGTGCCGGCATGGTGGCCGTGGTCGGGTCCGGGTTGATGGGTTCGGTGACCGGCTCGGCCGTCGCCAATACGGTCTCGACCGGCGCCATCACGATTCCGATGATGAAGCGCGCCGGATTCCGGCCGCAGTTCGCGGCGGCCGTCGAAGCGTCGGCCTCGACCGGCGGGCAGCTGATGCCGCCGGTCATGGGTGCCGGCGCGTTCGTCATGGCAAGTTACACGCAGATTCCGTACGCACAGATCATAGCTGTATCGGTGCTGCCGGCGCTGCTGTACCTCCTGACCGTCATGTTCTTTATTCGCGGTGAGGCGATCAAGCACGGCGTGCGTGCACCGGATGAGGTCGATGCACCGCGGGTTGCACAAATAGTAAAGGAGGGCTGGCACTTCATCATTCCGCTGGCCGTGCTGGTGGGTTCGCTGGCGGGTGGGCTCACGCCGATACGCTCGGTGACGTTCGCGATCGCCGCTGTGGTTGCCTCGTCATGGCTGTCGTCTACACCGATGACCGTATCGCGATGCTTTGACGCCGTCGTAGATGCGATGCGCACGATGACCGGCACCGCCGTGCTGCTGGTGGCCGTTGGACTCGTCATCAATGTCGTCACAACGACTGGCATCGGCAACGCGTTCTCATTGATGATCGTCGAGTGGGCAAACGGCAATCTCGTCGCGACGTTGTTGCTCATTGCGCTCGCGTCGCTGATTCTCGGCATGGGCCTGCCCGTTACGGCTGCATACGTCGTGCTGGCAACGCTGGCGGCGCCGATGCTGTTCGACCTGATCAGCCACGATGCGCTCTTGCGTGCGATGCGAGCACCCGACTTGCCGGAAAGCGTGACGGCGACGGTCGACCTGTTCGGCGGCAACCCTGCCGTGGCCGCACAGGAAATGCCGCTGCAGATGAAACGCATCGTCATGGAGCAGCTGCTCGACCCGGCGCTACTGACAACGATGCTGCTGACGGCGCACCTCGTCATTTTCTGGCTGTCGCAGGACAGCAACGTCACGCCGCCCGTGTGCCTTGCGGCCTTCGCCGCGGCTGGCATCGCCGGCACTCGCCCGATGCCGACCGGCCTGACGACGTGGAAGTTGTCGAAGGGGCTCTACCTGGTGCCGCTGTTATTCGTTTACTCGCCGCTGATTACCGGCAGCTGGTCCGAGAGGCTGCAAGTGTTTGCGTGGGCCTGTCTCGGGCTCTATGCGCTATGCGGACTGCTGCAATGGCATCTCGAAAAGCCGCTGACGCTTTGCACGGCGCCGCTGCTGGCGCTGAGCGCGGGCCTGTTGTTGTGGGCGCCGCTGCACGTCGGGTGGCACGCGGCCGGCGCGCTGCTGCTGGCGGGAATCGTGTTTTGGGGTGGCGGCAAGAGGTTGCCAGGCATTTAAGTTTCGCGCGGACCGCAATACCCGTCGTCTCACGGCGTGCAACAACTCACGTCATCGCGAAGCGTACAGCAACCCACGTCATCGCGAGGTGTGCAACAACTCACGTCATTGCGAGGCGTGCAGCAACTCACGTCATCGCGAGGCGCGCAGCAACTCACGTCATCGCGAGGCGCGCAGCAACCCTCGTCATCGCGAGGCGCGCAGCGCCGTGGCGATCTCGCACAGGCTCTGCCAATCGGAACCAGATTGCCACGCCCTTCGGGCTCGCAATGACCATGATGACCGGCAATTCATTTAACCGCTTTATAGTCGATCCGACCCGACTTCATTCTCCTCGGCAACCTGCCCCGCTTTGCGCCGCGATTGCAGCCAGCGAAACAACAGCCACAGCGCAATGAACCCGGCCGCGGCAACCCATATCAGGGTCGTATCCTGTTGTCTGGCCGCGCCGGTTATCGCGACGAAGGGAACACTGAACAGCATCTGGATCGGCCATGCGACCAGCAGGTATTGCCAAAGCGAAAGCTGCCCGGCGGCCAGCAATACGTTCTTCACCATGTATGGAAGCACCGGCACGGCAACCAGGCTTACGGCCCATGTAATCTGCTGGCTGCGATTCAGCGCGGGCACGGAGTAACCGCGCCGGTCAACGAGGCGCTTCAACCGTTCGCGAAAGTACGAATGCATTAACCAGAAGCAGATCAGCTGTTGCAGCAGCATGGCGGCACCGATCGCGACGAGCCCGCCGGCAATACCGAACTTGGCGCCGGCCATCAGGCAGAACGCGGTGATCGGCAGGCCGAGCAATGGCAGAATCAATAACGACAGCAGGAACAGCCCCACGTTGCTGTCAGGTGCCAGGAAAAACGCTTTGGTCGCGGTAAGAACATCCCCGTCCAGTCCGTAGACATACCACGCAGCGGCGGCGGCCAGCAGCACCAGGAGAAACAGGCGGCCGGACCATGCGGTTACGGAATTATTCATCAGGACCCGTCAGTGCATCGTAGGCGGCCGATGTCTTCCCGCCGATCAGTTCCCACTCGGCCTTCATACTGGCGAGCAACGCATCGAACCGCTGCCTCTTGGCGTACTCCTTCACGTGGCCGGCGATACGCCGCTCGTAAATATCCTGCCATACGTTCCGCGATGCGTCCACGCGCATACTCTTGCGCGGTTGCCTCGACGCCCGCATCGAGGTCATCGCGCTCGAGAACCGCGATCACCGCGTCGGCGAATGCCTCGCTGTCCGTCGTCGCGTCGAGCAGCCGGCCGTTGCTGTCGTTGACCACTTCGCGCGCGCCGGGGGCGTCCAGTGCAACGACCGGTGTACCGGCCGCCATGGCCTCCGTCAGCACCATGCCCTGGGTTTCCGTCTCTGATGCGAAGAGAAAGCAGTCCATCGCGGCAAACACATCGATCAGCCGTTGCCCATCGCAATTGCCGAGAAAAAAACTCTGTCGGAAACGCCGGCACGTTCAAACGCCTCCTCCATTTCTTCCTGGCCCGGACCCTTGCCTGCAACAATGAAATGGCTGTCGGGCAGCCGGCGGAGGACGTGCACGGCGCTTTCAGCCACGAAGCCCAGGTTTTTTTCCTCGGCAAGGCGGCCAACGTGCCCGATTACAGGACAGCGATAAGGCAACCCCAGCTCTTGCGGAATTGCATGGCGATCACGTGTGGAAAACTTCTTCACATCGACGCCCGTCGGAACCACTTCGACGGGTACCGTCACGCCGCGCGAGCGGACCAGTTCCGCGATGCTTTCACTGGGCGCTATGACACCGTCGCCGAGATTCGCGTATTCAGTAGCCAGGTTGGCGGCAAATTCCTGCATGCGGGCCGATTCACTGGAGACGTAGTGGGTGTACATCTCGTAACGGGTATGGTGCGTGAAAAGGAGCGGTACGTCGTACCGGCGCGCGACGCGCACCGCGGTATCGCCAAGCAGGAAGGGATGATGGCTGTGCACGAGCTCGAAATTCAGCTCGTCAAGAACGTTGTTCAGGGCAACGGGCGCCGGCACACTTGCCGAGAAATCACTGCCGTTAAAATTTTGTATCGCAGGTACGCGGACAACGTGATCGACGATCTTGAAAACTTGGTCGGCTTTCTCGAACGTGGGAGCGATGACAGTGACGTCATGTCCCAGCGAGCGCAGGTCCGCGGCCAAGGCACTGACCGAGCGCGCCACGCCGCCGACATGAGGCAGATAGGTATTCGTGAACATGCCGATGCGCATAAGGTTAGCTCGTAACCAGTGCCTGCCGCGGTTCCGCGGCGGTCCAGGTGGAACCTGCGGTAGCCAGGCACGTCCACTGTCATTCGCGGCGGGTCACCGAACCACTGGCCTTCCACCGAAATCTGCCTCGGGGACTCGCTGATAGCAACGCTGACGGCGCCGAATGGTGTCAGCGTCGGACCGAAGTGCAGCGCTTCATCTTTTTCCAGCCAGCGCGGCAGGATACCTGTGCCGATAACCAGGTGGTCCCCTTCTTCACGCACGAACAGGTTTCGTATCATCATCAGCCACTCCGCGGCCGCCCAGCCATGCTGGCCATCGCCCATGCAGCCGCCGCCTGTGCGGGGGTGAACGGCTTCCGGCCACTGCCCGGTGCTGCTCGCCAGCGCTGCAACGCGATCCAACAGATCACGGTAGCGTGGATCGCCGTGCCGCAGCAGTGTCTGCGCGATATCGAGTGTCAGGTAGATATTCTGGCCGGAGTGGATCATATCCTGAAAAAATGCACCGTCATGGAAGCAATGTTGCATCAGGTGCTCGCAGGTGCTCAACAGCGCGCTGTCGCCTTGTGCCACGAGCTGTAAAGGATAGTCCGCCACCATCGATCCGATGGCGCCGGAATCGAGGCGCCGGTACGGTGAGGCCGGGATGCCACCTTTGCGACGCCGTGGGGGTATGGCATCGAGGCTGCGCGCGATGGCCTCTGCCATTGTTGCGGCTTCCTGCCGGCAGTAGTCCGCGGTGCTGCTGTCGCCATGCCGCTGGAAAATCTGTTCTGCACCTTGCAAGCCGGCAACCGCCCAGTAGTCATCCCAGTAGTAGTAATCATTGGGACCGAAATGCTCGGCGCTGAAGCCCGCCGGCAACAGGCCGTCGTGCGGCGTACCGGGTGCACGCACCCGTTTTTGCCGAAACCAGCGGACAGCTCTTGCCAGCGACTTGAGCAGGCCTCCATCGAGCCGTTCGCCCGTCAGTAGTTCGTAGCGATTGCATATCCACAGCACCTGGCCGTTCGAATCCCATTCACCTTCCTGTGACTGGAAGTAACCATCGCGTTTCTGCTGGGCGATAAACGTCGGAAAGGCGCGGGCAACCCGGTCCGGAAGGTTGACCGCCAGCAACGCATTCATCATCAGGCATGCATCGCGAAACCAGAAGCGCTTGTACGTGTACGGTCCGGGTACGATCTCCCCGGCGGATAGCAGTGTCGTCGTGCGCAATGCCGCATCGTAAAGAAACTGGTATAGCGCATCCGGCACTGACAGGCTTGCGGCCGGTCCCAGCACCTGTCCCCAGCTGTTTGTTCCGATGGTAGCGCGCTCGCGTTCGGCCTCTGCCGCAAGCGGTACGCTGACGCGCACCGTTCGGTGCCCCGACTCCAGGTCGAACTGCACGGCCGCGGTCAGCATCCCCACCTCGCAACTCGCGTCAAGCGCCGCATCGTCGTCCAGATGGTGCAGGACGTCGCCGCGCTCATACTCCGAAAAATGCACGGCGCCCGGTTCGTCACTAAAGCCGATTTCGGCGTTCTCGTTCACCGTCAGGCAACGGTCCGTAAAGCTCGCCGACTCGACAAACTGAATACCCTCGGGGTTGTACGGACGCACGGCAACGACGAGTTGTGCGGCCTGCTCCGATTGCGCGGTCAGCTCGACCTGGAGTTCCGGCTGACCAGCATTGAACCGGACAGCGGCCCGGCTATTGAGCACCATGCCGCCTGCGCTTGCCTTCGTTACAACTGCCAGTTCGTCATCCATCGCAAGCGTCTGCTCAACCCGTTCGAGTTTTGACGGCAACAGGCGTGTGCCGTCGCTGCCGATGAGCCAGAAGTCCAGCGACCAGCCATCGTATAAAGGTGTCACCAGCCCGCGCGGATCGACGATGGGATAGACGGCGAAGTCGGGCTGCGCAGTCGCCGTCCAGTTGCGGTGCGTCAGGTTGACGTGACTGAAAGAAAACGCGCGCGGCACGAAACTGGGGCTCGCCGGATTGAACCGGCATTCGACCCAGTACGGCCAGACCCAGTCGAGATTGGTCTGGATTGCACGGGTGTTCAGCAAGCCGCGCGCATGGAAGCTGACACCGGCACGCAGCAGTTCTATCGGTTCGGCAACATCAGAAGGTTGCGAAAAACGCCGCATGCGGGCGAGGAACAGCAGCGGGTCAATGAACCCGTAGCGGTGGGCGGCGCGCTGCAGAAGCATGCGCCAGGGAAGTAGCTTCGAAAACCTCATAGTCGTTCCGGTAGCGGAATGGTCTGCTGAAGCAAGCCAGGAGACCGTGCGCCGGATGCAGTCAATCGGGTTGGATGCCGAGGCTCGAGGCAGTCTCTCGTAGCGCTGCTGACTCCCCGACGGTGAGGTATTGCGGGGGGCGTGTCAACCGGGGTGGGGCTGAGTGCCGTTGTGTCCGGGCAAAGGCGCCGGGGGATCGGCGTGGCGGATGTGCGCTGTGCCTGGTCATTGCGGCCGGGCGTCAGGACCCGAGCTCGCCTTCAAAGCCGGTTTCGTCCCTGTGGCCAATTGTGCGTTACGGGAATCTCAATTAAAGTGACCAAAACAACAATTAAACCAGCAACAAGGCTGGCTTGGGGAGAGGCAAATGAACCGACGTCATTTCATGCGAAATTCGGTCGCCGCGGCCGTCTCCGCGTCAATTCTGTCACCGCAGGCCTACAGTGCGGCCTTGCAGACACTGCTGCAGGTGTCTTCGGACATCAATGCTGTTACGGGCCAGGGTAAGGAAACCGTCCTTGAAAAGTCCGCTGTCCAGGAACTGGGCGACAGCCTGCGCGGCAAGCTGCTCGTAACCGGCACCGAAGGCTACGACGAGGCGCGCCGCGTCCTGAACCGGTCGATCGACAAATATCCGGCGCTCGTTGTGCAGCCCAGCGGTGTAGCCGATATCCAGACCGCCGTGAACTTTGCGCGGGACCGCGACCTGCTGCTGGCCGTCAAATGCGGCGGCCACAGTTTCTCCGGCAAGTCGACGTGCGACGGCGGCATGCAGATCGACCTGTCGAGCTTCCGAAATGTGCGTGTCGACCCGGCGTCCCGGACCGCTTATGTAGCCGGTGGCAGCCTGCTTGGCGAGATCGACCACGAGTGCATGGCGCACGGGCTCGTCACGACGGCCGGCACGGTATCGCATACCGGCGTCGGTGGCCTGACGCTCGGCGGCGGCTTTGGCCGCCTGGCAAGGCGCTTCGGCCTCGCGCTGGATAATGTCAGCGGTGTCGATATCGTCACGGCCGACGGGCAGCTGCTGCATGCAAATGCTGATGAGCATGCCGATCTCTATTGGGGTGTTCGCGGCGGGGGTGGCAACTTTGGCATCGTCACCTCGTTCGAATTTGACCTTCATCCGATGCGGCGCCAGGTCGTCGGCGGCAATGTCATCTGGCCGCTGTCACAGGCGCGCGACGTTATGAAGTTCTACGCTGACTACTCCGAATCGGCGCCGGACGACCTGTACCTTGATTTCATCATGTTCTCGCCGCCGGCCAATGCCGACCCGGTTTGCATCATTCATGCCTGTTATTCGGGACCTGAAAGCCGGGCCGATGCCGTGCTCGCGCCACTGAATAACCTCGGTAAACCAATCGTCAACCAGGTGCAGGCAAC
This sequence comes from Woeseiaceae bacterium, assembly GCA_034521225.1. GTDB lineage: Bacteria > Pseudomonadota > Gammaproteobacteria > Steroidobacterales > Woeseiaceae > Woeseia. The sequence goes on from JAXHMR010000029.1 coordinate 37,729, forward strand.
GGACTATGTGGCGCTGCAACGAAGTGCCGATAACTCCGACCCGCGCACCGGCGGTGACTACCTGAAGTCCGGCTTCAACGATGGTATCAGCGACGACCTGATCGACGCGCTTGTGACCGGCTTCGAACCCCATCCGGACCGGACGACGGTGCAGTTCTTCCAGCAGTCCGGCGGTGCGATCGGCCGTGTGCCAACCGACGCGACGGCATTTGCCCATCGCTGGGCCAGCCACAGTGTGTTTACCATTGTATCGTGGCAGCCTGGCGTTGACCGCGGCCCGCATGTGGACTACGTCCGGCGCTACTGGGATTCCGTCGAGCCAAGCACGCGCGGCTTCTACACCAACGAAGTGTCGGACGAGGCGCAACGCGTCGTGAACAGTAATTACGAGGGCAACTTCGAGCGGCTGCTGCGCGTCAAGAAAGCCTACGATCCGGGCAACCTGTTCCGCCTGAACGCGAACATACAGCCGGGCTGACAGGAGAAAGGGAGCCACCGGGCACAAATCGTCGCGCTATACAGGCACTCTGTGTAATGCCGCGGGAAGCCAGTTCGTCAAGCCAGCCTCCTACGTCACGGTTAGCGACCGGGAGTCCTTGCATCGCGAGCAGGCAGCAGACATCCGCCGTCGAAAAATGCTGGCCTGGGTGCGAGAACAGCAGCCGTGCGAGTCGCCGACGCGCTAATCGGCCAGGCACCAGGGAGGTTGCTGTCGTGACAGTGATTCGAACCATATTGCTAACGATCTTCGCCGGTGCAGCGGCGCCTGTGCTGGCCGTCGAGCCGGCGACTGAAAACACTTACCGGTTGGGCGAAGGGGAGGCGCGGCCCGCCGCGACGCTCGAAGAAGCCGGCTGGCTTGTCGGCTCATGGACCGGCACAGCGTTTGGTCAGGGCTTCGAAGAGGTATGGAATGCGCCGTCTGCCGGATCGATGGTTGGGTTGTTCAAGCTGTATGACGACGACGGTGTCGCATTCTACGAAATTCTGTTACTGACAGTCGACGACGGCACGCTGTCGCTGAAGGTGCGCCATTTCAATGCCGACTTTACGGCATGGGAACATAAGGACGAGTTTGTTAATTTCAGGCTCGTTTCTTTCGACGAGGACGAGCTGCATTTTGGCGGGCTGAGCTTCTATCGCGACGGTGACGATGCGATTGACGGCTACATCGTGATGAATAGCGGCGACAATGTGCGCGAACATCACTTGCGTTATGAGCGCCGCCGTTGAGTGTCGTTCTTACGGTGGCGTCGCGAGGAGTGTAGCGACGGGCTAACTCGTAACACTTACCGCTCTGCCAGGCTTTCAAGATCGCCACGTCGCTACGCTCCTCGCGACGACTGGCGGGGATGACTCCGTGTCATCGCGAGGAGCGTAGCGACGTGGCGATCTCGCAAGGCTCGCGCCTTAGCTGCCCGGTACCGCGCTGCCTGACCGGTCCGGCAACCACGAGTAAGCAATCGCGCGTACAGCGGCAGGATCGCCGCGCCACTGCGCATCGATGCGCGCACGTGTTTGGCTGGCCTGTGAATCACCGGCCGCAGCCTGCGCCCGGGCGAGTCCGAGCAGCGACAATGTCCGGTTCGTGTGCCGTCCCAGCGATTGCTCGAACATCGCGATTGCTTCGGCGGGGCGGCCCAGTGCCAGCAGCACCTCGCCCATCAGTTCGTCGGCGGGCTTTGGCACGTGCGGCGGGCCGTAGTACGCTGGGCGCGAAGTTTCATCTTCCATAGCCTCATTGAGCAACACCAGTGCACGACTGGCATCACCGGCATGAAACGCCAGTAACGCCTCTATCTCACGCGCGATGATCCGCGCCATCAGGTAGTCGTCCGCGGATGTCGCGTTCTCATCCTCGTGCAAGCCCTCATCGACGCTGAGTACCCGGGCCTGCGCGATGCGGCGCTCGATACGCTCATGCACCTGGCTTGCATCGTCCAGCGTTCCGTGAGCAATCATTGCCCAAGCCGATGCAAAGTCGTCAAGCACGCGGTAATAAAGCGGCGCCTCAATCTCGCTGAGTGGTGTCAACGGGCTTTCCGCGAGTGGCGCCTCGACCGCATGCGTCGCCCGCATCATCGCACTGTGACGCACGTTGCCGGGGTCGGGCAGTGCATTGATGTCCTCGTGCATGATGTGCAGCGTCCCGAGCGCGTCGTCGTAGCGTCCCTGTTGCAGCAGGGCGTACTCGAGCCAATGCAACGCATGCTTGCTGCGCAGGTGTTTCGGGCGGCCGGCGCGCAACATGCTGTCTTCGGAAACCTGCACCGCGCGGCGATTGGCATCCACGACTTCGTCCCAGCGGCCGAGCGACGTGTAGATATGCGACACCATGTGCTGTGCGTGTGACGCCGATGGCGCGATCTTTGAATAAACGCGTGCAGCACGAAGACCAAGCGGTGCATGCACCTGGTCGTCGTAACTGTGAATCAGGTAGTGCGCCGCGCCTGGGTGCTGAGGCTGCTCGGCGAAGACTTCCTCGGCAACGGCCGCCGCCTGCATGTAGGTACGGTAGTCACGCTCGTAAACGGAGCCGAGTATCGACAGCGCATGGAACGCCGCGACTTCGAGATTATCGGGAAAGTCCGCTTGCATGTTGGCCATTGCCGCGCGATAGGCCAGGTCGCGCTCCTGCTTGCCGCCGGCCCCGTACAGGATCTGCACCGCATCTATGAAGCGCTCTTCGACTTCCGTCGTCTCGCGAGCAGTGGCGGGCGGAAGTTTTGCGAGCGCCGTCAGCGCTGCTTCACGGTCCTGGCGATTCCACAACGGATGGTTGTGGGTCATCGCTTCGCCCCAGACGGCCATCGCAAAATCGGGGTCGATCGCCTGCGCTTCGAGAAACGCGTTGCGGGCATCCTCGTACTCGAAGCTGTGCAGCAGCATGACGCCGCGCTCGAATGCGTCCTGCGCCGCGGATGCTCCCGATGTCGGAAAGTCGAGTACTCCGAGTATCAGGGGAGCCTCCGTCGCCGGTTGCGCCGCCGCGTGGCCCTCGACAGGCACGATCACAAACGCAACAAATGCCAGGAAAAGCAGCCGATTGGACAGGCGCATAGGTCAGGTCCGTGAAAATGAGGTGGGAAGGTATTCTTGCACAAATAGGGTGCGAATGGGGCCGGGCCCGATGCCGGCCGCCGCCAACGGGCGAGATTGGCGGCCCGCCGCCGGCGCCGCGCGCGCAGGCGGCGGGCCGGCCTGCTGAAGCAGGCTCAGCTATCCGGACATGCCCTGTTCGAATTTGTGACGGGCCCGATTTCCCACTATCCTGACTGAAACCCCCCCCGTATTTTCTGATTCGACCTGTCGAGGCCCCGAAATGAAGAAACCTCTCCTCACCGCGATGCTCGGTTTAGTCATCTTTGCCAGCGCGCCGCTGCGCGCGGACCTGCCGTTCGACGTTGAGCCGGTCACTGCATTCGATGAACCGTGGGCGATGGCGTTCCTGCCCGATGGCCGCATGCTGGTGACGGAGAAAAAAGGAAACCTGCTGATCGTGACGCAGAGCGGCGAGAAGTCGCGGCCGGTCGCCGGCGTGCCCGACGTGGATTACGGCGGTCAGGGCGGCTTCGGTGACGTTGCACTGCATCCGGACTACGCGGATAACAACGTTATCTACCTCAGTTACGTGGAAACCGGCGTCGGTAACACACGAGGCGCTGCTGTCGTGCGCGCGGTGTTGAACGTGACCGATCGCGGCGCGTACCTGTCTGATGTCGATGTAATCTGGCGCCAGTACCCCAAGGTCGTCGGCTACGGGCACTATGCACACCGGCTGTTGTTCGACAACGACGGCTATTTGTGGATTTCATCCGGCGACCGGCAGAAATTCACGCCGGCGCAGGACATGCAGTCGAACATCGGCAAAATTGTGCGCCTGCACGACGACGGCTCTGTGCCGGATGACAACCCGTTTGTCGACTACTACGGTGATGATCCACTCGTTGATGATGTTGGCGTCTATCCGCAGATCTGGTCGCTGGGACATCGCAATCCGCTCGGCATCGCGTTCGATCTCGATGGCCAGCTGTGGAACATCGAAATGGGCCCGGCCGGCGGCGATGAACTGAATCTCGTGACAAGCGGCACCAACTACGGTTACCCGATCGTGTCGAACGGCGACCATTATGACGGCCGCGAAATACCGGACCACGATACGCGTCCGGAATTTGCGGAACCCGCAATCTGGTGGACCCCCGTCATCTCGCCGGGGAACATGATCGTCTACGGCGGAGACCTGTTCGCGGACTGGCGTGGCAACGCGTTGGTGGCCGGATTGTCGTCGCAGGCTATTGTCCGTATTGAACTCGATGGCGATGCGGCGCGCGAAGTTGAGCGGTTCGAAATGGGCGCCCGGATTCGCAGCGTCGTTGAAGGGCCGGACGGTGCGCTTTGGGTGCTCGAGGATGAGCGCGACGAGAGCAGGGGACGGTTGCTCAAACTGACACCGAAAGACTGAGCGAGGGGTCGACACGATTTACTGAGCACGGTGATAGTCGGCTGCCAAGTCTGATGCCAAACGACTGGGCAGCTCTACACCGCCTGTTGCCCGGTCTGCACCGACCAAAGCGCGGCGTAGATGCCGCGCTCCTCCAGCAATTCGGCGTGCGTGCCGCTTTCCACAACACGGCCGCGGTCCATGACGAAAATGCGGTCCGCATGGACGATCGTCGACAGCCGGTGCGCGATGACCAGCGTCGTGCGTGAATGCGAGATGCGCCGCAGCGAGCGCTGTATCGCGGCTTCGGTATCGTTGTCGACCGCCGATGTCGCTTCGTCGAGAATCAGGATCGGCGGATTCTTCAGAAGTGCACGCGCGATCGACAACCGCTGGCGTTGCCCGCCGGAAAGTTTCTGCCCACGCTCGCCGACCACCGTGTCGTAACGTTCAGGCAACCGGTCAATAAACTCCGTGGCCTCGGCAGCTTCGGCTGCCGCACGGATCATGTCAGCACTTGCGTCCGGGCTGCCGTAGGCGATGTTCTCGCCGATGGTGCCTTGGAACAGGAAAACATCCTGGCTGACGAGTCCAATTCTGCGCCGCAGGCTGTCGAGGCTGACGGCATCAATCGGCACGTCGTCGATCCGGATAGTGCCGGCATCGGGCTGGTAAAAACGCAGCAAAAGCTTGATCAGCGTGCTCTTGCCGGAACCGGTCTGGCCGACGAAGGCGACGGTACTGCCGGCTTCTATCACAAGGTTGATGTCGTGCAGCACACGCTCGCCGCCGCCGTAGGCGAAATCGACCTGCCTGAATTCTATCCGGCCCTCGACGTGCTGCAGCGGCTGTGCGTCCGCCGCGTCGCGAATTGCAACAGGCGTTTCGATCAGGTCGAGAATGCGCCGTGACGATGCCATCGCGCGCTCGTAGAGGTCCACCGTTTCCGCGAGATTGGTCAGCGGCCACAGCAGACGCTGCGTCAGGAAAACGAGCACACCGTAGGCGCCGACATTCAGGGTGCCGTTCAGTGTCTGCCAGCCGCCAAGCAAAAACGTGGCCACAAAGCCGGCGAGGATCGCCATACGAATGACGGGTATGAACGCCGAGCTGACCGCAATCGCGCGGCGGTTCGCTTCCAGGTAGGCATTGCTGTCCTTCTGCACACGGCCGGCCTCGAATTGCTCCGTCGCGAAGCTCTTGATCGTAGTGATGCCGGCAATGTTGGCGGACAGACGCGAGCCGAGGTCGCCGACGCGGCTGCGCACCTCGGCATACAACGGCTGCGCCCGGCGTTGAAGATAGAACGCGCCGATGACAATGACCGGAATCGGAGTGAAAGCAATCAGCGCGATCAGCGGTGACAATATAAAGAACACCGCGCCGACGACCACGACCGTCGTGGCAACCTGGATCAGGTTGTTGGCACCCCCATTCAGGAACCGTTCGAGCTGGTTGACGTCATCGTTCAGGATTGTGACGAGATTGCCGGTGCTGCGATCCTCAAAGTAGGAAAGGTCGAGGTGCTGCACATGTTCGTAGGCATCTATGCGCATCGCATGCTGCAGGTCCTGGGCAAGATTGCGCCACAGCACCAGGTACAGGTACTCGAACAATGACTCGAGCACCCATATAACAAGTGTCAACCCACCCAGCAACGCCAGCTGCCACTTCGGATCCGGAATGCCGAGTGCGGCAACGAACGATGCCTTCTGCCGCACGACAACATCGATCGCAATACCTATCAGTATCTCCGGCATGACATCGAACAGCTTGTTCATGACGGAGCACGCTGACGCAAGCGCGATTCGCTTGCGGAAGCCGCGCGCATAACGCAGCAGTCGCCTGAGTGCGGCGAAGGATGTCTGGGTACTGCTGGTCATTGACAAAATGCGTCGTCCCGAACCGGCGCACGAGTATAGCGAAAAGGGAGCCGAACCGATTTATCAGCAAGCCATAAACAGGCGCCAGACCTTCCGATCACGGTTGAAGCCGGTCATGCTGTCGGCCGAAAATCGGTTCGACTCTCTTCGGTCCGTCGCTATTGCCAGACTTCCGAGGCGTCGGGAAACCCCGGTTGCACCCTCCAGGCGTCCAGCCGCCGGCTGAATACGGGGGCGGATGCAATGCGGTCCAGTTCGGCAATCAGCCCGTCGAAACCATGCCGCTGGTGCCGGCAACAGTCGACAAATTGCTGCAGTACGTCGAGCATGGAACTGCCTCTTGCTCTCAACTGCCGGTCCATCTGCAAAAAGTAGACGGCACCGCCCCAGTACATCGTCGGGTACTGGCGGCGTGCGGCCAGCGTACGCGCGGCGTCGACGAACGGCAGGTCGTGAAGGTCATAACCGCGCTTCGCCCTGGTGATTTTGGCACGGTAACGGCTATTAGCCTCGTCGGGCTCAATGACATCAAGTTCCTGCATGACCTGGTACTGCATGAAGCTCGCAAAGCCTTCCGCGAACCAGGCGTGCCGCCTTCCGACATACGGGACAAGTAAATGACTGAGCTCGTGCGCGGCCGTCCAGTCACTTCGCAATGCCGCAAGAGAATGCTCCGGGTTGACGTGGAAATTGACGCCCTGCCGCCGCGATCGAATGGTATTTGCCCATGGGACCGGGGAGCTGCCGCGGCCGGCCCTGTAGAAGTTGATATGAACATCGAAAGGAAAAGGCGCCACGGCGCGCTCGACACCGGCAACGGTCTCGGTAATCCAGCGCTGCAATTTGGCTTTCTCACCAGCACTGAACGAATCGTTCCAGTGCCAGACAATCCCGGCATTCGCCGATTGGAACGACGCGAGGAACAACAGAACCACACTGACTAAACCGGTTGGAAACCTGGCCAAATCGAACCTCGCAACGATACGAATGAAGCACGCGGGGAGCCTGCCGGATGTCGGCTCATTTGCTGCGGCGCCAGGGACTATGTCCCCGAATCACGCGTGTCTCGCGACAATGCCCTGGGTCCGGCTGCTCCTGTTATGACCCCCGGCTATCGGGTGCGGTTCCATTCCACGTCTTCACGGCGCGACAGCCTCGGATGCTGCAATAATCAACCGCGCTGCCACACCGCGAAGCTGCCGCTCGCAACCCGGCGCCGATGTCGCGATCAACAGGCCCGGCCAAAATTGAGTAAACTGCCCCACGATACCTGCCCGCAATCCGTGGAGTCCGCCATGCCAGCAAATCCGTCCCGCCAAGCCCCTCGCCTCTTTGTTGCCGCTTTGGGCACCATGATCCTGTTTGCCGCATCCGTTTCCGGAGCACAGGACACCGTCAAGCCGGTACTGCACGGCAAGCACTGGGTAGCGGTTACCGGCAAGCCGCTGGCGGCGACCGCCGGCGCCATGATGTTCGCGCGTGGCGGCAATGCCATTGACGCCGCATGTGCAATGCTCGGTGCGACATCAACCATGTGGGATGTACTGAGCTGGGGTGGTGAGACGCAGGCGCTGATCTACAACCCGAACACCGGCGAAGTTAAAGGCATCAACGCGGTGGGCGTTGCGCCCACGGGCGCCACCGTCGATTTCTTCCGCGAGCAGGGCATGCTGTACCCCCGGAGTACGGACCGTTGGCTGCCGTGACTCCGGGAACGCCGGGCGGCCTGATGGTCATGCTCGCCGAGTACGGCAAGCTCAGTCTTGCCGAGGTGCTGAAGCCTTCGATGCAAATGGCCGCCGGTTACCCGATCGAGGAATCGCAGGCCAACAATATCGAACGGCAGCGCGAAGTGATCGAGCGCTGGCCATCGTCGACCAGGGTGTTTCTGCCGCATCTTGATCCGTCGAATCCTGAGAAGCGTGCTGCGCCGGTTGCCGGCGAAGTGTTTCGCCAGGACGACCTGCTCGCGACATTGCAAAAGCTTGTCGATGCTGAAGCCGACGCGCTGGCCGCCGGCAAGAGCCGCAAGGAAGCGATTTACGCCGCCTACGACCGTTTCTACCGCGGTGACATTGCCGAGGAGCTGGTGCGCGCGACGCGCGAGTCCGGCGGCCTGTTCACGATGCAGGACCTGGACCAGTGGGAAGTGAAGATCGAGGACCCGGCGACCGTTCGCTACAAGGGCATCGACGTCCACAAGCTGACGGTCTGGACCCAGGGCCCGGCCATGCTGCAGGCGCTGAACATTCTGGAAGACATTGACCTGGAGGCGATGGGTTACAACAGCACACGCTATATACATGCGCTGTACCAGGCGATGAATCTCGCCTTTGCTGACCGCGACTTCTATTACGGCGACCCGTACACACCGCCCGCCGAGCCGGTGCGCGGCTTGCTGTCGAAAGAGTATGCCGCCGCACGCCGTGCAACGATCAACTGGGAGCGCAACGACGACACCGTCCGGCCCGGTAATCCCTACCAGTACCAGGGTGAAGAACATCCGTTCCCGGAGCTGCTGGAGGGCTGGCAGCCGATACCCCCTGACGCTGACGCCGTTGGCGAGGAAGGCTTCCAGCAGGCCAGCCGCCGACCAATACAGGAAGAATTCCGGCTCGGCACGACGTCTATCCAGGCCGCGGATGCCGAGGGCTGGGTGGTCTCTGTAACGCCGAGCGGCGGCTGGATTCCGGCCTACATTGCGGGCCGTACCGGCATTGGCCTGAGCCAGCGCATGCAAAGTTTCGTACTGGACGAAGCGCATGAATCCGTATAACGTGGTCGAGCCGGGCAAACGGCCGCGCGTTACATTGACACCCAGCATGGCGACACGCGACGGCAAGCCGCTGATGGCATTTTCGGTGCAGGGCGGCGACACACAGGACCAGAACCTGCTGCAGTTTTTCCTGAATGTCGTCGAGTTCGGTATGAACCCGCAACAGGCGGCCGAGGCGCACAACGTCACGAGCTACCAGATGCAGAGTTCCTTCGGTGCGCACCAGTCCGAGCCGGGCCGTATCGAGCTGACGCGCAAGGTGCCCGAATTCACCCGGCATCAACTCGCGGCCATGGGTTATGACGTCGATCTCGTCGAGCGTACTTACAGCCCCATCACCGCGATCTGGATCGATCGCGAGCACGGCACGATGTGGGGCGCCGCCAGCGACTACGGGGATGATTACGGTGTGGCCTGGTAACAGGATAGTGAATCGCAATCCGGGGCCATGACCGCGACAGCCCGGACACCGCCCGGTCCTGAGTTTCAGGAGTTTCGGGACGCACTGACCGAGGAATTGGCGAGCGCCGATACCAACACGATTACCGACGACAGCCTCGGCCGGGAACCACTCCACCAAAGAGAGGATTCGAGCACGGAGCTTCGGTCACCACCTATGAAACTAGTTGGAACTCTGCGAGCCACCACCCGAATGTCGAAAGAATGCAAAGCCGAGCAGACACCACCCAATTATGATCAACCATTCGTGCGGCCATACGAGCGCCGCCGGACTCCATGGCAAATACAAAGTGGCGAGGCTTAGAGAGAACAAAAGTGCGAGGGTGCCGATAACCTTTCCGTGCCGCACCCGGTAGGGCCGTTCCAACTCCGGTTCACGAGCCCTCAATACAAGAAAGGACCAGGCGACCATTGCATACGCGGTGACGATGCCGAGCCCGCCGGCGTTAACTAGCCACACCATCGCCGGCCGCCCGAACAACGGTGACAGTATCGCGAGTCCGCCGACGAGGAGGATCGCGCGATGCGGCGTGCGAAAGCGCGGGTGCAATGCGGCAAATATTTTCGGCACCTGGCCGGCCTGTGCCAGTGCGTAGAGCGCACGGCTGCCGCCGATCAAAAAGCCGTTCCAGCTCGTCAGTATGCCGGCGATGCCGCCGATCACGAGGAACTTGCCGGCCCAGGTGCCACCGAGCACCGCTGCCGACGCATCTGCGGTAGGCAGGGCTGCCGCGCTGCGCTCATCATGCGTCAGGCCGAGTGCCACCGCGGTAATGACGAGCGCGTACCACGCGATGGCAAAGATGATCGACAACACGAGCAATCGGCCGATATCGGCAAATGGCAGGTCGATCTCCTCTGCCGACTGCGGGATGACGTCGAAGCCGACAAACATGAACGGCACCATGGCGAGGACCGTCAACGTGCCGGCCAAACCGCCGGCAAAGAGCGGGAATACGTTGTCGAAATTGCCATTGACGGCAGCACCCGAGACCAGCGCGACGCCGCTGGCCAGCACGACGATGACGACCAGCACCTGAACTTTTGCGGCTGTGCGGATGCCGAGCATGTTGATCGCAATCATCGCCACGGCGGCGACCGACCCGGTCAGGACCCACGTTGCATTGACATCCCAGCCGGCAATGGTCCACAGGTAGCCCTGGCTGAACCCGGGCAACAGGTATTCGAGTACGGTCGGCAACGCAACGGCCTCGAAGGCGACGACCGAAACGTATCCGAGCAGTATCGCCCATGTGCAGACGAACGAGGCCGTAGCGCCGAGCGCCCGTCGCGAATAGACATGCTCGCCGCCGACGAACGGCATGGCAGCCGCCAGTTCCGCATACGTCAGGCCGACGAAAATCAGCGCGCCGCCGCCGACAATAAACGCGACGATGGCACCGCCGGCACCGGCATTGCCGATCCAGACGCCGGTCAGCGCGACCCACGACCAGCCAACCATGGCACCGAACGCCAGCGCCATGACCTGGCGCCGATTGATGACCCGCAGGAACGCGCTGCTCACGGCAACGTCACCGCGAGGAGCGAAGCGGACCCTGTCGCCGCGAGGAGCGAAGCGGACCCTGTCATCGCGAGAAGCGCAGCGGGCCCTGTCATCGCGAGAAGCGCAGCGGGCCCTGTCATCGCGAGAAGCGCAGCGGGCCCTGTCATCGCGAGGAGCGCAGCGACGTGGCGACCTCGTACGGCCGATGACTTTGCCAATCTGTGCGAGATTGCCACGCTGCGCTCGCAATGACGGGCGATTGCCACGCTGCGCTCGCAATGTCGGGAGATTGCCGCGCCCTGCGGGCTCGCAATGACGCCGTCAGGCACCACGGCGCGGATACCCAAGCGTCTCCCGCAAGCCGGGCGCCGCATAATCGACCAGCTTCTTCTGTGTGTCCGGCAACTCGTCCGGCACGACGAACCGGTCGCCGCCGGCGAGATTCTCCCGCGCCGTGCCGCTCTGTTCCCGGTCCGACCCTATGCGCACACGCTCGCGCCAGTCGCCTGGTAAATCCCCGATGCCGCAGTGTTCCAGCAAGCCTGCGAAAAACGACTCGGCCTGCGGTACATCAATGTTTTTGACATGGTGCACGAGGTCCTCATAGTGCAGGACCGCCGCCTTGGTGCCGAGCCAGGCAACTGCGTTGTGCGTAAATATGTCGCTGAGATTCGGCGCCTTGTTGTGTATGCCGAAGATCATCATGTTGAGTATCTCGTCGACCGCCACACTGCCGCTCTTCAGGTGATCCAGTGCACCCTGGAAATTGTCCGACAGAAAAAACCGCGCGCGCGCCAGCACCCAGTCGTACGGATCGCGTACCTGCACGATATGGTGCACATGCCGCAGCAGGATTGCTGAATCATCCGAAAAGAACAGGTGGCCCCAGCTCAACAGTGGTCTCGCGGGCGCAAAGGCGGCCTGGTGTTCGCGCAGGATACCGTGCTGGATGAATGCCTTGTGATACTGCTGGTCGACCGGGACAAACATGCGCAGGATATTTTTCAGCAGGTGCGTGCCGCATTTGGGCACGCTGTTCAGGAACGCCGGTTCGCGCAGGCGCTGCTGCGTGAAGTTCGCGTTCTGTTCATTAAGGTTGTCCGGCTTTGCAACGATCCGGGGCATTTTGGCTAAACTCCAGTTAAAGCTTGCAGCGGCGGGCACCGCATTATGAACCACGCCGGCAGTTGGTTGGTATTCTCTGCGCACATTGACGTAGAGTTTGCGGCATGACAAGCACCGAACAATAAAAAGGACAGTCTCCCATGACTCCGCGCAAAGTTTTGATCGTCGGTGGCGGTTCGGCCGGCTGGATGGCAGCCGGTTACCTCGATGCCGCGTTGAACCGGGACGGTGAAAAAGTCGCCGATATCGGTCTCATTGAATCGCCGGACGTGCCGCGCATTGGTGTTGGAGAGGCCACGATACCCAATATCAATCATATACTCGCAGTAATCGGCATCGACCAGCTTGAATTCATGCGGCGGGTCGATGGCACGTTCAAGCAGTCAATCAAGTACGTCGACTGGCTGGACGGCAACAACGAGTACTACCATCACCCGTTCAGCCGCTATCGTCCCGGTCCAATAGACCGCTCGGCGGAACTCTGGCTAAGGAGCGATCGTTCGATACCGTTCTGCGAAACGGTGTCCGCCCAGCCGGTCATCTGTGATCTTGGACTGGCGCCGGAGATGCTGACGTCATGGGATTTCGGGCGGCCGCTATCCTATGCGTACCACATGAACGCGCTCAAGTTCGCCGACTATCTTTGTGAGATATCGACGGCGCGCGGCGTACATCACTATCGCGACCATGTCGTGGATGTTGAACTCGCGGAATCCGGTGACATCGCGGCGGTCAATACGCGCGACGGCCTGCGCCTCGAGGCGGACCTGTTCATTGACTGTACCGGATTCGCGGCGCTGCTGATTGAGAAGAAGCTGGGTGTCAAATGGGTGGATTGTTCCGAGTGGCTGCTGTGTGATCGCGCGGTCACGATGCACGTGCCTTATGAACAGCATTACCCGGGTTACGTACGGCCGTACACGACGGCGACCGCGCTGTCCGCCGGCTGGGTGTGGGAAATACCGCTGCAGGACAAGAAGTCGCTCGGCTATGTGCACTCCAGTGCATTTATCGGCCAGGACGATGCGGAGCGCGAGCTCCGGCGTTTCGAGGGCGCGCACGCCGGCAGCCTCGATTCGCGGGTCGTGCATTTCAAGGTAGGGCACAGGGAAAAGGCGTGGGTCAGGAATTGCATCGCGATCGGGCTCGCCGGCAACTTTATCGAGCCGCTCGAATCGACCGGCCTTTACCTCAGCGACCTGGCCGCCGTCATGCTCGCCGAGCACTTTCCGCGGCGCGGTGATTACGCGCCACTGGCGTTTCGCTTTAACCGGATTATGGCGAACCGGTTCTACGAAATACTCGACTTCATCAATATGCACTACTGCCTGACGCGTCGCACGGACACGCCGTTCTGGCGCGAGGTGCGGCGACCCGAACGCATCAACGGCCGCCTTAAAGCCAAGCTCGATTTCTGGCGCGTCAAACCGCCGTCCGGCGCCGACTTCGAGGACCAGCTGTTTCCCGGGCAGCCGCAAAATCCACTGCCGTCAGGCGGCCTGCCCGGCGATCATCGCAGCCCGATCGATACCGCCAGCCTGTGGAGTTATGAAAGCTATGAGGCGGTGCTGTACGGCATGGATTTCCTGCGTGAGCAGTGCGATGACTGGTACGGCGTCAAGCGGCCGCCGCCAGCCGTCCTGCGGCACGTGCTGGAAAAGCTGACGGCCGCACCGAAAAAACTTCCGCCGCACGATGTCTGGCTGCAACGCATCGCCGGAATGCCGGCGTACAAAAAAACGGCATAAACACGCCGTTCTCGCGCACTGATTCAGTGCGGTCTCACAGTATGGAACCCGGTTTGGTTCTCCCGTTAAACGTGCGAGTATTCCGCAAACGCATGTAAGCTACGCATATTCATAATTATGCGAAATGACTCATATAGCGTGTTGATATAAGGGTGCTCCTTCGGGAGCGTGAGATTTCCGGCAAATAACGTTGCATAAGCTCGGGGGAGAAATGACGAAAGTGAAACGTCGTGGACAGCCGTCCGCAACCAACCGATCCACACACGCACTTAAGCCGCTTGCCGCCGCGGTGCTGACCGCGTTGTATCCGGCCGCGCCGCTGATGGCCCAGGACAGCAACAGCGAGGCCGATGAAACCAGCATAGAGGAAGTGGTCGTTACCGGGTCGCGCATTCGCAAGGATACGTTCTCGAGTGCGGCGCCCATGGACGTGGTACTGACCGAGTCCGCAGCAGTCCGCGGCATTTCCGATGTTGCGACGTTGCTGCAAACAACGACTATTGCGGCCGGCTCGCCGCAGGTGACGTCCGCCATTTCGTCGGTGAATGTCGTCAACGGTGGTCTGGGCACCTCCACGCTGTCGCTCCGCGGACTCGGCGCCAATCGTACGCTGGTGCTGCTGAACGGCCGCCGCGCCGGTCCCTCAGGCGTGCAGGGTTCCGTATCGTCATTCGACCTGAATACGATACCGCTGGCCGCGATCGAGCGAGTCGAGCTGCTTAAAGACGGTGCCTCGTCCATTTACGGTTCGGATGCCGTCGCCGGCGTTGTCAATATCATCACGAGCAAGGAAGACGGCGGCGAGTTCGAAGCCTTTTTCTCGCAGCCCTACCAGAGCGGCGGCGAGCAGATGCGGCTCAGCGGCTCCTGGGGCAAGAAGTTCAACAACGGCTACTTTCGTGCGACCGCCGACTACAACCGCCAGGAAATCCTGCAACGCGGCGAGCGCGACATGTTCGATTGCGACGAGGACTATGTGTTCGACCAGGCGACCGGCAACCGGGCGGACCTGATCGATCCCCGTACCAACGACTACCATTGCTCCGACCTGCCGTGGGGTCATGTCTGGGTCTACGACTACGCCGAGAGTTTGGGCGACGGCACGACAAACGCCGGCCCGCCGGTGTTCCTGATGCAATACGATCGCGATGGCGCGCTGGCGGCGAACGGTGTGCCGCCGCTGGAAACAGGACCCAATCCTAACTGGATGACAGCGCCGCCAGGCTGGTATCCGGTTGCTCAGGGAGATCGTTTAACGGATTCGCTGGCTAACTATAATCACCCGCTGCACGATGTGTCCACGCTGGTGCCGCAGGCAGAGGTAACGACGGTGTTCCTCGAAGGCGAGTACGACATTAGCGAGAACGTGTCAGCTTACTCCGAACTGCTGTTGAGTCGCCGCAAGACGACGGACGTCGGTTTTCGCCAGGTCTGGACGTATGTTTACAACTACGATTCGGCTGACCTCGGCTGGTCCAGCGATCCGTTCAGCGAAGGCTGGACCGGCGCGCAATGGCGAGTCCGCTGTCAATGACCGATCATGCCGATTCACGGGTGTCCGTTGATTACCAACGCTTTGTAGCGGGCCTGCGTGGCGAAATGGAATCGGTGCTGCCGGGGTGGAACCTGGGATGTTTCCTTCCAGCACAGCCGCTCGGACGGCGAGTATGAAGACCAGCAGATACTGGCGGATGCGCTGGAATCACCTTTCTTCCGAACCGGTTCCTGCGTCGGTCAGGTCACCTCGACCCCCGAACCGGGAATGCGTCGACATTCAATGGTTCGACCCTGACTTCCTGTACCAGATAACCGACCCGGCGATTAAAAACTACCTGTTCGATACAGAAACCGGCACGACGGAATACACGCAGTGGTCCGCCGAGGCCTTCATGTCGGGCGATGTGTTCGACGTACCGGCCGGATCGGTGGCTGTGGCGGTTGGCTTGCACTACCAGGAAGACGAGATTCTCGATACGCCGGGGCCAATAACCCTGGCAGGCAACGCCTGGGGAGCATCGAGTGCCGGTATCACCGCTGGTCAGGACACAACCCGTGCCGTTTTCGGTGAAGTCAACGTACCGCTTATCGCGGATGCGCCGATGATCGAGCGCCTCGAGTTCACCGGTTCGGCGCGTTATACCGATGTTGAATCCTATGGCAGCGATACGACCTACAAGGTTGGCCTGAACTGGGCTATCACCGATTCGTTCCGCGTCCGCAGCACCATGGGTACGTCCTTCCGCACGCCGGCACTTTATGAACTGTACCTCGCGAGCCAGACGCAGTTTTCCGCTGTTGGCCCGCGACTCCGACCCGTGCATCAACTGGGGAGACAAATTATCCCGGGGCGATATCTCCCAACGCACGGCAGACAACTGTGCGGCAGACGGTCTCTGCACCGGACGACCTGTTTACGGTTTCGCCGACCGCTTGTGTACCGGTGGCGGGCTCGGCGTACTGAAAGGCCGAAAACCTCCTGACGCATTGGACGGCCGGGGTTCGTCTGGACTTGCCGGATTTCGTGGACCTGAGCGCGGTCGGTCGATCACTTCGATATCGAAGTGAAAGACGAGGTTGATGTCCTCGGCGCCCGCAACATTGTGGCTCGGCTGCTACGATGTCCCGAGTTCTTCCCGGACGAACCGCTGTGCGACCTGTTCGATCGCAGCGCACCCACCGATCCGTTGCCGAACGCGATTACCGAGATCCGCGACAGCTACATCAACATCTCGAGGCAGCACAATCGCGGCATTGATCTCGCGATTCGCTACAACACGGAGTTGCCGGGTACGTGGGGTTCACTGAGCATCGATTCGCAGCATACGTTCCAGCTCGAGGATACGCTGGGTCTCCTTCGAGCAACACGGAAGAGGACCGCTCCGGCGAAGGCGGGCATCCGGACTTGGTCGCCAACCTGAACTTCACGTCTCATTCGTGACCAGCTGGGCGTTCTTCCTGGGTATCAATTACATTGGCGCGACTGACAACGATGAGAGCTTCGGCCGCTCGACGGTGGTCGATCACGATGAAGTGGATATAGACCTTAAAGGCAGAGTCCACGATGTACCATAGCCTTTCCGCCAGCCTGTGAGTTCGATAACGGCTATACGGTACGGCTGGGCGTTGCCAATGCGCTCGACGAGAAGCCGCCGCGCATGACCAGTTACGGCACCGGCAGCGAAGTCTCGGTACTCGGCCAGGTCTCGTTTTACTCGCAATACGACTGGTACGGCCGCCGCTACTTCCTGAATCTTACCAAGGACTTCTGAGCGGCAGGAAATCTGCAGGAACAGCCGCCGCCGGCGGGCCACCGGGCCACGGCGCCCTTGGAGACGCGATAGACCTCGAACCAGTCCTGGGGCTGCGTGATGCGTTCGAACTGCGCCCACTCCGGTTGGCCTCGTCGTACTCAGTGAGATTGTCGGGCGCGCGCTGTCACCGGCGGTCAATGACCCCGGTACGGCGATCGAGATTATCGGCACCTTTGTCAGGTTGTTCACCGAGTGGGTCGCCCCTGTCGATGGCAGCAGCGATGCGCCGGAGGACCGCTACGATCGCATCGAGGTGCCGGAGATTTCCATCGATGACATGTTCGATGATGCTTTCACGTCGATCGCAAGAGATGGCGCGGGCGCCGTGGAAGTCGTCGTCAGGCTGCAAAAAGCATTCCAGGCACTGGCGTCGGTCGGGCATCCCGGGCTGGAGCAGGCCGCCCGGCGGCACGCCAGGCTTTCAATGAAGCGCGCCGAACGAAGCCTCGTACCTCGAGGAGGATCTGGAGATCGCGCGGCAGAGTGGGCTCACCGCCGAGGCTTCGAGGCTTCGGCAGTCGGCCGGCGTCAGTCGTTGACGGCGTGGGGCTGCGTTACCGTAGAACTGAGCAATTCACGAATCTTGGACGCAAGATCGGCGCGCCGGTACGGCTTGCTGAGCAGCGTGGTGCCTTCCGGCAGCGCACCGTCTCGCATAATCGCGGATTCGGTGTAGCCGGACGTGAACAGCACCGGCAGCCCCGGCTGCAGCCTCGTTGCTTCATCAGCGAGCTGGCGCCCGTTCATACCACCGGGCATAACCACATCGGTGAACAACAGGTCAAATGTCGAACCCTCGCGCAGCAATGCGATCGCCTTCCGGCCCGTTCTGAGCTGTCGTGGTTCGATAGCCAAGGGATTGCAACTGCCGGATCACCAGGTCGAGCACGGCTTCGTTATCCTCGACAACCAGAATGTGCTCCGAACCCCGCCATCTATGGTGTTTGTCTCCGGCATCGTGATGGCCTCGTCAATCGTCTCGTCGCGTACAGACGGCAGGAACAGCCTGACAGTAGTCCCGTGCCCGGGTTCCGAATAGATTCGCGCCTGCCCCATCGACTGCTTGACGAATCCATAGACCATGCTGAGTCCCAGCCCGGTGCCCTTGCCGACTTCCTTGGTCGTGAAGAACGGTTCAAAGACACGCGATGCAACGTCCGGCGTCATACCTTCGCCGGTATCCGTTACGCTTAGCAGTACGTAATCGCCGGGACTAAATTCATCCAGCACGTGAGTGTCGCCGGGATCGACGTTCCACGAGGTCACTTCCAGTGTCAGGAGACCGCCATTTGGCATCGCATCCCGGGCGTTGATGCACAGGTTCAGTATCGCATTCTCGAGCTGATGGGGATCGACGCGCGCCGCAAAGTCGGTCTCTGCATCGGCGTCGATGCGGACTGCCAGCTCAACATCTTCGCCCAGCGTGCGGCGGAGCAGCGGCTCCATGCCATGCAATAATTTGTCGATGTGGGTCGGCCGCGGCGCAAGAGCCTGTTGCCTGGAGAAGGCCAGCAGCCGCTGCGTCAGAACGGCGCCGCGTTCGGCCGCCGCGCGCGCGGCGACCACTTCCTCCAGCGCTGCCGCATCGTTCTTTACCGCATCAATCAAATTATCGGTACTGCCCAGTATCACGGTCAGGAGGTTGTTGAAATCATGCGCGATGCCACCCGTTAACTTGCCGATTGCATCGAGGTGCTGCGAGTTACGCAATTGTTCGGTCATCTTTCGCGTGGTCGTAATATCGCGCGCGATGGCAATATGCTGGATGTCGTACTCGCCGATCGGCAGCGGCGCCGACACAACTTCCACATTGACCGTGCGTTCTCCGGTCCCGGTCAGGTCGCACTCGAGACTGCCACTGCGGCCGGCACAGACCGCCTCGTGAAACCGCCGGAATTCTCGCGCGATGCTGCTCGACCAACAAACTCATGGAACGGCCGGCCGATCGACTTGCTCGCTGCTGTCACTGTCGAGCAGCGCGAGCCCTGATCGGTTGATTTCCAGCAGCGTACCGTCGGCGCCGATAACCAGCACCCCGTTCGGCGACGCATCGATCAGCGTTTCGAGACGCCGCTTGCGCTCGCGCAGCGCTTCCTGGACTGCAACCTCACTCGCCAGTGCACGCTCCAGCGTACCCAGTACGCTACCGACAACCAGTGCGATGATGCTGGCCACAAGGACGAAGTTGGCGGCAAGCAGGGCCCAGTCCAGCGCCTGGCCGCCCCAGCCTGCTGGCGGTGTTTCCCATATAAACAGGCCCTGCAATGCCGAACACGGCGATCGTCAGCGAATCTATGGCAACACTGGCAAGGCCGGCACGCTGGCCCAGCAGCAGCGTGGCGATGGCCGATGTGGCCCAGCAGGTAAATCAGCGCGACGGTGCCGGCAACGGTCAACAGCATGGCGCCAAGACAGTAAATGGCCACGCATACAGCAAGGGCACGAATGTGATACGAGAGCCGGTCGAACCACCAGACGATGGCAAGCGTTACCAACACCACGGAATCGACGGCGATGATCGTCCACATTGCCTGCTGCCAGGCCCAGTAGATACTGAAGCCGTAAACCAGCACACCGAGTGTCAGTGATGCGCGCAGCAGTATCGTCAGGAGGTCGGCGCGCCACGTATGGCTGTCAAGCTGGAAGCCCCATCCCCGTTTAGAGGGCGCCGTCATGGGCTTTGCCATTTTGTCGCGTCGGTCATCTGGGCTGATTATAGAGGAAGGGAAGGCCGGGTGTTTGAATGCGGCAGCGCCGCGCGCGAGGAAGGCACGCTGACCGCACGGACACCACCGCGCGGTGCCTGTATGATACTCATGGTAATTTTTCGGCACGTGCACTCGCTGTTCCCGCAGCATGGTCGGGCAGCCGCGTGGCCACGAGCAGGCGCAATGCAACGATGAGGTAACCCTATGAACGGCAAACATGAAAAACTGTGGCAAAGACGTTATTTCCTGAAACTTGTGTCGGGGAGCGCCGTGATTGTGCCACTCGCGGGAATCGCTGCCTGCTCAGGTGGCGAGGAGCCGGCGCAATCCGCGCCGCCGCGAGAGGCCAAACCCGAATCCGGACCGTCGGCAGCAGAAGAGCCGGTTCCGCAATCGGCAGCGCCCGCATCGCAGCCTGCCGCCGGCAACATGCCGCGCCTCGAAGAAAGCGATCCGCAGGCGAAGTCTCTGGCTTACGTGCACGACGCAACGACGGTTGATGCGTCGAAGTATCCCCAGTACAGGGAAGGCAACGTCTGTGAGAATTGCGCACTTTACACCGGGGAGTCCGGTGCAGAGTGGGGACCGTGCTCAATCTTCCCCGGCAAGCTGGTCAATGCACAGGGCTGGTGCAGCGTCTACGCGCCTAAAGCCTGATAGAACGGGGCGCCGGCACTGTGCGGCCGGCGCCCGTAACCCGCCTTACTCGCCGAGTATCAGGGCTTTGTAAAGTATGCGCAGTGCATCGTCGGCGACGGCCTGGCTGACGCTGATGTGAAAGCAGATCTTTGACGGACTCTGGTCGATCATCTCTATCGGGATGTGCGCCGCGCCGAGCGCATTGATTGCTTCAACGATCGGGTAGGAGTTGTTCTTCAGGCCCAGGCCAACCGGGGTGATTATCGACTGGTTGTAGACGACATCCATACGGTCCGGTTGCAGCCGACGGTCTATTGCGCGCCGCAGTTCATTGATTGTGCCCTTCAGGTCGTCCTGGTCGACCAGTACCGCAATATTGTCCTTGTCCGTCGGGTAGTGATAGGTATCGATGCCGAATTCCCTGAATATTCCCAGCAATTTGGCCATGAAGCCCAGCTCGGCACTTACGCATCCTTTTGCAGAAAGATATACGCGATGCTGTCGAGCCGCGCGATACCGACGACACCTTCTTCGGGAACCCGCTCGTTCAGTATGACGGTGCCGGGTTCGTCCGGGCTGTTGGTATTGCGGATATGGATCGGGATTTTCCGTTTTCTGCATTTCAGCATCGCGTCGAGGTGAAAGACGTTCACACCCTTGGACGACAGCAGCCGGATTTCCTTGAACGTCAGGCGCGGAATCGCGCGCGCCTCGGGAATAATGCGGGGGTCTGTCTCCAGTACGCCGCTGACATCCGTCCAGTTTTCATAGGTGTCGGCGTCGATGCCATACGCGATCTCACCACCAGTCAGGTCCGAGCCGCCACGTGAAAAGACGGCGATATCGCCATCCGCCCGGATCCCGTAGAAACCGGGAATGACCGTCAGGCTGTTGCCGCCGGCAAGCGCGGCAATGTTGTCGTACGCTTCGTCGGCGACGGTTGCATGCAGGTAATCACCTGCGACAAGCAGGCCGAATTCCTCCGGTAGCCGCGCGGTTGCATCCATGCCGGATTTGCGAAAATACCCGGCGATGATGCGCGCATTGTAATGCTCGCCTCGCGAAGCAAGGAAGGCAATGCGCTTGTCGCCGGTCAGGTCTGTTTCAAGATCCTGCTTCAACGCGTCGATAATATCGGCGCCATCGAGAGCGAGGTCGCGGATTATGCCGGAAAATTTATCGACGACGGCCTTGCTGCTGTCGCTCGGGGAAACAGTAGTGCGCTGTTCCTGGAAATGCTGTCCACCTGTAGCAATATTCAGCAAGTGGTCGGTGACCTTCTCCTCACCTTTTTGTGACTTGCCAGGTGCCGACACCACGACGAAGCGCCGCCGGTCGTTGCGTGACACGATGGCACGCACCTTTTCGATCTGAATGGCATTGGCTACAGAGCTGCCACCGAATTTGCAGACGATGCTTTTTTTGGTTTCCGTTTGCCCGCGATGGCTGCCTGGTGCATTCATGACAGCGCCGCCTTCACGCGTCCGGGCGTTTTTTGGCCAGCGCTTGCAACGATTGCTCGACGATTCCAAGGCCCTCGAGCAGCAGCTCCTCATCGATAACCAGGGGCGGTAGAAACTTGAGTACGTGATCCCGGGCGCCGGCGGTTTCGATCAGCAGGCCCCGCTGAAATGCTTCCTGTGATGCCTCGCCAGCCAGTCCCGGCGGATCCATCTCGATACCCCAGACCATGCCGAGACCCCGCAATTTCGGATTCAGGCCTGGCACACTGGCCGCGATACGCTCGAGCTCGGTACGCATGAGTTCGCCTTTCTGCGTTACTGCCTGGGCGAGATCGTCATTTTCCCAGTACTTGAGTGCTTCGGTTGCCGCGACAAATCCCAGGTTGTTGCCGCGGAACGTGCCGGTGTGCTCGCCGGGCCGCCATTGGTCAAGTTCAGGACGCATCAGCAGTATCGCTAACGGCAGGCCGCCACCAAGGGATTTTGAAACGGTCACCATGTCCGGGTACAGGTCGGCGCGCTCGAAGCTGAAGAACGTGCCGGTGCGGCCGTTGCCGACCTGGATGTCGTCGATAATCAGCAGTATGTCGAACTCGCGGCACAGGGCGGCGAGGTCCTGCAGCCATTCGATACTCGCCACATTGATGCCGCCCTCGCCCTGCACCGTTTCAACGATGACGGCTGCCGGTATGTCGACACCGCTGCTGCCGTCCTCAAGAAAGCGGCGCAGGTAGCTGATCGTATCGACATCGGGGCCGAAATAACCGTCGAACGGCATGAAGGCCGCATTATTACGCGCGCCGTAGGATTCATCGCGATAGAAATAATTGCCGGTAACGGCAAGCGCGCCCATCGTCAGGCCATGATACCCGTCGGTGAACGCACTGACGCCCGAGCGGCGCTTGACCATCCGCGCCAGTTTCAGTGCGGTCTCGACTGGCGTTCGTGCCGGTCGGGCCCGTAAACTGCACCTTGTAGTTCAGGTTGCGTGGCGCGAGGATGTTGTCCTGCAGCGCTTGCAGGAAAGCACGTTTGGCAACCGTCGCTTTGTCGAGTCCGTGCACGATGCCGCCGTGTTCCAGGTAGGCGATCATTGCCCGCGTAATCGCCGGGTTATTGTGGCCGTAGTTCAGCGTGCCGGCGCCCGCGAAGAAATCGATGTAACGATTGTCGTTCTCGTCGAACAGCAACGCGCCCTCCGCCTTGTCGAAAACGACCGGGAACGAGCGGATGTAGCCGCGTGACCTCTGATTCAATCTCTTCAAAAATTCTCACATTGCACCTGCTTTTGGTGATTTGCCGAAATTCATCCGGCCAGCCTTGATTTGTCTATCGGTCCGATCCGCAGACGGCATTCCGCTTCATGCTCCCCTTCCGGAAAGACTGACTCGGGAAAGCCTTCCGACTCCTCAAGCGGCGCACCGCCTCTGCGTGCGAGCGAGCCGAACAACGCCCGTGACGGCTTGTTCGACGGCGTCACTGTGGTTTCGAGGAAACGCGCGTCCCGGCAGCCATCCGACAGCACCAGGTGGTCAAGCAAGCGGCTCGCGACACCTTCGCCGCGCGCATCGGCGGATACGCCAACCTGCCAGACGAACACCGTGTCCGGCCGGGGCGGAATCAGGTAGCCGCCGACAAAACCGAGCAATGCGCCGTTGCGCTCGGCCACAATACTCGTATCGGCAAAATCACTGCATAACAGCAGGTAGGCGTAGGCGGTATTGAGTTCCAGCGTGCCGGCGTCCTTTATCAGATTCCATACGGCGGAACCGTCGTTGACGGTCGGGTTCCGGAAATGGACAGGCGGCTTGCTGGTCGCTTCTTTGCTGGACATCGTCATCTCGGCGGGGTACAGGTGAAGGGCGTAGTGCGCGGAAACTCCGGCTTGCAAAAGTCGTCTAAACCGGTACGTGTCAACAGACATCGTACCCTTTCCGACCTGTGGAGCGAAAGTTATCAGGCGCAAGCCGTATCGGAATCAGGTGTTTGCATAGTGTGACCGCACCGGGGCGGTGAATATGCGTGACGAACGCGCTGTAATGGCGGAATGATGAGACTTAATACTGCAAGCTGCTGGCTTCGGGGCCTGTGCCTGCTGGCGGGCATCGCCGCCGGCCACGCGGCGTCCGCGACGCCTGCGGAGCAGCGCACTGCCGACGCGCCGGCG
Organism: Woeseiaceae bacterium; assembly: GCA_034521225.1. Taxonomy (GTDB): domain Bacteria; phylum Pseudomonadota; class Gammaproteobacteria; order Steroidobacterales; family Woeseiaceae; genus Woeseia. Next base: position 61,953 of record JAXHMR010000029.1, read on the forward strand.
GTGCCGGTGGCATCCGAAGCAATCCTGGCGACGAGTCCGGCCATGCGGGACCTTGTGGACCGGGAAATCCGGCCAATTGCCGGACAGGAACAAAAGGCTCGCGCACTGCTGGTCCTGATGTTCGACGAGCGCCACCTGGGGCTCAAGTATGACCGTTTCGGCACGCGAACCGCGGCGGAAACGGTTGAGGCAGGGGCCGGCAACTGCCTGTCACTCGCAAATACCTATATCGCCATGGCCCGGTACGCGGGATTGAACGCGTCGTATGTCGCGGTCAGCACCCCGGAAGCCTGGTACCCGGGCGATGAGGTTTTCTATGTACTCAATCACACGACGGCGGGAATCAAGCTGAATCCGCGTGTGACAATGACGATCGAGTTTGACGGTGTGCAGCGGGCAGACGATACGAAGGCGAGGCTCGTTCCGGACGAACGCGGTTTCGCACAGTATTACAACAATATCGCGTCGATCCACATGTCAAAGTCAGACTTCGCCGCAGCGTCGCTCAGCCTGCAACAGGCACTGCGAATCGACCCGGAATATGCCCCGGCGTGGAATTCACTGGGCGTGATCCAGAAGCGGCTTGGCAAACTTGATGCCGCGGAATCATCGTACAAGGAAGCTTTGAACCTCGATGCCGACAACCTGTCCGCATTGAACAACCTGGTTATCCTCTACGAGCATACCGGCCGTGCAGCGGCCGCCCACAAGTACCAGGACAGGCTGGAACGCTATCGCCGGAAGAATCCGTATTACCTGAACTACCTGGCGCAGGGCGAAGTTGTGGCGGGCAACTACGACTCGGCAATTCGCCTCGCAAAAAAGGCTATCCGAAAGCGCAGCGACGAGCACCGCTTTCACTTCACACTGGCCCAGGCATACAGCGCGCTGGATCTTCTGGAAAAAGCAGACCGCCACCTGCAGGAAGCGATGCAACACACGGACTCCGAGGAGGAACGTTCACGCTACCGCAGGGAGTTTGAGCAGCGCCAGCAGGTGCAGTCAGGAATGGCGATTCGGTGAGATGTCCGGGCCACGGAGTCTGCGCCAGTAGAAGCCGAACAAGCTGCGGCCTCTACCGCGCAGACTCCTGGTATCAAGCGTCGAGCACGTCCCGAATCTTCCGTGCCAGCTCGAGCGGCGTAAAAGGTTTCTGGATGAATGCGACCGATTGATTGAGCAGGCCGTGCCGGAGAACGGCATCGTCGGTGTAGCCGCTCATGAACAACACCTTGATGTCCGGGTACAGCGTTTTCAGGCGCTCTGCGACTTCCGGACCGCTGATGTTGGGAATTACGACATCGGTGAGCACGACGTCGATCGGCTTGCCGAACTCGCTGGCGACTTTCAGCGCTTCATTGCCATCCGCGGCTTCGATGACCTGGTAACCGTGAGTCTCGAGGCTTCGTATGGCCAGCTTGCGCACGATATCCTCGTCCTCGACCAGCAGTATCGTTTCGGTTCCCTGGATGCCGGGCCGGGACGCCGATGTGTCGGTGCTTGTTAGTTCGCCAGTCACCGCGGGCAAATAAATCTTGATCGTCGTGCCATGACCGGGCTCACTGTAGACATGCAGGCAGCCGCCACTTTGCTGCACGATGCCGAATACCATCGAGAGCCCCAGCCCGGTGCCTTTGCCCGCCGGCTTGGTCGTGTAAAAGGGCTCGAAGATGCGTGCCACGACTTCGCGGGTCATGCCGACGCCGGAATCAGAGACGGCAAGCATCACGTGCGGACCCGCTTTGCCGTCGAGGTGCGTGCCCACGTACTCGTCGCTCAGCGTAACGTTTGCGGTCTCAATCGTCAGTTTGCCGCCTTTGGCCATCGCGTCGCGCGCGTTGATCGCCAGGTTCATCAGTATCTGGTCGAGTTGCCCGGGATCAACTTTCACCGGTGAAAGATCCGGCGCAAGTACGGTGCTGAATTCGATGTCCGCGCCGATCAGCCGCTGCAGCAGCCTGCCTGCTTGCTCAACGACACCGTTCAGGTCTAGAACTTCCGGCTTCAGGATTGACTGGCGGCTGAAGCCGAGCAGCTGCCGGGTCAGGGCGGTTGCGCGTTCACCGGCTTCACCGATCAGCATGGCGGATTCGCGCACGGAATCGTCGATCTCCGGTGTCGACAGTATCAGCTCGCTGTACCCGGAGATGACTGTCAGGAGATTGTTGAAGTCGTGGGCAATGCCGCCAGCGAGCCGGCCGACCGCGTCCATTTTCTGCGACTGCCGGAGCTGCTCCTCCAGTTCCTTGCGCTGTGTGATGTCATTTTGCACGGCGACATAATGTTCAAGTTCGCCGGCGTCGTTTCTGACCGGATCTAGAGACAGGGCATTCCAGAACGGCGTGCCGTCCTTCCGGTAATTCAGTACTTCCACGGCACAGCCTTGTCTTGCGGCTATCGCCCGCTTGAGTGTAGCGATGGCTTCCTTGTCCGTATCCTTGCCCTGCAGGAAGCGGCAATTCTGCCCGAGCACCTCCCGCACGCTGTAACCGGTGATGCGCTCGAAGCCTGCACTCGCATACACAATGGGGTTATCTTGCTTATTCGGGTCTGTGATCAGGATGCCTTGCGATGCCGCCTGGATTGCCCGGTTTCGTAATCGAAGCGCTATTTCGGAACGTTTGCGCTCTTCAATTTCATCCTTCAGCTCGCGATTCGCCTCCTCCAGTTCCTTCACTTTCTGCTCTAGTTTGCGCGACAGGACCTCGCTGTAGGAGGCGTCCAGACTGCCTTCTTTCCGGCCACCAGCAAATGCGGCGGACAGCTTGCCGTGCTGCTCTTCTGACAGCACGGCCTGGATGCGGGCCATGAACGCTTCCGGCTCGGCGGGCTTGATGATGAAGGCATCCGCCCCAAGGTCGAGAGCCAGCCGTTCATCCTGTGGCTCGGTATACGTCGCTGTGTAGACGACGAATGGAACGTCCTTAAGGCGCTTGTCCGCGCGCCAGTGGCGCAACAGTGTATAGCCGTCCATGACCGGCATCAGCAGATCCGAAATGATTAACGCCGGCGGAAATCGTTGTGCCATCGCGAGCGCCTGTGCACCGTCGTTGGCTTCATCAACGCGGTATCCGTTGCCCTGCAGCAGCATTGTCAACAAATAACGATTATCAGCATGGTCGTCGACGATCAGGACGCGCGTCATGACGAGGGTTCTCCGGGCGGCGTCACGATGAAGCTCTCAACCGTGGCGGGAAAGGTATCCGGATCGATCGGTTTTTCGATATAGCCTTCTGCGCCGGCCTCGAGACACTTTGCGCGGTCACCGACCATCGCATAGGACGTGACGGCGACCACCGGTATGGACTTGAGGCGCGAGTCGCTTTTCAATGCCCGGGCAACCGCATGGCCGTCCATGCCCGGCAGCTGTATGTCGAGCAAAATAAGATCCGGGCTGCACTCCGCTGCCATCTCAAGTCCGCGCGGACCGGTCTCGGCCTCCAGCACCTCATGGCCGCGCTGCTCCAGCAGGAACTTTGCGAGGTACCGGTTTTGTGGATTGTCTTCGATCAACAGGATTTTTGCTTTCATTCGACTGCCCGTCCTTCAAGTGGCAACGTCACGCTGAATGTGCTGCCGTTGCCAAACTCACTGCTGGCCGTTATCTCACCCCCCATCAATTCGGTCAGGCGGCGGCAGATAGCGAGTCCGAGCCCGGTGCCTTCGTGTTGCCGTGACAGGCCCCCGTCCACCTGGCGAAAAGGCTGGAACAGGTTCGCAAGGTCATGCGGCTTGATTCCGATGCCTGTGTCGGACACATCAAGCCGCACCGCCCGCTGCCCGGACGTTGCGTCGGGCAGCATGACATCTGCAAGCAATTCCGCAACAAGACGGACTTGACCGCGGTCCGTGAACTTGATGGCGTTGCTCAGCAGGTTGAGCAGCACCTGCTCGAAACGCCGTTCGTCGCCGATGGCGGTGCCGAGTTCCGGTGCCAGCCGGACGTTTACCGCAAGCTGCTTTGATTCCGCTTGTGGCGTAACCTGCGTCACGATACGCGTGATGGACTGGCGCAGGTCAAACGGCTCGCTTGCGACCTCAAACTGGCCGGCCTCGATCTTGGAAATATCGAGCACGTCGTTGACCAGCGCCAGCAAATGCCGTGCGCTATTGCGTACCATTTCAAGCTGCTTGGCCTGTTCCGGATTTAAAGGTCCGGCCAGTTCCTGCAACAGGATGCCGGTAAATCCGAGGATTGAATTGAGCGGTGTGCGTAAATTCGTGCGACATGATGGCAAGAAACGCCGACTTGATGCGGTCCGCGGCCTCGGCGCGATGCCGCTTGTCCCGCTCGGCCTGCATCCGCGCCCTGTCTGTAATGTCGTGCATCGTGCCTGCCAGGCTGACAGGCTCGCCGTCTTCATTCGTATGCAGATCGGCCAGTTGGTGTACCACGCATTCGGTGCCATCGCGGCGCACAATGCGGTATTCGATATCGAGCCGCTGCCGGCCGGCGATTGCCGCTTCCCTGGCGCTAATCAACTCCTCACGGTCGTCCGGGTGCACGAAATCAAGCAGCGTTTCCGTTTCATCCAGGTCGTCGAATTCGGATAGGGCGATTCCGAATATCGTAAGCATCTGGTCGGACCAGGTGCGACGGCCGCTGCGAATATCAAACGACCAGCTACCGATGCCGGCGATGCGCTGCGCGTCGTTGAGATGGGACTGGCTCTTACGCAGCCTGGCTTCAGCTCGCTTGCGCTCGGCGATGTCGATACCGACACCGACGAGGCATGGCTCATCGTTGTACGTTATGCGCCGCCCGGTGAAGAAATACGGTGTCGCGGTACCATCGCGTGCAATGAACGAGGCCTCGACGGAAGCTTCGCCGTCTTCGAAAACCCGTGCAATACGTTGTTCGACGTGTGGCCGTTCTTCCGCGGAGAAAAACTCGCGCGGATGCATGCGCGAAATCTGCGCACCGGAGTACCCCGATACCGTTTCGAAATTGCGGTTCCAGCGCAGGAAGTGCCCGTCCTTGTCGTAGAAATAGAATATGCCGGGCATGCTTTCGATCATCGCATCGGTAAACTGCTTTTCGTCGCGAAGCGTCTCCTCGGCCACGCGCCGGTCGTCCTCCTTGCGAAACATATCGAGCGCAAAGGACAGGTCGGACGCGGCCTCCACGAGCAGCGCGACCTCCTTGTCCCGAAAGAAGTCCTTGCGGTCCGCGTAGACACTCAATACGGCGCAGACGTCGCCGCCCTCGCGGATCGGCAGGGCCGCGGATGACCGGAAACCGCTGCGTTCGACTTCAGACCGCCAGAGCAGCATGGCCGAGTCGCCCAGCAAGTTATTGTTGATGACGGGCTGGCCCGTGCGAAACGCGGTGCCGCTTGGGCCCTGGCTTTCCGGGCGCTCGTCCGTATAGATCGCGATCTTGCCCAAATACCCCAGCTCGTCGCCGAACCCGGCGATCGGTTCGAGCCGGTGCGAGGCCGGATCGCGCCAGCCGACCCATGCCATGCGCAGTCCGCCGTGTTCGACGAGAACGCGGCAGACGTCGCGGAACAACCGGTCGCGCTCGTGCGTTGAGGCAATCGACTGGCTGATCTGGTGCAGCGCGGTATTTAAACGCAGCAGGCGGGCAATTTCCTGCTCATGTTGCAGGGCCTGCTTTTCAGCCGTCAGGTCATGAATCACGCCGAGGAGCGTTCCATCCGGCATGCTGGTCGCGACGACGTCGGCGAAAAATTCGGAACCGTCCTTGCGCCGGAAACGCCACTCGCGACGATGGTCGTCGTTCTGATCAAGCTCTTTTAGTGCGGTAGCAAAGTCCGGCGCTTCGGATGCCGCCAGTATGTCCGAGGCATGCAGTCCTGTGAGTTCGTCACGCGTATAACCGAGCATCCGGCACGCGCTGGGATTCGCATCAAGATAACGGCTCGCGGTATCGGCCAGCACGACGCCGGCCCGTGAATGCTCGAACAGTGTCTTAAAGCGCACCTCGCTCACCTTCAGGGCAACATCCGTCGCGTAGCCGCGATCCGGGTCGTGCGTCTTGCTGATGGTGCCGTCGTCGGTCAACCCGCCCGTCCCCTGAGCCGAGAGTACCTCGGTGCCTGTGATAGTAACGTTTCCTGCCGGCGGGCACACGGAACTGATCCGCGTTATCGCCGGTGTGGCCCGCGCCGCAGGGGTACGCAGGTCATGGCCGGAGTCATGATTTTAAGGGACGATCGCCGTCATATGGCCTGCCGCGCGATGAATTGGCAGAGGCGCTCGTTTTGTGGCAAGGGGAACGGCCTCGGTCTGGCCGTCACCCATGGTATCGTTGATGGCGCGGGCGGCTGGATCGACATGGAGCCCGGCCGGGGTGCCGGTACGGCATTCCATGTGATACTTCCGGCTCGCCGGCGCTGATGCCGGGGCCACAACTTGGCGGACCAGGACAATCATGAAGATCAAGGCACTACGGACACCCGACGACCGGTTTAACGGTCTTCCGGACTGGCCTTACAAGCCGCGTTATCTGAAGGCATTGCCGGGATTCGGCGACCTCCGAATGCATTACGTTGATGAAGGCCCGGAGGGCGCGAGTGTCACGTTTCTCTGTATCCACGGCGAACCGACCTGGGCCTACCTGTTTCGCAAGATGCTTCCGGTCTTTACCGGGAACGGCTACCGGGTGGTGGCGCCGGACCTGTTTGGATTCGGCCGGTCGGACAAGCCGGTCGACGACGAGGTCTATACCTACCACTTTCATCGTGATGCGTTGCTGGCATTTGTCGAGCAACTCGACCTGAACAATGTCTGTCTTGTCGTACAGGACTGGGGCGGGTTGCTCGGGTTGACACTGCCGCTTGAGTCGCCGGCGCGCTACTCGCGGCTTATTGTAATGAACACCGGCTTGCCGGCTGGCGAGGAAGCGCCGGAGGGTTTCGCCGCGTGGCGCGCCTTCAACCATTCGCAACCCGATCTTGATGTCGGACGTCTGCTGCGGCGGGCGACGCCGGTGCTGACGGATGAAGAACAGGCTGCCTACGACGCACCGTTTCCTGATGCATCTTATAAAGCCGGTGTGCGGCGGTTTCCCGAGCTCGTGATGCTTCGTGAGAGGGGTGCCGATGACCTGACACCCGCGGCGCGAGAAGGCGTGGACACTTCGGTTGCCGCGCGCAAGTTCTGGTCGGAGCAGTGGCAGGGTGAGAGTTTCATGGCCATCGGCATGCAGGACCCGGTGCTTGGCCCGCCGCTGATGCAGGGATTGCGGCGCATCATACGCGGCTGCCCGGCGCCCATGGAGATTGCCGAGGCCGGTCATTTCGTGCAGGAGTGGGGTGAGCCTGTGGCCGTCACGGCACTCCGCCATTTCGGTCTCGATCACTCCTGATATAAAGCGGCGTTTCACGGCATGGCACACCGGCTGGCCGTGAGCAGCCGGAGCGGTACTATAGGTCCGGGCAGGCCCTTGATGTATTGAACAGGGCGGCGACCCGGCCCGCAGCGCACAGGCAATCGCTCGCGGCGAAAAAGCCGGGAATCAGATATCTACGCCGGCAATGGACTCGAATCACGAAGCCCGGCACCAACGAGTAATGACATGCAATCACAAAAAGCACACTCCCTGACGACTGCCGACTGGCGGGAACTCGATCGTTCACATCACCTGCACCCTTTCACGGACCTGCATGCCTATTCGGCGTCCGGCGGCCGGATTATTTCGCGTGCCGAACACATCTATATATACGACTCCGACGGCAACGAGATACTCGACGGCATGTCCGGCCTGTGGTGCTGCAACCTTGGTTACACGCAACCGGCCATTGTCACTGCGGTGGCGGAGCAGCTTGCGAGGCTGCCGTATTACAACAGCTTCTTCAATTGCTCGAATGAGCCGGCAGTTGCCCTCGCGCGCGAACTGAGTGATGTGACGCCTGGGCCGTTCAATCATTTCTTTTTCACCAGCTCGGGTTCGGAAGCCAACGATACGAACATCCGTATCGTGCATCGCTACTACGAACTGATGGATCAGCCGGACAAGAAGCACATCATCAGCCGCCATGGTGCCTACCATGGCAGCACGATTGCCGCGGCCAGCCTCGGTGGCATGCCGCACATGCACAAGCAGATTACGAAGCTCGACTATGTGCACCATGTCGAGCAGCCGTACTGGTTCAAGGATGGCGGGGACATGACCCCGGACGAGTTTGGCCTGCAGGCGGCACGATCGATCGAGGACAAGATTGATGAACTTGGCGAAGGCCGCGTTGCTGCGTTTATCGCCGAACCGATCCAGGGCGCCGGTGGTGTCATCGTGCCGCCGGCATCCTACTGGCCGGCGGTTCAGAAAATTTGCCGCGAGCGCGACATCCTGTTTATCAGTGATGAGGTGATCTGCGGCTTCGGCCGGACGGGGTCGTGGTTCGGCTGCGAGACGTATGACCTCGAACCGGACCTGTTGACGTTTGCGAAGGGCGTGACCGCCGGCTACCAGCCGCTCGGCGGTGTCGCGGTCAGTGACAAGGTGTCGGATGTACTGACGGCTGGCGGCGGCGAGTTCGCCCACGGCTATACCTACTCCGGACACCCGGCCGCCTGTGCGGCCGCACTCGCGACAATCGATATCTTGCGCGAGCAGAATATTGTCAAGCATGTTGCCGACGATGTCGGCCGCTATTTCGGGCAGGAAGTGAAGAAACTCAGCGACCACCCCGTCGTTGGCGAAGTACGAACGATGGGCATGCTGGCAGCGTTTGAACTGGTCAGGGACAAGAACACACGCGAGCCGCTTGCACCGAAGAACGCCGGCGCGATTGCCTGTCGCGATGCGGCGGTACAGAAAAACCTGATGGTGCGGGCGGTTGCCGATGCGATCATCAGCGCGCCGCCGCTCGTCTGTACAACCGATGAAATTGACCTGTTGATCGAACGCCTGACAAAGGCGCTCGACCAGACGGCGGCTGACTTCGGCGTCAAAACGTGACACGCTGCGGCGCAAGATTACCTATGTGAGATTGACTGCGCCTCCGCCCCGACCAGAGGCGTGACCTCGCCGGCATCAAGCCTCAGAATTGTAAAGAGACCAGACGGCCATGCTCGCGGACCTGCATACGCACAGCACCGCCTCCGACGGCGCGCTGCACCCGGGCGAGTTGATCGGGCGTGCGATCGAGAGGGGCGTCACACACCTCGCGATTACCGACCACGACACCGTGGCCGCCTACGGCCCGGATTTGCCACATGGCCGGGTACATCTGATACCTGGCATCGAGCTGTCGACGGTCTGGCGCAAAATCGGCGTGCACATCGTCGGCCTGAACATCGACCTCGACAGCCCCGAACTGGCGGAGGGCGTCCGGCAGCAACAAAATGCCCGGCGCCGGCGCGCGGAGACGATTGCAAAGCGCCTGATGAAAACCGGCATCGACGATCCGCTGCCGGCCGTGACCGCGCTCGCCGGGAGCAGCACTATCGGCCGGCCGCATTTTGCCCAACACCTTGTCGATATCGGTCACGTGCGCGACCTCCGGCAGGCATACAAAAAGTATCTCGGCGATGGCAAGACCGGTGACGTGCGCCAGCACTGGGCATCGTTGCCGGAGGTAGTCGGCTGGATTCGTGCGGCGGGAGGCGTCGCCGTGCTGGCCCATCCCACACACTACGGGCAGACGATGACGAAGCTGCGCGAGCTGCTGACGGACTTCCATGACGCCGGCGGCCGCGCCATTGAGGTTGTTTCCGGCCGCCAGGATGTCGCGACGACACGCAGGCTGGCCGGGCTCGCGATGGAGTTCGACCTCCTCGCGTCCTGCGGTTCCGACTTTCACCGTCCCGCCGGACATGGTGTTGATCTCGGCTGTTTCGCGCCGTTGCCACCGGAGTGCCGCCCGGTCTGGGACGACTGGGTTTAGCCTCCGTCATCGCGAGCTGCTGTGCCCCGCCGTCGTTGCGAGCCCGACAGGGCGAAGCAATCTCGTACAGGCTGGCAGAGGCAGTGTTTTTGCGAGGTCGCCACGTCGCTGCGCTCCTCGCGATGACGGCGGGCACAGCGGCTCGCGATGACGGCGGGCGATGCGGCTCGCAATGACGCTACTTCCGTGCCGCGAGGCGCGCCTCCCGCCGTTCGCCGGCTTCGCGGTAGCGGCGCTTGTCTTCGTCGCTTTTCGGTACGATCGGCGGCACCGGCGTTGGCTTGCCGCTGTCGTCGACGGCAACAAACGTCAGGTAGGCCGAGACGACGTGACGGCGTTCCCCGTCGCGGCTGTTTTCGGCCGTTACGTGCACACCGATTTCCATTGACGTCGTCCATGCGCGGTTGACCGCCGCCTTGACGATCAGTGTCTCTCCCGAACCGGCAGGCGCGAGGAAGTTCAGGCTGTCCACGGCTGCCGTCACGCAGGCAGAGCCCGTATGGCGCTCGGCAACAATCAGCGCCGTGCGATCGCACAGCCCCATGACAAGTCCGCCGAACACGGTTTTCTCTGCATTCAGGTCGTTCGGGAAGATCTTGTAGACATTCTGTACGATCGCCGACTCGGCGGGGCTTTTACCTGCAGTTGTCATTCCGTTACGACCTCCATTGACGCGAGCCATGGATCATGATGTGCCAGCACCCGGGGATTCCGTCCTGATCCAGTCGAGGTACGCCGGTAAACCGTCCGTTACCGGCAAGGCAATAATTTCCGGAACATCGTAAGGGTGCAACATCCTGATTGCATCCATTGCCGCGGCAGCGGATTGCGGCGATGTTTTGACGAACAGCAACGTTTCCACGTCACTCTGCACGCTGCCTTCCCAGCGGTAGTGACTGCGAATCGGCATTTCCTGTACGCAAGCGGCAAGCCGTTGCTCGACCAGCGCTGTCGCGATCGTCGCTGCCAGCTCGGCGCTGTCGACGGTCGTCATTACAAGCATTGCCTTGTGGGTATCTGTCATCGCGCGATCCTTACCTTACAGCTGTCGGCGGTTTCAATCATCGGTGTTGTAGTCGGGCGTCAGTGCACGCAACGTGTGCTGCGCGAGGCCCATACCGGCTTCGTACATCGTCAGGTAGGTGTGAGTGACACCGGCCTCCTTGATCCGGGCGGCGTGATCCTCGAACAGCGAGTGGGCAATTATCGGGCCCGTGAAGCCTAAGCGCCGCAATGCTTTTGCGGAAATCAGCTTGGCCTCGGTGTCATCGAGCGCAAGAATGACGCCTTTCAGGCGCGATAAATCGACCGTACGCCAGAAGTTGCTGTCTTCGGCATCGCCAAAAAGCACATTGCGGCCTTCTTTCTGGTGCACCGCGGCCTTGTAGGTATCGGCATCGAGGCCAATGACACTGAAATTCCGGGGTTCGAGATAGTCGTACGCCGCGGTACCGGTGCGGCCCATGCCGAATATCAGGACTTCTGCGTCGCCGAGGTCGGACGGCTGCTCGTCCGGGTGCACGGTTTCAAGTTCGAAATGGCTCAGGTGCGACTCCCAGCGGAGGAACAGAGAATGCGCGAAGCGGTTCAACGGCGCCGAGATAAGGAACGACAACGCCACCGCGATAGCCAGAGGCACCAGCCATTCGGGCATGATGCCGGCGGCGACAATCAGGCCGAATTCACTGTAGGCCGTCAGGCTAAGCGCGCTGAGAAACGATGTGCGTGCGCGCAGCCGAAACGCAATCGTCGGAAAAAGAACAAAACACCCTTTGATGGATAGCAGGGCGGTGACGATCAGTGCAAACCGAGAGGTGCATCCAGGTCGGGCAGCCCCGACATGCCAATCTGCAGGAAGAAACCGACCAGGAAATTTTCTTTCAATGACCAAAGTGACTCGGACAGCTCCGTCGCACGGTCGTGATTTGACAGCAGGGCACCCATCAGTAGTGCGCCAATCTCCGAACTCAGCCCCATCGCCGAAAAACCCATGCCGCCAACAACAAGCGCCAGCAGCATGCCCATCAGGATCAGCAGTTCATCATGCCCGGCAAAGTCCAGCAGCCAGTGCAGCACCGGCCGGGCGAGCGGCAAGGCCAAAAGCAACAATGCCCAGGCGTTCGGCGCCTGCCCGCTCCACACGCCCAGCACGACGAGTGCGATGATGTCCTGGACAATGAGGATGCCGATAGCGGTACGCCCATGGAATGTGCCGAGCTCACGGCGTTCCTCGAGGAGCTTTGCCGCGAGTACCGTAGACGAAAAGGCGAGCGCTATGGCAAGCAACAGCGACGTGTCCCAGTCGAGCTCGGTCGAGAAAGTGGATGCCGGGCGCGAAGATGGCAACGCTGATCGCAAAGTGCAGCAACGCGCCGCCAATTACCTGCGGCTGCACAATCTGGCGGAGCTTCAGCTTCAGCCCGACGGTAAAGAGCAGCATCAGGACGCCCAGGTGCGCTACGTGATCGAGGATTTCTCCGGTTTCGGACGGCAGACCAAGGTAGGGGCCGAAATAGTTGATGGCAAAGCCGGCACCGAGGAAGCCGACCAGGGGCGGCAGCCCCATCTGGCGCACGGCCAGGCCAAAGAAGAACGCGAATGAGATGCAAATGACTTCAAACATATTTGTTGGATCGGGTAGCGATCGAGGACCGGCCCCAATGCTTTTTTAAGCGGTTCGAGATGCCGGTCGAAGTTGCGCCACTGCTCCAGCCCTTCCTTATATATAGGTTGGCGCACCTGCTCGGAGCTGGGCGTGCGCACGGCGCGCTCGGTCTCGTAGAAACGCATGCACTGCTCCTCGAATGGCAGGCCGCAATAGTCCAGCAATTGCCTGATCTGCGCCTCGCTGTCCGCCACCATGTCTTCGTACTGCACCCGCAGGACGCGCCCCGGCAGGACCTCGTCCCAGTGATCCATCAGCCTGACGTAGTCGCGGTAGTAATGGCCCAGGTCGGTCAGGTTGTAGGTGAATGTCTGCCCGCGGGCAAAGAGCTGCTTGTAGCAGGAAAAGCAGCCAGCCATCGGGTGTCGACGCGCATCGATGATCTTCGCATGCGGCAGGATCAGGTGTATCAGCCCGATGTGCTGGAAGTTGTTCGGCATCTTGTCAATAAAGTACGGTGCGCCGCGACGCTGGATACGCGTTGACTCGAGATAACCTTCGCCAAACTCGCGCAACTTGTTCGCTGACAGTTCTGTCAGGATCTCGGGGTAATACCCTGCGGGGTTCTTTCGCGAACGCTGTGCCAACTTTCGCGAGATGGCAATGATGTCGGGCAGCTCGGTCGTGCCATCGACCTGGCTGTGACTTGCGAGAATTTGCTCGAGGAGAGTCGATCCGGCGCGCGGCAGCCCGACAATAAAAATCGGATCCGGCGCCGGGCAGCCATACTCCTTGCGCGCATCGAAAAACGCCTTGTCCAGCGCCTTGATCTGCCGTGCGGTATCGAAGACGTTGATCTTTGGATTGTAGCGATGTTGTTTGCGGCGAATGGCGTTGCCGCGCTCGTAGAACTCAAATGACCGGTCGAAGTTTGCGCTGTCCTCGAATGCCTTGCCCAGTGCAAATGCAAGGTGCGCCTGGTCATCAGGATTGTCGCCTTCATCTACGAGGCGACGTTCCATGTCCGCAATGTCGTCCGCGGTAAAGCGGAACGTCTTCAGGTTGGCAAGGCTCCAGTAAGCCTCACCTGCTGTTGCACCGAGCGCTATCGAGCGGCGGTAGGCATCGACGGCATCGTCAAGGCGGCCGACTGTTTTCAGCGTATGGCCATAGTTCATGTGCGCCACAGGCTGAGCTGAATAAAATTTCAGAACCTGCTCATACAGTTCAAGTGCCGCCGCGTGATCCCCTTTCTGCACCAGCACCGTGCCCTTCAGTAGCTGAAAGTTGGGATTGCCCGGTTCGGCCCGGAGCAGGCGCTCGACCTGGTCCAGTGCTTCGATGAGCTTCTGGCGGCGGTAGAGCAGGGAGACGTAGTTGTGACGAGCGAGATGATAGTCCGGCGCAAGCTCGAGGCATCGTTCGAGGAGGTTCTCTGCATCGTCGAGCTGACCAACCCGGATGCCGATATCGGCCAGCATCCGTATCGCGTTGACATCGGTCGGGTGCGCCTTCAGCACTTCGCGGACAAGTTGCTCGGCCTTCGCTACCTCGCCTTCCCGCAAATGGCCGGCGGCGCGCACCAGCCCGGTGTGCTCGGTCGACAGGTCGAGATGCCGTTCGAATGCTTCCTGGCTGCCGGCTTCGTCTCCCGCGGCGGCGAGCTGGTCGCCGAGGGCGCGCCAGGCTGCGCTATGACCGGGAGCGATGCGCGTCCGGCGCGCAGCCGGTCGACGGCATCGCGCGCCGCGGCCGGTGGCACCGAGGCTCAATCCGAGGTCGAACAGCACGTCGGCGGAGTCCGGCTGGCTTTCCGCCAGCGGTTCAAGGATTTGCAACGCCGCCGGCGCGTCACCCTGCATGCGCCGGGCGGCGGCGAGGATCAGCCGCGCGGGGTCAGCGTCCGGTACCTGGTCCAGAATCCCGAGTGCCAGGCGTTCAGCCGCGGCCGCATCCTGGCGCAGCATCGCGGCGGCGTCCTTGACGGATGCTTGCAGGTCAGTCGTTGTTCGCTGGTTGCCGGGCATGGTCGAAATTTACATACATTCGGCACGCGGTGCATGATTGTGTGACAGGTCATGTGCAATTGGTGCAATTTGCATAGCCTGAAGCAATGAACTGAATAGCCGATGACAATCATTTATCGATGGCTGCATTGCAGGTAGACTCGTTCGGAATATAGCCTGCGCAAACGGAACTAAATCGTTGCGCGTAAGCTCGAATATCGTCATCTATCCGTAAATCCTGAACAAAGTCCGGGGGACATGTATGAAGGTTTACCAACGCAATGCGCTCGCGCGCGCAATTTCCACAGCGCTTGCCGGTTCCGTTATCGCTACAAGTGCCGTGGCGCAGGACAACGAGCCGATGCTGGAAGAAATCACCGTTACGGCGCAAAAACGCACGGAGAACCTGCAGGACGTGCCGGTATCGGTACAGGTGCTGGGCAACCAGCAGCTCGAAGACCTGAATCTTGACAATTTCGGTTCCTACATCGAGTTCCTGCCGACGGTGTCATTCCAGGCGGAGCGGCCCGGTGTTGCGCAGATCTACATGCGCGGCATCTCGAGCGGCGGCGACGGCGTGCATTCCGGCTCGATGCCGAGTGTTGGTGTGTATCTCGACGAGCAGCCGATCACGACGATCAACCATATTCTCGATTTGCACATGTATGACATTTCGCGGATCGAAACGTTGGCCGGCCCGCAGGGCACGTTCTTCGGTGCCAGCAGCCAGGCTGGCACATTGCGGATCATTACCAATGCCCCGGTCATCGGCGAATACGAAGGCGGCTTTGATCTAGGGCTGAACACCGTCAAGGACGGTGATCTCGGCTACACGGCCGAAGGCTATTGGAACATGCCGATTGGCGATAACGCCGCCTTACGCGTCGTTGGCTGGCATGTCCAGCGCGGCGGTTACATTGATAACGTGCCCGGCTCTATTCTGCTGCGTGGCGTCAACGAGACGATCAACAACGACGCGCTGGTCGAGGAGAACTTCAACGACAACACGCTGACCGGTGCGCGCGCACAACTGAAGATTGACCTGAATGACAACTGGACCGTGACACCGGGCCTGATGTACCCAGCGAGTCGGACTCCAATGGCGTGTTTTCCACGATGCGAAGGTGATCGGATGATCTCGAGGTCCAGCGCTATTTCGACGAGTTCTACGACGATTCCTGGTACCAGGCGTCGCTGACGGTCGACGGGCAAATCGGCGACATGAACCTCGTCTATTCCGCGGCCTACCTGGACCGCGACGCCGACAGCGTGTCTGACTACACGCACTACGCGCAATACCTGGACAATTACTACGCGTTATACGGCGGCTGTTACCACACCGACGGAACAACGCTCACCTGCACCAATCCCGCGCAGTTCATCAGCGGCGACGAGACTTTCACCCGCCAGAGCCACGAGATACGGCTGCAGTCGTCCGGCGAGAATCGCCTGCGGTGGACGGCAGGACATGTCGCATGTCCGGCGCCAGGAGCACGATTTCGACCTGCGCCTGGAACGTGCCGGACATGGACCCCGACTTCAACCCGGCGCGTTTGAGCTCCTGGCCATACGGCACGCGTCGTTCCAGGGCGCCGAACGTGGCCTGGCGAACGTCGCCAGGTTCGCGTCGACCGTGACAAGGCGGCATTCGGTGAATTGAGCTACGACTTCACTGATAACCTGACCGGTATCGTCGGCTACCGTTATTTCGACTTCGAGAACTCGCTGTTCGGGTATACGGGCGGACTAAACCGTTGTCTGGACGGAGCCGACCAGCCTCAGTACCCCTGCTTCGAGCAAGCGACGAATGTCGACGACGTCTCCAAGGGCCACGGTGAATCGCTGAAGTTCAGCCTCAACTACAACCTGTCCGACAGCAAGATGATCTCCGCGCGCTCGCTTCCGGAGGGCTTCCGTGCCGGCGGTGTCAATCGGGCCATCGTGCCGGGCATCGCTAAATACGACCCGGATTTTGTCAACGACTACGAGATGGGCTGGAAGACAACGTGGCAGGGGGGGCGCCTGCGCTTCAATGGTGCAGCTTACTTCCTTGAATGGGAAAACTTCCAGTTTTCGTTCCTGGATTTCGCTGTATCGCCACTGACAATTATCCAGAACATCGGAGAGTCCGAAACCGTCGGCGCGGAATTCGATTTGAGCTACGCCGCGACGACCGATCTGACGCTGTCGCTGGCCGCTTCGTACAACGATGCGACGCTTCAGGAGCCGTACTGGCGCAACGCCGACGACGAACTGGCCGGCGACCCGCCGCAGGCGCCCAAAGGTACCGATATGCCGTTCGTGCCGAAGCTCCAGTACACGGCAATTGCCCGCTACAGCATGGATTTCGGCCGCTGGCCCGGGTATTTGCAGGCAGCATTGTCATACACGGGCGACAACTGGAACAACCTCGTCATAGCAGACCGTTCCGAGCAGCCGGCTTATACACTGGTCAACCTCGCGGCCGGCATCGATGGCGAGGATTGGTCACTTGACCTGTTCCTTGACAATGTCACCGACGAGCGCGCCCAGATCGTGCGCTACGACGCGAACTACTTCGATCCGTTCGGCGAAATCACCCAGGACTCGGGAATTTCGATCAACCGCCCGCGGGCGATCGGTCTGCGTTACGGACGGCGTTTCTGACGCACAAGCTCTGCAGCCAGCTTGCCGGGAGCCGGCCGCTGTGGCTGGCTACCCGGCATTCCGACCCCGATGGTTGCGTCACAGTTCGAAGACGTCCGGCTTGATATGCTTTCTGCTTGCCGGGCGAGCTCCCGTCATTTGCGCTACGGCTATTGTCGGCAGACCGCGCGCCGCGACCGGTGCCGTCCCTCGCGTTGCGCTTTTCGGCTACGCACCAGGACCGTGTCAAATGTTACCCAGTCGCCTGAATCTCGAGGACTATCCCGATTCCGTCTACGCAAAAGAGCTGCGGGACAGAAGTTTCCGTCGCCGCTTTCCCGGTGACCTCGAGCGCGAGTACTTTGACGATCACTTGCGACGAATTGCGCCCAGAGCAAAGGCGTGGACAGCGCTTGCCACGCTAATTGCGGCTTGGTTTCACCATTGCACATTTGATCGCAGATCGGAGTTTGAGCCCGAGGGTGCTCGCGCATTTTCTTGTGATACTTCCGGCCGGTGTCGCGATGGCCTGGCTTGCCTGGACGCCGGCGTTGCGGCGCGTGTACATGGCCGTAACCCGGATTCTTGCTCCTGTACTCGGCATTGCTGTGGCGGCCGTCGTGGCTCAGTCACTCAATCAAGGCCAGGGCGAGCAAATGGCAACGTTGACGTTGCTACTCGTGGCTTCGTTCTTCTTCATGGGTCTGCTCTTTATTCCCGCCATGATCACCGGCGCGGCAATACTGCTGTCGTTCAGCATCAGCGCCGCGATGAGCGGTATCCCGCCGGACCTGCACGCTGTCAGCGGTTTGTCTGTTTTAATCGCCGCTCGCCAGTCGGTGCCAGTCGACGATGCCGAGAGGTAGAACCCTTCCTACTCGACGGGCGATTCCTTCAAGCAGTCGATTGATGACGACAACTGATCGATCGCGATGGCATGACCGGACTCAGGAACTGGCGTGCCTTCGATGAGCACCTGGCGCGCCGTCTGGAAGCAATCGCTGCGCAATCATTCCGAGCTGTCGGTCATCATGGCGGACATTGACTACTTCAAGCCCTACAACGATCGCTACGGACACCAGGCAGGGGATGCCGCTTTACGCAAAGTGGCTGGTGTCATTCACGAGTTTTCACGCCGTCCTCTCGATATCGCTGCGCGTCATCGGCGGTAGTCGTGCAGTTGTTATATACCGATGCGTCATATAGCGCGGTCGTTGCCATGGCAAAACGCCTGTGCGAAGCGGTTGAAGCGTTGCAGATTGAGAACCTCGAGTTCGGCTTGCCAGCAGGTGACGTCGCTATCGGCGTCGGTGTGCGGTATCGTTACAGCCGGCAGAACCGGACCGGACGCCTCACGGACTGGTGCAACTCGCTGACGAAGCCCTGTACCGTGCCAAGGAAAGTGGCCGCAATAGCTTTGCCGTCAACGGTGCGGCGGAATACGACGGGCTGGTGACGGCATCCTTAAAGCCCGGTTAGAATCAGAAACACGTCCAGGCTGGATTATTCGTTTCTACCTGGCTGGCAGGCGAAGGCACACCCCTCCGCCCCGACTTTCGTGCCGTTCTGAATCATCCGGACCAGTGCCCCCAGCTCATTTGAACCGCAATCTCTGACATAACTCCCTGAACTTTGTCGGGTTCTCTCGCAGACTGGCTCAATGGCGCGGACTGCCGCCGCTGCCATCGCTGAATCAGGCAATTAAAGAGTCGTCATGTATCAGGAGCACTTCGGCCTCACTCGGGAGCTCTTTCGGTCAAATCCCGAAGGGGAGAGCATTTACGTCGGGCCGCCGCAGTTTGCGACCGATGGCGACAACTGGGAGGCGCTCGCTACGCCGGATGCAATCGTTACGGTTACTGGTCCGGTCGGTGCAGGAAAGTCGGCGATTGTGGGCCGTGCACTTGAGGAAATTGCGCCGGAACGCATGATTGCCCGAATCGGGCGCATGCGGCTCGGACCCGATGAAGTGCTTGAACTGCTGCTTGAAAGTTTCTCCGTTACGCGCCAGCCTGCCGGCACGATACAGCGCTTTGCCGCGTTCAAGCGCCTGCTCCGGGACTTTTCAGCCAAGGGTACGAGGCCGTTTATTGTCGTCGAGGATGCGCGGCGTATCGGGACGGATGCATTACTGGAGATTGAGGCGCTGACCGCCGCCGATACCTCCGGTGCTGCTGCCGCGAACATCGTACTGCTGGGTGACAGTGAGCTCGATACGCTGCTCGCGGACCCGGGTCTCGCCAGAATGAAGCAGCGAATCCGGTTGCGCCACACTGTTACTCCGTTCACGGAGAGTGACACCGAAGGTTACCTGCGGCGCTGCGTCAGCCTTGCCGGTGGTGATTTCGCCAGCGTCTTTACGAGTGGCGCTGGCGCAGCGGCTACCGCGCGTCTGGTGGCGTTATTGCGCGTCCTGAATGACGTTGCGAATCGGTACTGACCGAAGCGGTGGATTGCGGCGAACGGCCGGTTACGGCAGCGCTCGTCTCAACCGTCGCCAGCGACGTTTACGGCATCGAGGTCATGCCCGGCTTTGCCGACACCAGCGCGGAAGAACAAGATGCAACGGATACGAACAATGTTGCGGGTATCGACGAGACGGCACTTGCTGCAATTATGCCCGCGGAAAGCGACGACGCGAGTTCAGACGCCGCGCGGGACGAGCGTAACGTCGGGAGCGGCGAAGAGCCCATTGAGACGGAGACGGCAACAGCCGAGTCGGCCAGCGCCGGGGAAGAAGCAGTCTACGCAGACGGTCCGCAATCGATACCGGATAGTGCCGATATAGCGGACCGGACGGAGATCGCCCATGAAGCGGCCGACACTCCCGTCGATGAACTGGCGGAACGTCGTCTCGCCGCCCCTTCACAACCTGCGCGTTCACACCAGGACCTGCCGGAACTGGGTGAGTTACTGGCAAATTCGCAACGCGCCGAAAGCCGACACGCTGGCTGCCCCGGAAGAATATGTGCCAGATACTCCGTCGGAAACAGCTGTGGATAGTGGACCGGAGCAGGCCGCCATGGGTGCGAGCCTGGTCGAATCGGACGCGGTGACGAAGGCCTTCGAACCGGATTCAGCAGAGCTCGCGAGTGTGGGCATTGACGACGACGAAACGGCGGTAGCCGGGTCGTTGACCCAATCCGAATCTCAAGCCGAGGCCGAAACAGGAGGCCGCGGCCGACGCTGAAGTCGAAGTCGAAGTCGAAGTCGAAGTCGAAGCCGAATCCGAAGCCGCGGCCCACGCCGAAGTCGAAGTCGAAGCCGAAGCCGAAGTCGAATTCGAGACCGCGACCGGCCCCGACTCCGACGGGGCGACAGAGTCTCGGGAAACGACAGCAGAAGTTGTTGCCGAAGAGATCCTGGCCGATGATCGCATGCCAGAGCCTGCCAATTTTGCTGAAGGGGAGACCCTTTTCGAGCCCGATATTGACGAGGAGACGGTGACGGCGGACGCTACTAACGAAGCTGTTGCCGAAGCCACGCGGGCGTCCGATGACGATATGCAGGAACCTGTGTACGTTGCCGATGACGACGATACGCTGGAGGCTCCGATCCTGGTCGAGCAGGAAATATCGTCGATCGAGGAAGTGCTGGCGGCTCCGGACAAGCAGGAACGCGACTGGAGCGCATCCGACGACGACGTTCCCGGTCCTGACAGCCGAAATGCACCTGGCAACGGCCAATGATAATGATGAAGAGAGCGCGATCAGGCCTGGCCGACTCTTCCGGCGACCTGGAACCTGCCGCAGTTGCAGGCGACGCCGTGCCGGACTTTGCGGCGGCTGACATCGATGAGCTTGAGCTGGCTCTGTCAGCCACGCACGACGTGGCCGACGAGTCCCCGGAACGATCTCAGGCCGATGCACGCCCGGCCGGGGAACTTCCCGAAATCACACTCGACAATGAACTCGATAAGAAAAAAGCGCCTGCGCCGGTTAGTAACCTGAGCCGGTGGCAGGAAGAGCTCGCGCTCGCAAACGGCCTGGAAGATATCAGCGACGTGCTCGCGGAAACCGTTTTCGGCGACAAGGCATTCGACGAATTGGCCGCCCAGGTCGCGTCGAATCCGGATCCGGACCAGCTTGACAGCCTGTCGCTTGCGGAGGAGTTCACCGCCATCGGCGCCGGTCAGGGCAGCGGCCGCACCCGCGCCAACGGCATTCCGGCGGCGACCGTGAGTGCAGCAGGACCTGCAGTGGCGCCTGGAAATTCGATATGTCGGTGTCCCGGCGCTTCGAACTGGTCAAGGAACTCGGCCGCGCTCAAAAGGAACGCGAGATCAATGCCCACAGCATGGTGGAGATTACCCTGGGAGAGGACGGCTACCCCGTCGATGCCAGGCAGGGTCCGGTACCGGAACCGATCGAGGTGCAGATCGACACCGAAATCACGCAGTCCCGCATGGCACTGAAGCCGGACGATATCGAGAAGCTGGCGGCACAAGAAGAAACGCCGCCGGAGCCTGAAAAGGAATCCCGCGGATTGTTCGGCCTGTTCCGGCGGTCGTCAAAGTCCTGAGTTACCGTCGTTGCGAGCCCGAAGGGCGTGGCAATCCCCGTCGTTGCGAGCCTGAAGGGCGTGGCAATCTCATGAATCTGGCTGAGGGGTGATATGTGCGAGATCGCCACGGCGCTGCGCGCCTCGCGATGACGATTACGCTGCGCGCCTCGGGATGACTACAGCCCTTTGCGCCTCGCGATGACGATTACGCTGCGCGCCTCGGGATGACTACAGTGCTTTGCACCTCGCGATGACTACAGCCCTGTGCGCCTCGCGATGACCGCGATGCTCTAATTGATGAGCTGAAGGACACCGGTGATAATCAGGTATGCGGCGACAATGTAATTCAGCAGTTTCGGTACGAGCAGAATCGCAATACCGGCAATAATCGACACGATTGGTACGATCTCAAGTTGCAATGTCATTTTTGAATCTCCGTCAGGTGGGAACGCGTCAGGATATTGAACCACAGAAGCTGTCAGGAGTCTGCTGACTCCTTGAGCGCGTAATTGACGAGCTTCGCCTTCAGGCGATTCGCCAGTCCGGACGGGTTATCGAGTCCCATGCGCGCCAGCGCTGCCGCGTGTTCCTCGCGCTGCCCGGACAGTGCCGCGGCAGCGAGGGTTTGCAGGCGTGGCCACGGCCGGGCCATGCTGTGCTTGAGCCAGACCAGCGCTTTCGCGAGCTTTTGTTCGGTCGCCGTGAACTCGGTGCCGAGCGGATAGTCCGGGAAGTGCGGCCGCAAATCATTGCGAAGAAAGATGTTCTGCAGCGCGGTACGAGTATTGTTGCGTGCGTCTTCATGAAGGTTAAAACCGGCTGGCAGCTTGCCCGCCGCAAGGGCTTTTTTCTGCAACTCACCCTGGAACGACGAGTCCGCGATGGCCAGCATCGCCTCAATGACCTGGCTGTCGGGGCGGCCGCGGGTTGCGGCAACGCCGTACTCGGACACGTAAACATCGCGATGGTGCCGCGGCACCGTCGCTTCAGCATACGACCAGAGGATATTCGAATGCAGTTCGCCATCGTGCAGACGATTTGCCCGGACCATCAGGATGGAAAGCGCATCGTCCAGCGACTGGGCCATCGAGACAAAATCAAACTGGCCGCCGACCCCGCTGATGATGCGGCCGTCATCCAGCGAGTCTGAGACAGCGGCGCCCAGCAATGTCGCCATCATCGTTTCATTGACGAATCGCGACTTTCGACGCTGCTGGCGTTTCGTTGCCTCGTCACCAAACAGCGTGTTGGTCCACGATATCGGACTCATGCGGATCAGTTTGCGAAGGTGTTCCGGTAATGCGCGCAATGCCTCGTAGAGTTCGGCCGAGCCGATGAAAAAGCCCGCATGAATCAGCGTCGCATCATCAGTGGAAGCCGGCCGCCGGATCAGGCCGCAGTCGAACAGCGAATACAGTGCATCGCTGAGCAACTCGGTGGCCGAATACAGGCCTTCGTCGAAGGGTTCGGTTTCGATCGGCAAAGAAGCCCGGTAGCTCGATCCGGTTCCGCCCGGCAGCAACCGAAGTGTTTCGGAAAAGACATCCGGTGACTCATGCCGCAGTCGCAGGCAGTGCGCGACGGCATCGCTAAGCGAGCCGATACCAATTTGCAAAGTCGCACCATCGGGAACGAGGCTGGCAACATGCATCGCCGTCGCATAATCAGCCGGTGATACGCGTCGTCTTGGCAGCGCAAACAGCGGGAAGCGGCACTCCTCGTTATCCAGCAGCAGGTCGAACCGGTTCCCGGCCAGTTCCGCCGCGCCCGGCATATACGGCAGGTTGCGGTTGACCTGCCCGGCCAGCACCACCGGCTCGCCGTTGCGGCGGCGCTCTTCAAGACCGGGCAGCAGGTCCAGCGTCACTTCCGGATTGGAGCTCAGGCTGTAGCAGCCGGGGCTTTCAGGCCTTGCGGATACCAGTTGGGCAATGACGTTGACGCCGAGCGACATCAGTTCCGCGGCGACGTGACTGTAATTGATGCTCGTATAATTTTGCTGCGCAAGCGGGTTACCGAGGTAGGCACCCGGCCGCATGTAGAACTCGCGCACTTCAATGTTGGCCGGCAATGAGTTGCGGCGCACAGCCACGGCGTAGGCGGGCGTCGGCCAATCGCTGTACATGCGTTGGGTAAACGGTTCGAGAAACCGGCGTTCGAGATCGCTGCCGGCCTCCGGCACCTCGAGCGTCAGCCCGGTGAAGATGGTCAGCGACAGGCTGCTGTCATTTACTGCGCGCTCGTACAGGGCATCGGCAATGTGTATCGCCTTGCCTATTCCGACGGGCAGGCCGAGCACAATCGTCTTGCCGACCGCGTCGATGATGACATCGGCAGTCTCGGCGGCTGTGTGACAATGTCTGGTCATATCGCTGTATCGGTCATTGCGTGCCCATGATAATCCACAGTAGCACGGCGTACCGTACTCCCTTGCCGATCGCCACCAGCAGCAGGAACAGCGAAAAGCGCACGCGCATAAACCCTGCAACGAATGTCAGCGCATCACCGCCTATCGGTGCCCACGCCATCAGTAGTGACCAAACCCCGTAGCGCTGAAACCAGGATTGCGCCGACCGCAGGTTTTTTTCCTTGAACGGGAACCAGCGATGATCCTTGAACCGTAGAAAAAAAACCGCCAGCGCCCAGTTGATGGCCGACCCCAGCGTGTTACCGGCGGTCGCCCAGCACCAGAGGGCCAGCGGATCGTGGCCCTGCATCAGCAGTCCGGCGAACAGGATCTCGGAATAGGCCGGCAGGATCGTCGCCGCGAGCAGGGCGGTAAAAAAGAGACTCAGGTAAACCGTCAACGGCGCCGTGTTTCCCGGTAGTCAGCAGCGGCGTCGATCAGCCGCCGGAACAGCCGCCGCTGCCTCGCGAAGGCAGATCGAGGAACTGCGGGTGCGATCGGCACGCCGGCCAGGAACGGATGATCCGGCTTTTCGACGGCCTGCACGATACCGTCCAGGTCCCGCCCGCTGACTTCAAGACCGAGGCCCAGCCGGTCGATACTCTGGTTGTGCAGGCTGTTGATTTTGATCGTGTCCCTGTCGAGGAGCGCGGTACAGGTTCGAGCCCTGTTCCAGGCAAAGCGTCTTCAGCGGTAACAGCGTGCGGCGCTTCGACGTCTTCCGGCGCCGTGGGCGCAGGTTCTGGAAAAGGCTGCCGCCGAGCCGGACGTTCAGTAGTTGCGCGCCGCGGCAAATGCCAAGCAGCGGCGTGCCGTCGGCCAGCGCCGCATCAATGATTTCGGATTCGAACGCGTCGCGCTCCGGGTCGTAGCGCCCTTCGACCTCGGCGGCTGCCTTGTAGAGCGTCGGCTCGACATCGTGCCCGCCGGTGATGACCACGCCGTCGAGTGGGCCAGTGTCATGGGTATCCCCCGGCCGCAGTTGCAGCGGGCTGCCGCCGGACCAGAGGACTGCAACGTGCACACAGGCACGCGGCCCCCAGGCGCCGCGCGCCGGGCCAGTGATGCCGATTACAGGCCTTTGCTGTCGGCGAGCCACGACTCGACTTCCTCCGCCCAGTTGTCGAACAGCCTGCCGAACAGGTCGTCGAGCCAGCCGGCATAGGCATTGCAAATTTCATTCAGCCTGCTCTCGTCCAGCGCGAGCGCCTCGACTTCCAGCCAGTCGTTCCAGGCAAGGTGTATGCCCCAGTCCGTGCGATCGATCTCGCAGTTGGGCAGGCGATAGTGCAACGTCGGGCGTGCCTTGACGCGCGGGTCGTCAACGGTTTCGCGCACACGCTTCTTGTCGAGATGCAGGAACAGCGGCAGCATGTCGAGCGCCCGGTTGCGGGTCGGGTTATCAGTGAGGTAGTCATCGATCAGCGCGTCCTGCTCCGGCCAGTAGTCGGGGGCGATCACCTTGCGCACGTACTTGCCGGGAAACGGCGCACTGAAACCCGTCAGGCGGCGCGTAAAATCCGGTGCCGAACGCACGACGAGCCAGTCGTACAGGCAAAGAAATGCTTTCAGGTAGGAGGCGATCATGCGGGCGTCGAGCGACGGCAGCTCTGGATTGAATTGCATGCCGAACGCGTAGGAAATGTTCGCGCCGGATCCCTTGGCGCCGGCTTCCCGCAGTCTCGCGATCAGCGACTGGACTTCGCCGAGGCGGGCCATCGGCAGCGGCGGTCCAACGACTTCGACCGGCACGACCGTTTCGGCCCCGGCACGCAACAGGTTCTCCGCGGCTTCATCGATCAGCTCCTGCTGTTCGTCATCGGATGCATTCTCGCGGCCTTTCTGCTTCAGGTACTCGAAATCGAGTTCGATGCCCCAGTCGCCGGCCTTGTCACCGTGCACCATGTGCTCGTAGCGGGTTTTGATCTCACGCTTGCCATTGAAGTGACGGGTTACGATTTCGCTTACGGTATCGACGTCGAGCCCGATTATTTCGAGTTCGACGCCCACGCGGCGCGGCTTGCCCTCGTCGGTGTCTGTGACTGCCGGCAGCGGCGGGCGCCAGTCCTCGGAAAATTGCTGACGTTTCTTTCTGTCCATGCAGTCAGACAGTAGCAAAAGCACCCCGGGAAGTCGTCATCGCGTAGCAGGCACGTCATCGCGAGGCGCGCAGCAGGCACGTCATCGCGAGGCGCAGAGCAGGCACGTCATCGCGAGGCGCGCAGCAGGCACGTCATCGCGAGGCGCGGAGCAGGCACGTCATCGCGAGGCGCGGAGCAGGCACGTCATCGCGAGGCGCGCAGCAGGCACGTCATCGCGAGGCGCGTAGCGCCGTGGCGATCTCGTAACGATTACCACTCTGCCAGGCCAACGAGATTGCTACGCCCTTCGGGCTCGCAACGACGGCGGGATCGTCACGCCCTTCGGGCTTGCAATGACCGCAGTAGTGCTAGCGCCGCATCGGCGCGACTTTACGGACCGTGCCTTCCCGTCGTTTATCCGCCGCACCCTCGAGCCGGTCCGGGTGCACGACGATCAGGTGCAGGCCCGAACTCTCGCCGTCGCTTTCGCTGACAGGATAGCCGGCTGCGGACAATGCATCGGCAATCGCCTGCCCGGCGTCATCCGTGTTCTCGACACGCACCGTGTCGCCGCGCGCGATGATGTTTGGATAGTCGGCTGCCTGCTGCGCGTTCAGGTTCCAGTCGAGTACGCCGAGTATGCTTTTCGCGATGTAGGCAACGATCGAATTACCACCGGGCGATCCGGTTACCATGCGCAGCGACCCGTCATCGGCAAATACCATCGTTGGCGACATGGACGAGCGCGGCCGCTTGCCGGGCTCAACGGCATTCGCAACGGCAGCGCCGCGGTCCGTGGGCGACATCGAGAAATCGCTCATTTCATTATTCAGCAGGAAGCCGTTGGTCCAGCGCAGCGAGCCGAACGGGGCACCGACCGACGCGGTCAGCGACACGGCATTGCCATCTGTATCGACAATCGACAGGTGCGATGTGCCGGGCGATTCCAGGCTGATGCCGGCACTGGTCCACTGCGAGCTTGCCGCTGCGTCTTCGAGTACTGCGGCAGGATTGCCCGCCGCCGCTGTTTCACCGGGCGCTACGCGGTCAGACGCGCGCGATCGCAGGTACGCCGGACTGATCAGTGCGGCAACCGGGACATCGGCAAAATCGGGATCGGCAACGTACAGGTCGCGATCGGCGTAGGCCAGACGTTGCGCATCGACAAATGCCCGCAGGCGGTCAGTCTGATCAGGATTGTCCGCGTCCAGCAGCTGCTCATAGAGATTCGCAATCATGATCTGCGCGATGCCGGACGAGGGCGGCGGCGCCGAACAGATCCGGCCGTCACGGAAAGCGCCGCACACAGCCTCGCGGACTACCGTGCGGTATCCGGCCAGGTCGGCCGTCGTCAGCGAGCCGGACAGTGGGGGCCGTTGCGCGCGTTCCACAATGTTTTCGGCGATGGTGCCGCGGTAGAAGGCCTCCGGTCCCTCGGCCGCAATGCGAAACAGTGTTGCCGCGTATTCCGGATTCTTGCGCAGGTAGCCGACCGGCAATGCTTCGCCATCGGGATAAAAATAGGCGGCGGTATCGGGCGACACGTCCCGGTCGATCAGCGGTTTCAGGCGGGCCAGCCAGTTGTGCAGTTTAGGCGTGACCTCGAAGCCGTTGCCGGCGAGTGCAATCGCCGGCTGGAACAGTTCCGACCATTCCAGGCGCCCGTGCGCGTCATGTGCTGTCTTGTAAAGCGACACCGTACCCGGCACGCCAACTGAAATTCCCGTCTGCCACGCTTCGCGAAAGCCGAGCGGCTGGCCGTCGCGCATGAACATATCCGGCTCTGCACCGGCCGGTGCTGTCTCGCGGCCGTCGTACAAGTAGCGGCACATCGCTGCCGTGTTGATGCACCAGCAGGAATACGCTGCCGCCCAATCCCGAACTCTCCGGTTCGACCAGCCCGAGGACGGCATGGGCCGCAATGGCGGCATCGACGGCGTGGCCCCCGCGAGCAAGCATCGCCGCGGCCGCATCGACGGCGTAGGGGTTGGCCGCCGTTACCATGCCGCCGTGCGGCCACGTGTCACTTTGCGATTGTGCGGCCGGGGCGCTGCTTGTCGATCCAGACTGGGTGTCGGTTACGCCGCCGCAGGCGGCGAGTAGCAGCAAGGCCGCCGGTAGCAATAATGGTTTCATGAATGTCCGGATGTCCTGTCGTGATTACAGTGGATAGAGTTTCCTGATCTGCCCGATACTGTGTTCGACCTGCGCCGTGACCTCGTCGCCGGGCACGTCGGTGCGAATACCGAGCAACAGATCGAGAAAATAGCAGGAACGGAGCCGCATGGGCACCGTGCGCATCAGAACACCAGGTTCAGCATGGTCAGCGATATCACCAGGTACAGCAGCGTCATGATGCTGCCGACGCGCATGAAATCGCTGACGCGGTAGCCGCCCGGTCCCATGATCAATGCGTTGACCTGGTGCGTCGGGATAATGAACGAATTCGATGTTGATATCGCGACGGTCAGCGCAAACATCGCCGGGTCGGCACCAATTGACACGGCAACGCTGATTGCAATCGGCACCAGCAGCACCGTGGCGCCGACATTTGCCATCACCAGCGTCAGTATCGTCGAGATCACGGCAATCACCGCCTGGATGATCCACACCGGCGCATCGCCGACCTGGTGGAGCAGATGCTGTGCTAGATAATTCGCGGCACCGGACGATTCGACGGCGTGACCGAGCGGCAGCAGGCCGGCCAGGAGGAATACCGTCTTCCAGCTGACGGCGTAGTACGCTTCATCAATTGCCAGCACGCCGAAAACGATCATGCCGACCGCGCCGGTCATCAGTGCAACCGGCAGCAGGATGTCCGTGAACAGCACCATGCCGAGTGCCAGCGAAAAAAACCCGAGTGCGACGGCGACCTTGTACGGGCTGCGCGGTTCGCGCGGATAGTTCGACGTGACAACAACAAAATTGCGATCGCGCTCAAGGGCGGCGAGACCGTCCCAGCGTGTATGGCATATCAACGTGTCGCCCGCCTGGAACGGAATGTCCTGCAGCTTGGTCGTGATGGCCTGCCCGCCGCGGTAGATTGACAACAGGCTCAGGCCGTAAGTCATCCGCATGCGAACTTCGCGTACCGTCTTGCCGATCAGTGCCGAGTCCGGCGGCACGACAATGTCCGCGACGCCCGCGATCGACGCGCGCGAGCAAGTGCCGGAACTCCCGCAGCTTCGGTCGGATGCGTACCTTGCCTTCGGCAACGAAACGTTTCAGCGCGTCGGGCTGCGCGATCACCGCGAGCGTCGCCGGCGCCGCGATCGGCGCCTCGATCGGCGGTGAGACGAGCACCCGGTTCGCGTAACTCGACGCGACGATGCGCACTTCGAACTCCTGTTGCACCGACTGGATATCGCGGCCTACCAGCGGGCTGTCGCGCGGAATTTCGACTTCACGGACCGCGGCATCAATGCCGTGGACCCGTCGCATATAGCGGACCGTGCCGCGCCCGCGTTGGGAGGTCCCGGATGTGTCGGCCGGCAGCAGCCGGTGCCCGAACAGCAGGAAATAGGCGAGCCCGCCGGCGACCAGCGCAAGCCCGATCGGCGAGACATCGAACAGTGAGAAATACGCCATCTGCTGGTCCGCCGGCAGCGACCGGTTCGAGCTGCCGAGCAGGTCGTTCAGCATGATCAGCGGGCTGGAGGCGACCATCGTGATCGTGCCGCCCAGTATGGCGCAGAAACCGGCTGGCATGACCAGCCGCGACATCGGCGTGCCCGTGCGCGACGAAATGCGCGAGATAACCGGCAGGAATAGCGCCATCGCACCGACGTTCTGCATAAACGACGATAGCAGCGCGACCGCACCTGACGTGATGCCGACCACCGGCCGCTCGGCCTTTGCACCGTACTGCATGATCGCCCACGCGACCTGTTCCATGACGCCCGTTTTCTCGAGTCCCGCTCCGAGGATCATGACGGCGATTATCGAGACGACCGCGTTACTGCTGAGCCCGGAGAACAGGATGTTCACGTCGAGCAGCGTGTCGAAGCCCGGCACGTACACCAGGAGTCCCAGCAGGGTCATGACGAGTATGGCCACGACATCGACCCGCAACAGTCCGGTCACGAACAGGAACATTGCAAACACCGATATCCGCTATGACGATAGCGATATCGGCGGTCATTGGCGGCAGCTGGTCCATCGGCGTTGATCATATTGGGAAAACGGGGTCGGACCAACCGAACTGGCTGGATTTGCGAAGGATTTCGCTGCTCACGACGTTAAATCAGCCGCTGATTGGCCATTTTTCAGGGCGAAAACGGCCGATAGGTGGCCGAATCGTCGCGCAGGAACTGGAGGTCATCGTTGGTGACGATGCTTCCGATTCCGGCTTGCGATTCCCTGGTCACGTCGGAACGCCTGCAGGAATTTCGAATCGCCCACTGCGAGCGACTCGGTCCACGCAGGCAGGCGGGAAGTACTCGCAAGCTCGGCATTGACCCATGCAGCATGTGCCTGGCTAAGATTTTCAACGCTCGCAAGGTTCAGGATATCGCAAAGTGCCGCACGGTCGACGAATGCCTTTGCGGCCTGTGGGCCTGCTGAATCTCATGGAACCCGCTCACCTCCCACTGGGCCGGGTGAGTGACCTGCCCTGCGCGTACCATGTTGAGATCGATGTACACGATGCACCGGTGCAAGTGCCTGTCAGCCTGTACTGCTGTTGAATGATAGCGATCTTCCCAGAACGCACCACGACGCTTCTTGCGCCGGTTGTAGTTTTGCCCTGTCCGACCTGCCACCAACTGCATTGCGGCAGGAATTTCGTTCTTGCCGCGGTCCAGCAGCAGCAGATGAACATGATTTGACGTTGCGATGTAGTTCAGTACACAGAGCCCATAACGTCGACACGCTTTGTAGAGCCAGTCTCGCCACGCTCTTCGGTCACGAGCAAACCGCAGCAGGAATTGACGCTGGTGACATCGGTGAGTGATGTGCCAGACGTGGCCTGCGCAATACGTTCGGTTGGCTCGTGGCATGGCTTCGCTGAGTCAGACTCAAGAATGACCGGGAAATGGCCAAATTAAGCACGTGGAAGGTGCGAATTTCGAGTCCCATTTCTCGGGCGATCAGCCAGTTGCGTTGGTCCGACCCCGAATCCCACTCACCCTCGGGCGATCAGCCAGTTGCGTTGGTCCGACCCCGAATCCCGAATCCCCGCTATCATGACAGCAATGAAATACGCAATCGCACATCCTGCGCGCCGTGCCTTCGATGCGTCACTTTGCCGCCTGCTGCCTTTGCTCCTGATCCTGTGTGCCGCCCGCGGCTGGTGCCAGGCGGAGGACGCGACTTCGATACACTGGGCCTATTCGACGTACTTCGGCACCGGCTGGTACCAGATCGGGGACGATCGCGATGCGTTCGCCATTCGCTATGTGCCGCGCAAAACCGTGCGGGAGGCGGCGTTGCATGACGACGACACGCGAGTCGTGGGCCTCGAATACCGCCTGCCGGTTACCGCCGGTCTCGACCAGTTCCCCCTCGACGATATTGCCGGCACCGTCGATCTCGGCAATCTCGCCAATCTGAGTATCACACCGGGCATCTACGCCGAGATTCCGGTCACTGAGCGCTGGTCACTCAGGCCCTTCGGCGCGATCGGTTGGGGCACGGTGCTCAATGGCAGTGAATCAGCCTTTACCCACTGGGCCGGCATCAAGAGCCGCCTGGTCATGCGGCGAGGGCAGCCCGGAGATCGGCACTGCTTAATTCGGCCGCTTTTGTCGGCTATTCGCCGAGCAATGGTCCGTCTTCGGGTTTCTGGCCGGTCATGACCGCTCTCGAACTCAAGCATCCCGTTGCCAAGCTCGAGAAGTCCGGGGATGTGCTTGAGCTCAACTGGCACGCCGCCTATACCTACTTCCAGAATGACCTCGACGTGTTACAGCAAGACGCCACATCCGATCCGGTCAGTGATCAGTGGGAAGCTGGCATCGCCGTCAGCCGGCGGGATACGACGGTCGGGTTCTGGCGCTTTCAGTTCGATCGTGTCGGCATCGCCTGGCGCGCGAGCTCTGGCGGAGACCTCAAAGGGGTCGGACTCGTTTTCGGGTCGTTGTTCGACCAGTAACCCGGTGGCTCTGACGCGCGGCGTGCCTGCGGCGTCAGGGTTCCACGAGCCCGCAGCCTGCCCACATGAGGAACCGCTGCATTGGAACAAATCAGGTCGATCGCCACGCAATACGGACTGGCCGCGTATGACCATCTGAGTCAGCCCGCAATCGGTATTCAACTGGGCCTGATCGTTCTCCTTTTTGTTCCCGCCTGGTTCCTCGCGCGGCGCATCGAGCCGCAACTCGAGAGCCGTGCCCGGACGATCAAGGGCATGCCGGGCCTGCTGCGCCTGATCGTGGCGTTTCTCCGCCGGCTTGAATGGTTGTTCTTTGCGCTGTTGCTGGCGATTGCCTATTTAGCGACCAGCGTCGCCGAATGGCCTGCAACCAATTACCTTCTCTACAGCGCCATGCTGCTTGCGGCCGCCTGGCTCCTGATCTCGGTGATGTCCCATGTGATACGCAGCCGCGCGCTGCGCAAGGTGTTCGCTGTTATCGCGTGGACTTACGTCGCTGCGACAATACTCGGTATCACCGACGACATTGCGGCAATCCTGGCGGGCGCTGCATTACCAATCGGCAAGGGAAGCGTGTCGGTACTCGATGTTATACAGGGAGCGCTCGTTTTCGCCTTTTTGCTGTGGGCCGCAATCGGCACCGGCAATGTGTTTGACCGGCGCATTCAGGATGTCGATGATCTGACGCCGTCGCTCCGGGTGCTGATCGGTAAAATACTTCGTATTGCACTGCTGATCTTTGCCGTCCTGATCGGGATATCCAACATCGGTATCGACCTGACGGCGCTCGCGGTGCTGTCCGGTGCCATCGGTGTCGGCATCGGCTTCGGTCTGCAGAAGGTGGTCTCGAACTTTATCTCCGGGATCATCATCCTGATGGACCGGTCCATCAAACCCGGTGACACAATTTCCCTCGGCGAGACGTTCGGCTGGATACGCGAGTTGAGGGCGCGGTTCGTCTCCGTCGTTACCCGCGATGGCCGCGAATACCTGATCCCGAACGGAGACTTCATCACGCACGAAGTCATCAACTGGTCGTTTTCCGATGAGTACGTGCGCCTCGACATACCGTTCGGTGTCTCGTACGATTCCGATCCGCATGAGGTCACCCGCCTGGCTATTGAAGCGGCTTCAGACGTTGAGCGGGTCAACTCGACGCGCAACTCACCAGTCTGCTGGCTGACGGGATTCGGCGACTCATCGCTCGACTTCCTGCTGCGGTTCTGGATTCGCGACCCGCAAAACGGCATGACGAATATCCGCGGCAAGGTGCTGCTCGCGTTGTGGGATAAGTTTAAGGAACACGGCATCAATATCCCGTTCCCGCATCGCGAAGTCATCATGCGCACGCCTGTCAATATCGTCACGGACGGTAACTGATCCCGTCATCGCGAGAAGCGCAGCGACGTGGTGATCTCGTACATGCACTACCTCTGCCAACCTGTGCGAGATTGCCACGCCCTTCGGGCTCGCGACGACATCGCCACGCTGGGCGGCGACAGATTGCCACGCCCTTCGGGCTCGCAACGACGGCGGCGCTCTGTTCGCGATGATGCACTGCATAGACTCGACATAATCTGACATCGAGCCGGTGCGAATTATCGGCAATTATTTACCATTTCCGGAAAGATTTCGATGTAACATGACGTAAAGGCGATGGAAACGTATCAGCAAGCGGGGAGGGTCGGGCTAATACGATTTTACGGCAGGGGTGCCGGCAGGCACTCGACGGGTTGGCTGCCGCGGTTGCGGTGAAGGTAGAACCGCAATGGGTGAACAGGAAAGAGCCGCCAGCAAGGGCGACGCTGCAGGACCGTCCGCGGAGGATGGCTCCGGCGTGTCGCTCGACGCGTTTCGGCAGATACTCGAGGCAATGGACGAGGTCGTCATCGTTGCGGATGAGACCGGCGGTATCCGCTACGCCTGTCCCTATATTGTTCGCACTACCGGCTATGCGGATGGTGAGATCTATAGTCTAGGCAAGGCAGGCAGCCTGTTCACTGAGGATCCCGCCGAGCACTTGCCGCCGGAGCCAGGGGCCAGTGTCAGCAATGTGCCCACACGGCTCATTGCCAAAGACGGCAACGAGATCGAAATACTGGCCACCGTTTCGCGCGCCGATATCGGCGGTCCGAGTCTTCTCTATGTCGCGCGCTCTATCTCCGACTTCGATCTGTCGGCGGAACTGCTGGATCGCATATTCAGGTTCTCCGGCAATGCCATCATTATCGTGCATCCGACCGAGCGAACGATCGTCCGCTGCAGCCCGGCGACCGAATCTGTCCTCGGGTACCCACCCGCCGAACTGATTGGCCAGAGCACCCGGGCTATTCACCTCGACGAGGAAAGCTATCTTGCTTTTGGCCGCATCAGTACCGAACGAATCGGGTCGCATGGCGTATTCCAGGGTGAGTTTCCGCTCCGGCACCGCAACGGCCACCGTATCGAGGCGGAGATCAATACCGTGCCGATCGCCGCGCCGGGCGAGAGTGGGCGCGGCTACGTCAGTATTATTGCCGACGTCTCGGCACGCCGGAACGCCGAAGACGCGGTGGCGATGATTCATGATGTCGTGCAGGAAACCGCGGCTTGTGAGCGCATTGAAGATGCCCTGGTTCCTGTTCTCCGGTCGATTGCAATGAAGTCGCACTGGAGTGTCGGCGAAGCCTGGGTCCGCGATAAAGACCACGACGGCCAATACCGGCGCGTGGCGGCATACGCCGGCGACGACCAGGCACAACGCTATATCGACGCCACTGCCGGACCGGCGCTGGCCAGCCCTGGCGGCAGCATCGTCGCTGAGGCACACAAGTCAAAAAGGCCCGTCCTGACCGCGAGAGGGGGCACGACCCGGAGCGTCGCGCAGGCGAGTGATCCAGCGTCTGGCGGCCATGGCTATCGTGCCGAATGCGCCATTCCGCTCGTCATCGGCGGCAACGTCAATATCGTGCTGACATTCCTGCTGGACAACATGCACGAAAACAGCGGCTACTGGCTCGAGGCGGTCGCTGCCGCGTCGGCACCACTGGCCGCCCTGATTGAGCGTGTGTCATCCGAGACCGAACTGCGCCGTCGGGAGAGCGAGCTTCGCAAATCGCGGGAACTGCTGAGAAGCCTTGCAAGGCGCATCGATCAATTGCGGGAAGACGAGCGCAAGGAAATTGCCCGCGAATTGCACGACCAGATGGGCTCCGACCTGACCAGCCTGAATTTCGATCTCCAGTTTCTTCGCGAGCAGACGCCGGCCTCCAACGAGATTGCCGTCAAGTACCTCGATTCCGCGGAACGTGTCGTTGCGTCGATGGCGGGAAATCTGCGAGACCTGGCAACGCGGCTCCGGCCCGCAATTCTCGACGTCTACGGATTGCCGGCCGGCATAGAGTGGCTGGCGCGGGATTTTGAAAACCGCTGTCAATGCAAGATGCGAATCGACATTGACGACAAGGACCCTGGACTCGATGAGGGGCAAACCACCGCGCTGTTCCGTATCTGCCAGGAGTCCCTGACGAACGTGCTGCGGCACGCAAAGGCGGATTATGTGAGCGTGTCACTACACACGCGCGACGGCAACATTCAATTGGTGGTAGAAGACAACGGCAAGGGAATCGATGAGAGCTTTCTGCGCAGCAGCCAGCGGTTGGGAATAATAGGCATGCAGGAGCGCGCCCGTTCCGTGGGCGCGAAGATGACCATTACCGGACGAGCGGCCGGCGGTACCCGTATTACGGTAACAGTCCCTGCGAACGCCGGAGCCAGGCAGTTGAAAGAGTAACGAGCAATGGTTCAATCACGCACGCAGTCGAAAATTGGCGATGAGCAAAAGCGGGAACTGCTGTGGAGCCCCATTCCGCTGGTCGTGATCTTTGTTGCCGTAAGCCTCTTATGGATACTTGGAACGGACTGGCTTGTACAGCACTTTGTCAGTGATCCGGAACTTGCATCAGGACTGCAAACGGTCAAGGGCATCGTCTATATCGGCCTGATCGCCGTACTGATCTTTTTCGTGTTGAATCGCGCGCGCAAAAGCCTGCGAGCGATGCACCAGAGGGTGCTGGACGAGCAACGATCGCTGGAGAGCCGTGTACAGGAGCGCACCAGGGAGTTGCTGGAATCCTATATGCAATTGCGCATGCTCGCGCGACGCCTTGATGTAATGCGTGATACGGAGCGCAAAAACCTCTCGCGGGAACTCCATGACCAGATGGGTTCGGATATCACGGGTTTGAAACTCGACCTCGTGTCCATCAGGGACCAGTTCGGTGAGGCTGATAGCGGCGTTGTCGCCAGCATCGATGCCGCTCTGGAACTGGTCGACTCCATTTACAAAAGCGTGCGCGACCTCGCCGCAAAGCTGCGTCCCGCCATACTCGATGATTTCGGCCTGGTTGCGGGTATCGAGGCGCTGGTGGATGATTTTCGCGGACGTGCCGGTTGCCAGACGGAGCTGCGCATTGATATTGGCGAGATTGCCCGGGACGAGAGCCGCGATATGGCGCTTTACCGCATCTGCCAGGAATCGCTGACCAACATCTTAAAGCATGCCGGCGCCGTCACGGACGTTCAGATTCGAATGTCGATTGACAAGGGCAATATAAAATTGATGATTGAGGATAATGGCGCCGGCCCGGGACCCTTGAGGGACCGGCCGGAGAGCCAGGTCGGTGTGGTCGGCATGCGGGAGCGCGCCGCGGCGGTTGGCGGATCCTGCATCGTGACGGCGCGTGAGGGCGGCGGCACTGCTGTTCGCGCCGACGTACCGCTGGCCCGGACGGTGCATGAATAGTCCGGGGCCAGGCATCCGGGGGTTGCAGGGTTGAAGACATGATCCGACTCATCATCGCCGACGACCACGCCGTGCTGCGTCACGGCCTGATCAGTTTGCTCGACCGGTGTGACGACATCGACGTGGTCGGCGATGTTGCAGATGGCCCAGCGGCGGTCGACATGGTTCGTGACAAACGGCCCGACGTTATCGTGCTGGATATCTCGATGCCGGGCCCTGGCCTGTTGCGCATGCTGCAGCAACTGCGTTCGGCACACGCAGCGCTGAAAATCCTGATCTTAAGCTCCCATCCGGAAGACCAGTATGCGATTCGCGCGTTGCAGGCCGGCGCCGACGGTTACCTGACCAAGGAGCATTCCGGCGAAGCGCTGGCGGTGGCGGTACGGCATGTAGCAGCCGGGCGCAAGTACGTGTCGCCCGAGCTCGCCGAGCATCTCGCGGCCGAGCTGACAAGTGGCAGTTCGGGGCAGCCGCATGAGTCGCTGTCGAACCGTGAGTTCCAGGTGTTTACGTGCCTCGGCCAGGGCCTGACTGCCAGGGAAACGGGCGAAAAGCTGTCACTGAGCCCCAAAACCGTGCACACGTACCGCGCCCGGATCTTCGAAAAAACGGGCTTGAAGAATGATGCTGAGATCGTCCGGTACGCGGTAAAAAACGGCCTGATCGACTGACGGGTGACCGTAAGACGTAGTACCCGGTACTACAGCCCGTGAGACCGCAGCCGACGCAGACACTCCCCCAACCGCACACCAGAATACGCGTTTGCCCGCTGGTGCGGTGACCTCACTGTCTCTAATGTAGCAACCAATCCCGACGACACGTCGTGTCCGAAAAACGTAAGCGGTGGCACGGAACCGCGACGAACGGCTGACGCGTCCCCCGTGACCGTGAAGTGAGATCGAAATGCCAAAGCGAAAGCTCCTGATAGTTGAGGATTCGGAACAAGTACGGCAGCGCATACGCAAGACCCTGGAATCGCAGAATGACATCGTCATTGCCGGCGAAGCTTCCGATGTCAGCACCGCTATCAGCCTGATCGACAGTATCGATCCGGACCTCGTAACGCTTGATATACGCCTCGACGAAGGCGGCAACGGACTGGATGTCCTGAGATACATCAGACAGTCCGGCAAGCGGCCCCACGTCGTTGTGCTGGCCTTCAATTTCAATCAACAGTACCTGCCTGCTGACCTTGCTGCGTGTGCCGCGCGGGTGCTGGACAAGGTCAAGGATTTCGAACAATTACCGGCAGCGCTGGCCACGGCCAACGCGCCTGACGAGGACGCAGAGCTGCTGCGGCAGCCCCGTGCCACGTAACACGGAGAACGAAATCAAAACCATGAACCGACCAGTCAGAGCGGAGGAATCTGTCGCGCTGTCGAATACTGGCAACACACCATATGACCGCGAGAGCATTCTTGATCTCGTACTGCGTGAAACCCGTGCGGCGACGTTCGCCTGGGACCTCCGCACAAATGAAATTGTCTGGGATGACGGTTTCCGCCAGCTGTTTGGCTTCGGCGAAGGCGTGTGCTCGGGCACTCTTGATGACCTTGCGCGCAGTTTTCATCCCGATGATGCCGACATGGCCATTGCAGCGGCTGACGCGTCTCGCGCGGTTTGCGGCAGCCTGCATGTCGAACACCGGATAATACGCAACGACGGCGAGGTGCGCTGGCTGACTGTGCGCGGCCTTACGATCTGTGCTGATGATGGCATGCCGGAACGGCTGGTCGGCGTTTGCTGGGATGAAACCGATGTCCGCAGTGCCGCGGATCGCATCGAACTGCTGGGCCGCATGCACGAGGAAAATCCGCAGCCGGTTTTCCGTGTGATGAAGGACGGCACGATTTGTGAGGGTAACCAGGCGAGTACGCGGCTGTTGGAAGGCTTGTGTGTCCATCCGGCCAGTGAGACGGCCCGCGACTTCATGGCGCTCGTGTCGAGGGTGCAGCTATCGGGACGCAATCGGGTCAGCGATATCGAAATTGCTGACCGGGTGTACCAGGTCAACCTGGTACCGCTGCCCGGGCACGATTACGTAAACGTCTACGCGACTGACGTCACTATGTTGCGGCGCTCGCAGCAAATGATGCAGCAGGCCGCGAAGATGGAAGCCATAGGCCAGCTCGCCGGAAGTGTTGCGCATGATTTCAATAATCGCCTGACCGTAATCCTCGGCAACCTCGAGTTGCTCGGGGAAGAAATCGACGCCGGCAGCGATGCGGCAGAATTGCTTGCCGATGCGCGTCATGCCGCGGAAAACAGTACAGAACTGGCAAAACGTCTGCTCAGTGTGTCCAGCCCCCAGACGGGCGAGCGCACAGCTACAGATATCAACTCGGCCATCAACCGCATGGAATCGCTGCTCGAGAAGTGCCTCGGGAGTCGGTCGGCCTGTCTGTTGCGTTGAGCACAGACGCGCCGCAGGCAGTGATGCACCGTGCCGGATTCGAAGATGTCCTGGTCAACCTGACGTTGAATGCACGCGATGCAATGAGCCCCGGCGATACGCTGACGATAGAAACGACCAGTACCTGGCTCGACAATGAATACACCTCCGAGAATCCGGACCTTATCCCGGGCGCGTACACAATGGTCGCTGTAACCGATACCGGCAAAGGCATGACGGCGGAAATACGCGAGCGCGCCTTCGAGCCGTTCTATACGACAAAGGAAGCAAAAGGCACCGGGCTCGGCCTTAGCACCGTCTACAACTTCGTCAAGCAATGTGGTGGCCATGTGTCGATCTATAGCGAGGTTGGCGTGGGTACTTGCGTCAAGCTCTATTTGCCCACCCCCGGCGCGGACAGCGCCGGGGAGATTATCCGCCCGGCTGCCCGAGACGGCGAGCTGTCTGGCAGGAAAATCCTGCTGGTCGAAGACCAGGCCGATATTCGCGATGTAACTTCCCGAATTCTCTCGGATTTAGGATGTGACGTACGCACGGTTGCCGGAAGCAATTGCGCACTAGACTACCTGAAGGGCGGATCGGCGCTCGACATGCTGGTCACGGACCTGGTACTACCCGGCGATTGTGACGGCGCCGGTCTGGTTGCAGCGGCCCGCAAGCAGCGGCCGCATTTGAAGGTGCTGGTGACGTCTGGCTACACGCCATCCGGGCCACATGGCAGATTACTGAGTGGCGTCGACAATTATGATTTTCTCTCCAAGCCCTACACCCGCGAATCACTTGCGGCCGCAATGCGGCGTGCATTCATGGCTACCGGCACCGACCGCGCGGCCTGAACCGGTATAAACTAAAATTCATGCGCGAGCGTAAAGTACTCATAGTTGACGACGATATCTCGATCTGTCGTTATATTGCACGCGTTTGCAAGGACAGCGGCTACGAGGCCGTCATGGCGAGCAGCTTTGCCGAGTTCGAGGAGGCGTTGCGCCGTCACACCTTCTTCCTGGTAATGACCGACCTGCAGATGCCGGACTGCGACGGCATAGAATGCATGCGTGTGCTCGCCAATGGGGACTACGATGTGCCGGTCGCCATCCTGAGTGGCTTCGATCCGCGGGTACTGCAAACTGCGGAGGCATTCGGCCGCTCCGTTGGCCTGACAATTATCGACACGCTGCAAAAGCCGGTTGTTGTCGCCGCAATCAGGGAGCTACTGGAAACGGCGGCGGCACGCGCGACAGGTGCGCCTGAGGAAGAGCTGCAGGCTGCAATCGACAAACGCGAGATCACGATTTTCTACCAGCCAAAAGTCAGCTTTCAGAAAGACAATTTCGGTACTGTTGTCGGCTTTGAGGCACTCGCGCGCTGGCTGCATCCGCAACGCGGACTGATTGCGCCGAACCACTTCATTCCGCTCGCCGAGGCGACCGGAAAGATCGCGGACCTGACGGATATCGTCATGGACATCGGCATCGCGCAACTGCGCCAGTGGGCCGACGCGGGCGAAACCTATTCGCTCGCCATCAATATCTCGCCACAGATGCTGGATGACCGGACGCTCGCGGACCGCATACACCGCAAGGTTATCGAGGCAGGCGTCAATCCCGCTAAACTGACGCTGGAGATCACCGAAAGCGGCGCAATGGCCGACCCGACCAAGACCATGGAAATACTGACTCGCTTGCGGCTCAAGGGCTTCAAGCTGTCGATCGATGATTTTGGCACCGGCCACTCGTCACTGGTGCAGCTCTATAATTTGCCATTCTCCGAGCTGAAAATTGACAGATCGTTCGTTTCCGGTATCGACGACAGGGATGATGCCAAGGTCATCGTCAAGACGTTGATTGATCTTGCCCACAACCTGTCGCTGCAGGTGTGCGCCGAAGGCGTCGAAACAATCTACGAATGGCTGTGCCTGATGGATTACGGATGCGATCGCATCCAGGGCTATTTTGCTGGCAAGCCGATAGCCGGGGGTGAAATACCCGAGTGGCTCGAGGACTGGGGCAGCCGCCGCACCGAGATCCTTGCAACGCGCGACCGCCAGGAGCCGCAATGGGCACATTAGGCGCAAATACTCTCTACCTGGATGACGACAGGCAGATTCCGGCCGACGCCGCGAAGCCGCCTGGCGCCGGCCCCGCTCCTGTTGAGACAAGTTTGCTCGGCTATGCGAGATGCAATACAGCGGGCCTTATCCAGCATGCCAACGCGACGCTTGCGTCGTGGCTCGGTGCCGACAGTGCCGGGTCGCTGAAGGGCCGTTCACTGGAAAGTTTCGTCCATGATACGACTGCGTGGCAGCATTGGTGGAGTTCGGCCACTTCTGCAATCGTCTCTTTCGACCTGCTGAACAGCGACGGGCAGCGCAAATCGGTCAAGATCGAACGGAGCGATTCGGGCGCCGGCAGCCACATCGACCTGTGGGTGGCGCACGATGTCGAGGCTGCCATGATCTCCCGCATCGCCCGCCTTGAGGCGGCACTGACGTTGACGTCCGGCACCGTGCATGACGTCAATAACGTGCTGACAGTTCTGTCCGGCAACCTGTTCTTGCTGACCGATGGTTTGCGCGGTAATGACAAACTCTATGAACACGCGCGCCGTTCGCGTAACGCGGCCGAGCGCGGTGCTACCCTGCTTCGGGAATTGCTGACCTTCAGCCGGGAGGTCGATACTGTTACGGCAACGATATCGCCTGGCAACCACGTTTTTGCCCTCGAACCGCTGCTGACTCGCGCCGTGGGCTCTGATCGGGAACTCCGGATACTGGTGGACAACGATGCAGGTGCCGTCATAGCAAGTGCTGCACAGTTTGAAAGCGCGTTGATCAACCTCGTCATCAATGCGCGCGATGCACTCGGCAAGGATGGGAAAATACTGATCCAGGTTTCGAACAAGACGCTTGATGCCGAACGCGCCGCGTCGCTGCGGCTCGATGCCGGCGAGTTCGTTTGTATCAAGGTCGCGGACAATGGCAGCGGCATACCGGAGAAATACCTGGAAAAGGTCCTCCAGCCGCTGTTTACGACCAAGCCGAATGGCCGCGGCAGCGGCCTCGGTCTTGCCATGGTGCGACGCTTTGCCGAAGAACACCATGGTGCACTGCAGCTTGATAGTATTGAAGGCCGGGTACCCAGGTACGAATATGGCTGCCGCGCACCGACCAGCTCGCCGAGACCACTGCCAACATGACCTTGCCCTTGTCGACCCTGCCGGGCGGTGATGAACGAGTGCTGCTGGTTTCACGTGATTCGGACGTGCGAGCGTCGATGCAGCAGATACTGGAGGCCCTCGGTTACACGGTGCTAACGACAGACACGCTGGAGAACGTAGCGAATGATCCGGCCGAAGCAGGTGCCCCGGAACTTGTTATCTGCGAGCGATCGGAGAAAGCTGAGCGTGCTGAACGTAACTGGCTGGACTCGCTGAAAGAATCCGGCCGTGCCGTGCCGCAAATCGCATTGCTGCAGGCAGGCAGCGATCCGGAACGCGTGGCGCCGGATGCGGATGCACATATCTTTCGCCCGGTAGCGGTACTCGAACTCGCCCGCGCGGTGCGTCGCGTATTGGAGAAAAAGTAAACATGCCTACGGATTCAAAACAGGCGCCGCGCCTTCTGGTACTTGACGATGAGGTAGAGCTCGGCCAGTTGATCGGTGAACTGGCGGAACATTCGGGGTTCAGTGCGACTGTTACACACGACTCGAAATCATTCAACGAGGAACTCGGCAGGGCCGCACCGGACGTGATCGTGCTGGATTTGCAGATGCCGGACGCCGATG
Source organism: Woeseiaceae bacterium (assembly GCA_034521225.1). Classification (GTDB taxonomy): domain Bacteria; phylum Pseudomonadota; class Gammaproteobacteria; order Steroidobacterales; family Woeseiaceae; genus Woeseia. Next base: position 105,106 of record JAXHMR010000029.1, read on the forward strand.
GCGTCGAGATCCTGCGTGACCTGGCCGCTGGCGGCTGCCGGGCCGGTGTACTGGTCGTGTCAGGCATGGACAAGCGCACTGTCGCCAGCGCCGAGCAGTTCGGCACCCAGTCCGGGCTACACATGATCGGTTCGATGCAGAAGCCGTTCACACCGGAAGCCCTGATGAGCAAGCTGGAGTCGGCGCACAAGTCGACGCGCCGGCTGACCAGTGAGGACTTGTTTACCGCAATAGTCGAGGGTCAGCTGTCGCTGCACTACCAGCCCGTCATCCAGCGATTGAGTGCTGGTGAATGGCGTGCCGAATCGGTGGAGGCACTACTGCGCTGGCAGCATCCGACGCTCGGCCTGCTGGTACCGTCGCAATTCCTCGGCCTGATTGATTCCGATCGTGGTGAGCTGATGAAGCAGCTGACGGACTTTGTCTTCGAACGCGGCATCGAGCAGCTCAGGGCGTGGCAGAACGACGGCATACATATAGGCCTGCGGGTCAATATCGCCGCCGGCCTCATTGCCGATTCGCGCTTCCCGGACCGGCTGCAGTCGCTCCTCGCCGAGCACGAGACGGATCCCGAGCTGCTGACGCTTGAGATACGTGAAGCGTCGGCACTGAGCCAGTCGAACAAGGGAGCCGATATCCTGACGCGCCTGCGGCTGAAATCAATCAAGCTGGCACTCGATGATTTCGGTGGACCGCACTCGTCGCTCAATGTCCTTTATTCGCTGCCTTTTGGTGAAGTTAAATTCGACCGTTCACTGATCGCCGATATGGACGGCCGCAACGGGGCCGGTGTCCTGATTGGCGGATTGATCGAGACGGCGCACCGCATGGAAATGACCTGCTGTGCCGTCGGCGTCGAAACCGCAACACAGCTCGGGATACTTGACGGCGCCGGTTGCGATCGTGCACAGGGGTTCCTGATCGGCACCCCGGTCGCCGCGGCAAAAGTGCCGCAGATGCTGACGGACTGCACGTCGGACGCCTTGCTCAACTCGAAAAGCGAATCCGGCCGCCACAAAGCGCCCGCGCCGGACAAAGCGGCTATTCAACGATAAACGGGTCGGACTTCGCGAGTACGGTATAGCCGTCATCCTCAAGCAGGCGCACGGTATACGTGCCGGGTGCGAGGGGCCACCCGGAATGCAGCGTCGAGTTGCCAATCAGTAAACGGCCTTCCGGCTCCGCGCCAATGTAGCGCCAAGTAAATTGTTCATTCCCGGCGCCGAATACGGCGATGTAATCGTTGCGATTACCGGGCGCATTGGTCCAGCTCACATCGATCGGCTCGTTCACGGCATAAGTGCCGGTTGCCACGCCGACTCCGGGTGTTGCATTCCGCTCCAGTACCTGGAAACGACCGGTCATCTCATCGCCGGTAGTGGGCGTTTTTAGCACCACGTTATAGCGGCCGGGCACGATGGTCTGCGCGCCCAGCCGCAACCGGCCGGTACCGGTGACTGCCTGTTCCACGATGGCAGGTCCAGCACCCGACTCGCGGTGTACCGAAAGGTGTCCGGCCTGGCCGTCACCGGCGTTATACCGGAGTTTGACAGCATCTCCCTCGCGGTAGACGTGGTGCTCCGCCGCCACAAAACGGGGGAGCGGTGCCGGTTTTACGGTGAAGCGCGACACGACGGCACGATGATCACTCGGCCACGGTGACACGCTGACAGTGACGCCCGGCCCCTCCGGTTCGCCGACCAGCGCGCTCGAATGTGGCGTCGCCGGTCCCGCATACCAGACATAGTCGATGCGATCCTGCGGATCGCGGGGTCCCGGTGCGTACTCGGCCAGGGGCGGCCGTCCTGCCCACCAGGTCAGGCCGGGTCGTGCGACAGGGTCCGGATGCACACGCCGCCACGAATCGCGAAAGCCGGCCGCCGCCACCAGTTCCGTGACCGGCCACGCGACGCTGTAGTAGAGGTATGGGCGCGCGCCTGTCGCCGGCCCGGTCCAGTCTTCGTGCGACGGTGGATTGAAGTCACCGGTCAGGAAGACCGGCAGGTCGGGGCGCAACAGCGGGCCGAGCTCCGCGAGCGTTTTCCGGATGTCCGGCAGCCGCGTATTCCTTTCCAGTTGCAGCACGTCCGCGACGGCGGCACCGTCGCGCACCGCATACGGGCCGTACGGGTCAGAAGGCAGATGGACATTGACCACGGCGACAACCCGGCCGGGTTCGATTTCGGCGTAGATATAGTGGCCATCGGCACCGGCCGGCGCAATCAGCGGGAACCGCGATATAACGGCGCTGCGCCGGTCGTAATGCCAGCCGAGCGCGCTCGCGAGCTCGCCAAGATTTCCTTCGGCCTCCTGGATACCCGCGATATCGGCGTCGGCGCGCCGGATTGCTTCGACGACGTTGTCGAAGCTTACGTGCTTGCCGCCCCATTCAATGTTGAAGGACATCACGCTGATATCGGCGGGCAAGGCGCCGCCAGCGGATTGCGGTGCGTCTGTAATGCTGCACCCGCTGCCCAGCAGTGCCAGGCACAGCAAGGCTGCCGCGCCAGTGCGCGTTAACCAGGGCGTCATACGCCGGCTTGCGGGAGCCAGGTGGTTGAGTCTGCCGCCTGTCATGGGTTGCTGCCTGAGTCCGTAACTGGCGGCCAGCTTACCCGAAATCGCCTTGTGAGCGGTTCGGGTTTGCGTCAGTGACCACGGCTGCCACCTGCCGTGGTGCATACGCAACAGCCGGTGCTGTCCGCGGCAAGGGAGTGTGTCGCGCCGGCGGGGGAGTTGGTGCCGCCGCCCCGTTCAGCACGTTTATGGCGGATTCGAATTATTTGATTATCAGGCTGTTATGCGAGATCGTGCCGGCTGGCGCCGCCACAGACGCGGAAACAGGATTAATTTCATGATATTGCGCGTGGCGTCGGGCGCCGGTGCAGATTCCGGGCGGCGAACAGTGGTAGACTCGATGTCGTCTTTGATCAAGTCGCGCGGCCCGGGTGCCGTTAAAATCCGGTAGGCTGTGCGCAACAACAGGTCCTCTGCGCGTGCCGGACCAGGCAATTCGTGCAGTGAATCGGGACATCCGCACCGGGGAGCCGGCAGCGAATTCGCAAAACAGGTAATAGCAATTGTGTGTTCGCTCGACGCTCCCTGTTCGTCCAGTGCCGCGGATTTTCGCGGCAAGGAAAAATAACGGAGAAGAGCGTGGCTGAGAACACATTTCAGAGAAAAGCATTATCAACGGCTGTAGCCGTCGCCCTGGCCGGTGGCGCAACCGGCACGGCGTTCGGGCAGGCAGCCATCGAGGAAATAGTCGTCACGGCGACCAAGCGAGAGGAGTCCATGCAGGATGTGCCCGTCGCAATGTCGGCTTTGCGGGGCAAAGATCTTGAGGAGCTCCGTATCGGCACGTTCCAGGACTACGTGCAGTACCTGCCCAACGTTGTGAGCCAGGGCACGGGCCCGGGACAGAATGAAATCTTCATTCGCGGCGCCGCCACGTCGCAGACGATCATCACGCTGTCCTCGGTTCAGGGCCTGCAGCCGTCGGTCGCGCTGTACGTGGACGAGCAACCGGTGGCGTTACAGGGGCGGAACCTTGATGTCTATGCGACCGATCTCGCGCGCATCGAGGTATTGCCCGGCCCGCAGGGCACGCTGTTCGGCGCCAGTTCGCAGGCTGGCACGGTTCGCCTGATCACCAACAAGCCGGATCACACGGCATTCTCGGCCGGCTTCGACACGAGCATCTCCAACACGAGCGGCGGCGAGATGAGCAATTCCGTCGAAGCCTGGCTCAACATGCCGTTCTCGGATGAGTTTGCCGTCCGGATTGCCGCCTACAACGACACGCAGGGCGGCTGGATCGACAATATCCTGAACGACCCGGATAACGGCGGCTGGAACGGCAGCACCGTCGTCATCGACCGCATCTCCGGCGGCCCGTTGCCGGACCCGGAGAACATGACGATACCGGTGCCGCGCAACGACCAGCTGGTCGAGAAAGACTTCAATGACGCGACCTACGCTGGTGCGCGTGTCGGTGCATCGTGGTTCATCAACGATCGGTGGAGCCTGCTGCTGCAGCACACGCAGCAATCGCTCGATACCGAGGGTGTGTGGGCCTACGACCCTAATCTTGAGGGCGAGAGCTCGGTCAACCGTTTTGCACCCGACCAGAACACGGATGACTTCGGTCTGACGACGTGGACGCTCGAAGGCCGGGTAGCAATGCTTGATGTCATCTACACCGGCGGCTACCTGAATCGTGATGTCGATTCGACAATCGACTACACTTTTTATACGAATGGCGGCCTTTTCTCGGCGTACTACGTCTGCTATCCGGGCGGGGCGGGCTACAGCGAATGCTTCGACCCGTCGAAGTTCTACCAGGAAGATTCGGAGAATACGCGCATCACGCACGAGTTCCGCGTCAGCACGCCGACGGACAAAAACTGGCGCGCGACGGCCGGTGTCTTCTACGACGACCAGGAACTCGCGAGTACCGGGCTATTCAAGATTGCATCGACTGCCAGTCCGTACTTCGGGAACCTGGCGCGCACGCTGGTAGCGCCGCCGGGCACTGAAGGCACAAACACCGATGGCGGGCCGTTCCCGGCAGAGGTCAGCTTCGTGAACGACGTGACACGCACGACCGAACAGGTAGCCGTATTCGGCCAGTTCGAATTCGACTTCACTGACAATGTGACGGCGGCGATCGGCGCACGCTGGTACGACATCGATGACGAATACAAGGGTTCGACGACGACGGTCAACGTGACTGAACGCTTGCGGGCACTGGGCGACGGGTCCGAGGCAGCATTGCAGAGCCACTTTGGCGCGGCCGACGGCACAGCCGTCTACAACGCAATCCAGAGCGGCCAGCTCGACGTCGCGGACCTCAACAATAACGGCGTCCTTAACGCGGACGACGTGATCCTCAGGGCATCGCTCGACTGGCGCCTGAACGAGAACTTCATGGTGTTCGGCACGTTCGCGGAAGGCTTCCGGCCGCCGGTGACCAACCGGGTCGGCGCCGGTCTCGCCAACAACCAGGCGAACCCTGCCTTCCAGGGCTTCCGTGATTCCGGTCTCGTCACAGACGGACGACCTGGAGAACTACGAGCTGGGCTTCAAGGCGGACCTGTTCGATGACCGGTTGCGATTGAATGTGACCGGCTTCTACTCGGAGATCACAAACCTGCAGACTGCGCGGTTCGACCCGACGAATATCAGCTTCCTGTGGTTCGCCGATAACGTCGGCGACGCCGAGATCACCGGCATGGACGGCGATTTCATCTGGATCCCGACGGACAAGCTGACGATCAGTGGTGCGTTCAGCGTGCTCGATACTGAAATAACGGACCTCAACCCCGAGCTTCAGGGCATTGCCGCCCCAGTCGGCAGCGAGCTGCCGTATGCGGCAAGTTTCTCCGGGAATCTGCGCGCGCGCTACGACTTCGATATGCCGGCAATCGGCAACATCAACGACGCACGCGGTTATGTCACCGGCGGTGTAACCTACACGGGAGAGAGTCTCGTCGGCATCAAGATGGATGCGTACGTTGTCGAGGACACAATGCAGCGTGTATACCAGGTTGCGGGCTCGGGGCTTGAGATCGAGCGTGAGGCCGATGCCTATCTTGGTGCCGCGACCGGTACGGAACTGATAAACGAGCCGGGCAGCATTCCGGGCGGACGGTACGTGCAGGAGGACTACGTGGTCCTGAATGCTGCGCTCGGCATGACGCGCAACGAATGGTCGGCCGAGTTGTTCATCGACAACCTGGCCGATGAGCGAGCGCCCGTGTATATCGATACCCAGCAGTTCACGCCGCACGTCGTGACGAATCGCCCACGCACGGTCGGATTGCGCCTGTCATACGACTTTGACTAGCGCCACGGAGGCGGCAAACGGAACAGCTGCCACGGCAGCCGGCGAGACGCTGGCTGCCGCCAGGGCGTTCATCCAGTCTGCGAAATTCGCGGAGGCTGAACGCCTGCTGGTGCCGTTGCCCGCGCAAAATCCGGATACGCATACTGCCGTCGAGGCGCTGTACGCGCTGGCAGTCGCGCGCCGCTACCAGGGCAACCACGGCGGCGCGCTCGAAGCGCTCAACGAATTGCTGACGATGAATCCCGAGTACAGCCGCGCGTGCCAGGAGTACGGGCATACCTGCCTGGCGGCCAACGATCCCGAGTCGGCGATCAGCGCTTACAAGCGTGCCGTCGAGCTGAATCCCGGGCTGGCCGCCAGCTGGAAAGCACTCGCGGGATTGCACGACCGTGCCGGGCGTTCCGAGCAGGCGCGTTTCGCAAAAGCCCAGGCCGACTACCTTGCATCGCTGCCGCCGGAACTGGCGGGCGTCATCGACCTGCTGCATGAGGGCAAGCTGCACAAGGCGGAGAGCGTGTGCCGCGGCTTCCTGCAGAAGAACCGGCAGCATGTCGAGGGCATGCGTTTGCTCGCCGATATCGGCGTCCGCTTGAGGATTTACGATGATGCCGAATTCCTGCTCGAAAGCTGCGTCGAGTTCGAACCGGACAACGCGCGCGCGCGAGCGGACTACCTGAAGGTCCTGAACCGCAAGGGCAAGTTCGAGAAGGCGTTTGAGCAGGCGGAGGTACTGGTCGGGCAGTATCCGGACAGCCCCGCCTACCAGCTGTCGCTCGCCAGCGCGCTGGCGGGACTTGGCCGCTATGACGAGGCGATCGAGCGCTACAGGGCGTGTCTCGGCGACAGCCCGAACAAGGCGGGGGTCCACGTGCTGCTGGGCCATGCCTTGAAGGCCGTCGGCGCGCTCGACGAAGCCGTCGACAGTTACCGTGCGGCATACCGGCTGCGGCCGGACTACGGCGATGCGTTCTGGAGCCTCGCCAACACCAAGACCTATCGTTTTACTGACGACGAAATCAAGCACATCGAAGACCAGGAACAGCAGCCGCGGGTGAGTGCGGAGGATCGTATCCATCTCTGCTTCGCGGCCGGCAAAGCACACGAGGACCGGCAGGATTTCGCCACGTCATTTGACTTTTACGAACGCGGCAACGCGCTAAAGATGGCGCGGTCGGGTTACGACCCGGAGCGTACATCGGGAATGGTCGATGCGCAGATTGCCACCTGCACGGCAGACCTGTTCGAGCGGCTCGGCAATGCCGGCTGCGACAGCCCCGATCCGATATTCATCGTCGGTCTGCCGCGCGCGGGTTCGACGCTGCTCGAGCAGATCCTCGCGTCGCACTCTGATGGTTGACGGCACGATGGAGCTGCACAATATTCTCGCGCTGGCGCAGCGGCTTGGCGGCCGCGCTGTCAACGAGGCGCCCCGCTATCCGCAGATCCTTGCAGAGCTCGGCGACGACTATTTCAAGCGTTTCGGCGAGCAGTTTATCGATGACACTCGTATCTATCGTGGCAACGCGCCGTTTTTCATCGACAAGATGCCGAACAACTTCATGCATGTCGGCCTGATTCGCCTGATCCTGCCGCGTGCGAAAATTATCGACGCCAGAAGGCACCCGTTGGCCTGCTGTTTCAGCGGGTTCAAGCAGTTGTTTGGCGAAGGGCAGGACTTCACGTACGGTCTCGAGTCTGTCGGGAGATACTATCGGGACTACGTGCGCCTGATGGATCACTGGGATGAAGTGCTTCCGGGTTTTGTACTGCGCGTCCGGCACGAGAACGTAGTCGATAATCTCGAAACAGAAGTGCGGCGCCTGCTCGACTTCTGCGGGCTACCGTTCGAGGGAAGTTGTCTCGACTTTCATCGCTCGAACCGTATTGTACGTACGCCGAGTTCTGAGCAGGTGCGGCAACCTATCTATCGCAGCGGCCTGGACCATTGGCGTCACTATGAGGACTGGCTGGGCCCACTTAAGACAGCGCTTGGTGCTGACGTGCGGCGCCGCTTTGACATCGATGATGGCGCCTGATGCCGCGGCCGGTGGGACTGTCGGCCGGCTCCTGATAGGCTTGCACCACTGCGCGGAATAACGACAGGCAGAACCGTGGATACACCTTCAAAACCAGAAGATAAGCGGCGGCCCAGGTTCGATATACACCCCCAGGTGTTCGGCTTTTCGGTCGCGTTGATCGCGTTGTTCGTCGTCATGACGCTCCTCAATCTCGATGTCGCCGAAACTACATTCACGGCCGTCAAGGACGCGGTTACCAGCGCCTTTGGCTGGCTGTTGATCTTCTGCGTGCAGGGTTTTTTGCTGTTCTGCATTTATCTCGCCGTAAGCCGTTTCGGCCATATACGTATCGGCGGTATCGGCGCACGACCTGATTATTCGCGCCCCGCGTGGTTTGCGATGCTGTTCAGCGCCGGCATGGGCATCGGCCTGATGTTCTGGGGCGTTGCCGAGCCAATCGTTCACTTCCAGAATGCGCCCGGCATTACCGGCATCGGTATGCCGGCCGGAACGCGGGCGATGGACCTGACATTTTTGCACTGGGGGTTTCATGCGTGGGGCATTTACGCGATGGTCGGCCTTGCACTGGCATATTTCAGTTTCAACCAGGGCCTGCCGCTGACGGTGCGCAGTGTTTTTCATCCGCTGATCGGTGACCGCATCAACGGCCCGATCGGCAATATCATCGATATCGCCGCCGTTGTCGCCACAATGTTCGGCGTCGCGACATCGCTGGGATTCGGTGTCGCGCAAATCAATGCCGGACTCAATCACCTGTTTGATGTTTCGATTTCACCCGGCGTGCAGCTTGCGTTGATTGCGTTCATCACCCTCGTCGCGACCGGCAGTGTCGTGTCCGGGCTGGACCGTGGCATCAAGTTCCTGAGCCAGCTGAATCTCGTTGCCGCGGCCACGCTGGTCGTGTTCCTGATGTTGGTTGGCCCGACACTGTTCCTGCTGAAGTCAACGGTGCAAAACACCGGCCACTACCTGCAGAACCTGCTGACGCTCGGTAGCTGGACCGAGGCGTATGCGCGTGACGCGACCTGGCAGGGAAACTGGACGGTTTTCTATTGGTCATGGTGGATCGCATGGTCACCGTTTGTAGGCATGTTCATTGCACGAATTTCCTACGGGCGTACCGTGCGCGAGTTCATCCTTGGTGTGCTTGTCGTACCCTCCGCCGTGACGTTCCTGTGGATTTCAACGTTCGGTGGCTCTGCCCTGTTCGAGGCGCTGTTCGTCGATACCGCGATCGTAGAGGCAGTGAACAGCGATGTGTCTACCGCGCTGTTCGAATTGCTGAACCGGTATCCGTTCGCAACGGTGACATCATTGATTGCGATATTCCTCGTTTTTATCTTCTTCGTGACGTCGTCGGATTCGGGGTCGCTGGTCATCGACATCATTACATCTGGCGGCAACATCGATCCGCCGGTTATCCAGCGCGTGTTCTGGGCGGTAACGGAAGGGGTCGTTGCAGCGGTATTGCTGGTGGGTGGCGGCCTGACCGCACTGCAGACCGCGTCGATCACCACCGGCTTGCCGTTTGCCATCATCTTGTCCCTGATGGCATGGGGATTGCTGAAAGCCTTCCGCAAGGAAATGCCCGCGCTGTCCTACAAGGCGGCGCGGGCGCATTACGAGGACAACGGCAAGGAGTAGGGCCGTATCGGGGCCGCCACCCGCCGTCATTGCGAGCCCGCAGGGCGTGGCAATCTCGTTTCGACTGGCAGAGTCATGAACGGTGCGAGATCGCCACGTCGCTTCGCTCCTCGGCGACGACGGGGTGACCACCCACCCGCCGTCATTGCGAGCCCGCAGGGCGTGGCAATCTCGTTCCGACTGGCAGAGTCATGAACATTGCGAGATCGCCACGTCGCTTCGCTCCTCGCGACGACGGGGTGACCACCCACCCGCCGTCGTTGCGAGCCCGCAGGGCGTGGCAATCTCGTTCCGACTGGCAGAGTCATGAACATTGCGAGATCGCCACGTCGCTTCGCTCCTCGCGACGACGGGGTGACCACCCACCCGCCGTCATTGCGAGCCCGCAGGGCGTGGCAATCTCGTTCCGACTGGCAGAGTCATGAACGGTGCGAGGTCGCCACGGCGCTGCGCTCCTCGCGATGACCGGCGCCGTCAGGCGCGCAGGCGTTCGTTCGCCGGGTCCCAGGGACTTTCGTCGATGACGGTTGCCGGATAACGCCGGCCAAGGATGTCTATTTCCATATTGGTGCCAGTGGCTGCGTGGTCGGGCTGCACCATCGCCAATGCTAGCGAAGTGCCTACGCGAAAGCCGTAGTTGCCGCCGGTCGCGCGGCCGATCACCTTACCGTTGACGTACAGCGGGTTGTTGCCGAGTGCATCGGCATCGGTAGTGTCGTCGACTTTCAGCGTTACGAAAGCATTCGAGAATCCCCGCGCCTGCCATTCGAGCAGCGCGTCGCGCCCGATGAAGTCACCCTTGTCCGGGTGCACGAAGCGGTCGAGGCCGGATTCGAAGGCCGCGTATTCGATGGACATTTCGGTGCCTACCATACGGTAGGATTTCTCGAGGCGCAGCGAGTCCATTGCGCGTATGCCGAAAGGTTTCAGTCCCAGGTCGGCGCCTGCATCCATCAGCGCATCGAAGATCGTGTTCTGGTACTCGATGCCGTGGTGTATTTCCCAGCCGAGCTCGCCGACAAAGTTGACGCGCAGCAGTTTGGCCGGCGCCAGGCCGACGTCGGCGTCCCGGCCGGTGAGCCACGGGAAACTCTCATTAGTCAGGTCGGTATTGCAGACGCGCTCAAGCAGCGTGCGGGCTTTGGGTCCCGCGACGACGAGCACGCCGAATGACGACGTCAGGTTCTCGAAGACGACCGAGCCGTCGCGCGGCATGTGCTTCCTGACCCAGTCGTGATCGAGGCGTTGTGCGGCGCCGGCTGACACGAGGTAAAAGCAGTCCGCCGCTTCGCGCTGGATCGTGAATTCCGAGTGCACGCCGCCGCGTGAGTTGAGCGCATGACAAAGGGCAACGCGGCCGATGGACTTCGGCAGGCGGTCGGCAACGAGCTTGTCGAGAAACGCCTCGGCACCGGGGCCGCTGACGCGCGCCTTGGCAAAGGCGCTCATGTCCAGCAGGCCGACATTTTCCGCGACATTGCGGCATTCATTGCCGACGTGCTCGAACCAGCGCGAGCGCCGGAACGACCAGTGATCTTCCTGCGGCACGCCATCCGGCGCGAACCAGTTCGGGCGCTCCCAGCCGAACTTCTGGCCGAACACCGCACCCAGTGCTTTCATGCGCTCGTAGCACGGTGCCGTGCGCAGCGGCCGCGCCGCCGGGCGCTCCTCGTCCGGGTAGTGAATGACGAAGACGTGTGAGTAGGCTTCCTCGTTCTTCGCTTTCAGGTACCGCGTGCGACGCGTAGTCGCCATAGCGGCGCGGGTCGACGCCCAGCATGTCGATCGTCGGTTCGCCGTCGACGATCCATTCGGCGAGCTGCCAGCCGGCGCCGCCGGCTGCCGTGATGCCGAAACTGTGGCCCTCGTTCAGCCAGAAGTTGCGCCGGTCCCATGCGGGGCCAATGATCGGGTTGCCGTCCGGCGTGTAGGCGATGGCGCCGTTGTAGACACGCTTCAGGCCGAGATCCTCGAACATCGGCACGCGCCGCGACGCGGACTCAATGTGCGGTATCAGCCGTTCGATATCCTCGGGGAACAACTCGTACTCGGCGTCGTCCCGCGGCCCGTTGACGTAACAGGCTGGTGCGCCCACCTCATACGGCCCGAGCAGCAAGCCGCCACGCTCTTCGCGCATATACCACGAACCGTCCGACTCGCGCAGCACGCCGAGTTCAGGCAAGCCCTGTTCACGCCTTGCGACGATGTCCGGATGCGATTCGGTGACGATGAACTGGTGTTCGACCGGCAGCACCGGGATATCGAGACCGATCATCGCGCCGGTCTGGCGCGCGAAACTGCCGGTTGCCGAGATGACATGCTCGCACGTAATGTCGCCCTGGTCGGTCTTGACGATCCATTCGTCATTCGGTTTCTGTTCGAGACCCGTGACGCACGTGTTGCGGTAGATCGTACCGCCGCCCTGGCGTGCGCCCCGTGCCAGCGCCTGCGTCAGGTCGGCCGGCTGGATGTAACCGTCGTCCGGGTGCCGGATTGCGCCGACCAGTCCGTCGGTCACGGCAAACGGCCAGATGTCACGTACCTCGTCCGGTGTCAGGAACTCGACGTCTACGCCGATCGTTTTCGCGACTCCCGCGTACTGGCGATACTCGTCCATGCGGTCTTCGTTCGTCGCGAGCCGGATATTGCCAACCTGGCTGAAGCCGACGTTCTGCCCGGTTTCCGCTTCGAGTTCCTGGTAGAGCTTCACCGAGTACTTGTGAATCTGGCCGACCGAATAGCTCATGTTAAAGAGTGGCAGAAGGCCGGCCGCGTGCCACGTGGAGCCGGACGTCAGTTCCTTGCGCTCGACCAGCACCGCATCGGTCCAGCCTTTCCTGACGAGGTGGTAAAGAGTCGCCACGCCCACGACGCCGCCTCCGATGACTACTGCGCGGGCGTGACTCTTCATTGCATGACTTCGCTTATGACAGGCCGAAGATCTGGCCGTGTTCGTCGAGGCCGATGCCGAGTGCCGATGGCTTACGCGGCAAACCGGGCATCGTCATGATGTCGCCGCAGATGGCGACGACGAAACCGGCGCCGGCGGCAAGCCGTGCTTCACGAACGGGCAGTGTGTGCCCGGCCGGTGCGCCAATCAGCGCCGGGTCCGCGGAGAAGCTGTATTGCGTCTTGGCAATGCAGACCGGCAGGTGGCCGTAGCCAAGCTTCTCAAACTCCTGCAGCTGCTTCGCCGCCGCCGGCGCCACCGCAATGTCGTCAGCATCGTAGATGCGTGTCGCGATCGTGCGGATCTTGTCGGCCAGTGGCATGTCGTCCGGGTACAGCATCCGGATATCAGGCGTGCCCTCGTCGAGCTTGTCGATCACCGCCTGCGCAAGATCGCTCGCGCCGGCGCCGCCCTCGGCCCAGTGACTCGCGCAGACGGCCCTGGCGCCGAGTTCGCTGCAGATTTTTTCGATAGCCGCGACTTCATCGTCGCTGTCGGTCGGGAAGCGGTTGATTGCGACAACCGGGGTCAGGCCGAACTGCTTCAGGTTGCGAATATGGCGGGCCAGGTTGGCCGTGCCGTTTTCAACGGCGTCCACATTCGGTTCAGCAAGTTCATCTTTCGCGCAGTCCGCCCTGCATCTTCAGCGCACGTACCGTGCAGACAAGAACCGTGGCATCAGGCCGCAGCCCGGAATGACGGCACTTGATGTCGATGAATTTCTCGGCGCCGAGATCCGCCCCGAAGCCGGCTTCGGTAACCACCACGTCACTCAGCGCGAGTGCGGACTTCGTGGCCATGACCGTGTTGCACCCGTGGGCGATATTCGCGAACGGTCCGCCATGGATAAACACCGGGTTGTGCTCGAGCGTCTGCACGAGATTCGGCTGCAGGGCATCCTTCAGCAGTACCGTCATCGAACCGTCGGCGCCGAGCTCGCGCGCGGTGACGGGCGTCAGGTCGCGGCGCCGTGCCACGATGATGTCGCCGATTCGCTTTTGCAGATCGGACAACGTGTCGGCCAGGCACAGTATCGCCATCAATTCCGACGACACGGTAATGTCGAACCCGTCCTCGCGCGGCACACCGTGCGCCGGTCCGCCGAGACCGACGTTGATGTTGCGCAAGGCGCGGTCGTTCAGGTCCACTACGCGCCGCCATGTCACGCGGCGCGGGTCGATGCCGAGTTCGTTGCCCCAGTGCAGGTGGTTATCGAGCATGGCGGACAACAGGTTGTGCGCTGTCGTGATGGCATGGAAATCACCGTTGAAATGCAGGTTGATGTCCTCCATCGGAATCACCTGCGAACGGCCGCCACCGGCGGCGCCGCCTTTCATGCCGAAACACGGACCGAGTGACGGTTCCCGCAGGCACACCGTCGACTTGACGCCGAGGCGGTTCAGGCCGTCATTGAGGCCGATGCTGGTTGTCGTCTTGCCTTCGCCGGCCGGTGTCGGCGTGATCGCCGTGACCAGCACGAGCTTGCCACGCGGGGCATCCTTCAGGCTGTCGATATGTGCCAGTGACAGCTTTGCCTTGAAGTGCCCGTACGGCACCAGCGAGGCGGCCGGCAAGCCGAGTCGTTCCTGTGCGAGCGGCAGGATCGGTTGTGGCGGTACCGCGCGGGCAATTTCGATGTCGGGTGACCCTGGCGGTGGCAGTTCAACCTTCTTGTTACGTCAAAGCCGAGCGGGTTCTCGACATCGTCGATTCGGGCGCTCATCGCGTCGTTCTCCTTTCCTTAGAATTCTGCCAGCCGGGATTGTTGCCCAGCGGGCACGCGATTTCGAACCGGGAACCACCATATGCACCGCATACCGTTACTTAATGTGTAATACGGCACGATGTGTAATACGGCACGGGATACCAGGGCAGGCCATTACGTCAGGCCGGATCCATTGTTTACCTGCTCGCCGTCCGGCAGGGCGTCGCTGCCCGGCTCGCCGCGCAGACTGTCCAACCAGTCGGCTGTTGCCGTAACACCGCCGAACGGAAACATATGAAAGCCGCTGAACAGGGGCCGGCCTGTGTCGGCACCGGATTGCGCAAAATCACGGGCAAGGCCGTCCGGTGTCCAGCGCCCCAGCAAGCGTGCCGCGTCCGGTCGATTGCGCAATACGCGTGCCGATGCACTGACGCCGCACTGTGCCGCATAGGCGAGCAGCGTCCGGAGCTTTGCCGGACCCGGCAAGCCGATCCGTATCGGGAGCGGGTTCACGGTCTCGCGTACGCGCCGGAGCCAGTCAATCGTGCGGGCGGATGAAAAGACGAACTGCGTGACAATCCAGACATCGGAGTCGGTCGCCATCGCGTAATTCCGCTTGAACTTGAGCGCCCAGTCGAGCTCGGCATCGGCGACGGAGGGATGACCCTCCGGATGGCCGGCCACGCCGATGCGGCGAAAGCCGTGTTCCAGCAGCAACCCGGACGTCAGGATGTCGAGCGTGCTGGCGTAGGGTCCCGCCGCCGTCGCCCTGTCGCCGGCGATCAGCAGGAGTTGCGAACTGCCTGCCGCGGACAGCGCGCCCAGCCAGTCCTCGAGTTCGGCGGCCGAACGCACGGCCCGTGCCGGTAAATGCGGTACCGCTTGCATGCCGGCGGCGGCCAGTTGCCGGCAGGCGGCAACGGTGTCGCCGGTAATCCGCCGACGGCAGGTACGGCACATAGACGCGCGTACCGGCCGGCAGCAGGCCGGCGGGCACGCGCCCGCCCAGCACGAGCGCCGGTGTCACCTCGAGCGATGCGTCCCTCGCAAGTGCCGCGAGCCTGAGCGCCGCCGCGCTGTCCGGCGGAGCGGCGCTCCCCTTGTCGTGAATCGCTTTCATCGCCTGCCCGCCAGCGTCAGTCGACGAAGTCCCGGCCCTTGTACTTCGCAACTTCGCGGGCATTCGGGTTGACCGACGGCCGGAATGGCACGTCGACGACTTCGGCGGCAACCGTGTGGTCGGGATACCCCATGCCGTACTCGTCGGGCAGCTTGACTTCAAGCTTGGTGCCCACTTCCCTGAGTTCCCATGGTACGTGCGCCAATGCAATGTTCACTTCGAGTTCCGGCGAAAACCACGGCGATGATACGTAGCCGACCGGTTCGCTGCCGCCCGGTGTCGAGATCAGCCAGAAATCGTTGGCGTAGTCCGTCACCGGCAGGCCGCCGAACGTGATGCCGACCATGACATTTTTTTGAAGGGCGGCTTGCCGGCCTCTATCTGCGCGCGCACGGCTTCCAGCCGTTCCTTGCCGATGTAGTCGGCCGCCTTTTCGCGCGGTACCTGGTAGGCCAGGTTGCACTGGAACGGCAGCGTTTCCTGGTCGATATCCTGGCCCCACGACAGGATGCCGGCGGCGATGCGGCGATGATGCGCCGGGGCGATGACCATCAGGTCATGGGCCTTGCCGGCTTCAATAACGCCGTACCAGAGGTCCTCGGCATAAAGTGTTGCGTCCTTGAGGTAGATCTCGTAACCCTTTTCGCCGGTAAAGCCCGTCTGCGAAACGATGACGTCGCGGCCACCCACCTTGCCTTCCATCAGGCCGTAGTAAGGAATCTCGCGGACCCGATCGCCGAACAGGTCCACCATCAGGGCTTCGGATTTAGGGCCCTGGATCTGTACGGGTGAGACGTCGATCTCGCCGATCGAGACATTGAAGCCCATGCCGATATTGACGCCGCGCAGCCACCATTCGAGGTCGCTGTCGGACAGCGAGAACCAGAATTCATCCTTGGCGACGCGCAGCAGCACCGGATCATTGAGGATGCCGCCAGCCTCGTTGCAGACGATGACGTACTTGGCGTGCATCGGCTTGATCTTCGTAGCATCGCGCGTGATGACGTAATTGACGAAGGCCTCGGCATCCGGTCCTTTGACCTGGATCTGGCGTTCGACGGCAACGTTCCACATGGTCACGTGATTGATCAGCGCGTCGTACTCGACCATCGCGCCGCCGTCCTCCGGCCGCACGTAGCCGCGCGGGTGGTACATGCGGTTGTAGACCGTCGCGCGCCAGCAACCGGCTTCGACGGACAGGTGCCAGTACGGTGATTTCCGCACCCGCGTCGAAATCAGCATATCGACCTTTGTCGGTCCCGACTGGCGCAGGTTGATCGGAACCTTGCGGTCCGACTGGTCAATGCTCAGGCAATGCCGGGCATCGCCGGGTGACGCGGCGGGGTTGGCTTGGGCGGCGGCGCCGCTGGCGCCGGATTGTTCGGTGAAGTTGACTGCCATGACCGTCTCCTCGACAGGTGGTCCTCAATGGTCGCGTGCAAAGTGCCGCACACAGCGTCTTCTCGCTATGCCAAAGTCGACACGGACTATTCCAAAAGCGCCAGCGGGATGGATTTCGACGGGGGTGGCACCGTCGTTGCGAGGCGGCGCAGCCGCCGTGGCAATCTCGCACAGCTTGGCAGAGGCGGTGTATTCACGAGGTCGCCACGTCGCTGCGCTCCTCGCGATGACGTTGGCTTTGCTAGCCATCGTCATACTCGGCCATCGCGTCCGTGAGCCATTGCACCGTGTAACGCGCGAAGGAATTGCGGACCCACAGTTCAAACGTGTCGCGGGCCGTTGCCCGGAGCAGTACGCGGGTGCCGGCGAGGATGCTTTGCGCGCATTGCCCTTTGCCGAATGTCCGCGGGTGCATGTCGAGCGGGCAGCCCTTGGCGAGCACGTCGCGGGACGACGGGCCACTGAGCGTCAGGCCGGTGTAGTTGTGCGACAGGTCGACGACCGCGAGCCACGGATCGTCGCCGAGCGCTGCGCGCAGCCCGTCCGCGATGCCGGGTGCCTCGTTATCGGGTGCGAGCAGCAACCATTCATCGGGTCCCAGCCACAGCAGCGCGTGCTCACCGTCGCCGGTATAGCGATTCGGTTCACCCGGCAACTCGAGTCCGAACAGGTCGGACAACCCGGCGGCGAAAGCCTTGTCATCGGCCCGGGCGCGCAGATTGACCAGCGTGCGAAAGCCTGTCGGGCGCAGCGCGACATTGCCGTCACTCGCCAGGCCTGCATCGATGCCGTCCAGCGGGCCGCGGCGCATCGTTGTTATTAACGTGTCAGCCATCTCGCCGTAAATTCCCCGGATCCAGGAAAACAGGATCGACAATGGTCGCCGGTACCGCATGGCCGGGCACGGCCGCGTCAATGGCATCGCCGATGCGTTGTCTGCCGCCACGGACCAGCGCCAGGCAGAAACGCCGCTTCATCACGGGACTCCAGTAACTGGACGTAACGTAGCCGATCATCCGGACGGGTGGCGGTGATCCGGCAGTTCCCGTTTCGACGAGCTGGGTACCTTCCGGCACGAGCGGCGCGCCGGCGCCGAGCGCCAGGCCGACCAGCTGCGGGCGGTCATGGCGCCCTGTGTCGCTGCGCCGGAACGAACGGCGCCCGATGAAGTCCTTCGCATCGGATACAAGCCAGTCGAGGCCGAGGTCCTGCGGCGTCTGCGTGCCGTCGGTTTCCTGGCCGACGATGATAAAGCCCTTCTCCGCGCGCAGGACGTGCATCGTTTCAGTGCCGTAGGGCGTGATGCCGTATTGCTGGCCTGCGTCGATTACAGCGTCCCACAATGCCGCGCCGTAATGCCACGGCACATTGATCTCGTATTGCAACTCACCGGTAAAACTGATGCGAAAGATGCGCGCAGGAATGCCGGCTACTTCCGCGTCGCGCCACGTGAGAAACGGAAATGCGTCGGCGGAGAGTTTCAGTTCCGGGAGAGATTGGAAACAACGTCACGGCTGTTCGGGCCGGCTATTGCAACGGTCGACCACTGCTCGGTGACAGACGTCAGCCGCACGCGCAGCTCGGGCCATTCGGTCTGCAAATACTCCTCGAGATGATCGAAGACGTTAGCCGCACCGCCGGTCGTCGTCGTCATAAGGTAGCGATGTTCACCAATGCGCGCCGTTGTGCCGTCGTCGAATACCATGCCGTCCTCGCGGCACATGACACCGTAACGCACGCGACCTACGGCAAGCTTGTTCCAGGCATTGGTGTAGACGCGGTTCAGGAATTCCGCGGCGTCCGGTCCCTGTATATCGATCTTGCCGAGCGTCGATGCATCAAGAACACCGGCCGATTCGCGCACCGCCAGGCATTCACGGGCGACGGCCGCGTGCATGTCCTCGCCGGCGCGCGCGTAGAACCGCGGGCGCTTCCACTGGCCGACGTCCTCGAACACGGCACCGGCGGCGACGTGTTGGTCGTGCATGGCGGTCAGCCGCGCCGGGTCGAACAACTCGCCGCGGTCGCGGCCGCCCATCGCGGCAAACGTCACGGGTGTATAAGGCGGACGGAACGTTGTCGTGCCGACCTCGTGTACAGGCCGCCCGAGGATGCCGGCGAGGATCGCGAGCCCATTGATGTTCGAGGTCTTGCCCTGGTCCGTGCCGAAGCCGGTCATCGTATAGCGCTTCATGTGCTCGACGGACTCGAAACCTTCCTGCACGGCGAGCCGGATGTCGGCGACTGTGCTGTCGTTCTGCAGGTCGACGAAATGCTTGCGGCCACCGACGTGATTCCGGCGATCCGGCACGAGCCACAGTGCCTGCGGCGGCCCCGCTGGCTGCTCGTCTACGATCGGCATCGGCGGTGCCTCGGTGACCGGGTAGCCGCAGGCCGCGGCAGCGTCCAGGCCGGCATCGCGTGCCTCGCCGATGGCATCGGTGGCGGCAAACGTGCCGTTGCAGGCGCCGGCGGATCGTTGTGCCTGCAGAGTACTGTCGGGCCGGAAACAGCACAGTTCATCGTCGTAACGAAGCTTGCCCTGCGACTGGCTGTGCAGGTGCACCGTGGGGCTGTAACCGCCGGACACCGCCAGTACGTCGCAGTCGATGCGGCGCGAGCTTTTAAGTTGCTGCCGGTCATCGGCCAGCGGGGCGACATCAACCGAGCGCAATGCGCTTCGGCCCCGCGTAGTGCAGACCGCGTGGCCAGCCATCACGTCGATACCGCGTTCGCGCATTGCGTCGAGCTTTGCTGCCGGCGGCTCTGGCCTGCTGTCGATAACAGCGGCGACTGTTATGCCGGCAGCGAGACAGTCGGCAACCGTTTCATAGGTGCGATCATTGTTGGTAAAGAATGCGACGCGTCGTCCGGGTGCGACGCCGAAGCGATTGACGTATGCCTGTACCGCGCCAGCGAGCATGACGCCGGGCCGGTCGTTGTTGGCGAATACCGGTGATCGTTCGTGCGCGCCGGTCGCCAGGATGACCCTGCGTGCCCGTATGTGCCACAGCCGCTGGCGGGTTCGTGCCGGCGTGCTGGCGCTGCTTTCATCGCCGCGCCGCTCGATTGCGACGACGTAATTGCCATCGAAGTACCCGGTCACCGCGGTGCGCGGTAACAAGCGGACCTCGTCTTCTGCTGCGAGCGCATCGAGGCTCTGCCGCAGCCAGGCATCCGGCGTACCGTCATCGATGCGTATCCGCCGGTTTCGCAGGCTGCCGCCAAACAGTTCGTTCTCGTCAGCGAGTACGACGCGCGCGCCGCCGGCCGCCGCCGCGCGCGCTGCCATGATTCCTGCCGGACCGCCGCCGACAACCAGCACATCGCAATGTGCGTGCCGGCGGTCGTAGCAGTCGGGGTCGGGTGATGACGGCGCCTTGCCCCAGCCGCCGGCGTGGCGGATGACCGGTTCGAAAACGCGATTCCAGAGCTTGAGCGAACCGAAGAACGTCTTGTAATAGAAGCCGGCCGGCATGAATCGCGACAGCGCACCGATGACGGCGCCTGCGTCGAAGCGCACTGACGGAAAGACATTGACGCTGGTTGCTGTCAGTCCGTCGAACAGTTCGATTTCCGTGGCCTTGACGTTCGGCAGCGTGCGCGCACCGCTGCCTAGTTGCACCATCGCGTTCGGTTCCTCGACGCCGGCAGCCATGATGCCGCGCGGCCGGTGGTACTTGAAACTGCGCGCGACAAGGCGGACTCCGTTAGCGAGCAGGGCGGATGCCAGCGTATCGCCCGGATGCCCGGTGTAATGCCGGCCGTTGAAGCGAAAGTCGAGCGTCCGCTTGCGGTCGATGACGCCTCCCTGCGGCAATCGATACGGCTGGCTCACGTTGACTTCCCGGGCGGCGGCTCGCCGATGCGATAGACGGCCGTGATCTCGTGCGTGACGGTATCGCGGCGGACATTAAACCAGCGCCGGCAACCCGCGGCGTGCATCCAGCGCTCGGCGAAAGCGCCTTTCGGGTTGTCGCGCATGAACAGGAAATCGGCCCACTGCTCATCGGACAATTCGGCGGGGTCGGCGGGCCGCGCGATATGCGCCTGGCCGCCGCAATGGAATTCGACCTCCTCGCGCGGGCCGCACCATGGACAGTCAATCAGTAGCATCGCGGTCTTTTAATGCGCCACGGCGGCGGCGCCGTGCTCGTCGATCAACGCGCCACTCGTGAAGCGGTTCAGCGAGAACGGTTCATTGAGCGGGTGCGGTGCGTCGTTTGCGAGCGTCCACGCGAACACCCAGCCGGAACCCGGTGTCGCCTTGAAACCGCCGGTGCCCCAGCCGGCATTGATATAGAGACCGTCGACCGGCGTTTTCGAAATGATCGGTGATGCATCCGGGCAGACATCGACGATGCCGCCCCAGCTACGCAGCATGCGCAGCCGCGAAAACATAGGGAACAATTCGACCAGGGCGGCCATCTGCCCCTCGATGATGTGAAAGCTGCCGCGCTGGGCGTACGAGTTGTAGCCGTCGATGCCGGCACCGATGACGAGTTCGCCCTTGTCCGACTGGCTGACGTAGACATGAATCGCACCGGACATGACAACCTGGTCAAGCACCGGCTTGATCGGCTCCGAGACCAGCGCCTGCAGTGGATGGCTTTGCAGCGGCAGCCTGAAGCCTGCCATCTCCGCGAGCACGGAGCTGTGGCCGGCCGCGACGAGCCCGACTTTCCTCGCACCGATGAAACCGTGGTTCGTTTCGACCCCGGTGACCGCACCGTGAATTCGGCGTATGCCGGTGACCTCGCAGTTCTGGATGATGTCGACGCCGTGCGCATCGGCCGCCCGCGCGTAACCCCACGCAACGGCATCGTGCCGCGCGACGCCGCCGCGCGGCTGCCACGTCGAGCCCATGACGGGGTAACGGAGCGATGACGACGTATTGAGTATCGGGCAGATGCGGCGGACATCGTCCGGCTCGAGCCATTCGGAGTCTATGCCGTTCAGCCGGTTTGCTTCGGCGCGCCGCCGCCCGGCCCGGACGTCGCCCAGGTTGTGGGCAAGGTTCAGCACGCCGCGCTGGCTGAACATGACGTTGTAGTTGAGCTCGCGCGACAAGCCTTCCCAGAGCTTCAATGCGTGTTCGTACAGCGAGGCACTTTCATCGAGCAGGTAGTTTGAGCGCACGATCGTCGTGTTGCGGCCGGTATTGCCGCCGCCCAGCCAGCCTTTCTCCAGCACGGCCACATTGCGGATGCCGTGCTCTTTCGCGAGGTAGTACGCCGTCGCGAGTCCGTGCCCGCCGCCACCGACGATGATGACGTCGTAATGGCGCTGCGGCGGCGGGCTGCGCCACTGGCGCGGCCAGTGCTGGTGATCGCTGAACGCATTGCGCGCCAGCGACCAGGCGGAGTACTTCATTACGGCTCGCTATTAATCCGGCGTAATCGGCCAAGGGTCCACTATCACGGCAAGACCAGGGTGGCGGCTAGAACCGGGCCGACACCGGAACAGGGATATTTGCGACATGCCGGTACAATATTGACACCGGCACGCCAGTCTGCGCAGTATCCTGCTGATGGCGGGCAGGTCAGGCAAGAGCGGCAACGGCGAGGCGCGGCTTCGCGTCGGCATCGTCACGCTGACGAAACTTCACGTTGCTGCCTTACTCAGGCTTCATCGACGTGCTCCGGCTCGCGACGGACGAGGGCGATCGCAGCCGGCAGCGCGCCTGCCGCTGGACGGTAATGAGTGCCGACGGCTGCGACATCCGCGCGAGCTGCGGCACTGCCATCCGCGTCAATGATGCATTCCGCGACCCGCGCGGGTTCGACTACGTTGTCGTCGTTGGCGGCCTGCTGCACGAGGTGCCGCAATCGGATCCGGCGACCGATGCGTGGTTGTGCGAGGCGGCCAACCGGAACGTGCCGCTGGTCGGACTGTGCACCGCCGTCTTTACGCTCCTCAGGCTCGGACTGATGGCCGGCCGCCAGCGCCGCGTGTCCTGGTTTCACTATCGCGACCTGAAACGCGCGTTTCCCGATGTCACACCGGTTGCGGATCGTATCTTCGTCGCGGATGGGCCGCGCATCACCTGCGCGGGTGGTACGGCCGCAATTGACCTCGCCGCATGGCTCGTGGCCCGGCATCTTGGCCAGGGCGCCGCGAACAAGGCGATGCACATCCTGCTTGCCGAGGCGGCGCGTCCCGCCGATGCGCCCCAGCCGCAGATCGTGCCCGGGCAGGCGCCACAGGATCCGCGGCTGGAGCGGGCCGTAATGATGATCGAGCAGCAGTTTGCGGAACCGCTCGCCGTCGACGTGCTGGCCGCCGCCGTCGGCGTGTCCCGGCGCCAGCTCGAGCGGATTTTTCGCGCCGAACTGGGGCTGTCACCCTGGCAGTACGCGCTCGAACGGAGGCTGAGGCAAGGGCACTGGTTGCTGACGCACACGGATCAATCGATCACCGATATTGCCCAGGCCTGCGGCTTTTCCGATGCGTCGCATTTTTCGCGCCGCATGCGTGCGAATTTCGGTGCCGCGCCGCAGACCCTGCGCAATGCCGCGGGTGCCGCGATGCAGGCTTCATAGTATGCTTTTGGCCGCAATACACTGATTCTGCACGTCGCGCCGCACGGGAAAGCCGCATGTTTGGTAAAGAGCCGGTCAAGACGCCCCAGCACGTTGCCTTCCTGCTCCTGCCGAACTTCTCGATGATGGCGTTTGCATCGTCGGTCGAACCGCTGCGCGCCGCGAACCGCCAGTCCGGGCGCGAACTCTACACATGGAGCACCTACAGTGTGGATGGCGAACAGGTCATCGCCAGCAACGGCGTAATCACCGTGCCGCATGGCTCAATCCATGATGCGATATCACCCGATGTGTTGTTCGTCTGTGCCGGTGTGCGCGCCAATCAATTCCGCGACGAGAAGACGCTGGCGCGCCTGCACGACATGGGGCGCAGTGGCATGGCCATTGGCGGCATCTGCAGCGGGTCGGTGGCACTGGCGCAGGCCGGGTTGCTGAAAGGCTATCGCTGCACAATTCACTGGGAATACGTTGAGCCGTTCGTCGAGAAATTTCCGCAGCTCAATGTGACCGCGACGCTGTTCGAAATTGACCGGGACCGCTACACCTGTTCCGGTGGTACAGCGCCGCTCGATATGATGATCAACTCCATCGCGCGTGACCACGGCGAGGATCTCGCGGTCAGCGTCGCCGAGCAGATGCTGCACACGTTCATTCGCCACCCGCACGACACGCAACGCATGCCGATGCAACACCGCACCGGCATCTCGCACCCGAAACTGCTTGGGGCCATCGCGCACATGGAGGCGTATCTCGAGCATCCGTTGTCACTGCGCGAACTGGCCGAGTCTGTCGACTTGTCGAACCGGCAGCTCGAACGGCTCTTTCGCGAGCATTTCCACAAGACACCGTCACGTTATTACCTGGAGTTGCGGCTGAGGCGCGCAAAGTTGCTGCTGCGGCAAACGGAAATGCCGGTTTTGCAGATTGCCGTCGCCTCCGGTTTTTCATCGGCATCGCATTTTGCACGGTGTTATCGGGAATTTTTCATCATTCTCCGCGCGATGAGCGTGCCAGTGTTGAACGGGTTCCTGGTGCCGGCAAGAAAGGGGAGACGCTGACTCCCGAAAGTAGTGCGGCAGGAGAGGCGGGCACCGGCTAGCTATTGACCATCCGCAATACGTGCAACATCGCCGTCATCGCGAGGAGCGCAGCGACGTGGCGATCTCGGGCGGCCTCTCTCTCTGCCAAACGGTGCGAGATTGCCACGCCCTCCGGGCTCGCAATGACGTTCCTGGCGCCGCAGCACTACCGTCGTCGCGAGGAGCGCAGCGACGTGGCGATCTCGTACGGCTGATGACTCTGCCAGATCAACGAGATTGCCACGCCCTTCGGGCTCGCAATGACGGCGCAATTACCACACCTTTCGGACTCGCGATGACCGCGCCAACGTTGCTCTTGCCGGACCAGCGCGCTATCGTTTCCTGCCCGCGCCCCAACGGAATGAAACTATGTTCGTTCGCAATTTTGCACGATACGCACTGTTTACGATCATGCTGGTTGCTGCGCTGCCTGCACTGGCGAGCTATGGCATCTATGTCGGCCGTAACCTGACGACTGATGGCAGCGTCTATCTTGGTGGTAGTGGCGATGAGGTATCGAGTCACTGGCTGGAGATTGTGCCCGCGGCGGTGCATGAGCCTGGCGCGACGATCACCGTCGGTGTTGACAGTACGGCGTTTTTGCCAGGTGAGTTCATCACGATCCCGCAGGTGTCGCGCACGGCTCGCTACATCACGATGAACTACACCGAGTATGAAGGCTTTCCGCCGCCGCTGACGAACGGTGGGCTGAATGAGCATGGTGTTGCTGCCCGGGATATCTGGAGTGACTCCCGGCCCGAGTTGGTAGCGATGACGCCCAACCCGCAACGCGGCCCTAACTACAGTGACCTGTCACGCATCGTCATGGAGCGGGCGCAATCGGCGGAACACGCGGCGAGACTCGTCGGCGAGCTGATTGACACACACGGTTACTCCACCTACGGCGGCAACTCTCATATGTTTGCCGATCATGAAGAAGGCTGGGTGCTGCTGGATTTTGCCGGCGGCCAGGGCCTGTGGGTCGCCCGGCGTCTTGGTCCTGACGAGGTCGTGATGTTTTATCCTGGCTACATCGGCGACATACCGCGGGATTTCCAGGATCATCCGGACTACATGGGCTCGGCCAACTTCATCGACTTTGCCGTCGAGCAGGGCTGGTACGATCCCGACGGCGGGGACGCCTTTAACGTGACGCGCGTTTACGGCACGCCGTCGGTCCGCTACCCACGCGAGGAAATGGAGCAGGAGCTGCGTGATGCCGCACCCGTTGATCTGCGCGCCATGCTCGATGCCGTCCGGGATCTGCGCATTTCGAAAGATACGACCGGTTACGGCCAGGTCGCGCAATTAAAAGAGGAGACGAATTCCGAGCTAAGAACGTTGTGGGTCGCGCCAACCGGCTCGATTACGGCGCCGTTCATCCCGTACCGGATTGGTGTGCAGGACGTGCTGCCGGAATATGGCAAGCACCGTTACCTGACCAAGGATGAGGCGCGCGGGTTCCTGACAGAAGACTGGCAGATACAGGAGGCGACGCAGTTTGCCGGCCGCCTGTTCAAGCGCCTGATGTATTTCACCTGCGACCGTCCCGACAAGTTTTTGCCGGAAGTCACCGAAGCACTGACCGCATTCGAGAACAGCATGATCGGGGAGCAACCGGCGGTCGAAGAAGTCGCACGCACACTTTATGACGCCGGCAAACCGGCACTGGCGCGGCGATCTTTGACGCACTACGTGAACACGCAGGCCAGCGAGGCGTTGCGGCTGGGTGAAGCGTTGCTCGGCAGCATTGAGGCTCGCACGCGTGTGCTGTACGGCTTGCGCAAGCCGGAAGGCGATACGATGAGCGACCTCGACTACCAGATGGTGTCGTGCCGGCCGGCGGAATAATCGCCCGAGTTATTGCGAGTGCGCAGTGCGCGGCAACCTCGCCGTCATTGCGAGCCCGCAGGGCGTGGCAACCGCCCCGTCATTGCGAGCCCGTAGGGCGTGGCAATCTCGCACCGTTTGGCGGAGATGGGCCAGCCCGAGATCGCCACGTCGCTACGCTCCTCGCGACGACGGTTGCGCTGCGGCGCCAGGAACGCCATGGCGCCGGCAGGCGCGGACCGGCACCGTTCGGCAGAGAAAGTGGCTTCACGAGATCGCCACGTCGCTACGCTCCTCGCCGGCGACGGTTGCGCCGCGGCGCTGGAGGAACGTCGTCGCGAGCCGCAGGGCGTGGGCATCGTCGACCTGGCAGAGCGGCGACGTCACGAGATCGCCACGTCGCTGCGCTCTCGCGATGACGTTGGTGCTGCTGGCCTCGCGATGACGCTTCGCGCCACGACAACGTCCGGAGTTCTGCGCGCGCGGCACGACCGAGTCTGGCAGGCCGCTGGGCAGTTGCGGATCGTCGCCGGCCCCGGAGCACGAGTACCCGCCAGCGACATCGACTTCGCGCCTGCTGTCCGCGGCGGCCGCAGGCTTCTCGTTACAACTGCAACGGCGCGGCGCCGAAACAACGGCCTCCGGTCGGCGCCACGATCTCTGCCGGTTTCTGGCGCCGCCGATAGCGAACGGCACGCTGGTGGTAACCGACGACACGATCGCTGCCGGTTGGCGCGGCGGACCGCGTCCGCGTGCCGCGGAACGCGACGGTCGTCGACGTCGCCGGCGAGGTCGTCTTCATGCCGGGGCTGGTCGGCACGCACAGCCACATCGGCGAAGTGGCCGGCGGCGATCGCTCGGGCCCGCTGCATCCGGAAGTCCGCGTTCTCGACTCAATCAATATTCGGGATGCCGGCTTCAAGCGTGCGCTCGCCGGAGGCATCACGACCGCGAACCTGATGGCGGGGTCAGGCCACCTGATGAGCGGCCAGACGATCTACGTCAAGCTGCGCGACGGCAACACGATCGAGTCGCTCGCCTATAAAAAGGAAGACGGCAGCGTCGACGGCGGCATGAAGATGGCGAATGGCACGAACTCCATGCGCGAAGCGCCGTTTCCCGGCACACGCGCCAAGTCGGCGGCGCTGGTGCGTCAGAAGTACGTCGCCGCCCGGGAATACATGGACAAGATCGAGGCGGCTGACGGCGATGAGGAAAAAATGCCGGATCGCGATCTGGGCCTTCGAGGCCATGGCCGAGGTCCTCAAAGGCGAACGCGTCGTCGTCACCACACGCACCGGCACGACGACATCATGACGGTGCTGCGGCTGAAAGAAGAATTCGGCTTCCGGGTTGTCCTGCATCACGTCAGTGAAGCCGGCCGGGTTGCCGACGAGATCGCTGCTGCCGGCGTGCCGGTCTCACTGATTATTGTCGACAGCCCGGGCGGCAAGCTGGAGGCGCAGTTCCTCAATTTCGATAACGCCCCGGCGCTCGAAAGCGCCGGCGCCAAAGTAGCCTTTCACACTGATGACTATATTACGGACTCGAGGCTGTTCCTGCGCATGGCGGCCCTCGGCGTGCGTGCCGGCATGACACGCGACACGGCGCTACGCGCATTGACGCAGTCCGGGGCCGAGATGCTCGAGCTCGACGAGCGAGTAGGTACGCTCGAGCGGGGCAAGGATGCTGACTTCGTCATACTGTCGGGTGATCCTTTCAGCGTTTACACGCAGGTGCTGGAGACTTGGGTCGAAGGTGTCAAACGCTTCGATATCGACGATCCGGACGATCGCGCCGTCGCCGAAGGCGGCTATGGGGCGCTGCAGCCATCCGTCGTGCATGAATTTCACGGCTACGGGGAGTGGCACTGATGGCCGGCTACAGCAGGTTACTGGTTGCGGCATTGCTGCTGGTCTTCTCGGCCGCCGCTGTTGCATCCGACATTGCCGTGCGCGGCGAACGCATCTATCCGGTCTCCGGCGCGCCAATCGATAATGGCGTCGTCATTATTCGTGACGGCAGGGTCGCCGTTGTCGGGTCGGCCGACGATGTGCCGGTTCCGGACGGCATGACCGTCATTGATGCCGCGGTCGTGACACCGGGCCTGATCGATGCGCACACCGTTGTCGGCCTGGCCGGATACCTGAACCAGCCCCACGACCAGGATCAGATCGAGCGCTCGGAAGCGATTCAGCCGGAGCTTCGTGCAATTGACGCCTACAACACCCGCGAAGCGCTGATCACGTGGCTGCGCGAATTCGGTGTCACGACGATTCATACCGGGCACGGTCCCGGCGAGATTATTTCCGGCCAGACGCTGATCGCGAAGACCACCGGCGACACGATAGCCGAGGCGGTTTTCGTGCCGGCAGCGATGGTCGCAGCGACGCTCGGTGAGGGCGTGCTCGTGCCCGGCGACACCGGCCGCCTGTCCCCGGGCAGTCGCAGCAAGGCGGCGGCAATGCTCCGAACGGAGCTGCTCGGCGCACAGACCTACCTCGACAAGCAGGCAGCAGCGGACGGCGACGATGACAAGGAGCCTCCGGCGCGCGATCTACGCAAGGAAGCGCTGGCCGAAGTCCTGAACGGCAATAAGCCGCTGCTCGTCACCGTGCATCGGCACCATGACATTCTTACGGCCCTGCGCATTGCCAGTGAGTTCGGCATACGGCTGGTGCTGGATGGCGCGGCGGAAAGTTACCTGGTGCTCGATGAAATCAAGGCGGCCGGCGTGCCGGTCATCGTGCATCCGTCGATGGCACGCGCGGGCGGCGAGCGAGAGAACCTGTCGTTCACGTCGGCCGGCGAGCTTATGAATGCCGGCATCCCGGTCGCGTTCCAGAGCGGCTTCGAGAGCTACGTGCCGAAGACCCGCGTTGTGCTGTTCGAGGCCGCGCAGACGTTACCGCACGGCGTATCGTTCGACCAGGCGCTCGCGGCCGTCACGATCGAGGCGGCACGGATCCTTGGCATCGCCGATCGTGTCGGCAGCATCGAGCCTGGCAAGGATGGTGACCTGGCGTTGTACGACGGCGACCCGTTTGAGTACACGAGTCACGCGATCGGCACAATTATCGAAGGGGTGCGGGTCAGCGATACGGTCAAATAGCACCAGGCCGGATGTTTCGGCAGACCAGATGACTTCGACTTATAGCCCCGTTGGCGTCCCTGCGGGGTAGTCCTTCGAAGGAATGGCTCCCCTCGTCCGCTTTATATTCCATCAAACGCGACTCGCCACAAGGGGCTGCCTAAACCGCTGTGACGCCGGTCATTACCTTTAAGTGAGTGCAGTCGGGCCATTATTAGTCCCGGTCAGGCTGCTGCCTTACGCGCCGAGCCACTTGCTTCGGAAAACAAAAAAGATTGCGCCGAGGATGCAGAGTCCGGCCCACAGGTAGTCGAGCTTCAGCGGTTCCTTCATATAAAGAAACGCAAATGGCACGAAGTACCGAAATCGAGATAATTTCCTGAAGCATCTTCAGCTGGCCGAGGCCCAGCACGGTGTAACCAATGCGGTTGGCCGGCACCTGGAACAGGTACTCGAACAGCGCAATACCCCAGCTGGCCAGCGCGGCGATGATCCACGGCTTCGCGCTCATTTCTTTCAGGTGCGCGTACCACGCAAAGGTCATGAAGATGTTACTGATTGTCAGTAGCCCAATGGTGCTGATAATAGCCGGCATGATGATTCGCCATTCACGGTAGACAAAACCAACCGTTAGTATCCAGCGTGCGGTACCCGTCGGCAAGATTCCCAATAGTGTGGTTTTGAGGTTTGCGTACAGCAGGATACGTACGGATACAACTGCATACGGGCTGGAACCCCTGCCGGACGATTTCGCTGCTACTTTGACGCTCGACAACCAACAGAGCGAACAGGAGTACGAAATGATTAAGAAATTTTCCCAGGCACTGGTTCTGCTGCAGGCAGGATTGCTGCTGTCGATGGCCGCGAATGCCGACCATCATGGAATGAAGAAAGAAAAGGGCGATATTGTCGATGTGGCGGTCGCCGCCGGACAATTCAACACACTCGCAGCAGCGCTTGATGCCGCGGGCCTGGTTGAGACACTGAAAGGCGACGGTCCGTTTACGGTGTTTGCACCGACCGATGCAGCGTTTGCGAAGCTGCCGGACGGCACCGTCGCGTCGCTGCTGAAGCCTGAAAACCGCGAGCAGCTCGTTGCCGTGCTGACGTATCACGTCGTTCCCGGCAAGGTCATGGCGGCCGACGTCGTGAAGCTCCGTGAGGCGACTACTGTCGATGGCAGCAACGTGCTCGATCAAGGTCGCCGATGGCAATGTCAGTATCGACAACGCCACCGTAGTAACGACCGATATCGCAGCCAGCAACGGCGTCATCCATGTGATCGATACGGTCATCCTGCCAAACTGAAGCAAGTCCTGAAGGCGGCGGCACACGGATGTGCCCCTCCGTCATACGGATTCGCCGGCAGCGCTCCCGGATGCCCAGGCCCACTGGAAATTGAAACCGCCCAGCTGCCCGGTGACATCAACAACCTCCCCAATACAGTAAAGCCCCGGCTGGCGTCTGCATTCCATGCTTTGCGACGACAGCTCGCTGGTATCTATGCCGCCAAGCGTGACCTCCGCCGTGCGGTAGCCCTCGGTACCGGACGGCCGCAGGGAAAAGGCGTGCAGCGATGCAGCAACGCGTTCCAGTTCAACCCTGCCCGTTTCGGCGATCGGTCGTTCTGCGATCTTCGGCCACTTGAGCGTCTGCAGCTCGATGGCCAGCGCACGCGGCAGGCAATCGGCGAGCACCGTACGCACCACCGACCTCGGTCGCGAAGCTTTCGCGGTCTGCAGCAAGTCGAATGCATCACGGCCGGGCAGCAGGTCGGCACGTATGTCCGTGCCCGGCGTCCAGTAACTGGATAACTGCAACGCAGCCGGCCCGCTCAGTCCGCGGTGCGTGAACAGGATGTCGCCGGTGAATGAAGCACTGTCGCAGGACAGTGTTGCCGGCAAACTGACACCGGACAGCCGCTCCGACAGTGCTTGCATGGCGCCGGACAGTGTAAATGGCACGAGCCCCGCGCGCGTATCGAGTACCCGCAGGCCGAATTGCCGTGCCAGCCGATAGCCAAAGTCGGAGGCCCCCATCTTTGGAATCGACAGACCCCCGGTTGCAACGACCAGTGAACCGGCAGTGAAGACAGTCCCGTTGGCAGTGACGGTGTACTGCCCGTCGTGGCGCACGTCGGTAATGCCGCAATGCGTCTCGATGCGTACGCCGGCGTTCCGGCATTCCAGTTCCAGCATGGAGACGATGTCTTTGGATGTGCGATCGCAGAACAGCTGACCGGCGGTCTTCTCGTGATACGGGATGCCGTGCTTCGACCAGTGCTATGAAGTCCCACTGCGTATACCGGCTCAGCGCGGAGATGCAGAATGCCGGGTTGGCGGACAGGAAATTGTCCCGGCTCGCCGATGCAGGTTGGTGAAATTGCAGCGGCCGCCGCCTGACATCAGGATTTTTTTGCCAATCCGGTTCGACCCTTCGAGGACGATGACGCGGCGGCCGCGGCGGCCGGCTGTGATGGCGCACATAAGGGCGGCTGCGCCGCCGCCAAGGATGATGACGTCGTAGTGGTTCACCGCGGCAATATAGCAGCCGGCACCGCGACCGGCGTTGCCGGCTGCTTTATACGGCGGCGAAAGAATACGAATACAGCCAACGGGGGCACGTCATGACACTACTCATCGCCGGACTCGCACTCTGGGTACTGATACACATCATGCCGGCCGCGACCACGGCGTGGCGGCAGGCACTGGTGGAGTCGGCCGGTGCGAAGGCCTATCGTGCTGTCTTTGCACTGCTAATAACGCTGGGCCTTGTGCTCATCGTGCTCGGCTGGCGTTCGACTGAACCGGTCGCCGTCTATGTGCCGCCGGCATGGGGACGAGATGTGTCCCTGTTCCTGATGTTCCTCTCCGTGCTGCTGTTCGGGGCCTCACACGCAAAGACAAACGTGAAGCGGTTGATCCGGCATCCGCAACTGACCGCCGTTATCGTCTGGTCGATCGCGCATTTGCTGGCCAATGGCGATTCGCGGTCGCTGGTATTGTTCGGGACGCTGGGTGTCTGGGCGTTGATCGAGATGCTGCTGATCAATCGCCGCGATGGCGCGTGGACGCCGCCGCCACCGGCGTCGCGCAGGAGCGAGCTGATTGCGGCAGCGGTCACCGTCGTCGTGTTTATCGTCCTGATCGCCGTACATCCGTGGATTGCCGGCGTTCCGCTGCTGCATGTCGATTGAGTTAATAGCGGCCGATCACTTGCGGCAACGCGTAACGTCCCCTGGATGCCGGTGACTCACGGTGGCTGCACTGTTACAAATGATTACGCCTTGCGGGACGCGTTTGTCCGTGTGGCACTTATACTCAGCCGCATGATTTCACAACTTGTTCACGCGCCATGAGTGGCAATGGCCCGGCCATAGTCTGGTTCCGCCAGGACCTGAGGCTGGCTGACAACCCGGCGCTCGCCGCCGCGGTCACAACCAACGCGCCAATACTGCCGGTCTACATACTCGACGATGACAATGCCGGGGACTGGCGCATGGGCGCCGCCAGCCGCTGGTGGCTGCACCGGAGCCTGACTTCGCTGAACGC
Organism: Woeseiaceae bacterium; assembly: GCA_034521225.1. GTDB lineage: Bacteria > Pseudomonadota > Gammaproteobacteria > Steroidobacterales > Woeseiaceae > Woeseia. The sequence continues at coordinate 137,906 of JAXHMR010000029.1, forward strand.
GTCGCTCGACGGCGCCCTGCATGTCCTGCGCGGCAAGGCAGATGAATTGCTGCCGGAACTGGCGGCATCAGTCGATGCGAGTGGAGTGTTCTGGAACCGCTGCTACGAGCCGTGGCGGATTGCGCGCGACAAGCACATCAAGTCCGTGCTGGCGGCCGATGATCGTCCGGTGCGCTCCAGTAACGGTTCGCTGCTGTTCGAACCGGCGACCGTTACGAAAGACGATGGCACACCGTACAAGGTGTTCACGCCTTTCTACCGCAATGGCTGCCTGAAGGGCACGGCGGGTCCGCGGGCGCTGGTCGACACGCCCAGGCATTGCCGTCTGCATCGCGTCGACTGACGACCAGGGCATGGAAAGCCTGGAGCTGCTGCCGTCCATCCGCTGGTACGACGGCATCGACGAACACTGGTCACCCGGCGAGGCACGGCGCCCACGAACGGCTCGATGACTTCCTCGGGCACGGCATCGGCGACTACAAGGACGGGCGCAACCGGCCCGACCGGCCGTCCGTATCGCGCCTGTCGCCGCATCTGCATTTCGGGGAACTGTCGCCGCACCAGGCCTGGCATGCGGCGCGCGCACTCGATGGCGATGCCCGCCTGGAGCAGAACGTCGATCATTTCCTGAGCGAGCTCGGCTGGCGCGAATTTTCCCACTACCTGCTGTACTACTGGCCGGAGCTGCCACGCAGCAATTTGCAGAAGAAGTTCAACCGCTTCCCGTGGCGCGACGATGCGGACGCGCTCGCCGCCTGGCAGCAAGGGCGCACCGGCTACCCGATGGTCGATGCCGGCATGCGCGAACTGTGGCGCACCGGCTATATGCACAACCGCGTGCGGATGCTGACGGCTTCGTTCCTGATCAAGAACCTGATGCTGCACTGGCACCACGGCGAGGACTGGTTCTGGGACACGCTGGTCGACGCGGACCTCGCCAACAACAGCGCCAGCTGGCAGTGGGTCGCCGGCACCGGCGCCGATGCCGCGCCGTATTTCCGGATCTTCAACCCGGTGACCCAGGGGAAGAAGTTTGATCCGGACGGTGCCTATGTACGCGAGTTCGTGCCGGAACTGGCGCGGCTGCCGGACCGTTACATACACGAGCCATGGGCGGCGCCGCCGGACGTACTGCGGTGTGCGGGGGTCGTGCGGTCGGTGAAGACTATCCACGGCCGATCGTCGACCTGAAGGAGACGCGCGAACGGGCCTTGCAGGCGTTCAGGTCGTCTGACACCGGCGGACCGACACGCCGTCATCGCGAGGCCGCCGAGCCCTAGGCGGCCTTGTACCCATCGGCAGAGGAGTTGGCTCTACGAGATCGCCACGTCGCTGTGCTCGCGACGAGAACGCCGCCACTCCGGCGCGGCCGCCAGAGGTGGCCGGGACGGACGAATGGCAGAGGAGCTGGATCCACGGACATAGGCCGCGCCGACGCTTTACCTCGGCGCTGGTCGTACGGTCTGAAAAGTACGGTTCGGCCCACGAATGCGCGTTCTGCGTCTCATCCCGGTGCGCCGGTTCCGCCGTGAACCAAGAATCTGCCAACAATATCGCGGCGCGCCTGTCGACGATCGAGCGACTTCTTGCGACGGACCCGGAGGCCGCCGACCGGGAAGCCGGCAGGCTGCTCGACAACGTTCCCGGCCACCCGATGGCCCTCCTGTTCCGTGGCATCGCGCGTCGCCTGACGGGTGATTTCGAATCGGCCATCCGGATACTCCGGCCCTTGTCCGAATCCAATCCGGATGCCCCTTACCCGTATCTGCAGCTCGGACTTGCAGAGCGGCAGGCAGGGGATGTGGAGGCGGCACTGGCGTCGATGCGGAAAGCCGTTTCGATCAATGCTGACTTCGCCGATGCTTGGCTCGCCGTTGCCGGTTTGCTCGTCGACATGGGCCGCGCCGAAGAAGCCGACAGGGCTTTTGCTTCCTATATCCCGCTCGCGAGCCGCGACCCACAGTTGCGAGAGGCTGGCCGGGCGCTCGCCGAAAATCGCCTTACCGAGGCGGATGCGATGCTGCGCCGGCTGCTCGGCGGAAACCCGCACGATGTCGTCGCGTTGTACATGCTGGCCGAGGTCCTGCAAAAGAATGGCCAGGCAGCAGACGCCGAAACCCTGCTGGAGCAATGTCTCGGGCTGGCCCCGGGCTATGTCCGGGCGCGTCACAACCTTGCCGTGCTGTATCTCCGCCAGAACCGGCCGCAAGAGGCGCTCGAGCAATCAGACGCGGGCGCTCGCCGCCGAGCCTGGCAACCCGGACTTCCGGAAGCTCCGGGCTGCAATCCTTCTCCGACTGATGCGTTTCGACGAATCAATCGGGGTTTGCGAACGCCTGCTGGACGAGGATCCGGCACAGCCAACGGTCTGGACGAGCCTCGGCCACCTGCTGAAGACAGTCGGGCAGCGCGACGACGCGATCGCCGCCTACCGCCGCGCGATCGCGCTCGAGCCGCGGCACGGGGAACCCTACTGGAGTCTCGCAAACCTGAAGACGGCCAGCGTCACTGACGACGAGCTGACCGGAATGCGGGCGCAACTCGAAAAATCCGAGGTCGGGAAGACAGACCGCCTGCATTTTCACTTCGCGATGGGCCGCGCTCTCGAGGATCGCACCCGCTATGCCGAATCGTTCGAGCACTACGCCAAAGGCAATGAGTTGCGGCTCGAGCAACACCCGTGGGACCCGGATGTGATGAGCACATTTGTCGAGCAGTGCAGGGCATTTTTCACACCCGAATTCTTCGCCCGGCTCGGCGACGCGGGCAGCAGCGCGGCCGACCCGATCTTTGTGCTCGGGCTGCCGCGGTCGGGGTCGACACTCGTCGAGCAAATTCTGGCGAGCCACCCGGCGGTCGAGGGCACGAGCGAGCTAAACGACATGCCGGCGCATCACCGCGTCGCTCGCCCGGCGCGAAGTCAATGGCCGTATCCCCGGCTATCCGGACGTGCTGGGCGAGCTGGACAGGGAAGCGTTCGCCGAACTCGGCGAGACCTATCTTGCGTCCTCGCGCGTGCACCGGATTGTCGGAACGCCGTGCTTCATCGACAAGAAACCCAATAATTTCGCCCACATCGGCCTGATACACGCGATCCTGCCCAACGCACGCATCATCGACATTCGGCGCCACCCGCTCGCCTGCGGACTGTCGCTTGTACAAGGAGCATTTCGCGCGCTCGCAGGAATTCAGTTACAGCCTCGGGTACATCGGCCGCTATTACCGCGACTACATGGACCTTATGGCTCATTTCGAGGCCGTGCTGCCCGGCCGCGTCTGTCACGTCATTTACGAATCGCTCGTGACCGACACCGAGACCGAGGTCCGGCGCATGCTCGACTATTGCGGTCTGCCGTTCGAGGAAGCCTGCCTCGCCTTCCATGAAACCCGGCAGGGCAGTAAGCACCGCGAGCTCGGAGCAGGTCAGGAAGCCGATTTACACAGAGGCGCTCGAGCACTGGAAACACTATGCGCCCTGGCTCGATGACCTTAAACGGGAGTTGGGCGACCTCGTGGAGACCTACCGGACTACTGCCGTTTCGGCATGACGGCGCCGGCTAATAACCGGGTATTTCGACGGTTCTGCAGCACAGGGCCGTAATCCGGCTTTTGGGCACATGACCTAAAAAATGTTGTTTTTAGACGACAACGGGTTTTTCAGATTTTACGACGGGCATAAGAACTGCGTCTGTCTGTTGACTTTGTTGCCTCGCGGTGGCAGTGGGCATACTACCCGCACTTGAAAGCGTTGTATGGACAATACACCACGCGCCATCCAAGCACTCTTCGCTCCTGGAGAAAACAGGCGCGACATATTTGCATTAATAGCATAGGGGAATATCAATGTCGACCAACAGAGCAGTAGCTACTGCCGTGAACCGTGCCCTATACGGCGTGGCCATGGCATCCGCTGTCGCGACTGCGCCTGCGCTCGCGCAGCAATCAACCAGCGGTGACGTTGACCGAGTGCTGGACGAGATCACGGTCACGGGTTCCCGCATCGCGCGAGACCCGAACCTCGAGACCAGCAGCCCGGTAACGACCGTCAACGCTGCCGAGATCTCGAATCGCGGCATTACGCGCGTCGAAGACCTCGTGAACGACCTGCCGCAGGTTGTGCCGGAACTATCGTCGACCGAATCCAACGGCGCGACGGGTACGGCAACGCTCGACCTGCGCGGCCTCGGTTCCGACCGTACGCTGGTTTTGACCAACGGCCACCGCATGGGCTTCGGCGACCCGTTCGCACTTGCGGCCAGACGTCAACCAGATTCCCGGCGCGCTGATCGACCGTATCGAGGTGCTCACCGGCGGTGCGTCATCGGTATACGGTGCCGACGCAGTCGCGGGCGTCGTCAACTTTGTCATGAAAGACGACTTCGAGGGTTTCCAGTTCGACTGGCAGTACGCCGGCTATCAGACCAAGAGCGATAGCAGGGCGGTCCAGGAGCAGATCGCAGCCAGTGGGTTCCAGCAGGCACCCTCGAGCCCGCAGGATGGTTACACGACCGATATAAACGCCATCTTCGGTGTCAACTCGGAAGACGGCCGCGGTAACGTCACGGCCTATATTGGCTATCGGGACATCGCCGCCATTACTCACGCCCAACGCGATTTCAGCGCCTGTGCGCTGAGTTCGTCGAATGGCGAAACCTGCGCCGGTTCGGCAACGATCCCGTCGGGCCTGATCACGGACTTCGCTGGTACTTACTTCACAGTCGAGGGCGACGAATTCGTACCGTGGGATTACTCCTTCTACAACTACGGTCCGCTGAACCACTTCCAGCGTCCTGATGAGCGATTCACGGGCGGCGCCTTCGCCCGGTACGAGATCAGCGAGGGGTTCGAACCCTACGCGGAAATCATGTACATGGACGATCACAGCCTTGCGCAGATCGCTCCGTCCGGCGCGTTCTTCGTCACCAACGAGATCAACTGCAGCAACTCTTTCCTCTCGGCGCAGCAATTCAGCGCGATCGGCTGCACGGATCCGTCTGATGTCGCGCCATTTTATATCGGCCGCCGCAACGTCGAAGGTGGACCACGCGTCAGTGACCTGCGGCACACGAGCTTGCGTTCGCTCGTAGGTGTGCGCGGCCAATTGTCGGATGCGTGGAGTTACGACGCATACTTCAATGCATCTCGGCTACGCTACAGTAACGTGTACCAGAATGACCTGTCGATCACGCGCATCAAGCGGGCGCTCGACGTCGTCGACGACGGAATGGGCAACGCGGTTTGCCAGTCTGTCGTGGACGGCAGCGATCCATCATGCGTGCCCTGGAACCTCTTCGAAACAGGTGGTGTGACGCAGGCGGCCCTCAACTACCTCGTTCTGCCGCTGTTCGCGAAGGGCGACCTCGAGCAGAACCAGGCCGTCGCGTTTGTCCAGGGCAACCTCGGCGAGTACGGCCTGACATTTCCGACCGCATCCGACGGCGTGCAGGTGATCGCAGGCCTCGAATACCGCGACGAACAGTTCGACTACTTCCCCGACCAGGGCTTCACCAGTGGTGATGGCGCCGGCCAGGGCGGGCCAACGTCAGCCGTCAATGGTGCGGTGCTGGTCAAGGAGTTCTTCACAGAGGCCACTGTACCGATCGTCCAGGATCGGCCCGGCATCCAGTCGTTGTCGATGGATCTTCGCTACCGCATGTCGGATTACGACGTTGGTTTCGAGACCGACACCTGGAATGTCGGCGGTGAATACCGTCCGGTGGAATCGGTAATGATCCGTGGTGGTTTCTCACGGGCCGTGCGCGCGCCGAACATCCGCGAACTGTTCGCCCCGCAGAGCCAGGGTCTCTGGGCCGGTACTGATCCCTGTGGTGGCGCGGCGCCCGAATTGTCGCAGGCGGAATGTGCCAACACCGGTGTCTCGGCGGCGCAGTACGGCACCGTGCCGCTCAGCCCGGCCGGCCAGTACAACGCCATCTTTGGCGGCAACCCTGACCTTGATCCGGAGGAATCCGATTCCGTAACGGTCGGTGCGGTGTTCACACCGGGTGGCGCGCTCGATGGCTTTACGCTGTCGATTGACTACTGGAGCATCGAGGTCGAGCAATGCCGTTGCCGCCGGTCTCGGTGAGGAGTTCACGATTCGTCAGTGTGGCGAGACAGGCGATCCGCTGTTCTGCGACCTGATCGATCGGGGCCCGAACGGAAACCTCTGGGTTGGTACCGCGGTCGTGCAGTCCACGGACGTCAACATCGGCTTCTTCGAGGTTACCGGCATCGACATCACGAGTACGTACGCGATGGAGGTCGGTGACATGGGGTCGCTGGACTTCCAGTTCCGAGGCACGGTTCTCGAGAAGTTCGATGAGGAACCCGTACCGGGCGGTGGCATCAACGAGTGCGCCGGCGTGTACGGGGGCGATTGTGGTCGCCCGCGTCCGGAATGGAAGCATACCTTCAACACCGTGTGGACGACGCCGTGGGATCTGCAGCTTGGCGCAACCTGGCGCATGGTCGGCGAAATCGATCAGTACCTGGCCGACACCGACGAGTTCCAGGCAGAAGCGAAACACTATATCGATCTGTCCGCCTCGTACTATGTCGACTGGTTCGGAGCCTCGACGGAGTTAAACGTCGGTCTCGTCAACGCGTTCGACAACGATCCTCCCGTGAACGGTTTCTTCAACAACATTGCCGTGTTCAGCAACGGCAATACCGTTCCCGGCACCTGGGATGCATTGGGTCGCTACTTCTTCGTAGGATTCAATACATCGCTCTGATCGACCCGGACGACGCAAGAAGCAAGACGAATGGCGGGCCCCGGGCCCGCCATTTTTTAGGCTGCGCCTATAATGACCGTTTAGCATCCATTGCGAGGAACATCACCGATGGCTGATCCGGCAGCCAACAAGAGCGGCAGCCGCGGTGGCGGCCTGCCGCCCCTGCTCGAGAAGGCATTCGCGGCCCACCAGGCCGGCGACCTCGACGGGGCCGAGGCGGATTACCGCTCCTTCATAAAATTACATCCGGACAATCCAACAGCGCTGCAGCTCTATGGCGTGTTGCTCTCGAGCAAGAAAGACTACCCGAGCGCGATACAGTTGATGCAAAAATCGCTGCTGCTCTATCCCGAGCAGCCAGAGGTCGCGAATAATCTTGGCAATGCGCTCAAACGCTACGGCAGGCTGGACGACGCGATCGATTGCTACGCCAGGGCGATCGAGCTATTGCCCGGCTACGTCGAAGCGCATCGCAATAAAGCGCTCTGTCATCTCGCGAAGCAGCAGCTCGAAGACGCCGGGAAATGCGTCAGGCGCGCGCTCGAGATTCGCGAAGAAGACCCAGTATCCTGGCTGCTGCTCGGGAACATTCATCAGCGAAGGGCCGACTATGCTGCCGCCATTCCGTCCTACGAGCGCGCCCTCAAGCTGAAACCTGACTATGCCGAGGCGTATCACAATCTCGGGCTGTGCCACCGGATGCGGCACGAACCCGGCCAGGCGGTTTCATCCTACGAGAAGGCCCGCGGACTCGGCCTTGACCGGGCGGAACTCTACCTGAACCTCGGCAATGCGCTGATCGACGACCTCGAAACGGACCGCGCGATCGATGCGTATCGCCAAGCGACCATCCGCAATCCTGCGGATCTCGAAAGTCACAAAAACCTGAACTCCCTGCTGTACCAGCAGAATCGCCTCGACGAATATCTATCGTCCTACCGGACCGCGCTCGAGGCGAATGCGTCCTCCGTGCCCCTGCGGCGCGATTATGCGATCGCGCTGTACCAGACGGGAGATTACGAGAAGTCTGTCCAGGTTATCAAGGCGGGTCTCGAACATGCACAACAGAAGGCCGAACTCAGCAGCCTGCTCGGACTGACACTCGAGCGCCTCGGCGAATGGGACCGGGCTCTGGGTGCACACGCCCGCGCCGTCGCAGCCGGCGACAGGACATCTGAACATCACATCAACTACGCGCGCGCCCTGCTTGCTAAGAGGGAGCCCGAAGAAGCGCTGGAGCAGGCCAGGCTCGGGATGGCCGACATGCCGTTCAATCAGCGAGCGCTCGCGTATCTCGGCCTTTGCTGGCGGCTGCTGGGAGACGGGCGCGACCGAGATGCTCAACGACTACGAGAACATGGTTCGCGTTTACGATGTTCCAATACCGGCTGCCTACCGGGATGCAGCGGGGTTCAACGCTGAGCTTGCGCGCACACTGGAGACACTGCATATCGGCAAACGGCATCCGCCGGAGCAGACTCTGCGTGGCGGCAGCCAGACCTACGGCGACCTGTTTGTCCGCAAGGAACCCGAAATCGTCGAACTCGTCCAGAGCATAAAACACTGCGTCGAAGACTATATCGGGCGCATGCCGCAGCACGCCGAGCACCCGCTGCTCGCACGCCGTGCGAGCCAGTACGACTTCCGTGCGTCATGGTCCGTCAAGCTCGCCAGTTGCGGCTATCATGAAATGCACGTGCATCCGCTCGGATGGATCAGCTCCGCCTATTACGTCCAGGTGCCGACGGAAGTGTCCCAGGAGAACGACGACCAGGGCGGCATCAAGTTCGGAGAACCGGACATTGATATCGGTGAGGAAGGCCGCGCACGCCGATTGATCAAGCCCGCAACCGGCCGGCTCGTGCTGTTCCCGTCGTACATGTGGCACGGCACTGATCCCGTTCGAGTCACCGGACCCACGCCTGACGGTCGCATTCGACGTCGTGCCGGTTGGCCGTCCGTTGCATATGGCCGGCAAATCGGATAAACCCTGATCGATGGAATCGACAGACGACATCGAGGCCGGCTTCCATCGCGCGCGGCAACTGCACGCCGCAGGACGCTATGCCGACGCCGAGCGGGCCTACCAGCAACTGATGACTCCGGGACCGCATCGCGAGCCGGTGCTGGCGGCGCTGACCGAGCTCTACATCGAGGCCGGGCGCCCGAACGAGGCACTGGAGGCGCTGACAAAGCTGACCGAGCTGTTGCCGGATCGTTTTTACTACCTCGCGTGGCTCGCGACGCTGCTCGACCAGTGGGGGCAGACGGATGCAGCGATTGATCGCTATCGGGAGTTTCTCAGGCGTCACCCGGACAGCCCGCCGGCGCATTTCAATCTTGCACTGCTCTTAAAGCGCAACAAGGAGTACGGCGAGGCGCTTGCAGAATACGAACGTGCGCTCGATACGGGCATCGAGGACGCCTCCGAAGTCTGGTCGAATATGGGTGTCGCATACTCCGATATACGTGATGCCGATAAAGCACGCGAGATGTTCGAAAAAGCGCTCGACATTGACAGCGACTACATTCCTGCTTTGTTCAATCTGGCCGGGCTTCACGAGGAAACCGGCGAGCGGGACAGGGCGATCACGCTCTACGAACGAATCCGCGACATCGATCCGATGCATTTCGAGTCGCTTGCCCGTCTTGCCGGTGCCCGGCGCATCGAGTCGACGGACGATCCTGCGTTCGGTGCACTAGAGGAGGCGATCCGACAGCCGCAGAAGGACCCCGTCGTCCACGAAGCGCTCTGGTTCGCGCTCGGCAAGGCTTACGATGATTGCGGCCGTTACGAGGACGCCACAGAAGCGTACGGGAAGGCAAATGCCCTCGGCCGCCAGCGCTGCCCGAAATACGATCGGGTCAGCGACAACAAGGGCGTTCGACGAGGTCAGGCGGCGCATCGATGGCGGATGGATCGAGTCCGTCGAAACGGATTCCAAACACACGCCCGTGTTCATTTGCGGCATGCTGCGCTCGGGTTCGACATTGGTCGAGCAGCTGCTCGCGGGCCACCCGGACATCCAGCCGGCCGGCGAGCTGGACATACTGCCCTGGCTGATATCGCGACGGCTGTCACCGTATCCGGACCGCGCGGCCGAGGCTACCCGCGATGACATCGCCGAGCTGGCGGACGCCTACGCCGGCAAGGTGCAGGCCATCCTGGGCACCGACAGGCTGGTGACGGACAAGCGGCCGGACCAATTTCGTGCACCTGGGACTCGTCCGGGCAATGTTTCCCGACGGCGAAGATCATCCACACCGTACGTAATCCGCTGGATACCTGCCTGTCCATCTGGTTCCAGCAGCTCGGTGAATACATGGCGTACGCGACCGACATTGCGTCAATTGCCGCATTACCATCTCGAGCACGACCGGCTGATGAAGCACTGGCGAGCGCTGTTCGGCGACAGCATCTTCACGCTCGACTACGACGCGCTGGTGAAAACTCCCGAGCCCGTGATGCGAAAGCTGGTCGATTTCCTGGGATTGCCCTGGGACGATCGCTGCCTCGACTTCCGGAACGCTGACATGATGGTCAAGACGGCAAGCGTCTGGCAGGTGCGCGAGGGGCTCTACGAGTTCTCCAGCGGTCGCTGGCAAAACTATGCGTCGCTCGTCGAAAACATCCGGCCACTCTTTGACAAGACGGGCTAGCCGCGCGCGGCGACGATTGCCCAGGCGAGGGCTGTATTCGTTCCGCCACAACCAGCGCTTCGTTCTGCAACAGCCGGAAGCCGCCGGACTCGATGCGCCGGCAAAGCTCCTCGAATGTAGATTCGTCGATGGCCGCCTCGCACATGGATGCCATCCGGCCGGCATACGCATCGATCTCGGCACGCATCCGGCGCAGCCAACCGAGCACCTCTTCGGGATCGTAATGTGCGAGGCGGCGGTGGACGGCGGCAATGTCCTTGTAAAGCTTGACGACAGTGCCGTCGGCGACGTCCGGTCCGTATTTACGCAATATCGCCTCAACTGCCCGTATCAGTCGGCACATGACGCTTCGCAGCCGCTTCATAAGCGCCGGGCGCGCCGCCGCGCGCCGCCGCGAAGCCGGCCTCGAAGGCGGCTATCGCCGAGTCAACGAAGTTCGACGCCTCAAACTCTCGCAGCGCCGCAGTAGCTCGCGCTGCATTGCCGATGTATGCCGCCACCGCGGTGATGGACGAGCATTGCAAGCAGGCCGTCGTCCGCGCGCGAGACGCATCATTTCGTCGATCGAATCGAGCCCGGCATACTCCATGCCGAACTGACTCGTCACGACATCGTAGCGGCCGGATTCCAGCCCCGTGTCCCGGGCGTCCGCGACCACGGCGTGCACTCCCGGAAATCGTTGTTCGAGCAATTTCATCGCAGAAGGCGAGAGATCGACACAAGCGAGCTCTTCGAGCCGTTCGCCGAGGCTGTTCGTGGCGCGCTCGACCACCGAGCCGCTGCCGCCGGCGATATCGATGAGGCGTAACGGTTTGCGGCCCTTGGCAACATTCCCGAACACCGCCTCCAGAAGTGGTCGATAGACGGGTGTTTCGAACCACCGCCGGTGAACGCGTCGCTACGCTCGGCGCCGTGCCAATAGGCGTCCCAGCTGTCTCTCAATTGCTGCGAGCCATCGCTCGGATCGCTCATTTCATGTCCGGTAGTGCTGTACGCCGGCTCGCGAGTATAGCAGCGCGTTGGGAACGCGTTGTGTCGACGCAGCGTGTGGTTAAACGGCTGCTCAATGAACGCGGGAAACGCGAAACGACGCGTTCTCACTTGGAATATCCATCTTGAAGCCGAAGAAATCCTGCTCGATGGTCACATCGAAGCTGCATTTGACGACGATGGGTCTGCGGAAGTTGCTCATCTTCCAAATCTGGCCATTCTCCAGAAAGAAAAGAAACTGCGTTGTAAGCGCCGGTTGTGCTCGCAGCGCGTTACGGTGGCCGCGTAGATTGTGCGTGGCGCCTCCTCCCCGGCGACGGCGCCCTTGCCGACATCGTCCGAGAGCGGCTTTGGCTGGTTGCCGTCGACGAGCTCAGTTGCCTCGCCGGGTTCCGATGTCTGACTCTCTGCCTTAACCAATGGATTCGCAGGATAGCATCGAAACAGGTGAGTCGCGCGGCATCGCTTTCGACAGCCGCACACTTGCGCAGCGCGTCGGCGAGATCGCTCTGCGCCAAGCTGCTGTGGCGAGAGTGATGATCAGGAGGAAAAGAGCGCCGGATTGAAGGGGCCGGCGCAAGATTGTTGCGGGATGCTTCATGGGGTTATTACATCGCAACGACAGTGGGAGGCAAGCGGCAGGCGCGTTACGGAATCGATGCGTGTCAGCGCCCAACGATTATTCGTATTGTTGATATAGTGTCGGTTTCGGGTCCACAACTGCAACCAGTGGCCACAAGCGACAAACCCTGGGTCCTTGGACTAAGTGCCTCGCACAACGGTGCCGCCTGTCTCATGCACGGTGATCGCATCGTCGCAGCCGTCCAGGAGGAACGACTGGCCGGCAAGAAACGTGCGCGCTTGTACGGCTCGCGACCGTCACTTGCAGTGCGCTATTGTCTCGAGGAGGGCGGCATCGCAGCGCATGAACTCGATATTGTCGTTCTCTGCGCACAGACGGATTCGCGTCGGCCCGAAAACGCGATTACGAGCAACCCGATGCTCGATATTGGAACGAACGGGATCCCGACGCAGACCATTTCGCACCACGCCGGTCATGCCGTCAGCGCATTCGCGACTTCCGGATTTGACGAGGCTGCCGCGCTGATCATCGACGGCATGGGCTCGCCCACCGGCGATTTATCGGCCGACGAACTCAGTGCCATCATCGGCCCCGAGGGGGCGGGGGCGAGACCACATCGATCTACCATGCGGCGGGTACCACCCTTACGGCGCTCGAAAAGCACATGGTCGAACAGGGGCGCTGGCTTAATTCGCCACCGGAGGGCGCTTCGATGCCCACGTTCGGCAGCCTCGGTGGCCTGTTCTCGGCGGCAGCATCACAGATCTTCGGCGACCCGATGGATGCCGGCAAGGTCATGGGGCTGGCCCCGTACGGCACACCAAGGTTCGAGCCGGACGAGTTCTTCACGATCTGCGACGGGCGTTTCGTATTCTTCGACTCGGTCCCGAAGCAGTTTGCCGGCACCCGGCGCTGGCCGGACGACCAGCGCATTAATCAGGATCTCGCCGCCTCCGTCCAGAGCGCTCTCGAACACGCATTGCTCTACCTCGCCGCCCGCGTGCGGGAACTTTCTCACGAGCCGGAATCTCGTCTATGCAGGCGGGGTCGCGCTCAACAGCGTGGCAAACGAGCGTATCATCCGCGAGGCCGACTTCGAGCAACGCCGCTACATCATGCCCGCGGCGGAGGATTCCGGGCCGGCGATCGGTGCTGCCTATCACGGACTCTGGCAACTCACCGGCCGATACTCACCCTGGAGGCTCGAGCGCGACGGGTTCGGGGCGACGTACAACGCCCGGGACATTTCCGCGGCCCTCGAACGAACACCTGCAATCGTCACGCAGCAGACACAACGACGCTGTCACCGAAGCTGCAAGCCTGCTCGCCGATGGCAGAATCGTCGCGTGGTTCTCTCCGGTCCGTCGGAGCTCGGGCCGCGCGCGCTGGGTCAGCGCAGCATCCTGTGCGATCCGCGCACGCCCGACGCAAAGGAAAAACTGAATTCGCGCGTAAAACACCGCGAGGCATTCCGGCCGTTCGCACCGGTCGTGCCGCTTGAGAACGTCAACGACTGGTTCGAACTCGATGGACACGACCCGAGCAGCCCGTTCATGCTCCGAATCATGAAATTCAGGAAGGAAAAGCGCGACCTCGTCCCTGCGGTCGTACACGTCGACGGGACAGGACGCGTGCAAACGGTTACCCGTGCAGCAAACGGTACCTATTACGAACTTGTCAGGGCATTCGGTGAACGAACGAGTGTTCCGATACTTCTCAACACGTCGCTTAATGTGATGGGCGAACCAATCGTCGAGACCCCGGAGGATGCGTTGTGGTGCCTGTTGCTTACGCAGCTCGACGCCTGCGTCTTTGATAGCGTCGTGGTAACGAAGAAACCCGGCTATCAATCGCTGGGCGAGCTTTATCCCTGTTTTTCTGCTCGAACAGAATGCGGTGGCCCGACCGGCATCCGGTGACGGGTTGCTGTTTCGGGTTTCTACGCCTTGGGGAAGCCATGCTATCGGATTGCGCGAACGGCGGACGGTTGCCGTCCTCGAGTTCTTGCTGGGAGGTGCCATGGACGGAAATGCGAAGGCTACCGAAGTCTTCGCACGCATTCGCGGTACGCTGGGAGACATACCTGATATGGACCTGATCCGTCTGTTCGCCCAACTCCGCCGATGGCGGCTGGTTTCCTTCCGCGAATCGCCGGTCGTTGGCAGCGCTGTCGGTGTACGCGCCGATGGCTAGCGTCGGGCGGAACAGCCCCTGCCCGTGCGGCAGCGGCAGGAAGCACAAGCATTGCTGCGGCTCGCTCGAGCGCCCGGGCAGCGCGCGGAAAAACAGCGAAGTCGATCTCGGAATCCGTTACCTGACAGGCAAAGACGTGCGTCCAGACCCGGCACGGGGGGTCGCGCTGGTCGAGAAGGCGGCCGAGGCCGGTGATACCGAGGGTGCCTGGCTCGCAGCGACTATCGCGAGCACGGATCTCTGGCGCAATCGAGACTGGCACCAAGGCACTCAATTCTATCGTGCGTGCCGCCGAGCGCGGTCACGGCGCTGCACAGTCATCGCTCCGAATACTCGGCGGGCGGCCCGGGCGACGGCCACGTCGACGGCGGTAACTGGGACGCAATCCGTGGCAGCGTCGATCTCGACGCGTGGCTCGCGCCGCCGAAGTCGGAAACGCTTCGGGAGATGCCGCGCATCGAGACGATCGCGAAATTTGCACCGCCAGCCGCCTGCGACTGGCTGATCAAGCAGGCACGCGACCGGCTGTCTCGTGCAACGATCTACGACAAGGTGACGGGCGGAACGACCGAGGACAATCGACGGACGAACTCGCAGTGCGATCTCGACGTGCAGAGCCTCGGCGTGCTCACCTTTGTACTGCGCGCACGTATCGGGGCAATCACGGGCCGGCGCGAGCGCGCAATGGAAATTCCGAAAGTGTTGCATTACTCGCCCGGTGAAACTTTTGCAAAGCACTTCGACTACCTCGATCCTGACGAACCGGCGTACGCCGCCGAGCTCGCAGCTCGCGGGCAGCGCACGCACACGTTTCTTATCTATCTCAACGATGACTTCGAGGGCGGCGAGACGCAATTCCCGCTGATCGGCATCTCGCACAAAGGTGCGAAAGGCGACGGTCTACTGTTCGCGAACACCGATGCCGATGGCAGGCCCGATAAAGACACCATGCACACCGGGCTACCGCCGACATCGGGAGAGAAATGGGTCTTCTCACAATGGATACGCGAGTTTCCGAGACTCTGAGGAGGCGCTGCCGGGTGTCTCACCCGACGGCCGCATGAAAACACACGGAGTCTCCGGCCGGGACTCCAGCTACCGCAGGCCCTTCTAGGTAGCCGCGATGGCTGAAGTAACGACTTGCCTCCTGTTCGTAGGGGTTGCCGGCAGGTCGGGCCGAAGCCCCCATCGTCTTTTCCGGATAGCGACCCATGCCCGAGAGGATGCAATACCAGGAGTAGGGGCATACGAGGACCGATGGACGTATTTCCGGAGCACCGAAACAAAATCGGATGTCGGATTTTCCCAGCCTTCGATTACCGCCCGCACCGTGTCGGAGATGTTTTCGTTGTTGTGGCAGTCGCGCCAGTATTGTGTGTCATCGCGTGTCGTCAGTTTGTAGTGCATTTGAATGTAGTCGATCGTGACGTCGAAAGCTTCGTTGATAATCTGGTTGAAGTGATCACGATGTGTCGGCTGGTAGCCGCCGCGTGCGAAATGCGTGACGAAACGGTTGATCGTGAACTGGGTGAGGCCGAGTGCGGTCGCCTTGAGCGGTTCGATGAAACCTTGTGATAGCCCGACGCCGAGGCAGTTGCGTTGCCAGTGCTGGTGTACGACGCCCTGACGTGAGCCTGATATCGAGTGCAGTCGATGCCGTCGGTCGGTTCGCCGATGTGGGCCCTCAGTTCCTGTTCCGCGTCTTCCTGCGACGTGTAGTTCGCACTGTAGACGTAGCCCCAGCTGACCTTGTTCATCAGCGGGATGCGCCACGCCCAGCCGCATTTGAGCGCGGTCGATTCCGTGTACGGCGGCAGGTCATCTTTTTCGGGCACGGGTGTCCGGATGACGACCGCCCGGTTGTTGAAGAGCCTGCGTTCGTATGAAACAGGCTCGGATTCGAGGACCGTGCCGAGCAGAACGCGGCGAAAACCCGTGCAGTCGACGAACAAGTCGGCGTCCAGATCGCCGCTATTCGCCGTTGCGACGTGGCCGATGTCGCCATGTTCGTCGTGAACCACCTCGGTCACGTCGTCGACGACGTAGTTGACTCCTTCGGCCAGACACCGCTCTTTGAGGAAGTCTACGAGAAATGCCGTATCGAAATGATAGGCGTAATCCATACCGCCGGAATCGCAGGGCGGTGGGCCGACCGGCGCCTTATGCTGCCGGGCCAGTTCCGCATTGAAGAAGTAGTCGGCCGGATTCGTGTGGGCGGACTCACCCCTGCGGCGAGCATCGCAATTCGCAAAGAAATTCTGCTCGTACTCGTTGTAACCGGGCGCGGCAAACGGGTGAAAGTAGGCGTGAAATTCACCGCTCCCCGTCCATCCGGGAAAATTGATGCCAAGCTTGTAGGTCGCGCGCGCCGCGGTCATGAATTCTTCTTCAGAGACATCCAGGAACTGGAGAAAACGCTTGAAGAGCGGGGTCGTACCTTCGCCAACGCCAATCGTCGTGACGTTCGGCGATTCGATGAGCGTGATATCGCTGCCGACACGGCCGAGGCTGCGGCTGAAGATGCTCGCTGTCATCCAGCCGGCACTCCCGCCGCCGACGATGAGAATCTTCCCGGGCGGTAATGGATTTGGTTGCATCGGGCGATTCTACAAGCGAACCCGGCGCCGGTCGAACCGGGAGGTGGCGCGGGACAACCCGGCGGCTCCCGTTTCGACGTTGCCTTCTGCTCATACCGCCTGCGTGACAGGAAAATGGCAACCCACTGCAGGAACTCTGACTGCCGGCCCACGGCCCAACGCGTATAATCGAGCGAGTTCGGCCTCACTGCCACAAGATACGTCAGAATGCCGCTCAATCCGGCACAACTGGAGAATCGGACCCCATGACCTTTGCCCGGCCACCATCAAAGAAGGCTCAGGGTCGCCGACAATACCGCAGGATTATTTCCGCGGCGGAGAAGGTCTTCGCCGAGAAAGGCGTCAGCGGCGGCACAACGCAGCAGATTGCCGACGAGGCCGGCTTGCCGAAAGCCAACGTCCACTATCATTTCCCCACCAAGGAAGGCCTGTACGTCCGGGTCCTCGATGACATCCTCGAGGAATGGAAGTCCGACGCAGCCATATTCGACACGTCCGAAGATCCGGAGACTGTTTTCCGGGCCTACATCCGTCGCAAGATCGAGCATTCCTTCACGCGTCCGTACGCGTCCAAGGTCTGGGCCATGGAGATCATCGGTCGCGGGCACGTTTTCGACGAGCAGTTGAAGAGCAGCTTTCTCAAATGGAACCGCAAGAAGGTCGCACAGATCCGCAAGTGGATACGTGAAGGCAAGCTGGTCCGCGTCGAGCCGCAATACCTGATGTTCGCCATCTGGGCAACGACACGGCGCTATGCCGATTTCGAGCACCAGATACGTGCGGTCAACAACGGCAAACCGTTGAGCCGCGCGCAAACTGAAGACGCCATCGAGAGCGTTACACAGCTTTTCCTGCGCGGCGTAATGCCGTGCCAGTGAACTGGGTATCCAGCAGCCACAGTGGAGTATTGGCGCGGGCGGTAACTGGTCGAATTTGTGGCACAGGACCAGGTCGTTGACCGTTCTTATCATGTGGCGCGGCGGAACGGGTTCAGGAAGCAGTGCATACAGCGATTGCTGACGCGGCTCGCGAAACTCGTGGAGGCCGATCGTCATGCCGGTATGGCCGTCGCGCGGCTGGTCCCGGTAACTGCGGAACAGGCGGTCCCACAGCGACAAATGGAAACCGTAATTGCTATTGGTTTCATCCGGATGCCACGAGTGATGCACTCGATGCATTTCCGGTGTCACGAACAGCCAGCGCAGCCTGCGCTCGAATACCACCGGCATGCGCAGGTTCGCGTGCGTGAACAGCGAGCCGGCACTCAGCGCAATTTCAAAGATCAGCACCGCAAGCGGCGCAATGCCGAAAAGGTAAATGATGCCGAGCTTGATGGCCATCGACAGCGCAATCTCGACCGGGTGAAAGCGTACGCCGGTGGTCACATCGAAACTGGTATCGGCGTGGTGCACGCGGTGCAGCCGCCACAGCAGCGGAATTTCGTGCATCAGGCGGTGCTGCCAGTAAATCATGACATCGAGCAGCAGTACGCCGATGATTACACCCGCCACGTTCGGCAATCCCTGCAGCAGGCCCGCATCGCGCTGCTGCAGGTCAACCGCGAGGTCGAACGCGAGCAACGGAAACGCGACACGAAGTATTATCGTCCCGACAATAACAAGCGTCACGTTGGTCACGTTTCGCCGCCAGCCGCCACCGACCTCGCGCCGGGGAACAGGCGCTGCAGGATGATCATGCAGAGCGAACACGAACAGGAACGCGGTCAGCCGGACTTGCGCTTCGTGTGACAGCAGCCACTCGGAGAGTGTCATGGCATCGGTTCCCTTACGTGCCTCCCGACTGTCGTTGCGAGGCCGCCGCAGGCGGCCGTGGCGATCTCGCACGGTTGGCAGAGTCAGTGTATTCACGAGATCGCCACGGCGCTGCGCGCCTCGCGATGACGGTGCGTCACGAGATCGCCACGTCGCTTCGCTCCTCGCGATGACGTAGGGCGCTCCTCGCCTCGCGATGACGGTGTTGTCGTGCGTGGCCGTTGTCATCCTTCTTCCGAGCCGCCAGCCGAAACCAGCGTCCCAGCCATTCGAGCGCTTCTCCGGTGCGTTGGCTTTCTTCCACACCCCGGCCGCGTACTTGTTAGCCTCCATCATCGTCGGGTAGATGTGGATCGTGCCGAGCAGTTTGTTCAGTCCCAGCCCGTGTTTCATCGCCAGCACGAACTCCGCGATCAATTCGCCGGCGTGCGCGCCGACGATCGTTGCGCCCAGCACCGTATCCTTGCCAGGCGGCGTCAGTATCTTGACGAAGCCATGCGCGACGCCGTCGGTGATGGCGCGATCGAGTTCGCCGATATCATAACGCGTCACCTCGACCTCGATATCCTGCTCTTTCGCCTCGGCCTCCGACAGGCCGACACGAGCAACCTCGGGATCAGTAAAAGTGCACCACGGAATGACGCGATAGTCGGTACGGAACGACCATAACGGCCGGAACAGCGAGTTGACCGCCGCAAACCACGCCTGGTGCGCCGCCACGTGCGTGAACTGGTAGGGTCCCGCGACATCGCCGCAGACCGAGATGCTCGGGTAATTCGTGCGCAGGAACGGGTCGGTCAGCACTTTGCCCGAGTCAGTCAGCTGCACGCCAATGTCCTTCATGCCCGAGCTGTCGATGTTCGGGCGCCGGCCAAGCGCCACCAGCAGGCGATCGAACGGCAGGCGAACCTCCTCGCCGTCTTTCTCGCAGACCAGCGTGCCGCTGCTGCCCGAACCTTCGGCACCTGATGCCTTGCAGGACGTCATGACCTTGACACCATCCTCGCGCAAGCTGCGCTCGACTGCCGATGCCGCATCCGGGTCTTCCCGGCCCAGCAGCTGCGGTGCCATCTCCACGATCGTGACGGTGCTGCCGAGCCGCGCGAAGGCCTGCGTCAACTCGCAGCCGATGGGCCCGCCGCCGAGGACCACCAGGTTTTGTGGCTGTTCCTTGAGCGACCACAGACTGTCCGTCGTCACATAGTCGATACCGTCGAGCCCGGGGATTCCCGGTACCACCGGCTGCGATCCGGTGGCGACCACGAGCGCGCGGGCGCTGAGGCGCTTGCCACCGACCTCGACCTCCCAGGGCGATACGATGCGCGCCTCGCCGGCAATGCAATCGACCCCCAGTTTCTCATAGCGCTCGACCGAGTCGTGCGGGGCGATATCTGCAATGACGTCATGAACCCGCGCCATGACATCAGCGAAGTCGAACTCCGCTGACATGCGGCGTATACCGAGCTTGCTACTGTTACGCGCATTAGCAAGTAATTTCGCGCTCCGCAGCAACGCTTTACTCGGCACGCAGCCGGTATTGAGGCACTCGCCACCCATCTTGTCGCGCTCGATCAGCGCAACCTTCGCGCGCACGGTGGCCGCGATGTAAGACGTCACGAGGCCGGCGGAGCCGCCGCCTATGACAATCAGGTTGTAGTCGAACGACGCCGGACGGCTGAAGCGCAAGCGGACGCGCCTTGACTGGATGAACGCGAGTACCCAGCGCGTCAGCAGCGGCAGCATGGCGAGCAGCACGAAAGCCCCGATCAGCGATGGCGACAGTATGTCGCCGACCGACGAGACCTGCCCGAGCTGCGTGCCCGCGTTCACGTAGACGATCGTCCCTGGCAGCATGCCAACCTGGCTGACCCAGTAGAAAGTCCACGCACGCAATGGCGTCAGTGCCGCAACGAGGTTGACGACAAAGAACGGAAACGCGGGTACCAGGCGCACCGCCAGCAGGTAAAAAGCACCTTCGCGTTCGACGCCTTCATTCAGCCGCTTCAGCCGATCACGAAAACGCCGCTGTATCGCATCGCGAAACAGAAAGCGGGCGGCGAGAAAGGCCAGCGTGGCTCCGATCGTGCTGGCAAACGATACTACAAGAGTGCCGGTGGCAAGCCCGAACACCGCACCGCCGGCGATCGTCATAATCGCGGCGCCTGGTAACGACAATGCCGTCACGACGATATACAGAACAAAGTAGGAACCAATGGCCAGCGCAGGGTGTGACTGTGCGTACGCTGCAAGTGCGTCGCGCTGCGCTTTCAGTTCCGCGAGTGACAAATATTGCTGCAGGTCCAGGACAAAAAAGGCGGCTATGGCGGCGACGACCACAAGCGCCAACAGGATTCGGGTAAGGTTCCGTTGCATCATTATTTCCGTGGAATCGTCATGTCAGGTTCAGTCGCGAATACAGGCAGACCCGTCGCCGGCCCGGTTTATTTCAGTCTCGTCAACCGTCTCGCGAGGCGCAGAGTGCCCACGTCGTCGCGAGGCTCAGAGTCCCACGTCGTCGCGAGGCACACAGTACCCACGTCGTCGCGAGGCACACAGTACCCACGTCGTCGCGAGGCGCGCAGCGCCGTGGCGATCTCGTCACTGTTACTGCCTCTGCCAGGCGGTGCGAGATCGCCACGCTGCGCTCGCGACGACGGATTGCCACGCCCTCCGGGCTCGCAACGACGTGCTGACTCTGCGCCTCGCGACGACGGGAACCTTTTACTTCTACCCATCGGCGACCGGAATACCGACATCGCCAGCAACGTGCGCTGAACGGCTGTTACAACGCAAAGTACCGCGAACAGGCCCTGCAATGTACGGAAACCAGGCCGGCATGAGCATCATCAGCACGAAGAACATTATCGTCTCCGTACCCTCGACGAGCCCTGTTGAATAAAAAAACGACTTGCGACCGTGCGTCTCGGTTTCGAGCCCGCGTTTGGCGGCAATGATCGCGAACGCGAGGAACCCGGTTGCGGTCAGGCAAAATCCGGCGAGCAGCGTCGCCGCCGGCAGCGCATTGCGTGCCGGGTCCGCCACGGCAAACGCCAGCGGTACGCCGGCATGGAGAACAGTAGTCAACGACAATATCCAGATAGCCGCCGCTGTCAGTCGGTGCGGTGGCTCGCGCAACGGCGCCGTCCAGTCCGTCAAGTACGCGGTTAAGCGCGAGCAGGGCGAGCGCGGTGCCGTAGGACTGCAATGCGACGGCAACCGCGCAGAGGATTCCGGCCACGAGACCGGCAGCGGTGACCGTGTTGGCGGAGATGCCACGCCGGGCCAGTTCCGTGCCGGCTGCACGGAGCGGGCGGTCGATGGCAGGGCGGAGAATTGCATCCAGCATTGTTAAACGGCCTCCCGTCAGTTGTCTGTCAGCGAAACGACAGGACCGGCCGCGGCTTCGACATCTTCCCTGTCGTGGGTGACGAGCAGGGTCGGCAGGCCGTGCGCGCGCGCCTGGTCGAATACCAGCAGGCGCACCTGGTTGCGGCTGTCATCGTCGAGTGAACTGAACGGCTCATCGAGCAGCAATGCGCGTGGTTCGGACAACAGCACACGCAGCAATGCAACACGCGATTTCTGCCCTCCCGACAGCGTCTCCGGATCGCGATCGCCAAAGCCGGCAAGTCCCATTGACTCCAGTGCGTCGTCTGCATGCTGCCGCCGCACGCGCCGCGATTCGCCCGGACGCAGGCCGAACAGGAGGTTGTCGCGCACGCTCAGGTGCGGGAACAACAGCGCGTCCTGGAACAGGATGCCCAGCCGCCGCTTTTCCGGTGCGGCCGATGTCAGGTCCTCATCGCCGAGCAGTATGCGTCCGGATGCCGCGAAGGAGCCGGGAAGCGTACCGCACAGAAACGCGAGCAAACTCGACTTGCCGGAGCCGCTGCGGCCGATCACCGACGTAACGGTTCCCGGTTCGACCCGCACGCTGAGATCGCTGAACAGCGGCTGTCCACCGACGCGGAGTGACACCCTGTCAATGACCAGCGCGTTCATCGCGGGACACCGCGTCGCTGCCGGAACAGCAATGCGCCTCCGGAATAGGCGATGGCAAAGGCGAAAAACGGCAGCACACTCAGCAGTATTGCATGCATCGACGCGATCCGCAGGCTGCCGGACGCCGCCGCCGCAGCGGCCTCAGTCGCGGCCGTTGCAACCCGGCCGGCACCGGCGAACAGGGTCGGCAGATACAGCGCGATGCTGACGGAGAACGCGAGCGCGAACGCCACGAGCCCGATGCGCGCAAGCAGGGGGGCCGTAACCCGGTACCAGGTGCGCTGGCGGCTTGCTCCCAGTGTGCGTGCGACGTCTGCGATCCGGTGATCGATCGCCGCCCGGGCCGGCGCGACGAGGCTCCACAGGTAAGGCAGCGCGAAAATGAGATGACTCCACAATACGGCGACGAATGTGCCGTCGATGTGTAGCCGTGTGAGCAGCACCTGTACGCCGAAGAGGAAGGTCATTTGCGGCAGCAGCAACGGCAGGAACAGCAGGCTGCCGATCTGCCGCCGCGCACTGGCGTTGCGATGTACCGATTCCGCGGCCGGTAAAACCAGCAGCAGTCCGACAATGGCTGTAGCAACAGCGAGCTTCACTGTTAGTGGTGCGACGTCCAGCGCCGCGGGTGCAAGCACCTGCCCAGCCCGCCAGCGCATCGCCGGTTGGCAGGACTGCCGGAAAACGCCAGGTGCCTGATGCGGAGCGCAGGACAATTGCGACCACAGCCAGCATGCCAAGGACCCACAGGGCGGTGAGCAAGCCCGAAAGGCCGTAGCGCAGGCCTCGTTCATGCACGCCGCGCGCGCCGCCGGTAGCCCATTGCCGCGACACGCGCCGCACCGCCGCGCCGCAGGCGGCCGCACTGCCCAGCACGAACAACGTCATGGCGAACAGCAACAACGTACCGGTATAGGCCTGTGCATGTATCTGCGGGTCTGGATCGGTGAACCATTGCCACAGCAGCACCGGAAATGTCGGCGGCAGGCCCGGCCCGAGCGGTATCGCCAGTTCGACATTGGTCATGCCGAACACCAGCACCGCGGCGAGGGGCAGGCGGATCTGCCGCTGCAACAGCGGCGCGACGGCAACGAACCATCCCTTGATCCGGCCGTACCCGAGCGAGCGTGCCTGTTGCAACAAGCGCTCCGCCGGCACCTGCGACAACGCGGCATGCAGGACCAGCAGCAGGAAGCAGGTCTCCTTGATGACCAGGCCCGCGATCAGCGACAGCCCGAATGGATCCTGCACTGTCTGCCAGTCCGGCGGCAGCGTGAGGCCGCTTGCCCACGGTGACACGAGCCGCAACAGCAAACCCGACGGCGCCAGCACCAGCACGAGACCGATGCCGACGGCCAGGTGCGGCATTGCCAGCAGCGGCAACGCGAGATTATTTAACGATCGCCGCCAGCCGCCGGTGGCTGCGAGGGCCATGGCAATGTGTGCGAGAAAGAGCGCAATGGCGGTCGCGATCGCACCGCTCCACAATGCGGACGCCATCGACAGCTCGATGCCGGGCGTCGCCAGCACGCGCCGGAGGGCGTCGATATCGGCGCCCACCCACAGCGCCGCCGCAAGGCCGGCGAGCGCCGGCAGGCCGGAGACGGCGAGCAGCAGGCCGCGCGAGCCCGGGTACCACCGCCTGGTCACCGGACGTAACGCCTGAGCCACGCCGCTTCAAGGCGTGTTGTCCAGCTCGGGTGCGGTTCGGGCAGGAACTTCTCAGGTGCTGGCGGTGTTGCGGCGCCGGTTGTCGCTTTGTCAAACAGGCCACGTTCCGTGGTTGTCAGGCGCGCCATGTCCAGCACCGTCGGATCGCCCCAGTATCGTTCATCGGCCTTGCGCGCCTGCGCACGCGGCGACAACAGGAAGTCCGCGGCAACCATCGCCCCGGCTTTGGCGCTGGCATTGACGGGAATGGCGAGAAAATGCGAGTTGGCCAGTGCGCCGCCTGAAAAGTGCAATGCGCCGATCGTCTCGTGCAGCTCCTGCTGGCGAATCGCGCGGCTGGCCTCCGACGGGTTGTAGGACATCATCCAGTCCAGTTCACCGACCGCCAGCAATTCACGCTGTGCGGGGCCGCTCGGCGGGAACAGCCGGCCGCCGCGCCACATGGCGATGTGTGCACGATCGAGCCATTGCCACAACGGCTCGGTAATGTCCGCGAAGTCGTCGCCTGCCGGCGCGAGCAGGCGCTCGCGTTCGTCGGTCAGCAGCAGCAACAGCTGTTTCAGGAACGCGCTACCGAGAAACGATGGCGGCTGCGGATAGCTGAAGCGGCCGGGATGTTGCTCTATCCATGCCAGCAATGCGGCAGGATCATTCGGCGGAAGCGGGACCTGCGGCTCGTGATAGAAGAGCGTGAACGCCGCCGAACCCCACGGTAGCTCGAAACCCTCCGTTGGCAGCGTCATGTCGATGCGCGTCGTCGGGTTGTCCTGCCAGTCGATCAATGCAGCGTGCGGAACACGTTCCGCCCATGGCCCCCACAGCAGGTTCGCGCGCTTTAGCGCGGCAAAGTTCTCGCCGTTGATCCACAGCAGGTCGACGGAACCGCCTTCGTCACGGCCTGCCGCCTTCTCGGCCATAATACGGCTGACGGCCTCGGCGACATCGGTGACCTTGACGTGCACGAGACGCAGGTCATGTTGCGCGCGCAGTTCCTCCGCGGCCCATGCAAGGTAGCGATTGATGCCCGGGTCGCCGCCCCAGGCATTGAAGTAGACGGTTTGCCCGGATGCGTCGCTCTGGATCTGGGCCCAGTCGGCTGGAACCGTATTGCTGCCGGTATCGGGCTCGGCGGCGGCAGCGAGTCCTGCGCACAGGATCAGGCCGACGATGAAGTGCCGGCCGAGGGCGGGCAACTGCGGCCCGTCATCGCGAGGAGCGAAGCGACGTGGGCGTCCCGTCATCGCGAGGAGCGAAGCGACGTGGCTGTCATCGCGAGGAGCGAAGCGACGTGGCGATCTCGCAAACACGACTGACTCTGCCAAACGGAACGAGATTGCCACGGCTGCTTCGCAGCCTCGCAACGACGGGGAGGCGGTGCCACCGTCATCGCGAGGAGCGCAGCGACGTCGGCGATCTCCATCGATGCGCTGACTCTGCCGGACGCGAACGAGATTGCCACGGCTGCTCCGCAGCCTCGCAACGACGGACGATGATTCGCCACGGCTGCTTCGCAGCCTCGCAATGACGGGGACGGGCCGTCCCCGTCAAAAGAAATACCGCATTCCAAACTGGAATTGCCGCGGTGCGCCGGCATTGCGTTGCGTGAACGGCTGTCCGGCCACCTGGATCTGGTTCGACTGCGTGGCCGAGTTGGCAAACCCCGACAGGTTCTCCCGGTTGAATACATTGAACACATCCGCCGACAGTTCGATGCGGCCATCCCCGATCCGTGGATGATAGCGCAGGCTCAGGTCGACGGTCGCGGACCACGGCAACCGGTCCGAGTTGCGCGACACACCGGGTGCGCGATCCGGAATTGCCGAGATAGGCATCGGCGAACGAGGCGCCGTCACCGTTCAAGTCGGTCGTGCCAAAGATGCCGGCATCCGGAATCAGGTTGACCGGCTGGCCGGACTCGAACTGGCCGGCGAGCGCCACCGTCAGCGAATCGAACGGGTACAGGTACAGCACCGTCGAGATGACATGGCGCCGGTCGTTGACCGACGGGCCCCACTCGTCCTCGAAACGGTTCGAGTTCGCGCGCTCGAAAATCGATGTCGTCGGTGTTGTTGGTCAGCTCCGACAGCGTATAAGTAAAAAGATAGCCCCAGGTATCATCGCCGGTCGCTTTCTCCAGTGTCAGGTTCAGTGCCTTGTAACGTGATTCGCCAGCCGTTTCCGAGACGACGATTTGCCGCGCGCCGCCGGCGACCGGTGACACCGGCCGCGTCGCATCGGCCGCCGCCTGGGTGCGTGATCAGGCCGAGCGATTCGGCCAGCGCGCGGCGCTCGGCGTCCGTCGGCAGCGCGCGCAGTGTCGCAATGTATCCGGCGTCAGGTTAGCCGTGTCGGGGAAAAACGGCGCCGGTGCATTGAGGTCGCGAATGCGCAGCTGGTTGCGGCCGCGGTAGTAGAGCAGGTCCGCCGAACCGAGTAGCTCGTCGGTCAACTGCCATTGCACGCCGGCCGACAGCTGCACGGTGTAGGGGCTGTCGAGTCCGTCGGGGTTCAGGATGCGGCGCTCGTTCGACACGGCTGTCTCGCGCAGATCCGGCACTTCATCCGGCGTCGGGCAATTGAGGAAACCATCCGGGCACGCCGGATTGACGACCAGGTTGCCGTCGAACGTGACCGACGCCGCATCGATATCCGCCGGCAGCACACCTTGCGCGGCCAGCGCCTCGAGCTGCCCGCGAAACGCCGCCGACGTTGTGTTCTGCTGCAGTGCATCCGACAGCACTGTGTACGGAAGGCGCTCGTAATAGACACCGGCACCGCCGCGGAATGCAAGTTGCTCGCTGGCGCGGTAGTTGATCGACAGCCGCGGTGCGATATTGTCGCGGTCCGCTCTGCCTGCACCGGCCTCCGTCAGGCTGTCGTAATCCCAGCGCAGGCCGGCCGTCACGGTCAGCGCCTGCGACAGGCTGACCTGGTCCTCGACATAGAGCGCAAGCTGCGTCTGGTTGTCGCCGAAGCGGGCCGGCCTTAATTCGACTGCGTAGTCGAGCACCTCGGCCGTGCCGGGAATGTCGCTGACATTAAGGTCAACACCGCGCCCGAGGTTTCGGACCTGGTTGACCTCCGCCTCCGTCAGCCGCACACGATAGTTGCCGGCCGGGTTGCCGCCGCCCGCGAGGCTGAAATCCGAGTACATCGTGTCGACGCCGAATTTCAGCGCGTGCGAGCCGGCCAGCCAGGTAAAACGCTGCTGCAGCTGCACTGAGTCTTCCCGCTCGTCAAAGTCGAAGCCCGGATGCCCGAGCACGGCGGCGGTGAGCCCGTCCGGCGACAGGACCGTTACCTGCGGTGATGCGCTGCCGGACGGGCGCGCGTAGTCCCAGCTGAAGCCGCTCCAGGCGAGACTGGTCTCCGATGTGAAGGTGCCGCTGTCGTACACGGCGGACAGCACCGCGAGCGACGACACGCGATCCTGCACCGAACCCGCTGACGGAAAGGTGACGCCGCCGTCGAGACCGCCGCCCTGACGCTCGATGGCGATGTCGCCATGGTTGGCGCGCAGTGTCAGCCGCCAGTCATCCGTCAGGCGGTGATCGAGGCGCACCGACGCGAGCAGCGAGCGGTTCTCGCCGGGCACGACGCCGTCTGACACCGAGCTGCCGGTGACGACAGGCGATTGTCCTTGTCGTCGGCCGTGTACTCGATGTTTGCGAAAAAGAAGGTCCGGTCGCGCTCGATCGGGCCGCCGAGCGATACGCCGAACTGGTCACGCCGGAAGCCGTCTCGCACCTGATTCCCGGACAGGTCGCGCTGGGCGAACGGCGACGAGGCATCAACCGCGGCGCCGGGCCGCACAAGATAAAAAGCCTCGCCAAACCAGTCATTGCTGCCGGAGCGCGATGTAACGTTGACGACACCGTTCCCGGTGCGGCCGTACTCCACGGAATAGGAGGAGGCCAGCACCGTTACGTCCGACGCAAAACCGGTCGAGACCGGGAACTTCGGCCCGCCAAGAAAATTCTCATTGTTGTCGAGCCCGTCCAGCAGGTATTGGGTGAACAGCCCGTTGGCGCCATTGATGGATACTGGTGGTGCCTCGGGAAAAAAGCCGGTCGACGGCACGACATTGGGCAGGCGAATGAGTGCCCTCGACAAATCGCGCGCCTCGATCGGCAAGGCGTCCAGTTCTCGCCGACTTAGGCCCGCGCTGACTTCGGCATCCAGGGCGTTGATTGCGGACGCATGCCTTCGTCCGGTGACGGTAATGTTCTCGATTAGTCGAACAGCAACCGCGCGCGATTCATTACTGCGCAGGCGTATGTCCGTCGCCAGTTCGACGCCGTCGACGACGACCGCATAACCCGAACCGGATGGCACACCGGTGAAGCGTGCGCGGCCGGCCGTATTGGTCCGGTTCTGCGCCTCAAAGCCGGTGGATGCATTGCGCAGTGTGACAATTTGTCCGCTGGCCGGATCGCCGTCCCCGGTAGCGACGGCAACATCGACGATTGCGGCAGTGGCCTGCTGTGCCGAAAGGAGGAACAGTAAAGCAGCGAGTAGCCAGATGGGGATATTGCGATTTTCAGTACCAGCGAATAATAGGGTCACATCAAAGTCCGGTGTTCTACGTCACAAACCTGTGAGCAGCATCTCCCTGCCACAGCATAGCATCAGGCGGCATCGTCATCGCGAGGAGCGCAGCGACGTGACGAACTCGCACACCCCGTCATCGCGAGGAGCGAAGCGACGTGGCGACCTCGCACGGCGAATGACTCTGCCAGATTCACAAGATTGCCACGCCCTTCGGGCTCGCAATGACGCGCCGTCGTCCGTCGTCCCGTCGTCCCTGTTCGTTCCCCGTTGTCCCGTCGCGCCGTCGCGCCGCCGTCCCGTCGTCGCGTCACCCCGTCATCGCGAGGAGCGCAGCGACGTGGCGATCTCGCACCGACAGACACCATGACCGCCCGCGCGCCGGATTTATTTCAATTCACCGTTCCGCATAAGTCGGAACGATCAGCCGGGACATGACTCTGAAGGTGACTGATAAGAACACAAGGATTACCGATGGCAATAATCAGCGGACTGGCGGCGGCACTAACCGTCGCGGCCGGCACGATGAACGTGCCGATAGACTCGCTGCAGGGCTGGTCGGAAATGGCGTTTCGAAATATTCCGCAGAACGAGGTCACCGCTACTGCGGATGGATTACATATTCGCGTACGCGGGTCTGCGAGTCCCCTCGTATACCGCTTCGATGAGCCCGTTGCCATCCGGCGTATTACCGTTACGGCACGCTGGAACGGTGAGGTGACACTTCCTGGCGATGCTGTTCAGGGCAGCGAGCAGGCTGATGATTACGTATTGAAGGTGGGCCTCGTCGAGGAGGGCGACAAGAGGCTCAATTGGTTTCAGCGCCGCATGGCGGCGGACTGGATTCTGCGGTTGCACGATCTCGCGCCGCCCGGCACCGGCATCGCTGGCATCAACTTTTACTCGACAACGCAGCAGCGCGAGCAGTTGGGCACGAGCCGCACCCACCCGCTCAGCGACCTGATGAACGAAGAGCGTGTGACATGGCTCCGTGAACCCGGCACTTTCCGTATTACAAAAACATTCGAGGCGCCGATGCGCACGCTCGGCCTGTGGCTCGCCGCCGACGGTGACAACACCGGTTCCAGTTTCGACCTCCAGATAGAAAGTATCGAGATCGCCGCCAGTTGACTGGATAAGGCGCGCCGTTTCAGTCCACCTGCTGTCACTGGTCGTCGAGAAATCGTGACGGGCGCAGCACCGCCGTCATCGCGAGGAGCGCAGCGACGTGGCGACCTCGCACAGATCACGCCACAACCCGCCGCACGAGATTGCCGCGCCCTTCGGGCTCGCAACGACGGTGTCTTCGCCGCGAACCGAGTGTGCAGGGCGGCATCTCGAAAACCGCCTTCTATGACTCGTTGTCGAGAAACCGCTTAACAATCGGCGCGTAGGCATCGATACGGCGGTCGCGCAGGAACGGCCAGCCGTGGCGCGTTGTCGCCATCTCGTCGAGGTCGATGTCGACGATCAGGATCGCTTCCTCATCGACCGGTGCGCGTGCCAGTATGCGGCCGTCGGGCGCGACGATGAAACTCTGGCCCCAGAACTCGATGCCGCCGTCGCCGGCAGGATCGGGCTCAAAGCCATAACGGTTCACGGCGACGACGAAGCAACCGTTCGCGATCGCGTGCGAGCGCTGTATCGTTTCCCAGGCCTCGTGCTGTTCCTTGCCGACCTCTGCTTTTTCTTCCGGATGCCAGCCGATCGCCGTCGGGTAGAACAGGATCTCGGAGCCCTGCAACGCGGTCAGCCGGGCGGCTTCCGGGTACCACTGGTCCCAGCAGATCAGCACGCCCAGTTCGGCGGATGGTGTCGAAAAGTTTTTAAACCCGAGATCGCCCGGCGTAAAGTAGTACTTCTCATAATAGCGCGGGTCGTCCGGTATGTGCATCTTGCGGTACTTGCCGATGTAGCCACGGTCACGGTCGATGACGGCCGTCGTGTTGTGATACAGACCGGTCGTGCGCTTTTCGAACAGGCTGGCAATGATGGTGACATCGTGCTCGCGCGCAATGCGTTCAAATGCTTCAGTGACCGGGCCCGGAATTTCGTGGGCCAGCCCGAAAAATTTCGCATCTTCGCTCTGGCAGAAATAGCGGGAACGGAACAGCTCGGGCAGGCAGATGACATTCGCCCCGTCGCGTGCCGCCTGTTCGGTCAGCTCCAGCGCGTGCCGTGTATTGACCTCGGGGTCCTCGCCGCAGGCCATCTGCACGATCCCCACTTTCAGTTTCCCTGATTTGACGCTTCTTGCATTCATTGCTCGTTAACCGTCTGTTTACCGCGTGTGTCGTAGTAGGTTTCCTGCTGGAAGCAGGCCACGTACTGCTCCAGTATCTGCATGCCATGCTTCGGCCGGATATCACCCGATCTGATCTTGGCCTTTACCAGTTCGTTCATGCGCCGTTGCAAGTCGTTCGGGAAATACTGCACCTGCGCCAGCATATCCTGCACCTCTGATGCCCGGGGTCGTTTTCTCGACCCAGAAATGGTTGTCTTCCTCGCGGTCAGCGTAAACGTGTACTTCACTAACGCGTCCGAACAGGTTGTGGGCATCGCCCATGATGTCCTGGTAGGCGCCCATCAGGAAAAAGCCGAGGTAGTACGGGACTCCCGGTTGCAGCGAGTGCAATTCCAGAAACGTCTTGTCCTCGTTTGACGAGACATACTCGGAGATCTTGCCGTCGGAATCACAGGTAAGGTCCACGAGCAGGGCACGGCGCCGCGGCCTCTCGTTGAGGCGTTCGAGCGGCATGATCGGGAACGCCTGGCCGATGGCCCAGTGATCAAGCACCGACTGGAATACCGAAAAGTCGCACAGGTACTGGTCGACGAGTCGCTCCTCGAGCTCGGTACCCTCCTGCGGCCACGGGTCCGGGTCAGCCGCGCGCAGTTTCTGCAGCAACACTGCACAGCTGCTCCAGTAAAGGCGTTCAACCAGCGCATCGTGTTCCAGGGAAAGGTAGCCCAGCCGGAACATCGTTGCCGCGTCGCGATGGATGGCATCGACCGTGTGAAAAGCCTCGAGCAGCTCACTGGTGTCGAGATCGTCGTCGTCCATCGCTTCGAGTTGCGACAGTATGCGCGCCAGCCGCAGCACGGTATCGTGTGCATCATCCGGCGGCACGAAGTCCGGCGCGATGCGGTCTTTCTGGTACGAACCGAGCGTTTCAACGACCAGCACCGAGTGATGCGCGGTAATCGCGCGGCCGCTTTCGGAGACCAGCACCGGGTGCGGCACGTCACGCGCGTCGCAGACTTCGGCGACCGATGACACCACGGCTTTCGCGTACTCGGACAGGCTGTAACGAATCGCACCTTCCTCGTTGTCGGCGGAATAGTCCACGCCCAGGCCGCCGCCGACATCGAGATAGCGAATCGGCAGGCCGCGCTGGATCAGCTCGGCGTAAATCTGTGATATCTCGCGTGCGGCCTGCCGGAGGATCTGGATATCGGTAATCTGGCTGCCGAGATGAAAGTGCAACAGGACGAACGCGTCGGTCCGGCCGGTCTTCTTCAATTCATCGACGACGTCAATCAGCTCCGGCAGAGAGATGCCGAACTTGGATCGGTAGCCGCCGGAGTCCGCCCATTTGCCGGACCCGGACGTGCGCAACCGTATGCGCACACCGAATTGCGTCGTGCTGTCCGTTTCCGCCGCGAGTGCCATCAACTGCTTGAATTCAGCGTATTTTTCCATCACCGGAATGACGTTCTTGCCAAGCCGTTGCGCCGACAGGATCAGCGACAGCATCGTCCGGTCCTTGACGCCGTTGCAAATCAGCAGCGTGCGGTCTTCCTTCAGGTACGGCAGGGTCGCGATAAGTTCGGTCTTCGAACCGCATTCAAGCCCGAGGCCGAACGGCTGGCCGGCATCGAGTACTTCCTCGACGACTTCCTGCAGCTGGTTGACCTTGATCGGGTAGACGCCGCGGTAATGATTGCGGTAGCCGGTGTCAGCGATCGCTTCGCTGAACGCGCGGTTGATGCGCTGTACGCGCGAGCGCAGCACGTCCTGGAACCGCACGAGGAGCGGCAAAGCAAGCCCCTGCTTGCGTGCCTCATTGACGACATCCATGATCGTGATGCGCAGTTCCGGGTCATCATCGAGCGGCTGCACGACGACCTGGCCTTGTTCATTGACCGTGAAGAAGCCGTCGCTCCACGTATCCATGCGGTACAGCTCGGCGGCGTCCTCCGGGCCCCACGCGGCATCACCGGACGCCGGCAGTTGTTCCGCTTGCGTTGCGCTTGCCACTGGCGGCTATTGCTCCATGACGCAGGCAAAGATCAATGGTGCGACAATTGTGGCGTCGGACTCGATGATGAACTTCGGCGTGTCGGCCGACGAGCTTGCCCCAGGTGATTTTCTCGTTCGGCACAGCGCCGGAATAGGAGCCGTAGCTAGTCGTCGAATCGCTGATCTGGCAGAAGTAGCCCCAGCGCGGTATGTCAGTCATGCGCAGGTCCTGCTCGAGCATCGGCACGACGCAGATGGGAAAGTCACCGGCGATGCCGCCGCCTATCTGGAAAAAGCCGATGGACGACTTCTGGCATACGTCCTTGTACCAGTCGGCCAGCATCATCATGTACTCGATGCCGCTGCGTACCGTGTGCACGTTGCTGATCTCGCCGGTAATGCAATGCGATGCATAGATGTTACCGAGCGTTGAATCCTCCCAGCCGGGGACGATGATCGGGAGGTCTTTCTTCGCGGCCGCGAGTAGCCAGCTGTCTTTTGGATCTATCTGGTAACGCTTTTCAAGATCGCCCTGACAGCAAAATCTGGTAGAGGAATTCATGCGGGAAGTACTGCTTGTCGTTCTTGTCGGCGTCGAGCCACGCATCAAGCACGACGTGCTCGATGCGCCGGATGGCTTCTTCCTCGGGTATGCAGGTGTCCGTTACACGATTCAGGTGCCGAGCGAGCAGCGCTTCCTCGTCCGCGGCAGTCAGGTGCCGGTACTCCGGCACGCGCACGTAGTGATCATGCGCGACCAGGTTGAAGACATCTTCCTCGAGATTGGCGCCGGTGCAGCAGATTGCATGCACCTTGTCGCGGCGGATCATTTCAGCGAGCGACAGGCCGAGCTCCGCGGTACTCATCGCACCGGCGAGCGTCAAGAACATCTTGCCGCTGCTGTCCAGGTGACTGACGTAGCCGTCGGCCGCATCGATCAGTGCAGCGGCGTTGAAGTGCCGGTAGTGGTGGTGAACGAAATCACGAATGGCGGTCACGCTGGGTACCTCGATGGCTCACGGAAGGGGCGGGGCCGGGTCCGGCCACAGGAATCAAGCGTAAGGAATGTGGCAGCGCGTAGCAAGCACGGTGCTGGCCCGGATTATTCATGAACGCTTGGCTATGGTGGTAGGCGAAGGCGCACCCCGGGGAGGGCTGTTGCAGGGACGCCGTGAACATCCTGTCCCGGGCACGAGCCCTGAACAGCCCTCCCCGGGGGGTACACCTCCGGCCCCGGCCTTCGTGCCGTTCATGAATAATCCGGGCCGAATAGGCACAGCCGAAGCCCGCTTGGCTTCTACTGCGCAGAAGCTACTCGGTTACAGCGGGCACCTGCTGGGTCAGGCAGTGGAATGTGCCGAGACCCAGCACGAGGTCGGTGCAGTCGATTGCGACGACGCGGCGAGTCGGGAACAGGCCGGCCAGTGTCGCACGGGCGGGCTCGTCGTTAGGGTCATTGAACGCCGGCATCAGCACGACGTCGTTGGCAATGTAGAAGTTGGCATAGCTGGCGGGGAGGCGGTCGCCCTCGAACTCGATGGGGTGCGGCATCGGCAGTTCGACGACGTTCAGCGGCCGTCCGTCCGCGAGACGGATCGTATCGAGGCGCTCACGGTTTTCGGCGAGGACTGCATGGTTTTCATCGGTTTGGTCCGGTTCAACGACGGTGACGACAGTGTCTTCGCCGACAAAGCGTGTCAGGTCGTCGATATGGCCGTCCGTATCGTCGCCGACGATTCCATCGCCCAGCCAGATGATTTGCTGTACCCCTATGTGATCCCGCAATGCCTGTTCGATGCCGCGCCGGTCCATTGCCGGATTGCGGTTCGGGTGTAACAGGCACTGCTCGGTTGTCAGCAGTGCACCGGCCCCGTTGACATCGATGGAGCCGCCTTCGAGGATCATGCCGACCGCGTGGCAGGGTACGTTGAGTGCCTGCGCCATCTGCGGCGGTATCGCATTGTCGAGGTCGAACGGCGGGTACTTGCCGCCCCACGAGTTGAACCCGAAATTGAGTGCAAGCAGCGGGTTCTCGTCACGTTCCGGTGCGCTAACGAAGATTGCACCGTGGTCGCGGCACCATGCGTCGTTGGTCGGAAACCGGTGAAAGCGGATGTTGCCGGCGCGCGCGTGGCCTTCAAGGTGCCCGCGCACGTGCGTTTCGTGCGCCTCGTCCAGCACGTTGATGCGAACGACCTCACTCTCGGACGGCGCTGCCACCGCCCGCACCATGACCGGCTCGACAGGCTCGAACTTGCCCGGCCAGCTATCGCGCTTGCTGGGGCCATGATAGCCACGTCGCCTGGTGCCGCTCCCACTCCGCGGGCATCGAGTAACCGCGTGTCGCCGGAGACTCGCCTTCCCTGAACGTAACGCTGTTCTTGGTCAATCCTGTATGCCTGGCTGCGGCCAGCCGGTTGCTTCAACAATTTGCCGAGTGTATCGCAGCGTCGCCGCAATCGCCTGCGTTACGGCAACAAGCACGTCATTGCGAGGCCGCCAAAGGCGCCTCTGTCATTGCGAGGCCGCCAAAGGCGCCGCCGTCATTCAAGCCGCCAAAAGCACCGCCGTCGAGGCCGCCAAAGGCGGCCGTGGCAATCTCGGTGTCCTGGCAGAGTCACGATCGGTGCGAGATCGCCACGTCGCTGCGCTCCTCGCGATGACGGGGCAGGCTACTGCGCTTCGTCGAGTTTCCAGGCGGTGACGGCTGCGAGCAGTGCGACGATGGACAGGGTGAGGATGGCGCCGGCGGCGCCGAACATCGACGCAACGCCGCCGAACAGCCCGCCGAGCAACAGCATGACACCGATAATTGTGTTGCTGACGGCGACGTAGCTGGCGCGATTCTCCGCCGTTGCGATATCAACGAGATGCGTCTTGCGGCCGAGACGAACCCCGGCATGCGCGATGCTGAGCAGAAAGTAGGCCGCTGGAAACCAATAGGCAGCGACCGATGCAGCGAGATACATGGCCACGAGAAAGGTCACGATACCGGTAGTGCCGGCAACGAGTGCCGCCAGTGCCATGACCTTGCGGCTCGACTGGTCCGAGAGCCTGCCCCAGACGGGCGCACTGAGAAAACTGGCCGAATCCCGCGGCCGATCATCAGGGCACCAAGGCCCTGATAACTGGCCGCCCCATCCGCTGCTGGCGAGGCTGACGTAGAACGGTGCGACGAGTGCCGTCGACAGCAGCAGTGAGCGGACGATGACGAACTGGCGCAATTGCCGGTCCTGCCGGATCAGCGCAAACTGCCGGACGGCTTCGGTGATCGCATTGCCGCCGCCTTCGGTTGCTCCGGCATACTCAGACAGCAGGCTGTATATCGCAGCGGCCAGGAGCCATAGCAGTGCTGCCGCCGTCAGCACGGCAATATAAAAGGCCAGGTTACCGTTGGCATCGGCGGGCACCAGGCCGGCGACGCCGACCGCAATAATGACCGCGCCGGCGGCAGACTCGGCATAGCCGCTTACCGTGCCCCGTCGCGACTTCGAAATCGTTTTCCCGAGCACGTCCTTGGATGAGATGGAGCAAATGCCGCGTGCGAGGCTGAAAATAACGAGCAAGGCGAGGATGGCCCAGCCGGCGGCGGTGCCGTCCAGCAGCATAGCGGTCAGCGCCATGCCGCCGACGGCGAAGCCTTGCAATACGCTTCCGGCGACCCAGAACCATTTGCGAACCGCGACGCGGCGAATAAAGCTCGCGACGAACAATTGCGGCACGAGCGACAGCGACTCACGAACCGGTACCAGCAGTCCGAGCATGAAAGCCGGTGCGCCCAGCTGCGTTAACAACCACGGCAGTACCAGTTTCGGGCTGGACAGCCAGTCGCCGCACTTCGTCGCCGTCAGCGTAGCAATGTGTATCAGGAAATTGCGCGGCTGCTCGCGGCACGATGCATCCGGGATATCGCGACAGACGCGCGCATCTTCATCGCCCGTCAACAGATCGTAGATATTACGTATCGAGCCCGGTTCGGGGTTTGCTTCGGCCAAACGGGGATGCTCCTGTCGATACACAATGATACGGAGGTCAGCGATATCGCTGTACCGCCACCACCGAGGATGCAATAGTACCGCTGCCGGAAGAGATCGCCACGTCGCTGCGCTCCTCGCGATGACCGGGGTGGCGCCGTCATTGCGAGACCGCCGCAGGCGGCCGTGGCAATCTCGCGCCGATTGGCGGAGTCATTAGCCGTGCGAGATCGCCACGTCGCTGCGCTCCTCGCGATGACGGGGTGCTGCGCTTCTCGCGATGACGGGGTGCTTCGCTTCTCGCGATGACGGGGTGCTTCGCTTCTCGCGATGACGGGGTGCTGCGCTCCTCGCGATGACGGGGTGCTGCGCTTCTCGCGATGACGGGGCATGTCCGCGCATCGCTGTCATACACAATAAACCATGCTGATAAATCGGGTGTAACAACGTGAAAAAACTGATTCTGACAATGGCTGCCGGCTTGCTTTGTACCGGTATTGCCGCTGCTGCAAACGACCGTTTTGCACTGACAAACGCCAATCTGTTCAATGGTACTGAAGACCGCATCGCGACCAACATCACCGTATTGATCGCCGATGGCCTCATCGAATCGATACAGGGTGAAGCGGCCACGGTACCGCGCGGCTATGACGTTATCGACGAGGGCAACTACCTGATGCCGGGCCTGATCGATGTGCACACGCACCTCGATAACCGCGCGGCAGCGGCACGCGCCCTTGCCTCCGGCACGACGACCGTGCGCACGGCAAGCGTGCCGTCGTTCCAGGATGTCGCGCTGCGCGAACTGGTAGCAAATGGCAGCCTGCCCGGACCGGACGTCGTTGCCGCCGGTGTCTATGTCACGCCGGACCTTGATGAATCGATACTTGCTGATCCGCGCCTTGCCGTGCTGAGCGGTGGCGTTACCACGGACGAAGAATTACGCCTCGTCGTGCGCGTCAATGCAGATCGTGGCGCCGATGTCATCAAGACCCGCGGCACCGAACGTGCCGGGCGGCCGGATACGGATCCGCGTGAGCAGGTGTATACCGAGCGCCAACTTGCCGTCGTGGTTGACGAGGCCCGCCGGCACGGCTTGCCGGTAATGGTGCATGCACACGGGGATGAAGGTGCGCGCGCGGCCGTGCTGGCCGGTGCCCGCAGCATCGAGCACGGCACTTATCTGTCCGAGGCAACGCTTGAGCTGATGAAAGAGCGCGGCACGTGGCTGGTGCCGACGTACGTAACAATGGACGAGATGAATGAGGAGCAGTACGACCATGTACTGCGCCTGCGCGGCAAGCACATGGTGCCGAAGCTCGAAGAGGTGATTCGCAACGCGCACCGAATCGGTGTTCGTATCGCCACGGGTGCCGACAACTACTACGACAATGAATCGGTCAATCGCATTTCGGTCGAAGTCGCGGAACTCGTTCGCCTTGGCCTGAGTCACTTCGAAGCACTTCAGGCGGCACCAGCAGTTCGGCCGAACTGCTCGAACTCGGGGAAACCACCGGCCGCATCGCGCCGGGCTTCGAAGCCGACCTGATCCTGCTCCCCGGTAATCCGCTCGAGGATATACGCGCGGTGCAGGACGTGCTGCTCGTCGTCAGCAACGGTCGGGTTGCGCTCAAGCGGATTCCGTTTGCGCTGCCGGAGTAGCGATGGCAAACGCTCTGCCAGGCCCCGTCATCGCGAGGAGCGCAGCGACGTGGCGATCTTGCCAGGTTAATGACTCTGCCAATCGGTACGAGATTGCCACGGCCGCCTGCGGCGACCTCGCAACGACGGTAGGGGATTGCCACGGCCGCCTGCGGCGACCTCGCAACGACGGTACGAGATTGCCACGGCCGCCTGCGGCGACCTCGCAACGACGGCAAAGCCTTTCCGGTGCGTATCGACCGGCGGTAGCGCGTTTCACATGACGAACACCCGCCTTCGTCCCGCGCGCGATCTGCTAGCCTGACGCCAAATAACAAGAGGACAGTCGCGATGCAGAATCCAGGTCTGGCCGGGAGCCAGTTCCTGGCGCGCTGCGGCGTGCTGGCGCTGATCATTGCTGCGAGCTTCATTTCCTACGTGCTGCGCACCAACGTGTCGGTCGTCGGCGAGAACATGATCGACGATCTTGGCCTGACCGAAGTGCACCTTGGCATGATCTTCTCGTCCTTCGCGCTGGGCTATGCGCTGTTCCAGATTCCGGGCGGCGTCATGGGCGACCGCATGGGGTCGCGGCTGGCCGTGGTCATCATTGCCGTCGCCTGGGCGCTGCTGGCGGTATTCACGGCCGATCGTGCCGGGTACTGGAATACCTGCCGGTTGCCGGCATCGTCGGACTGCTGATCGTCCTGCGTTTTCTCATTGGCGCGACCCATGGCCAAGGATGTCGCCGGTGACTTGTGGCGGCACGATTGCGAACTGGTTTCCGGCTGGCGGCTGGGGGCTGCCGAACGGTCTGTCCAGCACCGGCCTGACCCTTGGCGCGGCAGCGACAGCACCGCTGCTCGTCTGGCTGATGGAGGGCTTCGGCTGGCGCGGCGCGCTGCTGCTGACGGCACCTTCCGCCGCTGCTGCTGGCGGGCGCGTGGTGGTGGTACGTGCGCGACTATCCGCGCGATCACAAGAGCGTCAGCGCGAGCGAACTGGCGCTGATCGATGCCGGCCGCCCGCCGCCCGAGGACGAGCGCGTCGCAGGTGCATGGAAAGTAGCGATCAAAAACCGCGATGTCCTGCTGCTCACCGGCAGCTATTTCTGCATGAATTACGTGTTCTACCTGTTCTTCAACTGGTTCTTTTTCTACCTCGTTGACGTGCGGGGCTTCAGCGCTCGCGATGCCGGCATGCTGACATCGGCACAATGGATACTTGGCGCGGCAGGCGCAACCGCCGGCGGCTTCATCTGTGACTGGCTGACACGGCGCTACGGCTTGCGCTGGGGACCCCGATGGCTTGCGATCCCGAGCCTGGTCCTGTGCGCCGCGTTTCTCGTGCTTGGTGCTACATCCGGCAATACGATCCTGACGGTGACGTTCCTTTGTATCTGCTTCGGCTGCACGCAGCTGACTGAAGCGGCATACTGGGCGACGACGATTTCGGTCTCCGGCCGCCATGCGGCGGCGGCCAGCGGGATACTGAACGCCGGCGGGAATGTCGTCGGTTTCGCCGGCGGCATGATGGTGCCGCTGATTGCAACCGTACGGGGCTGGACGGTATCGGTGTCGACCGGTGCCGTGTTTGCTCTGCTCGGTGCGTTACTCTGGCTGCTGATCCGCGGAGACCGGCAAATGGTGTATGACAATGATTAGACAACGGAGTGTGCTGGCACTTTTCCTGATACTTGCGGGCACGGCGGCCGCCGACGACCTGCTCGACGTGCGGGAAATCCACACCACGATGCCGGACGGGGTACGCCCTCGCCGCTGACCTGTATATGCCAGAGCGTGCGTGGGACTATCTGGACCGTTTTCCGGTGTTGCTCTCGGTGCCCGCCGTGCGGCAAGACGGAATCCCGGGCGCGCAATCATCGCCTGTATTCTGTACTTTGTCGAGCATGGGTACGCTGTCGCGCGCGTCGACATTCGCGGCACCGGTAACAGTGAAGGGCGGCTGATCCCGTATGAATACTCCTCGACATCGAACTCGACGACGGTGAGGCCGTCATCGCGTGGCTTGCGAAGCAGCCGTGGTCCAGTGGCAGTGTCGGCATGTTTGGCATTTCATGGGGCGGCTTTAACTCGATCCAGCTTGCCGCGCGCAATCCACCGGCGCTGAAGGCCGTCATCCCGGTCGATGCGACCGAGGACTTATACCAGGACGACGTGCATTACATGGACGGCATCATGCACGTAGATTCGTGGGAGATGAGCCAGGACCTCTACAATGCGATGCCGGGTGCACCGGATTACGTCATCGACGACGACTATTTCCGCGACCGTTTCGATACCGAGCCGTGGATGCTGACGTACAAGAACCAGCAGCGCGACGGCCCGTTCTGGGACCGCGCCTCGAACCGCGCCGACCGTTGCGACGAAATCCGCGTTCCGAGCTATCACATCGGTGGCTGGTACGACGGCTACCGCGACAGCGTGCCGCGCATGCTTGAAAACGTCGACGCACCGGTCAAAGGCATGGTGGGCCCATGGTCGCACGCGTTTCCACACGAGCCGTGGCCAAACCCCGGTATGGAATGGCGCCATGAAGCCGTGCGCTGGTTTGATCACTGGCTGAAGGGCATCGACACCGGCATCATGGATGAACCGGCATTTGCCGTGTACGTGCGCGACTGGCATCCGCCGAACGCCGCGCTCGATTTCATCGAAGGCCACTGGCGCTGGGAAGAAGGCTGGCCGCTGGAGCGCACCGAGCATCGCACGTACTACGCGCAGCCGAACCACGACCTGTCAGCCGGCGCGACGGATCCGGCCACGCACCAGTTGCGTTACGTGCCGTCAACCGGTGTCGAGGCCGGTGGCCCGGTCATGTGGTGGGGCGACCTCGCGCACGACCAGCGCCCGACTGATGCCTTCAGCCTCGTCTACGACAGCGCGCCGCTTGAAGACGACGTCGAAATCCTCGGCTTTCCGGAAGCGCTGCTGACGGTGTCGGCGAATGCACCGCATGCGAACTGGTACGTAAGGCTGTCGGATGTCGCGCCGGACGGGCGCGTCACGCTGGTCACGGGTGCCGGGTTCAACGGCACGCACCGGAAGTCTGCCCGTGAGCCGGAACCGCTGGCCGCTGGCGAGCCGTTCGACCTCGACGTCGAGATGCACTTTACGTCCTGGACGTTCCCGGCCGGCCATCGCATCCGCATGTCGGTCAGCAACGCGCAATGGCCGATGTTCTGGCCGACGCCTTATCCGATGACGAGCACGCTGAAACTCGGTGGCAACGACGGTTCGCGACTGCGGCTGCCGGTTATTCCGCCGGGCCCCGAAACGGCGCCGACTTCAGGCCGCCAGCCGACAGCCCGTCACTGCCGGGTTACCGGACGATCGATTCGGGTAACGCATCAGGCTATGGCGAGATTTCCGCGGTTACACGACACCCGCCAACCGGCGAGGCTATCGCCGTGGCGACCAACAGCGGTGGCACGGAATATCCCTGGGGTACAGAGACGTATCGCGAAACCATCGAGCACCGGACATCCGACGTCACACCTCTGCAAACGTCGATGACCGGCACGCACGAAATCGAAGTCACGATGGACGATCGCGTCCTGCGCTGGGAGGCCGTGCTCGACTTCACGAGCGATGCGGAGAATTTTCACTATCGATATACCCGGCGCCTGCTCGAGAACGGCGAACTCGTTCGTGAAAAGCACTGGGAACCGGACGATCCCGCGCGACTTTCAGTAACTGGGAATCGATGTCATCGCGAGGAGCGCAGCGACAACGTCATCGCGAGGAGCGCAGCGACGTGGCGACCTCGTACCGCTGGCAGAGTGCCAGATTGTCCGAGATCGCCACGCCGCCGCGATGACGGTGTCGCTGCGCTCCTCGCGATGACGTGGCCTTTACCTTCAGCGCCGGTCCGCGAGTATCCGTTTTGCGGCGTTGTACCCCGGCGCACCGGTCACACCGCCGCCCGGGTGCGTGCCTGCACCGCACAGGTACAGGCCATCGACCGGCGTGCGGTATTGCGCCCAGCCGGGCACCGGCCGCATGAACGACAGTTGGCCCAGATTGATATCACCGTGAAAGATGTTGCCCTCGGTTATGCCGAACGTCTGTTCCAGATCAAAGGGTGACAGTACCCGGCGCGCAACGACGGCGCCCGGCACGTTCGGCGCATAACGCCCGATAATTTCCGTCACGCGGTCGCCAAGCCGTTCGCGTTCCGCCGGCCAGTCTGAATCCCGCAGCCGGTAAGGCAGGAACTGCACGAAGCATGTCATGACGTGGCGGCCATCCTGGACCAGCGACGGATCGACGTTCGATGCGACCACGCAGTCGACCCACAACTGCTCCGGAATTTCGCCGCGCATGGCCTGGTTGTAGCTGTCCTCGGCTTCGGCCAGCGATGGTGCAAGCGTGAACAGCGAACGTTCGGCGGCGCTGTGGGACGCCGGCATGCCGGGAACGTGTGGTTCCCCGGACAGCACAAAATTCACTTTCGCACACGGCCCGTTCATCTTGATGCCGGCAATGTCGCGGCGGAATGCCTCGGGCAGTTCATCGGCACAGAGCAGGTTCAGGAACGTGTGGCGCGGGTCCGCATTGGAGACGACGCAAGGCGCGAGCAACGTGGTGCCGTCCTCGAGGGTCACCCCCGTGACGCGGTCGTTCTGCTGCACAATCGACCGCACCGGGCAGCCGGTACGGATCTCGACGCCGCGCGCGCGGCAGGCATTGGCCATCGCATCGGTAATGGCGCCCATGCCGCCGATGACATGGCCGGCAAAACCCTGCTTTTCCTCGGCGCCGCCGCTCAGCAGGTGAAACAGCAATCCCATTGCCGTGCCGGGCTGGTAAGGGCCACCGTGCTTGCCGTACAGGCTGTTCGACAGGATCAGCCGCTTGACGGCGTCCGACTCGAATTGCGCGTCGAGAAAGTCGCCCAGCGAACCGGTCAGGAAGCGAAGTAGCGATGCAACGTCACCGCCGGCAATGCCGCGAAACGAACGGCCCGCCCGGTACAATTCGAGCAGGCGGCCGAGCCCGCGCCGCTCCAGGTCCGGCGGCGCCTGGAGAAAGAATGGCTGCAAGTACGTGGCGAGCCGCCGCAGTTCGTCGTCGACGGCGAAAAACCGCTCGACATCGCGCGGCGCGATCGTCTCGAGATGCTCCCGCATGCGCGCCCTGTCGGACCACCACGAAATGACCTGGCCGTCCGGCATGACAGTCTGCACGCCCGGTTCGCAGGCGACCATCTGCAAGCCGTACTCCGCCAGTTTCAAATCACGGATGACTTCCGGCCGCAACATGCTCGCAATGTAGGAGGCCGTTGATACCCGGCAACCGGGCGCGCGTTCGGCGTCGATGACTTCAGTGACCGCACAGCCGCCGACGACATCGCGCCGTTCGAGCACGAGCGTCCGCATGTCCGCGTCGGCCAGGTAGGCAGCCGTCGTCAGCCCGTTGTGGCCCGCGCCGATGACGATTGCATCGTAGTGTTGTCGTTGTGGCACGGCGGTACTCATCGCTCAGCCGGTCTGTGGCGAAGAAGCATAGCGTAAAGACTCGGATGTTGGTCTACAGCAGATGCCATGATGTGGAACACTGCTGCCGCCAGTGTT
Source organism: Woeseiaceae bacterium (assembly GCA_034521225.1). Classification (GTDB taxonomy): domain Bacteria; phylum Pseudomonadota; class Gammaproteobacteria; order Steroidobacterales; family Woeseiaceae; genus Woeseia. Next base: position 182,113 of record JAXHMR010000029.1, read on the forward strand.
CTGTCCTCTGTGATAGTCTCGCGAATTAACCCCGCGCACCTGCCCGATTATGGAAACCACCCTGCATCGCGATCTCTACCTCGAACCGCTGTGGTTTGATCGTGAGCGACGCAATATTTTTCACCGTGAATGGACCTGTGTCGCGCGCACCGAAGAGCTGCCGGAACCGGGCTCGTTTCGTTCGCTGACGCTGGCCGGTCAGCACCTGCTGCTGGTGAGAGGCGACGACCGCACTATCCGTGCCTTTTATAATGTCTGCCGGCACCGCGGCTGCCAGCTGATTGATTCCGAGGACGAGACACAGAATGCCGGCCGCTTCCGCAAGCAAATCCGTTGTCCTTACCATTCGTGGACGTACCAGCTCGACGGTGAACTGAAGCATGCGCCGCACGTCGACGTTGACCGGTCGCAATACAGTCTGCACCCGATCGATGTCGATGAATGGGGTGGCTTCCTGTTTGTCCGGCTGGACAAGGGTGACACATCGCTGCTCGATACCCTTGGCCCCATTCCGGCACGGGTTGCCCGTTACCCGCTGCACGACCTCGTGTGCGGCTGGCGCCATATCTACACCGTCAACGCCAACTGGAAAGTGATCCTCGAAAACTACAATGAGTGCTATCACTGCGGCGGTGTGCACCCCGAACTTTGCAACCTCGTGCCGGCGTTCCGCGCCAACGGCGGCCAGGGACTGATCTGGGAAGAGGGTATTGCACAACGTGGCGGCACCAACACCTTCACGATGAGCGGCACGACGTCGCGGCCGCCGTTCCCCGGCCTGAGCGACGCCGAACGCGAGCGCCATTTCGGCGAACTGGTGTACCCGAACCTGATGCTCAGCCTGTCGATGGACCACGCCGCCATATTCATAGTCTGGCCGCAGGGGCCGGAGAAAACGCTGATCGACTGCCGGCTGCTGTTTCACCCGGATGCGCTGGCGGCCGACGATTTCGATCCTTCCGATGCCGGTGATTTCTGGCACATCGTCAACAAGCAGGACTGGACCATCTGCGAACGCGTACAGCGCGGCATGCACGCCCGGCTGTGCACAGCTACTGTCGCCGACGGAAGACCTCAAGCCTCGACATGCGCCAGTATGTTGCCGCGGCTCAAGCCGATTCCATGCAAAAATAACAACCCGTCATCGCGAGGAGCCCAGCGCCCGTCATCGCGAGGAGCGCAGCGACGTGGCGATCTCGCACAGCATACCGCTAAGCCGGATTTAGTAACGCTCACATTACCGTGCGACCATTCTTGCCATGAATGCATCATCCAAAGGACCCCCCTGGCGGACGTGCCGGTGCTGATCAAGAGTATTGCCGGACGGCTGCGGAGTTCGAAAAGGACCCTGTCTATGCGCGCTCTTTTTCCAATTCTTGTTATTGCATTGCTCCCGGGCTGTGCGGCCTCGCCCGCGTCCCCGCACACATTGCAGCAGGTGCTCGACCAGCATGCGGCCGCGCACGGTGGGCGCACTGCTATTGAGGGTGTTGAGAGGCTGCAAATCGATCATCGCCATTGAGGAGCCGCCGTTCGTACTGGCCGCCCGGTACAGTGCCAGCCGCGATGGCCGCATGCGCATGGATGTCTGCGGTGATGGCGTTGGTGTATTCAGTGAAGGTTTTAACGGCCGCAACGGGTGGCAATGGCCCGGGGGCACTGAGCAACCGGTTGCAATGAGTGTTGCCGGCGAGGCCGCCATCAAACGGGGTATTGTCGGGAACCTGTATGGGTTACACGAGCGTCCGGCGCTCGGTTACGACCTGCACTACAACGGCACAGAAGATGCCGGAGAGACACGTTTTCATGTCATCGAGAGCACATCTCCCGATGGCTTCGTCGAACGATTCTACATAGACGCCGATACCGGGCGGCTCGCGCAGAAGCGCGAAATCAGCAGCCTGCATCCCGACACGGATCCTGTAGAGCAAGCGTACGTCACCCACTTTGGCGACTATCGCGTCGTCGACGGACGCTGGTTCAGCTTCCGCTCGGAAAAGCGTCCGTCCGGCAGCGATGCTGCCGTGCAAACCGTCATTCTGACCGGCGTGACAATTAACCCCGATTTTCCGGATGAGCTGTTCCTGCCAGAGGTTAGACTTTACCGAACCCGAATAGGGTGACTTGCCGTGCGATCTCCGGCCGGGGTGTTGCCATATGCCGACAGTTCGCGGGATTGGCGGCAATTTGACCTGCCTCCGCCTACACAACCCTGATAATATCAGGAACGATTACGGCCGCATCGTGGCGCTAAAGCAAGCGGTGCCACATTGGAGATTCCCATGAGATTACTGCTTGGTCTCGCGACACTGACGTTGCTGATGATGAGCGCACAGGCACTGGCCGATGCTGAACCGGGCCAGGGATACTTTTCGCCGCTCGTGATTTTTATCGACGACGACCCGCAGCGCGGTGTCGACGACGATTTCGGCGCTCAGCTCGGGTTTGGCGCCGCGCTGCATCGCAACTGGAACCTGGAGGCGTTTGCACAGGCGGCCAGCCTCGATGGTCCGATGGAACAGGATCAGTTCGGTGTGGGCGTGGACCTGCAACTGGTCATGAACCGGGAGGGACGCTTCAGTCCTTATTTATTTGCCGGCATGGGTTACATGGAAACCGACCTGGCCGGATTGCCCAAGGAAGACGGCGGCATGTATTCGGCGGGCGCCGGATTCCTGGCTGACATTTTCGGCTCCAGCGACGTTGCGTTGCGAGCCGAGTACCGCATCGCGTTGAGATGATGTCCTGTCGCCGTCGCTTGGCGATAACGTGTCCGGCCTTGGGTTGCAGATCCCGTTCGGTGAGCAGCGGACCCGCTTTGTCGATAGCGACAATGACGGTGTCGAAGACGCGATGGACCGCTGTGCGAACACGCCGATTGGTACGCCAGTCGATGAGTACGGCTGTGAACTCGACAGTGACCGTGACGGCATTGCCGATTCGCTCGATGAATGTCCGAATACCCGAGGCGGTGCGCGAGTCAACGCGCGCGGCTGTGAGCTCGACGGCGATGGCGACGGCGTACCGGACGACATGGACAACTGCCCGGGCACGGTGCGCGGCGCCGAGGTCGATGCGAGTGGCTGCGAACTGGACAGCGACGGCGATGGCGTCGTCGATCGCCTGGACCGCTGCCCGAATACCACTGCGGGCGTGCAGGTTGACGTAGCCGGTTGTGAGATCAAGGAAGAAATCCGCCTGCAGGGCGTCAATTTCGAGTCCAACTCGGATCGCTTGCTGGGCGGCGCCGAGCAGGTGCTGGACGATGCGGCTGCGACGCTGGTCAAGAACCCGACAATCAATGTCGAGGTGGCCGGCCATACCGACAGCGACGGCGCGGCTGCCTACAACGAGAGCCTGTCGGAACGCCGCGCCAGGACGGTGCGCGATTATCTCGCGTCGCGCGGTGTCGACATGAACCGCATGACGGTGCGTGGCTACGGGGAAGCACAGCCCATTGCCGACAACAACACGGCTGCCGGCAAGGCGCAGAACCGCCGCGTCGTGCTTCGGATTACGAGCCGCTGACGGATGCGGCATCGGGCCGGCCCGGGTGCGGCATCACGCCGCACGGTAACACCGGTTGCCATTCACGGTGCGGGCAGCGGGGCCAGGCCACTGCGCGGCTAATGACGACGCGGCGTGAGGCCATCGGCCTGATGGCCGCCATGGCGGCGGTGCCGGAATTTTCCCGTGCGGCGGCCGACGATGTCTACGACCATGCGCTCGTCATCGATGCGCTGTCCTTTGGCCGCGACTGGGGTGACGCCGAATTCGCGGCCCTCAAACAGGCGCGTTACTCCGGGATCATCGAGAGCCTCTCGCGGCGCAACCTGCAAACGGCTATCGACGAACTCGTTGCGTGGCGGGCCCGTGCAAAAGAGCATGCCGGCTGCCTGCTGATTGCCCTGTCAGCAGCTGATTTCGAACGCGCACAGGCGGATCGCAAGACTGCCGTCCTGATGAACTTCCAGGATTCGACGATGCTCGAGGGCGATCTCGACAACATCGACGCGCTCTACGCGTTGGGAATGCGCAGTTTCCAGCTGACGTACAACTACCGGAACCTTGTCGGTGACGGTTGCCTCGAGCGTACCAACGCCGGATTGTCCGAATTCGGCATCGAGGTTGTCGCCCGCATGAACGCCATCGGCATCATGATTGACCTGTCGCACTGCGGCCGGCAAACAACGCTGGACGGAATAGCCTTTTCCGGCAAGCCGGTCGCTATCACGCACACGATGTGCGAGGCGCTGCGTAACAATCATCCACGTGCAAAAACGGATGAACAGTTACGCGCATGTGCCGATAAGGGCGGCGTGACAGGTATCGCGGCGCTGGGCTACTTTATCGGCGGTGATCCCGGTGGCGATACGACCATAGAGCACTATGCCGATCACATCGAGCACGCCGTATCGGTAGCGGGTGTCGAGCACGTTGCGCTGTCGACCGACTTCCCGCCGCAGGGTATCGCGCCCTGGGCGACGCGGGAAAACTGGTACGAACCCCGGCTCGAATCCTTCAAGCCGAGTTACGAGGTGCGCTGGCCGCCCTGGATCCCGGAACTCGATACACCGGATCGTTTTCGCAACGTTGCGCGCGTGCTGGAGCATCGCGGCTGGCGTGACGGCGATCTCGAGAAACTGCTCGGGCGGAACTGGCTTCGGTTGTTTCGCGACACGATCGGCTAGTCGTCGCGAGGAGCGCAGCGACGTGGCGATCTCGCACAGATTGGCAGAGGCGGTGTCGGTGCGAGGTCGCCACGGCGGCTGCGCCGCCTCGCGACGACGGGCGGGCCGAGATCGCCACGGATTCGCCGCCGCCTCGCAATGACGGGGACATTATCGTTGCTGCGGTATGCTCAGCACCTCAGCGCATCGGTATGACGTTGCAAGGCTCCGGCGGGTCGAAGGCGGTATCCAGTTCATCGAGTTCACCAGCGCGTGCGATATCCAGCCCGGCAAAGTCGTAGAGATCCGTGTCCAGCAAGTGACTCCTGGTCACACGCTGCAGTGATTTGAAAATGCTGACAACGCGATTCGGTGACTCGCGTTCCCAATCCGCCAGCATTTTCTTGATGCGTACCCGTTCCAGGTTGGGCTGTGAACCGCACAACGTGCAGGGGATGATCGGGAAGTCACGGTGCTTTGCGTAGCGTGCGATTTCCTTTTCACGGCAGTACACCAGCGGCCGGATGACAATATTGCGGCGATCGTCGCTGATCAGCTTTGGCGGCATCGTCTTGAGCCGCGAGCCATGGAACATGTTCAGGAACAGCGTCTCGACCAGGTCGTCCATATGGTGCCCGAGTGCAATCTTCGTCGCGCCGAGCTCCTCTGCTGTGCCGTAAAGCGTACCGCGGCGAAGTCTGGAACACAGCCCGCACATAGTCTTGCCTTCCGGGATGCGGTCCTTGACGATGCGGTAGGTGTCTTTTTCGACAATACGGTACTCGACACCCAGCTCACCAAGATACGCGGGCAGGATATGCTCCGGAAAACCCGGCTGCTTCTGGTCAAGGTTGACGGCGACGAGTTCGAAGCGAACTGGTGCGCTGCGCCTGAGCCCCAGCAGCATGTCGAGCATTGTGTACGAGTCCTTGCCGCCCGATACGCACACCATAACCCGGTCGCCATCCTCGATCATTTGGTAGTCGGAAATGGCTTCGCCGGTCTTGCGCCGCAGCCGCTTTTGCAGGCGATTGAAGTGATCAGTTTTCATGCGGGAGAGTGTACGTCAATTGACGCGGCCGAATCCCGTCGTCATCGCGAGGAGCGTAGCGACGTGGCGATCTCGTAACGACACTCCCTCTGCCAGGTTCACGAAATTGCCACGCCCTGCGGGCTCGCAACGACGGATTGCCGCGGCCGCCTCCGGCGGCCTCGCAACGACGGGGCCGACCTTCTGCCCGGGTTACTCCGGCAGCGGAATCATCTCCGGGTCCCCCGGAACCGGGTCGAACCGGTTTTCGCGCCAGGCTACCTTGGGCTGCTCGATGCATTCCGGTTCTCTCGCCTTAAGGTAACTCACTCTCGCCAGTTCCTCCGCTTGCCCTGCTTTAATGGTAACCCGGCCGCGAGCTCCCCGGAGGTGGGCCGATTTATACAGAAAGTGACTCTTTCTGCGGCAAAAGCCGGTAATCCGGCACCCACAGGCAGGTTTCCTTTGCTAGCATAATGGGTATGTCTCCTTCACTACTGCTAAAAACGTACTAGTCTCTGGTTCGGTGCCGCCGGCGCGGCCCTGCTGCTGGTCGTCGGCCTGTTCACCGTGACGCACTTCGTCAAGGCGCCGCCCGGCGCCGGCCCGCTGCCTGAATTTCCCGACGAAGACATAAGCGCGCGCAAGCAGGCCTTTTTTGATTTCCTGCGGCCGATAGCCAGGGATCACAACGAACGTATTCGGGAAGATCGCGAGGAACTGCAAGCACTCGCGGCACAGGAGTCGCTTGGCTATTTTGACCGGCGGCGTCTTGCCAGTCTTCGCGGAGAAATACTTCGTTGATATCGAAGAACTCGACGACGATGAGGCGCTGGAATTGCTGCAGCGGCGTGTCGATACGATTCCGGAGGCACTCGTACTGGTGCAGGCTGCGAAGGAATCCGGCTGGGGGCGTTCGCGGTTTGCTCGCGAAGGAAACGCGCTGTTTGGCGAATGGTGTTACAACGAAGGCTGCGGCATCGTGCCCGGCGCGCGCGGCGAAGGACGTACGCACGAGGTACGCGCGTTCGACACCGTTTACGATGCCGTCGGCAGCTATATTCGTAACCTGAATACGCACAGGAGTTATCTGGACCTGCGCCTTGCGCGCCAGGCGGCGCGTGAAAGTGGCGAAGCGCCGAGCGCCTTCCAGCTGGCCGAGCATCTGTCGCGGTACTCGGAACGCGGCGACGTTTATGTACGCGAAATACAAAGCATGATTCGCCAGAACGATCTCGAGGATGTACCGGCGGAATTGCTTCGTGCTGCGCCGTCGGCGGCGCGCCAGGATCGGGCAGCCGCGCCGGGTTCGGCGGCAGAGCCCGCACCGGCTGACCAGGGTGGGGACGGCGGTGCCGGGTCTGGAACGGCTCGGAATACAGCCGCGGACGATGGTTCCGGCGCAGCGGTCGACGGGTCCGCGGAAGTCGCGGAGGCAGCTGCCGCGGGGCCGTCGGCCGGCCCAGTGACGGATTAGCGCGGTCCACACCCACCCAGCTGCATTCCCCAAAATCGAACCCTCCGTACGCCTCTGTTACCATGACTGGATGACCCGGACGTACTCAGGCTTGCCACCAGCAAGGTGCCCGCGCGCCACTCGCCGCGCCATGGGCAGGGTGCTGGCCGTTATCGCCGCCGCCTTTCTTGCGGCGCCGCCTGTTTCAGTTGCCGACGATCACACCGTTATCCTGCTTTACCATCACGTTGCCGACGACACTCCGGCGAGCACCAGCGTCACACCCGAGGTTTTCGCGAGCCACCTCGAGTACCTCGAAGACAACGATTTCCAGGTGTTACCGCTGGACGAAGTGCTCAATGGCCTTGCATGGCAAAGGCCTACCGGAGAACACGGTCGCGATTACGTTCGATGACGCGTACCGCTCCGTCTACACAACCGCGCGCCCGATGCTCGAAGTACGCGGCTGGCCGTACACGGTATTCGTCAGTACCGATTACATCGACAAAGGCTACGACAACTACATGAGCTGGGAGCAACTCCGAGCCATTTCCGACCAGCGAGGCATCATCGGCAATCACGGCGTAGCGCATCAATCGGCGCTTGCGCGCGGCCGCAATGAATCAAAGGACGACTGGCTTGAGCGCCTGCGGCTCGATGCTGTCGAGGCCCAGGAGCGTATCAGCGCCGAGACCGGCGCGGTTCCAGGCATTCCACGCCTTGGCCTTAACGGTGGGTTTGATGACGAGGGTCGAAGCCGTTATCAGGAAACTCGGTTGGTACGGGCTTGGACAGCAATCGGGTGCCGCGGGCTACGCGTCGTCGATGACCGCCGTGCCGCGGTATCCGCAGGCAACCGGTTACGACGATATCGACGCGTTCAGTTTGCGAGTGCGCTCCGAGCCGCTGCCGGTGACGATTACCGGAGCGCCGGAACGGCTGCTTGCAAGCGGCAATCCTGCCCCCGAGCTGACGTTCCGGCTCGATGATGAGCACTACAGCATCGGTGGCGTCAATTGCTTTAACAGCCGCGGCGAGCGCCTCGAAATGGCGCGTTCCGATGAGCAAACGATAACGGTGCGTTCGGCATCAGCGCTGCCGGCCGGTCGCAGCAAGTACACATGCACCGCAGCGCACCGCGAAAAGCGCGGCGTGTTCGGCTGGTACAGTCATCTCTGGATCGTGCAAGGCGCTTCTCGCTGAAGCCCATGTCCGCCCGACCACCGTTTGCCGATCTGCTTGAAGATGTTCGTGACTGCCGCCTGTGCGACAAGCACTTGCCATTCGGCGCGCGGCCGGTGCTGCAGGCGCATCCGAAAGCCCGCATCCTGATCGCCGGCCAGGCGCCAGGAAAGCGAGTGCACGAAACAGGTATCCCATTCGATGACCTGAGTGGTGATCGCCTCGGCGACTGGATGGAAATCGACCGTGATACGTTTCATGACCCGCGCAGGATCGCCGTCCTGCCCATGGGCTTCTGCTACCCGGGGACAGGCCCGTCCGGTGACCTGCCGCCGCGGCCGGAATGCGCGCCGGCGTGGCGCGAACGCCTGCTCAATGAACTGGACCACATTCGCCTGACGCTTGTAATCGGCCAGTATGCGCAGGCCTGGCACCTCCCCAAAACGTACAGGACGCTGACTGAAACGGTGCGTCACTGGCACAAGTTCGCGCCGGCCGTCTTCCCGCTTCCGCACCCGAGCCCGCGTAATAATATCTGGCTGAAGAAAAATCCCTGGTTTACCGAGGAACTGCAGCCGGTGCTGGCAAGGGAAGTCCGGAAAGCGTTGCTGCGGTAACGCAACGCCACCAATTCGTGAGCGACCGGTCCGGACCCACTCGCCATCGCGAGTAGCGCATCCCACGCGTCATCGCGAGGAGCGCAGCGACGTGGCGATCTCGCAATGGCCACGCCTCTGCCAGCCGCACGAGATTGCCACGCCCTGGCGGGCTCGCAATGACGGGGCCGAATCCAGTCGTCATCGCGAGGAGCGTAGCGACGTGGCGATCTCGTAACGGCCGTGACTCTGCAATGACGGGGCCGGACCCTGTCGGGTTCGCTATGGCTAGCCGCCCAGATCGCACCAATAATCCTTAACGGCACCGAGGGGATCTCGATCCGGTGACCAATCGGCTGACCGAGCGACACGTCCTCCGCCGCGGCAAAGAACCGCACACGCGGCCGGCGCTTCAGCGTTTCATGCTCCCGGATCGTGCCGCACAGCATCGGGTAGCGTGCTTCGAGCGCATCAAGGATCGCACGCTGCGTGACAGGGCCGTCGACATCGAGTTCTACCTCGCCGTCGACGCCCGCAAGCAGGCTCAGGTGATGCGGCAGCGTGACACGTATCATGACAGCGTCTGAGTCTCGACGGACAGGACGGCCGGCAGGTCGCGGACGATCGGCTGCCAGTCGTCACCGCCGTCAGGTGACCCGTATACCTGCCCGCCGGTCGTACCGAAGTAGATACCGCAATCGTCAAGGGTATCGACCGCCATCGCATCGCGCAGCACATTGACGTAGCAATGTTCCTGCGGCAGCCCCTTCGTCAACGCTTCCCAGTCCTCGCCACCCGTGCGGCTGCGATAGACGCGCAGCTTGCCATCCGGCGGGTAGTGCAGGGAGTCACTTGCGATCGGCACGACATAGATCGTTTCGGGCTCGTGCGCGTGCACCGCGATCGGAAAGCCGAAGTCGCTCGGCAGGTTACCGCTGACTTCCCGCCACGAATCGCCGCCGTCATCGCTGCGCATGACGTCCCAGTGCTTCTGCATGAACAGCACGTTCGGGTTGCTCGGGTGCACCGCGATGCGGTGTACGCAATGGCCGACTTCCGCCTGCGGGTCAGGACGCACTCCGAGGGCGCAGGCCTGGTTGATCGGTTTCCATGTCAGGCCGCCGTCGTCAGTACGGAACGTACCGGCCGCGGAAATCGCGCAGTAGATGCGTTTGTCGTTCGAAGGGTCGAGTACGATCGTGTGCAGGCACATGCCGCCGGCGCCGGGCATCCAGTCTGGTCCGGACTCGTGGCCGCGCAGTCCTGCGAGTTCGTGCCACGACTTGCCGCCGTTTGTTGTTCGAAACAGCGCCGCATCTTCGACGCCGGCATAGACGGTATCAGGATCACTGAGCGACGGCTCGAGATGCCAGACGCGTGCAAACTCCCACGGGTGCTGCGTGCCGTCGTACCACTGGTGGGTCGTCAACGGCTTGCCGGTTTCGTCGGAGGTGTCGTAGACGAACTTGTTACCCTCTCCTTCGGCATGCCGTCCGGTGTCGTTGCCGGCTCACCTTCGGATGCGGGTTGCTGCCACGTCCTGCCGCCGTCATCGGAGCGCTGGATGATCTGGCCGAACCAGCTCGACGTCTGCGACGCATAGATCCGGTCGGGATCCACCGGTGACCCCTTTACGTGGTAAACCTCCCAACCGGCGAAGTGCGGCCCGTCGACGGACCATTTTTTCCGCTTTGCATCGGACGAAAGTATGAAGGCGCCCTTGCGGGTGCCGACGAGCACACGAACTGCAGTCATGACGATTCCCCCTCAATTTAAGAGAATTATCGTTGTTGTCGTGCGGCGCCGCCGGATTTCGACATCAGCCAGCCGTGCAGGAACTCTGCCCCTTCTTACGAACCCACGTATTTCGCGTAAACCCCCCTTGCGACCCCGGCTTCCGCTGTACCTTTGACGATCGCACGACCATCGGTAAACAGCGTCAGTTCGTATGGCTTCCCGTTGTCTTCGATGCTCGCGCGAATCATAAATTTGTTGACGATCACAGTGCCGTAGGTTTCCAGTCTTGCAGCGATGCCGTGGAGATCGAGCTTCCCACCCTGTTGGTGTTGCGTCAGCTGCACGGCATTGCGGCCGCACAGTGTCGTCGTGCTGGAGCCGGCCCGGCCGTCAAGAAATTCGAAGCGGCGGTGCTTGCAGCACGGGCAGTCGCCGTCGTGCCATGCACGTTCAACCTTAAGTTGCAGGATCGAATTCGCCCACAGGTCGATGTTGAGCATCGTCGGATTCACGACTGTGTAATTTCCCGTGAGCACTTTGAGCGTCTCCGCGACCTCAAAATTCGCAATTATGGCGACGGCCGGTCCCATGACACCCACGGTATCGCACGTAGCACTCTGCCCGGGTCCCGGTGCCTCGGCGAACAGGCAGCGGAGGCACGGTGTGGCGCGGCTGCCCCCGGCAAGAGTCTCCCAGGGTGCATCGCCGTGCTCGGTATGTGGCAGGATTGCGTACGCCATACCGGTCGTTCCGACCGCGCCACCATAGATATAGGGGATGCCGTTCTTGACGGCATAGTCGTTCGCGAGGTAACGCGTTTCAAAATTATCGACGCCATCGACGATGATGTCGGCACCCGCGGCAAATCGCGCGATATTGCGGTGGTTTACGTCGTCGACGATCGCCGTGACTGTTACCTGGTGAGTTGATTGCCGAAAGCTTGCGCTTCGCGGCCTCGGCCTTGGGGATGGCATCGGCAACATCCTGCTCGTCGAACAGCACCTGCCGTTGCAGGTTGGTCAGTTCGATAAAGTCGCGATCGACAATAACCAGGTGGCCAACACCGGCACGCGCCAGCATGTCGGCGATGACGGTGCCGAGCGCGCCGCAACCCAGCACCAGGGCAGTCGAGCCGAGCAGCTTGCGCTGGCCGTCCTCCCCGAAACCGGGCAGCAACATCTGGCGGTGATAGCGGGCGAGATCGTGGGCCATGGTCCGTCCGGTCGGGTGCGGCAGCACACTATCATGCCATTACTGGTCGTGGCAGGGGGGTGCGGTTCGACAGCTGTCATTGCGAGGCGGCGAAGCCGGCGCGGCAATCTCGTCGTCGCGAGCCCGAAGGGCGTGGCGATCTCGTTCCGCCTGGCAGAGTCACTGGGTGTGCGCAGATCGCCGCGTCGCTGCGCTCCTCGCGATGACGGGGCTGTGCGAGATCGCCACGCCCAGCTGCGCTCCTCGCGCGATGCGCGGGCTGTGCGAGATCGCCACGTCGCTGCGCTCCTCGCGATGACGGCGGCCCCCGGTCCGGGAAAGGCGTCCGGAGGCAGCATTGTCCGTCCCCGGTCCGCACCATGCCTCTCCTGGAAGCGGGCCGTGCGCCGGGATGATGGAATAGAGCCCGCTATTGCTTTCATTCCCGTCACCACGGCGGTACCGTGTGCGGCCTCAGAACATGTCCAGTCCATACCCCGGGGGATACCAGGAATGATCCCGTACCTCTGGCGCCCTGCACGTTGTCCGCGACGATGGCTCTGGCCGTCTGTTTCACCACGTTTGCTTCGGCACCCGCCATTGCTGTCGAAGAAGCCTTGCTCGACGGCCTCGAGTACCGCCTGATCGGCCCCTGGCGGGGCGGGCGAGTTACCGCGGTAACCGGAGTGCCCGGCAACCCGCAGCTCTACTACATGGGAGCTACGGGCGGCGGTGCCTGGAAAACGACCAATGCCGGCGAAACATGGGAGAACATTTCGGACGGCCAGATCCCGGTCGGCACGATCGGCGCTGTCGCCGTCGCCGAATCCGGACCCGAACGTCATCTACGTAGGCACGGGCGAGGCCCCGATACGAGGTGTCACGTCCGCCCAGGGCGAAGGCCTGTGGAAATCCACTGACGCCGGCAAGACGTTCACGTTCATGGGCCTGCCTGAAGCCGGCCAGATCGCCAAAATCGAAATACACCCGACCAACCCGGACATAGCCTATGTCGCGGCACAGGGCCAGATCTGGGCACCGAATGAGGAGCGCGGCGTCTACCGCACAACTGACGGCGGCGAGACCTGGCAGCATGTGCTGAAGGTCAACCCGGACACCGGTGCCACGGATCTGGCGATGGACCCGACCAATCCGCGCATCCTCTACGCCGGCATGTGGCACCACGGCAGAAAACCGTGGTTTATCAAGTCTGGCGGCGAAGGTGGCGGCATCTACAAGAGCACCGACTCCGGCGATACGTGGGAGAAGCTTGATGGCGGCCTGCCGGGTCTTGATCGGCAAGGTCGGCATCGACGTGTCGGCGAGCCAGCCGTCAAGAGTTTACGCGATCATCGAGGCGGAGCCGGAGAAGGGCGGCCTGTGGCGCAGCGACGACTACGGCGAGACGTGGGAACTGATCAACGGCCACCGTGTACTGCACTCGCGCGCGTGGTACTACATTCACCTCGTTGCCGACCCGAGCGACGCTGATACCGTCTGGGTCATGAATGTGCCGCTGATGAAGTCCATCGACGGCGGCGCGACGTGGGAGAAGATCGAGACACCACACAGCGACCATCACGACCAGTGGATCAACCCCGACAACAGCCTGAATATAATCAGCGGTAACGACGGGGGCGCGACAGTCACGTTTGACGGCGGCAAGACGTGGTCAAGTATCTACAACCAGCCGACCGCACAGTTCTACCGCCTCGTCACCGACAACCAGACACCTTATCGCCTGTACGCCGGCCAGCAGGACAACTCGACGGTAGCAATCGCCGCATGGACCTGGGACGGCGGTATTGGCGAAGAGGACTACTACCCGGTCGGCGGCGGCGAGAGTGCGCACATTGCATTTGACCCGGACGATCCGTCACTCGTTTATGCGACGACCATCAACGGCACGCTCACCGAGTACAACCACGAGAACAGGAAGACGCGCTCAATCATCCCGTACCCGGAGCTGGTCTATGGCAAGGACTCGAAGGACTTGAAGTACCGCGCCAACTGGAACCCGCCGGTCATCACGTCACCGCACGATCACTCGACGATCTACTACGGCACACAAAAGCTGTTGAAAAGCGACGACCGCGGCATGACGTGGGAAGAAGTGAGCCCGGACCTGACGCGCAACAACCCGGAACACATGGGCCGGAACGGCGGTCCGCTGACGGCCGAGAATGTCGGCGCCGAGTTCTATCACACTATTTACTACGTGGTGGAATCGGAGACGGAAGAGGGCACGATCTGGGTCGGCGCCGATGACGGCCTGATGCATCTCACGCGCGACGGCGGTGAGAACTGGACCGATATCTCCCCGCGACACCGTGGTGAGGCGATGATCAACGCGATCGAGCTGTCACCGCACGCGGAAGGCACGGCCTATGCAGCCGTGACCGGCTACAAGCTGAACGACTTCGCGCCGTACATTTATAAGACGACAAACTACGGACGCAGCTGGCGCCGCATCGAGAACAATATTCCCGACGGTGCGTTCGTGCGCGTCGTACGCGAAGATCCGCTGAACCCGGGGCTGCTGTACGCTGGCACCGAGAAAGGCATGTTCATCTCCTATAACGATGGCGATGACTGGCAATCCTTCGACCTGAATCTGCCCGCAGTGCCAATCACGGACCTGCGCGCACGCGAGGACAGCCTGGCCGTAGCCACGCAAGGTCGCGCGTTCTGGGTACTGGACGATATTTTCGTCCTGCGGCAGGCGCAGGACGATCTCGCGGACAAGGCCGTGCATGTCTACGAGCCCACGACGACCAACATGGGTCGACCGGGTCCGCGTGCCGGCAAATTCGAGGGCGCGAATCCGTCGTCCAATGTGCCGCTTTATTACTACCTCGGTGACGAGCCCGGTGAAGATGCGGAATTGACAATCGAAATCCTCGACGCATCGGGCCAGGTCGTGCGTACGTACTCAAGCGAGGAGTCCGACCAGGACCGCTGTGAGATCGGCAACATGGATCCGCGCCGGCCCTTCGAGCTCAAGTACCCGCCAATGGAAGAGGGCCTCAACAAATGGGGCTGGAACATGAACAGCGAGGATATCGGTTGCATTGACGACATCCTGCTGCAGGCCGGTTACGACGGGCCGAGCGTCGGGCCGGGCGAATACACGGCGCGGATTTCGATCGGCGGTGCATCGGATGAAGCCACGTTTACCGTCGCGAAGGATCCACGTTCGTTCGCCACGGATGCCCAAATCGACGAATGGGCGGCGACGCTGAACGAGCTCAAGGGCACGATGAACGATATCCTGCAGACCCTCGATACCGCCCGCAAGGCGCGTTCACAGATCGAAGCCCTGATGGCAGCTCATGACAGCGAGCAGCTCCACGAGTGGGGCAGCGCGGCGGTTGCGGACATCACGGCGTGGGAGGGCCTGATCAACCAGCGCAAGCACGAAACCTACGAAGACGAAGATGCGTGGGAAACGATGCTTGATGGCCAGCTCCGCTACCTGCTGGATGTCATCGACAGCTCCGGCGCCCCGGTTACCGATGGCGCCAAGACCGCTTGCGTGACCTGAAAGCCGAGTGGACCGAGCGGCAAAGCGAGTTGCGCACAATCGCGCAGGATTACATAGAGCCGATCAACGGCTGGGCGACCGGTGAACAGGTGCGGCACGTGGTGTCGCCGATCGGGTAGCCAGAACCCGGGAAGCGGATCCGGTTCGGGAGCCGGACCGGATCCGCGCACGCCGGCGTTAGAGCTGGCGATGATCAGCGGTAACATCGGGCCCGGGTTCGACAGGGGGCCATATGAAATTCCATCGGATGCGATCGCCGCTTTTGGTATTGTTCCTGCTTCTGCAAGGCTGCAGCTCCCCGGTTGTTTCGCCCGATAACGCAGGGCAAGACTTCGTCTACCTGCACGAGTTCATCCCCGACATCGACCTGGACGTCCGCTACCATTCTTCCGACAACTTCGTCGGGACCCGGGTCGATGGCTATAACCACCCGGTCGTACCTGATCAGCCGCCCGGCGGCAATCGCGTTACGCGGTGTTCACGAAAGTCTCGGGGAACGGGGATTCGGGCTGAAAGTCTTCGACGCGTACCGGCCGCAAAAAGCCGTCGACCATTTTGTACGCTGGGCGGCTGATCCGGCCGATACGCGGACCAAGCGCAAATACTACCCGGACACGCCGAAGAACCGCCTGTTCGAGCTTGGATATATCGCCGAGAAATCCGGGCATACGCGGGGCAGTACGGTGGACCTTACTGTTGTGGACTTTGCGACCGGCCGTGAGCTGGATATGGGCAGCGGTTGGGATTTCTTCGGTGAGATTTCGCACCATGACTCGCCGCTGGTCAATTCGGAAGCAACGGCCAACCGTGAACTGCTGCGCGATGTCATGGTTCTGCACGGCTTTGTGCCATATGCCAATGAATGGTGGCATTACACACTGGCGGATGAACCCTATCCCGACACATATTTTAATTTCGATGTTGAATAACGGAACCGGCATCCGGATCGGCGATGTGGCATATCTGAGCCGACAATAAAAACCCTGTACACGCACCTGCCGATTCATGATGGCTTGACGAAGCTGAAAGACGTCCCGGACGAGCTCGGTGGATCAGGTACGATCTCGCCTCAACCCTGATCAGGCAAATCCTGCCCCCGCAGGTCCGCCAGCGCTTTGTCACGCAGTCGGGTTACAGCATCGCTGATACGTACATCGTAGCCGGTTCCGCCGTCATCGAGACGGCTCAGGTCGGCCGGCAGGTTTTTGAGAGCTTGGCTGGCGTGGTTTGCAGCGACCTCAGGGTCGAGTGTATCCGAACCGATTGCCTCACCATTTGCAACGATCGGCAGGAGCAACGCCTCTGCGTCGCGCTTCTCGTGCCGCAGCGTGATCTCATCATGGGTACATCGGCCGGACGCGTCATAAAAGCGGTACACCTGCTTGTCACCGGGAAAAATTGCCTTTCCGGGCGAATCCTTCAGTCGCGGCGAGTCGTCGTAGCTCGTCAGCTTGTAGACGAGATCCAGATTCGGCGAGTCGGCTGATGTGCCGAGTGATGTGCCGACCCCAAATGCGTCGATTGGCGCGCCGCCGGCCATCAGCGTTGCAATTTCGTGCTCGTCCAGGCCGCCGCTGGCGACGATCCTGACCGCCTTGAGGCCGGCTGCATCGAGTCGCTTGCGGGCTTCGGTTGCCAGTGCGCCAAGATCTCCGGAGTCAAGCCGGATGGCGCCTACGCGAAAGTTTTCGCCGAGTTCCCGGCTTAGTCCGATGACTTTGTCGACTCCGCCCATCGTATCAAACGTATCAACGAGCAAGGTCGTGTCGGGATAGAGCTCAGCATAGGTGCGGAATGCGTCCATTTCATTCGCGTGTGCCTGGATAAAACTGTGTGCCATTGTGCCGCCGACCGGCAGGCCGAATTCCAGGCCGGCCAGTACATTACTCGTCTGCGCGATGCCGGCTGTCCGGAACGCGCGCACACCGTGGACCGCGGCGTCGATTCCGTGCATACGCCGCATGCCGAAATCCATTACGGGCCGGCCCGCCGCCGCGAGCACGAGCCGCGAGGCCTTGGATGCGAGCACGGTTTCAAGGTGCACGAGGTTCATCAGTATCGTTTCGAGCAATTGCGCCTCGGCAACCGGGGCGGTGACCTCGAGCAGCGGTTCGTGCGGGAACACGGGGGTACCTTCGGGCATCGCGACAATGTCCCCGGAAAACCGGAACGCCTCCAGCCAGCGCAGGAACGTGTCGTTGAACAGCCCGATGCCGCTTAATTTGTCGAGCGCGTCCCGGGGAAAGTGCAGGCCGGTGACCAGGTGCGCGGCATGCTGCTGGCCGCAGGCAAGCATGAAGCGCCGGTGCGGCGGTAATTTGCGAAAGTGCAGGCTGAAGGTTGCGTTCGAGCGCATGCCGCAGGCGTGGTAGGCCTGCAGCATCGTTAATTCATACAGGTCCGTCAGGAGGCCGAGGTCGGCGGCCGATATGAAGCGTCGTGGCACGCCAGGCGTAATCACGCGGCCCTTGGCAGGCGGGCACCGGCCTCACGCATTTCATTCTCGACACGTTGAGTGGCTTCCGGGTCGACCGGACGGGTGCCGTCGGGAATCAGGTTGACGTCGAAACCCTCCTTGCGGCCGCCGAGCACGGTTTGCAGGACGCAGACGTCCTCAGCCAGGCCGGCGACCCAGAGTCGTGATACATCGTGCTGCCGCAGATATCCGGCGAGCCCGGTGCCATCAAATGCCGAGTAGGCGTCCTGGTCAAATGCCGTCGCCTTGCTGACCCGCACGGCGTCGTCGGGCAGTTTGAGATCGGGGTGGAACTTCGCACCGTCGGTATCCTGCA
This sequence comes from Woeseiaceae bacterium, assembly GCA_034521225.1. Classification (GTDB taxonomy): domain Bacteria; phylum Pseudomonadota; class Gammaproteobacteria; order Steroidobacterales; family Woeseiaceae; genus Woeseia. The sequence continues at coordinate 200,311 of JAXHMR010000029.1, forward strand.
CGCAATGTACTGGCCACGGCCCGCCCTGTTCCTCGAAGCTGCAGTGTGACACCGGGTGCCAGTCGCGCGAGGCGATGATTGGAATGCCGGCTTTCTTCGCGGCCGCGAGCCATTCATTGCAAACGGGGATGACGGCATCGCCGGCGGGGACCGGCAACGCACCACCAGGGCAGAAATCGTTCTGTACGTCCACGATGATCAGTGCATCCCCGGATCGGAATTGCGAATGCATCGCTTGCTCCTTTGTGTCTCGGGGGCGAATCATTGTACGCGAGCGGGCGTTACGTTTGAACCGTCGTCGTGAGTGACGGCAGACAGCCGTCTTCGCGAGGCGCGCAGCGCCGTGACGATCTTGTCGGTCTGGCAGAGTGGCAATCGGTACGAGATCACCACGCCCTTCGGGCTCTCGATGACGGGGTTCGTCGGTCAGGCGTACCCGCCCAGCTGTCTTTTAAGATCACCCAGCAGCCGTCGCAGCGTGCCGGTCAGCAGCGTAAACTCCGCATCGAGGCGGGCGAGTGGATCGTTGTGGTCGTCGCTTTCGTCATCCATGCCGAGCAGGCGCAGCTTGCTCAGGATGCCATGCTCGTCGAGTACACAGCCAAGGACATGGTCGTATTCGATCGCCAGGTGTGTCAGGTGCATGCCGTTGGCTACGTGATGCCCCGGATCGACTTGTCATCCAGGTCGAACGATGTCCACCGTACGATGGCGCCGGCATCAGCCGCGTCCTGCATACGGCATTCGCGGCCCAGGGCGAACTGTTTCGGCGCGCCACCGAGAAAGATGCCGGTCAGCAATTCATGTACCGGCTGCCGGAACTGCAGCGGGCGCAGGTTCAGGTCGCCGAACGGTGCACGCAGCCGGCGCAGAAACCGGTCCGCTGCGGCATTCTGTGCCGTATCGATGCCAATGACTTTCTCGGCGAGGTCGACATAACCGAATATCCTGTCCGATTTCAGCATCGCCTTCGGCAGCAGCTCATCGCGCGTTTCGGCTTTCAGCCGGCGCTTCTCGCGAGCGCTTGGCGCCTCCTTCATGCGCTGCTCGAAATCCTCGATGCGTGCTTCAAGTTCCTCATTGATTGCCGCGGCCGGGAGTATGCGGGACTGGCTTCGCAGCAGCATAAGGTCGGCGCCATTGACGCGGCGGGCTAAAGAAGTGCCAGCGCTGGCATGCACCGGTACCCAGCCGGAGCTGCGTTCGGTCAGCGGGCCGCAGGGCTCGAAGCTTGCTTCTTCAAGAAGTGAGGACAGCGCCTCTTCGCTGGCGGGCCAGTCACTGTCCAGCCGGTAGTAGCGTACGTTTCGAAACATGAAGATTATTCGCGGAACAAAGGCGCGGGAGTATCCGTGCTTTGCCGCGCGAAGTCACCATTGACGAACGCGCCGTGACGGGTTAGCGGCTATTGTGATTGTGCCGCACGCTTCTTTCGCCTTGCGCGGCGCGCGAGGATATTTAGTCCTTCGACGAATCCGGAAAATGCCATTGCGGCGTATATATAACCCCTCGGCACATGCGCGCCGAAGCCGTCGGCAATCAGCGTTGTGCCGATCAGGAGCAGAAACCCTAGTGCCAGCATGACGATCGTCGGGTTGGCATGAATGAAATTGCCGAGCGGATCGGCGGCGAGCAGCATGGCCGCTACGGCGATGATTACCGCAACGTACATGATCGGTATGTGCTCGGTCATGCCCACCGCCGTTATGATGCTGTCAATCGAGAATACAAGATCCAGCAAAAGTATCTGGCCTACCACCGCGGTCATATTGGCAGCGACAACCTTCGATTTCAGTGCTGCGGGATCCTCGTCGGGATCGACGTGTTCATGAATCTCGGTCGTAGCCTTCCAGACAAGAAACAGGCCGCCGGCAATCAGTATCAGGTCCCGCCACGAAAACCCATTGCCGAATAGCTCGAATACCGGCTCGGTCAGCCCGACGATCACAGCAATGATTGCCAGCAGCCCAAGCCTGAGCACCAGCGCGCCAGCAATGCCGATGCGGCGTGCCTTTGACCGCTGGTCTTCGGGCAGCTTGTTCGACAGCACCGAGATGAAAATGAGGTTGTCGATACCCAGCACAACCTCCATGACCGTGAGGGTCGCGAGCGCGGCCCAGGCGTTGGGGTCAGTGAGCAGGGTGAGCAAGTAGTCCATTTACCCGGAGTATAACGGCTTACCGGAAACCGGCGGTAGTGGCGGCTTAAGACACCATATCGTGCACCCACCGGTGATCCGGACAGCCAATTGGGTACACTCCCCGTCCGGATCCGTCGGATCCCGCCATCCAGGAGGCTCTGTGCGAAGCGAAAACCTGCGAGGCATAGTCCTGATGCTTCTCGCCATGGCGGCGCTGGCCCTGATGGACGCGACGATGAAGGAGCTGTCGGGTCATTACCCGGCCCTCCAGGTGGCGGCCCTGCGCGGGCTCTTGTCGCTCCCGTTCATCGTCGGCTGGATTTTCTGGCGCGAGCGAAGTTTCCGCACGATTATTGCCGTACGCTGGGGCTGGCACCTGGCCCGCGGCGTCATGGCTATCCTGATGCTGACGAGCTTCATTTACGCGATCAGCAGCATGCCGTTGTCCGAGGCGTATACGCTTTTTTTCGTATCACCGCTGCTGATCACCGCGCTTTCCGTACCGCTGCTCGGTGAGGTCGTCGGGCCGCGGCGCTGGTTTGCTGTTGTGATTGGCTTTGCAGGCGTCATGATCGTCCTGCGGCCGGGCTTCGTTGCGATCAATCTGGCGACTTTAGCTGTACTGGTCAGCGCCGTCTGTTATGCGCTGAATGCCGTCAGCGTACGGATTCTCGGCCGCACCGACTCGACGGCCGCCATGTCGTTCTGGTTCATCATGATGGTTGCAATTGGTGCCGGATTGCTCGCGTTGCCAAACTGGACGCCGGTACGCATCGAGGATGCCGGTTGGCTGATTGGTCTTGGCATCACCGGCGCACTCGGGCAGTTCCTGATAACCGCCGCGTTCCGTTGCGCGCCAATCTCCGTCATAGCGCCGTTCGAGTATTCGACGCTGTTTTGGGGCGTCGCGCTCGATCTCGTTATCTGGGGAGAATTGCCGGCGCCGATCGTCTTTGTCGGCGCTGCTGTCATTGTGGGAAGTGGTCTCTACCTGATTCAGCGCGAACGTCAGCTGGCCCGGTCTGCTTTAACGCCGGAATCAGGCACACCTTCCCAATAAACGTTAAATCTCGACCGCAGGGAGATGAGAAAAATGACCTTGAAACAATTTTTGCCGATGGCGGGTGCCCTGCTGCTTGCCGCGTGTGCGGCCGGCCCGCATGGGCCCGTGCAAGTTGCGGAGCAGCGGATTGTCGACCTGACCCATGCGTTTGGTGAAGACACCATCTACTGGCCGACCGACACCAGCGGGTTCCGGCTGGAGGAGTTGGCCAGCGGCGAGGCTCCTGGCGGTTTCTTCTATTCTGCGTATGCGTTGTGCACAGCGGAACACGGTGGCACGCACATAGATGCGCCCGTCCATTTCTACCGCACGGGGCTCGCCGTGGACGAGTTGCCACTGAGTGACCTGATCGGACCTGGCGTCGTCATCGATGTTTCAGCCGCTGCGGCAGACGATTCCGACTACCGGCTGACAATCGCTGACATCGAAGGGCACGAGTTAGAACACGGCCGTATCCCGGACGGTGCGATCGTGCTGCTGCGGACCGGTTGGAGCAGACACTGGCCCGACGCACGTGCCTACCTCGGCGATGACACGCCGGGCGATGCGAGCAATCTGTCGTTCCCGAGCTTTGGTGAAGAAGCCGCCCGGTTCCTGGTTGAAGAGCGCGATGCTCCCGTCCTCGGGGTGGACACTGCGTCGATCGACTACGGTCGATCCTCCGACTTCCCGGTACATCGTGTTGCCGCTGCGCAGCAGGTCTCGGGCCTCGAGAACCTGACGAATCTCGATATGCTCCCGGCGACGGGATTCTCGGTAATTGCCCTGCCAATGAAAATCGCCGGGGGTTCGGGTGGGCCGGTCCGGGTTATCGCGATGTATTGACCGGTGCTGATTGTCCACGGACGCGCCATCCTGTTACCATCCGCCAGCCGCCACGGCACCCCCAACCCCTGAGAGGTTCTCCCAGGCCGATTATTTCAGATCCGGCAGGGGCCGTTTGCGGCTTCGCAATCCATTCGTAACACCAGGTATTCAATCGTGATTTCCGCTTCCAACCTGTCGATCCAGTTCGGCGCCAAACCGCTTTTCGAGAACGTTTCCGTCACCTTCGGCAACAGCCACCGCTATGGCCTGATTGGCGCCAACGGCTCCGGCAAGTCGACCTTGATGAAAATACTGGCCGGGGAGCTCGAGCCAAGCGCCGGCAATGTATCGCTTGAGCCGCACGTGCGCGTCGGTCAGTTGCGCCAGGACCAGTTTGCCTTTGAGAAGCACCGCGTACTCGATACCGTCATCATGGGACACGAGCGTCTCTGGGCCCTGTCTCAGGAGCGGGACAGGCTGTACTCGCAGTCCAGCCTGAGCGATGCCGACGGCATGCGGGTTGCCGAGCTGGAAGTCGAGTTCGCCGAGCTCGACGGCTATTCGGCGGAATCGCGTGCAGGTGAGCTACTGCAAAGCATAGGCATTCCGATCGAACAGCACGAAGGGCCGATGAGCGCCGTGGCGCCCGGCTGGAAGCTGCGGGTGCTGCTTGCCCAGGCACTGTTTTCGGACCCCGATGTACTGTTGCTCGACGAGCCGACCAACAACCTGGACATCAACACGATTCGCTGGCTCGAGGAAACCTTGAGCAACAGCAAGGCGACGATGGTCATCATCTCGCACGATCGCCACTTTCTGAACAGCGTCTGCACACACATGGCTGACCTTGACTACGGCAAGCTGCAGCTGTTCCCCGGCAACTACGACGAATACATGACGGCGGCCGAGCAGGCGCGTGAACGTGTGCAGTCCGACAACGCAAAGAAGAAGGCGAAGATGGCCGACCTGCAGGCTTTCGTCAGCCGCTTCTCGGCGAATGCTTCGAAGGCGAAGCAGGCTACGTCGCGGGCGCGCCAGCTCGAGAAGATTCAGCTCGAAGAGATAAAGCCATCGAGCCGTGTCAGCCCTTACATACGTTTCGAGCAGGAAAAACCATTGAGACGCGTTGCTGTCGAAGTGTCTGATCTTGCCAAGGGCTACGATGAAGGTCCGCTGTTCAGGAATGTAAACCTGGCGATCGATGCCGGCCAGCGCGTTGCGATTATCGGGCAGAACGGTATTGGCAAGACGACGCTCGCGCGCTGCCTGCTCGGTGATGCCGACCTGGACTCAGGCGAGGTCAAATGGTCCGAGAACGCCAAGATCGGTTATTTTGCACAGGACCATGCCGCGGATTTCGAGAAAGACTTAAGCCTGTTCGACTGGATGACACAATGGCAGCCACCCGGTGCTGACGAACAGCTATTGCGCGCCACACTCGGGCGCATGCTGTTCTCGCGTGACGACAGCGAGAAGTCCGTCAAGGTTGCCTCAGGTGGTGAGCAGGCCCGCCTGCTGTTCGGCAAGCTGATGTTGCTGCAGCCGAACGTCCTGGTCATGGACGAGCCGACGAACCATCTTGACATGGAATCAATCGAAGCGCTGAATCTCGCGCTCGCACACTATCCGGGAACGCTGATCTTCATCAGTCATGACCGCGACTTTGTCTCGTCGCTCGCGACGCGGATCATCGACATGACGCCCGATGGCATCGTCGATTTCGGTGGCGACTACGACGAATACCTGCGTTCGCAGCTCGGCGGACGGCAGGTACGCGTCGCCTGAGGTTCGCCGCAGACTGACCGCATTGTTCATGAACGTTCTCCTGCGCCCCCGCTACCGTGGGGTTCATGAACAAGCTAAAACTTTGCCGGTCAGGTAATTGTCGCCACAATATGAATTACTGTCGCCGGTCTTGCTCAGTTCGGTAAACTGGTGCGGCATTTCAAAGGTTGATGCCGTGTCAGACGTTAATTCACATACGCGTTCGTATTACGCGGCGACCGTCGGGCCGCTGCCCGACTACGCTCCTTTGCGTGGCGATGCCGATACCGATGTTTGTGTCATTGGTGCCGGTTTTACAGGGCTTTCGACGGCGATCTGTCTTGCGGAACGGGGTTACCGTGTGCGCGTGCTTGAGGCCAACCGGGTTGGCTGGGGCGCATCGGGCCGTAACGGTGGCCAGATCATCGGCGGCTTTGCCGGCGAGCGCGTCGTTACCCGGCATCTCGGGGATAGAGCGGATGAAATTGTCTGGCCGCTGCGGTGGGCCGGGCACGACATTATTCGTCAGCGAGTAGCGACCTACGGCATCGATTGCGACCTCAAATGGGGTTATGCCGATGCCGCGACCCGGCCCAGGCACCTGCGTGACCTAAAGCTCGCCTGTGAGCGGCTGCAGCGGCATAACTTCGCACACGAGTTCCGGCTGAACTCGGCGAGTGAGACGCGCGACTTGCTGGGTACCGATGCCTATTGCGGGTCGCTGCTCAACATGGGCAACGGCCATGTACATCCGCTGAAGCTGTGTGTCGGTGAAGCGGCGGCGGCAGCGTCGCTCGGTGTCACGATCCATGAACAATCACCGGTCCTTACTATCGACACCGGAACGCGGCCGCGTGTTGTTACCCGGGATGGAAGCATTACTGCTGACTCGGTCGTGCTGGCCGGCAATGCGTACCACGACGTCAATCGCAAGCTCCGGGGCTACCTGTTCCCGGTCAACAGCTTTATCGTTGCGACCGAGCCATTGCCCGCTCATATCGCCGCGACAATCAATCCCCGCGACGTGGCTGTCTGCGATTCGAACTTCGTTCTTGAGTACTACCGGTTAAGTGCCGACAAGCGCTTGCTGTTTGGCGGCCGGCTGCCGTACTCGGGTGATGACGAAGTTGAGATACGCCGGCGCATGCGGAAGAAAATGCTCGCTTTATACCCGATGCTTGCGCCGTACCGACTCGATTACGCCTGCGACCGGCAAGATCGGAGTTACCGTCAACCGCGTACCGCAGTTCGGGCGCCTCGCGCCGAACGTCTGTTATTGCCAGGGATTCTCGGGCCACGGCGTCAACATGTCGCATGCGGCCGGCGATATCCTGGCCGAGGCCATCGCCGGCACGATGGAACGCTTTGATGTATTCGCGGGGATCCGGCCGGTGCGCGTGCCCGGCGCTTATCGCTTGCAAAGTGCCCTGATCGCCCTGGGCATTCTTTACTATCGGTTGCGCGACCGGCTTTGATGCCGGCCGCGGTACACGCCGCTTACTTGATCTCGACGAGCTCGATATCGAACTCGAGCTTTTTCCCGGCCAACGGATGATTGCCGTCCACCGTGATGGCTTCTTCCGTAACGGCAGTGACGGTCAGCGGCATCATCTGCCCGTCCGGTGTCTTGCTCTGCAATTGCATGCCGACGGCCGGCTCGATCTCTTCGGGCAGCGCGCTTTTCGGTACTTCCTGAACCAGTTGCTCATGGCGTTCGCCGTAGGCCTGTTCCGGCGCAATGCTGACGGACTTGCTCTCGCCGGTATCCATGCCGACGATTGCCTGCTCGAGACCGGGAATGATCGTACCTTCGCCAAGTTTGAACTCAAGGGGGTCGTGGCCCGATGAACTGTCGAACTCCGTGCCGTTCTCGAGTTTGCCCGTATAGTGAATTTTCACGCTGTCGCCGGTTTTTGCCTGGCCCATGAAGTTACCTCTGAATTGGCGCATCTAGCCGCAATCGCGTGCCGGTTCGGCAGCGAAATTCTGGGGCGACCATCAATGCAGAATGGAATGTGACCGGACACCGTAACAAATTCCGCGCGCGCATTCACCTTTGGAGCTGCCGCCGTCGTCGCGAGCCGCGCAGCCCTCCGTCACAACGAGCCCATAGGGGGTGTGACACTCCGTCGTTGCGAGCCCATAGGGCGCGGCAATCTCATTGATCTGGCAGAGAGGTAATCTGTGCGAGATCGCCACGTCGCTGCGCTCCTCGCGATGACGGGGTCGCTGCGCTCCTCGCGATGACGGGGTCGCTGCGCTCCTCGCGATGACGGGGTCGCTGCGGTACTCGCGATGACGGGGTCGCTGCGGTACTCGCGATGACAGGGGTTACGTGTTGTGCCGGCTGTCAGCGTTCCGCGCGCGGCGGCAGGCCCGTGTGTTGCGACAGCACCTTGCCGCGCCTGACGCGATTGTCATGCGCAGATTCGGAGTTCTTGCGGCGTGGAGAGCGGTGCTTGAGTGCTTCCTTCGGCTGCGTAGCCGGAATCAGCTTGCCCGGGCCGCTGCCGATCAGGTAGTCCAGTTTCATGCCGCGCAGCGCCTCACGGATCTGCGGCCAGTTTTTTGGATCGTGATAGCGCAGCAGTGCCTTGTGCAGCCGCCGCTTCTCCGGGCTTTTGACAACGTCGACATCGTCGCTCTTGTACGTCACCTTGCGCAGCGGATTCTTGCCGGAATGGTACATGGCCGTTGCCGTTGCCATTGGCGACGGGTAAAACGCCTGCACCTGGTCCGCGCGGAAGTTGTTCGCCTTTAGCCATAGGGCCAGGTTCACCATGTCTTCGTCGGTCGTGCCGGGATGCGCCGCAATGAAATAGGGGATCAGGTACTGTTCCTTGCCCGCTTCCTTCGAAAAGGTCTCGAACATTTCCTTGAAGCGGTCGTACGCGCCGATACCGGGCTTCATCATCTTGTCGAGCGGTCCGCGCTCAGTGTGCTCCGGCGCGATTTTCAAATAGCCGCCGACATGGTGCGTTACCAGTTCCTTAACGTACTCCGGATCCTCCGACGGCGAGGTCGTAGCGCAGGCCGGAAGCAATCAGCACCTTCTTGACGCCCGGCAGCGCGCGCGCCTTGCGGTACAGGCCGGTCAGTGCCGAGTGGTCGGTATTCAGGTTGTTGCAGATGCCGGGAAACACGCAACTGGGCAGCCGGCAGGCAGCTTCGATTTCGCGACTCTTGCACGCGAGCCGGTACATGTTTGCCGTCGGGCCGCCAAGATCGGAAATGACACCGGTAAAGCCCGGCACCGTGTCCCGGATTTTCTCGACTTCCTCCAGGATCGACTCTTCAGACCGATTCTGGATGATGCGGCCTTCGTGCTCGGTGATAGAACAGAACGTGCAGCCGCCAAAGCAGCCGCGCATGATGTTTACGGAGAAACGGATCATTTCATACGCGGGTATGCGCGCATCACCATAGGCTTTGTGCGGCACGCGGGCGAACGGCATGCCGAACACGTAATCCATCTCGGCCGTCGACAGCGGCAGGGCCGGCGGGTTGATCCACAAGTCACGCTGACCATGCGCCTGCACCAGTGCGCGTGCGTTGCCCGGGTTCGTCTCGAGATGCAGCACTCGATTGGCATGTGCATACAGGACAGCGTCGTTGCGTACCTTTTCAAACGATGGTAGCCGGATGACGGATTCGCTCGCGGTTGCGTTTCGCATCCGGCACGAAGCGCAAAACATTACTCTTGGTCTCCGGTGTCTCCTGCTTTTCCGCACACGCCTTGCTTTGCTGCGTGTTGACGTAGGGATTGACTACCTGGTCGATGCGGCCCGGGCGGTCGATACGCGTAGAATCGATTTCCCACCAGCCTTCGGGCTTGTCGCTGCGTATGAAGGCAGTGCCGCGAACGTCGGTAATCTCACTGACCGCATCACCGCGAGCAATTCTATGCGACAACTCGACGATCGCACGTTCGGCATTCCCATACACCAGCAGGTCGGCGCCAGAGTCAACGAGCAATGAACGCCGGACGGCCGACTGCCAGTAGTCGTAGTGCGCAATACGCCGGAGCGATGCCTCGATGCCGCCCAGTATCACCGGCACGTCGCCGTACGCTTCCCTGCAACGCTGCGTGTAGACGAGCGAACAGCGATCCGGCCGACTGCCGCCGATGCCGCCCGGTGTGTAGGCATCGTCATTACGGACTTTCCGGTCGGCGGTATAGCGGTTGATCATCGAATCCATGTTGCCGGCGGCCACACCGAAATAAAGGTTCGGCCGGCCCAGCGCCTCAAACGCGTCTTCGAACGCCAGTCCGGCTGGGCGATGATGCCGACCCGAAAGCCCTGTGCTTCCAGCAGCCTGCCGATCTATCGCCATGCCGAACGACGGATGATCAACGTAGGCATCGCCGGTGACGATGATGATGTCGCATGAGTCCCAGCCGAGCGCATCCATTTCGGCGCGCGACATCGGCAGGAACGGTGCCGTGCCATAGCACTCAGCCCAGTACTTGTTGTAGTCGTAAAGTGGTGTGGCGGTAGCAGGCATGGGGGGCGGTCGGGCAGGGCGTGGCCGCCTATCATATACGCTACGGAACGGCGTTGCAGGCAACGGCCCGGACTGAGGCTCTAGCCCGGGGGAAGGCTGCGCCGGGCCGCCGCCAGGCTGCGCCGGTAGCGGCGGTCCGGCGGTGCTGCCAGTCAGCCGGCTTGACGAACTTCAGCGTGTAGCGGTCCGACTCACCGATCTCCAGGTACTTGTCGCGATCCTCATCGCCCAATGCGAGCGAGGGTGGCAGCGTCCAGACACCCTGCGGATGATCGTGCGTGTCCCGCGGATTGCGATTGATATCGGAACGCCCCGCCAGCTCGAAGCCGGCGGCTTCGGCGTACTCGATCGTGCGTTCCTCGGAGATATAACCGTTCTCCGCACCCGGGTCCTCGTTCGACGGGTCCGGCCAGCGGTGATCCACGATGCCGAGTATGCCGCCCGGCTTCAGGGCGTCAAACATGGCGACAAAGCCGAGGCGCGCAGCTTCGGTGCCATAGCCTTCGGCGAACCAGTTGTGGACATTGCGAAAGGTGACGACCATGTCGGCCGATCCCTCAGGCGCGATGGTGAGTTCATACGGAAACGCAAGATGGGTAATGGTGACGTCGCTGTAGATGTCCGGTGTCGTGCCGAGTTTTGTCAGGAACGAACCAAAATAGCGCCGCTGGTAGCCGAAGGCGGGATTGACCGAATACTGCGCGGCATACAATTTGCCGTCTTCCTGCAACGCCGGTGCAAGGATCTCCGTATACCAGCCGCCGCCAGGCCAGACTTCGACCACAGTCATGTCCGAACGGAAACCGAAAAATTCGAGGGTTTCCTTTGGATTGCGATAGGCATCGCGGGCCCGGTTGGCCTCGCTGCGGTGTTCGCCGTTTATCGCGCTGTCGAGCGCAGCGTCTGTCGTTGCGTCCAGCTCTGCATGGGCAGTCACTGCGACGGCCATTAACAGTGGTGTCAGCAGGCGGCTTGCGAGGTTGTTGCAATTATTGGTCAACACTTTCGAATCTCCTTCATGCGTTGCGCTATGTTAAGCCTTCCCGGGAAAGCGCTCCAGTCACCGACACGTGGGTCGGCTGCCCGGCATCATCGTGTTTCCACCCTGGAGCGCCGGTATACTGATGCCTATCGTCCTGAATTGGCGCGGCAATGCAAGTGCGCCGGAGGAGACAAGATGTTGCGGTACTGTGGATCCTGCCTGTTCGTGATTCTTTCGTTAAGCATGTCGCCTGCGGCCGGGCAGGACGCCATTGAACGGTGCCGGCAGTCGGCGGGCGATGCGGAACGCATTGCGTGCCTCGAAGCTGCGTTGAGCGGTCAGAGCCAGGTCCCGGAAGCGCCTGGCACACCACCTGACGACGCCGCAGAAGATGGCGTACCTGTGCCGCCTGGGGTGCCAGAGCCAGTCTTGGCAACTGAAAGCAGCGAAGCTGAAGGTCAGACGCGCAACGTTGTGGCACCGGCACCCGCCGCTCAAACGCAGGCAGATACGGATCCCGAGCCTCGGTCCGGCTCCGGTGAGCCGGCCGCGGCAGATATCGGTGCCGAACAACTCGCCCGGCGCCGCGGCCGGGACGATGAGATGGACCCTCTGGCCAGTGCGAGTGACCTCGCAGTCGCCAGTTTCGACTACGTACCCTACAACCGCCTGCAGGTGACGCTCGAGAACGGCCAGGTCTGGCTGCAGATTACCGGCGATACCCAGCGTATCCGGGCATCCCTCAGGAAAAACCGTACGGTCGATATCGAGGAATCATCGCTCGGCGGCTACAAGTTGCGGTTAAACGAAATGCGCAGGACGATCCGCGTGGAGCGGGTAAGGTAAGAAAGGGTGTCGTATCGGGAGGGGACAGCCACCGTCATCGCGAGCCGCGCAGCGGCGTGGCGATCTTGTTGCGGTTGGCAACGGCATGAATATTCGAGGTCGCCACGCCGCTGCGCGGCTCGCGATGACCGTAAAAAAACGGCGGCCCGAGGGCCGCCGTCCGTACTGCTGCAGGGATGTCTCCCTGCGATAACGTTTGCCGTCAGAAGCGGCGCGTCGCGTTCAGGAAGAAGCGCCGGCCATACAGGTCGTACGTCGATTGCACGACCATGTTCATGCGGGCCGGGCCTTCACCCTGGTCGATAAGCGGCGGTTCCTGGTCAAACATGTTGCGCATGCCGCCGGTGAAGGACCATTCGTCGGCGTCGTAGGACACGGACAGGTCGTGATACCAGACCGAATCACCGGTATGTGCCTTGATGCAGTTCGTCGGACCGCCCAGCACGTTACAGGCAGTGATAGACGAGGTGGTGGCCGGGTTGATGTCCTCTTCATCCTTGGCAAACTCGCCGATGAAACGACTGCGCCAGTTGGCGCTCCAGTTGCCGATGTTGAAGTTGCCGCGGAGCACCCACGCCCATTCGGGGAAGCCGGCTTCGCCGACCCGATTATCGATCGGGGATTGCGGATCGATCTGTTCCTCGAGCGCATCGTAGTTCGTGCCGGTAACGTTCCAGGCCATCTCGACGAAGGTATCACCAACCGTAAAGTCGTCCACGTAACGGAGGTTAATGTCGTACCCCTTGGATGTCACGAGGCCCAGGTTGACGAACGACGAGTCAACCAGCGAGACCGTGTTGTTCTCCGGGTTGACGCCGCGGCGCTGCACACGGCTGCACAGCGCGTTCTCCAGGTTCGGGTCGTCGTTGTAGCAACGCGCCAGGATCGTCGTTGGATCGAGCTCCTCGACCGTGTCTTCGACATCAATTGAGAAGTAGGTCAACGACAGGTCCAGGTCGAACGCGTCGGTCAGCGTCTGTGCCCAGACGAAGCCAAGCGTGAACGATTCCGACGTCTCGGCCTTGATGTCCTCGGAACCACCGGTCTCGGTCGGGATGAGCACGTTGGCCTGCAGGCCGAGAGCGGTCGGGTCTACGCCGTCCAGCACGCAGTTGTCGAGCACCGTCTGGCTGCGCGTTTCCCCGGCGGGGTTGTACACGTTGTTGATTTGAGCGGTCGTCGGTACCACACAGGGGTCGTTAAGACCGCCGGCATAGGACGCCGGCCTGGCCCGCCAAAAACTGCTCGCGCAGGTTCGGTGCGCGGAAGGTGGTGCCGAACGTGCCGCGCAGGCGCAGCGATTCGATGGGCTGAACCTCCGCCTTGACCGAGTAGGTGAACTCTTCGCCGAAGTTCTCCTCGTCTGTGTAACGGCCCGACAGGTTCACCGCGGCCCATTCCGTCACCGGCAGCTCCGTCTCGGCATAGATGTCGAATATCGACGTCTCGCCAATCGTATCGGTCTCCTGGTCCGGGGCCTCGGACGCGGACAGTGCCTGTGCGCGCACGATATCGTTAGCCGAGTCGATGGAGTTCTCACGCCACTCCATGCCGACGACGAGACCGACGGTGCCGGCCGGCATCTCGAACAGGTCGCCCGTCACGAGACCGGACAGGTGCAATTGGTTCAGCGTCGTCGTGTTGATCACGTTGCCGAACAGGAACTCCTGCTCCGCTGTGTGAAAACGTCTTGTTGCCGCCGCGCGTGGTCCAGAGGGAGTCCTGGAACCAGTCGACGACGACACATTCGCGCGGTGTCAGGAAGCCAAAGCCGGGCGCCGTGCGCTCCAGGCCGCAGACGAGATCGCCGTTGCGATCAATGCGCAGCGTGTCGATCGACTCGCGCACGTGCGGCTCAAGCATGCCTGCCTGGATCGACGAACCCGAGCTTTCTTCCCATGACGCGAACACGTCGTAGATCCAGTTCCTGTCGCCCAAGGCGCCGAAGCCCAGGTCGCCTTCCGTGCCGAGCACGATACGGAAATTGTCGATATCCGTCCGGCGATTCTGCGTCAGGCCCTGCAGCGAATAGACCGGCAATGCGTTCTCGTCGAACGGGTTGAGTGGATTGTCGAACCAGTATCGGGTGGCGCCATCCACACGGTGCCGTCCGGACGCACGTGACGCCATTGTCCGGGTCTGGCGCATCTTCCATGCGGGATCGCATCGCGGTATCGCCGGAAATGCCTGTTCGGAGGTGAAGATGTCCGTGTTGCTGCGCTGCGAGTAGGAGGTTTCGAGGTACGCGCTGTGGCCCGGCGAAAACTCGAACGAGCCGGTCGCATAGAGGTTGATCCGCTGGACATCGCCCTGTAACTGCGTGTCCAGTTCTTCCTGTTGCAGGTTGTAGGGCGTTTGCGATGCGTCGCCCAGCAGCGCGCTTGGCTGCCCGATGATGGCGGCCGCGCCGGCATTCGTCGAAAAGCCCGGTACGCCGATGTCTGTCGCTCCCGGCGTGTCGTAGACAAATCCCCCCTGGCTGCCGATGAATACCGCGTTGTCCGGCCGGCCGTCGGAACAGAGCGAATAGACATCGCCCGTGGCCGGATCGACTTCGATGTCGCGCAGGCAGTTGTTCCAGCCGCTGCGATTACGCGTGAAGATATGATCACGATCGAAGAATTCCGCCGCAACGGTAAAGTTGCCGCGATCGTTTGACGCGCCTCCAATAATACTGACGAGCGACTCCTGCCCGCCGTCCTCTGATGGCACCGACGTAAATCCACGCAATTCCATGCCTTCAAAATCCCGCCGCAGCAGGATATTGACGACGCCCGCGACCGCGTCCGCACCGTAAATGGACGACGCGCCGTCGGTCAGGATCTCGATACGATCAATCATCGCGCTCGGGATCAGGTTGAGGTCCGGCGCAACCGGTGCGCCGCGTACGCCTGACGGTGCCAGCCGCCGGCCGTTGACAAGCAGCAATGTGCGTTCCGCACCGAGACCGCGCAATGCGACGGTTGCCGCTCCGGGTCCACTGGCCGGCACACCTTCAACGGCACCGGTCGTAGAGCCTGCATTCACCGAGCCGTCGAGCTGGGTGCCGAACACCACGGGCGACTCGGCGATCATCTGCGTCGTGTCGGCGATGCCGATGCGGACTGAGTCCTGGCCGCCGATAACCTGTACCGGCGAGATGGAGCTGAACTCGTCGCGACGCAGCTTGGAGCCGGTAACGACAATCTCCTCAACCGCTCTTCTTCCCCTTCTTCGCCTTCTTCCTGCGCCTGGACCGGCACAGCGACAAGCACGCACGCGGCCACTGCAGGCCACGCGCGCAATCCGCGCCACTATGTGCTTGCGATATGACATGACAATTACTCCCCTTAACGCTCATAGGTAATGAAGACGCCCGGGTTACGCCGTGATTTTCTTGTTGGTAGGCGCCTTGCTCCAATCCACTGCCCGTCGTGCGGCAGTTTCATGGCGCACTATACTGTCCAGTGCGCACCAGAAACTCAAATGCCTGTGGCGCGCGCAGTCTGCCTCCGTGGCGAGCACATATCTTTTACTTTTCATATCAACAAGATACAAGAGTCATGATTGTTGGTAAATTGCAACATATGCAAATGCGCTATATTGCCCCGGCGGCGCTGCGCACTGCAGCTGCGCAAAAGTCGCCCGCGAGACACAGGTTCGTCGTGCAAGCTATGGCGAATAAACAGGAGTGGTTGAAATGCCCATCGTCCGGGAGACCCGGTTTGAAGACACTTGTGACATCACCGGCATTGAGAACGGCGTTACCGTGCAGGGGGAGATCCTGGATTTCCGCGAACACGACGTCATCGTTGCAACGATACAGCGCTCCGCCAAGGTGACGCTTCGCTGGCAAAAGCACGCGAATGCCTACGTCGGCAGTTTCGGCGGCGTCGAGTTCCAGTCGCCCGGGCCAAAGTCGCAGACATTCAGGGACTCGCAGGTAACGCCCCGTTCCCCCCTATCGCGTTTCCGCGCCATCCTTCTCATCGAGCTGCCAGGCGTTGATCCAGTCCGTCTGCTGCCTTACGAGTGACAGTTCGTCGGCCAGGCGCTGTTCGAAATCCGGCATGTGCGCGACGCCGTAGAAAATGCCGATGCGCCTGGCGCCGGCATCGATTTGTTCCTGAAGAATCTGCATGGCCCGAGCATTGCGTGCCGCAATTAATGCGGAACCCTGTTCGCCGCCGAGATAATCCCGCATGTTCCGCTCGTCCGCCATTTCATAGGCGATCGCCGTTTTCAGTCCGTTGTTCTGGCGATGTGCCACCATCCTGCCGAGCACACGAAGATCCCTCAGCCCTAACGGGTCCTTGGCGTACTCGTCCAGCGCCACAAGGAACGTGCGCCAGGCATACACGTAGAGTGACTCGCCGCGGTCCGCCATGCTGTCACCCAGCATCGCAGCGGTCATATCGGCATGCACAAAATTGGGCGCGCTGTAGTCAATTTCATCGAGTTGAAAGGCCAACCCAAGCAGGTTTTTCAGGAAAACCTGCGATGCGCTCAGCATGTTCATCGGATTCGGATTGTTTGGCGTTGTTTCCGTCTCGTCGCGGATGACCAATTCATAGAGCACGACATCGTAGGCGTCGAAGCGGTCGTTCAGGTTCTCGTAATACGAGCTGTCACCGATATGAATGGCGCTGATCAGGTCTACCGCCAACTCGTCATTCCCGGACACTGCGCCGTACTTGACGATCGCCAGCTGCAGCGCTGTCGGGTTGCCGTGTGCATCTGACGCAATTCGCGTGAAGGCGGCGGCGGCCGCCGCCCCGGCGAAAGCCGTTACCGCAATGGACATCGCTGCAGTGCTCAGCAGCCTGTTCATGAACGTGTTCATTGACGTTTTCAGCTCCCGCTACATCGTCAGCGTAACACTCATGGGCCGGTGATCGGAGGTGCTTACCATCCGTGTATTGCTTTGCAGTGCGGTCAGGCCGCGCACGTAAATGTGGTCAAGGAATCGGCCCATCACCCGCATCCTGTGATCCTCGCTGAAGCTCAACGGCTCGAGCGACAGCGTTGCGGCCAGGTTGTCGATGACTGCCATGCGGCCGTGCCGCCACGTGTTGAGATCGCCTGAAAGTATTACCGGGCCCGTGTGATTTTCGAGGGCCGCGGCAATTTGCGCGAACTGTTGCTCAAAGACGTCCAGTCCGAACGACAGGCTGACGGCATGCACATTGACGACGACAAGCGTCTGCTCCGTGCCGGTCAGGCCGTACTGCGTCAGGCTTGTTCCTTTCGGTGTCCGCATCAGCGGCTCCATCGTCACGAAGCTGCACTGTGTCAGCGGTTTTCGGGTGGACAGCGTCAGCACGCCGGTTACCGCTCCGCTGGTCCGGTAGCCAGGTGCAAATGACCAGTGCATATCCGGAGTCAGGTCGGTAATTGTGTCGGGCCGAAGCGATGCTTCCTGGATCAGGATCAGATCCCTGCCGGCCGCAAGCTGGTCGTAGTCCCGCAGCCAGTCGGGGCTGCTGTTCTTGCGTATGTTCCAGTTGGCCAGCCGGATGTCATACGGGTCCAGCCGTGCGCCGTCTCCCGGAACGGCGCTGTCGAGCGAGTCACGGCAGCTGCTGATGCCCAGGTTGCCCGGCACGTGGTAGGTCGCCTGCAGGTTCGATACCTGGAAGAGGGGTGCTACGGTAGTCGTCGCGCAGGCTGTCGTGAGCAACAGCAACGCCTGGGCGGCGGCATGACTCACGATGCGTCGCCGTAAATGGGCCCGATCGGGTTTCACGATATGTACTTCGCTCCTGGATGAGATCGCTCGGGGCTGCTGATGTCGGCCCGGAAAGCAAAACAGTCTACTAGCCCTTGGACCGCGCAACCACGGCGCGGTTCGCATTCCGGTCAGGTCGTATTACCCGCTTGCGTCCGCCGGGCACGGGCACGGCGCCGCATCCTGCCGGGCAGCAACCACAGGTAGACGCCGGTGATCCACAGCGCGAGCAGGATGACCCCGGCGGGCAGGAACAGCCATAGTTTCAGGTTGTCATGAAAAAAAGAGCCATCGTGAATGGATTCGATCAGGTCGGAGCGCCGCGCTGTTGATGACAGCACCCTGCCGGTGCGCGTATCAATTTGTACTTCCCAGCGATTTTTCGCCCGGACCTTGACGACGCCTCGCTCCGGTCGCACGTCGAGGCGGTCGATGTCCGACCAGTCCCGGATAGAGGCTCGCGGTTCGGCGCGGGCAATCCGGAGAATTTCGTCGAACGACAGCGTTAGCGGTGCGCCGACACCGCGTTGTGTCGGTGGCTGGATCCAGTCGACATCCTTCTTGAGCTGCAGAATCAGACCCGAACAGATAACAACCAGAATCGGCAATGCGATGATGATTGCGCCCCACCGGTGCAGCTTACGGGTCAGGATATTAAGCCTGGTATTAACAGGTTTGTTTTGCATCGGCCGCGCAATCTACTACAAATCGTGTACCCGCACAGGGGCGGTTCACGAGATGGAAAGCGCAGCGGACACGTGGAGTAGCCGCGGGCCAGGCCGGCTAAATCGGCGCCGTGATCTCGTTGCGCCTTGAATTATTCGGTGATTGTCGCCATGTAGGACTGTGAGTACGAGCCATCAGTGCCGCTGGGCGGCTACCCGGCCAGACCATCTAGATAGGCAACATGCGTTCAGGCTGCTGGCGTGATCTTGGGAAGCTGCACGTACCGGGAGGTAAGTCGATATGAAAACCGGAACCATAGCGTTCTTTATCGCTCTGCTGTTATTGCTCGCCGTAGGTTGCGCGGGGCAGCAAAGTACTGGCGCGTCCGAATCGGACAGAACCTGCATCAGCGTTCGCAGCATCAACGGGTTCAATCCGCTGAGTGACCGTGAGTTGCTGGTAACGGCAACTGTCAGTGACCATTACCTGTTTACCGTCGTTGGCATTTGCCCGGGATTGCGCTCGGCAGACTCGATCGCCATCAGTGACCCGACCAGCCGCATCTGCAACGACAGTTTCGGCAGTATCACCTACGTTGACCGGGTGCACGGGCAACAGACCTGCCGCGTTGAACAGATTGAACGTGTAACCGGTATCGAGGAAGCGCGCGATATCGTCGAGATCCGGCGCGAAGCCCGTTCCGCTAGCCCGGCTATCGGTAACGAATGTGGGGTAAAACAGGGATGTCCGTGGTGTTGATCCCCTGTGTGAGCGCGTGATTACCGCAGCTGGCTGTCCTTGCTGCCGCGGCGATTGTAACCGCTGTGCGCCGACTGCTCGCCATCGCGTTCCTGCTGGCAGGCGATGCACAATCGTACGCCGGGAACGGCCTTGCGCCGTGCCTCAGGGATGATGGCATCACAGGCTTCGCAGTGACTCAGGCTCTCGCCTTGCGGCAACTCATTGCGTACCCGCTTGACGGCGTCCTCAACGCTCGCGTCTATCTGGTCCTGTACGGCCCCGTCGCGGGCCCAGCCACCTGCCATGTTCCGGGCTCCTGAATGCTGGCTCCGGACATCATTGTGACTGAACCGGTCCGCACATGGCAAAGGCAACCGGACAGCCCGGCGGGCCTGGATTCCCGGAACGCACCGCTGCGCCGCTGTTTCGTTTCGCCCGGATATCGCACCGACTGCGGTCGTCACCCGCGAATCAGTCCGATGGGCGCCGGAAAGTGTGGCCAAACACGTCCAGCGTGGCCGCCTTGCCCTCAGGGTCAATGCCGAACGACGCAAACGTGCCGCGTGACCACGTCAGGTAATTGACCAGGAACGTATCAAAGTGCCAGTGCGAGACGTCATAGTCGTACATCCCGGTCGACAGCACGAGCCGTGATGCGTCCTGACGAAGGTCGATATCGCCGAGGATATCGCTGTACCAGGTGCCGAGGTAGGCTTCGAGCGCAAGGCTCGGCTCCGTGTTCTCGAGTCGCGACGCTTCAATGGCCGCCCATTCGTCACGTTGCTCGTCGGCGCGTGCGCGGTAAAGGTTGAACACATCGGCCGCCCAGTCACGGCGTGCCGCACCCTGGTTGTCGTCCATAACGTCCCAGAGCAGCGCATGCCGCAGCTCGGCGCCGTCCATGTTGGCCATCACTACGACCGCGCGGCCGCCGGCGCGGTCGAGCCCGATCATTGCGACCAGTCCGTCGAGACTGCCGGTGTGGAAGTCGATCT
The DNA here is from genome assembly GCA_034521225.1 of Woeseiaceae bacterium. Taxonomy (GTDB): domain Bacteria; phylum Pseudomonadota; class Gammaproteobacteria; order Steroidobacterales; family Woeseiaceae; genus Woeseia. Next base: position 220,528 of record JAXHMR010000029.1, read on the forward strand.
TGCGGCCATCGAAATCCTGCTGGAACCAGCCAAGCCCGTAGGTGCGCCAGTTCGGATCTGTAAGTTTGACGGTCGGGTAAAAATCGTCCGGCGTGGCGAGCTGGTGCGGCTCGAACATCGCCGCCATGCCATCTTCCGAAATCAGCCGCTCGCCGCTTTCCGTCACACCATCTCGCAGCAGGAAACGGGCCCATATCGCCATGTCGTGAATTGACGACCACGCCGAACCGGCTGCATCGGGCAGGTCGGCGGGCAGATCCCACGGAACGACGCGCACCGTGTCGTCCACTTCTGCGTGCGGCATCACGTGCTGCAGGCTGCCGGGTATCTGGCCACGCGTACCAAACGTTTCCCGCATACCGATCGGCTGCCACAGGTGCTCGTCGAGGAATTCGTCCCAGCGCTGGCCGGATACCCGTTCAATAATCAGGCCGGCCAGTTCGAACATCGTGTTCTGGTAGATCAGCCGGGTACGCGGCGCGGCTTCGGGCTCGACCAGGCGCAATTTGCCGACCTGCTCGTCGAGCGGCATCAGCTGGCGAAATGTCCAGAAATCGGTTCGTGGCAGGCCGGTACGGTGTGCCAGCAGATCGCGTATCGTCACCTGTTGTGTCAGTGCGTCGCGATGAAAGTGAACTTCGGGCAGGTGGTCGATGACCGGATCATCGAGCGACAGTCTTTCTTCATCAGCCAGTATCAGCAGGCCCGCAACGACCATCGCCTTGGTCGTCGATGCGTTGGCGAACAGCGTGTGCTCATCGACTGCCACGCCGCCTGCCGCGGTTTCGCCGAAGCCCTGTTGCAGCGCGACCTCGCCGCTGTCTATGACTGCAACCGCCATGCCGGGAATCTGCCACATAGCCATGCCGCGTTCGGCGGTCTGCACGATGCGCTGACCGGACACTTCGCTCGCGCCGACCGTCGTGCTTGACGCCAGCAGCAGAAACGCCACACAGCAGGCGCCTGTCTTACTTATGCATCCAGCCATCATTTCATCCTTTGTTATTGGGCCGGCTGCCTTGCAGGCCCTGCTATTTCGGCTTGGCAAACTCCGCGAAGCCCTCGAGAAATTCTTTCAGTTTCGTTCGTGTAGCGTCGTCCGTCATGGAGCCGTCGTCATCGAATACTTTGCCGGCTTTCGAAACCATCAGGCGCCCGCCAAACCACTGGCGTGTACCCAGCGTCCGCAGTACCGGCAGCCAGGCATTCTGCGCAAGTATGGTACCGAATCCGCCGGGCGATGCGCCGATGACGGCGACCGGGCGGTCACCAAAAACCTCGGCTATGTCACGTGGCGGCCTGGACAGCCAGTCGATGGCGTTTTTCAGTACGCCCGGCATGCTGTTGTTGTACTCCGGACTTGCAATCAGCAGGCCGTCGCTTGCCTTGATGCGTTCCTTAAGGCGGGTCACGGCCTCCGGCACGCCGTCGTCGCGTTCGCGATCACCGTCGTACAACGGAATTTCGTGCAGCGTTGCGATATCAATTTCCATGTCCGGCCCGGCGAGCGATCGGGCGGTATTGAGCAGCGCGGTATTGTACGACTGTTCACGCAAGCTGCCGGACAGTCCCAGTATCTTTGTCATTGCCGTGCTCCTTCGATGCGCCCGAACCGGCCGCTGTTGAAATCGTTGATGGCCTGGCGGATCTCCGCGTCCGTGTTCATTACGAATGGCCCGTAGCCGGCGAGCGGCTCGTCAATCGGTTCGCCGTTCAGCAGCAGGACGACTGCATCGTTGTTGGCGTCGATGACGATATCCGTACCGTCTTGTTCAAGCAGCACCATCTGTGCCTCACGCGCGATTTCGCTGCCGTTGACCTGCACCGTACCGTGCAGCACGACAAGCGCCGTCGTCCAGCCTTCGGGGACGCTGATGCGTCCCGTGGTGCCTGCATTGAGGCGCAGGTCCCAGACGTTCATCGGTGTATAGGTCCGGGCCGGACCACGCTGACCGGCGAACTCGCCCGCGATGATGCGCGCGCTGCCGGCGTCATCGGGCAATGGCACGAGCGGGATATCGGCGTTCAGCAAAGTCTGGTAGCCGGGTGGCGCCATCTTGCTGGACGCCGGCAGGTTGACCCAGAGCTGCACCATCTCGAGGGTGCCGCCACTTTCGGTGAATGCCTGCGAATGAAACTCGTCATGCAGGATGCCGGACGCCGCCGTCATCCACTGCACGTCACCCGGGCCGATCAGGCCGCCGCTGCCGGTGGAATCCCGGTGCTCTACCTCGCCCTGGTAGACGATCGTTACTGTTTCAAAGCCGCGGTGCGGGTGCTCGCCGACACCGCGCGGGCGCTCGCCCGGCTCGAACCGGGCCGGGCCGGCGTAATCGAGCAGCAGGAACGGACTGACCAGCGCCGCGTGCTCCGAATAGGAAAACAGCGAGCGTACCGGAAAGCCGTCGCCGACCCAGTGGCCGCGCGGCGCATTGTAGAGTCCCTTGACCTTTTTCATCATGATCTCCTGGCGTTATGGCAGCGTGCCATTACCTGATGCGATCCATCATATAGGCGACTCTTGGGCAACAGTAGTGAGTGTAAAGGGGTGTAAAGGACACTCAATGTTGCGGTAATTCTAACAATACAGACCGGTCAGCCCGATTGGGCGGTATCGTCCGCAAAGCCGAGGCGGGCCAGCAGGTCCGCATAGCGGGGGTCGCTCCGCAGCGAGGCGAGCAGCGGGTCGACCTTGATCTCCGCTATACCCGGGTCGCGGTGCTCAAGCGCCGTTTCGAGCCAGCGAAAGGCCTGGTCGGCATTACCCAGGGCGGCATAAACCTCGGCGATCTGGTAGGCGAGGGTTACCGCGTACTGGTCTTCGAGCAGTCGCAAAGCTTTCTCTGCGCCGTCGCGGTCGCCGTTCGCGTCGTCGACCAGCGCCTGCGCCATCAGTGCCAGCGCCGGGTGCGATTCGCTCGCTGCGGCGCCCGCCGCCTCTTCGGACTCATCGCGCGCGAGGTGGATCTGCGCCTGCAGGAGGCCTGCGCCGGGAAAACCTGGCGCCAGTTCGACGGCGCGTGTCAGTGCCTTTTGGCTCTCGTCGATGCGGCCGGCGGCAAAGCTGAAGTAGGCAAGGTTGTAGAAGCTGCCCTGGCGCAGCGGATCCCGCTCGGCACCCTGCGTGGCCAGCTCGATGGCGTTGTCGAGACGGCCTATATGAAAATTGAGCGCCGCGCCGGCTGCGATAAAGTCGCCATTGCCGGGTTGCAGCTCCAGCGCACGCATCAGCGACTGCTCCGCGGCCCGCCATTCCCAGTCGTGATACAGCTGTACCCAGCCAAGTGCCCAATGCGCCTCGGCGAGGTCGGGGGTCATCAACAGAGCATCGCGAGCCAGGTTGCGGCCGGTTTCGTAGCCTTCGGCAGCTGGGATGAAGCCAAGATCGGCCATGCGAAGCCAGACACTGGCGAGGTGCGCCCGCGCCAGGCTGAAGGCGGGATCGGCGGCAATCGCGGCTTCCAGACGGTCGCGCGCGGCGACGTAATGCTGTTCATCGCGCGCCGTATCGAACAGGTAGCGGCCGCGCAGGTAGTCAAGGTAGGCCGTGGAGCCGGCGTTCGCCGCGCCGGCGGACGCCGCCGTCCCGCCGGAAATGCCGACGCGCAGGCGATTGGCAATCTGGTGCGCAATGTCCGATTGCACGGCGAATGCATCATCGAGTTCGCGATCGTAGGTGTCGGCCCACAGGTTGTAGCCCGAACGGGTATCAACCAGCTGCACCTGTATCCGGATAGCATTGCCCGCGCGGCGAATGCTGCCATCGAGGACGGCATCGACACCGAGCGTGCTTCGCAGGGACTCAAGGTCGTTGCGCCGGTCGCGCAGCTGGAACGCCGATGTCCGTGCTGCAACGCGGAGACCATTGACGCCGGACAGCGTCGTCAACACCTCGCGCGCAAGTCCGTCACCAAAGTAGCGGTCCTCTTCGTCATCGCCGGCGACGTCGAATGGCAGCACGGCGAGTGAGCGCGGCAGATCCGACTCGACGTCCGGTTGCCTGAAAAGACCAAGCGCCAGGACCGCGGCCACAATCGCGGCGAGCGCGAGCGCTGCAATGCCGGCGAATTTACCGGTAACGGCGGCTGCCGTGGTGCCGGGAGGTCGGCCGGGTGTTTGCCGCCGGCCAGCGGGCGGCTTGCCGCTTCCAGTGGCGCGCCGCTATCCAGCGGCCGGACCGGGGCGATCAGCCGGTAACCCCGCTTCGGTATCGTCTCGATGTGTCGATTCGCACCGCGGCGGTCGCCAAGGACACGGCGCAACTCGCCGACGGTCGCCGTCAGCGGTTCGTCGGTAACCGCCGTCCTGCCCCAGACCTCTCCCAGAATCGTGTCGCGTTCGACAACTTCACCCGGTGCACGCGCCAGCAGGACAAGCACGTCCATGGCCCTCGGCCGCAGGCGCTCTACCCGGTCACCGGATACGAGTTTCCCTTCCAGCGGGAATACCTGCCATTCCCCCAGCTGAAACGCCTTGCTCATGGTCACGCCGGTTCTCCGTGGATCGACACCGCATTCTAATGCACCTGAAACCCGCCCTCGACGGTCATTCCCACCGTCCTTTCATCTATTGCCGAAAAATATCGGTTTTTCTTTCGAAAAAGAGCGGCCTTATTTCAGGCCGGGGCGCCGCCGCATGCGGAAGATGCGCAGCGTCGGCGGCGGAGTCGTCGCCTTGGTCAACGAAACACTGAAGGAGCAAGACAATGAAGAAAGTCACGCAATGGCTGGAGGCGGCCATGACGCAAACGGCTACAGGCCTGCTGCTGGTCGCCTACGCCAGTTGCCTCGGGCAGCTTGCCGGCCTCGCGGTTTGAGTGGCATGGACACCTGCCGGAAAGCTACGGCACGGCACCCGCATCCGCGGCTGGCGGACGGGGGCCGGGCCAACGAACTCGAGCCGGCAGTGCTGGTGCTGCTGGTTATTTATTGCCTCTCGATCCTGGGCGCGATCGGCGCCCTGGTGACGGGACAACTCTGAGCGGCCCGGCCGGGCCGCCACACTTTGAAGAAAGGAAACAGCAATGATTGAAATACTTGGCATAGTGGGACTCGCGTTTATTCCCGCATTCATGATCCTGGATCTTGTCTATAGCGAGCGCGACTTCGATGCGCCGCGATGGTACCGGCTGCGCGGATTCCTCGTTACAGTCGCCGTTGTGGCCGGGTCGGTCGCCGTCACCCTGTTCTGGGGCGATCTGCTGGCGGGCTACAGCCTGTTAAACAGTACGTCCCTTGGCACATGGGGCGGTGCGATCATCGGCATACTCGTCTACGAGCTGGTGCACTATTGTTACCACCGGGCGGCACACCGCTTCGACTTCCTGTGGCGCCTGGGACACCAGATGCACCACAGCACCGAGAAGCTCGACGCGTTCGGCGCCAATTACCTGCATCCGGTCGACCTGTTCTTCTTTACGACGTGGAGCAGCCTCGTGTTCTTCCCGTTGCTGGGTCTTCTGCCTGAAGCGGGTGCGATTGCGGCGACGTGGCTTGCGTTCAACGCAATGTTCCAGCATGCGAACATCCGCACACCGTATTGGCTGGGCTACATCATCCAGCGGCCGGAAAGCCACCTCGTGCACCACAATCGCGGCAAGCACCATCACAATTATGCGAACCTGCCGCTGTGGGATATGATTTTTGGTACGTTCCGCAATCCGCGGAGTGTCGAGGGGTTTGAGACAGGCTTTTACCGCGGCGCCTCGGCGCGGATCATCGACATGCTGTTGTTCCGCGATGTATCGCGGCCGGACTCAGTGCCGGAGAAGGATGATGCGCGGTTGCAGGAAGCCGCGTGATGGTCAGCAGGTTGGGTGCCGGGTGCCGTGCGAGAGTGCGGCACCCGGATTCGCGTTGAAGAGTACGGATCCGGAAAGAATGCAGAAAGCGCCAATGATGTATTTCGAAGACTTTGCGGTCGGGCAGCGACACACCAGCGGCAAGCTGAAGATTGACGTGGACGCGATTCGTGAATTTGCCAGGCAGTTCGACCCGCAGCCTTTCCACCTGGATGAACAGGCGGCGAAGCACTCGATGTTTGGCCGGCTCGTTGCCAGTGGCTGGCATACGGCGGCCGTGACGATGCGGCTGATTGTCGACAGCACGATGGATGTCAGCGGTGGCAAGATAGGCTTGGGTGGCGACATCACCTGGCCGAAGCCCACCTATCCCGGTGACGAACTGACGGTGGTCAGCGAGATTATCGATGTTCGCGGGTCGGAATCACGACCGACGATCGGCATCGTGACCGTGCGTTATACGACGCTGAACCAGAATGAAGAAGCTGTGCAGGTTGCGACGATGAAGATGATCGTGCCACGCCGTGCAGACTCCTAGCCCGGATTGTTCATGAACGTTTCTCATGGGTGGTAGGCGAAGGCGCACCCCGGGGAGGGCTTTTCAGGGACGCTGTGAATACGTCCCTGTACGCTCTGTGCCGGACGTCCCTGTCCGGCACAGCCCTGAAAAGCCCTCCCCGGGGCACACCTCCGCCCCGACCTCCGTGCCGTTCATGAACAATCCGGGCTAGCGGCGGCGTGCCGTCACGAAGTAGGCCACAAGGCCGCTGGCGATAACGCCGAGGCCGAAAAGGCCCTCGACCGGTTTGTTGATCAGCACAAACGTCAGCGTCCATCCGGTCAGCGCGAGGTAGATGAGTGGCGGCAACGGATAGGCAAAGGTCCGGTAAGGGCGCGGCAGGTCAGGCTGGCGGGCACGCAGAACGAAAATGCCCAGCACGGTGGCGAAACTGTTCAGTGCCAGCGTGAAGCCGGCAAAGACCAGTATCGATTCAAACGTCGACGTCACGATGAAGGTCAGTGTCAGCACCGCCTGTATATAGATCGCGTTTGACGGAATGCCGTCCGCGTTGGTGCGGCCGAGAACCGACAGGCCGCGGAAGTCTTCGCCGATCACCTGCAACACGCGCGGGCCGGCCATCGTCATCGCGCTGACCGTCGATACGAGTAATAGCGCCAGCACGATACCGGTAAATTTGCCGCCGGCACCACCGAACGCCGCATCGGCAGCGATGTAGCCGACTTCTACCTGGCCCGTCATTGCGCTCATCGGCGCGACGGCGAGGAAGGTGTAATTCAGCGCAATGTACAGCACCATGACGACCAGCGTGCCGCCCATCAGTATCCACGGCAGTGTGCGTTGTGGATCATCCAGCTCACTGCTCAGGTACGTTGCCGCGTTCCAGCCAGTGTAGGCGTAACTGACGTAGATCAGCGATACGGCAAATGCGCTGCTCAGGAGCAGCGTGCCGTCGCCCGCGGCCGGCAGGAAATTGACCGGCTGCAATTCGGGCGCCGCCCATAGCGCTGCGATGCAGAAGACGACGATAACGGCTACCTTCAGTACGGTGAAGATGCCCTGCATACCGCCACTGCCGCGGCGGCTGCCGCCGTGTATGACGGTCAGCAATATGACGAGGCCACAGGCCAGGGCCTTCCGCAGCCAGGCATCGGGCTCATCCTGCAGCGCTGAGGTTGCATAGGCTGCAAACGTAATTGCTGCCAGCGCCGTCGGCGCCGCAAATCCAATCGTCGCTGAGACCCAGCCGGACACAAAGCCGACGGCAGGATGATAGATACGCGCCAGGAAATTGTATTCACCGCCGGAACGCGGCATCGCCGCCCCAAGCTCCGCATACGTCATCGCACCGCAAACGGCTGCCACCCCGCCAACCGCCCACAACATCAGCAATACAAACCCGGACTTGAGGTCCAGCAACTGGAATCCGAGGCTGGTGAATACCCCGGTCCCCACCATGTTCGCTATGACTACCGCCGTCACCACCGGGTACCGGAACTTGCTACTCATCGCTCAGCAACATCCGCTTTTCTTTTTATAAGTTTTATAAGGACACCCACAATAAAACGTTTCTTGATATTTCGCACGGATTTGCGAGGTCCGGCCGGGCCCAGGAAGATTCGGAAAATCAAAAAGGACACTCAAAATAATCAAAAAGGACACTCACAATCTAAAAGGACACTCACCGGAAATGCAGCACAACCTAAAAGGACAATCTAAAAGGACACTCACCGGAAATGAATCGAAAATGGCATCCACGGCTAGTTGTTTCTGCATGTTTTATGCAGAAACCTGTCATGCCTCGAGAATGATTTCGGGGGTACGACCCGGCATCAATAGCAATGAGTGCTGCTACTGGATGTCGTCCGGCCAAACAGTCACGCCATCACGGCCATTGCGCTTGGTGTGAAAGAGCGCCTGATCGGCACGCTCTATGATGGTCTTCGGGGTTGCGGCTTCAGCCGGGTCATTGATTGCAATTCCGATACTCAGCGAAATATTGACCTCGCCTTCCCGTACCGGCAACGGCAGGGTCGACAGATTGTTGCGAATTCGCTCGGCAACACCGCGCGCGACGTCCGGACTGGCATCACGCAGGATCAGCAGGAACTCGTCGCCTCCGTATCGGGACACGATGTCGTCCGGCCGTACCGAACTGACGATGCTCGCGGCCGCCTTGCGGAGTATCTGGTCGCCGATCGGATGACCATTGGCGTCATTGACGGCCTTGAAGTTATCGAGATCGACCATGCATACCGCGAACTGCTCGAAACTGCTGGCGGAGCGCTCCAGCATCATTTCAAGCAATTCCAGGCCGCCCCGCCGGTTCCAGACGCGGGTCAGCGTGTCGAGCAATGCCTGGCGGCGCGCCTCGCCGAGCTTGGCCACCAACTGACCCTGCGCTTCCCACAGGTCGGCCGTGACCAGTTCGCGCTCCGCAAGCTGGCCAAGATCTAACAGCGTTTCCATCAGTCCGGAGTCGGGTTTCTTAGGTTTGACGTCGAAAACGGAATAGGTCCCGATAATGTCGCCCTCGGAATCCCTGATCGGGTAGCCGGCATAGAAACGGAACTTCGGCGCCGTCGTTACGTATTTGGAGTTGCTAAAGCGCGGGTCTTTCAGTGTGTCAAAGACAACCATCGGCTCACCGCTTTCGATGACCGGCAAACACATGCTGTCCCTGAGCGGCAACTCGCCGACCCGCCACCCGATCACGGACTTGAACCACTGTTTCTCAGCGGTAACAAGAGAAACAGCGGCGACCCGAACGCCCATGGCTCGCTTGCCCAGGCGGCTCAGACGCTCGAAAGCGCTCCTCGAGCGGCGTGTAGAAAATCGCCATTTTGTGCAGGCCGGCCAGACGCACGGTTGCCGTACTCGCAAGCGAGTGCGTCAGCGTCGTGATCGTTCCTTCCGAGTTCATCGGGGTCCTCTCCGGGGTCCGGGTCCTGCGCAAGACCCACATTATGTGCGGTGGCGCGCGCGGTAACCCTGAACGAGCGCACAGTTTTCGGGAATTCTCGGCCGGAAACCCCTGTTATGTACGGCTTTTTTCGCAGATCGGATCAGGGAAGTGGTGCGGACCCCAATTTTGAGTGTCCTTATTGAGGTCCTTATTGAGGGGCGGTGCGGATCCCAATTGTGAGTGTCCTTATTGAGGGGCGCTTATTGAGGGGCGCGGAAGACGAGGCCGCGGGCGATTACGGTGTCGACCGATTCCAGCAGGCTGATGTCGTCCAGCGGGTTGCCCTTGACGGCGATGATGTCGGCGGAGTGGCCCGGGAGGACCGCGCCGAGCTTTTCATTGCCGCCGAGATAGCGGGCGGCGACCGATGTTGCGGCCTGGATGGCCTCCATCGGGCTCATGCCCCATTCGACCATATAGCTGAATTGTCGGGCGTTCATGCCGTGCGGGTAGACGCCCGCGTCGGAGCCGAACACGATCGTGACACCCGCTTCATGCGCTTTGCGGAAGTTCTGACGCTGTATCAGCGTGGTCTCTTCGTTCTTCCGCAGGAATTCCTCCGGCCAGTTCATCCGGCGTCCTTCGGATTCGATCCAGTCGCCGTTGAATACGTCCATCGACAACGCAACGTCGTGCTCCTTAGCGAGCCTTATGCCCTCGTCATCGATCAGCGATGCGTGTTCGATCGTGTCGACCCCGGCAAGTATTGCATCCTTGATTGACTGGGCGCCGTGCGCGTGTGCGGTCACCGGTATGCCGGCCGCTTTGGCGACCTCTACGACCGCGCGAATTTCTTCCGGCGTCATTTCCGGCGAGCCGGGAACGCCGCCATAAGCGAGGACCGCGCCGGATGCGATTACCTTCAGGACGTCGGCGCCGCCATCGACGGCTGCCTGCGCATTGCGCCGGAATTCTTCCGCATTCTCCGAGACGCCCAGCCGCAGGTGAGCCGGTATGTCCGCCTCGTTGATGTCCGGCAACACCAGGTCGCCACCACCGCCTGGTACGGTCAGGTAAAAACCGGCGACATGCATGCGCGGCCCGATCGTCTCACCGCGCGCGATCTCGTCACGCATCGTGCGGCTGGTCCAGCCGTAATAAACCCCGACGTTGCGCACCGTTGTAAATCCTGCCAGCAGGGTCTTTTTCGCCAGCGGCCTCCCGTATTCCAGGGTTTCAGCCTCGTCGCGGACGAAATAAATAGACAGATCGTGGGTGTCCTGCTGCTGCTCGACAACATGTGTGTGCATGTCGATGAATCCGGGCAGGCACGTGTGGCCGGACAGGTCCAGTGCCGCAGCGCCAGATGGGGCGTCAAGATCCTGCCCCACTGCCTCAATTGCGCCGTCTCGAAGCAAAATGTCGCTGGCTGGCAGCAGCTCATCGCTGACTCCGTCGATGAGGGCGCCGCAGCGCAACAGCAGGTAACCGTCATGGGCATTGAACGGTGCGTCGGTTATGACGTCGGGTTCAGTATTGGCCGGCTGACTGCAGCCGGCGATCACTGCCGGAATTGCGAGCATCGCGGTGACGAGGAAGCGAAGTTTCATGAATGATTTCTCCCGGTTTCAAAACAATCTGCGGCGGTTGTTGCCGTCAGGACAATTCCTTCTCAAAAGCCTTGAGGCTGTCGACCAGCGTGACCATGATTTCGTCCGACCTGCGCGGCAGTCGTGATCATCGGCGGGCAGACCATGAAATGGTCACCCTCCAGGCCGCCGCGCGTACGGCGGGCATAGACGACCAGCCCGCGGTCATAGGCCATCTCGACCAGCCGCAGATAAGCGTTGGTGTTCTTTGGCAGCGGCGCCATGGTCTTGCGGTCGCGAACCAGCTCAAAGGCCAGTAGCAGACCCTTGCCCCGGACGTCGCCGACGAACTCGAACCGGTCCATCAGCGACGTAAGGCGATCCTTCAGCAAGGTGCCGATAGCCGTCGTATTCTGCTGCAGATCCCGGTCCCTGATCTCGGTCAGTACCGCGAGACCGGCCGCACACGCGATCGGATTCCCGGCGTACGTATAGCCATGCTGGAAACCGCCGTCATCCAGCACGGCTTCGACGATGTCCGAGTGCGTCACCATTGCGCCGAGCGGCACGTAGCCTGCGCCAAAACCCTTGGCCATCGCAACGATATCAGGCTTTACGCCCCAGTGTTCGGCGGCAAGAAACGGTCCGGTGCGTCCCACGCCAGTCATCACTTCATCGAGGATCAGCATGATGCCGTATTCGTCGCAGATTTCACGGATGCGCGGGAAATAGCTGTCGGGGGGCACGAGTGCGCCGGTGGACGCACCACCGATCGGTTCGGCAATGAACGCGAGAACTGATGACGGCCCGAGCTCTTCAATCTTGTCGCGCAGCATGTTCGCGTAGCGCAGCCCGCGCTCGTCATCGGTCAGGTCATCATTGTCGAGGTAACAGGTTGGTGCCGGAATCTTCGGCATCGTACGGACCATTGGCTCGAACGGATCATTGAGCGGCGCATAACCGGTCACCGGCAAGCGCGCCGAGTGTCGAGCCGTGATACGACGGCTGCCTTGAGATAACCTGCCAGCGCTCGTGTTCGCCTTTGGCAATCGCGTACTGGCGCGCCATCTTGAGGCAGCTCTCGACAGCCTCCGACCCACCCGAAACAAAGAACACACGATCAAGACCCGGCGGACAGGCGCGCGCGACTTCACGTGCAAGCTCCTCTGCCGCTTCATTCTCAAAGTGCAGCCGGTAGCCGAATGTCGAACGGTCCATCTGCGCGCGCATGGCGGCCAGCACACGCGGGTTGCTGTGGCCGATGTTTGACACCATCGCGCCGCTGGAGCCGTCGAGGTAACGCTTTCCGGTTTCATCCCAGAGGTATATACCTTCGGCGCGGTCCAGGCGCGGCCGGCGCAACCTCGATTGATAAAAAAGATGTGACGGTGGCGGCACCGCTTCCTTCTTCGATGCGGACATGGGTTACTCCAGCCCGTAAGTCCGCTCGGCGAGCGGTGTGTCCTCGATGCGCTGCAGCAGGCGCTGACTAAACTCCGCTTCGGCACGGTTCAGGCGTGCCTTCGGATTCTGCACGACAAAGATATCGACGACCGGTGGATCGTCGAAAGGCGGCAGCCGCCAGAGCAGCCCATCGCGCACATCCCGTTCGACGACATGGATCGGCAGCGGCCCGATACCGAGGTTCGCAATAATCATGCGGCGTACTTCTTCAAGGTTGCTGCTGACGCCGGTGATTTCGGTATCGAGTTCCGCCTGCGCGCGCAGCAGCGCGATAGGCCTCAACACATCGGTCAGCTGGTCAGTGTGAAATGACACACTGCGTTCGCCGCGCAGGTCCGACAGGGTCAGGTCATCGCGGCCGAACAGGCGGTGCCGGGGACCGCAGTAAAAGCTGAAATGCTCGCGATAAAGTCTTGTGTACTCGAGTTCCGGCAACTGTTCGCTGACCAGGCAGATAGCAAGCGCACCGCGTTTCTCGAGCACGGCCTCGATGGAGTTCCTGCTGCTGCCGATCGTGATCGACAGCGTTGCTTTCGGGTGTTCCTGGTGAAACTTATCGAGCGTCTCATCGAGCATCGGGCAGATCACATGGCTCGCCATGTTGATCTTTACCATGCCCTGAACATCGTCGGTGATATCGCGCAAAGAGATCGACAGCCTGTTGACGGAGCCGAAAATGTCCACGGCTTCGTGGTACAGGGCCTCACCCTGGCGCGTGACGCGAAACGCACGCGGGCCGCGGTCGACCAGCCGTTCACCGAGGCTTGATTCCAGCCGGCGCAACGCGTTGCTGACCGTCGGCTGCTTGAGCTTCAGCTTGTTCGCGGCGGCGGTGATGCCGCCCTCCTGTACGATGACCATGAAAGTACGCAGCAAATTCCAGTCGAGTCGCCAGACGACGTCGTCGGCGCTGTCCGGGCTGCCTGCGGGGAACTCGGGATGCCATTTTTACATTCCTGTTTTCTATGAAAGTATTCCGGAATATGAGCTTGCAGATGGACAGCACGAAGGATCATGTTGGCTACGGCAGTCCTGCCGGGGTACGGGGGGGAGCGGGCGACGGTCGTGCCGGATTGGGTTGGCGCGGCCGTCGGCCCGCAACTGATGCGAGCACCATCCCCGCCAGCAGACGTGCCGCCAACCACCCTGAAAGTGGCAGGTAGCCAGCGTGAACAGAAAAGTAATCATTACCTGTGCCGTCACCGGCTCGATACACACGCCGACGATGAGCCCGTACCTGCCGGTCACACCGGACGACATTGCCACTGCGTCGATCGATGCAGCGAAGGCTGGCGCCGCCATCATCCACCTGCACGCACGGGTACCGGAGACCGGCTACCCAAGTGCTGCGACCGAGCATTTCATGCAGTTCCTGCCCCGCATCAAGCAGGAGTGCGACGCGGTACTGAATATCTCGACCGGCGGCAGTTCGATCATGAGCATAGACGAACGCCTGGCGCCGGCGCGTGCCACAAACCCCGAGATGTGTTCACTGAACATGGGGTCGATGAACTTCGGCATTTTTCCGCTCAAGGCTCAGCATGATTCATGGCGCTACGAGTGGGAACCGAAGCTGCTTCAGGCAACGCACAGTACCGTGTTCCGCAACACGTTCGCAGACATCGAAACGATATTCGACGATCTCGGCAAGGAGCGAGGCGCGCGGTTCGAATTCGAATGCTACGACGTCGGTCATATCGAGACACTGGCGTACTATTTGCGGCAGGGTCGCATCAAGCCACCACTGTATGTGCAGTTCGTGCTCGGCGTACTGGGTGGCATCGGCGCGTCGCCGGAAAACCTCATGCACATGAAGGCAACCGCTGACCGGCTGCTCGGCGACGCCTACCGGTTCTCGGTGCTGGGTGCCGGCGGGCGGCAGATGGCGATGGCAACGATGGGCGCATTGCTTCGGTGGCAACGTACGTGTCGGCCTCGAGGACAGCCTGACCATTACGCGCGGCGAGCTTGCGAAAAGCAATGCTGAGCAGGTGCAGAAAATCCGCCGTATCATCGAAGAACTCGGTTTCGATATTGCGACAGCGGCGGATGTGCGCCAGATGCTGGCGATGAAAGGCGCCGACGCCACCAATTTCTGATACGGCCGTCGTGGGCCGCTGGAGTTTCCAAGCGTGAAAATGATTAATCGACTGGCTTTAGCCCGGACATCTCACGCATTGCGCGGTTCCGCTCTGCCTTTGTTCGCACAAGGGATTTTCCTCACTCGGAAATACACACTGGTATTCCGCTCAATCGGAAAATCCCTTGTGCGAACAAATTACTGCCCGAGAATCCCGCGCAATCGATGAGATGTCCGGGTTAGTCCTGCTCGCGGTTGCCGTGATGCTTCTGCACGGTACTGCCGTTGCAGACCGTGCCCCGGTGCTGAAGCAGATTGCCGTACCGCACGACTATTACTTTCGGGAAATGTACCTGCCACAGCTGACCAGCGGCCCGAGCTCGCTGTCATGGCTGCCGGCGCCGGTATCATCTCGTCGACCCCGATGCAGGGCAGCCTTGGCTGCAGCCGTGAACTCGGATACCGCGCGGCAACTTACCGCCGGTCCCGGGTACGACTACCAGCCCGATGTGTCGCCCGATGGCAGCTCCGTCGTTTTTGTGCGTTATGCAGACGATGCGATGAACTTGTACCAGCTTGATCTCGAAACGGGCGCAACGACGCCGCTGACCAGCGGCACTGATGTGAATCTCGAGCCGCGCTGGTCCCCCGACGGCAGCCGGCTGGCCTTTGTCTCGACCCGCGGTACCGGCCGTTTTCACGTGTTCATCGGCAGCGTGGATGACAATGGCATGGAAAGCGCGCCACTGATGCCGGAACGCAAGAGCACGACGCCGCGCTATTACTACGGCGAGTACGATCACGAGCTGAGTCCGTCGTGGTCACCGGACGGCAGCGAGATCCTCTACGTCGCCAACCCGGAAATAATCTATGGCAGCGGTGCCATCTGGCGCCGTCCGCTCGACGCCAGTGGCGCCGCGGTGCCGGTGCGTGTCGAGGAAACCACCTGGCGCGCGCAGCCGGACTGGTCACCGGATGGCCGGCGTGTAATCTATGCGTCCTACCTCGGCCGGCAATGGCACCAGCTCTGGCTGACGACCGCCGAAGGCGGTGGCGATCCGATGCCGTTGAGCTACGGCGATCATGACATCAGCGCGCCGCGCTGGTCGCCGGATGGCGAAAAGATCGCCTATGTGACCAATGAAGGCGGCGGCCTCGGGATAAGGATCCAGACCTTCGTCAGCGGTAAGGTCGAACCGCTTGAGGTTGCCGAGCGGGATTACCTGCGGCCTGCCGGAATCCTCGAGCTCAGCATAACGGACCGGCGTGGCCGCCCGGTTGCGGCGCGCGTGCAGGTTACAGGCAGCGATGGCCGCCGGTATGCGCCGGATAACGCCTGGATGCACGCGGACGACTCGTTTGACCGGGACCATTCCGACTTTGAAATGCAGTACTTTCACAGCAGCGGAAAATCGAGCGTCGCATTGCCGGAAGGTCCGGCAACCATCCGGATATGGCGCGGCCTCGAGCACCATATCGTCAGCGCGACCGCTGACGTAACCGCCGGTGAAACGCTGCGCATCGAGCAAGCGATGCAGCCGCTCGACATGCCGCCGATGTGGAAGAACCAGGTCAGCGGCGATGTGCATGTGCACATGAACTACGGCGGGCACTACCGCAACACACCGCCACGCCTGGTGCAGCAGGCGGCCGCCGAGGACCTCGATGTCGTCTTCAACCTGATCGTCAACAAGGAACAACGCATACCCGATATAGCCTGGTTCACACCTGAGCCGGATCCGGCGACGACCCGCGATGTACTGCTGGTACAGGCGCAGGAGTACCACACCAGTTACTGGGGCCACATGGGATTGCTTGGCCTGAAGGAGCATTACCTGTTGCCAGACTACTCGGCGTATGCCAACACCGGAGCCGCCAGCCTGTACCCGGACAACGCGACCGTTGCCGACCTCGCGCACGCGCAGTCCGCGCTGGTCGGCTACGTACACCCGTTCCTGAGTGAACCCGATCCGGAAAACGAAGCGATTACCAACGGCCTGCCGGTCGATGCGGCACTCGGCAATACCGATTTCTACGAAGTCGTTGGCTTCGCGGATCATCGCTCGTCCGCCGCGGTCTGGTACCGGCTGCTGAACTGCGGCATGCGCATGTCGGCGGCAGGCGGTACGGACGCGATGGCGAACTATGCGTCGCTGCGCGGTCCCGTCGGTATCAACCGCACGTACGTAACCGTCGAGGGCAATCCGCGCACCCCTGCCGCACG
Organism: Woeseiaceae bacterium; assembly: GCA_034521225.1. Lineage (GTDB taxonomy): Bacteria > Pseudomonadota > Gammaproteobacteria > Steroidobacterales > Woeseiaceae > Woeseia. The sequence continues at coordinate 237,110 of JAXHMR010000029.1, forward strand.
CGAGGCCGCCTGGCTGTCCGCGCTGCGTGACGGCCGCTCGCTGGCCACCAACGGGCCGCTACTGGGCCTCAGTGTCGACGGCAACGGGCCGGGGCAGGACGTTGCGCTGCCTGAGGCCGGACAAACGGCCACCTTCCGCGGCTTCATGCGCTCAATCGTGCCCGTTGATCACCTCGAGCTCGTGCAAAACGGCCGTGTCGTGAAAACGTTCGACACCGGGCCGTCCGGCGTGCGCGCCGATATCGACGGTACTGTGACGATCGATGAAGACGGGTGGTTGCTGCTGCGCGCATGGAATGACAAATCGTCGCCCGATGTCTTCGACCTGTACCCTTACGCGACGACCAACCCGGTGTTTTTCGACGTGGCCGGCGACACGCTGCAGTGCGGCGCGGACGCGGATTACTTCCTCGCCTGGATCGACCGTATCCGCGACAGCGCGGCCAGCCACCCGGACTACAACACGGACAGGGAACGGCAGATCATTCTCGACAACCTGGACCGCGCCAGCGCCGTCTTCGACTCACGCCGCTAACCTATTCGGGTCCGCACCGGTACCCCCTGCGGGGAGTCCTTTGGGGGAATGGCTCCCTGCGGTCCGCTTTATTTCCCCCAAAGGACTCCCCGCAGGGGGTACCGGTGCTCCTCAGGGTCCTTCCGCCACGTAACCAGTAGCGGGCCTACGGCTGATCGACGCTGATCGTTACCGTGACACCGCTCGTAAAGGCGTCGGTCACCGCCAGAACGTCATCAGTCTTCACATTAGCGAGGCGGGCTTCGAGCGCTTCCGGCGACAGTAACTCGCCGTACCAGAGCCAGTCCGTCGTCATCGCATCGGCGAGTTCCTGATTGCTCTGGTTGGCGCTGACGGCGCGGCCCAGGCGGTGCGCCAGTGCTTCGCGGACTTCGTCCGCGCTCGGTGGCTCATCACGCAGGCGCTGCAACTCGCTCTGCAGCAGGTCGCGCATTTCTTCGAGCTTCGCCGGGTCGACGCCGGTCGATAACGTTACCCAGGCGTTGCGGCCATCGGAGCGGTACGCGCTGCCGATGTAATAGACCAGGCCGCGGTCTGAAATGGCCCGCTTGCCGAGACGGCCTTCGTAATCGTGACTGAGGATATACAGCAGCGCGCGCCAGGCATCCGCGGCCTGTTCGGCCGGTGCCGGTGCCGGCACCAGGTAGGCGAGGCGCGCCTGGGCCCTGGGTTGCGCGATATGTTCGTCGAGGGTATCCGGCAGCTCATGCGGCGACACGCGGACCTGCCGTTCGGCGGGGTCCATCGAACCGAAACGCTCCTGCAGCATCGCCAGTGCCTGCTCCTTCCGGAAGTCACCGGCCAGCGAAATAACCAGCGGTGCGGCCTCCGCCGCCACCGTCGGCGCCCCCATCAGGCGGGACAGTACCTGTTGTGTGCGCACATAAGGATTGGTCGATGGCGTGTTGTCGGCGCTCGCCGTCTGCGCCCGCATGACGGCCTCGACGGCGCGATCGATGACGGCCTGCAGGTCATCACGGGGCACGGTTTCGCTGAAGGACGTTACGCCGTCGACCGGTTCATCGATACTCAGCGCTGCCGCGGGGCTATCCATTGCGCCTGGCATGACCACCTGCAGATGCACGGTGGGCGACAATGACGACGGCTGCAACAGGACGGCTATACCGTTGTCCAGCTCAAAGGCTTCTGCCGGCGGTGCGGGCTGCGAAGGGGTGGCTGCGGCCGTGCGGGACACCGCTTCCGTTGCGGGCGGCGCGGCGGGTGGCGGAATTTCCGGCGGATCACCCGGCACCGTCCAGCCAATCGTGCGTTTGTGTGGCGCGAGGTAACGGGCAGCGGCTCGCTGCACATCTGCCGGTGTCAGCGCCCGCACTGCATCGGTAAGACGCAGCATTGGCTGGAGTGCGTCGATGCCGCTGAAAAACGCAAGCTGGTGCGCGGCATCCTCAGTCGTTTGCACATCAAGTACCAGTTCGTCGAGCAACCGTTGCCGGGCAGCGTCAAACCGCTTCGCATCGGCGGGTGCATCGGCCATCTGCTGCACGGCAGAGGCAACGGCATCCTCGATTGCCTGCTCAACGTCATTGGCGCCGATACTGCCCTTGATGACAAAGACGTAGGGCTGTGCGGTCGGCATCGTCCAGCTGGCGATATCACCAGTGATGCCATGGAGCAGTGTACCGGCCCGTGCGGGCGTGCCCCAGTCGTTCTGCCGGAAGTTGATGCCGGCACTGCCGGACAGCAGTTCCTGCAGCAGCAGGAACGCGGCGTAATCGGGCGCACTGGCAGCCGGGGCTGGCCAGGCAAACTGAAACCACTTCCGCTCGACAGCGCTTTGCAAGCGTATGCGCCGCTCGCCGGTCTGTTCCGGCTCGGGCGTAATCGGCAGTGGATTGGCCTCCCGGCCCTCGAACTCGCCGAACAGCTCCTTCACTTGTTCCAAAACCGTGCCTTCATCAATGTCGCCGACTATCGCCAGCACAGCATTGCCGGTGTGGTAATAGCGTTCGTAGAAATCGACGACATCGTCGTAGGTTATGGCACGGATATCTGAATCCCAGCCGATCGTGTTGTTGCGATACGGATGCGCCAGCAGCGACACAAATACCGTGGCATCGTGGAGTACCGCCGCCGGGTCGTTTTCGTAGCCGTCCATTTCCGCGAGCACCGCGCCGATCTCGGGTTCTATGTCGTCCGGGGAAATTGCCAGCCGCGACATGCGGTCCGCCTCGATGCGAAGCAGCAGCCCGAGCTCGTCTGCCGGCACGGTCGAGAAGTATGTCGTCTGGTCAATGTAGGTATAGCCGTGCCATTCGCCGCCGGCCGCATAAACGGAACTTACGAGCCCGGTGCCCGGAAAATTCTCCGACCCGCGAAACGCCATGTGTTCGACAAAGTGAGCCAGCCCGGTGCGGCCGATATTCTCGTCGCGGGCACCGACGCGGTAGACGGTCTGCACGCTGACAATGGGAAAGGTTCGGTCCTCGAGCAACAGCAGCGTCAGGCCGTTGTCCAGCGTGTGGACGCTTGCGTTGCGCAGATCGAGCGCACCAAAGGCGTTAGCGGCAAGCAGCAGGCTGGCAAGGCAGCCCGCAAGCAGCATAGATAATTTCTTCATGCTTCCTCGATGCGCGGTGGCGCGCTGTCCTCGCCGGTCAGTTCGACCAGCGTGTCGGGATAAAACCCGTTGAAATGGGTACGGTTGCTGATGCTGTAGGCGCCGATCGTACCGAACTCAATCCAGTCACCTGCACGTAACGCCGACGGCATTGGAAATGGTGCGGGAATACGGTCCATTGAATCGCAGGTAGGACCGAATAATGTGAACAGCATTTCCTCGCCGCCAATCTCATCGGTGCCGTGAAAGGCGCGAGTCGGGTACCGCACTTCGCCCTTCGACAGCATCGTCTCGATCATGCTGCCCCAGATACCGTCATTCAGGAACAGCCGGTCATTGTTTCGGTGCAGTACCTGCACGAGCAGCGAAACGCCGCCCGCAATCAGCGCGCGCCCCGGTTCCGCCAGCAACTGCACGTCGCGCAGCGGCTCGAGCCGTGCGCACGTTTCGCGGATGGCCGCAAAGAACTGTGCGAGCGGGGCACTTCGCATCCCGGGATAGTCGCTGGGAAAGCCGCCACCGACATCCAGCATGCGAATCGCGGCACCCGATGTTTCAATGGCACGTGCACACTGCTCCAGTGCCGTTACATAGGCGTCCGGCCGCCGCACCAGTGAACCAACGTTGAACGCCAGCGCAGGCTCCATGCCGATTTCAACGACTTCGCGCAGCAATGCCACCGTGTCATCCATCGTCGCGCCGAATTTTTCGGACAGATCGTAGGTGGCGTCGAGGTTGTTCGCGGCCATGCGGACAAAAATTGTCGCATCATTCGTCGGCAGCTCGTCGATGACGCGCCGCAGCTCATCGATGTGGTCGACGACATAGTGGCGCACGCCGTGTTCCG
>JAXHMR010000030.1:0-28281 GCA_034521225.1 Woeseiaceae bacterium
CGCTCCACCTCGACATGGTGGAGCTGTCTGGTGCGCAGTTTCATCCCGCATCGTGCGCATGCATCCATTGGCGTCCTGGTGCCGTTAGCGCTGGCAACGGCATGTTTGATTGAAGGATCCCCGGCCGCCGACGTTGCAGACATTCCAGATAGCAATCGGAAGGCGATGAGTATCGAACACGCAAGCGGTGAAACAACGTGCATCATGGAACTCGATGCCAATGAAGTAGTGGTCAGCTCTGCTATATTGCGGACGGCCCGTAAGCTCATGGACGGTAAGGTATTTGAATGAGTGAGCGAATTGTCAGTTGGCACAGCAATCCATCGAAGCCGCGCTTTCGAGCCACCAGCGGGTGCTGTCGATGCGCATTGCCATGTGTTCGGACCCGGCGAGCGAGTTTCCGTTTAGCGCGAAAGCCAAATATCTACCGGAAGACGCTACGCCAGAGATGCTATTCGCGCTACGCGATCGATTAGGTTTTTCCCGAAACGTCATCGTGCAAGCGAGCTGTCACGGTACCGCATAACGCAGCGACGCTGGATGCGATCGCGCGTTCGAACAACAAGGCACGTGGCGTCGCTGTTGTTGATCCTGAGTAATTGATGATTCGCAGCTCAATGCGCTGCATGACGGTGGCATTCGTGGTGTGCGTTTCAATTTTCAAAGCGGCTCGTTGATAACGCGCCGAAAGACAGGTTTATCGAGATTGCAAGGCGCATCGAGTCACTTGGCTGGCACGTTGTTGTTTATTTCGAGGCCGAACTCCTCGACGAGTTGCGACCGTTCATCGATGCCATTCCGGTTCCGATCGTGATCGATCACATGGGTCGCCCCGACGTGACCCGGGGTCCGGACGGGCCTGACATGCGCGCGCTGCGCGAATTGCTTGAAAGCCGTGCCGACATCTGGTTCAAGGCGACATGTCCTGATCGGTTGGATGCGTCGGGGTCACCCGTGGGACGCCTTTGAAAATGCCGTTGCGCCATTGGTCGCGGACGTATCCGGGTCGGTGCCTTTGGGGCTCGGACTGGCCGCACCCGAACATGCAGGATGCGATTCCGGACGATGGCAAGCTTGTCGACATGATTCCCAGGATTGCAACAACAGAAGCGTTGCAGCAACAGCTGCTCGTAGATAATCCAATGCGACTCTACTGGCCCGAGTTGCTTCAGGCATGAGGAAGCTCGGTCCGTTTACCGTCAGCGAAATCGGCCTTGGCTGCATGAATTTGTCGCATGCCTATGGCGTACCGCCTTCGCGGCAACAAGGCGAGACAGTTTTACGGAAGGCGCTCGATCTGGGAATTACGCATTTCGATTCTGCGGCGTTGTATGGATTTGGTCGCAACGAAAAGTTGGTCGGACCGTTTCTCGAAACCACATCGCGATAAGATAGTGCTGGTCAGCAAGTGTGGAATGCGCGGTGAGAATGGCGTGCGATCGATTGACAGTCGCCCGGAGAAAATTCGCGAGGACATAGAGAATTCGCTGCGGCGTCTGCAAACAGATGTCATCGATCTTTACTACCTGCACCGTTACGACAAGGGCACGCCAGTCGCTGTCGTAGATAGCGTCGGTGAGATGAGCAGGCTGGTAGAAGAGGGCAAGGCGCGAGCGATCGGGCTCTCTGAGGTGTCAGCGCATACTCTACGCAGCGCACATGCGGTTCATCCAATCGCGGCCGTACAATCGGAGTACTCATTGTGGAGCCGCAATGTCGAAATCGGCGTACTTGATACGTGCAAGGAACTTGATATAGCGTTCGTAGCTTTCTCGCCACTTGCGCGAGGCTTTCTCGACTGCCGTCGATCAGGACCCGAAAGAATTTGCGGAGAAAGATATCCGCCGCGGCATGCCGCGCTTCCGGGAACCGCATTATTCCGAGAATCGGAAATGGTTGCCCGGCTACCGGGCGATTGCAGTGGAGGCGGGCTGCACTCCGGCGCAGCTGGCCCTCGCCTGGGTGCTGCAGCGTGGTGACAACATGCACGTGATACCCGGCACCACGTCGATTCAGCACCTGCAGGAAGACTGGGACGCGAAGGACGTCAAGCTGTCCTCTGAAGTGTGTCGAAAGCTTGAGGCACTGATCAGATAAAAGACTGTCAGCGGACCCCGTTATCCAGCGCCAACACAAGCTGAGATTGATACCGAGGAATTCGGCAGCTAGTTGGGGCAATAACAGCGGCAATCGCTCCTCGACACGTTCGACGCGAACAGCAGCGTCTACCGAAGGTTCATTTCCCCAATGAACGGAAACACTTTGTAACAAAAAACCCTGTTTCTGAAATCGTCTCGAAACAGCACTGACCGACACTTACCGTCATAGATCGACCCACTTCGCGAGCGAGATTCGCTTACGTTTCGGAGAACGGCGGTCAGTAATCAAGTGAGATGAGGAGAACAGACAATGAAACTCAGGACAGTAGTCAGCATTCTGGTCGCATCGTCATTGGGATTGACGGCAGTGGCGAGCTATGCCGGGCAAGGACAAGGCGGCGGCGGAGCCGGTGCCGCAGATCATGCGCAATAGGCAGATCGTGACCGTACCTATGATCGGGATCGCATTGCAGACAGGGATCGCACGAGGGATCGCACTCCTGTGGAGGATCCTGACATGAAGCGGGACCAGGATCGGGACCAGGACCGCACCAATATGCAGGATCCATCGAAGATGAAAAATGAGGAGATTTACGGCAATCAACTCATGAGTGACGCTGAACGCAAGCAATATCTTTATGAGCTTGGCGAGGCGAGCACACCGCAAGCACGCAAGGAATTTCAGGCGCGGCATGAAGAAACAATGCGCCAGCGTGCCAGGCAGCAGGACAAGGATCTCGTGCCACCGGGCCAGGGAAAAATTTACGGCGGCGAGCTCATGAGTATGCAGGAACGCAATGAGTATCGTGAGCAACTGCGTTTTATGGAATCCGAGACAGAGCGTCAGCAATTACAGGTGCAACATCGTGAACGGATGGACGTAAGAGCGCATGAGATCAATCTTGAAGCGGGTGTTCAGATATCCTGTGTCAACGTGATGTTGCATAGTCAATAAGATCAAAGTTCCAGCGCGATATCCATTCGGCGTGAGATCGCATAGCCGACAACCCTACGACTGCAGGCGTCTAGCAGAGCTGCCAGATAGGCAAAACCGAACAGCGTTCGAAGTGGAGTAAGAAAGCAGGGCGTAGTCGAACTATTTCCCTGCTTCTCCTCTCCGAACCGTACGTGCGCCTTTCAGCGCATACGGCTCTCCATTCACGCGTGGCTCAAAGCCATGGCAACATCGTGGTAGCGAGATGTGACGGTACTGCGACCATCGTCCGGGAGAAGATACGGATTGACAGCCGGGTTACGCCACCGGAATCGGCCCTTGCGACTCGTAACTAGCCGACGAAGGGTGACGCCACAAAGATTGCCGTTACCGCTGCGGCCGAACAGTACCCAAGTCTTCGCCGTACCGTCCGCCGGACGTTTGACCCAGTGTCGCATCAGCGACTTGATCGAGGTCCGGTGTTTCCGTGCCAACCAGTGAGCAAGCTTCCAGAAAACAGCTCTGTCGAGCTTGCCGTACATGATCGCGGTATAGTCCGTGTAGCAATAGAAGTTCGCCCAGCCCGCCAGTTGGCGGTTGAGCTTTTCTACAAGGTCAATCTTGTTCTCGCTGTAATTGCCGGACAACTCCTTCGCCAGTTTTGCAGCAAAATTCCGGAGCTTGTCCCTGGGTATCGTGGATACCGGCCGCAGCGTGCCTCGCGGCCCCCGCTTACGAATGATGCGATGGCCGAGGAAGTTGAAGCCGTCGTTGACATGCGTCACATGCGTTTTGGCCATGTTGAGCGTCAACTTCAGTTCGTCCTCCAGGACCGCGCGGCATTCTTCACGAACAGCCTTCGCCTGTGCCTTGGTTCCCTTGACGATGACCACGAAGTCATCGGCATATCGGCAATAGGCGACCGCCGGTTTCCATTGCCGGTTCTCGCGAACCGCAATGGGGCGTTGTTGCTGTATGCCATAGTTCCATGCCCAGCGATCTTTTCGCGCTTTCTTCGAAAGGTATTTCGCCTCCAGCCATTGATCGAACTCGTTGAGCACGATATTGGACAGCAGTGGCGAGATCACCCCGCCTTGCGGAACACCTTCACTGGCCGCGCGGAACAAGCCCCGATCAACATGACCGGCCTTGATCATTCGCCAGATGAGAGCCATGAACCGTCGGTCGCCGATCCGTTTCCGTAAGCACTTCATCAGCAGCTTGTGATGCACCGTATCGAAGTACGAGGCCAGATCACCTTCGATGACCCAGCGGCCTCTCGTATTGGCGCCATCCTGCAGCTGCAACTTCACGGTCCGGATCGCGTGATGCACACTGCGCTCAGGACGGAACCCATAGGATAAACGATGGAAGTCGCTTTCCCAGATCGGTTCCAGCGCCATCAGCATGGCGCGCTGCACGATTCGATCCCGAAGCGTCGGGATCCCCAGCGGTCGTTGCTTGCCATTGGCTTTCGGGATGTAGACGCGTCGTGCCGGTTGAGGCTGATAGCTCCCCGCCAGCAATTCGACGCGAAGACGCTCCAGTTCCTCCGGAAGGTTGGCCTCCATGGCCGCCTTGTCCACACCGTCAATCCCCGGTGTTCTGGCACCTGTCGATGCCAGGGTAATCCGGGCTGCCTCGCGCAGCCACGACCGATCGGCAGTGATCCTCAGCAGACGATCAATCTTGCGCTCCTTGTCCGCCGTCGACCACATTGCCAGCTTGCGTTGCATTTCACTGATTATCAAAGGTCTTCACCTCGCTGCGGTCAGCTAATCCGCCGCACAAGCCTCTCGAACTGCTCCCCTTCGCCCTGTGGCCGGCTTTCCCGGCCGCCGACTACTACGGGAGCTCCGCCAGTCCATCGCGCATCGGGGCCACATTCCCTTGGCATCGACGATGGACCTTCCCCAGTTCACATGCCGAACTCAAACGCATTGGTGAGGCTGCCGGTCGCAGTCTTTCCCCTTGCATTCTGCAAGTCGGTGCGGACGCTGCGCGCTAGCGATGCACTCCACGCAACTCGGAGTTGCCGTCCTACATATACGACAACCCGTCTCGCGATCTGATGCATATGTGTCATCAGCTCGCGTCCACACTCCACCTGTTAAGCCGTGTAGGTGAAGGCGACATTTCAGCCCACAGACGCGAATTAACCGGTTCGTGTTCCTCAACCTTCCAATGCTCAGCCTGGAGGCGCATCTTGGCGTAACGACTTCGCCTCACGCCCCGTTTCCCACGGGCTACGTCACCCTGTCAATGTGCAACAGGTCACCGCCGCTTCGGCTCTCACCCACTCATCGCAGCGGGTGGACAATCGGATATGCTTCCTCCTTCGTTATCCTCTTGCATTTCAGACATGCTCAGGCCCGGGCAACGTCATCCAGACGCCTCCCGAGGCTGGGCGCACTATAGGTTAGATCGCCAACCCAGACCTTATCAGGCTGCGTCGGTATGACGTTGTTGTAGAGGTTCGGGAAAACGGGCAAGTCATGATCGCTGTCCGTTGTCTGCTTGAATCGGCGGACTGTCCGAGCCTTCAAACCATATTGCCGCATGACTCGCGCAACACGCTTGTGGTTGACGGCATATCCACAATTGCGCAGCTCCAGAGTTACGCGGCGATAACCGTAGCCGGGAAACTCGTCATGCATCTCCTCGATCAGCACAACCAGTCGAGCATCGTCGAGGCCAATTTCCCTGGCCGTCGACCGATAAGAGTAAGTGCTTCTAGGTAACTCGATCACGTTACACCCCCTTCGGATGGAACAGCGATCGGGCCGGTCACGATGGATGAGTCGACGCTGAGCTGGCCGAGATCCGGCCTCGGACTTTTTTTGAGCAAGTCGACTTCCATCGTCAATTGTCCAACTTTGCGCTCGAGTGCTGCGATCTTCGCTTCGTATTCGTTGATCATCGAGGACTCGATATCCGCAACCGTCATTTCTCCAGCATCGTACTGAGCGAGCCACGTCTGAATCAGGTTGGCGGAGAGCTTGTAAGTGCGCTGTGCGTCGCGGCGCCCAATGGCGCCAGTGCGAATATCTGTACACAACTGAAATTTGAAATGCGGACTATGCCGCCGGTATCGACCTCTGGCCATGGACTTTCTCCCGAGTTATGGCCAGACAAGCGCATCAGTTCAGGCTTCACCAACGGCCCAGATCCAGGGGTTCACTCCAGAATTGGATCAATTTTTAATGCAAATCAACAACTAGGCAGATTATTCAAATTTCTTGTATTTTCCTGAGGGCGAGCGAACCGCGCCAAATGTCTTGTGATCATACGGCCGTGAAAAACACACTCAAATTCGCTGCATTCCTGCTCGCAATTGCGCAAGGCTTGGTCGCGACACCGGCTCTTGCTGAATCGCCTGCTATCCAGTTAGAAGTCGCATACACAGGCGATATCTGGACGTCGGTATCCGGCGGTATCGGTAGTGGGTCAGCCTATCTGGACAACCTTGATGTCACACTGGACATCGATGCCGAATCTCTTTGGGGACTGTCAAACACCCGGTTTTTCCTTTACGGCCTGTACAACAATGGCAGTGATTTCTCGTCGACGATTGTCTGATGACCTTCAGGGCGTAAGCAATATAGAAACAGGAATAAGCGCAGTCAGACTATATGAAGCCTGGGTGTGATACCCAGCTATCGAGCAGTACGGGCATCCGATTCGGGATCTACGATTTGAACAGCGAATTCGATGTTCTGGACTCTTCCCAGTTGTTCATCGGGAGCGCGCATGGAATCGGGACGGACATTAGTCAGTTTGGACTCAATGGTCCGTCGATATTCCCGATTACGGGTCTCGCCGTCAGATTTGAACAACAGCTAAGTGACGTGTGGAGTGCTCGCCTGGCCATATTGGACGGTGTTCCGGGGACCCCGAAGACCCTGGACAAACGGAGGTTCGCCTCAGCAGTGATGAAGGAGCACTGGTCGTCGGAGAGTTTCAGCGCCAGACCAATCGATCTCGCTTGCTAATGGGCGCCTGGACTCATACAGAGAAGACGGACCTGATATCAGAGATTGGCCTCCCTGATGCCAGGCGCGAGCGAAGTAGCGGGGTGTACCTGCGAGGCGAAATGCTGGTGAGCGACAAGTATGGTGAGTTGTCGGCATTCGGCCGTTTCGGTCTCGCAAGAGAATCCGTAAATCTCTTCCCGCGTTTCGCGAGTGGCGGGCTTTATTGGCGAGAATTTTCAGACAAGAGGCCGGACGATGAAGCGGGCGCCGCATTCGCATGGGCGCACGCATCCGACAGCCTTGGCCGCGCCGTTACCGGTGAAGAGGTTGCGGTCGAGCTGACCTACCGCTGGCAGGTCAACGAGAGATTCTCGGTTCAACCCGACATCCAGTACGTCATTAATCCTGGCCTGAACCCTTTCATCAATAACGCATTGGTTGCCGAAATCCGCATTGAGGGACAGTTCCTGCCTGTAACCTAGTAAAACAAGCACCAGAGGATATACAATGAAAAACCCAAGTACGCAAACTGAAGAATGCCCCGCGTCTAGCCAGTTTCTTGATATTGATGTCGGGTTGCGTCGTTCGCTCAGGAGGCGGACGACGGTCACGGCCATGCACAGTTGCACGCGGATAAAGGTCAGCTTGCTTCCGAGTATTTTCCGGGATACGCAAGCCTGTGTGACCTTGACATGACGTTTCGTGATGTCAACGTACTGAAGACGGACCCCGTCGTGCCCAGTAGATGCATCTCAGTCGAATCGGAGCCGTTCAGGTTCAGGCGCCTCGACACGTGACAGGAGTTTTCCGCCGACGAAGGTGTTCGGATAACCTCCATTTCGGTGGGGAATCAAGCCGCGTCTTCCTGGTTGTCGGGAACAGACGATGGCTACATCCTTATCGATGCGATGAACACGGATGAAGATGCCGAGTCTATTATCGAGGCAGGCATCGTATCACTGGGGTTCTTGACCCAAAAGCGATCAAGTACCTCCTAATCACACATGCTCACGGCGATCACTACGGCGGCTATGAGTACATCAAAGAGACTTACAATCCGCGTATTGTGATGAGCGAAAAAGATTGGGAACTCGCCTCACAGTTGCGGGAGCATCCACGTTTCGGAGCGCCGCCGGGAGAAGGACTTTGTTGTGCGGGAAGGCGATCAGTCGACAGCCGGTACGACCACGCTGGATGTTCATGTTGTAACGGCACACACGCCTGGAACGATTTCCCCTATCTTCACTGTCTATGACAACGGTACGCCTTACCGGGCAGTTCTTCGGGGTGGCACGGGCTTCAATTTCTGGTCCCAGCCTTTCGCGGTTGAACGCTTATGCCGAGTCGGCGAAACGAATGAAAGGCGTCGCTGAGGAAGAAGGTGTTCGAGTATTCCTGAGCAACCACGGCGCGAGAGACGGTTCGATTGACAGAATGAAGGCGCTTGCAAGTCGGGGCGACAATGACCCGCATCCTTTCGTACAGGGAAATGAACTGTTTCTCGGCATTTGACGTTCTTGGCCAGTGCGCGCTTGCTCAGGCTGATCGGGTCAGAGATCAGGACATGGACAGTGGTAAAGACTAGCTGTCGAAATGGTCGCCTGGCTCAATGCGTGGCGGTTGCGACGTTGGTAGTTGCGTCGACAATGGTCATGGCTGACCAACACGCAGATCGTCCGATTAAGGCAGGCACACCTTCTCGTAGATCCCGGCGAGAATCAAAACCATTTTGCCGGACCTGTTCCTGATCACTGGGCGGGGTGGAAACTCGGTCGTCAGGCGTACCGACGACGGCCTCGTGTTGGTCGATAATAAGGTGATGTACAACCTGGTGTGGGATGAACTTAACCAGATTATTGATCGGCGCGTTGGAGATCAGCCGGTCAAGTTGGCCTTCATCACCATCATCATGCAGATCATGGAGGAAATAACCCGCGGCTCATTGATGATGGGGCGGAGCTGGTTGGCCACGAAAACATAATCGGGATCCTTAAAGCGTACAAATCAACTATCGCACCTGTCAATCCGGCGATACCAACAACGACATTCAAGGAACGATACGAAACGGAAGTCGGTAATGTTCCCGTTGTTGCTTACTACTGGGTCCTGCACACGAATGCAGACATCGCTATTCACTTCCCAAAGGATAAAGTAGTCGTTGTCGGCGACTTGCTATATTTCAGTGGCGACGTGGCAATCGATACAACTGATGGGCACGGCAGCTTACTCGGCATGCGCGATCGCATAGACGACGTCCTGGGATTGGACTTCCAGCTTGCGATATCCGGCCACGGCGACAACGTAATGACTCGCGACGAAGTCAAACTCTATTCGCGACCGATTTGGCACTTTGGTCGAGCGGGGAATAAGCGCTGTTGAGGATGCGGGTTCCTCCGGAGGGTCTTCGCGAAGCGATGCGCAGCGATGACCTGGGTTTCCACCTGGTGGGACATTTCCGGGCGGCCAGCAGATATATTGAAGACATTCATGACGAATTGACTATCGAAATAGAACGCCGTGCCAGAGAGTCCGGTGAGGTCAAACAACCTGAGAATCGATGACAGCTGCCAACTACTACATAAGTCGATTTTATCATCTCGCGAAACGGTTTGGTCTGGACGCAGACGGGCTTCTGCAGGCGGCGGATATCGGTCTCGAGACGATTGACGTTCCCGGTAGCAGAGTCAGTGCAGAGAAACTGGCAGTTGTACTTGTGGGAATATGGGATGCGCTCGAAGATGAGGCGATGTCACTCTCCGGCTCAAAAATTCCCCGGGGAAGTTTCGTACATGATGGAAAACTCACCGTCCATGAGACTGATTTACGAGGAGCGATTAACCAGTTCATTCGATTCTATTCGATGGTAACGAATACCTACTCAATGTCGATTCGTATTGAGGGTTCAAAAGCTCAGTTAACTTTCGAAATGAACTACCCGGACGTGGACGATGAGCACTCTCCTGCGAAATCCACATGATGAGTTTGCACCGCTTTGGTTCTTGGCTCATTGCAGAGAATATCGCCGCTGAGCGAGGTCTATTTTTCGTATCCGGCGCCGCCACAGGTAAAAGAGTATTCGTTTCTCTTTCCAGGAAAGCATGTCTTCGATTCACCATACATGGGGTTCCTCGTTTAGCAAGAAGTTCCTGGACAAGAAGGCCGTCCAGGACGTCGGGTCTCTAAAGTCTTTCATGCGGTAGATGCCCTATGGAATTGTTCCTGCAACCGAAGACGGATTTTAGTGTCGCGAGCGAAGTGCAGTCGCTGCTGCAGAAGCACATGCACGACGGACTTCCGACGGCAGCTATCGTTGCCGAAAATGCACCTGACCCGACGGACCTTGATGAGAAAACTGAAGACGAGGGTTCGTCATTTCAGCAAATCAAGGATCTGATCCGACGGGACAGGGCGATCTACCTTTTGACCAGCCGTTGTCTTGCGGTCGGGGAGATTGCGGAAAAAGTTGGTTTCTCTGACTCCGCCGTGTTCGCCAGGGCATTCAAGTCATGGACAGGCTTGTCGCCGCGGGACTATACAGAATTAGCTTCTCTCGACAGCAGGTATTACACTAAAAAGTATATAAAAAACGATACTATAGGTTCTACCTTAAATCTTTGCATCAAATCATAGTTGGTACATTTAGCATGATTTTTTCGGTCACATATCGCTATTCAGGTAGACCACGTTCTCGACTACGGTGGGCGGATCCGATAACAGAAGGTGAGTCAACAATGAACTTCGAGAGAAAAAACCCGCTGACCGGCGAAGTCGCAAGCAGTGCTGTTGCAATGCAAGCTGGCGACATGGCCGCTGTATGCGAAAAGGCCGAGGCAGGTTTCGCTGCCTGGTCTCCAGTTAGGACCTAATGCTCGTCGTGCGACGCTTACAGCCGCGGCTGCTGCGCTGGAGAGCAAACAGACCGAATTCGTCGATGCGATGATGAATGAGATCGGCGCAACGCAAGGTTGGGCGATGTTCAACCTGATGCTCGCGGTGTCGATGATGCGAGAGGCTGCATCCATAACGACGCAGATTGGCGGCGAGGTTATTCCATCCGACAAACCTGGTTGTCTTGCGATGGCGTTGCGCGAACCTGTGGGCGTCATTTTGGGTATTGCGCCCTGGAATGCACCAATTACTCTCGGAGTACGCGCCGTTGCGACAGCGTTGGCGTGTGGCAACGCCGTGATTCTGAAAGCTTCTGAAACCTGCCCGCGTACACACGCGCTAATTATCGAAGCAATGGGTGAAGCAGGGTTTCCGAAAGGCACTGTTAATCTCGTGACCAACGCACCGGATGATGCAGGTGATGTTGTGGGAGCGCTAATTGATCATCCGGCGGTCAAGCGAATCAACTTCACCGGATCAACAGCGGTCGGTCGAATTATTGCCAAACGTGCGGCCGAGCATCTAAAGCCGGTGCCTGCTTGAACTCGGTGGCAAGGCCCCATTAATTGTTCTCGAAATGCGAATCTCGATGAGGCCGTCAAGGCAGCCGCGTTCGGAGCGTTTATGAATCAGGGGCAAATCTGCATGCTCTACGGAGCGCCTCGTGGTCGTGGATGCCGTCGCCGACGAATTTGCCGAAAAACTCGCCGCGAAGGTGAAATCAATGGCAACTGGTGATCCGCGCGAGGGCAAGACGCCCCTCGGCGCAGTCGTCGATGCCGCCACCGTAGACAAAGTAAATGCATTGATCGACGACGCAGCAAGCAAAGGAGCAAAAGTGCTCGCTGGTGGAAAGGCAGACTCCGATCCTGATGCCGGCAACCTTGATAGATGGCGTTACGGACGATATGAAGATTTATCGAGACGAAAGTTTCGGCCCGGTCGTCGCGATGATCCGTGCGAAAGACGAGGCGGATGCCATTCGCATAGCCAACGATAGCGAGTACGGCACTGAGTGCGTCTGTTTTTCACAACTGACGCCGCTCGTGGATTGAAGGTAGCCAAGCAAGTCCGATCCGGTATTTGCCACGTCAACGGCCCAACGGTTCATGACGAAGCACAAATGCCGTTTGGCGGTGTTGGTGCCTCAGGTTACGGGCGATTCGGCGGCAAAGCCGGGATTGATAAGTTTTACCGAGCTACGCTGGATTACTGTCGAATCGGAACCCGGTCACTACCCTATATAGATTGATTAAGGAAAGAACAAATTATGACAACTGAACGTAAAGAAGAAGAGCACGGTTGCCTATTCCGTCGAGAATCGGATCGCCTGGGTGAAATTCAATCGCCCCGAGAAACGCAATTGCATGAGCCCGAAGCTCAATCGGCAGATGATGCGAGTGCTCGACAAATTGGAGCACGATGACGAGGTCGGTGTACTGGTTCTAACCGGTGAGGGTTCAGCATGGTCGGCTGGAATGGATCTGAAGGAGTACTTTCGAGAGAACGAAGCCAAAGGGCTGGGAGCGATTCGCCAGGCTCAGGGCGAGGCCTATGGATGGTGGCGTCGTTTGCGTTGGTTCCAGAAGCCCACTATCGCAATGATCAATGGCTGGTGTTTCGGTGGTGGCTACGGACCGCTGCACTCATGTGACCTCGCATTTGCCAGCCCGAAGAAGCTCAGTTTGGTCTCAGCGAAATTAACCTGGGGAATCCTTCCCGGCGGTGGCGCAACGAAGGTCGCGACAAACCTGCTTTCAATGCGTAACGCGATGTATCACTCATTGATGGGCGAAAATATCGATGGCAAGACGGCGGCCGAATGGGGGCTGATCAATGAGGCGGTTCCAGCAGCATCACTTGAAGCGCGAGTTACTGAGGTCGCCAACGTGCTGCTCGAGAAGAATCCAGTTGCACTCAAAGCAACCAAGGATGCGGTTCGCCGAGTCATGGAAATGACGTACGACAACGCAGAGGATTTCCTGATCCGCGCACAGGAAGCGGCGAATTCTTTCGACAACACAGGACGCAAGGAAGGCATCAAGCAAATTCATCGACGATAAGACCTACAAGCCGGGTCTTGGCGCATACGACAAATCCAAGCAGGGCGTTTAGTCGCGGCAATGGACTACGTTCGCCTACACGCAATACTGCATCCGGACAGGCCGGCTGTCACAGACCTGACGTTCGACCGGAAGTGGACATACGCAGAGTTTGACCGGTTCATAGCGGGTTGCGTTGCCGTAGTTTTGGAGTCGGGTGCAGGGGAGGGCGACCGGCTTGCCTGCTGTTGCAAACGAATCGGGCCGAGATCATCGCGTTGCAACTCGCATGTGCGCGCATTGGTGCGATATTTGTCCCACTAAACTGGCGTCTGTCAGCGGCAGAGCTACGGGCGATAGTTGATGATTGCGATCCCTGCCTTGTGTATTGCGACGAAAAAACGCCGGAGCTTGGCATTGAGGGGCAGGATATCGGGCAGTTGTACGACTCAGCCGAGAAGGCGACACCCCGTTTGGCCAAACCAAATGCCGGGCGACCTGCCATCGCTCATGTTGTATACCTCGGGTACGACCGGGATGCCGAAGGGCGTTTTGCTGAGTGAACGAAACCTGAGCGAGACTGCAATAAATTTCTCGCTCTCGGCGAAGTCGATAGCGACAGTCGGTTTCTTTGCGAATCGCCGATGTTCCATATCATCGGAATGGTCACCTCAATACGCCCGCCATTCCTGGTTGGCGCGCACGTTGCATTGTCAGATCGATTCATTCCGGATCGAACATTCGCGCGCTTGTCAGATTCGGACCTCAGAATTTCACACTACTTCCGTGTTCCACAAATGGCTCTCGCCATTCGCGACGTCGAAGATTTTGACGCCTCTAAACTTAGCAAATTGAAAGCGATCTTTACTGGTGGCGCGCCGCATCCGGAGGCACAAATACGCGATTGGCTCGCAGATACGATGTCCCGATCGTTGATGGTTTCGGCATGAGCGAAGCCGGAACGGTTTTCGGCATGCCGCTGAATCGAGATTTGATCGATAAGAAAGCGGGTAGCGTGGGAGTGGGTACGCCGAGAGTGCAGGCCCGGCTCGTTGACGAAGAAGGGAAAACCGTCGGACCCGGTGTCCCTGGCGAACTGCAGCTCAAAGGCGACAATGTGACTCGTGGCTATTGGCGGCGGGATTCGGACTACGACGCATCACTGACCGATGATGGTTGGTTCAAGACCGGCGACATCCGACTTGCGACGAGGATGGGTACTTCCGAGTAACTGATCGCAAGAAAGACATGTACATCTCCGGTGGCGAGAATGTCTATCCGGTCGAAGTTGAGGCTGCGCTCGGCGAGTTCCCGGGCGTTCGTGAGTTGGCGGTTATTGGCGTTCCGGATAATAAATGGGGGAAGTCGGTTGCCTGTTTTACGTGCCCGAAAAAGATGAGATAACTCTCGAGGACGTAGAAACCTTCCTGACAACGAGGCTCGCGCGTTACAAGATTCCCAAGCAGATTCGTGTTGTAAAGGCGTTACCGCGAACCGGCGTCGGAAAGTTAAAGCGCCACGACATGCGAGAATGGTACGGTGCGGAGCCAACGTGATAGATCCTGAAAATATCCTGGCCGTAGACGTTCACGTTCATGCGGAGGTGTCCTGGACCGATCCCGAAGACCCGCGAAATGGCGCGATTCTTCGACGCAGCGTCCAGCTACTTCAAAGTGTCGCGACAACGACCCACCATGCAGGAAACCGTCGACTACTATCGGCAGCAAAACATCGCTTTCTGTCTTTTTACCGTCGATTGCGAATCCGGAATCGGCGCGAAACGTATTCGTAACGAAGAAATCGCAGAGCTGGCCAGTGCCAACGCGGACATCGTTATCCCGTTCGCGTCCATCGATCCGCACAAAGGCAAACTCGAAGCGCGGGAGGCCCGCGATCTGATCGAGAACCACGGCGTTCGGGGATTCAAGTTTCATCCTCCCATGCAGGATTTTGACCCAGCGGATCGCGTTGCCTATCCGACTTATGAGGTTATCGCTGAGTATGGTTTGCCAGCCATTTTTCATACTGGCCACTCAGGCATGGGCACGGGTCTCAAGGGTGGCGGCGGTATCAAGCTGAAGTACGGGCGACCGATGCTCGTTGATGAAGTCGCTGTCGATTTTCCGCAGTATCGATTTCATACTGGCGCATCCAAGCTGGCCCTGGACCGACGAAAGTCTGTCGATGGCGCTGCACAAAAAGAACGTCTATATCGACCTGAGCGGTTGGTCACCGAAGTACTTTCCGGGAACAGATTGTTCGTTATGCCAACAGTCAGTTGAGCCACAAGATGTTGTTCGGGTCGGATTTTCCATTGATTCGTCCGGATGCGTGGATGGCCGCAGCCGGAAAAGCCGGGTTCAAAGATGAGGTCTTGCAGGCCATCACGAAAGACAATGCCGTGAAGCTTTTGAAGCTGGGCGATCAGTCGCGCGCATGACATTCTTGCGGAATACCTGGTACGTCGTCTGTATGCCTGAGGAGGTCACCAACGAACCTCTGGGTAGGCGTATCTGCGGCGAAACGAATGTGTTTTTTCGCGACGGCAGGCCATTTGCGGTGCCCAATCAGTGGGTCGAGATGATCCTGGACCGACTAATTGCCGCCGAGACCGACTCGCACTGATGCACGCATCGCTGCCTGGCCCTCATCCCGGTTTTCCTATTCTTCCTGATCGGTGTAATTCTGCGAGTATGCAATCTTGCTACTCGCGACCATGCCCAATTCGTTTTTCGCCTCGTGTTTTTCGTCACGCTTCCGGCACTGGCATTCGATGCGATATCGCAAAGCGCCCTTTCGCCAGACAGTATCGCATTGCCCGCGTCGGGTTTTCTGGTCAACCTTATGTGTGCCTTGATTGCCGTCCATCGGGCTCGTGTCGCGAATCTGGATTCCGCGACGACGGGGTCTGTCGTGCTCGGTGCCAGTATCACAAACATGGTCTTCATGTTTCCATTTTTCCTGGCGATTCTGGGCCAGAGAGGCATTGGCGGAGGCCATTCTCTACGATGTCGGCAACGCTTTGTTTGTTGCGACAGGCGCGTACGTCTTCGCTAGCCGATTTGGGCATTCCGGCGCTTCATCGATTGGCGCTCTCTTGGCCGGGCGATCAAATCGCCGATCTTTCTCGCTGTTGTCGGGCTATCGCTGTAAGTGTTTCCGGGTACAAGACACCGCCGCTGCTAAGTTCGATTCTGACGCCCCTCGGAGCGTCGACAACACCGCTGATTCTTATTGCGCTTGGCACTTCTTTTTCCATTGCTCGACTTCGCGATTCAGTGGTCTATGGGACCGTCCTGATAAGAATGCTCGGCGGATTGCTGGTAGGAGTGATCCTGATCATTACATTCGGCTTGCGGGAGTCCGCTGCTCTGGTCGTCGTCGTGCGTCGCGGCCGCGCCGATCGGATTCAACGCTGTGACGCTTGCGTCGATAGGCAATCTGGACGTTGAACACGCGACCGCGTCTATGTCGGTCTCTATCGTCATCGGTCTATTGACGGCGTCGGCAATCCTGCTAATCGGCGGGAGTTATCCGTAAATTATTCAAGATTATTGTATAAATGGCGCAACAACCAGTCTCGAGAATACTGCTTATAGGCTGGAGGCCAGACATACAGATCTGGCGGCAAGTCTTCGGCGAAGTCACCGCATAACCTGGGGGTTAGTTATGAAATTTCGAAACAGCACACTCGTTCTGTCCGGCTGCAAAGCGGCGTCATTGACGCTTTTTCGCTCATGAAGCTTGGGCCACAATGTGCTGGCGCAGGATAACGACGAAGAGAGCCACTGCAAAGGTACTCGATGAAATTGTCGTTACCGAAACAGGTACCGCGATCCGCGGCGTCGCTCCGATCGGAGCAGAATCATTTTCCTTCGATCAGGAAGACTCGCTCAACTCGACGTCCGTCGACGTGACAGCGTTTATCGCCAAGTTGCCGCAAGGCTCCGCGCTCGGCTTTCGCGAAGTCGATCCGAGTTTTGGTGGCAACGTGGGATTTGCGCAAGGCGTTAATTTGCGCGGTTTAGGTACTAACGCCACGTTGGTCTTGTTCGACGGGCACCGCTCGGTTGGACAGGGCGTAACGGAACAGTTCGCCGATCCCAACATGTTGCCGCCTTCGGCTATCCAGCGCGTCGAGGTGGTCATGGATGCGGCCTCAGCCGTTTATGGGTCGGATGCCATTGCCGGCGTTGTAAACTTCATCTTGCAAGATGATTTCGGAAGGCGTTGGATCAACGCTCGTTATACGGACGGCCTGTATCATATCAACCGCTATCGACCTGCTCGGTGGAGTTTCCTGGGACTCAGGCAATGCCTGGCTGGGCGTCATGTTCGAAGACCGCGGAAGCTTTCTTCGAAATGAACGGTCTTACTTGATGGAAGACCTGACGCAGTTCGGCAGCAACGACTATCGCGTTGATGGAAGGGGGAATTTTCGCGCCGGGCCGTTACCTTATATTATTGCAGACGGCATAGCTTATGGTGTCCTGAAACAGGCGGCTCTGTCCCGACCGCAGGCGATGTCCTTGCACTCGCAGGTCAGTACACGATCTCCGATCGAGGCGACGAGTTGGACTACGGACCGGAGCGCGAGCGCCTGGCTGTCGTTGCGGCTGCGCCAGGAGCTTGGCGAGGCGTCTTCGCTGACCTTCACGAGCATTTACAGCAAACGAGAGACGGAATACGCGAATGAGAACCTGACGTGGCATTTGTTCACCGTCGACTCGACCAGCTCCTATTACATTGATGGCCTGACGGCTACGGCAGGCGACAGCTATGACATGGGGTATAGCCTTTACTACAATAATCAGGGTGTCGGTGCGGTAGCGGTAGACGTGACCAACAGGCCGGTCGAAAAAGTGCTGAATTCCTATCTCGATTTCAGCTACGACATCAATGATGATTGGCAGATGCTGGCCGGTATTTCCTACGGCGACAATGAAGGTTGTGGGCGTTGCGGCAGGCGGCCGAACGCCGGCGTACTTGATGCAGGTGTTGCCGACTCGGCCCTGGACCCCTACAATTATTCGGATATTTTCAATCCGTACGTGACAGGCCCTCAGGCCGAGTTTTTCAACCTCGCGTATAGCACGTCGGATCAGGAAAACTGGTTTCACATGGCGCGCTATTCGTTCGCGGTTTGAAGGTGGACTGTTTGAGTTGTCAGGTGGACAGTCGCGTATCGCATTTGGTGCTGAATACTGAAGATACTACCGATAAACCATCGCTGACTGGGTACTGGCGGATTCAGGGATAATCCACCTCTGACCTGACTCGGTACGGCGCGACGCCACGTCCGACCGCCAGATTTCCTCTGGTTTCGCGGAAGTACACCTGCCGGTTTACCGGACAAGTCTGGCCGTCAATCTGGCAGCTCCGCAATGACGATTACAGCGATGTCGGTTCGACGTACCAATCCCGGCGTTCGGGGATCAATTTTTCTCCGACCGACAAACTGACGTTGCGCGCCACGGCGGCCACAGCTTTCCGTGCGCCGACGTTGGCTGAGTCGAACCCGGATGTGCTGGGTATGTACCGCGAGGGAACCGCTTCCAATGGTGCCAACGATCCTGCAAATCGATAAGAGATACGAGACGAAGTACAACGGCAGTAATGTATCTGCTAGGCACTTCAGCAGGATTGGTGCCGGAAGAAGCGGATGTCTGGACTGCGGGTTTCGACTACAAACCTGTTGATGGCTTACGGATCTCTGCAACATATTACGATGTTGACTGACAAGAATCGTATTGAGGAGTTACCCGAATCAGACATCGGCGCTGGCGACACCAGTAGAATCGGGTTCTGTACGATCCTTTCATCACCGTTGCGCCGCAACCGGCTACCCGCGTAGTACGGAGATGTTTCGACCTACGCTCCGATTCATCAGCCGCTCTCCAATAGCCCCTACCTGCGACCCAGCACCAGGGCAAGCGATTGCGATTTGTCAGCCCTTATCAAGGGCGGTCAACAGAACACGGGTGCGCAGTGATGCAAGCGGCGTCGACCTGCAGGTCAATTATGACTTGGTCTGACCGACATTGGAGAGTGGGGTGTTAATTTCAGTGGCTCCAAGATTCTCGCTCTCACCAAGGAAGTTCCTGCCGCGGGATTCCCGAGAAGTAGAAGCATGCCGGATTTCAATTGGTTTCACAGAACGAGCCTGGCGGGCAGCTGCGCGGCTCAGCTTTAGGGCAGGTAGAACTGGGCGGCAGGTCTGCGGGTGAATTACGTTGATGACGACGCGAACGACCTTCCCACTCGGTCTGACGGAACACCGTTGCCTATCGTTACGGTTCCTTCGCGGACGACGTTCGATGCCAACCTGAGCTACGATCTGCCGCAGGGAGACGGGAACGGACTTCTCGACGGGTTCCGGTTAGGACCTCCGATCGACATACATCGCTGAGAAGGATCGGCACATCGTACTCCAAGACGGTTTCGCAGTAGACAATGGCCAGCACAACGTATTCGGTCGAATTTGGTCTCTGACGCTGCGGAAGCGATTCTAAAGATATCGGCTCATCCCATTGACTACCGCCGATAAACGCCTGCAGGGCACCCCGCGCCCTGCAGGTTTTTTTAGGAAAAGCAGCGCCGATGTTTCGGAAAACCGTCTTTTGGCTGCACCTCGGCACGGGTGTTGTTGTTGGGCTGCGCCCGTTGCGATGCTCTCCGTAACCGGGTATTACGCTCACTTACGAACACCAGTTAATTGCGCGGGCTGATGCCGAATCCTGGCCGGATCGACCGGTCGGTGCCATTCGTCTGAACGTAGACGAGATTGCAGCCGCTGCTGCTAAATCGGGCGTCGAACCCGGACGTATTACCTTGACTGATCGGGATGACGGGCGTACCCGTACCTCGTCTGGTGGTGGACGCGACGCGACCCGTCAAGCTATGTCGACGCCTATTCAGGGGCCGCCCTTGGACTGCCTGATAACTCAACCCGAGAACTTATGGAGTCGCTGACTCTTTTTCACCGTTGGTTCGGTGCCGACGGCGATTCCCGGTCAATCGCGGAAACTGGTTACCGGCGCCGATAAAATCCGGCTTTCCTGTTTTTGCCGGTTTCCGGAGCCTGATCTCTGGCTGCCAAGAGTTCTTCGCTGGCCGTTGTTTCGGCAACGACTGAAATTCGCCAGCAACTATCGAAACACCAGGGACAGAGACTTCTATTGGCACCACATTTTTGCGGCGTGGTCGATTGTGCCGCTCTTGGTAATCGTTGTCACCACAGCTGTGGTCATTTCGTTTCCCCGGGCCAATCGTCCGCGACCTGGATTGGCAGGAGATGATCCGGGCTGACGCGGTTGACGCGATTGTCAGCCAGGTGGAACCGAGATCAGATCGTTTGTCAGTGGACAATTTGCGCGACTCGGGCTATGCAGCTTTCAGACGGGTGGAATTCGATTCTCACTGATGATGCCGGGTCAAGATGGACGCACTGTATCCTTCGAGGTCGACACGGGATCGGGGCGCCAACCTCATAAGCGAACGATAGTGATACTTGATGCGTACAGCGGTGACGTTGTTGGGTCGAGCAGATTCTCGGATCGTCCGGCGGCCCAGCGGGCGATTGCATGGAATCGCTATTTGCACACCGGAGAAACTTTCGCGATTTTATTGGGCAGACAATCGCCGGCTTGGTGTCAATCGCAACGCTGATCATGCGGCGTGGACTGGTCTTGCTTTGGCTTGGCGCAGACGTAGTCGTTCCACTGTATCGTCGCAGGAATTGAAGCGTCCTGGAATCGAAACGTATAACGGATCTTTGCCGGCGATAGCGGTAAGTTCGTTCTGAAATCGGTCGCTCGATATCGTCGCGGTGCATGTTGTGATTCACGACGAACCAGATGTCGTTTCCGGCAGTGATATCTGTAGCGAAGGCGCGCATTAATCCCGAGATCGTCCGATAGATTGTCGAGGTCGGACATTTCGTAATCAGCGACCAGTCTGCGTTGAAAGCGGTGATCTCTGTATTCCATGTGAGTTGCCGGGTGATTCGTGTACTCGCCGGGAAATTTGAAGCGATTGTAGCCGACTTCCAAAGTCGCACTCAGGTGGCGATTCGGTGTCCATCTGATCTCCGGACGAAACGCAAGTCGCTCCCCTGTATAGAAGTCACCGAAATTGGCCCGAATCGTTATCCCGAACGCTCGATACGAAGCGGTTCCGACGTAGTAAGCCCGGGCGGTTGAATTTGTAATTGCCAGGATCGGAGCGATATTCCGATCTGGTTCAGCGGCGGCTCTCCCTGCAATAGTCCCTCCTGTGTGCCGGGCGAACCCGAAACGCGGAGAGCATCACCGGAAGTCGTTACAAACCGGAGCGGTATTAGTTCCAATTCCTCGGACTGGCACCAAGCCGGTGTCGAGAGACTCCCAACGAGAGGCGCTGGCCGAAGAAGACAGAACGCGGTAAACCGACTCATCGCTACGTAACTCGACGACGTACTCCGCCTCAAGCGAATAGAGCTGGACTCCAACTCTGTCGACAATCCGCAAAGTGCGGGGGCGGATCTGCCTCGACTCGTTGATACTGAAGACCCGTCGACAA
Organism: Woeseiaceae bacterium; assembly: GCA_034521225.1. Classification (GTDB taxonomy): domain Bacteria; phylum Pseudomonadota; class Gammaproteobacteria; order Steroidobacterales; family Woeseiaceae; genus Woeseia. Next base: position 21,497 of record JAXHMR010000030.1, read on the forward strand.
TCCTTCGTCGGCAGACAAAGCGAATGCTGCGTTAATCGCACTTTGTTTGTCGGATACGAGGTCACTTGACGATTCTTGCCACCAAGCGTTGCCTTCCAATATGCGCCCACCGCCAATGCGAGTGTTGCGGTAGCGAAAGTCTGACGCCCAACACGGAGTTATCGTTGGTCTGGACCCGGGGTCGCCCGAAGTCGCGATGGCGCCGATTATTGATCTCCTCAAGTACGTCGTAGGTCACTCTGGCCGACAGCAAGGTCTGTCGCGTCAATGTCCTGGGATTCATCCTGTCGAATGAGCAGTGCACCGAAGTCGAGGGGTCCGGGTGCGACCGCTGATCTTGCCGCCGGCAGCAGCATTCGACCGGTCGATTGTCATCGCTCAGGCCGATTTGCTGGAGAAAAAAAACGCCGGCATTGCGTTGGTATCCGCTGAGGTGCCGACTGAAAGCGAACGGGCCGCCCTCGACAATGCCACCAAATTGGAAAATGTCGAAGTCAGCAAGAAAAAAAGTACGTTTTTCCGGAAAGAAAATGCCAAATCGGTCGAGTCCAAGTTGGCGGTCGTCGACTTCAGTCGCAGCAAAGTCGGTGTTGATAGTGAGTAAGCCGCTAATCGACGGTGAGAAGCGATAGAGTACATCCAGCGAAGGCGTCAGTTCGCTGTCAGAATCAATTTCGTTGTAGCCCTTTAGATTGGTACTGCTGAGCGCGGGGATCACGCTCGAGACCGAGGCCCTGATCAAGGTCTTTCAAACCTTTCATTTCGCCTGAGCCCGTCGGGTTGACGTCACCGCCGACGGATTGCCATGCGATGGTCTTGTTGGTTCGTTGGTTTTCCCGCCAAAAGTCGAGACACCCAAGCGCCTTTCTGAAGGATCGAAAGACAGGGCGTTGAACGGGATCGCCATTTCCATGGCCCATCCAGCCTCAGTTCGGCTGGCCGCTGCCGCGCCAGATGCCGTCCCATTCATCTGAACGATCAACACCATTCGTGAATATTGCGTCGGCCCTCACGCTGTTGGCATTGAGTCCAAACAGGTAGCCGCTGCGCTTGTTGTTTTGAAGCCGTCGACCAGGATATTGAAGAGAGCTCATCCTGATTCAAGCGATGCGCCTTAACGCAACACACTCGCGCTGACGGTCGATGGATCTTTGATGAGCGAGCGATGGCGTGCGACGTACAGCGTCTTATCGTCGTAGCCGAAGAACCACTTGGTCCTCCTCTGTACGGCGAGGAAAATGCGCATTGGAGATGCCTGAAGCATATCGGAGCGTTGCGTCGCCTTCGCCCATTCTTCGGTGTGAATGACGCCATCGATCTCAGGCGCGTGGTCCAGCTTGCCGACTCCCTCGAAGTACTTAGCGGTGGAAAAAGCATTCTGAATGCAGGTAAAGACTGCTTACTAGTGCGACGAAAGAAAGAAGAAAAAATCTTCCGCACAAATGACTGACTGAGTCACTGGCTGACGAGCTACGACCAGTCGAATATCGTTTACGTTCGTCAGGGTCGGTCCGGTTTTGATCAAGTCACCCAATTTTTCGAACAAGCTGTAGCTATCGTGACGCAGCAGGATTTCTCGCGCGTCAATGCCAGCAGCACGGGCTCGAGCTAGTGTGTCCGGAGTAATAATTGCGCCTGAGCCGCGTCTTCAGTACCATCGATACCGTCGCTATCTCCCGCTAAAGCGCAAATCCCAGGAAAACCTTTTAACTCAAGCGCCAGCGAAAGTAGAAACTCGGTATTGCGACCGCCACGACCCGCACCTTCATTGCCAATAGTCACCGTCGTTTCACCACCCGAAATCAGTACCGCTGGCGCCTTGGCTGGGGCGGCGATCTCTGACCAGCAGATCGCGGCAATGCCAGCCATCGCGCGGCCCAATTCGCGGCTTTCACATTCGATACTGTCCCCAAGTATCGACGGGAGCAAATCCGGTTCTGTTGCTCTCTCGGCAGCCGCTCGAAGTGCCTGCGACGGACCTGGCAATGATGCGGCAAATATTCGCGGGATCTTACGACAGGAACCTCCGCTGTTGCCAGGTGTTCGCGCACAGAATCTGTTATCGGGAGCGTTCAGGCGATCGATCAGTTGAAGGGCGTCAGCAGGCTTGCTTTCGCATGCCAACCGCTCGGACCAGATGCGATGACCGAAGGCACGTCGCCGGGCACATCGCTTATGAGTAGTGTCGTGAGCCGCGCTGGGCGCGCCGCGACCTGCAAGCCTTCCGCCTTTGATTCGAGACAGATGCGTGCGAACAACGTTCATTTCTTCGATCTGTCGCGCCGCTGACGAGCAGCTGACGAGTGATGACTTGCTTTTCCGGGAGAGTCAGCAATCTCGATCGGGAGCGCGAGGCTCGCCGATCGGCCGCCGGAAATCAGTGCAACGACCAGGTCGTTCTCGTAAGCCGGCGAACAGCGTCAAGCATCTGGAGGGCGGCTGTCGCACTATTGTCGTCCGGCAGCGGATGGCCCGCCTCGAGAATTCTGATTCGGTTGGCAGGCACTGAGTGCCCATATCGAGTGCTTACCACGCCCATATCTCAACATCGGGCCATGCCGCATCCAAAGTTGCCGCCATTGCCGCGGCAGGCCTTGCCCGAGCCAACGACAACGCAGCGGCCTTGTGGTTTGTCGGGCAGGTTTCCAGTACGGCAGGTGCAGGAGCGGCACTTCTCGATCGCTGGCGTCAAACATAGATCGCAGCGCGGGCGCGGTTCGGTCGTCAGCCGACACTTTTTTGCTTTGCGTCAGGCTCCGCAATCGCGTTGATTACCGCGTTAGTGACCTCAATAGTACGAGCGCTGCCACCGACGTCAGGCTGTGAGAATGCCGGCGCCGGTTGTTTGTTCAATCGCGGCCATCAATACCGTTGCGGCTTCTTCCTCGCCAAAGGTGAATCAGCATTTCGTACGGCAGTCCAGAGAAACTCGCAATTGGATTCGCGACACCTTTGCCTGTGATATCAAACGCAGAACCATGGATCGGCTCGAGCATTGACGGGAATCGACGCTCCGGGTTGATGTTTGATGTCGCCGCTACACCCAGGCTGCCGGCCAACGCGCTGGGCAAGGTCGGACAAAATATCGGCGTGTAGGTTAGTGGCGACAAACGCGCCGAGGCTTCCCGGATTGAGCGTCATTCTTGCGGTCATCGCATCAACGAGCAACACCTGATCCCATGTGACGTCCGGAAAACCTTCGGCAACTTCGGCCGCGATTTCGTCCCACAAAACCATGCCGTGACGCTGCGCGTTCGACTTGGTGACAACAGTAAGCATCTTGCGGGGTCGGGCCTGTGCGCCGTCTGAATATGCGTAATCCACCGGTATCGGCGTAACACCGGCGCGAGTAAAGATGGCTACTTCGGTACCGACTTCTTCCGGGCGGCCGCGATGCGCCCGACCGCCATGACCTGAAGTATTCGCCTTCACTATTTTCGCGCGAATAATTACCCAGTCAAGGTCGCCTGAATTTACAGTTTCGAAGCGGAGACGTGATTCCCGGCAAGAGACGGGTAGGACGCACATTCGCGTACTGATCGAAGCCCTGGCAGATTCCGAAGCCTGAATCCCGAAGCGTCACGTGATCAGGAACATCGGGTGACCCGACAGCGCCGAATAAGATCGCATCAAATGGCGCTAGCGTTTTCAATCCATCGGCCGGCATCATCGCGCCGTTCTTTTTGTAGTAGTCCGATCCCCAATCGAAATTCTGCACGTTGAACTGAATTGCCGGGAATCGTTTTTCCAATGCACCGAGCACTTCGAGTGTAGCGCCGATAACTTCGATCCCGATTCCGTCTGGCCGGAAAATCGCCGCGATTGCGTACTCACGATTGCCCATAGTCGAGACCTCCGCCCCAGTTGGAGTCCTGAATACCGCCAGCGGTACTTGATTTGTCGTTTTCTGAATTCGCGCAAGCACCAGTACAAGTGCCGCGGAAAAAACTAATGTTGTTGCCACGATCAGCAGGCCACTTTCGTAGCTACCGGTTTTCTCTTTCAAATATCCAATCACGAAAGGTCCAGCGAATCCGCCGAGATTGCCGATCGAGTTAATAGTCGCTATTCCGGTCGCGGGCCGCCGCACCCGCGAGAAACTGCGTGGGGATACACCACAGAGGAGGTTTTGCGGAGCTCACACCCGCACCAACCCAGATGAGCGAAACGACAACCAGCATCAGACCCGAGCTCATTGCGGCAAGACCCAGCCCGGCAGCGGCGCAAAGACAGGCAAAGTACGACGTGCCAGTAGCGTCTCTCCGGTACGATCGGCAACGGCGTGACCAGAAGACCATGGCAAGTAACCGCGAAAATGGGTGGCACGGCGTCGATGAAGCCGGTTGCGAACGGCCTGACCCCGCGCTGCGCGAAATAATTTGCGGGGTACGAAATTCCGACCGTGTACAGACCTGCGGAAGTTCCGAAAGTAAACAAGGGCAAGGGCAAGCACCCACGGATTGGCCAGCGCTTTCAGTGCGGATTGTGAGCCATTGTCCTGAGTGATGACGTCCTCTTCCGCCTTCATTTCAGCAACCAACCAATCGCGTTCTTCATCGTCCAGCCATTCCGCATCAGCCGGCCGGTCCGTCAGATAGACCAGAACGACGCCCGTCAGCAGGATGGCCGGCGCTGCCTCGACCAGGAACAACCATTGCCAGCCGTGCAGGCCAAGCAGGCCATCCATCGTCAACAAAGCACCTGAAATCGGTGATCCGATGGCAATCGACAACGGCACTGCTGCCATGAAAAACGCGGCGCACCCCGGCCCGATAGCGTGCCGGGAACCAGTAACTGAGGTAGAGAATAATTCCGGGGAAAAATCCCGCCTCAGCGGCGCCTAACAGGAAGCGTAATACATAAAAGCTGGCTCGGGCTTTCGACGAAAGCCATCGCGCCCGAGATGATGCCCCAAGTGAACATGATCCGCGCGATCCAGACGCGCGCGCCGACGCGGTGCATATATTAAGTCTGGACGGCACCTCGAACAAGAAATAGCCGATAAAAAAGATACCAGCACCGAAACCGGAAGGCGGTGGCCGAGTAGTACCGACGTCGTCGTTCATGGCTGAGGGCCGCAAACCGAACATTCACCCTGTCCAGGTACGCGATGAAATAGAGCAGCATGAATGAACGGCAATACTCCGCGCGTTAACTTTCGCAATACTCGTTTCTCAATTGCTGATGCCATGCGGCCTTTCCTGATTTATGTTGTTTTGGCATGGTTCCGAAGGCCTAACGTCGTATTAGGTTTTTCGTTGACAGCTCCGTTCAGGAAGAATATACAAATATTTTGAAATATCGGACGTCCTGATGGATATGAAGCTTTTGAGATGTTTTGCCGCTCTGTCGCGGACGAACTTCACTTTGGCCGAGCGTCGCGCCGGCTGAATATACTCCCATCGTCTCTTAGCCGGATATTGGCATTCTCGAGAAGGAACTCGGGCTAAGATCACTTTCGCGTACGACCCGAGAGTATCCCTGACACACAGCGGACATATGCTGCTGCGGGAGGCCAGGCCGCTGCTCGACCACGCTAAAGAGGTCGCCGACAAAGTGCGAAGCTCTGCGGCGAGTGCGGAACGAGTGTTCCGTATCGGCGCCATGGATAGCGCAGCGACGGGCCTACCGCCGCTGGCGGATGATTTCCGGAACGAGTGCCTGATCTTGAGATACTTCTCCTGGAGGACAAAAGCGCGAAGCTCGTCCCGAAACTGGTCTCGGCGGGCTGGGCGTTGCCATCGTTAGCCAGCCGATGACCCCAGTTCCCGAAATCGAGTACGAGTTCCTGCTGAAATCAGCGCATCGTTGTGGCTTTGCCGAGCGGGCATCCACTCGCGGAGCATGACACTTTGCGCGTTCGCGATCTGGACGACGTACCGCTTATCTGACCGTCACCTCGAAGTCGCCGCACAGTTGCCACCTGACGAAGGAACGATTCGACGCATCGTTGCGGCCTCGTATCGCGCAGCAAGCTGAAGAAAAGCAAACCATCGTGAATATGGTCGGCGCGGATATCGTGCGGCGATCGTACCGTACTGGACCAGTCGTATCGCAGTGCAGGTGTTGTCTACCGACCGTTGGTGAATGACATAGGACAGGCTGTTGAAGGTCTGCCGCCTGTTGCTGCTGGTTCAAGGGCTCACACGATCACTTCAGAGACGATCTCATGACGTTGCTTAAGGAGAATCTGGAAAATCGCTATTCGAACTGACCGGAAGATAGTTGCTCAACCATTCGATCATCGCGCCGATATAGTCCGGCGGATTATTCGGCAATTGCCTGCGCGCTTGCCGTCAACTATTTGCTCGGATTCGTATCGCGGTCCCAATGTCCGCCGCCCGGGACCCGAATAAGCTATACCGGCACGCCCGCGCTTCTCGTTCCAACTGCATGGTTTTTCGACCATTCGAACGGAAACGAGATCGGCGTCGCCGTGGATCAGCAGGAACGGCGTATTGTTTAAGTTACGTAAAGGAATAGGCGACGCCTTGTTCATGAATTTGCTCAGCTGTGCCTTCGCCCCCGGCGTTCATCGAAATCCGAACAGCGGCGCGCCAGGATCGTGGAGGTCCAACGGCGCGGCTCTGGTGACCACAACCTGAACCTTCGAGTTTTCTCGATCTACCGGGCTGGAGTCGTTCGGGTCGCCGTCACCGGCCATCACACCAAGCATGCTGACCAGATGCGCGCCGGAGGAACCGCCCATAGCGCCAATACGCGCTGGATCAATGCCGAAAATACTCAGCGTTGTGCCGGATAAAACGTACCGCGCGTTGCGCATC
>JAXHMR010000031.1:0-109050 GCA_034521225.1 Woeseiaceae bacterium
GCCGGTATGTCGCTACGCGAGGTAAGTAAATTTCTCGAAAGATTTGGGATCGATCGGAGTCACGTCGCTGTTCATAACTGGGTTCATAAGGCCGATCTACAGCCGATCTCGACAGTCTCTGCGGATCAGCTCGCGGTTGACGAAAAGATGATCCGCCTCCACGGTCAGAAGTTCTGGCTGTACGGGGCGGTTGATCCGTATACCAACGAAATCCTCCATCTAAGCCTCTATCCAACCGCAACAAAACAGACAACGCGGTGGTTTCTCACCGAGCTTCACCGACGCTACCAGCTCAATGGTGTCGAATTCCTCGTCGATGACGCAGATTATCTCGGCCCAGTTCTTGCTGAAGATGGCTATCGATTTCGGGTGATTCGCCATGGAAATCGGAATGCTATCGAACGTGTCTTTTGGGAAATAGAACGACGAACATCATCGTTCGCAAATAGTTTTAGTCATGTCGCGCTAGAGACCGCTCAAAATTGGCTCGAAGCCTTCGCCGTCTACCACAATTCACGCCAAACTTAACGCGACCATCGGCTTGATTGAAATCTTATTCATATGAATCCTCGCCTGAAACAGCTGGTCGGTGAGAACTGCGTATCAATCGACAATTCCCTCAATAGCAACAATACTACGCAGAGTGAAAGGAGTATTACACATTCCTTAAAGACAGAAAAGTGGTAAGATTGAGATATCCGATAACAGCGAGGAACAGTGTCGTTACTAGATAAGCCGTCTCGAATCTCGTTAAATCAATCATACATAACATGGCTTTTGATTCTTACATATAATTTCATTTGTTCATGAATGTAGCCAGCTAGTGGAACTCGATCAAAGGTGAACCTCTGTATCGAACGATAATTTCTTCTCCTGTACTGACCGCAATTGGGCAGAATATATCACTTGCTGAGGATTTCAATAGAGCCAAAATCCCTTATTACCTCGGCGATCCCGCAAGATTCCAGCTCACCGGTCTCGAAACACTACACGCCATCCGCGAGGCCGACTTCGAAATGAGTGAACCAGGGAAACAATCAATTAATCTGATAGGTACTCAACATAGCATCAAACTGGTCACTACTGGTAGGTGGATTGATGACTGGCTATCGCTGTCAGTGACTTACAGCGATACAAGGCTGCAAGCCAATGACTGACGTCGTGGGGTTCCGCCTCGTGTCTCTGTGATATTTGATCCACATAATCTGACAACGCCTACTGAGCGTACTGGTACATTTTCAAATATATTCGGCTAGTAGCTACCGATGTCTTCCCACTCGCGCCGCTGCTGGATCGCGTCGTGTGCTTGCTCTGTTAATTGATACTCATTCGTTCGGTCGTCTTTTTGACCTTTAGAAAGGAATCCCTGATCTGCTAATTTATCTAGATTCGGATACAGTCGGCCATGATTCACTTCTGAGTTATAGTATGCTTCAAGCTCGTCTTTAATTGCTAACCCGTGGGGATCGTCGAGTTTACCAACTGTATAGAGAATATCTCGTTGGAACGCTGTCAACTGATTCATATAATATAGGTCTATTTATGAGTAAAAAAGATATTGGAATCACTCTTTTCTACTCGCTCGATTGATAGGAGGAAGTCAAAGCGACGAGATCGGATCTCCAGCGTAGCGGAGCCGAACGAGGGTTCAGCCAATCGCGGATGAATCGCTGTCCGAACACTCATACGGCCGGCCGGCCCTCTCCGAGATATGCCCTCGTACAGCGACGAGGAGATTCTCGACGAGATCCGTCGCGTCGCGGATCTCTCTGCTGTCGACGGGACGCCGAGCAGGCGGATGTTCGACGAACACGCCGACCTGTCAGCAGCGACCGTCCAACGCCGCATTTGGCTCGTGGAACGCTGCGGTCGAACAGGCGGGGCTCGACCCGAACACGGACACTGACAAGATCCCGCGTGACGACCTCGTTGCCGAACTCCGCCGGCTTCGTGACGAACTCGACCAGATCCCGACCGCCGACCAGATGGACGAGCACGGCGCGTACGCGTACATCACCTACTACGAGCGGTTCGGCTCGTGGGCGGACGCCCTCGAGGAGGTCTTCGGTGAGGTGCCCGACCGGGAGTGGAAACACATCTCGGACGATGCGCTCATTGCCGATCTCCAGCGGCTCGCCGGCGACGATGGTGCCCCGCCGACAACGACAGACCTCAGAGACCACGGTGAGTACTCCCGGACAGCCTATGAATACCGATTCGGGTCGTGGCGAGACGCGCTTGAAGCGGCCGGGTTTGAGCCACCGCCGCCACAGCGCGTGCCGACCGAGGAGCTGCTCGCCGAGTTGCGGCGGCTTCACGACGAACTCGGCGGGAGACCAACGACGACGGTCGTCCGCGAGCACGGCGCGTACTCGCGCCAGACGTACTACAATCGGTTTGAGTCGTGGGACGACGCGCTCGACGCGGCGTTCGAGACCGTCCCAACGGACGCTGTCGACAAGAGGCGCGACGACGAGGCTGGCACCAAGGCGCACTCCGACGAGGAGCTCCTCGACGAGCTCCGTCGTGTCGCCGACTGTCGCCGACAGCGACGGCGCACCGTCGATCTCGGAGTTCGACGAGTACAGCGACATCGCCGACAGCACGATCCACCGGCGCTTCGGGTCGTGGAACGCCGGCGTGGAACAGGCGGGCTTCGAGCCGCGTCAGGGCGGGCCCACGATTTCGGACGACGAGCTGGCCGCCGAACTCCGTCGGCTTCGCGACGAGGTCGGACACGCACCGACGAAAGCCGAGATGGACGCGCAGGGCGCGTACGCGTCGGCGACGTACAAGAATCGGTTTGGCTCGTGGACAGACGCGCTCATCGAAACGTTCGATGATGTGACGCCACCACTCAGTGCTCGAGAGCCACAGAGCGGTGACGCAACTTGACGCCTGGCAACACCCGGCTCCGCGTGTGTCCGACGATGAACTTCTTGTTGACCTCCAGGCGCTTGCTGACGAGCTCGGCCGCTCGCCCACCTCGAAAGATATGCGCAAACAGGGCTCTCACAGCGATCGAGCACGTACATGCGACGATTTCGGCTCGTGGACCGACGCACTGGAGGCGGCCAACCTTGACCCGCCGGACCAGAACAAGATTACCGATGCCGAGCTCATCGCCGATCTCCATCGGCTCCGTGACGAACTTGGTGAGCGACCGACCTCAACGAATGTCGCTCGCGAAGGCGAGTACGGGCTCGCGACCTACCAGCGCCGCTTCGGATCGTGGGGCGAGGCGGCTGCGGCCGCGTTCGACGACGAGGAGACGGAGGAACACTGATCATTAACGTCGCAGACAGCGGATCTGACGGTAGTTTATACGTTTTCTTCATATATAGAAGAACTAACAATAATCTACAGTGAATAGCGATGAGGTCTGTCGTGTGGGGATGTCTCGGTTGTTAGTGGAGATCTTTGTACTCGGCGTCGCATTCCGGGCAAGTACGGAGATCAAATACTGTCTCTGAATCCGTTTTTGTCTTCAGCACCTTCTCACAGTCAGCACATTTGAGGCGCTCGTACGTGTCTTTGAACAGCTCCCCGTCGCGAAGCGCCTTTCGCGTTGATTTCATGTGCGTATGTCCATAGGCGATCGGATAAACGGTTTCTATCGCTAATCGAACTCCAGATCAGCACTCCCACTGATCACCTGGAATTGGCACTCCCACCAATCACCTGGAATTGGCACTCCTCCGATCACCTGGAATTGGCACTCTCACCAATCACCTGGAATTGGCAATCCCGAGATTGCTGTTCAAGCTGATCGCCCAGTTCCGGTGCTGATAGTGATCCCCGGGTATATACTCAGATCCGTTCTATCGGCCAGTGATGAACCGAGATAGGGAGCTACGCCGGAACGGCCATCTGTACGAGATTGCGTCGGTGAACGACGAGGTGCTCGACTCTTCGTCAAGGATACCCAGCAGCCGAGGCTGGCTACCGACAGACGCTCGATAGTGTCCTTGATGTTGTAGGGCCTGATCTCATGGACGAGGTGGCAGCCCCGATCAAAGACCACATCTGAACACATGCGGAGCGTCCTCCCAACCACGCTGTCCGGAAAGACGCACGAACGCGTGTCTCAAGAGCCGGACATCCCCCTGACGACTACCTCAACGCAGCCTAACGCTATCCCTGTGGGTAGAGGAGTGCCGGTGAGCGTTCGTCAGTTCTCGTGAGTCTCAATACGATTTGATCGGCGGGATCGTGGTCTTCATTCCTGCGTTTTAACACGCCAAGTGGTCCCATCAGACGTCCCACCGTGACGACTCATTCGGAACGGAGTGGAAGCGTCTTCTTCGAGTGCTGCCATTGTTACGGAGAATCAAGGAGAAAGCCTCGCGCTTCAGCGCGGGGATGAATCCGACAACTCTTCTCTACTCCACCGTTTGATGGCACGGCAGGATATTCCACGCTGCGTCAATACTACACCTTTAAGTAGGAATACTGTCATAGGTTACGTATGGCAAAACAGGTCGTCACGCGCACCTATACTGCTTCCATTCGGAATCAGTCACGGGTGTCAGACGACCTTGACGCCCTCGGGTTCGCAGCCTCGAAACTCTGGAACGTCGGACGGTGGACATGCAGCCGGATTTGGGACGAAATCGGGCACATTCCAAATCACACCGAACTCACAGCCTACCTGAAGTCGCACGAACGCTACGATGACCTGCATTCTCAGTCAAGTCAGCGAGTCCTTCAAGAACTCGCTGAGGCGTTCAACGGCTGGTACGGCAAACGACGCAACGGGGATACGAGAGCGAACCCGCCCGGCTACCGCAAATACGGCGACGAACACCCACGAAGCACGGTGACGTTCAAAGCCGCCGGCTTCAAACTCGACACCCAGTACAACCGCGTCCGACTCTCTCAAGGCTCAAACCTCAAGGACTACTGGTCGGACTTCATCCTCTGTAAATACCAAACGCGGCCCGACGTTGACCTCTCCGCCGTGGAGAACGTCCAGCAAGTGCGGGCCGTCTGGACTGGCGACGAGTGGGAATTTCACTTCGTGTGTAAAGTCGAGACTGAGGTGGCTGAACCCCCCGGCGAAAAGACAGTTGGTGTTGATCTCGGGATCAGCAACTTTGCCGCGCTCGCCTACGAGGACGGTCACGCCGAGCTGTATCCGCTCAACTGCCTGAAGCAGGACGACTACTACTTCAGTAAGCGGATCGCTCGGTGTGACGACTCGAACTCCGAGCAGGCCACGCGGTTGAACCAGAAGAAATCGGAGCGCCGCACGCACTACTTCCACACGCTCTCGAAGCACATCGTTCAGCGGTGTGTTGAGGAAGATGTTGGGACAATCGTGATCGGCGATCTCTCCGGCATCCGCGAGGACGACGAGAACCGAAGAGTCGAAGAACTGGGGTACGCACGGCAATCTCGACTTGCACTCGTGGGCGTTCGACCGCTTCACCGACTTGCTCACCTACAAGGCCGAGATGGAAGGGATCACCGTTGAGCAGGTGTCCGAACGCGACACGTCGAAGTCGTGTTCGTGTTGTGGTCGCAAGCGTGACGCGAACCGCGTCGAACGCGGGTTGTACGTGTGTGACGACTGTAGTACGGTGGCGAACGCGGACGTGAACGGTGCCGAGAACATTCGACAGAAAGTATCTCCGAGTCTCGCCGACGTATGGCGGTGATAGGAGTAACGGCTGGTTGGCACAGCCATCGACGTTCCTGTTTGACAAGGAAACTGGCGCATTCGCGCCTCAAGAACAGGTCACGTCGTAAACCACAATATCCCAACCCAGCGGCGCGGTGCCGTGGGAATCCTCGCGCTTCAGCGCGGGGAGGATGTCAATCCAATCTCCTTGGTTGAGGCGTCAAGATCCCCAGTAATATGTTTGCTCTTTATGAACAGTGTGCCGTCAGTGGCAGTTAGCCTGGCTCGCAAATAGTCTGTCAACCGGCTCCCGAAGAGGCGCTTCGTGAGTCAGGAAGAGGCACACCGAACATTGCCGATATACGTACTAAAACATTTCATACCTAGCAGTGTGGATATTCCCACAGTTGTCAGATTCACTTCACGGCTAAAGCCGTGGGCTCTCTCCTTGATTGTGGTGCCGTCGTTCAAGTCGGTAAAGCCGCAAGTATCCTCCTCAAATCTGTATCGCTCCAAAGGCTATTATTTTCCAACACTACGTATTCGATTTTGATAATTATAGGCGCTAATATATGCCGTCTCGACTGGGAGTGTCAACTACATAGTAATGACTGAAACGGTGGCAGTTACGAGCGGGACACGCGGCACAGCGAAGACCACGTCGGTCGTCGCCCTCGGAAGCCTGCTCGCCGAGGCCGACCACGAGGTTCTCCTCGTCGACTGCGACTTTGCCGACCCTTCGCTCGCGGACCGGCTGGGTATCGAGGAGTCCGCGACAACCGTTCAGAATGTACTCCGCGGTAACGCGGCCATCGAGGACGCCACCCACTTGGGACCGGCCGGGCTATCAATCATGCCGTCCGAGGAGTCCATCAACCCCGATCCGGCGCTGCTTACCGCCTTCCTTGACGCCATTGACGGATTTGATATCGTCCTCTGTGACACGGGTGACGCGTTCAGTGACGCGACCGCTGGCACACTCGATGCGGCGGACGGCGTTCTCACCGTCTCAACCCCGGACGCCGCGGCACGACGTACCACTGCGGTCCTCCACGACCGACTCCGCCATGCCGGTCCGGCGATGCTCGGGACGGCCCTGACGCAGGTCAGCGACGAGTCAGCAAACGATGACTGGGAGTGTGAAATCCTCGCGTCGATCCCGGAGAGTGACGCGCTCGCTACGGATCCACTGTCCGTTCTCGAATCGGAGAGTTCGGCAGCCATAGCGTACCGCGAACTCGCTGCTGGACTGGTTGACAGACTCCGTAGGGACGCCGGATTGAGGCTGTCGGCTACCGGAATGTTGTTGCCTGCGCCGGCAGATCCGTTTGTAACTCCTGAACCGGCTAGACCTGCTCCTGAAGTCGAGAAAACAAATCCACCAAGCACGAGTGAGGGAGACGGTGCTGCGTCAAGCGCCGAAACGACCACGGCCACTAGCCGTACCGAGACTAGTGAATCGACATCGTCAGCGTCAGCGGAGAACAATACTGTTGACGACGGAGGGAAAGCGGATGATGGCCGTGGGTTTAGGATCACACGGCGCGGCGTCTTGGCAGCGATCACTGCCGGGGTCGGCGGGGTTTCCGCCGGAATCTTAAGTACAACAGATACCCCCCAAATTAGATCGTTCGGATACGGCGGTACCCCAGTCACCTCAGACGAGGCGTCGAAGACGGCCGAAACGAATGAAACGACCAGCTCGGATGGACTCTCGGCGACCGGATCTAATAGGACTAAACCGATGGGCGGGATTGGCGGCGTACACGGTTCCGAGGACGAATCCGATGATGAACCCAATAATGGGACTGACACGGAGACCGATGGTGCTGAAGAGAAGCAGAATGAAGTGCTACAGAACGAGGAGGAGCAAGAGCAAAAAAAAGAAAAAGAAGCGGGCGCCGGGACCGACAAACCAAAAGATGGTACCGGGACCGACAAACCAAAAGATGGTGCCGGGACCGACGAACCAAAAGATGGTGCCGGGACCGACAAACCAAAAGATGGTGCCGGAACCGACGAACCAAAAGATGGAGCCGGGACCGACAAGCCAAAGACGGTGCCGGGACCGACGAGCCCAAAGATGGCGCCGGGACCGACGAGCCCAAAGATGGCGCCGGGACCGACAAACCAAAAGATGGCACCGGGACCGACAAACCAAAAGATGGCGCCGGGACCGACAAACCAAAAGATGGTGCCGGGACCGACAAGCCAAAAGATGGCGCCGGGACCGACGAACCAAAAGATGGTGCCGGGACCGACGAACCAAAAGCGCGGGACCGACAAACCAGAAGATGGTGCCGGGACCGACGAGCCCAAAGATGGCGCCGGGACCGACGAACCAAAAGCGGGAGACGGCGAACCGACGAACCAAAAGCGGGAGACGGGACCGACAAGTCAAAAGACGGGAGCACGGAACCGACGAACCAAAAGCGGGAGACGGGACCGACGAGCCAAAAGATGGCGCCGGGACCGACAAACCAAAAGATGGTGCCGGGACCGACGAGCCCAAAGATGGCGCCGGGACCGATGAACCAAAAGCGGGAGACGGAACCGACGAACCAAAAGCGGGAGACGGGACCGACAAGCCAAAAGCGGGAGACGGAACCGACGAACCAAAAGCGGGAGACGGGACCGACGAGCCAAAAGATGGCGCCGGGACCGACGAGCCCAAAGATGGCGCCGGGACCGACGAGCCAAAAGATGGCGCCGGGACCGACGAACCAAAAGCGGGAGACGGGACCGACGAGCCAAAAGATGGCGCCGGGACCGACGAGCCAAAAGCGGGAGACGGGACCGACGAACCTTTCGGAACCTTCGGTTACGGTCAGGGAGGCTACGGCGGAGTAGTATAAATTGTCATATTACCGTGCCGTGAGTCGTCCTACAGCAGGACTGTCAGCGTGGGGTATTCCCACTGCGTGCCACGCAGGTCTAAACGGGGACCTCGTCGGTTGTTGGTGAGGTTGCTCTGTTAGTGTGGCACCTCCCCTGCGTGAGAGCTTGGAAGGAGCAGTCGAAGGCAGTTCGAGCTCTCTTCGGCTGCCCCGTATTCTGGTCTCGGTGAGTGGGCCTCACCCAAAAGCGCACCCAAGATCTTGGTGAGATCTTCGTATCGAAGTGGCGCTCAGTCGGCCACCGGTGTCCTCGCAGCGATGGGTATCACCGCCTCGCCAGCGTAGTGGGATGTGGCTTGCCGGGGCTGGCCGGGGGAGCAGTGCTGCCTTTGGCTCCCTTCGGCGCCACGCCGACGGGACGCCGACACAACGCCGAGGGGGACGCCGAGCCAACGCCGGTCGGCGTGCCGAGATCGCGTGCTCGGCGGGGCCGTCGGCGTGGGAGTGACGCCGTCGCTCGGGTCAGTCCGTCGCGGCGTCTTCGATCAGCTCGAGTGCCCTTGCTCGAAGCTGGGCTGTCATATGGAGTCCGTTGGAATCGAGCGTACGGACGAGCTGGCGCGCATCGTCTGCTGGTAGTCCCGCCTCAACAGCCCGCACGAGCACGCCGATTGTTCCCGTGACTTGCGCACCGAGTCCGTCAGCGACCGTTCGAACGCGGCGATCGTCCGAGACGACGGCGACTGACTCATCGGCAGCCGCATGCGCTCGGACCGCCGCAATGAGCCGCACGTCGCCGGTGACGGTGTCGTCACCAAGGATTTCCATCGCCTGGTCGTTATCCAGCGCGACCGGTGGATCGGTTGTGACACGATCTCGCTTGAGAAACGTCTGGAGATTCGCCGCCGCTGGTTGCGTGGTCACCTCCGCTTGAATCGCTGGCAGGATGCTGATCGGCGCCTCAACAACCGTCAGCAGGTCAAGTCTACCTACCCGTCCGAGTGCGATGAGCACGGTCGCATCGGCGTAGAGCTGTGTCATAGCTCGCGTGCTGTCTCAACCTCCGCGTCGAGGTCTTCGGGCGACAACTGCGACGTCAGATTTCGCTCGCGAGCGATCTCAAGCCACTCGGCAATACTCACGCCTGCAATTTGCGCCGCCTGATTCGTCGAGACCGCACCGGATTGATACTGCTCGATCGCGCGTCGAATACGGAGTTCCGTGAGTCCCTCACGAAGCGCTTTACGAATGACTGAACTCTTATCCTCATTCACTAGCGCAGCCACCTCTTCGAGGGCTGCTTCATCATCCTCTGGAATCCGGGCACTAATCGTTGGCATGTATACGTTCTATGACGCTGTCGTACAAAAGTATGTGGTGGCTACTGATCGAGCGCTCGTGGTGTCGCTGTCGCGGCAGTGGTTTCCAGCAGCTTCAGTATCGGTGCGCTTCCATCGTGGTGGGGAGAGAGGGGTGGCTTACAAGGGGTGGTCCGGGGCAGCACTGCTGCCTTGGGCTCGCTTCCGTGTTACGCTGACGGGATGCCGGCACAACGCCGAGAGGGACGCCGACACAACGCCGGTCGGCGTAACGCAGTCTACCGCTCTCCCCGTGAGTAGAGGATTGGAGGTGAGCGTTCGTCAGTTCGTGGGCTCAATACAATGTGATTGGAGAGATTGTGGTCTTCACTCCTGCGTTTCAACATATGAAGTGGTCCCATCAGACGTCCCACCGTGACGACTCATTCTGGAACGGAGTAGAAGCGTCTGCTTCTAGTGCCGCCATCGTTACTCCAATCTCTTTGCTTGAGGCGTCAAGACTTCCAGCAATATGTTTGCTCTTTATGAACATCGTGCCGTCATTAGCAGTTAGTCTGGCTAGCAGATAGTCTGTCAACCGGCTCTGAAGAGGTGTCGAGTCAGGAAGAGGCACACCCAATATTGCCGACATACGTACTAAAACATTTCATACCTCGCAGTTCCCGATTGAAGCTGCGGTGACGACTGCACCTACCGCTGACGGCCGACGCCGTTCGCTCGTTGAGGAAGGGGGCTTACCGCCTACAAACTGCTAACAGAATGAGTGTCGTCAGAGGGCAATAAACGCAGGAACCATCCCCGCTCGGCGTGCTTTCCGTAGACTGGATTCACCGTGTGTCGCATGGTTCGGTCGACGCCGTCACGCTCGTCACATTGACAGCCTAGCGCGTCTCGTCGGGGATGCCCGGGCAGCAGTGCTCCCTTCGGCTGCCCCGTCTCGCCACGCCGACGGGACGCCGAGACAACGCTGGTCGGCGTGCCGAGATTCGCGTCCTCGACTGGGCTGTCGGCGTGGGGGTTGACATCCTCCCTGCGCTGAAGCGCGCAGGCTTTCTCCTTGTACTCCCGTAATCAAGCGTTACTCTTGAGCCAGCTGCTGCTCGAAGAGTACCTGACATCAGCAATGCTAATATCGCCATCGGCGTTGAAGTCGAACAGATCAAGGGTTATCGTGTACTGCGTCGCTGTTCCGATTTTCGAAAAGCAACTGAACATCGGCAATTCTGAACTCACCATCGCCATCGATGTCGTTGAGGAGTCCGTCACCGGTGGTGTCTTGTGCCGGACTGTCACCGACAACAACGACACCAGCATCTGGTTCGGTGACGGTCAGCTCTGCGGTCTGATCACCATCATCAGTGAAGATACCGTGAGTGTACGTGCCACCTCCGGCAGGCGCAGTAACATCAAATACAACGGTACTACTTCTACTCGATGAGAGTGAAACCGTCTTTGTGGCGATCACAGTGTCTTCTCCGAGTGGCGTCGTGCTACCGAGGCGTAAAGTAACCTCCTGTTCAGCCGCAATAGGACCGGTAATTGGTAATTGTCGCGCTCACGGTGAGGGACTCAGCTGTATTAACGTCATCTCGGCCGACTCAGTATTAGACACCTGGAAAGACGCACCTGTAGCGGCTGATCCTCAACGGCATCTTCAATAACAATGTCTTCTCCATCAAGCTGGGGCGTTGACAATGTTCCCATCATTGAGGATATGCGCGTTGACTTCGTTCCCGTCGGCATCAAGCTGCAGTAGCCTGAATGGCAAGCTCTTGGCCGGATTGGCACGTCAGTGAACACGTAATAGCCATCTGCTCTACTGGTGGTGCTGTCTAGACTTTCCTCGAGGTTCCCAGCGGCGTCAACCGAGAAGAGTTCAACCCAAGCGCCTGGAATGCTCGTATCGGCGTTATTGACAACTTCGCCCGTAATTTGACTGATTTCGTCAAGTGACACTCAGGAACGAGCAGTTACGTCCTGATCGACGGTTCCTGGTCGAGATTTCGACCGTTGCGGGTCCCGGTTTCACCGTTGAAAGTGGCGGCTATCTCCAGATCTAGTTTCCGGGTTCTAAGTCCGCGGCAGCGTGTACAGTCCTTTTGCGTCGGTTGTCGTACTGGTGACGACTGTTCCAGTACTGAGATTCTGGTAATTTCCACTTCCGCTCTGACAACAGCTCAGCAATTCTTCACTGACAACCTCACCGGTAATCTGGCTGGTTTCGTCAGTGACACCAGGAACGACAACGTCCCGATTGACGGTTCCTGGTTGAGTTTTGACTGTTGTAGCTCCGGTTTCACCGTCAAAAGTGGCGGTGATCTCATATTCAGTTCCGGGTTCTAAGTCTGTGACAGTGTACACTCCTTCTGCGTCGGTTGTCGTACTTGCGACGACTGTTCCGGTACTGAGATTTGTGATTTCGACTTCTGCTCCTGACAGCAGTTCATTATTTTCGGAGACAACCTCACCAGTAATCTGACTGGTTTCGTCAGAGACACCAGGAACGACAACGTCCTGATTGACGGTTCCTGGTTGAGATTCCCGACTGTTGCGGTCCCCGGTTTCACCGCTGAAAGTGGCGGCGATCTCCGTATTCAGTTCCGGGTTCTAGGTCTGTGAACACAGTGTACACTCCTTTTGGCGTCGGTTGTTCGCAAACTGGCGACGACTGTTCCGGTACTGAGACACCGTGGTTTTTCGACTTTCCGCTCCTCGACAACAGACGCAGTATCTCCGCTGACAACCTCACCGGTAATCTGGCTGGTTTCGTCAGCTGACACCAGGAATGACAAAACAGGCGCTGGCAGTAAACGGTTCCGGGTTGAGTTCCGACTGTTGCCGGTCCCGTTCTTACCGTCGAAAGTGGCGGCTGATCTCATATTCAGTTCCGGGTTCTAAGTCCGTTGACAGCGCGCGACACTCCTTCTGGCGTCGGTCTGGTCGTACTGCGACTGACTGTCCCGGTACTGAGATATCGGTCATTCCGTTCTGCTCCCGGCAGCGCCTCATTATTCTTCTTGGTTTGTAACAAGTTCCACTAGTTTTGCTGGTACTTCGAGATTAATGTCACGTCGACCTGTTTTCGTTTCTCCTGCATCCCAGGGCCACAGCGTTATTGAACGTTGAAAACCCGGTTTTTAACCAAGACAGTATACGTTCCTGGCAGGAGCTTAAACGAGATAGTCACCAGCTTAATCGGCGATCCTGTTGCTTATGTTTTTAGTATCCTGATCTATGAATTTAACTTCAACATCCGCAAGACTGGTTCCCTCCGTCAGTAACTGTTCCAGAGATTTGTCCATGCTCAGTAGTGGGATCTATCAGGGCAGTCCTGATAGCTTCATTATCTGCGTCGGCATGGTTTAATGTCTACGAAAGTAGCGATATCGATGCACACTCCCAGCCGCTGTATCTGTGACATCAGCATTGTTGCTCTCATTGTCCAACGCGTCAGTCTGCGCTAGCGAGATAAGAGGCGGCCATCGTATTACCACTGGGAGACGGCGACGCTGCTGCGATATCGCTGCAGACTACCCAGCAGAACTAGCGCAAAGAAAAGTACAATCTACAACCTGCTGCCAATCACCTCAGTTCGTTGTCCACTCATGCTTGATCAGCTCTGTTCTCGATCTCTCAAACACCACTCCACCCATCAGCACCGCCGCCCCGTTCTCCGGCGACAGCTGCGCCATCGCGGCACCGCTACAATTGAGCATAATCAGAACATGTAGACTGATTAATTTTGCTACAAATTTCAACTACTATTCACGAAACTTACTGTACGCCTACAGTGTGACAGCATGTCCATCACCGTTAACAGTCTGCATGATAACCTAATGGACAATCCTCATCAACAGACCGTGCGGGCTGTGTGGGGTGACCGGCAGCGCTGCTCCTTCGGCTGCCCCTGCCCCCACGCCGACGGGACGCCGACACAACGCCGAGAGGGACGCCGAGCCAACGCCGGTCGGCGTGCCGAGATCGCGTGCTCGGCGGGGCCGTCGGCGTGGGGGTATTCTCACTGTGTGACAGGCGGGTCTGTACGGGCCCTCGTTGGTTGTCGGTGGGGTTGCGCCGTTGGTGTGACACCTCCCCTGTGAGCAGGCTTGGAGGGGCAGTCGAAGGCAGCTCAAGCTCCCTTGGGCTGCCCCGTACGCTGGTGTTGGTAGGTGGACTGTACCCAAGGCCCCACCAAGGGCGACCCAAACCCCCCACCAAAGGCGAGCCAAGGCACCCACCAAGAGCGAGCCAAGGCCTTGGCCAAAGGCTTGGTGGGGCCTTGGTAGTCTGGCGACGTGCCCACGAAGCCAGTCTCGAGGCGGAGCCTCGTCGGGTTCCAGCAAGCCGAGCCGGACGCCCACAACTTCAGTCGTGGGTCACTCACAATGGTCCTCGCAGCGATGGGTGGCTCCGTGTCGTCAACGTGGTGGGGTGTGGCTTGCCGGGGCTGGCTGGGGCAGCACTGCTGCCTTGGGCTCCCTTCCTAACTGGATGCCGCGCACGTCGATTGACGTAGCGTGATCGTAGGACGGACGTAGATCCCTACGTAGACCGCGGGTAGCACTACACGTAGGCTACGTGTGTGGGCTCTCGTGGTGTCGGTGTCGCGGCAGTGGTTTCCAGCAGCCTCAGTGTCGGTGCGCACCCACCGTGGTGAGGGTGTGGCTTGCCGGAGCTGGCCGGGGCAGCACTGCTGCCTTCGGCTCCCTGTGGGCACACGCTGGCGACACGTTGTAGGCACGCTGTGGGGAACGCTGTGTGGACGTTGGCCAGCGTGCTGTGAGCAGTCTCACAACGGGGCTGTCAGCGTGGTCGATTCCAAGCAACTGGTGTTCTGTTTCCATCTGTGTCCGGGTCTCCAACTAGTAGATTGACGCGGTCCGAGGCGTCTCACTCGGCCGTGTCATCATCGGCAGTCTCGAAGGTGTTGCGAGCCACGTTGAGACGCGTGCGGTCACGGCCCTGAAGCTCCGCCACAGCTTCTTTAGCCGTTTCAGCCTCCGTTTTAGTTAACAGACCGCCGATATCGCCCGGGTGCGGTCCGCGCGTCATCTGCCCTCGTGTCTCCGCCATCGTCTTGCTCGGGTTGTTGTGCGCCGTCGGTCATAATCGATGCCGAGGCGTTCGCGGGCCTCGTCGGTGGACATCGTCCGTCCTGCCGCCACGTCCGCGTAGCCCTCGGAGACGCCCTCTTGGGCGCCGGGCGTCAGAATTGGCTCTGTGGTGTCGCGGAGGACCTCACGAATGAACTCTGAGCGGTTCGTGTAGTCCAGTTCTGCTGCCAGTTCGTCGATCTCCTCGAGTAGGCGCTGCGGGACCTTCACGTTCAATTTCACCATGTCCCCGTCGTCCGTTGGCGCCCGCGTCTGCGCTCATATGCCGTGGTACTCGGGTGGTACACATAGCACTGTCGCTCGTACATCTTCGCGGGGATCTGCGATAACCTCGTCTGTGACCACGACTTCAGTCGTCGGGCTTGACCTCGTCCCTCTGTGTGTTGCCCGATATCGCGTTGGCGCCGCCTCAGGCCGACCCCGACATCTGTGGCCCTCATTGTGGGCGTCACACGTCGGGGCTATCCCCGCGAGCTGCTGGCGGGCTTTGCCCCCCTGTCGGGGACGCGTCGGTGGATTGTCGGGCCGACCCGCGCCGACCCTGGTTCGTTGGCGCAACGGTGGGCTCACGTAGGCGAGACGTTGGATTTCCGTTGGGATCCGGTTGGTGCTGCGTTGTGTCGGCGGTGGCAACGTCACCCCGATTTTGCCCACCGTCTCGCTCGCTGTCGTGGGTCGCCTGTCGCAGTGTGTACGTCTCGTGTCACTCAGCTGCGCGCGTGCGCCGGTTTCATATTGGTGTACTACAGTAGCTCCAGATCATGACTGCTGATAGACACACTCATGAACTGGCTCCGGCGGCTGTACGACCGCGTGCGATACCACGATCAGTCGGTGCAGTACGAGCTCCACCGGATGACCCCACAGGGTGGCTGGAAGAATTTCTACTCGGCTCCAGACCGCGATACTGCGGATGCGTTCTCGACGCCCCCGCCGCGGCCTTCGTTTGGGCCTGATACCGGGTGGGCACGGGGAAAGTATCGGTGTCTACGACGCGTCGACGGACGGATCGAGTCGATACTGTGGACGGTTGAGAGTCCGGATGTAGACACGTACTACGCCGAACGTCGCGAATCAGCATCTCCGTCGGATGCGGATGCTGCGTCTGAGTTATTGTCTCGCGACGAATTACGGCGGAAGGCACAGCAGGGGTCGACAGCAGCAGCCATCGAATTAGCCATCGATGACGCCCTTAGCTCTGACGAGACCGAGTCAGGCGAGGATGCTGACGAGTAACACCGTTGTTACCGAGTTGCGAGAGCGACTCTCGTCAGATCTGTTCTTTTCATTCTCTTACTTTTATTCCAAAAGAGAGGTTTCCCTGTGGTTGGTACTGGTACAATAGGCGATCGACCGGTTCGTGTGGGTGCGTTCGTGACCGACAACGCCGGTAGGCGCTGCTCAATAACAGTTCAGGCTACCCCTCCACCCCGTGGTCGGTCACAACGGTGTTACTCGCCTGCTGAGCGTGCTGATACGTCTGGACGCGCTCAACGAACGCCTCCGTGAAGACGATGACGCGTTCGCCACGTCGCGATTCTTTGACTGCCACCGCATTGTCGCCGAGATCCTCGAGGAACTGGATGACGCGGCTCACTGTTTCCGTGTAGATCTGTCCGTCCTCACCAGCGGCCAGTACTTGCCGGAGCTGTGACGAGCGGATCGCACGGCCAGCCGGCACCGATCGGGTGTACTCTGCGACATCTTTGGCGACAAAGCGGGCGCGACGTTGGTTGGCGGTGAGATGCTCCTCAACGAGGTGTTCTGGGACCCGAATCACCTCTTCGAGGGGTGTTTCCGGTGGCTGTACCCCGGGGTTCGTGGCTTCAGTGTCGGCCTCTGAGTCGGGAGCTGTACTCGAATCTGTTGTCTCCTCATCGGTCGTCTCCTCGACCTGTGTTTCGACCTCGTGAATCCGTTTGCGATCCTCAGCAGCCTCCTTCGCGCGGGTTTCACGCTCCTCCCGGAGCTCAGCTTCAAGCTCGGCGACCTCTACTTGGAGATCTTGGATCTGATCGCGTTCTGTGCGTTAATCAGCTCAACGAGTTGCTCGCCAGCGTTCTCAATGATCTTGCGAACCGGTGCCGGCACTTCAGCCGCCTCGAGTGCCTCGATTACTCCCGTGACGAACGCTTCGGGCGCGTCTGCTTTGTCCTCGAGTGACGGCACGCTCGTCGGCTGGGCAGACTCACTCATCGGCGGCCTCCGTGGTCAGCGTCGGCTGTGTCACTGTGCCTGCTGCGGTCGTCGATGGCTGGTGTCGTGGTGTGTACATCGTGGATCCGGCTCGGATCGGGATCCACCGTGGGCACTCGTGGCCCGGCCGGTAGCAATGCCACTTGCGAGGGGCAATCTTGAAATACCGTGCCGCCGACCAAACAAGTGTTCAGGTCTTGTCTGGTCGGCACGGGGTTTCCCTGTGTCGTTTTTTGACCTCCGAGCTGTGCTACTCGCTTGCGTCCGGCTCGTCTTAAAAGTACAGGCCAGCGTGGTTGTCGAGTTCGTGTTGTCGTCGGCTGATTTGGCGGCTGTGCTGTCGATCCGGCGGTAGGCTGGGGTGTGGTCATCTGGGTGTAATTGCGGTGGTTGTGAGTGACTGGGGATCGGCGAGACAGAGCGCGTGCGTCTGCGTGTGCGCGTGACTACACACGCTGAGTGTCGCGGTGAGCACAGCCGGTGACTCGCTGTCTGCTGACGCGCGTGGGCGCGGACACTCCCGACAGCGGCACGTCTCGACGGTCCAGACGGGACAGGTGGCCTGCCGGGTGAGCGTGACGACAACGGGCGTGCCCGCGCGTAGCGGGCGATCACACATCGAACATGTGTCCTCCTCGACGGGGAGTCCTGTTGCGAGCTGCGCGAGTGTCGCCGTGACGCGGTTAGTCGTCATTGGCGACCTCCTCGGTGGTGGTATCAGCGTCGGCGTCAGTATCGACGCTGTCCTGCCACGTACGGAACGCAGCACAGTCGTGGAGTGCGATCCGTTCAGGCAGTCCGACAGCACCACAGACGGGACACTCTTCGAGTGCGGGCCCGACACAGTCGTCGCTCATCGGTGAACACACTCCGGGCGGTGGGTCGCCGTATCGCGATCGCTCGTGAGCACTTCAATCGCACACTCGGGACACCGAACGTACGTGTAGCCCGTTAGTGGTGCCGTACGCGTCACGCTCAGAGAACGGGCCGTTCCAGTCAATCTGCGGGTCGGTTGGTTGGATTGCTGATTCGGCTCGCGTCGTGCCGGTGGATTCAACACCGGTGGAGTCTGATTTAGACATGCTTCCTTGCTGGAAGCACGGTCGAGCGTGTTCCTCCACGCTCCGGCCATTCTGCGACCGGTATCCCGTGCTCCCGTGAGTATATCGTACGTACACAAGGGTAAATAACTTACTGCGTAAGTATACGGAGTTAGTTTGCTAAACACTATACACCCGCGTTACGAAAGTACATATATGCCCCCAATACAACTCAACGATACAGATAAAGCAATCTTAGAAATACTAGATGAGGGGCGGAATGCGCCACTAAACATCGCTAAAGAGCTTGGATTTACACGCCAGTACGCACAGCAGCGATTGAAACGCCTCGAGGAACACGGCCATGTTGAGAATATTGGAAGCGGCGTCTATGAGCTCCAGGACGATCCCGAGACAGTTGATCGACAGCGGTGTATCTACCTCACGTAATCACTAGCGGACTATCATCTACACTGGAAGGTGTTTCAACGATCCTTAATTCCACTATGCTACTGTACAACATGATCGCCCGAGATATGTCTGACATCTGTCTGCTATTCCCGTTACCTGCTGCTGTGTCGATCTACTCTCCTGTATCTGCTCCCTAATTCGCCTGACTGCGGCACGATAGCTACCTCTCACCTGACCGTCTCAAAGTCTCAATAGTGAGATTCCGAACCCAGTAACACCGAACACATAAGTACCAGTGCTCTCATGAGCCTTATGGAACTGTAGACAACCATCTACGGTACACACGTAACCCAAAACACCAATGACACGGGTATGAGCACCGAGATGACAGACGATACCAGCACAGACGACACTGCGCGGACGACCATCGAGGTAGACCGTCAGGTATGGCGGCAGGTTCGTGCAGAGGCAGTCGGTGAGGGCAAAAACGTCTCGGAGAAGCTCGAGGAGATTCTCGTCGAGTACTTCGAGGATGACGATGCCTAATCCAATTCAAATGCAACACGACACACAATACAGCCGGATCAGCCGGTATGACGGAGGCGTATAGCTATGACAGGTAATACAAACACACGCAAGAAGGCCAGCTCGATTTTCTTCAGCGCGATCCCGATCGTTTCCATGGTCGGCGTTTGCGTACCGGTGGCCCAGCCGGTGCGTGCGGCAGGCGTTGCTGATGGCGATCTGTTAACGGCAGAGGGCGTCACCCTCACAAATAGCACCTCCCAGCAAACGTCTGGAGACGAACTGACAGTCAATTCCAGATCAGGCGGCTCGTACTTGATGGCGTCTGAAGCTTCTTGGTGCTGGTCCTCGGTCACCTCCGAGGGGGCAACTGGTACGCTTCACCGTTGATGAAGATATTGACCT
The DNA here is from genome assembly GCA_034521225.1 of Woeseiaceae bacterium. GTDB lineage: Bacteria > Pseudomonadota > Gammaproteobacteria > Steroidobacterales > Woeseiaceae > Woeseia. Next base: position 19,471 of record JAXHMR010000031.1, read on the forward strand.
GACGACCGCCTGAAGTCAGGGGCAATGATGGCAATCCCATCCCGCTTGAAGGTGCCGAAGTCAGCGTTGCCAATTCGAGTACGGGGCCCTGCGACTGTGGGTTCTGAATACATCGTCTTCAACGTTAGCGAACCGGTTTCCATCCGCAGAAACACGAGAGAAACTGACGATCTTCTTCGAGGGGACGACCACCCAGAAGCTGGTTCCTACAATGTTCCTGTCAGCTGTCAGTAACGACGCTACCGCAACCTGCTAACGGTAGTTCAGCTGACCTTACCTACGGATCGAGGGACTGCTGATGAGGCCTCGGCTACCCTGTCTGCTGAGGTCACTGCTCCTGGATATCACTGTCGAGCCAGCAAATGCTGCTGTGCCGGTTGGCGACAACGCAACGTACACGGCCCACGATCGAAGACGCAAACGGGAATCCGCTCGAAAACGTTAACGTCGAAGCCGTGTTCAATGACGGAACCAACAACGACGTTCAGAGATCCTCAACGTGACCTTCGATGATGGAACGAATACAGAGTCATTCGCTGATATCGACGCCGACGGCAGCGCTGGCGCCACTGTGCTGTCGACGATCGGCACAAACGCTGACGGCGAACCGACGATCCTCGTTAATTCGACCGGTTGAGAAGTTCGGTAGCGATCTGATCGACGTTACCTTCACCGAACAGCAGGACTCGACGAATACCTGGAGAGTCGCACACTCACTGTTGGTGACCGTGGCTTCATCCGTGGCGGCAACGTGTTGACCTTCGGAGACCGCTCGGCCTGTTCAGAATGCGGATGTCGTCATCCAGAACACCGGCACGAACGAGTACTTCAACACGACGACAGACTCTAACGGCTTCTACCAGCAGCAGGTCCCGCCGGGAACGTACTCCGTCATTATCGATGACGACTTGTTCCAGACATTCTCGACCGATCGAGATGTCGCACCGGGTGGAACCGAACGGATTGACGTGACGCTTGACCGGCTCGTCTGATGCCGATCAGCTTGATGTTAATCCCGACAGTGCGACCTGTCGAAGTCTCGAAGAGACTGTTTCCACGACGGCGACAGTCCAGACAGGTCGACAACGGAAACGACGGTACTGACGTCGGCGAACTGCGCTCCGTCGATCGGAGACGAATTGAATCGACCCTCGTCGAGTCCGTTGATGACCCGAACAGATATCCTCGCCGGTGACGGAACCGATGTCACGGTCAGCCCCACAACTGGTGGAGCTACGGACGATGCCGGTGAGGCCGGCTTCGATGTGAGCCTTGATGTTACGAACCCGGACGACTTCGAGGATAACATCGATGTGGCAGTCGGTTCGAAGCGGAGACGAACTCCAGTGCGAACGGCACGCTCGATGTGACGTTCCAGCCTGAAGTTCGTGGCACCGGGACGACTCCTTCCGGCTTTGCCTGACAACATCGGTCAAAACGGTGCTCAGCTTGGTGTGAGTCGAACGCTCAGACCCGCAGAAGGCGCACCGGTGGCGCGCTGTTCCGCTGTCCGACGTGCAGCAGAACACGGTGACCATCGAGGGCGTCACAGAAAGGTGACCTCTACCGCGCTGTCACCTACGACGCCAGGCGGGTGTCCCGCAGGTGCTTGACGCTCGGAGTCGACTACCTGACGACGACCGAAGAGGTTGAAATCGTTCAGGAATACGACCTCGCTCGGCTTCAACGTCGACGCAGTCGACCGCATCCGGCCTGGTACCCCTGTCCCTGACAACAACGTCAGTATCCACTTCCTGGCGAACGAAAGCTACCGGATCCAGAAGTACGACGCGAGACGGCTGGCGTGATTCCGGAGATACCACTGCGACGATCGCCGCTGACGGAAGCGAGCCCGCTCCGAACGACCTCTTCACGGTCGCTGAAGACGAAGAGCTGACGTACCAGGCAATCTCCGAACGCTACGCGGAGGACCCGCGTTAAACGTTCCCGAACGACACCGTCAACAGCATCGGTAACTTCGAACTGCTCAATGTGCCGGTGAACGCGACGAGCGGCGAGTCGTACGTCGTCATCGCTGGCGGCCAGAACGCTCGGCGCCGAGGCAGACGCAGTTCGGATTCGCCAACTTCGCTGGCTACGATGTTGTTGAGGTCCATCCGAGCGCAAATGTTGGTCCGGATTTGCAAGAGCAGAACAACGTCGATCTCTCGGTACAAGAGTTCGAGAGTGACGTGTTCTTCAACTACGCGCTTGATGTCGTGGTTGAAGACGAAAATGAAGAGCTCGTCAAGCAAGTCGAAACCGAGACTGGGGATAAGAGGTTGATGCGGTGATTAACGCTAACCGCAACCAACCAGGAGACCGACGAGTAGCCCCCTGGTGCTGCCGGAAGGTCAGCAGATCATACCGTCAACTCTCATCGGCGACAGCGTTGGGGCAATCGATGACTCGGTCATCGTTGATCAGGAGTTCGCTGATGGCCAGCAGTACGCGACTGCGACCTTCGAGGCCTCTGACACCTCCGCTGGGACGGTAAACATCTCTGCGGAGACGACCGACAACGACGGCCAAGAGTTCAACACGAGCGCTGGTCGGCGTCGGCTGGAACGACGTCTCGAATCAAGCCGAAGTCACGGTGTTCAAGACGATTGGATCACCGGCGTTACGTTGTCAATGCGGATTCGACACGAACATTCCGGGGCGCTCAGGTTCGAGTTTCACGCTCGACGGCGATCGGAATCTTGACGAGAGCCTAGACAACGCCAGCGAGTGGAACAGGCGGCTCCTACGCTGTTCACTGGCGTCAAAACCGGCCAAAACCTTGCGATTCAGGCTACGGCGCTCAATGAGGCCAACGAAACAGTACAGAACACGCGTATCCTCAATTAACGGGAACGATGTTAATACCGCACTTGGTGGGGAAGACATCGTTGTTGAAGGGCTGCAGTTGAAGATCAGCCGCTGCGAAGATCTGCGTCTTTCCAGGTGTCTTGATCTGGAAGTGACCCGGTGAGGTTAACACATCTGAGTCGCTTACTGTGACCGCAACGATCACCAATGATGGTGGCTATTGAGGCCCAGCAGGAGGTTACCTTCCGCCCGAACGGGATCGACGCCGCTTGCGTGACGACCCTGGTGGTTAACACAACGACGGTTTCGCTCCAATCTCGTGAGAGTGCGACTGTCAGGTTCGGTGTCACTGCGCCTGCCGACAATGGCACGTACACTCACGGTGTCTTCACCGATGATGCGAATCAGACCTGCAGGAGCTTGAACGTCACCGCAGCAGATGATGGTGACGAAGGTGTTACCGTTGTCGGCGACAGTCCGGCAACCGGACACTGACCCGGTGACCGGACTCCTCAACGACGTCCGAGCGGCGATGGTGAGTTCGGCATCACCGACGTCCAGCTGCTCTTCGAGAACCGGCGACAGCGACGCAGTTGGAGGACAACCCTGAGCTGTCCGACTTCGACGGCAATGGTGAGTTCGGCATTGCTGACGTCCAAGCGCTGTCGGCCCAGCAGCTTGGCTCAAGCGTAACACCCGGTTACGCTGACCGGCTGCGGCAATTTGGCGCCATTTTTTTGCTGCTCACAACGCAAGAGTGCGTGAGCCACACAGAGCGTCACCGAGTGTGATGTCGTCACTTGGTTGCAGCTGAAACTGCGACAGAGGACCTAAGAAACTATTTGTACCGATACAGAGATATACAAGCAGCCGTCCTCCACGCAGATTTATATTGATGCGAGTGATACGGCGCGTGTGAAACGGATTCAAGCCGGCCGTGAGACACTTCCAGCTATCACAACCCTACTGGTAGTCGGCGCTGGTACTACTTGCGGGCGGCGTTGCGATTGCGGGTCTTACCGCTGGTGAGCCAACAGCAGCCACAAATACACCGGCAATCGAACACGGACAAGATCCGGCTGAGGTATCTATTGATCCGGCGGTACAGACGGCATCTGGTGAGACAGAGCTGATCCCTCCACCCCGGGCAACCGCTCCAGAACGTGAAATACGTACTGCCGAGGTATCCGGTGAGACAGTTACAAGCACACTCAGAGACCGTCCAACCAGACTGTCGCGATCGGTACTGGACCAGTATACAAGCGTTGAGGTACACAGTAGCTCTTGGCTCGCGAACTCACTACTTATTACGGTTGATCTAAACGAACAGTCTCTTACAGATCTCGCTGCGATTGATGGCGTCGAACGGATCGGTACGAACACTCGCATTACGGTGCCGGATGTAACAGCTGACCAGACAGTTAACCGCTCAGATCACAATCGACTGCCACAGAGACCAGCGAATGGACTCAGACAGATCGGCGCACCAGAAGCGTGGCAGACATACGGGACACGTGGTGACGGCGTTCAGGGTGGCTGTGATTGACACTGGAATTGAGATATAACCCACCCGGATCTTGACTTAACCACGACAGATCCGACCGATCCAACCTATCCAGGTGGGTGGGCAGAGTCCAGCCGGAATGGGAAACCGAGTTGTCGGCTCAACGCCGCACGATAGCGGCTTCCACGGGACACGCATGAGCGGGACTGGTTGCTGGTGGAAACGCAAGTGGGTACTAAGGCGTCGGCGTCGCGCCTGATGTTGAGTTAATTTATGCGCTTGGGATTAATGCGTCGGACGGCGGAACGATAGCACAGGTAATTGCGTCTGTCGAGTGGGCGGTAACGAATGATGCAAGATATCGTCTCGCTCGGTTTTGGGTCGACAGAGGCTGTGCCGGCAGATGTTAGCTGGATACGAAATACCGGAGCGCATGGGCGTACATGTTGTTGTAGCCAGCGGGAACAGCGGGGCTGGAACAATTAGTTATCCGGCCGCAGTGAATGAGGCGTTTACAGTGGGCTGCAGAGCGACCCTGACCGACCGCAACATTGGATCGTTCTCAGGTGGCGGAACCGTCGAGACAGCGACGACGTGGGAGGGGACTGCGCCAAAAGGCTGGCCAGACTCCTATATCATCCCAGATGTGGCTGCGCCAGGTGTCGGCGTCATAGTACTTGTTCAGATGCCGAGTACAGACAATTAGATGGGACGAGCATGGCAACCCCACATGTCATTCAACGACGATGTATCGGGGTGCAGTCTGCTGCTTGGCCAGGTTGCTGACGCTCACACGGATTACCGGTCAATTTTCTCAATGCGTGGCGTACTCCTGCTGACGTCAGCGGCGAGCGCTCCGACACTTTTCAGGCCCGGCACGGTCACATGCGATGCAATCTCGCTGAGCGGCAGCAAGACAAAATTACGCTCTGCGATGCGCGGGTGCGGCAATTCGAGATCCGGCGTTTTCATGGTATGGCTACTGTACACGAGAAGATCGAGATCGAGGCACCGCGGGCCCCAGCGTTCGCCGTCGCGGACCCTACCCTGAGCCGTTTCAATGATTTGCAACTGCTCGAGCAGTGCCGGTGCGGACAACCGGGTCAGCAGCGCCGCGGCCGCGTTGATGAAATCCGGTTGACCGGCCGGCCCGACCGGCGCTGACCGGTAAAGGCCGGACCGCGCCGTCAGGATCGTGTCATTGATAGCGGCAAGCAGCTTGAGTGCCTGCTCTACCTGGCTGGCCGGTGAATCGAGATTGCTGCCAATACCGACGTAGGCCGGCCACCAGTGTGTCCGCTCGGTTGTCATGACGTACCGGCATCTTTTGCACGACGCCGGCCACGGCGGCGGCGGCGTTTTTTTGCCGGAGCCGGCTCGCCGCCACCGTCCGAAAACGCGGCATCCCGGCCCTTCTCATCCTCGGTCTGTACACGCGTCCAGAACTCAGCGGTATCCGCACTGATCTCGCCGATCTCGGCGCGCAACAGCATGAAATCGTACGCAGCGCGAAAACGCCGGTGCTCCAGCAGTTTCTGCGCGCGCCGGCCGCTCATCCTGCCGAACCTGGGTTGCAGCGCGATCATTTCCCGCATGGGCGCGGTGAAACGCTTCGGTATGGAGATGCGCGACTGCTGCATGCCCGTAAGCTGCCAGGCGGCGGCTGTCAGCGCCTGCACCTCGGTCATGCCTTCATTCTCGCGGAATTCCCTCGCCATTTCCCGCACCGGCGCCCACAGGAACACACCGATCAGGAACATCGGCGTAATGGATTTTTCCTCGGCGACCCGTTTATCGGTGTTGACCAGCGCCGACTGCACGAAACGGACGAATGTCGGGTCATTGTCGAGCGCCTCATCCGTTTCCGGAAACAGTTCACGGAACAGCCGGTACTGTCGCAACAGCAGGAACATTTTTTCGGCGTAGCCCGTCTGGAACATTTTCAAGAATTCATCAAACAGGCGCGCTGGCGGAACGCTGCTTAATAACCCGAATGACTGGTTGATCGCGTCATGGACGCCCTGGTCAATCGTGAAATCCAGCTTTGCCGCGAACCGTACCGCGCGCAGCATGCGCACCGGGTCCTCGCGAAAACGCATCTCGGGATCGCCAATCAGGACCAACCCGGCGTTTCCGGATATCCTCCAGACCCCCGACATAGTCCCAGATACTGAAATCGGCGATGTTGTAGTACAACGCATTACAGGTGAAATCGCGGCGCCAGACGTCGTCCTCGATGGTGCCGTACACGTTATCGCGCAGGATGCGGCCGGCGTCGTCGCGCGTCGCGTCCGGGTGCTCCTCATCGCCAGCGGTAGCCGCACGGAAAGTAGCAACCTCGATTACCTCGCGGCCAAAACGCACGTGCGCAAGACGGAAGCGCCGGCCGATCAGCCGGCAATTGCCGAACAGCGCCTTGACCTCATCCGGGCTCGCGTCGGTCGCGATATCGAAATCCTTCGGATGCAGCTCAAGCAACGCGTCGCGCACGCCACCACCGACCAAAAACGCCTGGTATCCCGCCTTGTGCAGGCGGTACAGAACCTTGAGTGCACTGTCGGAGATCTCGGCCCGGGAAACGTCGTGGGACGGGCGGGGGATGATTTCGGGTTCGGTTTTTTTTGTAGACCCGCTGATTTTCAATAGAAATTCCGCTTGAGGATTGAATTTGCGGCCGTATAATAGCAGCCCCCGCCAGCCGGGGTCAGTCAAAACTCCAATCCGTGCTCCCTTCGTCTAGTGGTTCAGGACGCCGCCCTCTCACGGCGGTAACACCGGTTCGAATCCGGTAGGGAGTACCAATCATGTCTAAAACCAAATTTTTGCTCTCGGCAATCATTCTGGCGTCGGTGCTGGCTCTGGGTTTCTTGGCGCTGGAGCGAAGGCAGTCTGCCGAGTTGCCTGTCTTTCTTGAGGGGTCAGAGGAAAAAGCGCGTGGTTCAGGACCGCAGCCAGAGCGCAGGCCAGCCATCGATAGCTCCGATGAGTCCGGATCAGAGTTATCACAAGATGAAATCGAACAAATTTATCACTCATCCGAAGCCGCGCAGTGGAGGCGAGAAAACGGATACTATGACGATGTCGCAGGAATGGATGGAATCACCCAGTCCGATCATTCTTACGACTCACTTTCCGACGCCGATCTAAACCAACTTGCCAATGGAGGCGACATGATTGCCGCGACAATGCTCGGCGATCGTTTTCTCGCTTCGAAAGACAGCGACGATCGCGAGCGCGGAATCGAGATGCATCGCAAAGCCGTCACGTTGGGATCGACGTATTCGTCGACAAGTGCTTGAAGATCTCTTGGTCAAGCCTGCTACTGGGGACCCTATAACTGATGTGCAGAGCATCCAGCGAGGGATGGCTTGGTTGCTCTATTCCTCCAATAGAGGTGATCCCGCGGGCAACGCAGGCATTAACCTGCTTCTGCAGTCTAAAAACATCAGCCCAGGTTTGGTTGAGGCGGCGTGTCAAGAGGCAGCCAACCGTCGGAAAGAAATAGACGAGAAGCGGTCTGAGGATGGGGTTACCACCACTCGAAATCAGACTTATCCGGGTTTAGACCGGGTGCCTTCGGGAAGCGAATGGGCGCCGCCAGATATTTGCAGTAAATAGTGAGTCGAGCGACCACATAACCTCGCGGCTATGGATGGCCTTCACAGGAAGACGAAGCCTAGTCAATCCCGCGGCCGGTTGCCCCGCAGCATCCTGGCCAATGCCACCACTTCCTTGTCGGCTAACCCCTGCGCAATGCCGCGCTTGTAGATACCGTCGGCAAACGTCGGGATCTCCGCATTGATTCCCGCGTCGTCAGCCTGAGCAAGAATGCGGTCGATGACGCCGCTGTATACGCCGAGCGATGCGCCGGGCTCGGAGAAATCGTCCCGATTCAATGCCGCACCGAGTTTATGCAGTTCTTCGGTATCGCTCGGCAACGAGTCCGCGATAACACCGGTTAGCAGCTCCGGCGGCACTTGTTCCGATTCACAGATCAGCGCGCCGTGCACCAGACCAAGATGGGCACAGACGTAATAGGACAGGACCGCAATGTCGAGTGCCGCGGCCGCACCGACGGCACCACCCAGGTAGCGAATTTCGTTGCTCAATGCCTCCAGCAGCGCTTGACTACCATGCCAGGCGGCCTCGCCGCCGGCAACCGCGATCAACGCAGCGTCACCGATCTCATCCGGGTACGCGAGGATTGCGCCATCCAGGCAGGCTGCGCCGGCGGCATGAGTCCACTGCTCCAGCGCGCGTGCTTCCTCCGGCGTCCCGGTCGATAACTGAATCAGGGTACGGCCGGCGAGTTGTCCTGATGATGTTCTGGCGAAACACGTCACGCGTTGCCGCATAGTGCCGCTATGCAGATTATGATGACCTGGCACCGCTCCAGCACGTCACCGATGTTCTCCGCACAGGCGACGCCCCGCTCACGATACGCCTGCATGCGTTCCGGGCTTCGGTTCCAGACAACGAGATCGTGGCCTGCTGCATGAAGCGCATCGGCGATCGCCGCACCCATGGCACCGAGACCAATGACCGCTACCGGTCCTTCTGCTTTCATCGACTTTGCACCACTCGCTTGTCCTTGTACCTGACGATGGCAGTTTACTTGAAAATACTGTGTAATCCGGCCGTACGGTCATGCCGTTTGTTAAACTGCCGGCATGACAATGACATCGCCACTGATGAAGTACCTCGCAACAGTTTTAATGGCTGCGCCGTTGGCACTGGCCGGCAGCCCGGGCGCCTGCGCCACGGATGACGACACCGGGATCTGGGGAATCGCCTCCACCGGCGACACGATCCGCCTCAATAACCAGCCCACGAACTGGCAATACGCCATTGACGGGCAGCTGCGGCGCTTCAACCGCGGCAGCGGTAGCAATACCTACCTGTTGCGACCCGCGATAGGCTATGTATTGGAGAACAACGTATCCCTGTGGGCCGGGTACGCGCGTGTCGTCAATGACCCGGACGATGGCAGCACGCGCCACGAAAACCGCTGGTGGCAGCAGGCGGCGTGGACCGCGCGTCGCTGGGACTGGGGCACGCTGTCGCTGCGCAGCCGGCTCGAGTTCCGCTTCATAGAGGGCAGCAACGATACCGGCACGCGCTTCCGGCAACAGGTGCAGCTGACCGCCCCGATCCGGAACAGCGACCTGTCGCTCGTCCTGTCGCTCGAGCCATTCGTCAATCTTCGCGGCACCGACTGGGGCGCGGCCGGCGGCTTTGACCAGAACCGGACCTATGCCGGCGTCCGCATGCCGATGACCGACAGCCTGTCACTCGAGGCGGGCTACATGCACCAGTACATCAGGCGAGCCGGCGCCGAGGATGCGGTCAATCACGTCGGTCTGCTGCACTTGCGGTTCAGACTATAGTTTCGTCAATGCCTGTGGCGGGAATAACTCCGCTGCCGGTTTATGCGACGGCCGGGCCGCTCCACCGTGGCACTCAGGCTGATCGCGAGCGTGGCCGCAAGATCATCGGCACGGAACCAGGTGATATCGCTCGCCGTACCGAACGGCATTTGCTGGCGGATCCCGGCGCGCACGCCCTGCCAGGCGTCCTCTACGAACAGGTGTTGCGATGCTGACAGCGGTGCAAGTTCTGTTGTCCCCGGATAGCATTGCGCCAGGTCGTGACTCAGGCAGTAATCGCCGGGATTCATGGGACCACGATCGTCCCAGCTGACCGCCATGCTCAGCCCGGCCAGTGCGTCCCTGAATGCGGCGCTCGCCACCGCGGCCGTACGGCCACAGGAGACCGGCCGGGTTGTGGAGCTTGCCGCATTGCGCGCTGCCGATGCCGCGCCACGCGCACAGGCGGCGCCGCGCCATTGCCGGCCCGCGCCGCGGCGTCATGGACGCTGGCTTTGACGGCAGCGGCAAGTGCCAGGCAGCCGGCATCGGTAACGGCCTGGGCATACGCCTTGGCCGGCAGCGCCGCAAGCCCGAGCATTGCGATTGCCAATGCAGATAGGTGTCGTCGTGTAACCATTGATCTCTCCCTGGGCAATGGTGTGATGGGAGAATCGAGGATCGCGCAGGACCGACCTGGCATGACAGGCGCATTTTTCGGCAAAACACGGGGAAGCGGCGGCAGGTTCCGGTTTCGTGCCGACCGTCAAATGGTACAGTAGGCTCGCATCCATCAGACGGTGACACAAGTCTGTCCGATCAATGAGCGAATTCCCAGGCAGTCCGTCAACCGTTTGCATTCCTGGTACGCGTCCTCGGCATCGAGGCGCGGGAACTGGCCGCCGTCGCGCTGTCTTTCGTCTATTTCTTTTGCCTGCTGGCCGCTTACTTGCACGCTGCGGTCCGTTCGCGAGGCAATGGCCATCGCCGGTGGCACCCAGAATATCCCGTGGCTTTTTACTGGCACGTTTTTCCTTATGTCCTCGCGACGCTGGTGTTCAGCTGGGTCGCATCGCGATTACCCGCGCAAACAGTTCCTGCCGTGGGTCTACTATTTCTTTATCGCGAACATCCTGATCTTCTTTGCGGCCTTCCGGCTGGCCGAGCTGAACGACGTCAGCCAGATCTGGATCGGGCGCGGCTTTTTCGTCTGGCTTAGCGTCTTCAACCTGTTCGTCGTGTCCGTGTTCTGGAGTTTCATGGCTGACATCTGGTCGAAGGAGCAAAGCAGGCGGCTATTTGGCGTCATTTCCGCCGGCGGCAGCACCGGCGCCCTGATCGGACCGCTGATTACCGGCGCCGTGGTCGTGCAGATCGGCTTCGAATACCTGTTGCTGCTATCGGCGGTTCTGTTGACCGGCGCGGTCCTGTGCGTTTCCCGGCTGCGTGTCTGGGCTGTGCAGCAGACACCGGATCCGACGGCGGGTTCCGTCGACAGCGACCAGCAGTCGGCGGTACGGCCTGGGCGGGAATCCGCATGGTACTGACATCACGCTATTTCGGCGCAATCGCCGGCGCTCTGGTCATTGCCACTTTTCTCGGCGGTGCAACGTACATGTACATGGCCGAACTCGTCGGCGAGGCGTTCGACACGACCGACCGGCGAACACAGGTGTATGCCCTGCTTGATGCGACCACGAATGCATTGGCGCTTATCGGCCAGCTGCTGATCGTCAAGTATTCGGTGCGCAAGCTCGGAGTGGGCATGACACTCGCGATCCTGCCACTGGTGTCGATCGTCGGCTTCGCACTTCTGGCCGTGCAGCCGGTCTTGATAGTACTGGCCGTTTTGCAGGTAGTCCGGCGTTCCATTACGTTTGGCCTTACCAAGCCGACCACTGACATGCTGTACTGGGTCGTATCGCCGGAAGCGCGCTACAAGGCAAAGAATTTCGTTGAAACGGCAATCTACCGGGGTGGCGACCTGGTATCGTCATGGACGATCCGTATGATCGGCGGCATTGGTTTAAACGGCGTCGCGCTCGTTTGCTTACCGCTGGCCATACTCTGGACCGCCTGGCATTGCTCGATCGGCCGCGACTATGCGCGCCGTGACAAGGCGATTTCGGAAGGAGCAGCACCATGAATAAAGCGAGGCACTGGACACGGCGCGACGCGTTGAAACTCGCGGCCGCGGCCGGATTGACGCCCACCGTACTGCAGGCGGCAACGGACGCCACGATGCGGACCCGGCCGATTCCGCGACCGGCGAACCGTTGCCGGTTGTCGGTCTCGGCGCCTACGAGGTATTCGACGTCAGCAGCAGCCCTGACGAACTCGCCATGCGCAGGGACATCGTCGACCGGCTGCTTGATGCCGGCGGCAGCGTGCTCGATACGTCGCCGATGTACAACCGGTCGGAACGAGTCATCGGCAAAATTCTTGCTGACAACGCCCGCCGTGACGACTGCTTTCTCGCCACGAAAGTCTGGACGGACGGCAAAGATGAAGGCGCCGCGCAAATGCAGCGCTCGGCGGAACTGATGAATACCGAAGTCATCGACCTGATGCAGGTGCACAACCTGCGCGATACCGACGTGCATATGGAGACTATTCGAGAATGGCAGGAATCCGGCAGGATACTTTACAACGGGCTTACCCACTACACGGCCAGCGCGCTCGATGACATGGAAGCCGCGATGAAAAAGCACAAACCGCAATTCATCCAGATCAACTACTCGCTCGGCGAACGCGAAGCCGACAAACGCCTGCTGCCACTCGCAGCTGACATGGGAATTGCCGTCATCGCAAACCGCCCGTTCGTGACGGGCAACCTGTTCGCCGCGGTCCGCGGCCGTGAACTGCCGGCGTGGGCCACCGGATTCGCGGACAGCTGGGGCCAGTTCTTCCTGAAATACATCATCGGCCACGACGCAATCAGTTGCGTGATTCCGGCCACGAGCAAGGCAACACACATGGCCGACAACCTTGGCGCCGGATTCGGTCCCCTGCCCGATGCCGCGACCCGCGAGCGCATGGTGCGCTTCATGGCATCGCTGTAGATTCGCCGCTCATCACGACAGGTACTGCCATGCAGAACGCCGGACTCGGACGCCGCCTCGGCGCCATGCTCTACGACAGCCTTCTCGTCCTCGCGCTGATGTTCCTCGGTACGATTCCATTTATCGCGCTCTTGGACGGCAACCCGGTCGCCGCTGGCACGCTTTCCTACCAGCTCACCATGCTCACGGTGCCGTACCTGTTCTTTGCGATTTTCTGGTCAGCTTATGGCCGCACGCTCGGGATGCAATCGTGGGGCCTGCGTATCGAGGACAGTAACGGGCAGCGGCCGGATTTTGCGCGCTGCAGCCTGCGCTTTGCCGCTGCGATCCTGTCATGGCTGCCGGCGGGGCTCGGCTACTGGTGGCAACTGGTCGACCGGGACGGGCTGAGCTGGCACGACCGTCTTTCAGGCACGCGGCTCAAATTCTATCCGAAGAGTACTGCCTGGACTTTTTGGTGACCGGCCGCACTGGTACGCCTTACCAGTACTTTGGTGGGCAGTTGTTTCGGGTCCGACTTCTTTTCGTTAATGGACCGCTTCCGCCGCACCGGTACCCCCTGCCGGGAGCCCTTTGAAGGAATGGCTCCCTGCGGTCCGCTTTATTTTCCACCAAAGGGCTCCCGGCAGGGGGACCGGTGCTCCTCAATGCTCGCTGGATACGCCGGTGAGTGCTATTGGCACTATGCGGATTATTCATGAACGGCACATTGATCGGGGCGGAGGTGTGCCCCGGGGAGGGCTTTTCAGGGCTGTGCCGGACAGGGACGTCCGGCACAGAGCGTACAGGGACGTATTCACAGCGTCCCTGAAAAGCCCTCCCCGGGGTGCGCCTCCGCTTACCACTGCACCAAACCGTTCATGAATAATCCGGGAACGGTCTATCGCACCCTGCTTAACGCGAACAGCGTAACCAGCAGCAGCGCAAACGTCGGGATCCACGTAACTATGGCGGGATTAAGCTGGAACACCTGGCCGGAATTGGCCAGTGTTTCGCTGGCGAGGAAATAGGCCAGGCCGACCATCACGCCAATCATCAGCCGCGTGCCACCACCGGCTGAACGCAGCGAGCCGAAAACAAACGCCAGCGCCAGTACCGGCATAATGACTACAGTAGCGGTCGATGAGATCCGCGACCACAGCTCCATCTCATAGCGTTCGGCTGACATGTCGTTTCTTTTCAGGTAGCGGACATAGCTGAGGAGTCCGCGCGCCGACAGGCTCACGGGCTTGACGAGGGTGACGCCGAGCAATTCGCTGCTAAGGGCAAAGGACTCCACCTCGCGCAGCGATTCGACCACCTCGACTGCGCCATCTGCAAAACGCGTTTCGCGGAAATTTTCAAGCACCCAGCGGTCGTCATCATCAATTCCTGAATTTTCGGCTCGGGCAACCGACCGCAGCGTGTTGTCATCATTGAACCGGAACAGGTACACGCTACCGAATTCGAATTCGCTGTTGACGCGCTCGAGGTTGAGCACAACATCGCCGTCCTTGACCCAGGCCGCGTTGCCGACGGTGCGATTCTCCTGCTCAAAGCGGGAGTCATTGCGCGATATGCGCGCAAAATCGTCCAGCGGCGGGCCGATGAACTCACCGATCAGTGCCGTGATGACCATCAGCACGACGCCGCTCATTGCCGTCATACCTGCGAGCTGCGCCACGGACAATCCGGCCGTGCGCATGACGACGAGTTCGCTGTTGCTCGCGAGACTGCCGAGGCCCATAAGCGCCCCTATTAGCGCTGCAATCGGCAGCATTTCAAACGTCAACTGCGGCAGCCGAAACGCCGCGTACTGCAGCGCCTGCGGAATGCCGAACGACCCCTCTATGTTGTCAAGCTGCCCGATGAACTCGAACAGCCCGGCGAGCGCCAGCAGCACGATGAGCACCATCAGCGTACTCAGCAGGATCGTTCGCATCAGGTATTTTGAAAGGATATCCATCACGCCCGGCCTGTGGCGAACAAGCGCCGGTGCACGCGATTCTGCACCCCAAGCAAGCCCAGCGCGACGAGCAGCATCAGCCCGTGCACCCACCAGATGCCGACGGCCGGGGGCACGGTACCTGTTCCACCCATGCCTTGCCGGCCGAGAGTTAAATTGAAATAGATAATGAATACCAGCAGCCCGACGGCGATGCGGGCATAACGTCCCTTGCGCGGCTGGCTGCGGCTGAGCGGTACCGCGAGTATGGCGAGGATCAGTGTCGACAGCGGCACACCAAGCCGCCAGTGAAGTTCGGCCAATTGCTGCGGATCCCGGGAGCCCAGCAGGTCGGCAGTCGCCATTGCACGCGGCTCGAGATCGGGCTCGGAGACATCCGGCAGCCGGTACGGAATGCCGTGTTCCCCAAATTCCACGACAGTGAACGCTGTGGTTCCGGGTACACCCGAGTAACGCTTGCCATCGTAGAGCACGAAGAAACGCGTGTCCGGGTCGTCGGCATCGCGCTGCCGCCCGCGTTCGGCGATCACGACCTCCACCTCGCCGGCTTCCGTGCGCCGTTGCAGAAAAATGTTCCGCACTTCCCCGTTGCCGCTGACTTCCTCGGCATAGACGACAGCATTGTCGCCGCCGGCACTGGTGAATTTACCGGCCTCGATGCTCGCGAGATCAGCTTGCCGGCGCGCTTCGACGCCGACCCGCTCGATCGCGGTGAGCGCTTTCGGCCCGACATCCATTGCAAGCCAAGCGACACCGGCCACCAGCGGCACGATCAGCCACATCAACGGACGGTAGATACCCGATGGCCCGACCCGGCACGCCATCATCGCCGGCATTTCGCTGTCGGCGTACAGCCGGCCCAATGCGAGCATGATGGACAGGAACAGCCCGATGGGTACCAGGATCGTCAGGTATTGGGTTGCAGTCAGCCCAATTATCTGAAAAACCGCGTCTTTTGGCAGCTTGTCCTTGGCGACGTCGCCCAGGACCCGTGCGAACTGGTTCGTCAGCAGGATGAATAGCAGCACCGCGGTAACGGCGAGCCAGGTCTGCGCCACCTCGCGGAAGATGTAACGATCAAGGATGCGAAACATGCATTTCTGAATAAAATCGCCGGCGATTCCGCAGTTAACGGATCGGGTGCGGATCAGTTAGACTACCGTGTTTGAGTTGCGCAGGACAGTCTTCCGCGGCCGCCGTCCAAGCGGCGGTCGGGCCAAGAATAACAGCTACCCTGGCAGCGACATGTGCATTCAGGCGGGTACACGGCAGATTCCTGTGCCGTACGGGCCCGCCACACAACAGGCGAACGGTATGGAATATTTTGCGACAACCGGTGCGGCGTCCCGCCGTGCAGCGGCGACCATCGTGGTCGGCGTCTATGAACGCGGCAAACTCGGCGCAGCGGCCCGGGAACTCGACGCGGCCAGCAACGGACAGCTGCAAAAGCTCGTCAAGCGCGGCGATATCTCCGGGTGCGCCGGAAAATGCACGGTCCTGCAGTCACTCGACAATGTCCGGGCGCAGCGCATCGTTGTTGCCGGTCTCGGCAAGATCAGTGAGTTCGGCGTCAAACCTTTTCGCAAGGCGACTGCCGCCGCCGTCGAGGCGCTTGACGAATACAAGGTCACGGAAATCGTAAGCTTCCTGACGCTTGAAGATATTGCCGGCGCGGACATTTACTACCTGGCACGCTATACGGTCGAAACCATTGGCCATTCCCTGTACCGCTTCACCGAAATGAAAACCGGCCGGCAGAAACCCGCCATGCCGCTGAAGAAGATCGGACTCGCAATCGCCGGCAGCGGTGACGACAAGAAAGCCATGCTGGGTGCTACACACGCGGACGCGATCGTCACATCAATGACAATGGCGCGCGATTTCGGCAACTTGCCAGCGAATGTCTGCACACCGACGTACCTGGCGCGTGCCGCACAGCGTTTGGCGAAAAAGCATGCGGGCTTGCAAACCAAGGTCCTGAATGAGCCGGATATGAAACGGCTCGGCATGCATTCGTTGCTGTCAGTCACCAACGGCACGGTGGAACCGGCAAAATTCATTGTCATGGAGTACAAGGGAGCGAAGGGGCAGCAACCGGTCGTGCTCGTCGGCAAGGGCATTACCTTCGACACCGGCGGCATCTCCATCAAACCCGGCCCTGGCATGGACGAAATGAAATTCGATATGTGCGGCGCAGCCAGCGTGATAGCAACCATCGCTGCCGTCGCGGCGCTGAAATTGCCGGTCAATGTCGTCGCCGTCGTACCGGCCTGTGAAAACCTGCCGAGCGGCACCGCAACGCGCCCCGGCGACATCGTCAAAAGCATGTCGGGCCAGACGATCGAAATCCTCAATACCGACGCCGAAGGCCGCCTGATACTTTGCGATGCGCTTACGTACGCACGCCGGTTCAAGCCGGCCGCCATCATTGATGTCGCGACGTTGACCGGCGCCTGCGTCATCGCCCTCGGACACATTCACACCGCGATCCTCAGCAACAATGACGCGCTGGCAGAAAGCATCGCGGCAGCCGGTATCAATGCCGACGACCGCGGCTGGCGCCTGCCGATGACGGACGATTACGCTGAACAACTGAAAAGTAATTTTGCCGACTTCGCGAACGTCGGCGGCCGCGAAGGCGGCGCCATCACCGCCGCGTGCTTTCTTGCCAAATTCACCGATGGCATGGACTGGGCACATCTTGATATAGCCGGAACCGCCTGGCGTTCCGGGTCCGACAAGGGCAGCACCGGCCGCCCGGTGCCAATGCTGACCGAATTCCTGCTGGCTCGCGCCGGCGTGCTTCCTTAAGCCATGGCCCGGGTCGACTTCTATGTCCTGGCAGCGGAAGACGAACAGTCCCGCCGCCAGTTCGCGTGCCGCCTTGCCGAGAAAGCGTACAGGCTCGAAAACTCCGTGCGCATTCTCGCCGCTGATCGCGACACGGCCGAGCAGCTCGATGAACTGTTGTGGACATGGCGTGACGGCAGCTTCGTGCCGCACGAGGTGCTCGAACGAGGTGCTGTGCCGCAAGCGCCGGTCACAAT
The DNA here is from genome assembly GCA_034521225.1 of Woeseiaceae bacterium. Taxonomy (GTDB): domain Bacteria; phylum Pseudomonadota; class Gammaproteobacteria; order Steroidobacterales; family Woeseiaceae; genus Woeseia. The sequence goes on from JAXHMR010000031.1 coordinate 37,206, forward strand.
TGGCTACGACGATGCGGACGAAGCCACGAGCGACCTGCTGATCAACCTGAGAGACGCACTGCCGGCGCAGCCGGACAAATTCCCGCGTATCGCCGAAATTGTGACGTCGGATGACGCACAACGCCGCCTGCGAGCCGTCGAAGCCGACATCCGCGATATCGCGAGCAGGGTCATACGCTGGAAACGCACAAGCTGTAATCCGAGGAGTCCGCGTAGCGACACCATGTCCGACAACGAAGACGACATTCCGGTATTGACTGAAGCCATGGAACGGACGCCGCCGCCGGCTCCCGGCCTTACGCCCGCGGAACTGGCGCGTCTCGAGCACGACATTTGTGTCTCGAGCCTGAAGTTTGCCGAGACGGTATTGCGGGACGCCTGCCAGGAGGCCGAACACATTCTGACGGAACGTGTCATGACTGCGCTGCGGAACGAGTTGCCCGCGCTGGTCAGCCGCGCGCTGCATGACCATTTCGACCGCTAACACTACACTCCAGATTAACCAGCCACCGACACAGTAACTCCAGATGGATAAGACGTACCGACCGCGCGATATCGAACAGGCGCACTACGCGCGCTGGGAAGCCAACGGCTACTTCAAGCCCGGCGGCCACGGAGAGCCGTGGTGCGTCGTCATTCCGCCGCCGAATGTCACCGGCACGCTGCACATGGGGCATGCGTTCCAGGACACCATCATGGACGCGCTGACCCGCTACCAGCGCATGTGCGGGCGCAATGCCTTGTGGCAGCCCGGCACCGACCATGCCGGTATCGCGACGCAAATGGTGGTTGAACGCCAGCTCAATGCCGAGGGCACGACGCGTTGTCCGCACTTGGCCGCGAACAGTTTGTCGAGCGCGTCTGGAAATGGAAGAACCGAATCCGGCGGGACAGATCAACCAGCAGCTTCGGCGGCTCGGTGCCTCGGTCGACTGGAGCCGCGAGCGCTTTACGATGGACGACGACCTGTCCGCCGCTGTCACAAAGGTGTTTGTCAGCCTGTTTGATGAGGGGCTTATCTATCGCGGCAAACGACTCGTTAACTGGGATCCGCAGTTGCACACGGCGTTGTCGGACCTCGAAGTGCTGCAGGAGGACGAAGCGGGCCATCTCTGGCATTTCCGCTATCCGTTCGCCGACGGCGAGGGCTACCTTGTGGTTGCAACGACGCGGCCGGAAACGATGCTCGGTGACAGTGCCGTCGCCGTCCATCCGGACGACGAGCGCTACCGGCACCTGATCGGACGGGACCTGATGCTGCCGCTGGTTGACCGGCGAATCCCTGTAATAGCAGACGATTACGTGGATCCGGAGTTCGGCAGCGGCTGCGTCAAGATCACGCCCGCGCACGATTTCAACGATTACGAAGTTGGCAAGCGCCATGACTTGCCGCAGTACAACATCTTTGACGACAACGCCGCGATCAATGACGACGCGCCCGAGGTCTATCGCGGACTCGACCGTTACGTGGCTCGCGAACGTATCGTTGCCGACCTGGATGCGCTCGGGCTGATTGAAAAGATTGATGACTATGAGCGCAAGGTTCCACGCGGCGACCGCAGCGGCGCCGTTGTCGAGCCGTACCTGACAAACCAGTGGTACGTGAAGATCAAGCCACTCGCCGAACCCGCGATCGAGGCAGTCGAGACCGGCCGCATTCGCTTCGTGCCGGATAACTGGAGCCGCACCTATTTTGAATGGATGAACAACATCCAGGACTGGTGCATCAGCCGCCAGCTTTGGTGGGGCCATCGCATACCGGCCTGGTACGACGACGCCGGCACCATTTACGTCGCGGCCAGCGAAGACGACGTGCGCCGCAAGTACGATCTTGGTAAGGACATCGCGCTGCGGCAGGACGACGACGTCCTTGATACCTGGTTTTCATCCGCGCTATGGCCATTCAGCACGATGGGCTGGCCCCAACAGACCGAAGCACTGAAAGCATTCTATCCGGGTAACGTGCTCGTCACGGGCTTCGACATCATTTTCTTCTGGGTCGCCCGGATGATCATGATGGGCCTCAAGTTCGCCGGAGACGTGCCGTTCCGCGAGGTCTATATCCACGGCCTGATCCGCGACCAGGACGGGCAGAAAATGTCGAAGTCAAAAGGCAACGTACTCGATCCGCTGGACCTGATCGACGGCGTTGATCTCGACACGCTGCTCGAGAAGCGTACGCGCGGCCTGATGCAGGACCACCTGAAGCCGAAGATCGAGGCCGCCACGCGCCGGCAGTTCCCGAACGGCATCGAGGAATACGGCGCCGATGCACTGCGCTTCACGTTTGCTGCGCTGGCAACAACGGGTCGCGACATTCGCTTTGACCTCGGGCGCATCGAAGGTTACAGGAACTTCTGCAACAAACTATGGAATGCCGCACGGTACGTGCACATGAATACCGAGGATATTGGCAGCGCGGAGCCCGAGTTCAGCAGCGCCGATCGCTGGATACGGTCGCGCCTGCGCCACGCCGTTGCCGCGGTCCACGAGCACTTCGCGCGCTACCGTCTCGATCTCGCAGCGCAGGCGATTTATGACTTCACCTGGTACGAGTTCTGCGACTGGTACCTCGAACTGTCGAAGCCGGTGTTGCAGGCCGATGACGCCTCCGCTGAATTAAAGCAAGGTGCGCGCCGTACGCTGGCGGACGTTCTCGAGGCCGTCCTCCGCCTGTTGCATCCGATCATGCCGTTTATTACCGAGGAGATCTGGTTGCAGACGCACAGCGCGCGCCGGTGTTGAAGGCGACACGATCATGCTGCGACCGTACCCGCTGGCTGCCGATTTTGCAGCGGACGAAGACGCTGAACGTGAAATCGAGTGGGTGCAGCAATTCATACTTGGCATCCGGCAGATTCGAGGCGAGATGGATATATCGCCGGGCAAGACTCTGCCGGTACTCATGGAGGGTGCAACCGATACGGACAAGGAGCTTGCCGAGCGGCATGCCGCACTGCTGCAGCGAGTCGGCCGCGTCGCTTCAGTGCGGGCGCTCGATGCTGGCGAGGAACCGCCGGCGGCGGCAACGGCACTGCTGCGGGATCTGCGGCTGCTCGTGCCGATGGAAGGCCTGATCGACGTCGACGCCGAAAGGCAACGGCTTGCGAAGCAGCGCGACCGCGTACACGCCGACCTGGCGCGCAGCCGCACCAAACTGGATAACCCGAAATTTGTGAACAACGCACCCGCCGACGTTGTCACAAAGGAACAGGCACGAATCACCGAATTCGAGCGGCAGCTGTCCCGGTTCGCCGAGCAACTTGAAAAACTGGACCGCCTCTGACGCAGGCCCGTGAGGACTGCGTCACAGATTGCGAGGCCCGCCAGTGCATTGGCCCCGGCTATTCGGGACTATAGTATGCCTGTTTGTGCAACCGGAGCCACGCATGCACCGTGCCACCACGCTGGAACAAATGCCCCTGACCGCTGACGGCCAGCGTACTGCACTGCGTGAGGCCCGCAGCTCGCTTGCAACGATCATACTTGGCAAGGGCCGCGAAATATCAATGGCGCTGGCCTGCCTGCTGGCGCGCGGACACCTGCTGATTGAAGACCTCCCCGGCCTTGGCAAAACGATGCTCGCCCAGGCGCTTGCCCGCGTCCTGGGCCTGACCTACCAGCGCATTCAGTTCACGAGCGACTTGCTGCCCGCCGATATCATTGGAGTGTCGATCTTTCGCCAGGAGAAAGGCGCATTCGAATTCCAGCCGGGACCGGTGTTCGCGCAGCTGGTCCTCGCCGATGAAGTCAACCGCGCGACGCCTAAAGCACAAAGCGCGCTGCTCGAGGCAATGGAAGAGCAGCAGGTATCAGTTGACGGCCGTACACATGAGCTGCCGCAACCGTTTTTCGTTGTCGCGACGCAGAATCCATCAACACAGATTGGCACGTTCCCGCTACCGGAATCGCAGCTCGACCGCTTCCTGATGCGGCTTGAACTCGGCTACCCGAACGAGGAGAACGAACGCGAGCTGATCATCGGTAGCGACCGGCGGCAGATGCTCGCCGGCCTGTCGCCAACACTGGAACCGCAAATCCTGATGTCGTTGCAGGAATCCGCGCGACCCGTATCCACCTGAGCGACCCGCTGGTCGACTATATCCAGGCACTGGTACGGTTTACGCGCGAGTCACCCGAAATCGACACCGGCCTGTCGCCGCGTGGCGCGCTGGCACTGGCGGCCGCATCAAAAGCGTTTGCAATGATCGAGGAACACTCGGGCGTCTTCCCCGACGATGTGCAGTCCGTATTTCCCGCCGTTGCCGGCCACCGGCTGCGGCCAGCGAGCGGCTCGCGCTTTACTCACGCAGGCGAACTGGGGCGTCATGTCCTCGATTCCGTGGCAATTCCCTGACGTCCTCCGGCCCGCTCACTACCGTCGCCGGCTGACTGAACGCGTTTTGCGCTGGGCGCACCGGCGCCAGGGCGAGGATACGCCGCTGACGACGCTGCGCTCGCGGCGCATCTACATCCTGCCTACCGGTGTTGGACTGATTTTCGCGCTGACGTGCTTTGCAATGCTGCTCGGCTCGATGAATTACAACAACAACCTGTCGTTCGTCCTGACGTTCATGCTGGCTGGACTCGGATTTGTGGCCATGCACCAGTGCCAGCGCAACCTCGTCGGCCTCGACATCCGGTTCGCCGGTGTCGAGCCGGTGCATGCCGGGCAGGCCGCGGAATTTCGCATTGCAGTGCATAACCGTTCCCGCTCACGCCGCCATCACATCCAGCTCTACGCAGGGAACATTGTCAGCGAAGTCGACGACATAGCCGCCGGCGAAAGTCATGTGTTCCGGCTGGAACTGCCGACAGAGCGTCGCGGACAAGTGAAGCTCGGGCAATTCGGTATACGCACATGATTCCCGTTCGAGCTGTTTCGCGCATGGGCGTGGCTGCACATGGATTTGAAGGCGCTGGTCTGGCCACGCCAGGCCGCGGTCGTGCCGTCACCACCGGCAGCGCTGACGGCGACCGGCCATCGGCAGCACGACGCGCGGGGCGAGGAAGACTTCGCCGGACTGCGCAAGTACCAGGCCGGCGATTCGCCCCGGAAAGTAGCCTGGAAAGCTTACGCACGCGGGGGTGAACTGTTGTCAAAACAGTTTGCCGGCGCAGATACCAGCAGCCAGTGGTTCGATTACGACGACATTTCGGCACCCGGTACCGAGGTTCGACTCGAGATACTGACCCGCTGGATACTGGATGCCGAACGCGCACAACGCGACTATGGACTGCGAATTCCCGGTGTGGCCTTCCCGCCGGCAGCACAGGCGATGCCCAGCGGCACCGCTGCCTCAAGGTGCTGGCCATGTTTGACGGCGCAAAGACGGCATGAGGCACCGCGACGGCACGGACGGTTCGCTGCTCACCAGCCTGCCGCTGACACTCGCTGCACTCGGCTTTTCGGTCTTGCCACACCTGCCATTCCTGCCACTCTGGATTACCGTGGCCCTGTTCATCTGCGCCGGTGGCCGCTGGCTGATCGAGAAACGCCGCTGGCGGCTGCCGCCGGCGTGGCAGCGTGTCGCGCTGTCGCTAGCCTGCTTTGTCGGTGTGCTGGCGTGGCATGAGTCGGTCAGCGGCGTTGGGCGAGGCTCCGCGTTGCTTGCGGTCATGGCGGCCCTGAAGTTGCTGGAGACCAAACGCCGGCGGGATCAGTTCGTGCTGCTGTTCATTTCAATTTTCCTGATCATGGCGTCGCTGTTGCGCGAACAGCATATCTGGTCACTGCCGTATCTTTTTGCCGGCGTCCTGCTTACGATGACCGCCTGGTTGCAGATGTCGACCAGCCGTGGCGCAGACATGCGCCAGAGCCTTGCCAACAGTGGCCGGCTGTTGCTCTACGCTGCGCCACTGACGGTTGCCATGTGGCTGTTTTTCCCGCGGATTGCGACGCCATTCTGGTCGGTGCCGATTGATACGAGCAGTGCCACATCGGCTTGAGCGACCGCATGAGCCCGGGCGACATCGTTCGTTATCACTTTCGGATGCTGTTGCGTTCCGGGTTGAGTTCGATGGCGATGTGCCGGCATCGCGCGACCGCTACTGGCGCGGCCTCGTATTGCACCGCTTCAACGGACGCACCTGGTCGGGCTGGGAACCTGGTCCGGACCGGGGCGCATTGAGTCGCATTGAAACCGCGGGCGCGCCGGTCACCTACCGGGTCACGCTGGAACCAACACACCAGCAATGGGTGTTTGCGCTCGACATGCCCTGGCAATGGACACTCGAACAGACCTTCATGGGACCGCAGCAACAGCTCGCGCGGGCGCAGCCGATTGACCAGCGAGTCGTGTACGAAGCAACGTCATACACGAGTTACCGCGCTGATCGCGACCTGCCGCGTGTCTACCGCTCACGCTACGACGATTTGCCCGAGAGGAGCAACCCACAAACCCGGGAGCTTGCCGAAGCAATGCGCGGAGCGGCTGGCAGCGACGAAGCATTCATCGGCATCCTGACACGCTTTAATGAAGATACTGCTCACCCTGCAACCGCCCCAGCTCGGCAGCAATTCCGTTGACGAGTTCCTGTTTCGCACGCAGCGTGGCTTTTGCGAACACTATGCCTCCGCATTTGCCGTCATGATGCGCGCTGCCGGCCTTCCGGCGCGGATCGTCCTTGGATACCAGGGTGGAGAATTGAACCCGATGGCAGATCACGTGACTGTCAGGCAGTCCGACGCGCATGCGTGGACCGAAGTCTGGCTCGAAGGCCGCGGCTGGGTGCGGGTCGACCCGACCGCCGCCGTCGCACCCGAGCGAATCGAATCCGGTATGTCCGGCGCCAGGCTCGATGGGCTCGCCGAAAGCTGGGGACTGTCCGCACCGGCAATGTGGATGCACCGGCTGCAACTATCATGGGATGCGCTGAACGCCAGGTGGAACGAGTGGGTGCTGGGCTACGGACCGGACAACCAGAATCGCTTCATGCAGTGGCTGGGCATGGAGCAGCCTGACTGGCGCAAAATGCTGCTGACGCTGCTGGCACTGATAATGCTGATGATCGCGGCGATCAGTGTGCTGCTGTTCCGCCGTTACCGGCCGCCGCAACCCGATGCGGCCAGCGCCCTTTACAGACGCTTCACCAAAAAAGCGGGGCTTATGCCTGCGCGGGGAGAGACACCTGTCGCATTTGCGGCGCGCCTGTCCGGCAACGGCGGCGTGGCGGCCACAAGCGTTGATGACATTACGAACACCTACCTCGCCGCACGCTACGGGCCGTCTCCGCACGATGCCCTCGAACGCCTGCGGACACTCGTCGATGCGTTTCCCGGCCCGGACCGTCCCGGCGGCACGTTGAACCACGGCGATCGTAACAAGCCCCGATTATTCATGAACGGTTTGGTGCGGTGGTTTGGCGGAGGCGCACCCCGGGGAGGGCTTTTCAGGGACGCTGTGAATACGTCCCTGTACGCTCTGTGCCGGGACGTCCCTGTCCGGCACAGCCCTAAAAAGCCCTCCCCGGGGTACACCTCCGCCCCAACTACAGTGCGGTTCATGAATAATCGAGGCGGGGGGTGGAGACGTGCGCTAGTCCCGGTTCGGCCGGTAAGCTCCGGCGGTTCGAAGATGTCGCGCATCAGCAGCAGCGCGCGGCGACAAACAGCGGCAGCAATGCGAGCAGGATAAACTTCAGAATCGTCGGACACCAGCCTGCCAGCGCCACGGCGGCAACAGGAAGTGTGCAAGTTTCGTCAGGGTGTAGAAGCCGAAAAACTCGCCGGACTGATCGGCAGGGATCAGTGCCGCGTACAGTGACCGGCTCATGCCCTGGACGCCGCCCTGCACCGAGCCGATGATGATGGCCATGACATAAAATTCCCGTACCTCGGACAGGAATGCCGCCCAGCACGCCACTCCAATGTACACGGCAAGCCCGAGAAACAAGGCGCGCTTCGGGCCGATCCGGTGGCCAAGATAACCGTACGCGAGTGTCGCCGGGAATCCGGCGAAATTGGTGATCAGAATCGCGCTGACAAGGTCTGTCGAACTGAAACCGAGGCGCTGCCCGAAATTTACCGCCATGACTATGACCGTAAAGACACCGCCAATGTAGAAAAAGTAGGCGGTCAGAAACAGCACGACATTGCGGTAACGACGAATCTTCCTGAACGTCTCGAGCAATGCACGATAAGCCGCCCTGACCCTTCCCGCCGATACGGCCAGCGACGACGGCTGCTCGCGAACGAAAAACATCAATGGCAACACAAACAGCACCCACCACACACCCGCTGATGCGAACACAAATGAAGTGACGGCGGTGGTGTCCTCAAACCCGAAGCTTGCCGGCGCGCGCAGCATCACGACGTGCACCGTTAGCAGCAACGCGCTGCCGAAATAGCCCAGCGAGAACCCGAGCGTTGAAATGGGGCTGCATCAGCGCGGCTTGCTGACATCGACCAGCAGCGAGTCATAAAAGACATTGCCGCTGTAATAACTGATCGATGCGAACATGAACAGTACAAGCGCCGAAGACCAGCCGCCCTCGCCGACCAGGCTTAGCGCGGCTGTGCATGCTGCACCGGCGCAAACAAAGAGCAGCAGGAATCGCTTGCGGAAACCCCCTGTATCCGACAGGGCTCCAAGCAGCGGCGCGAGAAGAAATACGGCGAGGCTTGCTGCCGCGTTGACGCCGGCGAGCCGCGCGGTGACGGTTGCGTCCGCTTCACCGCCGCTCCAGTAGCTGCCGAGCACCAGCGGGAACAGCACGGCGAGCACACTGAGCGCGAACGCCGAGTTGCCGACGTCATACAGCGCCCACGAAATGGACTGGCGGTCGAGAAAATTCAGGCGATCCCGCATGGACATGTTTATCGCGCCGGTCTGCTCAGTTGGCCCCTGAATGGTAGCCGTACAACTAATTTGCTTGCGTCAACAAAACCCGCTGTAATCAGAACTCGCGCGTTTCGCGAAAACAAATGTCCGGCCACCGCTCCTCGGTAAGCTTTCAGACGTACCCGCGTGGGAGCGATGTCGACGAGAGACTGCCGCTGTGATCCAGCGCCAGGTTGTCATGCGCCTTGCGCTCGAACTCCGCCAGCATTTTGTCATCGTCGCATTCGACCCAGCGCGCGGTTGACACGGAGATCGGCTCGAACTGGCAGGCGACCTTGTATTCATCCTGCAATCGATGCGCGACAACATCGAATTGCAGGGGACCTACGGCACCAAGGATCAGTAAGTCTCACATCGGCTTGTACAGCTGGGTGGCACCCTCTTCGCATAGCTGTGAAAGGCCCTTTTGCAACGCCTTGAGCCGCAGCGGATCCTTCAGTACTGCACGTTTGAATATCTCCGGCGCAAAATTCGGGATACCGGCAAAGCTGATGACCCTCGCCCTCGGAGAAACTGTCGCCGATATTGATCGTGCCGTGATTGTGCAGGCCGATGATGTCACCGGCGTACGCCGTTTCGGCATGCTGCCTGTCCGCGGCCATGAAGGTAATCGCATCCGCGATGCGCATTTCCTTGCCACTTCGCACGTGCAGCAGCCGCATGCCCTTGCTGAATTCACCCGAACAGATACGCATGAACGCGATCCGGTCGCGGTGCCCGGGATCCATGTTCGCCTGTATTTTAAAAACGAACCCCGTGAGTTGTACCCTCGCCTGCCTCGACGATGCGCTGCTCTGTTCTCTGGTTCCGCGGCGGCGGCGCGTGTAGACAAACTGACGCGGCAACTCGCGGACACCGAAGTTTGAGATCAGGCGAGGCCGAAAAACACCGGCGTATCTTTCGCGGCCAGGTAGTCATCAATGGACAAAGCCGCACTGGCGCCCTTGACCAGTTCGATTTCATCGCGCAGTGCTTGCGCGTCATAACCGAGCAGTTCGTCGGTCTTGGCCGAATCGAGCCCGTCAATCGACTCAATTTTTGAGGCCTTCTCCCGTCCGTCCGCTGTGTACAGGTAGATGCGATCCTGCAACAGGTGATAGACGCCCTTCAGCCGCCTGCCCATGCCGATGGGCCACGTGACCGGTGCACATTCAATACCGAGCACGGACTCGATTTCGTCCAGCAGCTCGATAGGTTCGCGCCCCTCACGATCGAGCTTGTTGATAAAAGTCATTATCGGCGTATCGCGCCACCGGCACACTTCCATCAGTTTCACGGTGCGCTGCTCGACACCCTTGGCGCAGTCGATGACCATCAATGCCGAATCGACGGCCGTCAGCGTACGGTACGTGTCCTCGGAAAAGTCCTCGTGACCGGGCGTATCCAGAAGATTGACGACACGGTCGCGGTACGGAAACTGCATGACCGACGATGTGATCGATATACCGCGCTGCTGCTCGAGCGCCATCCAGTCCGACGTCGCATGCCGGCTCGCCTTGCGGCCCTTGACGGTACCGGCAAGCTGGATCGCGCCACCATAAAGCAACAGCTTCTCAGTCAGCGTCGTCTTGCCGGCGTCCGGATGCGAAATAATGGCAAACGTCCGGCGTTTCCCTGCCTGTACAGCAATGCGCGACATAACTTCCCAGTACCAGGGCCCCGCCCATCGCGGCCCCAAAAGGCCGCGCAGTGTATCTCACGGCAGGAGCATCAGCCAGTACCGGTCATCGCGAGGCGCGAAGCGCCGTGGCGACCTCGCACGGATTACGACACTGCCAAGCTGTGCGAGATTGCCACGCCCTGCGGGCTCGCAATGACAGGGGATGGCGACTTCACTCGTCCAACACCCCGTCGTCCTCATCATCAAACCGCAATGACAAAACATCGGCATCCTCACGCCCCCCCGTCGCCTGGTAATACGCCGGCCGCTTGGCAATCCGATGAAAGCCCTTCTTGCGGTACAACGCCAGTGCATTGACATTGGACGGACGCACTTCGAGGAAGACTTCACGCACTTCGGCGATGCGCGCACGGCTCAGGACCTCGTCGAGCAGCCGGTCGCCGTAGCCCAGGGAGCGGTACATCGGATCAACGCACAGGTTGAGAACATGTGCATCGCCTGGCGGCAATGGAGTAGAACGCTGTAGCCGACGACACGGCTACCGCGATCGAGCACGACGCAGCCGTACCCGGCGAGCATGCAGTCACGGAAGACGCCATGACTCCACGGAAACTCATAGCTGCGGCGCTCGATATCGGACACCGTGACGAGATCGTCGTACGTCATCGAGCGGACGGCAACCGGCACTTCTTCGAGGCGAGATATCACTGGCTGCTTCCGGCAATGAGGTCGCGCGCGAGGCACAGGTCGGCCCATGCCTTGCGCTTCTGCAAAGGGGTTCGCAGCAGGTAGGCCGGGTGATAGGTCACAACGACCGGCAGGTCGTGCCGTTCGAGGAGCGGTGCGGCTTGCCGCGCAGGCGGCCGAGCTGGTGCGTCCGTTTCCGAGCAGTTCGCCGTGCGGCGATGCGACCGACGGCAAGTATCAGCTTCGGCCGGATCAGCGCGATTTGCCGGTCGAGGTAGGCGCGGCAACTGGCGGCCTCGTCGGCGCTCGGATCGCGATTACCGGGCGGCCGGCACTTCAGGATGTTGGCGATGTAGACGCCGTCGCGGCCGAGATTGACCGCGCGCAACATCTCATCCAGCAATTTGCCGGCACGGCCGACGAACGGCTCGCCGCGGCGGTCCTCCTCGCTGCCCGGTGCCTCGCCGATGATCAGCCAGTCGGCACCCTCGTTACCGACGCCGAATACCGTTTGCGTGCGGCTTTTATGCAGTTCACAACGCGTACACACCGCGACCCGCTCGCGCAGCGCGGCCCAGTCAAGTTCTGCCGTATCGGGGCCATTATCGAACAACGCATCGGCAATGGATTCGTGGCCGGTAGCGGCTGAATCCGCGCCGCGCAGGCGCCAGACGTCGATGCCAAGGGCATCGAGATAGGCTCGGCGCCGGGTTTCACCGTGTGGGTTGGTCATTGCGCAATAGTGCCACGACAGGCCGGCGGATGCCGCTACCGCCGGGGATTCGAGCAACGCTTTTGGAGCAGCTGGTGTCAGGGGTGCGGCAGGCGCGCCAGCACATCGGTTCCGGCGGCGACACGCTGGCCCGCCGCAACCATCACACGGCTGTGCAAAGGCAATTGCAACTCCGCGTAGCGCGTCAGGCGCAGGTAGGCGCAGCGCTGGCCCTGTCCAACGCGCTCGCCGAAACCGAGGACGGCGCGTGGCGCCACGCCGAAGCGGTGGCCGCGGAACTGCAGGACGACGTCATCGCCCTCGTCCGTTTCTATCCAGAGACCATTCGCGTCCTCGGTCGACGCCCCTTCCGGCCGTTCGCAATTCAGGTCCATGATCTTGCCCTCGACAGGGCTACGCGCCGTATAGGTACCGAAACTGTTGACCCGGATCACTATCCGGTGCACCTCGCCATTGACGATGCCGCGGTCCGATACGCCAATATCGGTAATGACGCCGTCGACCGGGCTTACGACGCCCAAGGGTACGGCGGGTATGGTTCGGTGTGGATCGCGAAAAATGAGCGTCAGCCAGCCAAACAGCAGCGCCCCCGGCACGGCGTAGCCCGGGCCGGCAAAGCGCCAGCCTATGGCGGCAATTGCAACGCTCAATAGCAGGAACGGTATGCCCTCGCGGGCCACGAACGGATTGCGGCGTCCCTTCAACTCAACAGTATCCTGATTCTCGGCACAGCTTGCGGGACTGCTACCCGGGTTCGCCGCCAACAATGGTCGGCGAGTTTGCAAGATATGGGGACGCTGCACAAGGCTTCCGGGCGCGCCGTCGATGCGCGGCAATGTGCCGATCGGAGGATCCGCAGGTGTCTCGTGTAGAATACCGCCGCTTCCGGGTCGTTAATCACAATATCAGGTCCATTTGTTCCTATGCGCTTTACACCAGTTCGGGCTAACAACACTCAAGGAAGTTCCGGCGGAAGCCGAGATCGTCAGTCACCGAGTTAATGCTTCGGGCCGGGCTGATCCGGCGCCTCGCCTGCCGGAACTGTTTAGCACTGGATGCCGCTGGGGCTGCGCGTCGTGCGCAAGGTCGAGGCGATCGTTCGCGAGGAGATGAACCGGGCGGGTGCACTCGAGCTGCTGATGCCCGCTGTGCAGCCGGCCGAGCTATGGCAGGAGTCCGGCCGCTGGGACCAGTACGGCTCGCTGCTGCTGCGCATGCGGGACCGTCACGACCGCGACTACTGTTTCGGCCCGACACACGAGGAAGTGATCACCGACCTGGCGCGGCGCGAGTACCGACAAGCTACCGGCAGCTGCCCGGCCAACTTCTACCAGATCCAGACCAAGTTCCGCGACGAGACCCGGCCCCGCTTCGGGTTGATGCGCGCGCGCGAATTCATCATGAAAGATGCCTATTCGTTCGACATTGACCACGACGCACTGGTAGAGAGTTATCAGCGCATGCACACCGCCTACACGGCGATTTTCGAGCGTCTCGGCCTCGAGTTCCGTGTCGTCGACGCCGACAGTGGCGAGATAGGCGGCAGCCGCTCCCAGGAGTTCCATGTGCTTGCCGACTCCGGAGAAGATGCAATCGCCTGGAGTGACGAAGACGATTACGCATCGAATATTGAGACGGCGGAAACCGTACCGGCCGAAGGCAAGGCGCCGGCGCCTGCTGCAGAGCTCGGGAAAGTATCGACACCGGGCACGCGAACTATCGACGCGCTTTGCTCGCAGCTCGGCGTCACTCCGGAACAGACAATAAAGACCCTGATCGTTGCCGGCAGCAATGGCACACCGGTCGCACTGGTGCTGCGCGGCGACCACGAACTGAACACCATCAAGGCAGCCAGGCTGCCGGGCGTTGCATCGCCGGTTGAAATGGCGGATGTCGATACTGTTCGCAAGGCAACCGGTAGCCCGCCCGGCTTTGCCGGCCCGCTCGGCCTCGACATTCCGGTCTGGTTTGATCACGCCACTGCCTCGATGAGTGATTTTGTCTGCGGCGCGAATGAAACCGACATGCACTTGACTGGGTCGAACTCGGCCGCGACCTGCCGCAACCAGAGACTGTCGATTTGCGCAATGCCGTGGCCGGTGACCCGTCACCGACCGGCCGCGGGACGCTCAGGCTCGCGCGCGGCATCGAGGTGGGCCATATCTTCCAGCTCGGCACCAAGTACAGCGAAGCACTGGGAGCAACAGTCCAGGACCAGGCGGGCAATGATGTACCGATGGCGATGGGTTGCTACGGCATCGGTATCACGCGCATCGTAGGCGCGGCGATCGAGCAGAATCATGACGACCGGGGCATTATCTGGCCGGCGCCGCTGACGCCTTTCGACGTCGTGCTAATCCCGATCAACCGTCGTGGCTAAACGTTCCGTGCGCGACGCTGCTAAAGCTGTACCTCGAATTGCAGCAAATGGGACTCGAAGTACTGTTTGATGACCGCGATGCGCGGCCCGGCGTCAAGTTTGCCGATGCCGAGCTGATCGGCGTGCCGCACCGCCTTGTTGTCAGCGATCGCGGCTTGCAGGCCGGCGAGCTCGAGTACCGGCATCGCCGCGATACGGATGCGAAGGTATTGAAACGTGAACAGTATTCGACATTCTGCGGCAGGGCTGACTAGTCTGGCGGACCCGGCGTGCTTGCTTCCGCGGGCAGGATTCGGCAATGAACAACAGACAGGATCGACAGTGACGACGCATAACCGCGCAACCGCGTTGGCGGTTATTGCGGGCCTGTTGCTGTTGGCAGCCGCGCCGCTTTTTGCCGCCGACGACCGGCCCGATCCGTTGCTGCGCGAATTGCTGCGGCAGGCAGCAACCCAATTGCGCGAGCTTACGAACCGCTTCGATGCCCAGGTCTGGCTGACAGACATGTCACAGCGCCTCGCGTCGCAGGTCGAGGATTACGAGGAACGCATCACGATCCTGAAGCGCGCGCACTACGAGGCCAAGCGCGCCGAGCTGCCACCGGAACTGGTGCTGGCTGTCATTGACGTGGAAAGCAATTTTGACCGCTACGCTATCTCCGTGGCCGGTGCGCAGGGCCTGATGCAGATCATGCCGTTCTGGCTAAACGAGATAGGCCGTCCCGACGACAACCTGATGCACATCGGCACCAATCTACGGTTCGGCTGCACAATACTGAAGTACTACCTGGACATGGAGAACGGCGACTGGATCCGGGCGCTCGGCCGTTACAACGGCAGCCTCGGCAAGCGCAAATACCCGAACCTGGTGCTCGACCGGTTGCGCCTGAAATGGTTTCGCGGCTAGCAGCCTGTCGGACTTAGGGCTGGTCAGGCGATAGTGAAGTCGTCGATCTGCCGGTACGGTTGCGGCTCGACGTCGACGGAATCGACGCTGGCCATCGCGGGCCCTTCATGCAGCCAGTGCTGCAACTCGTCGAGCGGACCGATTGCACCGCTCGCCAGTACTTCGACACTGCCATCCGTGCAATTCCTGGCGTGACCGCCGAGACCAAGATCGCGTGCCTTCGTTTGCGTGCTGGCACGAAAGAAAACGCCCTGCACCCGACCGCGAACGCGAAACAGGCGGCAGGCCGTCGATTGACTATTGCTATGAGGATCCGCGGGATTCTGCACGTCAACCATAGGCATCACCGTCGTGTTGCACTAGCCCGCGAATCGGCAATAGAGGCGGGCTGGATCAGCTGTCGTCGTAGCGCTGACTCTGGTCGGCAACGGCCAAAGCGTGCAGTGCCCGGTTCTTCGCCTGCAGCGCATCACGTCGCGCCTGTGCATACGCTCGCTCACCAAGTTTACGCTGTGCACTATCGAGATAGGCCTCTGCTTCGCGCAGCGCATCCGCCGCATGACTCTCGGCACCGGCCTGGCGCGCAACGGCGATCGCCTGGCGCGCGTCGCTCATCCTCTGCACTGGCGGTGCCGTCTCGCAACCGGTGAAAATCAGGACCAGTGCCAGCAGCCCACCGCGCCACCACGCCCCGGCGTGCGCTGTCGAAGGAAATCACTGGGATTATTGAGTGCACCGGGGAACGCTAGCAAGGCTGCCGACGGCCGTCGAAGCTGGCGTCGGGGCCGGCATGCTTCGGCCGCAGACCGCCGGGGGCATCGCGGACCTCGTCATTTCCGAGGCCGCTTGCCTATTCTCTGGCGGCAGCGGGTCCTTTCCGGCCTGACGACGTTGAAGAGGTACGGCAAAACGCATGAATTTGACCATCTACCACAACCCCAAATGCTCCAAATCGCGGAAAACGCTCGAACTTATTGAAAAACGTGGCATCACGCCGCGTATCGTCGCCTACCTCGAGACCCCGCCGTCGGCAGCGACGATTCTCGAGCTCGCAGCGGCGCTCAACTGCCCTGTCCGGGACCTGTTGCGTACCGGCGAGGACGACTACCGGGCGGCAAGCCGCAAGCTTGACAGCAGCGACGACGACGCGCTTGCCGCCTGGCTCGCGAATCACCCGCGCGTAATGGAACGGCCGATCGTTGTCGACACAGACAGCGGCCGTGCCATCATGGGGCGTCCGCCCGAAAACGTGCTGCAGCTGGTGGCGCCATGAAAGACATCCTGGTGCTCTATTACTCGCGCAAGGGCGCCACCGAAGCTCTCGCCCGCGAAGTTTGCAATGGCATCGACGGGGTGGACGGCGCGGCAGCGCGCCTGCGCACCGTGCCGCCGGTATCGACCGTCGTGGAGGCCAGCGAGGCACCGGTGCCGGATGCCGGACCGCCCTACGCGACAGCGGACGACCTTGCCGACTGCGGCGGCCTGCTGCTCGGCAGCCCGACCCGCTTCGGCACCATGGCGGCGCCGCTCAAGTACTTTTTCGACGGGACGTCCAGCCAGTGGCTCGCCGGCACGCTGGCGGGCAAACCAGCGGGGCTGTTTACGTCGACATCGACGTTACACGGGGGCCAGGAATCCACGCTGCTCGGCATGGCGCTGCCGCTGCTGCATCACGGCATGCTCCTGGTGGGCGTGCCGTACACGGAAGCCCTGCTCTCGTCGACTACGACGGGCGGAACACCGTACGGCGCGTCACACGTGACATGGAACCGCCGGAACGACGAATTGAGCGACGACGAACGTCAACTGGCACAGGCGCTTGGCGCCCGCGTCGCGACAATCGCACTGAAACTCCACGGATAAACTTGCTCAGACCGACATGACTTCCCGTACGAACGGTATCGTCAAGCGCCGTTGAGCCTTCAGCGCCGCGGCATCGAGTTCATCGAGCAGGCGGTAAAGACTCGCCATGTCGCGGCGGCTCCGGCCCAGCAGGTAGCGCGCCGTCTCGTCCGGCAGGTCCAGCCCGCGATGTCGCGCCCGTAACTGCAGGGCCCTCACCCGTTCCGGTTCCGGCAAAGCCTGTACCCGAAATACGGGCAAACGCGTCAGCCGGCTTTGCAGGTCGGGCAATGCGATGGCGCATTCGCGCGGCGCCATACGCGCGGCCGCGAGCAGTGTCCCGCCGGCATCCGCCAGCTGGTTGCACAGATCAAACAGCGCAAGTTCCCAGTCGGAGCGGCCGGCTGAGTGATCTATGTCATCGATACAGACGAAGGACCGGGCGGCCACGCCATCAAGGATGCCCGGTCCGGCACTGGCGAGCTGTCCGAGCGGCAGGTACATTGCCCGGTCACCCGCGCCGCTCGCAAACAGCCTGCAGCAGGTGGGTCTTGCCGGTTGCTGGCGCACCCCAAAGCCAGCAGCCGGGGCCATCGCCGCCGCTTGCGAGCGATTCGAGCATGGCGACCACCGCTTCATTGCCGGCCGGCCAGAAACTCCCGAATACCGCATGGTCGGCAAGCCGGAGGGGCAGTGCCAGCTGGCTCAAGGTTGCGGCTCTCCCTCTTCCGCGATCATGCGGGCATCAGGATGATCCGCCAGGTAGCGGCCATACATAAACCGGACCAGCACCGACAGCACCGCGGCCGCCGGCAGCGCCAGCAATATGCCGAAGAATCCGAACAGCTGGCCGCCGGCAGCAATTGCAAAAATGACGATCACCGGGTGCAGGCCGATACGATCACCGACCAGTTTCGGCGTCAGGATGGATCCCTCGATCATCTGCGCCACCGAGAACACCGCGACGACACCCGCCATGCGCAGCAGCGGGTCGGGCTCCAGCACGACGGTCAAACCGGCGAGCACAATGCCGAACACGAAACCGAGGTAAGGCACGAAGCTGACAAGGCCGGCAACCACGCCAATAGCGATGGCGAATTCGAGCCCGACGAGACTCAGGCCCGACGCATAGATGACGGACAGCGCAAACATGACCAGCAACTGACCGCGCAGGAAGGCGCCGAGCGCCTCGTCCGTTTCGCGCGCAAGGCGGAATACCGTCGGCCGTTGCGCGGACGGAACCAGCGCGCCGAATCGCTTGATCATCAGGTCCCAGTCGCGCAGCAGGTAGAAGGTCAGTATAGGAATCAGGAACAGGCTGATGACCGCGGCAACCACGGCGCCGCCGGATTTTGACAGTGACATCAGGACCTTGCCGCCCCAGCTGCTCGCCATTTCGCTATAACGATCGAGAAAGGCGGCAAGACCGACGTTGCCCGACTCCACCCCGAGCAACTCCGTGATGCGCGGCAGCCAGACCTGTTCCGCCTTCGCCAGTATCCCCGGCAACGCATCAGCAGTGCCGAGCACTGGCGTCTGCAGCAGGGGCAGCACCAGCAGCACCAGCAGACCCACGGACAAAAGCGTCAGCACGAAAACGCAGACGACGGCGATGGTGCGCGGCAGCCGCCAACGCTGCAGCCGGTCTGCAAACGGGTCGCCGATATAGGCCAGCAATGCCGACGCGACGAACGGCGTCAGGACCGGCGCCAACAGGTACAGCAACCAGCCAGTGAGCACCAGCGCGATCAGCCAGTTCATGCGATTGTCTGCGTTCATGCGGATCCCTTTGCAGCGTCACGGGCGCGGCGCGACCAGGACCAGACGTAGTCCATGCCACTCAAGACAACGGTAACGAGAACGCCCGCGCCGACAATGGTGATAGTGGCGAGCGGCGGCCAGTCGAACGACG
Organism: Woeseiaceae bacterium; assembly: GCA_034521225.1. GTDB lineage: Bacteria > Pseudomonadota > Gammaproteobacteria > Steroidobacterales > Woeseiaceae > Woeseia. Next base: position 56,130 of record JAXHMR010000031.1, read on the forward strand.
CCTGGCTCAATATCAGGAGTACGAATAACAGTTCCAGCGCCGTATTCAGCTTGCTTAAGCGCGTGGGTGCGCCCTCGACCGGGCCGATCAGAAAATGATAAAGCGTGGCACCGGCGACAATGACCGCATCGCGGATGATGACGGCCGCCGCCAGCCAGAACGGGATGTCGCCGGTATAGACCAGCGTCACGAACAGGCCCGCAATCAGCAGCTTGTCAGCAATGGGGTCAAGGAGCGCCCCCAACCACGTGCGCCAGTCAAACTGCTTCGCCAGGTAGCCATCGAAGACGTCAGTGACGCCCGCGAAAAGGAACAGCAGCAGTGCCGCCGGGTAATGCCCGGCGATGATCAGCCACAGGATCGGGCCTACCAGTGCTATGCGCAATAACGACAACGCATTTGGCAGCCAGCGCAATGACATGTTACTGCACCGGCGCCCCGGCGCCCTTGTCGTTATACAGGTACTTTAGTGACGGCTCCCCCTCGAGGTCCGGGGGTCCGGCAAAGTCGTTCTCTACACGCAGCAGCTGGCCGCTGAAGTCGAGCGCGGCCGCAAGCCGCTCGGCGCCACCGTTAATTGCGACCTGGTAACTGATGCGATCACCCGCGACCGATTCCACACGATAGCGCTCGATGGCACTGATGTTATCCATCACGCGCTGAACTTCGCCGTAGGCGGCAATCGAGGCAATCCCGGACACTGCGAGCGCAACCGTTTCCACCGGCGCATTGCCGGCGACAGAGAGCTGCCCGGCCAGCGTGTCCGCCAGCAAATGAATGACCTCGTCGGGTTCGCCACTCCATTGCCGCTGCTGGCCGCCGGAATAGAATGTCCACCGGTTGCGTTCAGCCACGTCCGGACGCAACCGGCCGACCAGCACCGCGCGTGCGCCAAAACGCTCTGAAACCTCGAGTAACTGGTCATGAAACCCGCCCCAGACATCGCTGAAATTAATACCGGCGCGATCATCTTCGCTGAGTTCGGGCAACAGGACCGGCACGCCGCGTTGCTCTGCGGTCCGGCGCACGAGCGTTTGAATCTGTTGGTCTCGCCCGGGTTCGCCCGCGGGCAGACCCGTGGACGGCGCTTCGCCGGCGCCGAGCAGCTCGCGCTCGCCCTGGCCCCAGTCCACGGCAAGCCAGACGACAGTCAGTGGCCGGTCCCGATCCCACACCGGAAATCCCGTCTGGCTGACGAGCGCTTCGATTGCGGCACCGTCCATCGACACGCGCAACGTATTGTTGTCGCCGGGCCGGAACTGCAGCACGTAGCGCGCCGGATTCGGAAACAGTTCGTTCAGTTCACGCGATAATGCGGCCTGTTCGGAGCCCGTGATGCGCACCAGTATCTGCTGCAGCGCCCGCCCGTACGCCTCGTCGCGCGCGCGCGGGTCGTTCGGATCACTCAGCTGCACCTCGGCGGTGTACAGCGACTCCATTTCCACGCTGCCTGCGAGCGGCGGCAACGGCAGCATCGCCACCAGCAGCGCGACGGCCAGCAGCAGTCTCGTGCGCGGCAGACGGCGCGCGGGAATGCCGCAACAGGTTGAATCTATCCTCATGAAAGGCGTTCCTGGTACCGGGCCCCTGAAAGCCGCGAGGCGGCGCTTCCTGGCCGGCACGCGCTCTGCCAGCCGCTTTTGTCCGGCGATGGTGGTTTCAATGATCAGGCTCTATTATATCGTTCTCGCGCAGTTTGCCACTGATCGGCGGCACGGGGTACCTTGCGGAATCAGCAGGGCAATCCTGCCACCGACGGACACTTACCCGGACTGATGATTCACAAACCGCTAACCTATCGCGATGCGGGCGTCGACATCGATGCCGGCAACTCCCTCGTCGACCGGATCAAACCGCTGGTCGCCCGCACGAAGCGGCGTGAAGTCATGGCCGGCCTCGGCGGATTCGGCGGCCTGTTCGCGCTCGACCCGGGGCGCTACCGTGAACCCGTGCTGGTGTCCGGAACGGATGGCGTTGGCACCAAGCTGCGACTGGCCCGACAGACCGGGCTGCATGACACGATCGGCATCGATCTCGTTGCGATGTGCGTCAATGATGTGCTGGTGCAGGGTGCCGAGCCGCTGTTTTTCCTCGACTACTTCGCCTGCGGCCGGCTGGACGTCGATATCGCCGCGACGGTGATAGGCGGCATCGCGGAGGGCTGCGCACAGGCCGGCGCTGCATTAATCGGCGGCGAAACGGCTGAGATGCCGGACATGTATGCCGACGGTGACTACGATCTCGCCGGATTTTGCGTGGGCGCGGTTGAAAAGGACGAGATCATTGACGGCAGTACGATTCGGGCAGGCGACGCGATCATCGGTATCGCCTCCAGCGGCCCCCATTCGAACGGTTACTCGCTGATCCGAAAGGTGCTCGACATTGCGGACAACCGCATTATCGATGGCGTACCTGCCGATCAATTATTGATGACCCCGACCCTTATTTACGTTAAACCGGTGCTGCGCCTGATCTCGACTCTGCCGGTAAAAGGCCTCGCGCACATTACGGGCGGCGGCATTACCGAGAATATCCCGCGCATCCTGCCCGCGGGCGTGTGTGCGGAAATCGACACGAATTCATGGCAGCCGGGCCCCGTATTCGACTGGCTCCAGATGACCGGACGCATCGCCCGCGACGAGATGCGCCGCACGTTCAACTGTGGAGTTGGCATGATCGCCATCGTTGCGCCGGCCGATGCCGGGCGTGCCATCGAAACGCTGTCCGCGGACGGCTTGACGGCGTGGCATCTCGGCACAGTCGTGCAGGGCGACGGCGGCGTCCAGTACGTTTGATGCAGGCGCGCCCCGTACCGGCCGCCGTCCTGATCTCTGGCGGGGGCACCAACCTGCAGGCTTTTATCGACGCGGTAGCCGCCGGCATCCTCGACCTGGAGCTGTCGCTGGTTATCAGCAACCGTCATGACGCCTTCGGCCTGACCCGTGCATCGCGCGCAGGCATTGCGACGAGCTGTGTTCCTTCACGCGACTTTTCGGCACGGGAAGCATTTGACACGGCGCTCGCCGACGCCATCCGCGCCTCCGGCGCCGAACTCATCCTGCTTGCGGGATTCATGCGTATCCTGGGCCGCGACTTCGTAACGCAGCATGCCGGGCGGGTACTGAACATACATCCTTCACTGTTGCCGAAATACCCGGGCCTCGATACGCACGCGCGGGCCCTTGCCGCCGGGGACCGGGAGCACGGCAGCACCGTGCATTTTGTCACCGATGAACTGGACGGCGGCCCACGCATCGTCCAGGGGCGCGTGCCGGTGTTGCCTGACGACGACCCGGCCCTGCTTGCATCACGCGTGCTTGGAGTCGAGCACAGGATCTATCCCTATGCCGCGTCGCTGTACGCTGCGCGGCGTCTCGAATGCCGGGATGGAGCGTGCTGGCTCGATGGCGCCCCGCTGGCCGAACCGCTGCAATACGAGTGACAGGCTCTCAGGCGCGCGGCAGCGTAACGCCCGTTTGTCCCTGGTATTTGCCGCCGCGATCGCGGTAGGACAGTTCGCATTCCTCGTCGGACTCCAGAAACAGCATTTGCGCGACACCTTCGTTGGCATAGATTTTCGCCGGAAGCGGTGTCGTATTCGAGAACTCGAGCGTCACGTGCCCTTCCCATTCCGGTTCGAGCGGCGTCACGTTGACGATGATTCCGCAACGTGCGTAGGTCGATTTGCCGACGCAGATTGTCAGGACCTTGCGGGGAATGCGGAAGTATTCGACCGTGCGCGCCAGCGCGAAGGAGTTCGGCGGGATAATGCAGACATCACCGGTCTTGTCGACGAAACTCGATTCGTCGAATTTCTTCGGATCTACAATCGCCGATTCAATGTTCGTGAACACCTTGAACTCGCTGGAACACCGGACATCATAGCCGTAGCTCGACGTGCCGTAGGAAACGATCTGGCCGCTGTCATTGTCGGCGCACCTGCTGCGGTGCGAACGGTTCGATCATGCCGTGCTCTTCTGCCATGCGGCGGATCCAGCGATCCGACTTGATGCTCATCAGCTGTCCTCAACGACGATGTTCGGGAATTTACGGCTGTAGTCACGTCCCCGCATCGCAAGACGCGCCGCCATGCGCCGGGCCGTGCGGCGATAGGCCTGTGCGGCGGCACTGTCCGGGTCCGCAACGACTGTTGGCGTGCCACTGTCGGCTTGCAGCCGGATAGCGATTTCGAGCGGCAGCTGGCCGAGCAGTTCCACGTCGTAATCCTTCGACATCTGCTCGCCGCCGCCACTGCCGAACAGCGGTGCTTCGTGGCCGCACTGGCTGCAGATATGCGTGCTCATGTTTTCAACGATCCCGAGTACCGGTACCGATACCTTGCGGAACATCTGCAGGCCCTTGCGCGCATCGAGCAGGGCGATGTCCTGCGGCGTCGTGACGATGACCGCGCCGGAGACCGGCACACGCTGCGACAGCGTCAGCTGGATGTCGCCGGTGCCGGGCGGCATGTCGACGATCAGGTAGTCGAGCTCTGACCAGGCGGTCTGCTGCAGCAGCTGGTTCAGCGCCTGGGTCACCATCGGGCCGCGCCAGACCATCGGCTGCTCGGCATCGACCAGGAAGCCGACCGACATGACTTCGACGCCGTGCGCCTTCAGCGGCTCCATCATCTTGCCGTCGCTCAGCGGCTGCTCACCGGCCAGCCCGAGCATCAGGGGCTGGCTGGGGCCGTAGATGTCCGCATCCAGGATGCCGACCGACGCGCCATCGGCGGCCAGCGCCAGCGCGAGGTTGACCGCGGTCGTCGACTTGCCGACGCCGCCCTTGCCTGACGCGATGGCGATGATGTTGCTGACGTTAGCCAGCGGCTTCAGGTTCGGTTGCACGCCGTGCGCGCGGATCCGGCTGCTGATCGAGATACGGATCGTGTCGCTACCGGTTATTTTTCTCCCGATTTCCTCAAAGTGCGCCTCAAGGGCCTGCATGAGACCAGCGGCAGGTATGCCCAGCTCGACGCCAATGTCAACGACGTCGCCACTGCTTTCCGCCTTGACGACGCGGCCAATGGCCGCGAGAGGATGGCCGATTTCGGGCAATGGCGCCTGCTCCAGCGCGGTTTTGAGTTCGGAATTTGCTGACACTGTCACACTTCACCAAAATGCATTAGGTTAAATTTTTCCCGGTGGGCGCACTCTGCCCGCCGGGCGGCGTATTGTAGCGGAGCAGCCGGACAATTCCTGCCCCCCGGGAATGTGAGGCCGCGCCTGCCACGGTAGCCGCTGTGCAACGTGTAGCGGCCGGGTGATGTGGCATAATGCCGCGGCGAGGGGTGACGGCCGGCGTATCGTCCCCGGCAACCGCAATGGGCAAGGGGGCTGACGGTCCGGCCAGAGAATAAACATTGAGATTCATAGTCCTTAACGCACAACAGGAATGGCGCAAGAGGATGCCGGCGCTGCGCGGCACCGTATCGCCCTGTCCGGCAATTTTTGCCGGGGCACGCCTTTCTTCCTGCATCCGGCGCCCGGAGCACGCCGTCCCATGAACCTGCTGGGCGGATTTCGCGCTGACCAGCTGTTGGGCCAGCTCGCGAGCGAACAGGACATCAATTCGCCGTCGGCACAGCGCGCGATCGAAAAACTGAAAAATCTTGGCCCGAAGGTCATTCCGCGCACGATCGATGCGCTGGCGATGAGCGACAAGACCCGCATGATGGTGTTTGTCGACATACTCGCGAGCCAGGTCAGCGACAAGACGTTGAGGCATTACCGGGACGGCCTCGCCGACGGCGGCGACCGTGTTGTATCCGGCACGGCCTGGGCGCTGTCGAGCAGCAACAGTTACAACCCGAATTCGCTGCTGGAATTCTTTGATGACGCCGAAGTATCGAAGCCGGCACTGATCGAGATACTGAAGGTTCACAAGCACAATCTCAGCGTGCACGACCTGCTGCGGCGCGCCTACGAGCTCGAGCCGAAGGAAAAGGCGGCGCTGTTTGGCATCATCGAGGAAATCGTTACCGAGGACATGGTCCCGGACCTGATTGCGCGCATGGGCGGCAAGGACCCGGTGATCAAGATTCACCTGATCAACCTGCTGGCCCGCTTCAACACGACCGAAATCAACCACGCACTGGAAATGCAGCTTGGCGACGGCCACAAGATGGTACGCGCCGCGGCGCTTACTGCGCTTGCCCGGCGCAAGGGCAGCGTGGACATACGGAAAGTCGCCAAATTGCTGCTGGACCCGGATCTCGATGTGCAAAACAAGGCGGTTGATGTCCTGATCAATATCAACCATCCGGATACTGTCAAGTACCTCGTGCCCGCGCTGAAGGACGAGTCCGAATACACTCGTCGAGCAGCCGTCGAGGTCCTGAATGAAATCGGCACTACCGACTCCGTCAAGGATCTGCTCGAAGCGTTGCAGGACGACGACTGGTGGGTAAGGGCCCGCGCCGGCGACGCACTGGCCGAAATCGGCGGCCCGAAAGTCGTTGATTCAGTGCTGCAGCTGATCAATGACAAGAACGAGGATATCCGCCGCGCCGCGATCGAAATACTGAACGCCACCAAGGATGAGCGTGCGGTTTGCGGAACTGATCAAGGCAACCGATGACACGGACTGGTGGGTGCGCGAGCGTGCCGTTGATGCATTGTCACAGATCGGCAATAAGGAAGCCATCCCGAAGCTGGTTTCAATGCTTGGAAAAAACGCCAAGACGGACACGGTACTGGTACGTGCGCTTGGCAAGCTCGGAGACCACAACATCATCGACAAGATCGTCCCGTTGCTGCAGCGGACCGAACGCGACGTGCAGGTCGAGGCGATCAAGGCGATAGCGCACCTTACTGACCAGAAGCGCGCAGAGACCGTCCGCGGTGCGCTGGAAAAAATAAAACAATCCACGGATTCGATGATCATCAACACCGCGGACAAGGCGATCAAGGAAATCGATGCGAAGTTCTCGCGTACGGTGATGGAGGAGAATATCCGGGCCGAGAAGATTGCCGACCAGACGAAGACCCTGCTCATCGAGAACGAGGATATCGAGAGCATCATCCAGGCACCGGAAAAGAATATCCTGGATATCTCTACGCTGACGCCCGGCGATGTCATCGACGGCCGTTACAAGTACATCGAGAAAATCGGCAAGGGCGCTTTCGGCACCGTACTGCTGATGCAGGATCTCGTCGTTGACGAACGCCTGATTCTGAAATTCCTGAATCCGAACGTCTCATCGGACGAGGAAATGATGAAGCGCTTCGTGCATGAACTCCGTTACTCGCGGAAGATCACGCATCGCAACGTCATTCGCATCTATGACTTCCTGCATCTGCAGGGCTGTTACGCAATTTCGATGGAATACTTCCCGTCGCATACGCTCGGCGGCGAAGTCGTCGATAACAAGCCGATGGACTTCAAGCGCGCGCTGCAATTTTCGCAGGACATGGCGACCGGTATGGCCGTGGCGCACCAGGCGGGTGTCATCCATCGCGACCTGAAGCCCGCGAATATCCTGATCAATGACGAATCGTTGCTGAAGATCGTCGATTTCGGCGTTGCGGCCGCGGCGAAAAGCGGCGACACGCAGCTGACCAAAACCGGTTACGTAATCGGCTCGCCGAAATACATGGCACCTGAGCAGATTCTTGGCAAGAAGGTTGACGAGACGGCCGACATCTACAGTATTGGCGTCATCATGTACGAGATGGTGACCGGCATACCGCCCTACAGCCGGGGCGACCATATGTCAGTCATGTACCAGCATGTGCAGGGCAAGGCCAAGCTCTGCCGCGACATCAATCCAAATGTTCCCGAAGAATTTGCCGATATCATCACGAAAGCCATGTCGGTCGACAAATCGAAGCGCCACCAGTCCATGAATGACCTGATCGACGCGCTCAACGCCCTCCAGCTTTAAAAAATGTGCACCGGCGCACACTACAGCGCCGCCTGCCCGGTCAATCATGCGCCGACGCACTGGCACCCGGCCGGATTTCCGCCTAGGATACCTAACCCGCAGCGGTGACGGATGCGGGCTAACCGGCTGATTTCGTGACGCAAAAAAGGTAGGCGCATTCCATGCCACGTATTGATTCGTTCCTGAAACTTGGATTGGCCCAGGGCTGCTCAGACGTGCATCTGGCCGTCGGTGTACCGCCGATGCTGCGCATGAACGGCGACCTGATGCCAATCAAGTTTCGTGACCTGTCCGATACCGAACTCGAAAACTACGTCATGGAAATTCTCAGCACGTCGCAACGTGAACACTTCGAATCCGGCCATGACCTCGACTTTTCCTACGTAGGCGAAGAAGGCGGCCGCTTTCGCGTCAACCTGTTTCGCAAGGCATCGGGCGTCGGAGCGGTTTTCCGCCATATCCCCAATGAGGTTCCAACACTCGAAAAACTCGAGTTGCCGCCGATCGTCCGGGATTTTTGCGATTTTCACCAGGGGATGGTGCTGGTGACGGGCTCCACCGGTACCGGCAAGTCGACGACACTCGCGGCAATGATCGACCACCTGAACAAGACACGGCACCTGAATATCATCAGCCTCGAGGATCCGATTGAATTCGTCCACCCGAGCAAGAACTGCCAGGTGATCCAGCGCGAACTCGGTACGCACCTGACCAGTTTTGCCGATGGCGTACGCTCTGCCATGCGCGAGGATCCCGACGTGATTCTTGTCGGCGAACTGCGGGATGCCGATACAATCTCGATGGCGATGACGGCGGCCGAAACCGGTCACCTCGTACTTGGAACACTGCATACGACCGGCGCGGTCAAAACCATCGATCGCATTATCGACGCGCTGCCGGGCGAACTTCGCGAACAGACCAAGAGCTTCCTGTCGCAAAGCCTGAAGGCGGTCGTGACACAGATACTGGTCAAGACGCCGGATGGGCGCGGCCGCAAGGCAATCCTCGAGATTCTCGTCAATAACCGGGCCATCTCCAAATTAATCATGTCCGATCAATCGCACCAGCTCCCGGCGCAATTGCAGACCGGCAGGGATGTCGGCATGCAGCTGATGGACCAGGCACTGCTCGAGGCGATTCGAGGCAAAATCGGTCGATCCGGATGACGCCATCCGTTTCGCAACCGATAAACGGAAATTCAAGCGCTTCGTTACCGACACCGGCATCTCTGCCGGTGCTCGACGGCGAAACGGCGTAACGTCAACCCGACTGACAAGGTACGCGAGCCATTGAACAGGATTGACGGTTTTCTGACAGCGGCGCTGGAAAAGAGCAGCTCCGACCTGCACTTTATTTCCGGCGACCCGCCACGTGTGCGGATACACGGTTCGCTGTCGGTTCTGAAGGACGAAGTGCTGACCACCGAATTTGTCCGCGAGGCGCTGTTTGAAATCATGAGCGGCGTTGCACAACGCGAGTTCGAGGCGCGCGACGCTGTCGATTTTGCTTACGAAATCCCCGAGGTCTCGCGGTTTCGTGTCAATGTCATGCGCCACCTCAACGGGATCGGCGCGGTCTTTCGCGCAATTCCGTCGCATGCGCTGACGCTCGAAGAGCTGAAAATGCCGGAGGTTGTCGAAAACCTGTGCAAGCAGACGTCCGGCATGATTCTTGTGACAGGTAAAACCGGGTCCGGCAAGTCAACGACGCTTGCAGCCATGGTCGATGCAATAAACAAACGCCTCAAGGGCCACATCCTGACCATTGAGGACCCTATCGAATTCGTCCATCAGCGGCAGGGCTGCCTGGTCAGCCAGCGTGAAGTAGGCGTGCACAGCGAGTCATTCGCCAGCGCCCTCCATTCCGCGTTGCGCGAGGATCCTGATGTCATTCTTGTCGGCGAGTTGCGCGACCTCGAGACGATCAGTGTGGCCATTACGGCAGCCGAAATGGGCATTCTGGTCATGGGCACGTTGCACACCAATGGTGCGGCCGCGACAGTCGATCGCATCGTCAACACGTTCCCGGCGGACAAGCAAAGCCATATTCGCACCATGCTCTCGACATCGCTGCGTGGCGTCATATCGCAACAGCTGCTGCCCACCAAGCACAAACCCGGACGGGTCGCCGCGCTCGAAATCCTCGTCAATACATCGGCCGTAGCCAACCTGATCCGCCAGGGCAAACTGGACCAGCTGGAGACGGCGATGCAAAGCGGCGGTGCCGTCGGCATGCAGACGATGGACAGCGCGTTGATGGAACTCGTGGAAACGCGCTTCGTCTCCGGCAAGGAGGCGTACCAGCAGGCCAACAACAAGTCGAAGTTCCAGTCTGTCAAGGACCAGCGGTAGAGCACCCCGTCATTGCCGAGCCCGCAGGGCGTGGCAATCTGGTTCCGATTGGCAGAGTCGTTGTCATAGCGAGATCGCCACGGCGCTGCGCGCCTCGCGATGACGCGGTTGCCGCCGCCTTTTTGATGGAAATAAAGCGGACCAAAGGGAACCATTCCACCAAAGGGCTCCCGGCAGGGGGTACCGGTGCGGCGGCATGGCGCTGAAGCCAATCGTGATCGCAGGCATGGCATAATCGCCGCTTTTACCCGAACCAGAGCCACACGCAGGCGAATTAATGCAGTCCCCACCCGAATCGACCGAGCAAAAACAGGTACGCAACATCCTGGTCTCCAGCGCCCTGCCCTACGCCAATGGTGCGATTCACCTCGGGCATCTTGTCGAGTACATCCAGTCGGATATCTGGGCGCGCTTCCAGAAGCAACGCGGCCACAATTGCACGTATGTCTGTGCGAGCGACGCACACGGAACCCCGATCATGATCCGCGCGCGCGAAGAAGGGATTCCGCCGGAGGAGCTGATCGCGCGCATATCAAAAGAGCAGCTGGTCGATCTGGAAGCATTTGACGTTCAGTTCGACAATTTTCACACGACACATTCGAACGAGAATGAAGAACTGGTCGGCCAGATGTACCTGGCGCTCAAGGATGCCGGTCATATCTATTCGCAGTTCATTGAACAGGCATACGATGAAAAGGAACAGATGTTTCTTCCGGACCGCTTCGTCAAAGGTACGTGCCCGCGCTGCAAGACCGAGGATCAGTACGGTGATGCTTGCGAAGCCTGTGGTGCCACTTATGCACCGAACGAACTGATCGACCCGGTATCCGTCCTTTCCGGAACGAGGCCGGTCTGGAAGGAGTCAGAGCATTACTTTTTCCGGCTGAGCCAGTTCAGTGACGAACTCCGCGCGTGGATCAGGAGCGCACGCCTGCACCAGAACATCACGAGCAAGCTTGAAGAGTGGTTCAGTGCCGGCCTGCAGGACTGGGATATATCGCGTGATGCACCCTACTTCGGTTTCCGGATTCCCGGTACCGAGGACAAGTGCTTTTATGTCTGGCTGGATGCCCCGATGGGCTACGTCGCGAGTTTCCTGAATCTGTGCCGGCAGCGCGACGACCTCGACTTCGACGCGTACTGGGGCAAAGACAGCGATTACGAGGTTTATCACTTTATTGGCAAGGATATCGTCTATTTCCATACGCTGTTCTGGCCTGCCGTGCTGCAGGGTTCCGGCATGCGCACACCTACCAGCGTCTTTGCACACGGCTTCCTGACAATCAACGGCAAGAAAATGTCCAAATCGCGCGGCACATTCATCAATGCGCGCACGTACATGAACAACCTGAATCCCAACTACCTCCGCTACTATTACGCAGCGAAGCTCGGGTCGAGCATGGAGGACATTGATCTCAACCTCGACGACTTTGCAGTACGCGTCAATTCCGACCTGATTGGAAAACTCGTAAATATCGCGAGCCGTTGCGCGGGATTTATCGACAAAAAATTTGCAGGCCGGCTGGCCGGAAAGCTCCATGACGAGGCGCTGTTCGCGGAATTCACGGCGGCGTCGGAGACGATTGCCAGGCATTATGAGCAACGGGAATACTCGAAGGCCATGCGGCAGGTCATGCTGCTCGCCGACCGCGCTAATCGCTACATCGAACAGCACAAGCCGTGGGCGATGGCGAAAGACGAGGCGCAACTCGATGACGTGCAGGCGGTTTGTACGCAGGGCCTTAACCTCTTTCGCTGTCTGATGATCTACCTGACTCCGGTGATACCGGACCTGGCGGAGCGCACGCGCGGGCTGTTCCGCGAGGAATCGTGGAACTGGGATACTGCCTCAGAGCCGTTGCTTAACCACCGGATGTCCGCGTACACCCCTTTGCTGACTCGTGTCGACGAAAAGCAGGTACAGACCATGATTGACCAGTCCCGCTCCTCGACGGATGCCCCCGGGAAGGCGTCTGAAGAAAAATCGCTCGTGTCGATCGATGATTTCATGAAGATCGACCTGCGGGTTGCGCGCATCAGCAATGCCGAACCGGTGGACGGAGCCGACAAGCTGCTTCGCCTCACGCTGGATCTCGGCACGGAAACCCGCACCGTCTTCGCCGGCATCAAGGCGGCGTATGAGCCGGATCAGCTCATCGGGCGCCACGTCATCGCCGTTGCCAATCTTGCGCCGCGAAAGATGCGATTTGGTACCTCGGAAGGCATGGTGCTTGCGGCGGGCCCCGGCGGTTCGGATGTGTTCCTGCTGTCGCCGGACTGACGGCGCAATGCCGGGCATGCGCGCCAAATAGCGGCCGGCCAGGGACCAAAGTCACTTTCCTGCGGGCTCCGGGTAGCACCGGTACCCCCTGCCGGGAGCCCTTTGGTGGAAATAAAGCGGACCGAAGGGAGCCATTCCTCCAAAGGGCTCCCGGCAGGGGGTACCGGTGCGGTGCTGGAGTACGTGCCGCAGGTCCAGAGCGCGACGCGCGCCAGCCATAAGCTCTACAATGGGGCCGTGTTTATTGGCCCCGTTTCCAACAGTCATTCCTCGCCAATCATGACCGATATCATCCTGATTCTTGTCGCCACCGTACTCGTCAACAATTTCGTACTGGTGCGATTCCTCGGCCTGTGCCCGTTCATGGGCGTGTCGCGAAACCTCGAGGCCGCGCTGGGAATGTCGCTGGCTACAGCCTTTGTACTCACACTATCCGCCGCGATCAGTTACCTGCTGCACCAGTACGCGCTGGTACCGCTAAAGCTCGAATACCTGCGCACGATCAGTTTCATTCTTGTCATCGCCGCCAGCGTGCAGTTCACCGAAATCATGGTGCGGCGCATGAGTCCGTTGCTCGACCAGGTGCTGGGTATTTATATACCGCTCATAGCCACCAACTGTGCTGTGCTGGGTGTGGCACTGCTAAACGTGCAGGAATCGAAGGGCTTCCTGCAGGCAGTGTTCTTCGGTTTCGGCGCATCAATGGGCTTTGCGCTCGTATTGGTGCTGTTTGCCGCAATGCGCGAGCGCCTCGATGGTGCGGATATTCCGCTGCCCTTTCGCGGCACGGCAATTGCACTGATGACCGCCGGCATGATGTCGCTGGCCTTCATGGGCTTTTCGGGAATGGCACGCCCATGACTTATGCGTGCATTTCATGTGGGTAGCGATACTTGTCATTACAACGATTGCTTTGACGGCGGGCCTGTTACTGAGTATTGCCGCACGGCAATTGCCGGCCGACAGCAGTCGTCTCGTCGACGAGGTCAACGATCGCCTGCCACAAATACAATGCGCGCAATGCGGCTATCCGGGATGCCGTCCTTATGCGGCAGCAATCGTCAATGACGGCGCTGCGATCAACTTGTGCCCCCCCGGCGGCGACGATACGATCCGACGGCTCGCAGAGCTCCTGGGCCGCGAGGCAGTCCCGCTCGCCGAACCCGCGAATTCGCCTATGCGCGAATCACTCGCCGTCATCGATGAGGCGCTGTGTATCGGCTGTACACATTGCCTCGATGCCTGCCCGGTCGACGCCATTGTCGGCAGTCACCAGATGATGCATACCGTCATTGCCACCGAATGCACCGGCTGCGAGCTGTGCCTGCCGCCCTGCCCGGTCGACTGCATCCGCATGGAGGCAGCGCGGTGAGCGCTCCGACATACGATCTCGGCAAGCTGCACGGCGGCATCCGGCTCCCGGCGGAAAAGGAGCAGTCTACGGCGCACCCGATCACGCACGTGCCGGTCCCTGCACAGCTCGTGCTGCCACTGGCCCAGCACGCGGGTGAACCGGCACACCCGGTCGTCGGCATTGGCGAGAAGGTCCTGAAGGGCCAGGTCGTCGCCGAAGCGGATGGCACTGTCAGCGCGCCTGTGCACGCATCATCATCCGGCACGGTCGTGGCCATCGAACCATGGCCGGTATCGCGCCGGCGCGGTGACAAGGCGCCCTGCATCATCATCGAATGCGACGGCGAAGACCGTGCAGTCGACCCGGTCGATGCCATCGAGGATTTTACGGCAATGAAACCGCGGGCGCTGCAGGAGCAGATTCTGCGGGGCGGCATCGTCGGACTTGGCGGCGCTGCGTTTCCGACTGCGCAGAAACCGATGCAGGCCGTATCATTGCCGCTCGAGCAGTTAATCCTGAACGGCGTCGAATGCGAATCGTATATCAGTTGCGATGACATGCTGATGCGGGAGTACGCGGACGAAGTGGTTCGCGGCAGCCAGGTATTGATGCACGCACTCGGCATCAAAAAGTGCTTCATCGTGTTGGAGAGCGACAAACCGGAAGCCATAAAGAGCATTGGCGCGGCGCTGGCTGAACTCGACGACCCGCGCATCGTCCTCAAACAGGTTCCGACGATCTATCCGTCGGGCGGCGAAGACCAGCTTGTGCAACTGGCCACCGACACCGAGGTGCCGAGCGGTGGTTTGCCGAGTGATGTCGGTTGCGTCGTGCCAGGATGTCGGCACGGCGGCGGCCGTCGATCGCTGGATCGTTAAGGGCGAACCCCTGATTTCGCGCGTAACGACAGTGACCGGTGACGGTGTTGCAACACCCTGCAATGTGCTGGCGCGCATCGGCACAACGCTGGCCGATGTCATCGAGGCCACTGGCGGCTACACGGAGCGGGCCCGCCTGCTCGTCGTTGGCGGGCCAATGACCGGCACGTCCCTCAGCACCGACCAGGTGCCGCTGGTCAAGGCAACCAACTGCGTGCTGGTCATGTCGGATTTGTCCGGGCCGGAGAGGAGAAACCGTGCATACGGTGGTGGAGCTTGTTCCGACGTCTGCCCCGTCCAGCTATTGCCGCAACAGCTCTTCTGGTATGCCTGTGCCGACAACGAAGCCAAGCTGCGGTATTACGGGCTCACCGACTGCATCGAGTGCGGCTGTTGCGACCTTGTCTGCCCGAGCCATATTCCGCTGACGTGGGATTTTCGCAATGCCAAGGGCAGGCTGCGCGAGCTCGCCGATGAGAAGGCCCGGGCCGAACGTGCGCGGCGCCGCTTCGAGTCCCATACTGAACGCCTGACCCGCGAACAGCAGGAGCGGGAGCAACAACTGGCGGAGCAAAAGCGCAAGGCGCGCAAGGTCAGCGCGGGAGATATCAAAGGGATCATGAAGCGGGCCCGCGACAAGAAGAACGCACCGAAGAAGGACGACTGACCGCATGGATTTCGAACGCCGCGAAGCTCCTTTTGTCACGCCGCCAACCGATGTTGCATCGATCATGCGGCAGGTGCTCTATGCGCTGATTCCGGCCGTCATTGCCTATGTCTGGTTTTTCGGGCCGGGCTTCATCCTGAACCTGATTATCGCGGCGCTCTTCTGCGCGGTCGGCGAGGCGGCCGTCATGCGCTGGCGCGGCCGCGACCCGGTCACCGCGCTGTCCGACTACAGTGCCATGGTAACCGCCGTGTTGCTGACATTCGCGTTGCCTGCGCTGACACCATGGTGGGTGACTGCAACTGCATCGCTATTTGCCGTGATTGTCGCGAAGCACCTGTACGGCGGTCTTGGATTCAATATATTCAACCCGGCGATGGCCGGCTATGTCGTCGCGCTTGTTGCATTCCAGATGTACGCAAACCTGTGGACCGCCCCGCGCATGGGTGACCTCGACTATCACTACATGACGTTCTACGAAACAGCCCGCTACACGCTGTCAGGGACGTTGCCGGACTACCTGACCTTCGATGCGATCAGCCGCGCAACGCCGCTGGACACCGTCAAGGCCGGTCTCAATAACATGCAGACGTTCGCTGAGATCCGCACCAATCCGATGATGGGTGATTTTGGTGGCCGGGGTTGGGAATGGATCGGCAATTTTACCGCGATGGGTGGTGGCTGGTTGTTGCTGCGCAAGGTCATACGCTGGCACATTCCGGTCGCCGTACTGGCGGGGCTGCTGCTACCCTCCGGCATCATGTATTTCCTTGAATCCGGCACGCACGCAAGCCCGGGATTCCACCTGTTCAGCGGCGGCACCATACTGTGCGCTTTTTTTATCGCGACGGATCCGCATGGCGGCGGCCGGCCGGCAATGGCGGCCGACTGGTCTACGGTTTCGGCATCGGCTTCCTGATTTACGCAATCCGCCGCTGGGGCAGTTACGCGGACGGCGTCGCCTTTGCCGTTGTACTGATGAACATGGCAGTACCGGCGATCGACTACATCACCAAACCGCGCATAGTCGGACATCCGGGAAAGCGGCGAGGTAAAACGGCATGACCGGGCAGCCGGATTACGAGAAGCCTTCACTGTGGCGCGGCGGCCTGGTACTGGGCGTCCTTGCCGCCGTGTGTACCGCCGCCGTTGCGCTGACGCATCGGCTGACTGAGCCGCGTATCGAGGCAAATGCCGTCGCCTACCTCGAGCAAAGCCTGCGGCCGGTGCTCGCCGATTTGCCCTACAACAGCGACCTGTCGGCGTCGAAGCTCGTCATCGAGCCGCCGCGGCCGCGAGCTGCCAGGGCAAGCGAGCCGGTCACGGCTCTACCGTGCGTTCAATGAAGACCAGCCGGTAGCCGCACTGTTTGTCGTTACTGCGCGGGGCGGCTTCACCGGGCCGATTGAATTGCTCGTCGGCATTCTTTATTCCGGCGAAATCAGCAAGGTACGTGTCCTCGAACACCGAGAGACACCGGGACTGGGCGACCTGATCGAGGCCTCGAAGTCAGACTGGATCGAACAGTTTTCCGGCACCTCGCTAGGTGACCCCGCGCGCGAAAGCTGGGCCATCCGGCGGGACGGCGGCGAGTTCGACCAACTGACGGGCGCGTCGATTACACCTAGAGCCGTCATCAAGGCGGTCAAGGAGACCTTGTTATACTTCGAGAATAATCGCGACATGATATTCAGCATGACCGATGCCGGTCAGCAGCAGGAATCACGATGAGCACGACAGCAGCAGAACGGTGGCGCGCAGGGTTATGGGACCAGAATCCCGGGCTGGTGCAACTGCTCGGGCTGTGCCCGCTGCTCGCCGTGACCACGAGTTTTGTCAATGGTCTGGGCCTTGGACTCGCAACGGTTTTCGTACTCAGCTGTTCGAACCTGCTGGTGTCCGCCACCCGGCGTTTCATCCGCAGTGAAATCCGGATTCCGATGTATGTACTGATCATTGCGAGCCTCGTGACCTGCATAGAGCTGATATTCAAGGCCTGGCTCCCGGCTCTCGACAGGTCGCTCGGCATTTTCATCCCGCTGATTGTCACGAACTGCGCGATCGTCGCCCGCGCGGAGGTATTCGCATCACGCAATCCGGTCGGCGCAAGCGTCGTTGACGGCCTTGCGATGGGCAGCGGTTTTGCACTGCTGCTGTGCGCGCTCGGCGCGTTCCGTGAACTGGTCGGTAATGGCTCGATCCTGTCCCGCCTCGACATGCTGTTCGGCGGTGACCCGATGGCCGGCCTGGTCCTCGCCGACAGCGGGTTCCTGCTTGCGATGTTACCGCCTGGCGCATTCCTGAGCCTCGGCCTCGCCGTCGCGGCGAAGAACATCCTTGATCAGCGCCGCAGCCGTGATCCGGACCGCCCTCTCGTTGCCCGCCGCTACCGGAATATCTGAAGGACTCCGTTGAATCGCCAGAAACGCACGGAGATCTATACGCGACTCCGCCAGCAGAACCCGACGCCCGCAACGGAACTCAACTACCACAGTCCGTTCCAGTTGCTTGTGGCTGTCATTCTGTCCGCCCAGGCCACGGACGTTGGCGTCAACAAGGCCACTGACAAACTGTTTGCCGTGGCAAGTACGCCTGAGGACATCATCGCAATCGGTCTTACGGGCCTGAAGAAGTACATACGCACAATTGGTCTTTACAATATGAAGGCTGCCAACATCCTGAAGACCTGTCACATGCTCATCGACCGGCACAGCGGTGAAGTCCCTCGGACGCGCGCTGAACTCGAGGCATTGCCCGGCGTGGGACGGAAGACGGCCAGCGTGATACTCAATACGGCGTTCGGCGAGCCTGTAATTGCCGTGGACACGCATATTTTTCGCGTCGCCAACCGTACCGGGCTGGCAAACGGGTCGACACCGCCGCTGGAAGTCGAAAAAGCGGCTGACACGGCTGACACCCGATGAATTCCGCAAGGACGCTCACCACTGGCTGATCCTGCACGGGCGCTATACCTGCGTTGCGCGCAAGCCGCGCTGTCCGTCGTGTGTTATTGCCGATCTCTGCGAATACCGCGCCAAGACCCCGCCAGGAAAGGTGTCATGATGTTTGGCCAGGATCGAGGTGAGCTCCGGCAGATGTATGTCGATGCATGGCGCAAGGCGCAAGCCGGTACGCCACTGAGTCCGCTCGAGGCGCAGATCGCCGGCGTTATTGAAGATCACCCCGAGTACCATCGTTTTTTGTCGGATGCTGCTGTCGACCGGGATTTCCCCCCGGATAGCGGTCCCGGCAATCCGTTCCTGCACATGGGCCTGCATCTGGCGTTGCGTGACCAGGTGGCCACTGACCGGCCACCGGGCATTCGCGCGCTCCACGAACGCCTTACGGCCCGTGTCGGCGATTTGCTGACCGCCGAGCACCGCATGATCGAGTGCCTGGCCGAAACGCTGTGGGAGGCCCAGCAGCAGAACACGGCCCCTGATAGAGCGCCGCTACCTCAGAGCGGCTGCAAGCGGCTTGCTGGCTGAGTAATCCTGCGAACGGGCGCGGCCAGAGAGTCTGCGCGGTAGAAACGAATGAGGCGGGGGTGTTGCCGATTCGAGTCCGGTTTTTCGATGGTCTGAGGAGCATCGTGGTGACTGCTGTGACGAAGAGGATGGGAAAACCGGCGATGGGGCAGCCGCGGCCCGTGCGTTCCTGCGCGCAGACTTGCCAGATGCTGTCCGTTGTAATATTGCCGGGTGCCGCAAGGTCTATTGCGACAACACATGAGCCCGCATGCCGCGGCAGGAGAGCGAATCCGCATGACCGATGCAACCCGACAGTACGCCGTTTCCGGTGCCGGACTGGGGCTGCGCCGCGGACTGATGGATCCGCTGATGGCCGATCCACCGGCCGCTATCGACTTCATGGAAGTCGCACCTGAAAACTGGATCAACGTTGGCGGCAAACTGGGGAAGAAGCTGGCGCTTTTTTACCGAGCGCTACCCGTTCCTGATTCATGGGCTGTCGCTCAGCATCGGTTCACCCGCGCCGCTTAATGAGCCACTGCTGCATGATATCCGCGATTTCATGAACGAGCACGATATCCGCTTTTACTCGGAGCACCTGAGCTTCTGCGGCGATGACGGGCAACTCTACGACCTGATGCCAATACCGTTCACCGATGAAGCTGTCATGCACGTCAGCGCACGGATACGGCGCGCGCAGGACATACTCGGACGACGCATGGCGGTCGAAAACGTATCGTACTATGCGCCGACCGACAGCACGCTCAGTGAAGCTGAATTCTGGCGCGCGCCGTTGTACTGGACGAAGCCGATTGCGACCTGCTGCTCGATATCGACGATGTCGGTCATCAACAGCATCAACCATCGCTACGATCCCCTGGAGTTCATGCTGGCGATGCCGCCCGAGCGCGTCCAGTATTTCCACCTGGCCGGCCACTATGTCGAAGCGGAGGACCTGCGCATCGACACGCACGGCGATGCGGTCGGCGACCAGGCATGGGAGCTGCTGGCGGCGGCATACCGCCACTTCGGCCCGGTACCGACACTGCTGGAAAGAGACTTCAACTTCCCGCCGATCGCGGAGCTGCTCGACGAGGTGAATCGCATAAAGTCCCTACAGGCTGATAGTGCTGCTATGCAGGCGTTGCCCAGGGATGCCGCACGTGCCTGACGTCCCGGACTTCCAGCAGAAGCAGTACGCATTCGCGGCACACATACGCGACCCCGAGCACCAGCCGGCGCCGGACGGCATCGAGGATCGCCGCATGGCGATTTATCGCGAACTGTTCTTCAATAATCTCAACCAGCTGCTGGGCAAGGGGTTTCCGGTCCTGAAGACCCTGTACGGGGATGACGGCTGGCGTCGGCTCGTCAGGCAGTTCATGGCTCATCACCAGGCACAGACACCTTATTTTCTCGAGCTGCCGAAGGAATTTGTCCGCTTCCTCGAAACGGGCTACAAACCGGCCGATGACGACCCGCCTTTCCTGGCGGAGCTGGCACGTTACGAGTGGGTGGAACTGGCGCTATCGGTCAGCAATGAGACCGATCCGCTCGACGACATTGACGCCGGCGGTGACTTGCTCGAGAGCGTACCCGTCAAATCGAAGCTGGCGTGGGTCCTCAACTACCGCTTCCCGGTGCACCGGATCTCACGCAAGTTCCAGCCACACGAGCCGGGTGAGCAGCCAACCTTTCTCGCCGTCTACCGCCGCCGGGACGATGACGTCGGGTTCATGGAACTGAACCCGGTCACCGCGCGACTGCTTGAAATGATCGAAGCGAATGCGACGGGGCGAAACGGCCGTGAACTGCTGCTTGCACTGGCGCAGGAAATTGCGTTTCCGGATCCGGACGCACTCGTCGGGCACGGTGCGGCAGCGATGGAGGAAATGCGCGGCGCCGACATCCTGGTGGGGACCCTGCGGACAGAATAAATAATACGGCACACCCGAACCCGGTCGTACCGTAAAAAACAGCAACGGAGAATCTTATGACAGCCTTACTGAAACGAATTCAGGAAACACTCGATGCGACCCGCGCGGTTGACTTCCTCGGCCCGCTCGCCTTGCGCCTGTACCTGGTTCCGGTGTTCTGGGTTGCGGGCACCAATAAGCTGGACGGCATGGATAATGTCATCGCCTGGTTCGGCGATGCCAATGGGGACTCGGACTGCCGGTTCCCGCACTGCTGGCATGGCTGGCGGTGGGTGCCAGAGGTACTCGGTGCTGTCGCACTGCTGATCGGGCTCGCCACGCGCTGGTTTGCCATACCGCTGATGATCACGATGCTGGTGGCGGCATTCAAGGTGCACTGGAGCAATGGCTGGCAGGCGATCGCGGACCCGATGAGCCCGTTTGCCGGTGACAACATTGATGGCGCCATGCAGCGGCTGGACAAGGCGAAGGAACTGCTGCGCGAGCACGGCAACTACGACTGGCTGACGGAAACGGGCAATTTTGTCGTTTCCAACAACGGCATCGAATGGGCGATCACCTATTTCGTCATGCTGCTGGCACTGTTTTTCACCGGCGCCGGAAAACTCAGTGTCGATCACCTGATCGCGAGGCGGTTGCGCAACGCCAGCGATTAGTCATCGCGAGGAGCGCAGCGACGTGGCGATCTCGCTCAGTTCGCCTCACTGCCGATCGGAACAAGATTGCCGCGCCCTGCGGGCTCGCAATGACGCGGGACCCGGCAGCCCTGTCGTCGCGAGGAGCGCAGCGACGTGGCGATCTCGCACGGGTAGCGACTCTGCCAGCCGGAACGAGATTGCCACGGCCGCCTCCGGCGGCCTCGCTATGACGGCAGCCGTCAGCGCTTTTTCTTCGGCATGTAAAGATCGGTCAATGTGCCGTCCTGTGCCTCGGCGGCAAAGGCGATCGTCTCCGATAACGTCGGGTGGGGATGGATGGTCAGGGCGACGTCCGTTGCATCGGCGCCCATTTCGACCGCGAGGCCCACCTCCGAAATCAGGTCGCCCGCCCCCGGCCCGACGATGCCACCGCCCACGATGCGGCCGGTTTTGCATCGAACAGCAACTTCGTGAAACCCTCGGAGCGGCCCAGTGCCAGCGCGCGGCCACTCGCCGCCCACGGAATCTGCGTCTTTTCGTAGTCGATGCCGTCTTTTTGGCGGCCGTCTGGGTCAGGCCGACCCAGGCGATTTCCGGATCCGTATAGGCGACCGACGGTATCGTTCGGGCATCGAAAGCACTTTTCTCGCCGGCCGCGACCTCGGCGGCCACCTTGCCTTCATGCGTCGCCTTGTGCGCCAGCATGGGCCCGGCCAAGGTCGCCTATGGCGAATATGTGCGGACATTCGTGCGCATCTGCTTGTCGACCTTGATGATGCCCCGCTCATCAACATTGACGCCCGCCTTGTCTGCATCGAGCTTGTCACCGTTCGCGCGCCGGCCGACGGCTATCAGGACCCGGTCATACAACTCCGTGCCGGGCGCATCCTTGCCCTCGAACGTAACCTCTATGCCCGGCACCGTCGCCCGCATGCCGGTGACTTTGGTTTCGAGCATGATTGCCTCGTACCGCTCGTTGATGATCTTGCGGAACGGACGCAGCAGGTCCTGGTCGACCTCCGGCATCAGGTTCGGGGTCAGTTCGACAACGCTGATACGGGTACCGAGCGCGGCATAAACGCACGCCATTTCCAGTCCGATAATGCCGCCGCCAACGACCAGCATGCGCTTGGGCAACGGCTCGAGCTCCAGCGCGCCGGTCGAGTCAACGATGCGCGGGTCATCCGGTGTCCCGGGCAGCTTCGCGCTCTCCGAACCTGCAGCGATAATGCAGTGCTCGAAATCTATCGTCTCACCGTTATCGAGCTCGAGCTGGTTGGCGGACCGGAAGCGCGCCTCACCATGCACTACTTTGACCTTGCGCTGCCGCGCCAGCTGCGTCAGCCCGCCAGTCAGCTTGCCGACGACTTCATTTTTCCAGGCGCGTAACGCGCTTGCGTCAATGCGCGGCTTGCCGAAGGCAATGCCATGTGCTGACATTGCCGCCGCATCATCGATGACTTTGGCGGCATGCAGCAAAGCTTTCGATGGAATGCAGCCAACATTGAGGCACACGCCGCCCAGCACCGGCCAGCGCTCCACCAGCGTCACGTCAAGACCAAGGTCCGCGGCGCGAAACGCCGCCGAATAGCCACCGGGTCCGGCACCGATGACGACCAGCCCCGTGGTCGCATCGCCGTCGCCGGTTTCGGCGGCCGAGCGCGGCGCACCGGAGTCGCGGCTGCTGTCGTCTTCGCCCGCCGATGACGTATCGGAAGATTTCTCATCAGGCGCCGTACCGGAGCTGTCGCCGGCTTCCTCCTCTTCCGCCGTCTCGCCGGATTCGTCCGACGCGTCGGCTCCGGACACTTCGTATTCGATGACAGGGCTGCCTTTTGATACCCGGTCCCCGACACTGACCAGAACTTTCGTAACGACACCGGCCTCAGTGATCGGCACGTCCATCGTCGCCTTGTCGGTCTCCAGCGTGATCAACGGATCCTCTGCCTGAAGCTCATCGCCGCTGCTGACCAGTACCTCGATGATCTCGACGTCGGAGAAATCGCCGAGATCCGGCACCTTCATGGTTTTCGTGGTGCTCATCAGGGAATCGCTTCCACCAGGCTGTCGACATCCGCCAGCTGCCCGGCGAGATACGTTGTAAAGCGTACCGCGTAGGCGCCGTCGATGACGCGATGGTCATACGAGAAAGACAATGGCAACATCAGGCGCGGCTTGAAGTCGCTGCCGTCCCAGACCGGCTGCATGCTCGAACGTGACACGCCAAGAATCGCGACTTCGGGTGCGTTGATAATAGGTGTGAATGCCGTGCCGCCAATACCGCCCAGGCTCGATATCGTAAAGCTCGCACCTTGCATCTGGTCAGCCTTCAGCTTTCCGTCCCGGGCCTTCGCCGACAACTCGCCGAGCTGCGACGCGATCTCGTAGATGTCCATCTTGTCGGCATCGCGGATCAGCCGCGAACCAGCCCGTTCTCGGTGTCGGCCGCAAAACGCCAGGTCGATCGGCTATCTGCTTGTGGACGCAGCGGCTCGCCATCCCCAGACAGCGGACGCGTTACCGCTTTCGGAAACTCGCGCAACGCGCTGATACAGGCTTTCATGACAAATGCGAGCGGCGTTAATGAAATTCCCTGTTCTTTCGCCGGCCCTTTCAGTTTCTGGCGGCGCTCCTCGAGTTCCGTGATATCGGCAAGGTCATGCTGCGTGACATGCGGCAGGTTGATCCAGCTCGCCTGCAGCCGGGGTCCGGAAATTTTCTGGATGCGTGTCAGCGGCTGGCTGTCGATGTCGCCGAAGCGCGCGAAGTCGACTGACGGCACTTTGGGCAGCGCCACACCACCCGATGCACCACCCCCTTCGATGATCGATTTGACGAATTTCTTGACGTCGTCGTGCAGGACGCGATCCTTTGGACCGCTGCCTTTGACGCGCGCCAGGTCGACACCAAGTTCACGGGCCAGTTTGCGCACGGACGGGCTCGCATGCGCCTTCGAGAATCCGCTCTCGTCAATCGGTGGCAGCTTGCCGTCGGTTGCAGTGGCGGCTTTTTGCGACGACTCGCGTGACCCGGACTTTTCAGCTTTACGTTCCTTTTCCGGCGTTTCGGGCGGACTTTCCTGCTTGCTGTCCGACGTTTTCTTGTCGCTGTCGGCGGGCGCTTCAGCGTCTGCTGCCACGATGGCAATTTCACTGCCTTCCGAAACCTTGTCACCGGCCTTTACCTTGAGCGACTTGATGGTGCCGGCAACGGTCGACGGCACGTCCATCGCCGCCTTGTCGGTTTCGAGCGTAATCAGTGGGTCGTCGACGGCGACCGTATCATCCTCACTGACCAGCACTTCGATCACATCGACATCGTCGAAATCACCAATGTCAGGCACTTTGACCGATTGCTCTCCACCCTGGCCGGACGATTTCGCGGGAGGCTTCGTATCGGCGTCATCGTCCTTGCTTGCCGGTTTCTCTTTCTTGCCGGCATCGCCGTTTCGCTGCTGTCGGCATCGTCCGCGTCCGAATCGCTATCTCCTCCGGACATATTCTCCGGCTTCGTCCGCTACACTATCTTTTTCCGACCTTTCACCCGCCTCATCATCTGCGTTGTCACCGTCCTCATCATCTGCGTTGTCACCGGCCTCATCATCTTCCTTATCACCGGCGCCGTCGTCACTGTCGCCGGAATTTTGCGCCGCGCGCATGCATTGGATCGTATCGCCGCTGGAGACGCGGTCGCCGACCTTGACAGTAATTTCGTCGATGACGCCGTCCTCGGGCGACGGGATGTCCATCGTCGCCTTGTCTGTCTCCAGCGTAATCAGGCCGTCTTCACGCGCTACCGTATCCCCGGCACCAACGAGTACCTCGATGACTTCGACGTCCGAAAAGTCACCGAGATCAGGTACCGTTATGTCTTTGCTGTCGGACACTCATCGTCTCCAGTAGAGTCTGCCGCCTTTCTCGAACACTGCTAAAGCGTAACCGGATCCGGCTTCTCCGGATCAATCTTGTATTTCTCAATGGCGTGCGACACCGTCTGCTGATCCAGCGCGCCGTCATCGGCCATTGCCTTCAGCGTCGTGACCACAATGTAGTACCGGTCTACCTCGAAAAACTGCCGGAGCGCCGCCCGCGCGTCGCTGCGGCCGTAGCCATCGGTACCGAGCGTCACGAAACGGCCGGGAATCCAGCGCTGTACCTGGTCGGGAACAATTTTCATATAGTCGGTCGCCGCGACATACGGCCCTTGCGATCGGCCAGGCACGTTTCAAGGTAGCTCTTGCGCGGCGCCTGCTCGGGGTGCAACTGGTTCCAGCGCTCGATCGCCAGCGCCTCGCGACGCAGTTCGTTAAAGCTTGTAACCGACCAGACGTCGGACGGCACACCGAAATCCTTGTCCAGCAATTCCGCGGCTGCCAGCACTTCGCGCAGTATGGTCCCCGAACCCATCAGTTGCGCCCGCACCTGCCCCTGGCCGCCAACCTGCAGCAGATACATGCCCTTCAGGATGCCGTCTTCGACACCGCTCGGCATTCGCGGGTGCTGGTAATTCTCGTTCATGCAGGTGATGTAATAGAATACGCTCTCCTGCTCACCAATCATCCGGCGCAGCCCGTCCTGTACGATCACGGCCAGTTCGTAAGCGTACGTCGGGTCGTATGAAACACAATTCGGTATCGTCGACGCGGTAACGAGGCTGTGACCGTCCTGGTGCTGCAACCCTTCGCCGGCCAGGGTTGTGCGCCCTGCCGTGCCGCCGATCAAAAATCCCCGCGACCGCTGGTCGCCGCCGGCCCAGATGAAATCACCGATGCGCTGAAAGCCGAACATCGAATAATAGATGTAGAACGGCACGGTCTGGATGCCGTGATTGCTGTAAGACGTACCCGACGCCAGCCACGAGCAGAACGCACCGGCTTCATTGATGCCCTCTTCGAGTATCTGTCCCTTTTTGTCCTCACGATAGAACATCAGCTGGTCGGCATCCTGCGGGGTATAGAGCTGCCCTTTCGAGGCATAGATGCCGACCTGGCGGAACATGCCCTCCATGCCAAAGGTGCGCGCCTCGTCGGGCACGATCGGCACGATGTGCTTGCCGATCTTCTTGTCGCGGATCAGGGCCGTGATGATGCGGACGAATGCCATTGTCGTCGAGGCTTCGCGGTCGCCGGTGCCTTCGAGCTGTGTCTTGAATATCTCCAGCGGCGGCACCGGCAACGGTTCGGCCTTCGTGCGCCGCTGTGGCAGGTAGCCGCCGAGCGACTTGCGCCGTTCGTGCAGATACTCTATTTCGTCGCTGTCAGGTTTCGGCTTGCAATACGGAACATTGTCTATGTCCTTGTCCGATACCGGTATATTGAAGCGGTCGCGAAATTCCTTGAGCGCCTCGATATCAAGCTTTTTCTGCTGGTGCGCGATGTTCTGGCCTTCGCCCGCGGCGCCCATGCCGAAACCCTTCACGGTTTTGGCCAGTATGATCGTCGGTTGGCCCTTGTGGCGCACGGCACTGTCGTAAGCCGCGTACACCTTGCGCGGATCATGGCCGCCACCGGTTCAGGCGCCAGATTTCATCATCCGACATGTTGGCGACCATCGCGGCGGTTTCCGGATGACGCCCGAAGAAATGCTCGCGCGCATAGGCGCCGCCTTTCGATTTGAAGTTCTGGTACTCACCGTCGACGCATTCTTCCATTGTCCGGCGCAGCTGTCCGGTGTGATCCCGTGCCAGCAACGGATCCCAGCGTGAGCCCCAGATGACCTTGATGACATTCCAGCCGGCACCGCAAAACGCTGCCTCAAGTTCCTGGATGATTTTGCCATTACCGCGCACCGGGCCATCGAGGCGCTGCAGGTTACAGTTGACGACGAATACGAGGTTGTCGAGGCCTTCACGCACCGGCATCGTAATAGCGCCCATCGACTCCGGCTCGTCCATTTCGCCGTCACCGAGGAAACACCAGACCTTACGGTCACTGGCGGGCAGCATCTCGCGATTTTCGAGGTACCGCATGAAGCGCGCCTGGTAGATGGCCATCATCGGGCCGAGACCCATCGACACTGTCGGGTATTGCCAGAACTCCGGCATCAGCCAGGGATGGGGATAAGACGATAACCCGTCACCGCCCACTTCCCTGCGGAAGCGGTTCAGCTGGCCTTCATTGAGCCGTCCTTCGAGGTAGGCACGCGCGTAGATGCCCGGCGATGAATGCCCCTGGATGAAAATCATATCGCCGCCATGCTTTTCGGACGGTGCACGCCAGAAATGATTGAAGCCGACTTCGTACAGCGTTGCCGACGATGCGTAACTGGAAATGTGCCCGCCGTATTCCGAACTCTTACGGTTTGCCTGCACGACCATGGCCATTGCATTCCAGCGGATATAGGCCTCGAGTCGCCGTTCTATCGAGCGGTCACCCTGGTACTCCGGCTGGCGGCCGACGGCAATCGTATTGAGGTATGCCGTGTTCGGGCTGTAGGGAAGGTAGGCGCCGGAGCGGCGGGCAAAGTCGATCATCTGGTTCAGCAGGAAGTGTGCGCGCTCCGGTCCATGCTCGCGCAGCACGGAATCGATCGACTCCAGCCACTCTCGGGTCTCTGTCCGGTCTATGTCATCGAATCGGCTGAAATCACTCATAAATAGTCCACTGGCCTGCAGTCATGCTGTTCGGGATTTGTCGCGGCGTGAATTCAATCAGGCGTCCTGCTAGGATCACCGCTCTGTTGCGCCGGTCAACGATCGTTCCCGGACGCCAGCCTGAGCGTCCCGACGTTGCGGCGACGAAATCATGTTAATGCGTATTATGGCCCAAGCGGGCCCAAAAGGTCAGTATTGAAATGAGCAGTCTGCTCTCCGATAAATTCAACAGTAACAAACTGAGCATCTCGCAAATACCCGGTACGCCTTCTGCGGAGACGCTGAATGGCCTCGATCAGCTGCTGCTGCTTCTACCCGAGAAGGTGCCGGCGCCACTGTGGAACAAAATTCCGCAGGGTACAAAATTCAAGGCGCTGTTGAAGCGCCGGCAGGCCGGCAGTGTGCCGTCGCAGAGCAGCCGCATCAACAACAAGCGGCAAACCGCGGTGCATATCGGGCAGGCCAACACGGGCAGTGACATTTTTGACGACCTGACGCTAGCGCGAAAGCTGGTTGCCGCCGCATTGACAGAGAAGCCCGTGATCGTGGGTGTATGGGTACTCGGATTCGACGATGACCGGCAGCAACGGATCGCGGAGTGCACCGTGGCAGCGGCGATGGCGGCCGCCTTCACGATGCCAACATTCAAGAAGGACAGGCCGAAACCGCCAATCAAGGGTATACGCCTGATAGGTATGGATGAACGGATTGACCTCCGACGGATTGAGGCCGAAGCAAGCGGCAATAACCTCGCGCGCTGGCTGACTTCGCTGCCACCGAACAAACTGGACGGCTACGAGTACGTCAAGGTCCTCCGTGACCTCGCGCGGGAACAGGGCTGGCAGTTCAAAAAATACGGGCTGGCGGAGCTCGCGAAGATGGGCGCCGGCGCGTTTCTCGCCGTTGCGCAGGGTAATGAAGACGACAGCGCGTCGATGGTCCGTTTACGCTTACCGTCCTGACGGCAAGCGTGAGTCGCCAGCGCTCAGTCTTGTCGGCAAGGGCATAATTTTTGACACCGGCGGTACCAACCTGAAACCGTTCAATTCGATGCTGGACATGCATATTGACATGGGTGGCAGCGCCGTCGCCGTCGGCTCGTTACTCGCGATGACCGAACTCGAGTTTCCACATGCCGTCGACTGCTGGCTGGCAATCACCGAAAACCGCACCGGTCCGATGGCCTACAAGTCGCAGGATGTAATCACCGCGGCCAACGGCAAGACAATCCAGACAGTCCACACAGACGCGGAGGGCCGCATGGCGCTTGCCGACGCGCTGCATTTCGCCTGTAAAGACAAGCCGCAGCTTGTGATGGACTATGCTACGTTGACCGGGGCCTGCATGGTCGCGGTCACGACACGTTACAGCGGCGTGTTCACAAACCGTCCGGACCTGCACCCGGTCCTGAAGAAATGCGGCCGTGACTCAGGCGAGCGCGTATGGCCGTTTCCGATCGGCAAGGAGTTTTCGAGTGAGCTGTCGAGCGATACAGCCGATATCAAGCAGTGTTCGCCGAATGGCGGCGGCGACCATATTCTTGCGGCAACGTTCCTCAACGAGTTCGTCGACAGCAAGGTTCCATGGGTGCACATCGATCTCAGCGCATGCAACCGCAAAGGCGGCCTTGCGCATATACCTACCAACATTACCGGATTCGGCGTGCGTTACACCATGAACCTGCTGCTCGACCAGGATGTGCTCGCGTCGCAGGCGCTTGGCGGGAGTGACTGACCCATGCAACCGTTGCACGCCTGAACCCCGGTGACTACGATTCCTACTCAATCTCGGATCGCTTTCGTGGATTCCTGCCGGTTGTCGTCGATGTCGAAACGGGTGGTTTCAACTCGCGCACGGATGCACTGCTGGAAATAGCAGCCGTGCTGGTTGAATTCCAGGGGGACGGCACGCTGGCCCGCGGCCAGACGTTCCGCTATCACGTCAAGCCGTTCGATGGCGCGAACATGGATCCTGCATCCATGGCCGTTAACGGCATCGATCCGGACCATCCCCTGCGCCCGGCAATCGATGAACGTGACGCGCTACAGCGTATCTTCCGGGACGTGCGGCGCGCCGTCCGGGAGGCCGGGTGCTCGCGCGCGATACTGGTCGGGCACAACGCGGCGTTTGACCTTGGCTTTGTCAATGCCGCCATCGAACGCGCGGCGGTCAAGCGCAATCCGTTTCACCCGTTCAGCTGCTTCGATACCGCGACGTTGTGCGGTGTTGCCTACGGCCAGACCGTGCTGGCGCGTGCGGTCAAGGCGGCGGGGATCCCATGGGACGAATCCATGGCGCATTCAGCTGCTTATGATGCCGAGGTGACCGCGGATGTCTTCTGCGACATCGTCAACCGCTTCAAGCCGGTTTACGACACCGCGAGCGCGCTCGACTGGGACGAATTCAAGCAGGACGTCAATCAGAGCTGACGGTTGCTTCCTTCTCGCCGGCCAGCAGCTCTTTCAACTCGCCGGAATGGTACATGTCCACGATGATGTCGCAGCCGCCGATCAACTCACCATTAACATAGAGTTGCGGAAACGTCGGCCAGTTTGAATAGGTCTTGAGACCTTCCCGGATTTCCGGGTCCTCAAAAATATTGACGTAGGCAAACGGCTTACCGACAGATTTCAATGCGGCAACAGTCTGTCCCGAGAAGCCGCACTGCGGGGAAATCCGGCGTGCCCTTCATGTAGAGGAGTACCGGATTGTCTTTCAGCTGCGCCTCGATTCTTCGTTAATATCCACTGCTATATGCTCACTCACTAAAAATTGATTACTGACTGCCCAGATGGGTCTGACCTGCCGGAATTCAAGAACTCACGGCGTCATTGCTGGTTCACAACCTGGATCTGGTTCGATACCGACACGACATCGTCCACGCTGTTGGCAAGTTCCTGCGCGCGCATGCGCACCTCAAAGGAATTCACGGTACCACGCAATGTGACACGACTCGCAAATGTTTCAACGCCGATGTTAAACCCGCCCACCTGGCTGTCCGCGGCCAGCCGGCTGCTCACCGCCGCCGTCGTTACGGCATCCTGCCTGATCTGCTCTTCGGTGCGCTCGCCTTTGCCAAGCTGCCCGCCACTGCTGCTGCCGTTGCCGACCATCAGCGCGGTACAGCCGGACAACAGCACGGCCATGCAAAGAATCTTCAGTACATTTCGCATCGGTAACACCTGGACCAAACCTGGCATTGTACGCCCCGGGGATACTATTCCCATAGTCATCCCCTAGTCACTGGCCGCAACCGCGACGCGCCAGTTCTTTAACGATAGACCATTGCTGCCCGGCCGACATCGCACTCCAGCCGACAATCTCATCGAGCGTGCGCTGGCAACCGATACAGACGTTGTCATCATTCAACGTACACACCCGGTTGCACGGCGATGGCGGGTAACCGGGGCGGGATACTGGCGGAGGCGTCGAGGCCATGGCGCTCTGGTGCGACTGGACGGATGCCCAGTATGGCAGTTCCGGCACGCGACCTAAAGATGAGCTCCGGAGTCAACCCCGGTTAAGCCTGAATTCGTGACACACAACGCCTATAATAGGAAGCCCCGCCAGGAACGGACGGGGCTCAGCGCTCCCGGAATAAACTTCCGAGCGAAACCAATTTATAATCCCCAGGGAGATCCAAAATGAATCCATTGAACACTGTCGCCGGCACAATTATTGGCGGCTTCGTGCTCGCCATCATCATCCTGTTCGTCGCTGCCGGCAATTCCGTCGCGGCAAACCCGGTCTCGGTCATTATCTGGCTGCATGTACTGGCAGGCATTACGTGGATTGGCTTGTTGTATTACTTCAATTTCGTGCAGGTCCCGGCGATGGCGGATGCGGCCTCTGACGAAGGCGGTCCGGGCGGCGG
Organism: Woeseiaceae bacterium; assembly: GCA_034521225.1. Classification (GTDB taxonomy): domain Bacteria; phylum Pseudomonadota; class Gammaproteobacteria; order Steroidobacterales; family Woeseiaceae; genus Woeseia. The sequence continues at coordinate 88,056 of JAXHMR010000031.1, forward strand.
CGGCATTACGAAATACGTTGCACCGCGCGCGCTGTGGTGGTTTCGCTGGGGCGCGCTTTTCACCTGGCTGACCGGCGCCGCATACCTGCTGCATCAGGGCCAGTTCGCCGATGCATTCGCACTCGGCATGATGGGTGACAGTCTCAACTCGTATGCCCTGACGATCGGCATCGGCGCGTGGCTCGGCACCATCATGCTGTTTAATGTCTGGGTGCTGATCTGGCCAAACCAGAAAAAAGTACTCGGCATCGTTGAAGCGAGTGCGGACGAAATTGCCCGAGGCAAGCGCGTCGCGCTACTGGCGTCGCGCTCCAACACATTGATGTCCATTCCGATGATCATGTCGATGGTCGGTGCCCACCACGGCTTTATCATGTGATGTTCGCAGGTGTAATGCCCATGAAAGCCCGGCCACGAGCCGGGCTTCTTGTTTAAGCGCCCCTCATGAACGCCCTACTGCGCCAGGCGGTCGAGGACAACGTCACCGCCGCACTGGTCGAGGACATCGGCAGTGGCGACCTGACGGCATCCCTGGTTGACCCGCAACGGACCGCGACTGCCACGATTGTGACCCGGGAACCCGCGGTTCTGGCCGGCAGGGCATGGGTGGCCAGCGTATTCCGCCGTCTCGACAAGCGCGTCGACATTGAATGGCAGCATGACGATGGCGACGCCATGCCGGCAGACGCAGTGATCTGCAGGCTGTCCGGGCCTGCGCGGACGCTCCTTTCCGGTGAACGCACAGCACTGAATTTCCTGCAGTTACTGTCCGGCACGGCAACCGTAACCGCGAACTACGTCAAGGCGGTCGCACATACCAGGACACGCATCCTCGATACCCGCAAGACTTTGCCCGGCCTGCGCCTCGCGCAGAAATACGCCGTGCGCTGCGGCGGCGGGCACAATCATCGCACCGGACTCTTTGATGCAATCCTGATCAAGGAAAATCACATCGCAAGCGCGGGCGGCATCCAGTCGGCAATCGCCGCAGCAAGGCAGCTCGATGCGGGTGTCATGATCGAAGTTGAAGTCGAATCCATCGAACAGATGCGCGAAGCATTATCCGTGGGCGTAAAACGACTGCTGCTCGATAATTTCACGATAGAGCAATGTCGGGAAGCCGTCGCGGTCAACCGGGCAGAAGGAAATCCGCCCGCCGAACTGGAGGCCAGCGGCGGACTGACGCTGGCGGAGTTAAAGGCAGTGGCTGAAACCGGTGTGGACTTTATTTCAGTCGGCGCACTGACCAAACATGTGCGAGCAATAGATATGTCGATGCGCTTGTCCTGACGACGATACTTCTGCAGAGATTCCCGCGCGCGGATTATTCATGAACGGCGCAGACTCTCAGGCGACGGCGCGCGCCACCCGCTTCGGCTCGGAGACTCCGTAACCCTGCGCGTAGTCGATGCCCATGCCACGCAGCATCGTGATGATTTCCTCGTTCTCGGCAAATTCGGCGATCGTTTTCTTGCCGGTCAGGTGCCCGATCTCGTTGATCGAGCGCACCATCTCGCGATCGATCGGGTACGTGCAGTATTTCCTTGACGAAGCTGCCGTCGATCTTCAGGAAATCCACCGGGAAGTGTTTCAGGTAGCCGAACGATGACAAGCCGGTGCCGAAGTCATCGAGTGCAAACTTGCAGCCGAGCTCTTTTAACGCATTGATAAAGCGATTCGCCTGTGAATAACTCGCGATGGCGGCGGTTTCCGTGATCTCGAAGCAGATCTTGGTCGCATCGAGACCGCTGATCTGAAACTGCTCAACAACGAACGGCAGGAACTTTTCGTCACCCAGACTCTGTCCGGACAGGTTGATCGAGCACAGCGCCAGGCGTTCGCGCTCATCGGCTTCGGACACGAGCCAGCGAAATGCATTGGTAATAACCCATCGGTCAATATTCGGCGTAATGCCGTAACGCTCGGCCGCGGCGATAAAAAGCTCGGGCGAGATCATACCGCCCTGCTCATCGCGCATACGCAGCAGGATTTCGTAATGTGCACCATGGTCGATTTCCTGCAACGGCTGGATCGTCTGTCGATACAGCTCGAAGCGATTTTCTTCCAGTGCATTGTTAATGCGTGCCGCCCACTGCATTTCACGGCGGCGGCGCATCAAATCAATGTCATTTTCCTGGTAGGTGTGAATGCGGTTGCGGCCCGCTTCCTTCGCAGCAGCGCAGGCACTGTCCGCCGCACTCAGCAGCGCCGCAACGTCTTCATTTTCGGCGGCAATGGGCACGACACCAATGCTGACGCCCAAACGGAAGCTGCGATCGTCCCACATGAACTTGAACTCACTGATGGCAAGCCGCAGGGTTTCGGCCGTCTGCATCGCCTCGTCGAGGCTGCAGCTCTCAAGCAAGACACCGAATTCATCACCGCCGAGGCGTGCCAGCGTGTCGCGCCAGCGAATTTTCGATTTCAGCAAGGCACCGAGCTGTCCGAGCAAGGCATCACCGGCACTGTGACCGCAGGAATCGTTGACGATCTTGAACTGGTCGAGGTCGAGATAGCACAGCGCGTAGGACGTTTCCCGGGCCCGCGCACTTTTCAGCGCACGCTCCAGCCGGTTTTCGAACTCACGCCGGTTGACGAGGCCGGTCAGGATATCGTGACTGGCGTGGTAGCTCAGTCGCCGGTTCAGCTCGCGTGACTCGCTGACGTCGTGGAATACCAGCACGCCGCCGGTGACATCACCTTTGCCATCACGGATCGGCGAAGCCGTGCTTTCAATGTAGAGTTCGTTGCCGTCGCGCCGGATCAGCAGCGTCGGGCGCACGGACTTGATCGGCCGGTTGCGGCGGATCGAGACAGCGAGCGGGTTCTCGAGCGGTTCGCAGGTTTCCTCGTGAAAGCCGCGGAATATTTCGTCGATGGGGCGCCCACTGGCATCATCGACCTTCCAGCCGGTCAGTTCCTCGGCAACCGGATTGATGTACTCGACAACGTAGTTGCCGTCAGTCGTGATGACGCCGTCGCCGATCGAGCGCAACGTAATCTGTGCGCTTTCCTTTTCGCGGAACAGCGCTTCCTCATAGAGCTTGCGTTCAGTGACATCGACCTCGACACCAAGCAGGCGAATGAGGCGCCCGCGTTCGTCCTGGCGCGCCTTTGCCCGGCTGGTCATCCAGCGCCACTCGCCGTTCTGGTGCTTCATGCGATGCACGCTTTCGAAAAACGGCGACTTGCCTTCAAGGTGGTCGCGCATCTTTGCCTGTACACGCGCCATGTCGTCCGGATGCACCAGCCGGTACCAGTCGGGCAGTACGTCGGTCTGGTCATCGTAGCCGAGCATTGCCTTCCAGCGCCGCGACAGCCGGATGCGTTTGGTCTGGCCGTCGAAGTCCCAGATTCCGTCGTTGGCGGTCAGGCTGATAAGTTCGTTGCGCTCTTCCAGTTCGCGCAACACTTCTGTCGAGCGCATGCGCTCGAGGCCTGACGCAAGCGACGCGCCAATGAGCTTCATCAGTAAGTGCTGGCTGGCATCCCAGCCGTCGACCGGCCCCTGGTTGGCCAACGCCAGGAAACCGGCGATCGATTCCCGAACGCAGAAGCCGATAATCAGGCAAGAGCCCATGTTCAATTCGGAGAGGCGCGCAAATTCACCGGCTGCGGCATCAGGTCCCTCCGCTGTATCGTTAATTTCGATCACGCGCAGGTGGCCGAGGCGCCGGCCCAGCCACGGCCAGTTTTCAAGCGAGTCTTTTGCCAGTGCTTCAGGATTACTGCTGCAGAATACGGAACTCGATGCGAACACGGATTCGATCATCGCGGCATCGTCGTCGAACAGAGCAAGAAACGCGGCATCACAGCCGGACGCATCGGGCAACTCGGCGATATTATCGCGCAACTGATCGCGAAAGCGCCCTGCTTCGAGCTGCTGGAGATTGACGGCGATTTTCGTCTGCAATGCATCGGCGGCGCCACGCGTACGCTCGCCTGCCCGCGGCCGGCGACGTTGCGCCGGAAACGAGCCCGTGGATTTGATGCCTGTGGGTGTTGTCATCCCGTTGCCGATAACCGCGATACCTGCATATTGTTGTAGGCGCGGACCGGCCGTATCGCTGGCCTGCCTGCCCCCACACTGATCATACACCGCGAGCGATGTATATCCCTGACCTGCCGGGTTTCATTCTGACACGATGGTGGAGGAATACAAGATAAGTAGTTGTATTTTTTGCATCTTATCGCGTGCGGGTGTTCGCCATTGGCGGTGCCTGCGGATCTGGATTGCCTGCCGGCGTGTCAACCGCAACCCCGCTGCCGCGTTGATTGTTCAGGACTTGGGCTAAGGACTCCCCGCAGGGGGTACCAGTGCGGCGGCGAGGCTATATTGGTGAAATGAAGCGGACACCAAAGTACTCACCCACAGCGATACCGGTGCGGAGCCTTTTGGCGAGGCCCCGATACGACGATCAGCCGATTACGATGTCTTCTGCCGCTTGAACCGCCGTGCCAGCAATGCCCGCCAGTTCTCCAGCGAGTAAAGCTGCAAATACGCCGCCGACAACTGCCCCACCTTGTGCATCGAGTGCACGGCTTCAGCGTCGAGTTCGCTCAGCTTTTTGGCGTCGATGCTGACAAAGCTCGCCAGCGTTTGCTCCTCGGTGGCACCTTCCGGCGTGTAGGTAGCCTGCTGATTGACCAGGAGGCCGAGTTCCTTGAGCTTGCCGGTGAATTCCTGGGTGCGCTTGCGCTCGCCTTCGTACTGCGCGCAAAAGCGCATGACCGACTCCGTTTCCTTCGTAAGCTTGCCATCGGCAAAGAACGGATAGGTCGGGTTTTCGGTAACAACCTTCGCGGCGCGATCGATGACAACGGCAACGCGGCCTTCGTCGCCGGCAGCAAAGCCGAACGGGTAACAGCGCAGGTAGGAGGGCAGGTACGCCTGCTGGTCCCACTGCCCGTCAGCAACAAACAGGTTGACGTCTTCAAGCAGACCGACGACAGCAAGCGGAACCGGCTGTTCAAGGCTTGCGAAGACAATAGGATAATGACGCTGCGCGCTGCTGAATTCCGTCATGGTCAGCGGAATGACACGGACGGTGGCAACAAAGTCGAACGGCCGGTCACTGGGGGTAAGCCCGAGTGCCCCGTGTTCTTCGGGTGTCAGGAGTTCCGGCTGGTCGTAAAGAAATACCTTGCCGGACATGCCTGCGCCGGACGTTGCTGCTTGCGGTGTGTCTGTCATCGGCTCACTGCACAATATGTCAGGGAAAAAATGGTGCCGGCAAGGTGACTCGAACACCTGACCCCATCATTACGAATGATGTGCTCTACCAACTGAGCTATGCCGGCATGCGCGACTGCGAGGGCGGCGCTGCACGGGCGTGAAAACGAGATCGCGCCCTGCCCTGCAAGGCCGGTACCAGGCACCGGCGGCGGGAGTATAACGGCATCCCCGAGCCCCGGCCAGCACCGGCCGGACATCAGCCGTGGCGTTTGTCACGAACCCGTATCAGTACTTCGATACTCGCCTGCTCCGTCCCCTCGGGGAGCGGCGGCAGATCGAGTATGCGCACCTGATCATGCGGGATATCCGTTAACTCACCGGTTTCAACATTAAAGAAGTGATGGTGCGCGTGCGTCGTGGAATCGTAGAAACGCCGGCTCGCGTCGACGTGCAGCTCACGGACCAACCCGCATTCGCTGAATAATTTCAGCGTGTTATAGACAGTGGCCTTCGATACACGACGGCCCTGGCGGTGCAGCGTCTCGATAATCTGGTCGGCAGCGAGGTGCTGCGGCTTTTCCAGCAGGATCTCGGCCACCTCGAGGCGCTGCTGCGTCGGCAGGATTCCGCATTCCTTGAGCTTCGACAGGACGTCCCGTCCGCGCATGGCTTTACTCTCGAATATTCAGTGATTTGCCGAGTATAAACGAAAATCGCCGCGCAATGCGTGCGCGCACATCGCCGCGGCGCCAGCGCTTTCCGGCGCGGCAAATCCGGCCATTCCGGGCTGATAGTGTCCGCGCTCCCGATGCCGGGCAGCGCTAACCTCTACCGGCAAGTCAGGGAGGACTGCCATGGCCTGTCCGGGTTCAATACGGGGCTACAGCTTATACGAGCTGCTGATGACGCTGACGCTGGTCGCGCTGGTACTGACGCTGGGCCTGCCGTCGTTCGGCACGCTCGCGGCGGACCAGCGATTAAGGACTGAGACTGACCGGCTGTTCCACGCCGTGCATCTTGCCCGCAAGGCGTCGGTGACGCGGCGCCGTGTCGTGACTCTCTGCCCGAGCAGCGACGGCGAATTTTGCAGTGGCGGCGGCGACTGGTCAGCCGGCTGGCTGATGTTCGTCAATACGGACCGTGACAGCCCACCCGAGCGGGATCCCGACGAGGCCGTGCTGATGGCGCACAAGGTCGGTGACCAGGTGCGTGTCCACGCCAACCGCCGCGGCTTCACGTTCCGGTCCACCGAACTCCGGGCCACGAACGGTACGTTCGTGTTCTGCGACCGCTCAGGGCGAGCTGCAACCCGCGCCCTCGTAATCAGCTACACCGGGCGTCCGCGCGTCACGCGCACGCAACGCGACGGCGACCCGTACACATGCCCGGATTAAGTCAAATCGCCGAACCCGCCGGGCGACCGCTTGTCGGCCGGTTGTCGCCGCTGGTCGGATCACTGCGTGGCCGGTGCGGGGTTGTCGTATATTCTGCTCATGAACATGCCCCAAATCCGCGGTTTTACCATCTACGAACTGCTGATCACGCTGCTGATCATCGGCGTCGTGCTGACGCTCGGCATCCCGAACCTGAGCGCCTTCACGCAAAACAGCCGTATTTCCAGCACCGTCAATGACCTGCATTCCAGTTTCATGCTGGCGAGATCCGAAGCAGCCCGGTCGAAAGCCAACATTACAATCTGCGCCAGCGATAATTCGATGGCTGCCGACGCCGATTGCGACGCCAGCGGCAACATGGACGATGGCTGGATCATTTTTGTCGATCTCGATGGCGACATCCAGCGCGATGCGGGCAACAACGAGAATGTATTGCGTCGCCATCCGCCTATTCCGGATGCCATCAACATCACGACCAATCCCGGCGCTTCCTATTTCAGCTTTGCACCCAGTGGCCTTGGCCGGGGCGATGTCGACGGCAACGCAACGCTGCGAACTCTCCTGCTCTGCGACGACCGCGGCAATGTCACGGCAGCCGGCGGCTGGTCGGCGGCGCGCTACCTCGTCGTTACGCCGATTGGCCGCGCCACGGTGATTCGGGACGTTGACCTGATCAATACCGCCACGGGCGGTTGCCCGTAATCTGCGGACGTGCGCACCGGAACCGGAAACACCAGATGAAAACAAAAAGAAAATTAATCGCAGGAACCTGTCGCGGCTTTTCGCTGATCGAAGTCCTGATCGCGCTGATCATTCTGTCGGTCGGCATGCTCGGTATCGCCGGCCTCTATGTGCACAGCATGCAGGCCGGACGCACCTCAATGTTTCGCCACCAGGCCGTGATCCTGGCCGGCGACGTGGCGGATCGCATCCGGGCAAATCCGATGGCGGCAGCCGCCTACGCTGGTGCCGGCGCCGACAACAGCTGCGTCAACGGCGGTGTCAACTGCACGCCGGCCGAGATGGCGGCGCACGATATTTTCCTGTGGGACCAGCAGGCAATCGACTCGCTGCCTAACGGCGACGTCGCGGTGGTATACGACAACGGCGTCGTTCCGCCGACCTACCAGATTACTGTCAGCTGGGATGAGCCAGGCGAGAACCTGAATTACAGCATCACCATTCCCGTATTTGAAATCTGACCGCGATGACTACACCTGAAAAAAACATTCAACGAATCCACCGGCAGTCCGGCGTCACGATGGTCGAGCTAATGGTGTCGCTCGCGATCGGTTCGTTCCTGATCATCGGTGCCGTGCAAATCTATAACCAGAGCCGCCAGGCATTCGTGATCAACGAGTCCATTGCGCGGGTCCAGGAAACGGCCCAGTTCGCGATGGACACGATTGAGTCGGACATTCGCATGGCCAGCAACTGGGGCCGTCACAGCCGCGGCAGCGCCGTCGAGGGCCGCTCCCTGCCAACTGACGCGAATCCCGCCGGATTGCCGGCGCCGGCTACGTGTGGTGTCACGTGGGCAATTGACCTGGGCCGCCCACTTGAAGGTGCGAACAACAACTACGGACTGCCTTGTGCGGCAAACGGCGGTGCGCAGGCCAACTCCGATACCGTGACGGTGCGCCGCGCAACCATGGCACCGTCGGAAGTACCGTTACAGAATGACCGGCTGTACCTGCAGACCACCCGCATCCAGGGAGAGTTGTTCGCCGATAACACGATACCGTCGGGATTCGATCCGCTGAATTCGGAAACCCATGATCTCCGTGTGAATACCTATTACGTAGCGCAAACCTCCGCGCTCGTGCCCGGCGTACCGACACTGCGCCGCAAGACCCTGGCCAGCGCCGGCGGCGCGCCGGTCGTTGTAGATCAGGAAGTCGCGCCGGGTGTCGAGAACATGCAACTACAATTCGGCGTTGATGTCGACGGCGACAATGCCGTCGATCGCTACGTCAATCCGGGTGACGATATCCTGGTACAAGGCTCGGGCACGTTCATTCCCGGTGCGCGCGTCATCACGGCCCGTATCTGGCTCGTCGTACGCTCCGTTGATCCCGAAATCGGGCTGAATGACCAGCGTGATTACGAACCGGGCGATGTCGATCTCGGCGTGCCCAACGACAACTTCCGCCGCCTGCAGGTATCGAAGACGATCCTGCTGCGCAATGCCCGCTCCTGACGGCCGTACTGAAAAGTTAAGGACACGCAATGAAGAACATGACTTTGGCAACCAGGCAGCACGGCGCCGCTCTCGTTATCGGGCTGATCCTGCTTGTTGTCGTTACCGTGCTCGCGATCTCGGGTATGAATACTGCAACCACTGAACTCGCCATGGCGCGCAACGACCAGAATTACGAAAACGCGTTCCAGGCCGCCGAAACCGGCCTCGAGCAGGCACTGGCACAGGGCAGCTTCAATACACTGGCCCCGGTGACATTCACAACGGTCGTCAATGCGAGTGATTCGGTTGAAGCCGTTATCGAATTCGAAGACACGACTGTCGTACCGGACCGCGCATTCAGCCTTGGTGCTGGAAGCGGCATTGCTGCCTACCACTTCAATGCAACAGCAACCGCCAAGTCCGAACGCGACGCCGGCGGCGGCGCGACGGATCGGGATTCGTCCGCGGTCCACTCACAGGCATTCTATATTGTCGGCCCCGAAGCGCCGACGCTCTAGTCAGATTTTACAGGACACTAAAATGTTTACTCGATTACTGGTACTTGCATCGCTGACGGCCCTGAGCTTTACCGCCGGCGCCGATTTTCGCACTGTGCAACGTGCCTACGAAGTTGTACTGACTGATTTCCGCGCTCCGGCAACGGCGAACGGCACCGCGTCGTTCCAGCCCTGCGAGTCCTGCGACACGATGACAGTACGTGTCACGCCGCAGACTCGTTACCAGGTAAACAACGACGTCGTCGAACTCGCTGAATTCCGGCGGCAACTCCGGACGATCAGCGACCGTCATGCAGAGACCGTTATCGTGCTGCATCACCTCAAGGCTGACATCCTGACGGCGATATCGGTGACGCTATGAAGCGCCGCAGCTCAATACTCAAGGGAATGAACATGACGAACCGACACAAGGGCTTGCTGTCAGCCGTCGTACCGGCCGCGCTGACCGTGCTCGCAGGCTTGCCTGCCGTTGCCGATGACACGGAGCTGCTGCTCGTCAACCCCACCGGTGATCAGCCGACGCCGAATGTCATGTTTATCCTCGACACATCCGGCAGCATGACCTCGCAGGAGGAAACGGTAGAGCCCTACGACTCAAGCCGGACCTATTCCGGCGACTGCGATTCCGATCGCCTGTATTGGAGCGACGTCGACACAACGCCGGTCTGCGACGGATCCGAAACGCAGTTTATCGAAAAATCGGTGTTTTACTGCGATGCTGCCGGCCTGCAGCTCGGCGGCATCGGCTCGTACACGAATACGATGGTGCAGTACCGCGTGGAACAGTCCGGCTCCGAGCCCGGCTGGCGCGACATAGAGCCCGGCAACAGCACGGACCCGGTCGAGTGCCAGGACGATTCAGGCCTGCATGGCGATGGCAGCGCCGGTGACGTCTATGCAACCGCCCAATCGGGCGCCGCCGATCCATGGACCAGCGACCCGGCCCTCGAAATTTCCTGGGGAAGTTCACCGCGCAATGTGACCTACACGGTATTCGACGGCAATTACCTGAACTGGCAGAGCTCGCCGAACATGATCACGCTGTCACGCAATGAGATCATGCGTACCGTGACAATGACGGTTCTGAATTCGTTGAATAATCTCAATGTTGGCGTCATGCGGTTCAATGACCGGGATGGCGGTACCGTTATCCAGGCGATGTCGAGCCTTGACGACAATCGTGCCCAGATCCTGCAGACGATCGACAATCTCAATGCCAGCGGCTCCACACCGCTGTCAGAATCGCTGTACGAATCGGCCCTTTACTGGCGGGGCTCACCGGCCTTCTATGGCGAGAATATCAACGAGCATGAAACCGATCCGGCCGCACTGGCGTCGACCGACCCGAACGTCTATGCGAACCCGCCGATCGACGTCTGCGCCAAGAACTACAACGTCCTGCTGTCCGATGGCGAACCAACGCAGGATACGGACACGCAGACGCTGGTACCGGCTCTGCCAAATTACAGCCAGTTGCTGGGTCGTAACACCTGCACCAATACCGGCGACGGCGGCTGCCTGATTGATGTTGCCGAGTATCTGTCGCTGGTTGATACCGATCCGGACACACCGGGGCTGCAGAACGTCACAACGCATACGCATCGGGTTTGCCATCGACCTGCCGTTGCTTCGCGATACGGCCCTTGCATCCGGCGGCGAGTACTTTGTTGCCGACAACGTCCAGAACCTGACGCTGGCTTTGCTGCAGATCGTGGCGAATATCAACGATCGCACATTGTCGTTTGCGGCACCGACGGTTTCGGTTAATACGTTCAACAGAACCCAAAATCTGAACCAGCTTTACATGACCGTCTTCGGCGCACGTTCCAATGTGCACTGGCCGGGCAACCTGAAGCGCTATGGAATTACCGACGGCGCGATCGTCGACGCGGACGGAGCCGACGCCGTTGACCCGAGCACCGGATTCTTTTTCGACACCGCGCGCAGCTACTGGACACCCACTGCGGATGGCAATGACGTGCGGTTGGGCGGCGCAGCAAACCAGCTGCCGGACCCCGCACAACGCAACCTGTTTACGAACAATGGCATCAGTAATAACCTGACAGCCGTGGACAACCTGCTGACACCGTCAAATGCGGACAGCTTTACCAACGCCGAACTTGGCCTCACCGGCGCCGACGGTGAGCCGACCCGCGAGGAACTGATTCGCTGGGCGCGCGGCGAAGACATACGCGATGAAGACAATAATCCGGCCACCACCGTACGCTATGCAATGGGCGATCCGCTGCACTCGCAGCCGGCTGCCATTGTTTACGGCGGCGATGCCGACGATCCGGATGTCGTCGTATTTACAGCCACCAATGACGGCTACCTGCACGCAATAAACGGGCAAACCGGCGAGGAGCTGTGGTCTTTCATCCCGAAGGAACTGCTGTCGAACCTGACTCGCCTGTACTTCGACCCGTCGTCGAAGTTCAAGAATTACGGTATCGACGGCGACGTTGTGCCTGTCATCCGTGATGAAAATAACAACGGCGTTATTGACGGCGATGACTTCATCTACATCGTGTTCGGCATGCGTCGCGGCGGCAGCACCTATTACGCACTGGATGTTACCGACAAGAATTCACCGCAACTGCTGTGGGATGTCAGTCTTCCGGAGTTCGGACAGAGCTGGTCGCAACCCGTCATAGCCCGCATGAATATCGACTCCACCGACCTGAACGACAATAAAGCGGTGGTTGTTATCTGGTGGCGGCTATGACCCGGTGCACGACACGGCTGCTCATCCGGCTTCGGCCGACGGCAGTGGCGCCGGTATCCACATACTTGATCTCGAGACCGGCACTGAACTCTGGCGCGCCGGGCGCGACGCCGGGGCGGACCTCCAGCTTGCCGGCATGACACGCTCCATTCCGACGCGCGTTCGGGTACTCGACCTGAGCGGCGACGGGTTTGCCGATCGCATGTACGCGTCCGACATGGGTGGGCAGGTATGGCGCTTCGACATCGTGAATGGCGAAATTCCGTCCAGCCTGGTCCGAGGCGGTGTCATTGCCCAACTCGGCGCCGAAGGGCTTGGCACACCGTCACCCGCGGATACCCGGCGTTTCTACAACGCGCCGGACATTTCGATATTCACCGACCAGACGCAGGACGCCCGCTATATCGCCATCAGCCTTGGCAGTGGCTACCGCGCGCACCCGTTTGACCTGTCCGCGGCCGACCGCTTTTACTCGCTGCGCGATCCGGATGTCTTCCGGCAACTCACGCAGACCGAGTACAATAATTACGACATCATCACGGACACGGACCTCGTCGAGGTCAGCGGCCAGCTCGGTGTCATAGTTTCGCCGACCGACCGTGGCTGGCGTTTCACGCTGCCGGGCAACCAGAAAGTGCTGTCTGACTCGGTTACATTCAATGACGAGGTCCAGTTCGTCGGTTTTTCACCGGACAGCGACAGTGCTGCGACCTGTTCCGGCGGCCAGGGAACCAACTTCCTGTACCGTGTGCGCATAACCAATGGCGACCCGGTCGTGACCCACCTCGATGCCCTCGATCCGGCCGATTCCGATGACGCACGGCGCCAGGTACTCCAGCAGGGCGGCATTGCGCCGTCACCGACCATCCTGTTCCCGAGCCCGGATGATCCGGATTGCGAGGGCGCCGCCTGTTCGCCGCCGCCAATCGGTTGTGTCGGCGTCGAATGTTACGATCCGGGCTTCGTCAACAACCCGGTGCGCACGCTGTGGACGCAAGACGGCATCGAGTAACGTGAGTATGCGAAAGCGGCAAGTGAACAGGGCCATGCAAAAGTACGTACAGGGCATTACACTGCTGGAGCTGATGATTGTCGTTGTGATCATCGGCATCATGGCGACGATTGCGTACCCGAACTACCGCGACTACGCCGCGCGCGCCAAGCGCAATGAAGCCCGGGCTGCGCTGCTGCAGATTGCCACCAACCAGGAGCGGCATTACCTGCAGAACAATACCTACACGGCTGACATGACGGATCTCGGCTTTGGTGCCGCCTCCAATGTTGTCACGGATACCGGGTCCTATCGCATCAATGTCGACGCCGCCAGCGCCAACGATTTCACCGCCACGGCGACCTATCTGAATGCCGACAACGAAGCGGGCAAATGCGCGACGTTCCAGATCGACGGGCGCGGCACCAAGACGTCGGCGCCGGAAACAGATTGCTGGACCCGGACCCGCTAACCGCTGCTGGCCGAGCCCTGTCCGGAACGTCCGGATAAGAACAATGCATCGATGATCAGCAGTGCCGCGCCGACGGAGATGGCAGCATCCGCAACATTGAATGACGGAAACGGCCAGCCGGCAATCAATACCTGGATGTAGTCGACGACGTACCCGAGGCGGATACGGTCGACCACATTGCCGATCGCGCCCCCGAGCACGAGAACCAGGGCCCACGATAGTACAAACTGGCGCTCACTACGCAGACGCCAAAGCCACGCCACGATAAACGAGCTGACCGCAAGCGCCAGCAGCGTGAAGAACCATCGTTGCCAGCCACCGGCGTCCGCGAGAAAGCTGAATGCCGCGCCCTCGTTCTGGTGATGCGTAATGTTGATAAATGAATTCACCGGGATCTTGTCGTACAGCGGCACCCATTTCATGATTGCCCACTTTGTCAGCTGGTCAGGAAGGACGACGTATGGCCGCGACGACCATCCATAGCGTAAACAGCCCGTGCGGGCGCGAGTCCGCTGCCGTGGACTGTTGCTGATCACTGCTGTCATAGTCGGTCATGCTGCCAATATCTCCCGCGCGGCGGCGCTGTCACGATGCATTTGCGCCACCAGCTCATTAACGTTGTCAAATTTTATCTCGTCCCGAAGCCGGGCGATGAAATCCACGTGTATATACCGCCCGTAAATAGTCTCATCGAAATCGAGCAGATGCACGTCGAGGAACGGCTTGACGCCCGAGAACGTTGGCCGGTTCACAACACTCGCAACGCCATCGACGGGTTCTGCCGCCAATCCTGATACGCGTACGGCGAATATGCCTAGCACGGGGCTCAAGCGCCGGTTCAGCTTGATATTGGCGGTCGGGTAGCCGACGGCGTGCCCGAGACTCTGTCCTTCCACCACCTTGCCGGACATGCGAAACCAGCGTCCCAGCAAGATGCGAGCCCGGTCCATATCGCCCGCCTGCAGCGCGTGGCGTACGGCCGTGCTGCTAACCCGCTGTCCATCGATCGTGACACTGCCGACTTTTTCGACGCCAAAGTCCAGTGCCGCGCCCGCGCGCCGCAGAAGCTCGATATTGCCCTTTCTCGCCACGGCAAAACGGAAGTCATCACCAACGACCAGGTGTCTTACGTTCAGTGCCTGGACCAGCAACTGCCGGACAAACGTATCCGGCTCGATCTGTCGCATGCGCCGATCGAAGCGCTGGCAAAAGAACAGGTCGATACCAATCTCCGCCAGAGCCTCGAACTTCTCGCGAAAGCGCATCAATCGTGCCGGCGGACTGTCGCCCGCAAAAAATTCCTTCGGCATCGGCTCGAAACTCATGACGACCGATGGCATCTGTCTCGCGTGCGCTTCGTCGACCACGCGTTGCAGCAGTCGCCGGTGCCCAACGTGCAAACCATCGTAGGCACCGATGGACACGACGCTGCCTGCTGCGAGCAGGTCAAACGGCAGCGCCGATGCGGTGCTTGCGAAGCGCATCACGCAGTCTATCGCTCGTGCAGGCGCAATTGGGACAGCCGTCCGCCAGCAAGCAGCAGCATTGCGAAAAAGACTGCAACGGCTGCGGCAATAGTCCCGCTTAGCAAGAAGACGCGCGCCGCTACGTCCGCCTGCAGCCACCACTCAAGCGGGCGCATCAGGTAGTAAATCGCGGCCACCATTGCGGCGTTCGCGGCAGACAGCCGCGCAATGAATGCGAGCCAGCCGCTCGAGTGCACCATAACGCCATCGCGGCGCAACCCGCGGTACAGGAGCCATGCGTTGACAAGCGCAGCGACCGAGATGGCAAGCGCAAGACCCGCATGCGGCGCTGAATAACCGATCGAAACAAGCCACCAGGCAAGCACAACGCTGAGGACGAAGTTGACCAGCAGCGCAATCAGGCCGATCCGCACCGGTGTCCGGGTATCCTCGCGAGCAAAATAGGCAGGCGCGAGAATTTTGACCAGTGAGAACCCGATCAGCCCGAGGGCAAACGCCTGCAGGCTGATCGCGGTCAGCCGCACATCGTCGGCGGAAAATGCGCCGCCGTAGAAGATCGTAGTGACCAGCGGTCCCGCGAGCAGGATCAGGCCGATCGCCGACGGGACGGCGATCAGCAGAACCAGCCTCATTGACCAGTCGATGGTGCGTGCAAAATCGCGCATCGACTGGCTTGCATGCTGACGCGACAGGTACGGCAACGTCACCGTCGCCAGCGCGATTCCGAACAGGCCCAGCGGGAATTCCATCAACCGGTCCGAATAGTAAAGAAGGCTTATTTTGCCGACGCCGAGCATCGAGGCGATGACGCCGCCCAGCAACACGTTAATCTGGGCGACGGACGAGCCGAATATGGCCGGCAGCATCAGGTACCGATGCGGCGCACGCCATCATGCCGCGGCCGCCACCGCGGCCGTGGAATAGCATCGATTCGGGCGAGGAACGGGACCTGAAACGCTAGCTGCACCAGCCCGGCGGCGAGGACGCCGTAGGCGAGCGCCATGCCAGGTTCGTCAAGCTGCGGCGCCAGCCATAACGCGCTTGCGATCAACACGACGTTCAGGATGACGGGCGTAAACGCGGGCGCCGCAAAACGGCCGTAGGTATTCAGGATGCCGCCGGCAAATGCCGTTAACGAAACGAAGAACAGGTACGGAAACGTGAACCGCAGCATCGCGGTTGCCAGGTCGAAACGGCCGTTCTCATCGATGAAACCGGGCGCAACGACCAGCACCAGCAGCGGCGCGGCGACAACACCGGCCAGCGTGATGCCGAACAGCAACAAACCAAGTGTGCCGGCCACGGCATCGACGAGCTGGCGTGCCTCGTCATGACTGTGCTGCTCGCGGTAGCGTGCCATCACCGGCACAAAACCCTGCGAAAACGCACCCTCGGCAAAAAACCGCCGCAGCATGTTCGGGATGCGGTTTGCAACGATAAACGCATCCATGACGATCGTGGCGCCGAAATAGCGCGCAAAGACGACATCGCGGACGAGCCCGAGTATGCGGGACAGCAGCGTCATGACACTGACGACCGACGTTGAGCGCAACAGGCCCCGCCCGGATACGGGCGCCACGCCGTGCGCCCGGGAGACAGGGCGTTGCGGCTCGTCTGGCGGTTTGATGGTCATGTCGGCACAGTCTGGAAATCCGGTTGATCGCCGCGCGCCCGGACCGCAACGGCTGTGGCGGCGCCGCTTTGCCCGGCACCATCGCCCCGGGGTCCGCTGCACGGCCCGGCCAGCGGCGAAGTTTAGCCTGAAATGCACCTTTGAATCAGTGATTTAGACTGCAGGCAGCGGCGCCCAACGGCGCGTCCGCCGGCAGCGTTGACATTCGCCACCCGCGCCGCGGATAATACGCGGCTGTTTGGGCCCGCCGGCCTTACCGGCCGCAGGGCATCTCCCCCGAAACACGGAATTTCAGCAGTGGCAAATATCAAATCCGCACAGAAGCGCGCCCGGCAGTCCGAGAAATCGCGCCTGCACAACATGGGCCTGCGCTCGAAAATGCGCACGCACATCAAGAATGTATTGAAGGCCGTCGAGAAAGGCGACAAGTCCGCCGCCGACGCTGCCTACAAGGCGGCCGTACCGGTGATCGACAGCATGGTGTCCAAAGGAATAGTCAACAAAAATAAGGCGGCGCGGCACAAGAGCCGCCTCAACAGCAAGATCAAGGCGCTCGCGGCTTAAGCGCCCGCCAACAAAAAAAAGAAACATGGGGGCCTTCAATGGCCCCCTTTTTTTGTGCCTGGCCGCGCCACGCATCGCGAGCGAGAGCGCCGTGGCGATCAGCCCCGTCATCGCGAGGCGCATAGCGCCGTGGCGATCAGCCCCGTCATCGCGAGACGCATAGCGCCGTGGCGATCAGCCCCGTCATCGCGAGGCGCATAGCGCCAGCATCGCGGCCGAGTGCGAAGCGCCGTGGCGATCTCGCACAGTTCACCCCCCTGCCAATTTTCAACAGATTGCCACGCCCTGCGGGCTCGCAATGACGCGGGAGTGAGCGCGCGGGCTGCGCGCGTCAAATATCATCTACCGTCACGAAGCCTGGTTCACGCTATCGGATTCCGCATCCTCACTTTCGGCCCGCTGCTCGAGATGACGCATGATCGCCTGCGCCAGCGCGGCAGTGCCCTTCCCTGCCAGCGCGCTGATCTCGTGGACCGGACCCTGCCAGCCGGTCGCCTGCAACAACTGCTCGCGGACCGCAGGCAATTTATCGGCCGGCAGCAGGTCGACCTTATTGATGACCAGCCAGCGCGGCATTTCTGCTAGCTCCGGCGAAAACTTGGCGAGTTCCTGCTGGATTGCACGAAAATCGGTGGCGGGATCGCTGTCCGGATCCGGCGGCGCGATATCGACAACATGCAACAACAGGCGCGTGCGCTGCAGGTGTTTCAGGAACTGGATGCCGAGACCGGCGCCCTCGGCGGCACCTTCGATTAATCCGGGAATGTCCGCCATGACGAAACTTTGCAGCGGCCCGACGGAGACCACACCGAGTCCGGGATGCAGCGTTGTAAAGGGATAGTCGGCCACTTTGGGGCGCGCTGATGACACGGCGCGAATCAATGTCGATTTACCAGCATTTGGCATGCCGACGAGCCCGACATCAGCCAGCAGTTTCAATTCGAGGCGCAAGTGACGTGCTTCGCCGGGCGTGCCCTGGGTGATTTTACGCGGCGCACGATTGACGCTGCTTTTAAAGCGCGTATTGCCAAGCCCGCCGCGGCCTGCGGCGGCCACTTTCAGCCGCTGGCCAACGTCGGTCAGGTCGCCGATCAACTCCTGCGTATCGACGTCGTAGACGATCGTGCCGCACGGCACAACGATCTCAAGATCGTCACCGGACTTGCCGGTGCAGTTGCGGCCAGCACCGGGCTCACCGTTCTCGGCACCGAACTTGCGGGCGACACGAAAGTCCGCAAGTGTGTTGGTAGCATTGTCAGCGACCAGGTAGACGTCACCGCCGTGTCCGCCGTCACCGCCGTCGGGAACCGCCCTTGGCAACGAACTTCTGCGCCGGAAACTCAGGCAGCCGTGCCCGCCGTTACCCGGCCTTGACGCGGATCGTTGCTTCATCAACAAATTTCATTGCCTGCTACCGAGGGCGGGATAAAAGAACAGTACTACCAGGACGGCGAGATGCAAGAAGAAGCAGCATGCCCAAGTCGCGTCGTCGCGAGGCAGCGTGCCGCGGTGATCAAGTCCGTCGTCGCGAGGAGCGCAGCGACGTGGCGACCTCATGAATGCACCGCCTCTGCCGGCTGTGCGAGGATCGCCCCGTCCGCTGGGCTGCAAAGACGCCGATATTCGGCACCCGGCAAAACCGCTCACCCATAAAGGCGCCGCCTGTGCGGGACTCTCACGGCCGGACCCTGGTCCGACCAGTATTCACACGAGCCTGTCCGGCTCGCCGCAACCGTACGTCGTCAGCCAGCCTCGATGCTGACAAACTGGCGTTGCTTCGGTCCTTTCTTCTCGAATTTGACCGCACCGGCACTTTCTCGAACAGCGTGTGGTCACCGGCCGATGCCGACGTTCACACCAGCGTGAAACCGCGTACCGCGCTGGCGCACGATCATCTGCCCGGCACCACCTGCTGGCCGCCAAAGATTTTGACGCCCAGGCGTTTGGATTCTGAATCGCGACCGTTCTTGCTGCTGCCGCCTGCTTTCTTGTGAGCCACTGTACCGCTCCTGCTGTTTCAAACGCCCTGATTGACCGAATGGGCGCTGTCAATAAATGTTAAGTGTCCTGACCTGCCGTTGCTGCTTAAGAAGACTTTTTCTTGCTGGTCTTCTTTTTGGCTGATTTCTTGGCGGCCTTCTTCTTCGTTGTCTTCCTGGAAGACGCTTTCTTTGCTGCCGGCTTTTTCTTGGCGACCTTTTTGGCGGCCGGTTTGTCGGCAGCCGGGCTCTTCGCCGGTTTGTCGTCGGCTTTCGCGGCCTTGCCGTCGGTGCTGATGCCGGTGATTTCCACTTCGGTGAAGAACTGGCGATGCGTGCCCTGGCGCAGGTAATTCTCCCGGCGCCGGAACTTGACGACGCTTACCTTACGGCTCTTGCCCTGCTTGACGACAGTCGCATTGACGGTGCCACCGGCGACCAATGGCGAGCCCACCGTGATATCGGCACCTTCACCGAGCAGCAATACCTCGTCAAACGTAACCTCGGCACCTTCTTCGGCTTCCAGCCGCTCAAGCTTCAGGCGCTCGCCCTTGCTTGCACGGTACTGCTTGCCGCCTGCGCGAAAAACCGCGTACATCGTCCTGAGACTCCAGTCAGCGCCCTGCCGTGAAATCCGCGATAAGTGCTGGAGTAGTAATCTCGGGGCATCGCCGACGTGAACCCGGAACGCGCTCAGGCCTGCCACCACAAAAGAGCGGGAATTCTCTGGGATTGGCGGGCGCCCGGGTCGAGCGCCTGGTCATCGGGATTCCTGAATTCGACGGCTTCGCAAACTGCCTGAATGAAAACCGGTCGCGGCCGCTTTGGCTCGCCCGGCAACCCCCGCCGATTCAGGCATTATGCGCCTGCGTCATGCAAGCCGCGCGAGAAGCGCCGGACGATTTCCCTGACCATTGACGACGTTAACCGGCTCGCGCACGGCGATATGCGGGCCGTCGATGCGCTGATCAAGAACAGTTTGGAAAGCGACGTTGCCCTCGTTTCGCAGGTTTCAGAGTATATCGTGACCAGCGGCGGCAAGCGCCTGCGGCCGCTGATCGTGCTGCTGGCTGCGCAGGGGCCAGTGGGCTTCCGGGGCGGGCGCCAGCTACAACGCTGCTGCCATCATCGAATTTATCCATACGGCGACATTGCTGCACGACGACGTCGTCGATTCATCGGCCCGGCGGCGCGGCCGCGACACCGCAAATACCGTATTCGGCAACCAGGCCAGCGTGCTGGTCGGTGATTTTCTGTATTCGCGCGCCTTCCAGATGATGGTCGACGTAGTCGGCAGCATGCGGATCATGCAGATCCTGGCCGATGCGACGAACACGATCGCCGCTGGCGAGGTCATGCAGCTAATGAACGTGCACGACGCCGACGTCACCGAGGACGCTTACCGGCAGGTCATCTACCGCAAGACGGCGCGACTCTTCGAAGCCGGCGCTCAGATCGCGGCAGTTCTCGCGGCGCGGGATCCGGGCGATGAGGCGGCAATGATCCGATACGGGCAGAATCTCGGTACCGCATTCCAGCTTGTCGACGATGCACTGGATTATGACGCCTCGCCAGAGGAACTCGGCAAGAACCTGGGCGACGATCTGGGCGAAGGCAAGTCGACGCTGCCGCTGATCTACGCGATGGAGACAGCCTCTGCCGCTGACCGAGCCATGATCCGCGATGCGATCGAAGCCGGCGGCCTGGAGCACCTCGACGAAATACAGGCAGTCGTTGAATCCACCGGGGCGCTACAGTACACTTCCGCGCGCGCTCAGGAGGCCGCCGACCTGGCCATCGATGCCTTGTCCGATATTCCCGATTCGGACTGGAAAGAGGCTCTCATCGCTATCGCGGAATTCGCCGTACGCCGG
>JAXHMR010000032.1:0-33027 GCA_034521225.1 Woeseiaceae bacterium
TGCACGAAATGCGGAAGAACTCGGTCCGATGTCCACAGGCGGTAGCGCCGGCGTCGCCGTCGATTTCCGGCGCCGTCGTATTTTGCTGGATGTTCCGCCAGCCGCTGTCCAACTGGCTCGATGTCAGTGGTGTATCCGATGCCGGCATCGTCATGGCGGCGGCGGTGCTGTTGTTCATGATTCCAAGCGGCGATTCGGCGGCGCCGCGCCTGATGATCTGGGAAGATGCGGTCAGGTTGCCATGGGGTGTGCTTATCCTGTTCGGGGGCGGGCTCAGCCTCGCGGCCGCCGTGTCCGATTCGGGGCTTGCGCTTTGGATGGGCGAATTGCTGGCGCCGCTGAACGCCATGGGCACCACCGTGCTCGTCGTGGCAGCGGTATTGCTGGTGATATTCCTGACGGAGCTGACCAGCAATCTCGCCACGACCGCGACATTGTTGCCGGTTGTCGGGGCCATAGCCGTCCAGGCAGGCGTGCCCCCCATCGTTCTGACAGTGCCGATAACGATAGCGGCCAGCTGTGCTTTCATGCTGCCGGTAGCTACTCCCCCCAATGCGATTGTATTTGCGACCGGCGCCATCAGCATTCCGCAAATGGTGAAGGCCGGCATAGTACTCAACCTGATTGGTGTCGCGATCGTATTCGCTGCACGCGCTGCTTCTTGCGCCACAGTTCCTGCAGTGACGGCGAACGCGATGGATGAGCCGCTGCCTTTGCGCGCAGGCGCCGACAACAGGACTATCGACCTGCGCAGCGACACTGTCACAAAACCCAGCTCCGCAAAATGCGCGCATCGATGGCCGCCGCCGAGGTTGGCGACGATGTCTATGGTGAAGATTTGACGGTGAACCGGCTCGAGGCACTGGCAGCCGAAACGCTTGGTACCGAGGCCGGACTGTTGTACACACGAGCGGCACGCAGTGGCATATCTGCCGGCCGGCGGCGCTCTGTCATCGTGAACGCGGCGATGAATACATCGTTGGCCAGGATGCACAGACCGTACAAGTTTGAAGGCGGGGCGCGGCAGTACTCGGCAGCATCCAGCCGCAGCCGCTCGGATTCGAGGCGGACCGGGACCCTCGACCTGTCGCGGGTTGCCGCCGCCATCAAGCCGGACGATTGCCACTTCGCGCGCACCCGCCTGTTGTGTCTTGAGAACACACAGGGAGGAAAGGTGCTGCCGGTCGATTACCTTGAAGCAGCGGCAGATTTCGCGAATGCAAATGAACTCGCGCTGCACCTCGATGGCGCGCGGCTGTTCAATGCAGCGGTCCGCCTGCAAGTACCTGCAAGTCTCATTGCACGGCATTTTGATACGGTGTCCGTTTGCCTGTCCGAGGCGTCGCGGTGGGCTCGGTGGTCGGGTCTGCGTGCAGCGCCGCAGTTGTCGCCAACGCCAGGCGCTGGCGCAAGATGCTGGGCGGGGGCATGCGCCAGGCGGGCATCCTGGCGGCCGGCGGCATACACGCGTTGAACTTCCACATCGAGCGCCTGGCCGAAGACCACGAGAACGCACTGAAAGCTTGCAGACGGGCTGGCGAGGATCGACGGCTTGCAGGTCGACCCGGCGGCAGTCCAGACCAACATGGTTTTTATCGACGTCGGCGAAGACGCCGCATCGTTACAGCACTTCCTCGGCGAACGCGGCATCGTAATTGCGGGTGCACGCAAATTACGGCTCGTTACGCACCTCGATATCACTGCCGACGACATAAATGACG
This sequence comes from Woeseiaceae bacterium, assembly GCA_034521225.1. Taxonomy (GTDB): domain Bacteria; phylum Pseudomonadota; class Gammaproteobacteria; order Steroidobacterales; family Woeseiaceae; genus Woeseia. Next base: position 1,722 of record JAXHMR010000032.1, read on the forward strand.
TCGTTGATGCGTTTCGAAGCTACTACCAGGAACGCCGAGCGACGCAGCGCGGCACCCCCGGTCCAATCTCCAAATTGATCGGCAGGGCCGGTGCGGCGCCGCCGCGCCAGCATCCCGGGATCGACCCTCGCGTCGTTCGTTTCTACCGCGCAGACTCCCAGCTGCTACGCTAGCTGTATCCGGGTGTTGCGGACGACAGCTGTGCGAGATCAGTTCCTTGAGGGATTCCGGCTCGGTAGCCTTCGTATCGACCCGTTGACCGGCACGGTTGCCGACAATGGAGCGTCCCGTCATATCCCTTCCAAAGCAACCGAAATATTGCTGGTACTGGCGAGCCGGCCACGACAACTTGTTACCCGCGAAGAACTGCTTGCCACGGTCTGGGGCGAGGGCAGCGGCAGTGCCGAGGCGCTGAGTCACGCCGTCAGCGAATTGCGTCACGGGCTGGGCGACCATGCGGATCATCCCGGGTTCGTGCAGACAGTACCCCGGCGCGGTTACAGGCTCATCGTCGAACCGCGCTTCGATGCAGGGACAGAGGCTTCCGCTGCCGATGAGCCGCTCGCCGGAGATGCACCGGCATTCTGGCAGCAGTTGATGCATCGCGGTGTGGTGCAGGCCGCCGCCGCCCACCTTGTTGCCGGCTGGCTGCTGATCCAGGTCGCCGATGCAACATTCCCTAATCTCGGCCTGCCCGCCTGGGCTACACCATTCGTAACCTATGTTGTCATTGCCGGTTTCCCGTTAGTGCTCGTGCTTGCATGGTTCCTCGAATTCACCGGCGGGCGCATGACGATTGACCGCGGCGGCGAGAGAGGACGAAGTGGACTGGTGCAGAATTACCTGGCCATTGTTGCGGCATATGCGCTGGCAACGCTGGCGGTCGGACTCTACCAGGCATCCGTTGGTATCCGGATGCCGCAAACATCGGTTACGGCGACGCTCGACAACATGCGGGAGGCGATACCTGTCGAGCCCGGTTCGATTGCCGTTTTGAGATTCCTGAACATCAGCGACAGTCCGCTGGCCCGCATATTCAGTGATGGCCTGGGCGAGGATGTGCTCGACCGGCTGGCTCGTGTGCCCGGCCTGCTGGTGTCATCAAGAGGCGATGCATGGTCGTTGCCGGACAACCCCGGCACTGATGTCGTAAGACGCCGCCTGCGCGTAGCGTATTACCTCGAAGGCAGCGTGCGACTGACAGATGATGTCCTGCGTGTAACGGTGCAGCTGATCGACACGGAAACGGGTTTCCACGTTGTGTCACGTGTGTTCGAGCGCAAGCTTGAGAGTTTCATGGATGTGCAACGTGAGATCACTAACCTGACCGTTGCGAATCTGCGGGCCGTGCTGCCGGCCGGATCGCGGCAGCCTGTTGCCGACTATGACGTGACCACGCCGGATGCTTATGTCCTGTACAGGATGGGCCGGGAGATCTTCGAGCGCCCGCAGACGGTCGAGTCCCTGGCGGACGCGATCGACTATTTCGACCAGGCGCTCGACCTCGACCCAGGCTTTGCCCCGGCGCATGCGGGCATGTGCCGCGGCTACGTGCAGAGTTACACCGTTGGCGGCGAGCCATCGTTTATCGATGCGGCTGAAGCGTCCTGTTCCAGTGCGCTGACATCGAACCCGAACCTGTACATGGTCTATACGGCACTGGGCGACCTTTATCGCCAGACCAGCCGCATCGCCCAGGCGGAAAACGCCTATCTGCATGCGCTCGGGAAGAACGACCAGGACGTCGACGCCCTGCTTGGACTTGCACGCGTACTGGTACGGCAAAACCGCATAGATGAGGCGGAAGACAGGCTGAAACAGGCCATTCATATGCAGCCGGGAAACTGGACCTCAATCAATGCGCTCGGCTCGTTCTATTTCGCGACCGGCGACTACGACCAGGCGGCCGACTCGTTCCGCAAGGTTGTCTACCTGGATCCCGCAAACTGGCAGGCGCACGGCAATCTGGGCAGTGCGCTGGCGATGGCGGGACGATTTGACGATGCCGCGGCCGCGCTTCAGAACTCGATCGATATCAGCCCGCAGCAGAGCACCTGGTCCAACCTTGGCGCGATCTTTTATTACATGGGTGACTTTGCCGAGGCAGTGCGGATTCACCGCCAGGCTCTCGAACTGGATCCGAATTCCAACATCGTGTGGCTGAACCTGGCCGATGCACTGTACTTTGCCGGCGACGAGGGCGCTGCACAGCAAGCTTTTGCTCGTGCGGCGGAATTGTCCGAAAGCCGGCTCGCGGTTAATTCAGGGGACGTCGAATCATTGCATGCGCTGGCCTGGGCGCAAATGATGGCGGGGAACGGCAAGCAAGCGCGCGAGCTTGTCGACCGGACGTTATCCATCTCGCCGAATGATCCGTATGTCTATTACTACGATGCACTGGTTCGCGTGAGATCCGGCGACCTTCCGGGCGCATTCGGGTCGATCGAAAAAGCGATTGCCGCGGGATATCCGCGAAGCATGCTGGCCGCCGAACCCTACCTGGCGACGCATACGCGGGACAGGAACGATTCACCGCGCTGTCGGCGATCGGGCCGGCAACGGCTGCCAGGCAATAGTCATGACTCCGCACGACAAAATGTCAATCAATGATCAAGGAGTGCACAATGAACAAGCTTATCTGGATGGTGGTTATGCTGGCGATGGTGTTGGGTGCCTGTTCCAAAACGAGGCAATCGGCAGGTCCCGACGCATGCCAATCGAAAAGTGACATCACGATCAATCATGGTCCGAGCAGAATCCAGGTGGTGCCGCCGTACTCCCGCGCCGAACCCGGGCAAGAGATCCTGGTCAGGATCGCTCCGCCCGACTTTGCGGTGGGAGCGGCACGCACCCGGGCGAAGCCCAATCCCGACAGCCGCGCGAGAACAACTGGATGAACCGGTCAAACAGTCAGTCCGCCGGCCAGTTTACGCTGACTGTCCCGAACGATGCACCAGCCTGCCCCAAAGACAAGGTAGATAAAACGTGCGAATACAGGTACACGATCGAGATCACCGATTTTGTCATCCTGGACCCGATGATCACGATACGGAAATAAACGGCGTCCGGCGGCGCGGATGAGGCCTTATCGCTGCCAGTAGAACGGCCGCGTTTGCCGTTCGCCAGTCACGGTTTCATCGAGCGTTGCTGCGTCATAAAGACGGCCGTTCAGCATGATCCGGTCCACGCGGTCGGACTGCCGGATATCGGACAAAATATCGCCGTTGATGATAACGAGATCGGCGAGCTTGCCCGTTTCGATGGATCCGAGGTCACGCTCGTAACCGAGTGCCTTCGCCGGCATGATGGTTGCGGCGCGCAGTGCATCAATTGAGGACATGCCGCCCTGCGCGAACGTCCAGATTTCCCAGTGGCTCGCGAGCCCCTCGCGTTGTCCGTGCGCGCCGATACTGACGAGCACGCCCTCATCGGCCAGGAGCTTTGCCGTCGCGGCGCTCGTCGTATGGTAGTACTCACTGTCGGGCGCCTTCATACGCCTTATCGAGCGTGGCCGCAGGACATGAGGCGGTACGAAGCGCGACAGGATCGGGTGCTTCCATACATCACTGTGCTGGTACCAGTAGTCCTCGCCGCGCAGCCCGCCGTAGGTAACGCCTAGCGTCGGCGTGTAGGCAACTTCCGTCTGGCCCCAGAATTGCAGCACGTCTTCATACAGCATCGACTGCGGCAGGTTGTGTTCGATTGTGCTGTTGCCGTCGGCGACCATCGACAGGTCCATATGAAACAGCGAGCCGCCTTCTGACACAACGAGCATGTCTTCCTCGCGCGCGGCCGTTGTAACCTGCTGGCGCTGGTCGCGGCGGGGCTGGTTATAATTCTTTATGCTCATCGCACCCTGCGCTTTCAGGCGCCGAACGTGGGCACGCGCATCGTCCAGTGAATTGATTTCGGCAAACCAGGCGGACTTCGCGCCGTAGACGATATCGCCGGTGGAAAAAATACGCGGGGCGAGGATCTGGCCCGTACGCTGCATCTCGGCCGCCGCAAAGACTTCGGTCGCATCGTTGGACGGGTCGTGCACGGTTGTAACGCCCAGGGCGAGCGTGGCATAGGCCATCCAGTTCTGCTGGGGGATGATTTCATCACCCTGCGATCCATGGGCGTGACCATCAATGAGGCCCGGGATGATCGTTTTGCCCGAGACGTCCACGCGCTCGGCGCCTGCGGGAATTTCCGTGCTGCCGCTTGCCCCGACCGCGGTGATGCGGTTGCCGGAGACGACAACGACGCCGTCCTCGATAACGCCACCGCCGGCGTCCGACATCGTGACGATACGCGCACCCGTCAGTGCGACAACGGTATCGGGAACATCTGCCTCGAGGCGCATTGCCATCGAGACGCCGGTATCGGGAGCTTGGTAGCCGCCCTCACCGTCGTCGCCGGCCCTGGCAAACAGCTCATCCACAGGGGCGCTGTACAGCGTCGAGCCCAGGGACCAGTGCAGCGTCCGGCCGTCTGCCGACCAGTGCGGGTAGTTCCCGCCATCACCGCTTGCGCGTGCCATTGCAACGCTTTCCACCGATGTCCCGAGTTCAAGCGGCTTGCCGCCCGGCGGCAGAGGCACCGCATAGACATGGTAGTTCTCGCGCCACGCAAGGTGACGCTCGTCCGGTGCGACCTCGTAACGGCGCAGGTACTTGCCGGTCGCATGCGTGCGTGCCGCCTCGCCGTTCAGGTCGATGCTGACGAGCGCCGTCGCGTCATCTTCGCTGCGCGTCACGAACAGCCGGCCGTCGCGAGCGCCAAAATGCGGATTGCTGCCGTTACCCGTGATGCGGCGGGCGTCGCCGCCACGCGTCGGCACAATGAAAACACCGGTTTCAATTGCCCATTCCGGGGCGGTCAGGTAGCCGCCGTCGACGCCCTCATATACGACCTGGCTGCCATCCGGGGAAAAGCGCGGCGCCCGGTAGTGCCCCGGCCGTTCAGTCAGGCGGGTGCTGCGTCCACCTCCGGCACCGACTGTGTGCACGTGGGCCAGGTCCCGGTCGCTCCAGGGTCACGATACTACGCGACGGCTGTCGCGTGACCACGACGGAAAATACTCGAAACGGCTGCCGTCATCGCGGGTCAGCCGGCGCGGTGTTCCGTCCGGCAATGACTTGATGAAGAGGCGTCCGGTGCTCTCAAAGACGACTTGTTTGCCGTCAGGAGAAACACTGGCGTTACGCACCATGCGGGTCTCGAAGGTTTCCGGCGCTACTTCGACCGCCGGTCGGGGCGGGTCGTAAATGGCACGCGTGTCATTGACGCGGAATTCGATGGTCTCGACATCACGGGTTGTGATATCAATTCGGCGAATCCTGCCGCCGGACCAGAAGACGATGCTGCCGGAGTCGGGCATCCAGTCCATGTTGGGGTACAGGCCATGCACACCCCAGACTTCCTGCATGTCGTGGTCGAGTCCCTCAAACAGCAACGTTTCGGCGCCGCTGGTCAGGTTCTTGACGAACAGGGCGCTCCGCCCCTGGAACCTGCGTACGAAGGCAAGCCAGTTGCCATCCGGTGACGGTTCCGGACGTACCGCGCCGCCCGCACCGCTGACAAAACTTGTGCTTTTGCCGGTCTCAAGATCATGGCGACGAATCTCAAAGACCTGGCCGTTGGAATCCTGCGCATAGATAAACGTCGAGCCGGGCGTGCGATCGAATGTGTAATAAATATAGCGGCCATCCGGCGACCAGGCGGGCTCGCCAAGTTCTTTCTGATGGTTTTCGCCTGGCATCTCGACGGCCTGGATGCCGCCCCCGCCGTTACGGTGGTAAAGCCAGATCTCGCCGGTGCCCAACGAGCGCGCCGTCGTGAAGTGCTTGCGCGCCGCGATGTAGTCGCCGTCCGGCGACCAGGTCGGGTTGTTCAGCAGCCGGAAATCTTCCTCCGTGAGTTGTCGCGGGTCGCCGCCATCCGCTGACATGATCCAGATATTGTCGCCACCGCCGGCATCGCTCGTGTACGCGATTTCGTCACCGTCCGGCGAATACCGGGGTTGCATCGACCAGGCAAGCCCACTGCTGATTGCCGTGGCATTGCCGCCGTCAATCGGCACGACATAAATATCCCCGAGCAGGTCGAATGCGATCGTCTGGCCATCAGGGCTGACATCAAGGCTCATCCACGTGCCGGTATCGGTGTCGATAGCCACTGTGCGCGCATCGCCCGGCGGTGCATTGACATCCCAGGTTGCTTCTTCGCTGTCTTCGGCAGCCATTGCCAGCGGCGCGAACAGCAGAAAAAGGTAGAGCGGGAATCGTATGGATCGGGTCATTGACGGCAAACCTTGTATCAGCAGGAAGCGGTCATGTTACCGGCACAGCGCGCGGAACTCGAATCACCATCGCTACGCATTCAACGAGTTGTCCGGGTCAGGTCCAGTGACAGTACCTGGGAAAGCTGTATCGGGCACCAGGGAGCACCGGCACCCCCTGTGGGGGGGGTCCTTTGGTGGAAATAAAGCGGACCGCAGGGAGCCATTCCTCCAAAGGACTCCCCGCAGGGGGTGCCGGTGCGGACGTAAGACACGCGCAGTCAGGCGCATTACACCGTGAGCTGGTCCGCAATCGGCAGTGCACGTATACGCTTGCCGGTCGCCGCGTAGATGGCATTGGTCAGGGCGGGTGCCAGCGGCGGTACCGGCGGCTCACCCAGACCGGCGGGCTGGTCGCTGCCCTGCACGATGTGCACGTCGATCGCTCGCGGCGCCTGGTCGATGCGCATCAGCCGGTACTGGTGGAAGTTGATTTCCCGATGCCGGCCGCCGTCGATCGTGACTTCTTCCCCCAATGCGGTGCTAAGCGCATCGCAGGCGCCGCCCTCCATCTGGGCACGAATGCCGTTCGGATTGACGGCCAGGCCACAGTCGACGGCTCCGGTAAGCCGCAACACCCGCAGCCCGCCATCCGGTCCAACCCGCACGTGTGCTACCCACGCGACGTAGCCGCCGAACGTGAAATGCCCGGCGATGCCGAGTCCTTCGCCTTCGGGATACGTGCGGCCCCAGCCTGCCTTATCGGCTGCCACCTTCAGTACCTCGGCAAGACGCCCGGGGTTCCATGTCGGTCCGCCGTGGTTCGAATATGGCAGTTCGCGAGCCTCGCCGAGCAGCGCCAGCCGGTACTCGAGCGGGTCGCGGCCGCTTTCAACAGCAAGCTCGTCGATGAAACTTTGCACGGTAAAAGCATTCGCCGTATGCGCCGGCGCGCGCCACGAGCCGCGCCATGCGCCGGAATTCATCTCGAGATATTCGTAACGCAGGTGATCGACCAGGCCCGCGGGCGGGTCGTCGGTGTAGACTTCGGCCTCCCACGCCGTTGCGTCTTCGCGCCGGTAATACTTCGACGGGCTCGCGACGCGGTGCCGCCACGCGTTGATCACGCCATCCTCGCCCAGTCCGGCGCTCAGCTCGTGCCAGCCACCGGGCCGCAGGAAGTCGTGCGCCATGTCATCCTCCCGCGTCCACGTCACCTTGACCGGCACGCCCGCGGCCCTGGAGACGAGTACCGCCTCGGCCGCATAATCCGACGTCAGCCTGCGCCCGAAGCCGCCGCCGAGGCGCGTCATGCGAATGTCGATGGCCATGCGGTCGAAGCCGGTCAGGCCGGCGATCAGGCGCGATGCACCGGACGGCATTTGCATCGGCCCGATGACCGTGCAGCCATCATCGCGCACGTCGGCGTAGCAGTTCTGCGGTTCCATCGTCGCATGGTGCACGTAGGGAAGACGGTACCGCCGCGTGACGACGGTTGCAGCATCATCAAGCGCGGCGTCGAGGTCACCGTCGCTGCGGACGACGAGGCCGGCGGAGTCATTATCAAGCGCCTTCCGGCAGTCGTCATCGAAACCGGCGGTCGTCTCACCGCGAAACGGACCTTCATCCCAGCGTATCTTCAATGCATCCCGTCCGCGTATCGCGGCCCAGGTCGAGTCGGCAATAACGGCAACGCCGGGCGCCATCGTCGAGTACGGTTTGCCGGTGCCCGGGCCGCTCATCGTGACGACATCGAGTACGCCGGGTACTTTGCGCGCGTCGGTGTCGTCGAATTCGGCCAGCTCGCCATCGAAATACGGGCAGCGCGCGATGACAGCATGCCGCATGCCGGGCATCTGCACATCAATGCCGTAAGCGGTTGTACCATCAACCACTTCCCGGACCTTGCGTGCATCGATGTCCTTGCCGATCAGCCGGAATTCGGACGGCGATTTCAGCGGCGGAGCCTCAGTTGCCGGCTCGAGTGCGGCTGCCTCCTGAGCCAGGTCCGCGTACTTTACGCTGCGGCCGCTGGCGGCGTGAATGACCTTGCCCGGCTCCGTCCGGAGCGCGTCGGTTGCCACGTTCCATCGTTTTGCGGCAGCGCGCAGCATCAGCTGCCTTGCGCGCGCACCAAATTCCCGCAAGGGCTGGTAAAGGTTGACTACGCTCGTGCTGCCACCTGCTCCCTGCGGTACATGTTTCCACGCCATGTTGCCCTCGGCATCGCGCGTCAACATCAGCGGCAGCTGCTCGACTGAAACTCTGGACCAGTCGGCATCGAACTCCTCGGCAACCAGCATGCTCATCGTCGTGTACATGCCCTGGCCCATGTCCGGCTGCGATACACCGATTATTGTCTTTCCATCGGGCTCGATCGTCAGGAATGCGTTGAGCCGGGTGCTGCTTTTCGCCGTTGTGATGCGAGGCAGGCTTGCGCCGATCATCAGGCCGCCGGTTGCGGTCAGCGTTGCCATGAGGAACTGGCGTCTGGAAAGTGCTGCGATTTCCATGTCAGGCCTCCTGCCGCAGGTAGGCGGCGGCCCTGTGTATTGCCTTGCGAATGCGAACATAGGTGCCGCAACGGCAGATGTTCGTATGCTGGCGGTCGATGTCGTCGTCGGTTGGATTTGGCGTCGCCGACAACATGCCGGCAACGGCCATGATCTGGCCCGCCTGGCAATAGCCGCACTGCGGCACGTCTTCCTCGAGCCAGGCGCGCTGTACCGCATGGCTCGCATTCGGCGACAGCCCTTCAATTGTCGTAATCGTCCGGCCGTCGACGGCATTCATCGGTGTAACGCAGGAACGCACCGCGCGCCCGTCTATATGGACTGTGCAGGCACCGCAGTTGCCGATACCGCAGCCGAACTTGCTGCCGGTGAGTCCATAGCTGTCACGCAATGCCCAGAGTAGTGCTGCCCTGGGTCCCCGTTGTATTGTTCTGTTGTGCCGTTGAGTTTGAATTTCACGCCGTCCCCCGCTTGCGATTGGCCGTACTGACCGTTATCGACTGTTCGTGGCGGGGAGAGTTCGCACAAAGCTCGGTGTCTGGCGCACCATCTGCGGTGCCGTTCAGGCGGGATTACGTTGCTGATCGAGCGGCAGGAAGCGCCGTCCTTCATGCTCAACCACTTCCTTCAGACCTTCCCGGTAGAACTTTACGCTGCGGTTATTCCGAAACGTTATAACCCAGGGCTGGCACCAGGCACCCTGGTCCTGCTGTTCTGTCAGTACGTCCCGAAGCCGGCTGGCAAATTGCTCGTTCTCGTCGCCAGGGACGAACCCGGCATGCTCCAGGCCCGAAATGATGGCATCCTGATCGTCCAGCAAATTGGCAAAAACAGGCAGGGACGGAGATCAGCCCATGACAATTCCACGATGCATAGAACTCCTCGATCTGGCCGGCAAGGTGGCGCTCGTCACCGGCGCGAGCCAGGGCATCGGCGCCGCGATTGCACGCCGTTTCGGCGAGGCTGGCGCACGGGTGGTTGTGCACTTCCGGGGCAACAGGGAATCGGCGGAGCGTGTTGCGCGTGCCATCGAGTCCGAAGGTGGTGCAGCCCAAGCCATGCGCGCCGAGCTGGCGGATCCGGATGACGTCGAGGCACTGCTCGCGCGTATCCAGCGCGAACTCGGCGGCCTTGATATCGTCGTCAATAATGCCGGCACGTTTCCACCAAGGCCGCTACTTGACATTACACCTGACGAGTGGCGCGACATGCATCGCGCAAATCTCGACACGACGTTCTACTGTACGCAATTTGCCGGCCGCTGCATGAAGGAGGCGGGCGGTGGCGCGATTGTCAACATTGCCTCGATTGGTGCCATCAGTCCCGGCCCGGACCACAGTCATTACAACAGCGCCAAAGCCGCGGTCGTCATGTTTACGCGGTCTGCGGCGCAGGAACTGGGCCCGTTCAACATCCGCGTCAATGCCGTGTCACCGGGCGTAATCGGCCGCCCGGGCATCGAGGAACAGTGGCCTGAGGGCGTGGCGCGCTGGCAGGCTCGCGCACCGCTTAAACGGCTCGGACAGCCGGAAGACGTTGCGGACGCATGCCTGTTCCTCGCATCGCCGGCGTCACGCTGGATATCCGGTCACAACCTCGTCGTCGACGGCGGCGTCATGGCTGCGAGTATTTACTGATAGCCCTTTGCCTGCAGGTTGAACAGGTGTGCGTATTGTCCGTTCAGTGCCAGCAGGCCTATGTGATCACCCTGTTCGACAATCCGGCCATGCTGGATGACGACGATATGGTCGGCCGCCCGGACCGTCGAGAACCGGTGCGAGATCAGTATTGTCATCTTGGTCTTGCTTTGTGAGCGGAAGTGCTCGAACACTTCTGCTTCGGAGGCGGCGTCCATGGCTGCCGTCGGTTCGTCAAGCACCAGGATATCGGCGTCGCTGCGCATGAACGCGCGTGACAGCGCGATCTTCTGCCACTGTCCTCCCGAAAGTTCGCGGCCGTCCCTGAACCACCGGCCCAGCTGGGTGTTGTAGCCGTCCGGCATCGTATCGATGAACGGCGCTGCCATGCCGGTCTTAGCGGCGGCGCGCCAGCGGTCCTCGTCGTCAATATGGCGTACGTCGCCTGCACCGATGTTCTCGCCGACGGAAAACTGGTAGCGCCCGAAATCCTGGAAGATGACGCCGATACGTTGCCTCAATGCCTCGACACTCCAGTCGCGAAGATCGAGCCCATCCAGCAGTATCCGGCCGCCGGTCGGTTCGTAGAGCCTCGTCAGCAATTTAATCAAGGTGGTTTTGCCGGACCCGTTCTCGCCAACGAGGGCCAGGCTGCGGCCGGGCCGGATTTTCAGGCTGATGTTCGTCAACACCGGAACCGTGCTGCCGGGATAGGTGAAAGACACGTCATCGAATTCGAGGCCCCGCGATGGATCCGGCCCACTCGCTGCATCACCGTCCCGTACCAGCACTGGTTGCCCCAGGTATTCATACAGATTGGACAGGTAAAGATTGTCCTCGTACATGCCGCTTATTGCAGTAAGGCTGGCTGCCACCGCGGATTGCCCCTGCCGAAACAGCATCAGGTACATCGTCATCGCGCCGAGTGAAATTTCGCCTTGAATCGTCGCGACAACGATCCAGACGTACGCCCCGTAGAGTGCCGCCGTCGACAGCAGGCCGAGGACAAATCCCCAGCCATCACGCCGCAGCGTCAGGCGCCGGTCCTCGACGAACAGCTTGTCGAATATGTCCCGGTAACGCCTGAGCAGCCGCGGACCGAGCTGAAACAGCTTGACCTCCTTGACGGTGTCTTCGCGTGCGATGACCGTCTCCAGGTACATCTGCATCCGGGTCTCGGGAGAGCGCCAGCGGAAAAGGCGAAACGCATCGCCGGAGAATTTGGCCTCCGCGAAAAAAGACGGCAAGCCGGCAGCGATCAGTATGACGACTGCCCAGGGAGAAAAGCCGAACAGCAGGACGGCATAACTCACCAGTGAGATGGCATTTTGCGCGAGCCCGAACGTCCGGTTGACGAGACTCAACGGCCGGCTGGAGGCTTCGCGGCGCGCCTGCGTCAGCTTGTCATAGAATTCCGAATCCTCGAAATTGCTGAGCTGCAGCGTCAGCGCCTTTTCGAGGATCATGACGTTGACGCGCTGTCCCAGGAGTGCGCGCAGTAATGACTGGCTGGCGGAAATGCCGCGCTGGCAGCCGGCAACGGCAACGACGACCAGCCCTTCCAGCAGCACCAGCATCAGCACGCCCCGGATATCCGGGGCATCTGACTGCATGGCAGCGACGACGCCGTCGACGATGAGTTGCCCGATATAGGCGATCGCCGCCGGCAGTACGCCGGCTGTGATCGTCAGGACGGCGAGGATCAGAGTCAGGCTGCGGCTGGTCGTCCAGACGAGCTCCAGCGCACGGTGACTGTAACGGAATACGCCAAGAAAGCGTGTCGCAAAGCTGGCAGCATTTCTGTTTGCTTCGGTCATGAATTCGCCCTGACGTCCTTTTCCGCGAGATCGCGACCAGTCAAGTCATCCCGACCCGCGAGACGCACGGGCTGCCCGGTTAAACGCCGGACGGCTGCCATATTACGGTTATCTTTCGCGCTGCCGCGAATCCAAATAGTCTCGCAGGTCTTGCCAGTCCGCCGCCACGGAAATTGTCTGATTGGGACGTTCGGGGCAAAATCAAGCTTGGCAACGACTGCATGGGAGCTAGCTATGAGCGAAAACGGAGCCTTTCTGGACAGCGTCAACCATATGGTTGACCGTGCACTCAGTGTCATGGATTTGCCGCCCGGTCTTGCCGAGGAGATCAAGGCCACCAACTCCATCTACAAAGTGCGGTTTCCGGTCGAGCTTGGCGGTGAGGTCCGGGTCTTCACCGGATGGCGTGCCGTACACAGCGAGCACAGGCTTCCGGTGAAAGGCGGCATTCGGTATGCGCCCATAGTTTCGCAGGACGAAGTCGAGGCGCTGGCAGCACTGATGTCCTAACAAATGCGCTATTGTCGATGTACCGTTCGGCGGTTCAAAGGGCGGCCTCGTTATCGAACCGTCGCAATACAGCAGCGAGGATCTGCGCACAATCACGCAGCGCTTTGCCTATGAGCTGATGAAAAAAGATTACATCAGCCCGAGTGAAAACGTGCCGGCTCCGGACATGGGTACAGGCGAGCGGGAGATGGCCTGGATTGCCGATGCCTATCGCATGGCGTATCCCCAGGACATCAATGCAATAGCCTGCGTTACCGGCAAGCCGGTAACGCAGGGCGGCATCGCCGGCCGCACTGAAGCCACCGGCCGCGGCGTGCAATACGTGTTGCACGAGATTTTCCGCCATCCTGAGGACGTCAAGGAAGCGGGCCTGTCAGGCGGCCTGGCGGGAAAGCGTGTTGTTATACAGGGGCTCGGCAACGTCGGCTACCATGCGGCGCGTTTTCTGCAGGAAGAGGATGATGTACGCATTATCGCAATTGCAGAGCGCGATGGTGCGATCCTGTCCGACAAGGGGCTGGACGTTGCCGCGGTCGCGGAGCATCTGCGCGAGACCGGCGGCGTGAGCGGTTTTCCGGATGCCGAATACCTGGAAAACGGGATCAAGGCGCTGGAGCCCGACTGCGATATCCTGATTCCGGCGGCGCTTGAGAACCAGATTTCGAAGGGAAATGCCGGCGCGCATCAAGGCGCCACTCATTGTGGAGGCTGCAAACGGGCCGGTAACCTTTGATGCCGACCGGATTCTGCGCAAGAAGGGCACAATCATATTGCCGGATGCCTATGTCAATGCCGGCGGCGTGACGGTGTCATATTTCGAATGGGTGAAGAACGTATCGCACATTCGCTTCGGCCGCCTGGATAGACGCCTCGAAGAAAACCGCGGGAAACACTTCATTCATATCATCGAAGAAATGACCGGACGTAAAATGCCCGAACACCTCGCAAAACCGCTGCAGGAAGGGCCGCGCGAGATCGACCTGGTCCGCTCGGGCCTCGAGGATACGATGCGCATTGCCTACGAACAGATCCGTGAGGTGTACCGTTCAAACGACAAAGTCGTCGACTTGCGGACTGCCGCGTTTGTACTGGCAATCGGCAAGATCACCACGGCATACCGCGAGATGGGTATCGGTCACTGACGGGCGCGTTTACCGCTGCTGTATCGCCGATCAGGCTTCGGGAATTGCGTGAGCCCGCCGCCATGCGTCGGACACCGCAATTGCACTCATATTGAAAATTCCTTTCATCGTCGCGGACGGCGTAACGATGAGAGCAGGACTGGCGGCGCCCGACAGGACCGGTCCGATGAGCAGTGCATCGTTGATTGAGCGAAGGAGCTCCATTGCGATGTTTGCCGTGTCGAGATTCGGCATGACAAGCAGATTCGCCTTGCCTGTCAAGACGGCATTTGGGTCGAGCGTTTTGCGGATGGTCTCATTCATGGCGGTCAATGCATGCATTTCGCCGTCGACCTCGAGGTCAGGCGCGCGCTCGTGCAATATTCGAGTGGCGTCGCGCATCTTTATCGCCGACGGTGCCCTCGATGACCCGAAATTGGAATGCGACAGCAATGCAACTCGCGGCTGTATGCCGAAACTACGGATGCGTTCGGCGCAAGCAAGGGTTGTATCCACGATCTGGTCGGTATCCGGGTTGACTTCGATGAAAGCATCGGCAATGAACAGCGGTCCTTCCGGGAGAAACAGGATCGACATCGACGAGATTTTCCGGTCGGCCGATGCGGGTCCGATAATGTCGATGATTTGCTGAAGGTGATGGTCAAAGCGGCCGATTGTGCCGCACAAGAGCGCATCCGCCTGCTTCATGGCGAGCATGCAAGCGCCGATAACAGTTGTGTTGGTCCTCATGACCGTTTTGGCGGCGGACACGGACACACCTTTTCGACGTACACGGGAATGATAGAACTGCCAGTAGTCGCGATAGCGAGGGTCATCCTCCGGATTCACGAGTTCAAAGTCATCACCGGCCTTCATGCGCAGCCCAAGCCGGCGGATGCGGTCGATGACCACGGCTTCGCGGCCGATCAGGATCGGGTCGGCGATGCCTTCATCGACGACGGCCTGCACCGCCCGCAGCACAACCTCGTTTTCGCCTTCGGCATAGATCAGCCGTTCGGTATCGCGTTTCGCGACTTCTATGATCGGTTGCATGAACATGCCGGACCGGTGGCTGAAGCTGCGCAGTTTGCGGCGGTATGCGTCCATGTCCTCGATCGGCCGCGTTGCAACGCCTGACTCCATCGCCGCCTGCGCCACGGCAAATGCTACTTCCTCCATCAGCCGCGGATCGAACGGTTTCGGGATCAGGTAGTCGGGCCCGAACGTCAGGACTTCGCCCTGGTAGGCATTGGCGACCTCATCGGTGGACTCCCGGCGCGCAAGCTGTGCGATCGCATCAACACAGGCAATCTTCATTGTGTCGTTGATATCGGTTGCGCCGACGTCGAGGGCACCGCGGAAAATGAACGGAAAGCAAAGGACGTTGTTGACCTGGTTCGGGTAATCGGACCTGCCTGTGGCCATGATCACGTCGTCACGCGCGGCCAGTGCGACTTCCGGACGGATCTCGGGCGACGGATTGGCCAGGGCCAGGAGCAATGGGTGCTCCGCCATTTTCCTGACCATGTCCCCGTCCAGCACATCGGGTGCTGACAGTCCAAGGAAAATGTCCGCGCCTGCTATCGCATCGTCCAGGGTGCGCAGTTCCGTCTTGCGCGCATAGCGTGACTTGTAGGGGTTCATGTCTTCCGTGCGTCCCTCGTAGACGACGCCATGGAGGTCAACGAGCGTTATGTTTTCCTTTTTCAGGCCAAGTACTACGAGCAAGTCAAGACACGACAGGCTGGCGGCGCCACCGCCGGTGGATACCAGCTTTACGTCGCTGATCTCCTTGCCAACTATAGTGAGGCCATTCCTGATGGCGGCACTGGCTACGATCGCGGTACCGTGCTGGTCATCATGGAATACCGGAATGTTCATGCGTTCGTTGAGTTTCTGCTCAACGATGAAACACTCCGGTGACTTGATGTCTTCAAGATTGATCGCGCCAAATGTAGGCTCGAGGCGCGCGATGACTTCGACCAGTTGTTCCGGGTCCGCCTCATCGATTTCAAGGTCGAATGCGTCGATGCCGGCAAACTTCTTGAATAAAACGGCTTTCCCCTCCATGACCGGTTTTGCAGCCAACGGTCCAATCGCACCCAGACCGAGAACAGCGCTGCCATTGGTAATGACCGCAACGAGATTGCCGCGAGTCGTATAGCTGGCGGCAAGGGATGGTTCATCACGGATACGCAGGCAGGGGTAGGCAACCCCCGGCGAGTAGGCCTGCGCAAGATCCATCTGGTTAGCAAGGGGCTTGGTTGGCGTGATTGTCAGCTTACCCGCGGTCGGGACGCTGTGATAACGCAACGAACTTTCTTCGAGCGGATCCGTCATTGGTATTTCTTCCGGTAACGGGCACGGCAGGAGACGCGCCGGAATCCTTGTGGCAGCGATGATAAACTATACTGGAACGGCTGAGGAGCAAGCGCGCCGGTTGCTGGCTCATACAGTAACGCCCGGCTTGTTGCAGTCCGATTCAGGCGAAACCGTTGGCGGGTGCCTGTCATCGCGCTTTATACCCGGGTGACGGGCCTTTCGCCGGCTCAGCAGCAGTGATTTGAACAGGGAAGACGACGATGACAAAACTTGATGAAATACTGCGTGATCCGTCCGCCGCGTTCGCGGATCCTGCGGATGTTCTCGCGCTGGAGAAATTTTCGGATGCGGATAAGATACGGATACTGCAGCAGTGGCGTTACGACATGGTCCAGCTGCAGGTCGCCGCCCAGGAAAGCCTTATTGGCGAATCCCGGGGCGCGAAGGACCTGACCAAGATCGATGATTGCCTGCGGCAACTTGGCACGGGGACGACAGGTAGGGCGTTCGCAGCGAGAATCCCGAGGAGGTTGGAACATGCGCGGTATAAACACGATTCTTGCGGACCTGGATCCCTCTACGGACGGGCAGCCCGCGCTCGATCGCCTGCGGCAAGTGGCCTCTGACGGTACCGCGAAAGTTTGCCTCTTCGTCTGCGACAACGTCGACAGCAGGGGCGGCGGCCTTTTTTTTGACGAGCGCAAGATGCAGGAGTCGCGTGCGGAGTACCGCTCGAATATTGAAAACTGGCTTGCGAAGTGTGCCGAAAACCTGAAAAAGGACGGAATAGATGCGACGACCAGCATTGCGTGGCACTCGCCGCGTTACGAGGCAATCCTCGAAAAAGCGCGAGAGATTAATGCTGATCTCATTATCCGGTCAGCACGCAAGCATTCCAAACTCGAACGGCTGCTGATCAGTGCGACTGACTGGGAACTGATTCGCCATGCGCCGCAAACCGTATGGCTGGTCAAGAAGCGGCCGGGCCCTGACGGCGCAAGACTGAACGCACTGGCGGCTGTCGACCCGGTACACGCGGAAGAAAAGAAAGTGGGACTGGACAAGTTGATCTTGAATGCTGCCGCTGATATTGCCGCACCGAACAACGGCTCGCTGCACCTGTTTCATGCGTGGCAGCCAGGCGCGGCAATAGCGCCGGCCATCGCCGCCGGCCCGCACGTGCCGATGCCGGTAGTCCGCGTGGATTCAGGCCTGGTCGACAGCATGCGTGAGGAGCGGCAAAAATTGCTGGGCGAGCTGGCTCGTGAGCACAGCATCGCGGACTCCGATGTACATTTGCAGGAAGGCGCCGTAACCGACACGCTCGACGACGTAGTCGACGACAATGCTATCGATGTCGTCGTCGCGGGCGGCGTCTCACGCGGGCGCTTCGAACGCCTGGTGATTGGCAGCACGGCAGAAGCAATCCTCGAGTCTGTCGACTGCGACATCGTGATCGTCAAATCCGGGCGTGAGTGATTGAGGCAGGGGGTACCGGTGCGGCGGGGCGCGGTCCGCTAGTAAAATAAAACCGGACCGAAAAGACACCAATGGATTCCCGGAAGGGAATAACACCGCCCAAACTCCTACCGGTTGATATCGCCAGTATCCAGCACCGGCGATGCGTCGATCGTACTGGCATCGAGCAATGCCGAAACGCGTTCAAGTGCGGCGATTATCATTGCCTGCTCCCAGTCGTCGAGGTCCTGAAACGACACCCGGAACCGGTTCCTGCAACAGGTCCGGCGATTCCGCGAGCAGCGCGCGGCCCTTTTCTGTTGCGTGGATCCAGATTCGGCGGCGGTCTTCAGTATCGCGTTGCCGTATAACCAACTGGAACCGGACCAGATTGTCGACCAGCGACGTTACGGTTGCCTGCGTCAGACGTGTGGCCCTGGCAACTGTACTTGGCAATGCTTTGCCGTCGATCGCGATAATCTGCAACACGATAAGCTGCGATGTTGTCAGTCCGGTTTGAGTGGCAAGAAGTCGTGCATTGAGCTCGGTAGCCCGCAGGATGCGCCGCAAGGCTACCAGTGCGCTTTCGGATCTGTCGTGCCTGCTGGCTGCGGCGGTGGGTGGGCCGACAGGCACTTGCCGTGGGGGATTCGTCATGCGAGGAAGTTCCGTAATATTCAATTTGATAATCAAACCATTGCAAATCATCACATTTTGCGTCAGGCGAGGTCATCTCGATAATAATGTTTTTTAAAACATGTGGTTAGCCGCTACAGGTGGCGGATCCAATAAGGTTGGGGCGTTAAATCCGCAGCGACGGTTCAACTCCTCGAGCCAATTGGTTAGAATACCGAAATAAATGGACAGATACACTCAAGGCGGGACGCGGGATGCGTCCGACCGCAACGGAACCAGCTTCCGGCAGCAGGTCCCGAGCACGGCGTTGACAATGCGGCTGATTACCGCCTGTCCGCCGCACGACCAGAACTCTGCTTACTGAAACTTGCTGCACACACAGAACACTAAGCGGCTGACTGCGTTCGGTCCGATTACGGATCTCGCCACGGAAGACAACGCTTCACTCTCTGCTGCACAGTTGGCAGCGTCAATCTGAGGATTACAATGATCAACAAAAGTGCGATGCCGGACAGGAAACCGGCAGTCGAAACATTCGAGCTGCGTGAATCACAGGTACGCAGCTATGCGAGGAACTTTCCCGCAATCTTTACGAAGGCCAAGGGTTCGTGGTTGACGGCCAGTAACGGCAAGCAGTATCTCGATTTCCTGATGGGCTGTTCAGTACTCAACTACGGGCACAATCCAGAGGAACTGAAGCAGTCACTCATCGATTATGTCAGTGACGATGGAATCACCCATAGCCTTGACATGTACAGTACTGCCAAAGAGCATTTCCTGGCTGACTTTCACCGAAACGATCCTGAAGCCCCGTAACCTGGACTACGTACTCCAGTTCCCGGGTCCGACCGGCGCCAATGCCGTCGAGGCTGCGCTCAAGCTTGCGCGCAAGGTCACCGGTCGCCGGAACGTCGTTGCATTCACCAACGGATTTCACGGTGTAACGCTTGGTGCGCTGGCGTGCACCGGCAACCAGCATCACAGGAACGGTGCCGGCGTCGAACTGGACGGTGTCACGCGCATGCCCTATGACGGCTACGTCGATGATGACTTCGATTCGTCAGCCTATCTTGATCAGCTGCTTTCCGATCCGTCGAGCGGAGTGGATGCTCCGGCTGCCGTCATCGTCGAAACCGTGCAGGGAGAGGGTGGTCTCAATGCAGCAAGTTTTGACTGGCTGAGGAAGATCGCGGCCGTTGCGCGCAAGCATGGCGCGCTCTTTATCGTCGATGACATACAAGCTGGCGTCGGCCGGTGCGGGAGCTTCTTCAGCTTCGAGCCTGCCGGCATTCGGCCGGACATAGTGACTATGGCGAAGTCGCTGTCCGGGTACGGCCTGCCGCTGGCGCTGGTGCTTATTGACCGGAAGCTCGACAAATGGCTGCCCGGCGAGCACAACGGCACATTTCGCGGCAATTGCCACGCATTCGTCACCGCCCGGGCGGCGCTGCACCACTTCTGGCGCGACAGCGAGTTCGAGAAAACGATTCAGCGAAATGCGGCACGACTTCGAGGATGGCCTGAAAGACATCATGGATCGAAACAGCAGGGTATCCATGCGTATGAAAGGCCGCGGAATGATGCGTGGTCTCGAGATGCCGTCCGGAGAGTTCGCCGGCAAGGTGATCAGGAAGGCGTTCGAAGATGGCCTGATCATCGAGACCAGCGGGCCAAGTGACGAAGTCATCAAATGCCTTGCTGCGTTGAATATCAGCAACGAGGATCTGGCGCGGGGTTTGAAAATCCTCGGCCATGCAATCGCATCAACTTCCGAGGCAACGGACCGGGCAGCGGCCTGACAGGAGAAAATAATGATTATCAGAGATTTGAACGACGCGAAGAAGTCGCGCCAGGTCGACGCTAAAGGCTGGAGCAGCGTTCGCATGCTACTGAAGGAAGACAACATGGGCTTCTCCTTCCACATAACGACTATCCACACTGGCGCTGAATTACCAATGCACTACAAAAACCATCTCGAATCAGTCTATTGTGTTTCCGGAGAGGGCAGCATCGAAGACCTCGAGACCGGTAAAGTTACACCTATCGGTCCGGGCGTCATGTATGCACTGGACAAGCACGACAAGCATATTCTGCGCGCGAAAAAAGAAATGCAGATGGCGTGCGTATTCAATCCGCCGTTGCACGGCCGGGAAGTACATGATGAAAGCGGCGCCTACCCATTGGAAGCGGACCAGCTGTAAAGCAGTCGGCCAAGAGAGGATAAAGGTGAACACACCCGCACAACCGACGCACACCGTTGAGAAGATTGGCGGTACATCGATGGCCGATACGAAATCGGTCCTGAACAACATTTTTATCGGCAAGCGCGAAGGGAATGAGTTCTACCAGCGAATATTCGTCGTTTCCGCCTATGCGGGAATGACGAACAAGCTGTTGCATCACAAGAAGACAGGTGAGCCCGGTGTACATGCGTTATTTTCCGGGTCCGGATCGGACTGGGCCTGGGGCGACGCCCTCAGCAAGGTTGGCGAAGATATGCTGGAGAAGAACTCCGAAATCTTCGGCG
Organism: Woeseiaceae bacterium; assembly: GCA_034521225.1. Lineage (GTDB taxonomy): Bacteria > Pseudomonadota > Gammaproteobacteria > Steroidobacterales > Woeseiaceae > Woeseia. Next base: position 22,528 of record JAXHMR010000032.1, read on the forward strand.
ACCATGCTGACCGGCGCATTGCCGACCAGTTCGTGAAGGAGCGAATAGAAGGTGTTCGCAGCTGCCTGCTGGATTTGCACCGGCTGTGCTCATACGGGCATTTCAGCCTGTCCGAGCATATGGACACAGTGCGCGAGATGCTCTCGGCACTTGGCGAGGCCCACAGTGCACACAATACGTCTTTATTGTTGCAGCAGCACAATGTAAATGCCTGCTTTATTGATCTGACAAACTGGCGCGACAGCGAACAGCTGAGTCTTGATGAAAAAATTCAGGAAGCACTGGCACAGGTGATTTGACAGGGACCTTGCCAATTGTGACCGGCTACGGACATTCCAAAGATGGTGCCGTGGCGCAGTTCGGCCGCGGTTACACCGAGGTAATATTCTCACGTGTGGCAGTACTCACCGGCGCCCGGGAAGCGATCATCCACAAGGAATTTCATCTTTCGAGCGGCGATCCGAAGCTGATCGGTGAAGACAAGGTCCGCAAAATCGGGCGCACAAACTACGATGTTGCCGACCAGCTGCTCGAATATGGGTATGGAAGCCATTCACCCCAGCGCCGCCAAGGGCCTGCGCCAGGCCAGGATTCCACTGCGGATCAAGAATACATTTGACCCGGATGATGCGGGGACAGTGATCAGCGGCGATTACACGTCGAAGGAGCCCCGTACCGAAATCGTGACGGGAATCCGCGGCGTGTTCGGCCTGGAGTTTTTTGAACAGGACATGGTTCGTGTCAACGGCTATGACATTGCCATACTGGAAGCGATCAAGCGGCATCGGCTGCGCATTGTTACGAAGACGTCCAATGCCAATACGATTGCTCACTATATCGAAGGCTCGATGCAGGCCGTCAAACGGGCTACTGTGGAATTACGCGAAAAATTCTCTTCGGCAAATATTACTGTCCGGAAGGTTGCCGTGGTATCCGCAATCGGCAGTGACCTCGAGGTTGAGGGTCTTACCGCACGTGCGACTGCCGCGCTCGCAGATGCCGGCGTGTCACTTCTCGGCGTACACCAGCTGATCAGGAACGTCGACATACTGTTTATCGTTTCCGAAGACGACTACGAGAAGTCAATTCGCGCGCTGCACAAAGCGTTAGTCGAAGACGTTGCCGCCAAAAAAAAAACTTTCGACGCGCGCGGCGTGACGTACACGCCGGCCGCTAATTCAGGCGCGGGGAACGGATAATGATTGGTTTAAGTTTCGGGTTGTTTCTGGCGGTTATTGTGCTGATCGGCCTCGCGTCCGGTTTCCGTGCACAGAAGACCCGCAACGACTATTACATTGCCAGCCGCAGCGTGAAGCCGTGGCTGGCCGGCCTGTCCGCGGTCGCCACCAATAACTCCGGCTACATGTTCATCGGTGTCATTGGCTTTACCTACGCCACTGGAATGGCCGCGGTGTGGCTGATGGTCGGCTGGTTGCTTGGCGATTTCATCGGCTCTCTGTTCATTCACAAGAAATTACGAAGCATGACGGAGAAAACCAACGAAGCATCATTCGCCGCTGTCCTGGCGCGCTGGCATGGCGACGAGTTCCGCACGTGGCGCCGGCTTGCTGCGGTCGTCATGATCGTGTTCCTCGGCGCCTACTCCGCTGCGCAAATCAGCGCGGGCGGCAAGGCCTTGCAGGGAGTGCTCGGCTGGAATCCGGTGTACGGTGCAATCTCAGTGGCCTTGATGGTGCTGGCGTACAGCATAGTCGGCGGGATTCGCGCGTCGATCTGGACCGATGCTGCGCAATCAATGGTCATGCTGGCGGCCATGTCGCTGCTGTTCTTTGTCGGCATAAACGGCCAGGGTGGCTTTACGGATGTCTATTCCAGCCTCGCCGAAATACCCAATTACATGAACCTGATTCCGCCGGACATGCTGCTGCCCGGTGCGGCTGGCGTCGCATTTTTCTTCGTCGGCTGGATGTTCGCCGGCTTTTCAGTCGTGGGCCAGCCGCATGTCATGGTCCGCTTCATGGCATTGGACGATGTCGACAATCTCACACGCACCCGCTTCTGGTATTACAGTTACTTTACCGTTTTCTACATTCTTTCCACCGGTGTCGGCATGCTGGCGCGTCTCTACCTGCCCGATCTTGGTGAACTTGACCCGGAACTCGCGTTGCCGACAATGGCTCTGGAGCTGTTGCCCGATTTCTTCGTGGGCATGATCCTGGCCGGCATTTTTGCCGCCACTATGTCGACTGCCGATTCTCTTGTGCTGAGTTGCTCGGCAGCAGTGACGCACGACCTGACGTCGGAGAGGCTGGAGAAAAACTGGCAGCGGAAAACGGTGACGGCCGCCGTCATCATGCTGGCCCTGCTGGTGTCTCTCAGCGGCTCCCGCAGCGTGTTCCAGCTTGTCATCATGTCGTGGTCCGTTCTGGCCTCAGCGTTTGGTCCCTTGCTGACCTTGTACGCCCTTGGTCGCCGCATCAGCGAGGGCGGCGCCATTGTCACCATGGTGGCGGGTGTAGGTACGGCGATTACCTGGCGGGTGCTCGGATGGCACGACATGCTTTACGAAGGTATGCCGGGCATCCTGATCGGTCTTGCGGTTGCGTGGCTCCTTTCAAGCGTCGCGGCCACCGCGCCCGAAGCAGAGCTGGCTACAGCCACTGACAAGACCTGATTTCCCCGGGGTGCGCCTTCGCCTACCTCTGCAGCAAAGCGTTAATGAACAATCCGGATCAGCCCAACAGCGTGTTGAGTGTTGCCCTGTCCGAAGCTTACTATGCGCAATTCCGCTCGGGGCTTGTTCGAATGAAAGTGATTGTACTGGGTGCCGGTGTCGTTGGTGTGACGACCGCGTACTATCTTGCTGCTTCCGGGCATGACGTAACGGTCGTCGAACGGTGTGATGAACCGGCCGCTGGGACCAGCCACGCAAATGGCGGTCAGCTGTCATACAGTTTTACGGATGCGCTTGCCAGGCCATCGTTTCTTAAGGCAATTCCCGGCCTGTTGCTCGGTCGCGATCCTGCTGTGCGTGTGACATTGCGATCGAAGCCTCCGCTCATCGGTTGGGGCCTGAGATTCCTGATGCAATGTACGCCATCAAGGGCCCGGGCCAACACGTTGCACGTGCTGCAACTTGCGATGCGGTCGGCCTCGCTGCTCGCGGCGATCCGGGAACGTACCGGCGTGCAGTTCGCTTTCAGGCAAAGCGGCAAACTGGTGCTTTTGCCGGCGGGTGCGAACCTGATGGCCGTGTCCCGGACGATTGGGCTGAAGAAAGAACATGGGTGCCATACTGACCTCCTGCCGATTGCGGAGGCCTGTGAGCTGGAGCCGGCCATAGAGCGGTTTCGTGGCCGGTATGCGTCGGCACTCTATTCCGCCGATGACGAAGTTGGCGACGCGCACCAGTTTACTGCTGCACTGTGCGACTGGCTGGCACGCGAAGCCGGTGTCCGGTTTCGCTACGGCGAGACAGCCGTATCACTTTCACTGCAATCCGGGAGAGTAGTCGGTGTACGAACGGACAAGGGCTCTCTCGCTGCCGATCGTGTGGTTGTATGCCTCGGTGCATGGAGTCCGCCAGTCCTGAGGACAGCGGGAGTGCCCACCAGGATATACCCGGTCCGTGGCTACAGCCTGACGTTGCCGGCCGGCGCCGACAGCCCGTCGATAAGCATCACCGACTTGCAGCGCCGCCTGCTATTTTGTCCGCTCAACGGCGACATGCGCATTTCCGGGTTTGCCGACTTTAGCGGATTCGACGGGCAGAATGACCCGGCGCGCATTGCATTATTGGCCTCGGTGGCGAGGGAGATTGCACCAACGGCGGCCGACTATGGTTCCAGACAAGACGTGTGGGCCGGTTCGCGACCGATGACACCGGATGGCCGGCCGCTATCCGGCCCGACGAACGTGCCGGGCCTGTACATGAACTGCGGACACGGCATGCTCGGCTGGACGCTTGCCTGCGCCACGGCAAGCGATGTTGCGGCCGCGGTGGAGCAGTCATGATGGCAGGACACACATAATGTTATCGGCCACCGGCCGCAGCTTTCTGCACAGCCTCGTAGTGCTTGCTGCCGGCACCCTCGTCGCGTGCGGCGACGATCAGCCCGCCGCACCGCGTGTCCTTGATGTACACCTCATTGGAGGAACCGTTTTTGATGGCAGTCTGCGGCAGGAGCCGTTGCCGGATGGTGTGGCGTAGCCCGGCGGCCGGATCGTAACGATCGGTGCACGCGCCCGGAAGCCGAAGCGCAGTACGTTATTGATATAACGGGTCTTGCCGTATTTCCCGGGTTCATCGATCCGCACACCCATGCGCTTGATGACTTGCTGCACGTTGATACAGCGAGCAACGTCAATTACCTGATGCAGGGTGTTACAACGGTATTTGTCGGCAACGATGGCGACGGAGTGGCTGACCGGCCGAAGCGGGTTCGGGCCATGCGCGAGCAGGGAACGGGCACCAATGTGGCATTTTTTGCCGGCCACAACAGGATTCGCAGAGACGTCATCGGGCAGGCGAACCGTTCAGCAACGGCTGCCGAGATTGCAGCCATGCAGCAGAGGCTCAACGAGGAAATGGAGGCGGGCGCTCTCGGGCTGTCGACCGGACTTTTCTACACTCCTGGAAACTTCGCCGCTACGGACGAGGTCATCGCACTGGCGCGAGTAGCGGCAGAGTTTGGCGGTGTTTACGACACGCATCTGCGCAGCGAAAGCTCGGCGGGACAGGGATTGTTCGCCGCGATAGAAGAGGTCGTTGCCGTTGCTGAACGCGCCCGGATACCGGTGCACATTTCCCATCTGAAGGTCCTCGGTGAAGACCTGTGGGGGCGTAGCGGTGATGTTGTTGCGATGATCGACGTAGCGCGAAACAAAGGCCTTATGGTGACTGCCAACCAGTACCCGTACCAGGCATCCGGGACACGCTTCAGCAGTGCGATCGTGCCGCAATGGGCACGCGCGGACTCCCGGCAGGCGATGCTGGCGCGCCTTGGAAACCCCGACCTGCAGGCATCGTTGCGGCAGGAAGCGGCGGAAAACCTGAGAGTTCGCGGCGGTCCCGATGCGATGCTGGTCACTGCGGCCGACAGCCCGTGGCGCGGCATGACCCTTGGCGACATCGCCCGGCAAACCGAACAGGACGTGCTGGATGCTGCTTTTGATGTCATTGCCGCCGGCGATCCGTCCATCGCATCGTTTATCATGGATCCACAGGACATCGATGCAATTGCGATTCAGCCTTGGGTCATGACCGGTTCGGATGGATCCTCGGGGCATCCCCGAAAGTATGGAACCTACCCGCAGGTTTACCGCGACATGGTCGTCAGCAAGGACTTGATATCCGTATCACAATTTTCACACCGCAGCGCCGGACAGGTAGCCGACACATTCGGACTCTGCGATCGCGGCTATCTTGAAAAAGGCCGCAAAGCCGATATCGTTGTCATCGACCTGGACCACTATCGTCCCGGCGCGACGTTCGAAAGTCCCGCGGTACTGGCAAGCGGCGTGGTGCATGCCTTCGTCAACGGCACACACGCGATTCGCGACGGACACTACACCGGCGCCCTGGCCGGCCAGGTCATTCAACGCGGAGCTAAACCTGGCGCCACCCCGAAACACTAAATGCGGGCGAAAAAAAACGGGCCCCGACTCTCCCTCGGGACCCGCCTGCATCGCCGACGCGGCTACTCGTAGAGTGCAAGTGCGGTCAGCGTCGGACCCGTCTCGGCAATGATGTACTGCTTGCCCTGATGCATATAGGTCATCGTACCGTAACGCGTACGGTTCGACATTGATACCTTGCCCACAGTCTCGCCACTCGCCTTGTCAACGGCAAACAGGTGCGGCGTGCCATCACTGGCTTCAGCAGCATAGATAAGCAGTGATTTCGTCAGCGTCATTGGTGCAAGTCGTCCGGTCCCGGTATTCGGAATGTCCATATCCTTAAGGTCCGGGTGCTCGTGGACCCGGGGCGGGGTCTCGCCAACCGGTGCGACCCAGAGTGTTCGCCGGTGTTCATGTCGATGGCGGTAATACGGCTGTAAGGCGGCTTGAAAAGTGGCAGATCATCGGGACCGCGTACACCATCAGGGCGCAATACGGCATAGCGTGCAATCGTATGGCCAGTTGGTTCGTCAATCAGCGCATCACGTTCCTCGCCGGGTGCAATAATGCGCGACGTGCAGGCCGTATGCGACGTTACATAGAGGATACCGGTTTCAGGGTCGGCCGCACTGCGGCCCGGTCAATATCGACGCCGCCGGAATCACCGGGACGCCAGAACGCCGCTTTGTAGCCCTCTTCATTGTCACGGTGCAGCGGCGGGTTGAACAACGGCCCGATCTTGTACCCTTTAAGGTTCTCGATGGCAGCAGCGCGCAATTCGGGCGTGAAATCGATGAGATCATCATGCGTCAGGCCCTGAATATCGTACGGTTCCGGTTTGGTCGGAAACGGCTGCGTCCTTGACAACTGTTCGCCCGGAACCTGCGACTCCGGAACCGGGCGCTCCTCGATCGGCCACATCGGCTCACCGGTTACCCGGTTGAATGTGTACGCAAATGACTGCTCTGGTCGTTTGCCACGGGCGAATCGGCACTGTCTTGCCATCGATCGTGACGTCCGTGGGTTACCGGCGCGGTCGGGTTGTCGTAATTCCAGATGTCGTGATGCACAGTCTGGAAATGCCACAAGCGCTCACCGTTCCGGACGTCCAGCGCAATCAGGCTGGTGGAAAACAGGTTGTCGCCGGGCCGGAAGCCGCCGTAGAAATCCATTGTCGCGCCGTTGGTCGGGATGTAGACAATGCCCCGTTCCTGGTCCGCCGAAAGCGGTGCCCACGATGAAATATCACCGGTCCATTTCCACGCATCGTTTTCCCAGGTGTCATGCCCGAACTCACCCGGTTGTGGAATGACGTTGAATTTCCACAGGAATTCGCCGGTACGCGCGTCATAACCGAGTATATCGCCGGGTATGTTCTCGACGCGGGACTGGTTGTAACCTTGCTCGGCCGAGTTGCCAACGACGACCACGCCGTTTACGACGATCGGTGGTGACGATGACGTTATGTAGCCCTTGTCCAGCGGCAATCCTTCGTAGGGATCGTACTCATGGCCGAGGTCGGCCAGCAGATCAACGACGCCGGTGTCCGGAAAGCCGTCTATTGGCACTCGCTGGCCAAAGCCCTGAAGCGGACGCCCGGTTTCGGCATCGAGTGCCGTCAGGAAGAAGGCCGGTGAAATAATGTAGATGACGCCACGCCCGTTAACTTCGGCATACGCCACGCCCTTGCCGTAGTCCTTGCGCATCGAGTATTCCCAGCGCGGCGTTTTGGGCTCGACGTACGACCAGATCAGTTCGCCATTGGCCGGATCCAGTGCGACGACGTACCGGCGCGGACCGGCAACGGTAAAGAGGCGGCCGTTGATGTAGCTCGGTGTGGAGCGGCCACTCTGTGCGTCAAAACTGGCGCCGTCCCAGACCCAGGTTTCCTCGACATCCCCAAAGTTTTCAGCATTGATTTGTTCCAGCGCGGAATACCGGGTATGCGCCGAGCCGCCAAGATACTGCCACTGGCCGTCACCGGTTCCGGGGCCTTAGCGGCGACGGCACCGCTCTTCGGGCTCCGGCGGGCTGCCCTGATTCGTTGGGGTGAACAAGCTGCTGAGGCCCGCGGCAAGCAGGTATAAGGACGAAACAGCAAACGCTAGCGTGCCATGTCGCAAGGTACTGGAATTAGTCATGCAGAATCCCCCCGGATTTATTGCAGGTGCCGCTGAATGCGGACTGCACATGTTCAGTTACACTATCACGTGTGCACAACGCTGACAGCGCCAGGCCGCATGGCCGGCAGGTTCCGAGAGCCAGCGGTTACCGTTTGCGCGGTGCGACTGTTATCCCGGCCAGCGCATCGTCCTCGTACTCAAGCTCCGAATCCCCGGACGGATAGCGGCTCAGTGACAGGATGTAGGCGAGAATCTCCACGTACTCCTGCCGCGTCAATGCACCGGGGTTACTTTCGGGCATGGACGTGCTCATGATCGTGTACAGAATACTGAGTGGCTGACCCTCCCACCGCTTCAGTACCGGGCGGAAATAACGCTTGTCATGGCAGGTAGAGGCAGATGGACTTCATCGTGCTGCTTGCGGCGTCCGCCTGCTGCTCGGTGTACACACCATCCGCAATCGTGACCTGGTCCGCCCGGAGCGGAATTGCCGTCAGCATCATGACCACGGTGACACGTATTACGATCTGCAAAAGCATGGGACTATCCGTTTCCGACTGCCTAGCCCGGGCTAGTAGTCGGCAATAGCAAGGGCCGTCAGCCGCGGCCCGGTTTGCAGGATCAGGTACTGCCTGCCGTCGTGGACATAGGTCATCATCCCGTACGAACTGCGCTCGGGAACCTCAACCTTGCCGAGTTGTTCGCCAGTTGCCTTGTCAACCGCATAAAGATGCGGCGTATCATCGCTGGACTCGCCGGCATATATGAGCAGCGTCTTTGTGACGGTCATCGGTGCCGCGCGGCCGGTACCCGTGTTCGGGATGTCCATGTCCTTGAGGTCGGGATGGTTCAACACGACTTCCGGCGTTTCGCCAACCGGGATCCACCAGAGATGCTCGCCCGTGTTCATGTCTATGGCCGTAATGCGGCTGTAAGGCGGCTTGAACATGTTCAGGTCATCCGGCCCGCGAACGCCGAAACCGCTTAATACGGCATAGTCGGCAATGGTTGTACCGGTCGGTTCCTCAATCAGCGCATCGCGCTCCGAGCCCGGCGCCATGATGCGGGTTGAACAATGCTTGCGTGACGTTACGTACAGGATGCCGGTCGTCGGGTCCGCGACGTTCGGACCGTCAATGTTGACGCCGCCGATATCCCCGGGACACCACAGCGAACCTTTCAGGCCCCTGTCATTGTCGCGGTGCAGGGGTGGCAGGAACAGCGGGCCGATTTCAAAGTCTTCGAGAATCTCGATCATGCGCGCACGCAGTTCGGGCGTGAAATCGATCAGGTCATCGTGGGTCAGCCCCTGGTTGTCATAGGGTGCCGGTTTGGTCGGGAACGGCTGTGTTTCCGAGAGTTGCTCGCCAGGCATTTTGGACTGCGGAACGGGGCGTTCCTCAATCGGCCAGATCGGTTCGCCGGTAACGCGGTTAAATGTATACGCGAACGCCTGTTTCGTGGTCTGGACGACAATAGGTACCGTTTCGCCGTCGATTTTGACGTCAAGCAGCACCGGAGCGGTCGGATTGTCATAGTTCCAGATATCGTGGTGCACGGTCTGGAAATGCCACGCGCGCTCGCCGGTCTTGACGTCAAGTGCGATCAGGCTGGTTGAGAAAAGGTTGTCACCCGGACGGAAACCGCCGTAGAAATCGAGAGTGGCGCCGTTGGTCGGGATGTAGACGAGGCCTCGTTCCTGGTCTGCGGACAATGGCGCCCATGAGGAAATGTCACCGGTCCACTTCCATGCGTCGTTCTCCCACGTTTCGTGTCCGAATTCGCCCGGCCCGGGCAGTACATCGAACTTCCAGAGAAACTCGCCGGTTTTCGCATCGTAGCCGAGTATATCGCCCGGGATGTTCTCGATTCGTGACCGGTTATAGCTGTTCCGCCGAATTGCCGACGACGACGACACCGTTGACGACAATCGGCGGTGACGATGAAGTGATGTAGCCTTTCTCCAGCGGTATCCCTTCATAGGGATCGTAGTCATGACCGAGATCCGCAAGCAGGTCGACAACACCGGTATCGGGGAAGCCCTCTACCGGAACTTTCTCGCCGAATCCCTTGAGCGGAGCACCGTTCTTTGCATCGAGGGCCGTCAGGAAGAAGGCCGGGGAAATGATGTAGATGACGTCGCGTCCGTCGACCCTTGCGACAGCAACCCCCTTCCCATAATCCTTGCGCATCGAGTACTCGTAGCGCCGGGTGCGGCGGTTCGCGATATGACCAGGTCGTTTCGCCGCTCGCCGGATCAATCGCGACGACATGGCGGCGGGGGCCGGCGACCGTATAAAGCAGGCCGTTGACATAACTGGGCGTCGAACGGCCGCTGGCGGCGTTGAAGCTGGCGCCATCCCAGATCCACGCCGTCTCCAGGTCGCCAAAGTTTTCGCTGTCAATCTCATCGGCGGGCGAATAACGCGTATGGGCCGAATCTCCACCGAGGTAATGCCACTCCCCGCCGCGGGTGCCGGGAGCATCCTCTGCTGAGGCAAGCTGCGCGAAACCCATCAAAGCCGCCATGGCCACCGGGCACAGACGACGCACGATGCTATGTCCTTCCTCCGTGACTTCCCCCAAGCCGAAGCCGCAGCGAACGCATGGAATGTGCCAGGCACGGCGCGCTGTTCGTGCGACAGAATCGAATAACGAAGCGGCAGGATACCGCAGCTACCTGACCGGGAAAACCGGTTCATATGAAAGCGGTTACGCCGAAAGACAGAGTAATCGCTAGACAGTGGCAGGCCCGTTCTCCAAAGCTTCACGGGTGAGGTCGATGACCAGGATCAGC
>JAXHMR010000033.1:0-328826 GCA_034521225.1 Woeseiaceae bacterium
TATCGGCGAATGCGGAGACCCGCATTAAGCCGGCAGCCGTCGCAGCCGGACTTTATGGCGCTTATGTACGCAGACGTACATCAAAGACGATCGTTCACACCGCAACCCGGACCTGCGTCACATTTCAGGGCGCGGATCGGTGCTTCAGGTCGCGGATCACTGCCAGAGGTTGCCATCAGCCTTCGGATTGGCCATGCTGTTCCAGCGCCCACTGTACATGCTCGCGCACGATAGCGGAGTCACTGTCTGCCCTTTCATGCAATGCTTGCAGAACCTTGTCCGTCGTCTCTGCATTTCCCAGCGCAACCGCGAGATTGCGCTGCCATTGCTCGAAGCTGATGCGTCGCATTGCACTGCCCTCGGTCCTGGACGCCCAGGTCGGCTCGTCCAGCAAAGCGGTACGACAAAGATCCGCACTGTCCAGATCGTGGCGGGGTGCAAAGTCAGGCTCCGCGGTGCGTACCGCAAACTTGTTCCACGGACAAAAGAGCTGGCGGTGAGTTTCACCCGTAAACCCGGTTGCCGATTAGCTTGCCGCGGTAGCGTTCCGGGATCAAGCCGCGGAATTCAATTGTCAGATACGATATGCAGCGGCGGGCGTGGAGTTGATCAGGCGCGACGATGGCATCGGTGGGACAGACATCGATGCACGCACGACAGCTGCCGCAATGCCCGGTTGCGGCATCGTCCACGGGCAGCGGCAGGGTAGATATACAACTCGCCAAGGAAAAACCACGAGCCGGCATCCCGATTGATAAGGTTGGTGTGTCCTGACCCAGCCCGGCCTTCTCTGCAACGGCTTCTCGAGCACCGGTGCGCTGTCGACGAAGACGCCGTAGGCCGTGATCGCCGCCGCTTTCTCGATGCAATGGCCAGTTTTTGCAGCCGCTTGCGCAAGGTCTTGTGGTAATCACGCCCGAGCGCATAGCGTGAGATGTATGCCGCACGCGGATGGTCCAGCAGGCGGCGGCGCACTGGGTCGCATGGGTCAGGTAATCCATACGCGCCGAGATGACGCGCACAGCGTACCGGGGACGAGTTCCGCGGGCCGGCTGCGCTTCGAGCCATGGCGCTCCATGTAGTGCATGTCGCCGTGGAACCGCTTGCCGAGCCACTCGGCGAGGCGCTGCCCGGCCTCGTCCAGGTCGATAGCTTACGCCGATCTGCTGGAAGCCCAGCTCGAGTTGCCAGGATTCAATGCGCGATTTCAGCGCTCGCCAGTCGCGATCGCGAGTTAATGACATCGTGAATTAATGAATATTCGGTGACTGCAAATGTGACCAGTATAATGGCACGTATGACTGCTGACTTCTCCGATACTTCCATGCAACCGGTGTTTTCGGTCGCCGGTGTTGGCGCATCGACAAGGCGGCAATCGATGGCGGCGTCGTGGGCAGCTATGCACTGATGACGCGTGCCGCGCAGTTCGCGCTGGACGTTGCCGTGACGGAATTCGCCGGGGTGACGGAGTGGCTGGTGCTGTGCGGCGGCGGCAACAACGCGGGCGACGGCTACGTGCTGGCGCGTCTGGCGTTGGCAGAGGGCATCAGCGTCAATGTCGTTGAGCTGGCGGATCCCGCGAGGTTGCGAGGCGATGCGGCGCGCGCCCGCAGCGACTTTGTCGCTGAGGACGGGCGGGTGGAGCCCTGGGACGGTACGCTCGAGCCCGGCAGCGGCTTGCTGGTGGACGCGATGCTCGGCAGCGGGTCTCGATCGCGACGTAGCCGGTGCGTACCGGGCTGCTGTTGACGCACTGAACGGGTATGGCGCGCCGGTCCTCGCGCTCGACGTGCCGACCGGCTTGCATGGCGATACCGGTGCCGTCATGGGCGCCGCCATCAACGCCGACGTGACGGCGACGTTTGTCGGCCGCAAAGCCGGCTTGTACCTTGGGGCCGGTCCCGATAACGGCGGCCGGCTGCGTTACTCGGCGCTCGGATTGCCGGCTTCGTGTTCCGCCGGTGTGCAACCGGTCATGCGGCTGGTCACGCCGTCCCTGCTAGGGACAGGCTGCCGCGGCGCCCGCGACAGTCGCACAAGGGCGACTTCGGCCATGTGCTGGTGATTGGCGGCGCGCCCGGCATGCCCGGCGCTGCGCGCCTGGCCGGCGAAGCGGCACTGAAGAGCGGAGCGGGCCGGGTCAGCGTCGCGACGCACGCGTCAAGTGCCGCCGTGATCCCGGCCGGCCGGCCGGAACTGATGTGCCACGCGGTGGATGATGCGGCGGCGCTTGCGCCATTGCTCGACGCTGCCACTGTGATCGCCGTGGGGCCCGGTCTTGGCCAAAGTGACTGGTCCGCGATGCTGCTGGCGGCCGCCGAGGCGACAGGCAAGCCGCTGGTCGCCGATGCCGATGCGCTGAACCTGATGGCCCGTTGCCCGGAACGACGAGGCGAGCGGATTGTCACGCCGCATCCGGGCGAGGCAGCCAGGCTGCTCGACAGTTCGGCGGGCGTCGTGCAGTTGGATCGGCTGGCCGCGCTGGCGGCGTTGAAAGACCGGCTCGGCGGCACTGTGGTTTTGAAAGGTAACGGCACCCTGGTGTCGTCAGCCGAGCGGTCCGCCATGGCTCAACCTCTCCGGCAATCCCGGCATGGCGTCGGCCGGCATGGGGGATGTGCTGACCGGCATCATTGCCGGCCTGCTGGCGCAGGGGCTGGATCCCGAATCAGCAGCGGTTGCCGGCGTCCATGTCCATGGCTGCGCGGCGGACGTTGCGGCCAGCAATGGCGGCGAACGGGGCCTGATCGCATCGGATGTCCTGGACGAACTGCGGCCATGGCTGAACCCGTAACTCACTCGAGAGCGTTGCCGGATCCGCCCGCGACGAACGCGCTCGGCGGCTTGCTCGCGGCGGCGTTGCCGGACGATTACCGCGGCTGGCTCGTCCTGCTGCAGGGCGAGCTGGGCGCCGGCAAATCGACGCTGGCGCGGGCCCTGCTGACCGCCCTCGGGCATGATGGCCTGGTGCCGAGTCCGACTTACACACTGGTCGAGCCGTACGAGTTGCCGCGCGGCAGCGTTTACCATGTTGATTTATATCGAATATCGTCCGCCGACGAACTGCATTTCCTCGGCTTTGATGAGTTGCGCGAGGGCCTGATGCTGGTTGAATGGCCGAAGCTGGTCCGATCTCGTCAATGACGCCGACCTGCTGGTTGCGTTGACCTATGCCGGGGACGGCCGGCGCGCTGACATCACCGCCTGCAGCGAGCGGGCCACGGCGTTGGTGCGGTCACTGGGCTGATCCGCTGCCAAAGCGGCGGTATCGTAGTCTCTGAACTATGACCCGTATCTTTATAATATTGAAAGAAAAAAGTTTGGCTTTTGTCGCAGGATTTGTATACTGGCGAGAATCCGCCAGGCGAACCCCGGACGATTCCAATAACGATGCACCAGCTACGCCTATTCATTCTCGCCGTGCTGCTGACGTCGGCAGCGGCGACACATGCTGCGACAACGGTCGAGAATATCCGCGTCTGGTCCGATGATGGGCGGACACGCATCGTGCTCGACCTGAGCCAGCCCGCCGACCACAACATTTTCACGCTCCGTTCTCCGGACCGCCTCGTCGTCGACCTGAAGGACGGCCAGCTTGCGCGCCAATTGCAGGGCTCGCACGAGGGCAGCGGCTCCATTCGCAGCATCCGTACCGGCTTGCGCGCGAACGGTCAGCTGCGCGTTGTGCTCGACCTGAACGAAGCGGTCCGCTCGCGCAGTTTTACGGCCGGGCCGAACGGCAAATACGGCGACCGCCTCGTCATTGATCTGCAACGCCAGGGCCCGGTCAATGCCGTCAAGCAGGCGTCCGACCGTTATCAAAACGGCCGCGACATCGTCATCGCGGTCGATCCAGGCCATGGCGGTCACGACCCGGGTGCGATTGGCAGGGCGCGGACGAAGGAAAAAGACGTAGCGCTCGCCGTGTCACGGCAACTGGCCAGCCGTATCAATGCGCAGCCCGGCATGAAGGCCGTGCTGATCCGTACCGGCGACGTCACGTGCCGCATCGCGAGCGCATGGAAATCGCGCGGCGCAACAAGGCGGATCTGTTCGTGTCCGTGCACGCGGATGCCGTTGAAGACCGGCGCGCGCGCGGCTCCTCGGTCTACGTGCTGTCCCTGAAAGGCGCGAGCGACGAAGCCGCCATGCGCCTCGCGCAACGCGAAAATGCGTCTGATCTCGTCGGCGGTGTATCGCTGGCCGGCAAGGACCATGTGCTGGCATCCGTGCTGCTCGACCTGTCACAGAACGCGGCGCTGAGTGCCAGCATGGACGTTGGTGAAAGTGTCATCAACGAGCTGGCGCGCGTCGGCAAGGTGCACCGCCGCGCTGTGCAACAGGCCGGGTTCCTCGTACTGAAATCACCGGACGTGCCGTCCATCCTTGTGAACAGCGTATATCTCGATCCCGAGGAAGAGAAAAGTTGCGCAGCGCCGAGCACCAGGCGGCTGGCTACGGCCATCATGGGCGGGATACGGAGCTACTTCTATGCCAACCCGCCGCCGGATACGCAGATAGCAGATGAACCTGAAACGCTCGCCGGCTGCTCAGATTGACTACGTCATCTCGCGCGGCGATACGCTGAGTGAAATTGCGGATCGCTATAACGTCAGCATGTCGGACATCAAGGCCGCCAACAAGCTGCGCGATAACCAGGTGCGCATCGGCCAGAAGCTGCTGATACCGCTGCGCGCCGGCACGTAGACCGGTATATTCAACGGCGCCCGGCTTGTCCATGAACGTTCCTGCTGCGGTGGTAGGCGAAGGCGCACCACGGGAGAGCTTTCCAGGGACGCTGTAAATACGTCCCCCACGTGTCCAGCGGCTCTGTGCCGGACGTTCCTGTCCGGCACAGCCCTGAAAAGCTCTCCCCGCGGCACACCTTCGCCCCGGCCATCGTGCCGTTCATGAACAAGCCGGGCTCCCTGTCGCTGCTACACATTCCAGCGATGTTTTGAAAGAATGCCCGATTTTCCGGGCCTTTCCGATGCCGATTCAACAGCTGCCCGAACACCTGATCAACCAGATCGCCGCCGGTGAGGTGGTCGAACGGCCGGCGTCCGTCGTCAAGGAACTGGTTGAGAACAGCCTCGACGCCGGTGCCGGCGCGATAACCATCGACATCGTTGCGGGCGGGCTGAAGCTCGTGCGCGTGCGTGATGATGGCAGCGGCGTAGAGAAGGGCGAGCTGGCACTGGCATTGTCGCCGCACGCGACCAGCAAAATAACCAGCCTCGATGATCTGCAGGCTGTCGCATCGCTCGGGTTTCGCGGCGAAGCACTGCCGAGCATCGCATCGGTTGCGCAATTGTCGTTGACGTCACGGACGGCCGAATCGGATACCGCGTGGCAGGTCACGGCAGACAACGGCAAGCTGTCCGAACCTCGTCCCGCCGCGCACCCGGTGGGCACGACCGTCGAAGTCCAGGATCTCCTTTACGATACGCCCGCGCGGCGGAAATTCCTGCGCACCGAGCGCACCGAGTTCGGCCATATTGACAAGTGGGTGCGCCGCCTTGCGCTCGCCCGCAGCGATGTCGCGTTCACCGTGACACACAACCGGCGCGTCGTGTTAAAGCTGACCGCAGCAATGAGTCAGGACCAGCGGCTTGAGCGAATCTCCGCAATCTGCGGTGAGACCTTCGCGTCGCAAGCGGTGTACCTCGAACGCGCCGCGGGCGACATGGCGGTCAGCGGTTGGCTCGGGCTGCCAACGTTTAATCGCAGCCAGCCCGACTTGCAATACTGGTTCGTCAACGGCCGCAGCATTTCTGACAGGACGTTGACGCACGCAGTGCGGCATGCCTATCGCGATGTGCTTTTTCATGGGCGTTATCCTGCGTACGTGCTGCATCTCAGTATTGATCCGGCAACTGTCGATGCCAATGCACACCCGGCGAAGCACGAAATTCGATTTCGCGATGGCCGGCGCGTGCATGGCCTGGTATCACAGTCTGTCGAGCAGGCTTTGCAGGACACACGGCCGGTCGAGCGGGCGGCCGGACCGGCGCGCATCGACCTGCCGGCATCTCCGCACTTTCAGCAACAGGCTATGGGCTTGCCTCCGGCAAACGGCGTATCGCGCCCGGCGGTAGCGCGCGCGCTGGCCGGATTCGAGCAGTTGTCGCAGGCTGCGGGTGAACCCATGGCGGACTACGCGACGGGCGACGTACCGCCACTTGGCCATGCCATTGCGCAACTGGCTGGCGTTTACATACTGGCAGAGAATGCGCGCGGACTGGTCGTTGTTGATATGCATGCAGCGCATGAACGGGTTGTCTATGAGCGCCTGAAGAAGTCTTATGCGGAACGCGAACTGATTCGTCAGCCATTGCTGGTGCCGGTGACGGTAGCTGTCTCGGATGGCGAGGCGACGGCGGCCGAGAATCATTCGGACGTGTTCGCCAAACTCGGCCTGGTCGTCGATCGGGCGGGACCTACGAGTCTTGTCGTCCGCGAAATTCCCGCCTTGCTGAAAGACGCTGATGTCGAGGCACTCGTACGCGACGTGCTGTCCGATTTGCAGGACGCAGGCATAAGCAGCCGCATCGGCGAATACAGCGACAACATCCTGGCAACAATGGCCTGTCATCATTCCATCCGCGCCAACCGGCAGCTGACGATTGCCGAGATGAATGCGTTGCTGCGCGAAATGGAAACGACCGACCGCGCGGACCAATGCAATCACGGACGGCCGACATGGACGGCCGTAAGCCTCGCCGAACTGGACCGCCTGTTCCTGCGCGGGCAGTAGCGGCCGTTTCCTATGCTGCCCGCAATCTGCCTGATGGGCCCGACGGCGACCGGGAAGACCGAGCTGGCGCTTGAGCTGGCCGACGCGTTGCCACTTGAGATTATCAGCGTTGACTCGGCGCTCGTGTATCGCGGCATGGATATCGGCACCGCGAAACCGGACAAGGAAACGCTTGCCCGCGTTCCGCACCGGCTGATCGATATCCGTGATCCCGAACAGACCTACTCGGCAGGCGATTTTGTTCGTGATGCCAGGGCAGCGATGAACGAGATCCGTGCGGCAGGCCGCTGGCCGCTGCTGGTTGGCGGCACGATGATGTACTTCCGGTCGCTGACAGCGGGTATGGCGAGCTTGCCATCCGCGGATGCGGAGTTGCGGGCAACGATTGATGCTGAAGCAGTCGAGGTTGGCTGGCCTGCCATGCATCGGGAACTCAGTACCATCGACCCTCAAGCCGCGGCGCGCATCAGCGAAAATGACAGCCAGCGCATCCAGCGCGCACTCGAAGTGTTTCGTGCCAGCGGCCGGCCGTTGACGGACTGGCTGGCCGGCGCGGCACCGGTAGCTGGCGGGGACTACCTGCGCATCGCCCTGGTACCGCGGGACCGGTCCGTCCTGCACCGGCGTATCGAGTCACGCTTTGAGCACATGCTCAATTCCGGATTTGTTGAGGAGGTACGAGGTCTTATGGCGCGGCCCGCCCTGACGGCAGCCAGTCCGTCGATGCGTGCCGTCGGCTATCGGCAGCTGTGGGCCCACCTGGCCGGACAATGCGCTCTGGAGGAGGCGGGCGACCGCGCCGTCGCCGCCACGCGGCAACTCGCCAAACGCCAACTGACCTGGCTGCGAGGCGATTCGTTAGTGACGGTGTTCGACCCGCTTGAATCGGGGATATCCGGTGCCATATCGATATTACTTGGGCAGGAACTCGACAAATTAGCGCGATAACCTGATTCGGGCCTATGGTAGACTTTTGGAAGCTTTGGGCTTCGTGGCATTTGGGCAACCGGCGCCACCGGAATGCGACGCTAACAACAACAGGTTTGGCCAAAATAAGGAGACCCGGATATGGCTAAAGGGCAGTCGTTGCAGGACCCGTTCCTGAATATATTGCGGAAAGAAAAGGTTCCGGTATCCATTTACCTGGTTAACGGAATCAAGCTTCAGGGACAGGTCGACTCGTTCGACCAGTTCGTTGTTTTACTGAAGAATAGCGTCAATCAAATGGTGTACAAGCATGCAATTTCCACCATCGTGCCTGCACGAAATGTTCGTCTTCCGCTCCCGGATGACGAAAGCGGAGAATCTGACGACTAGGACCCTGCCTTCCCGGGAGGTCGCGATTGTTTGAGCGACCGAAGAGTGGCGAACGCGCCATCCTGTTGCACGCGTCAACCGACGGCACCCCGGACGAATCAGAACGTGAGGAATTTGCCGAGCTGGCTCGCTCGGCGGGCGCTGTGCTCGTCGACCAGCTGGTCAGCGCGCGGCGCAACCCGGATCCTCGCACGTTCATCGGCAAAGGCAAGCTCGATGAACTTGCCGGGCGAATCCGTGCGGCTGACGCGGAACTGGTGATTTGCGGTGCGCCTCTCAGCCCCAGCCAGGAACGTAACCTCGAGCGGGCATTGCAGTGCCGCGTACTGGATCGTGGCGGCCTGATCCTCGACATATTCGCGCAACGCGCCCGCAGTTTCGAGGGCAAGTTACAGGTGGAACTCGCACAGCTCGGGCATGTGTCGACGCGGCTCGTCCGGGGCTGGACGCACCTTGAGCGCCAGAAGGGCGGTATTGGCCTGCGCGGTCCGGGTGAAACGCAGCTGGAAACGGACCGGCGCCTGATCGGCGCCCGCATACGCCAGTTGAAATCACGGCTGGCACAGGTGGACAGCCGGCGCGCCATGAATCGGCAAAATCGGGTCAACGCCGAGATTGCGACGGTGGCGCTCGTCGGCTACACCAATGCCGGCAAGTCGACGCTGTTCAATGCGCTGACCGATGCCGGCGTCTATGTAAAGGACCAGCTGTTCGCCACGCTGGATCCCACGATGCGGCGGCTCGAGCTGCCCGATGGCAACGCCGCGATTATTGCGGATACCGTCGGCTTCATCCGCGATCTGCCGCATGAACTGGTTGCCGCGTTTCGCTCGACGTTGCAGGAGGCTCGCGAAGCGGACCTTATCCTGCACCTGATTGATGCCAGCGATCCCGATCGCTGGCAGCGCGTGCGCCAGGTCAATGCCGTGCTGGCGGAACTGGGCGCCGATGAGGTGCCGCAGATCCGGGTGTACAATAAAATCGACAAGCTCGAGCGGCGGTCGAAAATGGCGCTGAACCGCGACGGAGAAGGGCGTGCGGTCTGGCTGTCGGCCGCGACCGGCGAGGGACTTCCCCTGCTGCTGGAGGCGATTGCAGCGCGCCTGCGCCGCAAGATGGTCCGCGGTATGATGCGCCTTCGTGCCGACCAGGGGCGCCAGCGATCGCAGCTTTTTGCGCTCGGTGCCGTCGCCCGCGAGTCGGCGCTTGACGACGGCGGCTGGTTTTTGGAAATAAACATGGGCGAGCGGGATTTGCAGCGCTTTATCAAGCGTGAGAGGCTGCCCGCCGATATTCTTGAGCACGAGGTTGCCTGCGAGCCGCCGGGTGCGATGACGCAGAGATAAGCAAACGACATGGCGTGGAATGATCCTGGAAACGGCAAGGACCCCTGGCAGCAGCCGGACGGTCAGCAGCAAACCACCGATCTCGACAAGATCGTACAGAACTGGCAGCGCAAGCTGAAAGGCATGCTGGGCGGCCGGGGCGGCGGCTCGGGTGGCGGGCGCGGAGGCTCCTCGGCGGCCGGGCCGGCGATAATCGGACTGCTGCTGCTCGTTGCATGGGCGGCGTCCGGCCTGTATCGCGTGGACGAGGCGCAACGCGGCGTCGTACAGCGCTTTGGCGCCTACACGCAGACGGTGATGCCGGGCCTGCACTGGCACTGGCCGTACCCGATAGAAACAGTAGACGTCGTCAACACCATTGCGGTTGCGAACTACTCATTTCGCACCGAGATTCTGACGGCCGACGAACAGTACGTATTTCTGCAAATGGTCGTGCAGTATCGCCGTGCCGATCCGGTTCAATACAGTTTCGAGGTCGTTGAGCCGGAAGCGACGCTGCAGGACGTCACCGAGAGTGCGCTGCGCGAAGTGGTCGGGACCAGTACGCTTGAGGTGCTGGTGACCGAGCGCCGCGACGAGATTGCGCCGCGCACCCAGGAAATACTGCAGAACACGCTCGACGGTTACAAAGCCGGCATCGACGTGACATCGATCAGTCTCGAGAAGCTGGACTACCCGCAGGCCGTGCAGGGGGCGGTCGACGATACGCAGAAAGCGCGCAACGACAGCGCCCGCTATATACTCGAAGCCGAGACATATGCAGGCGACATTGTCCCGCGCGCGCGCGGCCAGGCGGCACGCGTTTTGGAGGATGCCGAAGCATACCGGGACCGCGTCATCGCGGACGCCGAGGGTGAAGCGTCACGTTTCGTGGCATTGCTGACGGAATATCAGGAGGCGCCACGGTGACTCGCGAACGGCTGCATCTCGAGGCGATTGAAGAGGTCTATGGTAATTCCAGCAAGGTCATCCTGGATGCCGAAGGCAGCGGCAACCTGCTGTACCTGCCAATTGACAAGCTTACCGGTGGGCAGGACCGCAGCGCCGACTCCCGGCAACAGGCAACGCGCTCGCCCGAAGACCAGCAGTCGGCATCAGGTTCGGGGGATGATGATGAGTTGGCGCGCCGCGAGAGGAGGACCCGGCAATGACCGATATTCGCTTTGCATTGGTCGTAATTGCGGGCCTGCTGCTGGTTGTACTGGGATTGTCGGCATTCACCGTCAATGAGCGTGAACTCGCGATCAAGTTGCAGGTGGGCGAGGTAGTCGAGGCAAACTATGAGCCGGGGCTAGCGTTCAAGATTCCCATCTATCAGACTGTCCGCAAGTTCCCGAAGCGTATCCTGACGATACAGGACCAGCCCGAGCGTATCTTTACCGCCGAGCGTCTCGCGCTGCAGGTCGACTTTTTCGTCAAGTGGCGCATTATTGATGCGGTGCAGTTTTACACGTCCACCGGCGGCTCGATGATGGTGGCCAATGATCGGCTATCGGAAATCATCAAGAACGCGATCGTTACCGAATTTGGCAAGCGCTCGGTATCAGAGGCAATTTCCGTCGAGCGTGCAGAGTTGATGCGCGACATGCTGGCCACGGCCAAAGTTACCGCGCAAGGCCTCGGCGTCGAGCTGATTGATGTGCGTGTCAAGCAGGTCGAGTTTCCCGACGATGTGCGCAATTCCGTCTATGAGCAGATGCGGGAAGAGCGCAAGCGCGTCGCGGCGGAACGCCGCGCCGAGGGCCGCGAGATTGCCGAGCAGCGCAGGGCGGCGGCGGATCGTGCAGCGCACACGTGATCCTGGCCGAAGCCTACAGGGACAGCCAGAAAGTTCGCGGCGAAGGCGATGCGGTTGCGGCACAAACCTACGCGAGCGCCTATGAACTGGATGAGGAATTCTATTCGTTCTATCGGAGCATCAATGCTTACCGCAAGTCGATAGGCCAGTCCGGGGACATCCTGGTGCTCGAGCCCGACAGCGACTTTTTCCGCTACCTTAATAATTCGGACGGCGATGCGAATAACTGATGTGGTGCCGCAACCAGTGTTCGTAGCGGTTATTCCATTAACTCCATTTAAGTAGCTCGTACCGGACCGCGAAGCATGCATCACGGCGGGTGCACTCGTGCGGCTTGATGGCGCGCTGGTACGACAGGTATGGCATTTCAATTATGTGGCAGGATATCCTTACGGCTGTAGCGCTGTACCTCGTTATCGAAGGGATGATTCCCTTTATCAGTCCCGAAAATTTCCGCAGGACCGTCGCCCGGATTGCAACGCTTGGTGACGACAATCTGCGCCTGGCCGGCCTGGTCGCCATGGCGTCCGGCCTGATACTGCTTTACATCGTCAGATCCTGATTTCCCGTTCCTGCGATTTGTCGGGGAACGGGAGATGAATGCAGAGCAAGGATTCAGTGGGCAAGAATGTTGTAGTCATCGGCACGCAGTGGGGCGATGAGGGCAAGGGCGAGGTCGTCGATCTGCTGACCGACCGTGCCGCCGCGGTGGTTCGGTTTCAGGGCGGGCACAATGCCGGTCACACGCTGGTCATTGGCGGCAAGAAAACCGTATTGCACCTGATCCCGTCCGGAATCCTGCGCGACGGCGTGAGCTGCCTGATAGGC
This sequence comes from Woeseiaceae bacterium, assembly GCA_034521225.1. Classification (GTDB taxonomy): domain Bacteria; phylum Pseudomonadota; class Gammaproteobacteria; order Steroidobacterales; family Woeseiaceae; genus Woeseia. The sequence continues at coordinate 12,047 of JAXHMR010000033.1, forward strand.
AATGGTGTCGTGCTGTCGCTGGAAGCCCTGATCACGGAGGCCAACGAGCTGGTTGCCAACGGCGTACCGGTATTCGAGCGCCTGAAAGTCAGTCCGTCGTGTCCACTTATTCTTCCGTCACACGTTGCACTCGATGTCGCACGCGAGAAGGCGCGAGGCTCTGCCGCAATCGGTACGACCGGTCGCGGCATTGGTCCCGCCTATGAAGACAAGATTTCACGGCGCGGACTCCGGTTGTCGGATCTGTTCATGCGCGAAAAGTTTGCGGCCAGGCTTGGCGAAGTGCTCGACTACCACAACTTTCTGCTGAAGCATTATTTCAAGTGCGAAACGATCGACTTTGCGCGTACGCTCGATGATGCACTGCGTGCCGCCGAGCTCGTCGCGCCGATCACTGCCGACATCACGCAAATCCTCCATGACCTCGCGCGCAACAACGAAAGCATATTGTTCGAGGGTGCACAGGGTACATTTCTCGATATCGACCACGGTACATATCCCTTCGTCACATCATCCAATACCGTCGCCGGTGCCGCTAGCACCGGCACCGGCATCGGCCCGCGCGATCTCGATTACATACTCGGCATCGTCAAGGCATACACTACCCGCATCAGGGAGCCACCCGTTCCCGACCGAACTGTTCGATACGTCCGGCGAGCACCTCGCCACGGTCGGTGCTGAATTCGGCGCGACGACCGGCCGGCCGCGCCGTTGCGGCTGGTTCGATGCCGTTGCACTGCGACGCTCGATTATCAACAGCAGTGTTTCCGGCCTGTGCATGACGAAACTGGATGTGCTGGACGGGCTGGAAACCATCCGTATCTGCGTCGGATACGAGATCGACGGCCAACCGGTCGCGGGCTTGCCGGTGGTTGTCGACCGGTTCGCCGAGTGCCAGCCGGTGTACGAAGACATGCCGGGCTGGACGGAATCAACGGTGGGTGTTACGGACTACGGTGATTTGCCGAAGAACGCGCGAAACTACATCGAGCGCATCGAAACCCTGGCCGGCGTGCCACTCGATATCATCTCAACCGGACCGGACCGCGAACAGACTATCATCAAGCAGCATCCGTTCGAGTAGGGCGGGGCAGCCCGCCTGTCTCACCGATCGGTGAGATATCCGGGCCAGCATCGCGAGCAGCAGCAGCGCAGCCGGCGCTGCCACCGCCTCCCCCACCACTACCGCCATTGTCCGGCGCGGCAGCCGTCACAGTGACACTGGTTTCCGCGGTATCACTGAGACCGCCGGGATCCGTAACCCGCAGCTGGAACTGCAACGTCGTGCTGGACGATACGCCGGGGGCGTTAAACGATGTGACGGCAGCGCCCGGTGCGGACAGCTGGACGGCAGGGCCGCTAAGCTGATTCCACTCGATGAATAAGTGTATCGCCGTCCGGGTCGCTCGACTGGCTGCCGTCCAGCGTCACACTCGTGTTCGCGGAGACGGACTGGCTTGCGCTAACACCGCGACCGGTGCTGCATTGGCGGCGGCGTTGGCAGCAATAGTCACGGTCGCAGTGGTATTACCGGTAAATGTTGCGCCGGATGGATTGCTGAACATTACGGTAAATGATTCAGCGCTTTCGGCGAGACCGTCATTCTCGATGTCAAATTCAAGTGTTTTCGGCTGGCCATCGCCGTCCGCCCAGGTCAATGAACCCGCATCGGGTCCCGCGAAATCGGCGCCCGGCTCCGCATCACCGCCGCTGATGGCGTAATCGACACTCACCGGGCCCGCCGCGGTACCGTCGCGCCGGACTACGAGCACCGCTTCCCAAAGCCCTGCTCGCTGACTTCGATGGTGTCGGCGAACAGGCCCATCACCGCCGCGGCGCCCGGATCACTGATATGGATTGTTGCTGTCCCGGCATCGCCGAGTGTCGCTCCGCCGGCGGGATTCACAAGGCGTGCGATCAGCAACTCGCGTCCTTCGGCAACACCATCGCCGGTTGCCGTTAGCAAGAGCTGCTTGTCACTGCTGTCGCCGGCACTCCAGTTCAGCGTTGTACCCGAAATGTCGTAATCGCCCGGATCGGCTGTTGCGTGCAGAAACTCGATGTCGACGCTGACGTCGCCCGTGTTGCCTCCCGCGCGCTGCACCGTCAATGACGCTGGCTGTCCTTCGACGGCGGCGTACGACCCGGCGCTGAATTGCAGTTGCCCCTCGCTGGCGTCGCGTGTGTTGTCACGCAACAGGTACAGGCCGCTGTCCATGTCGCTGACTGCGATGACACCATCTCGCAGGTACGGATAGGCGCCCCATGCGCCGAGGAATCCTTCTTCATCCGAGTACGGCCACGTGTCCAGAAACCCGGAAATGACGGGGACAGTCGGATCGGAAATGTCGAGTACCGTAAGGCCGCGGCTGTAGTTCGACATGTAATAACGATTACCCCGCACGAAACCGTTGTGGTCGATCGCGGTTGTAGGCCCGGTCCAGGTTCTAACAAGTACCGGATTGCGCAAATCTGTCATCGAGAACACGCGCAGTGTCGTGTTGATGCCAGAGCGCTGTTCGTCCAGCTCATCCTGTACGAAGAAATACTGCTGTCCTTGGTCCACCAGCCCGAATGGACGTAACCGCGTTGCGCGTATTCCTGGCGCCCGGGATTCAGCCGCACCGGGTCACTGAAGTCCGACACGTCCCAGACTTCGATATTCTCCTCGTTGTAATCAATCAGCACATTGCATGTAGTTGTCGCATTGACGCACTGCGTATCCTTGCGCGCATCGTCGATCAGGAGAGATGCTACGTCGTGGGAGTAACTCGAATCGCTACCAAACGTATTCGGAATGTCATTGGGCACGAGCGACGGTGCTTCGGGGTCGGCCAGGGAATAGGCGCGAATCTGCCCGGCGTTGCGGTTTGAACCTGCAAGAACCAGGTGAGGGTCACCGCCGCGAGGGATGCCGGTGTAAAAATCCGCGTTCGTGATGTAGACGTTATGTGCCGTTGAAAAATCGCTCTGGTACGACACGCGCCGGATCGAATGCGGAAGACCGGAGAGATCGATAATCAGCAGGCCGTCAGGCGCACCGTCCGTCGTCACGTAGGCATATGCACGCCACCGGTCCTCGGTTGCATCGTGGAACTGCATGACTTTCATGTCGCGCCATACAGAGTTCTGCCCGTGAAGAAACCCGACTTCGCGGGGGGTTTCAGGATCCGTGATATCGAGAACCGCTGTGCCGGTATTGAAGCCCGCGACTACATACTGGCGGTCGGTATTCAAGTCTGTGTAGCCCCAGATGTCATTGCCGACGGAAGGCCGCGTACGAAGGTCGTTGAACGCGACATGTGCCAGCAGGTCGACGCTGTCGCATGGCAGGATGCCGGCAAGTCCTCCGCTGCAGGGTCCCGCGGCAGCCCCCGACTTGAGCTGCCGGTGCGCCTGCAGCAGTTTGTCTGTCTGCGCCGCACGCTCCCGCGCGGAGCCCTTTTGATCGGCAATGATGTGGAATCCGCGCTGGTTCAGCACCGCGCGGTATTGTGGCGGCACGCCTGCGAGCGTCGTCAGTTCCCCGGACGGCGATTCGAAGCCGTCGCTCCGGTCGTGGCCGCCAAGGACCGGCACGACACCGGCGACGATATGAAACAGGGTCTCCGTGGAGTCGATATCATAGTAGCCCCCGGCAACGCGGATCTCGGTGCCCTTGCCCGCACGGCGCAAGGCGAAGCCAATATTCCTGCACGGTGCCTCCGGGGTATTGCACGCGCCGTTATCATCGCCGTCCGCGGCGACATACAGCACCGGATCATCGCCGTGCGCGCGGGCAGGGCTGCCGGCAAGACTCGCCAGGACAAGAAACAGAAGGAGTACGTATGCGCGCATGACGATAAACCGGCCCATCAAAGCGGTGTAGCTTGCCGGTATTCTACACGCAACAAACGAACACCGGATTGTCGTTACATAGTCTGATGCGGCACAATGCGTGCTTTAAAAACAACATCGGGCGCCAGGAGTCTGCGTGGATTATTCATGAACGGTTTGGTTTTGGCGGTAAGCGGAGGCGCACCCCGGGGAGGGCTTTTCAGGGACGCTGTGAATACGTCCCTGTACGCTCTGTGCCGGACGTCCCAGTCCGGCCGGCTGAAAAGCCCTCCCCGGGGCACACCTCCGCCCCGATCCCCGTGGCGTTCATGAATAATCCGGTGAGCCACGGGGACGCAGAGTTTGATAGGCAAGAACAAAGCGCTGCTGTTCAAGGCGGGGCCGGGCGCCTACGAGGAGGTCAGGAAGCGGGGCTTTGCCGCCGAGCGCATCGGTACGATAGCGGGCGCCTCTGGCGGCGCCAAGTGGCTGGTGCTGAGCCAGCTGGACCGGGTGCTGATCGAGCACCTTGCTGCCGACAATACCGGGTCCGGTGCATCTGCTCGGCTCCTCGATTGGGGCATGGCGATTCGCCTGTTACGCGCAGGAACAGCCGCTCAAGGCGCTCGAACGATTCGAGCGCGCCTATCTCGAGCAGCGCTACAGTGAAAAGCCCGATGCCGCCGAAATAACCCGCAGGAGCCGTGATATTCTCGATGAAATTCTCGGGCCGGATGGAGTGAAGCAGATCCTCGCCCATGCGAGTTGCCGGTTGCATATCCTGACCGTGCGTTCGAGCATGTTGACTTCGAGCGAAAGGCCCTGGTTACTGGGCGCCGGCCTGATGAGCGCCGCCTTTGTCAATGTATTCAGCCGTAAGGCTCTGCGCGCGTTTTTTTCGAGAGCGCTGTTCTATGATTCGCGTGATCTGCCGCCTTTTTACAATGCAGCCGGATTTCCGTTGCACCGCATCGAGTTGACGCACCTGAACCTGCGCGAGGCCATCGTGGCTTCAGGCGCCATTCCGCTCGTGTTGCACGGCGTGCGGGATATCAATGGCGCGCCCGCCGGTGTCTATCGTGACGGTGGCGTGATTGACTATCACCTGGACCTGCCTCTGGGCGAGCCGGATCGGCTGGCGCTGTTCCCGCATTTCTTCGAGCAACTGACACCGGGCTGGTTTGACAAGCGTTTGCCCTACCGCAAGCACGGTGCGCCCGCAACGGATCGCACGATACTTGTCTGCCCGTCACCCGAATTCATCGCCCGCCTGCCGGACGGCAAGATCCCGGACCGGCGCGATTTCTATAACTACCCGCCGGAGCAACGCGTGGCGAACTGGAAAAAGACCGTGGCCATGTGCCGCGAGCTGGCTGACGATCTGCTCAACGTGATCGAGCACGAGCAGCTGGCCGCGCGTCTCGAACCGCTGTGATAGTCTCCGGCAACAGGCACCGGAGGCAGCGTGCAATGGCACAGGCAGGAAGTTTGCTGCGATGAATAATAAAATCTCTCCGGCACGATGCAACCGGTATAACCCGGAGCTGACATGGACAGCCGTCGTCGTCGGCTGGTTTCTCGGTATCATCATTGCCGTGTCGATAGGTTATGCGGCACTGATCCTCGGGTTTTCCATTGAGGGTTCTGAGCTTGCCGCCATTCTGGGCTTTGGCATATTGCGCGGCCTGTTACGGCGCAAGTCCATTATCGAAAACAACATTGTGCAGACCATCGCGAGCGGTGTGAACGGCGCGTCATCCGGCATGATGTTTTCGATTCCGGCGATATTCATCCTTGGCTACGGCGATCGATTTGATCCCGTAATCATGACGTTTGGTTGTATCGCCGGCGCGTTCCCGGCATTGCGTTCATCATTCCGCTGCGCAAGCATATGATCGACTTTGAGCGTCTTACGTTCCCGGGTGGCGTCGCTGTCGCAACGATCCTGAAATCACCGGGTGCCGGTGTGCACAAGGCGGTCATTCTGCTGGTGGCCGCTCTCGTCAGCGCCCTGTTGCAGGTTGCATCGCAGGCGACCGGTGTCGCCAACTGGGATCTTGGTTCGCTGATTGGTTTGCCGCCCTACATGAACGGCATCTGGTACCTGTCGTTGCTGACGATTGGTGTCGGTTTTATCGCGGGGCGTGGCGGTGTGGCTTTCATTATTGGCGGCTTTGTTGCCTACTGGTTCCTGTCGCCAATGCTGTCGCTGACGGACAGCTTCCCGCTCGATGCGGCAGGCCGTGCAATTGCTGAGCCGGACCAGCTGCGCGTCCTGCTGTATCGGCCGCTTGGCATCGGCATGCTGATCGGTGGTGCCGTGATGGGCGTTGCGCTGGCATTGCCTTTGATCATAAGTGCAGTGAGCGCCATGCAAAAGTCGGCCAATACGCGCACCGCCGCATCAGGTGACGAAATGCCAATTCGCCTGCTGTATGTCGCCATCGTCGGTGCCGCGATTGTTTTGTCGATCATTGCCATTACGTCGGTCGAGTCGGTCGGGATCGTGCGGGGCATCGGCATGGCTTTGCTCGGCACCTTGTGGATCTGGATGTCGGGCATCATTCTTTCAGAGGCCATCGGCCGGACCAACTGGTCGCCATTGTCCGGCATGACGCTGATCGGCATTACGCTGCTGATCATACTGACGCACGGCATGGAGCGGGGCGATTCGATTGTTGCGGCGATCATGGTCGGTGCGGCGACCTGTGTCGCCATGTCGCAGGCCACGGACCTCATGCTGGATCTCAAGACCGGCTACCTCGTCGGTGCGACACCGCGGATGCAGCAATGGGGACAGTTCATCGGCGCATGGCTTGGCCCGATCGTCGTTATCGGCGTTATTTTTGTATTGCACGAGGCTTTTACGCTGGGTAGCGATCGGCTGCCGGCGCCACAGGGCCAGGCACTGGCGAGCATGATCGACGGCATCATGGGCGGGGATGTGCCGACGGAGAAGTACGCAGCCGGTGCGGTGCTTGGCGCGATCCTGTCGGCGGTGATCGGGGGGCTGGGCATTACCGTGGGTCTCGGCTTTTACCTGCCGTTCAACATCGTGTTGACCTACTCGCTGGGCACGCTCGGCCGCGAGTTGGCCAACCGGTTCAAAGGCAGGTCGTGGAGTGACAACGTCGGAATTCCGATTGCCGCCGGTCTTATCGTTGGTGAAGCATTGGTCGGCGTCGGCTATGCGATCAAATACGTTGTTTTCGCAACGTGATGAGTGGGGCAGTTCGGCCATGAAGCAACTGGGCTACATGATGCTTGCCGCCGGTTTTGTTCTGGCGGCTTTTTCAACGGCCTTGCACGTGCGGCAGACGGACTGGATGCTGTTCGTCCCGGCCGCCCTGGTCGCGGCCGCCGGCGTCCTGTTCGTCAAGCGCGCAACCCGCGGGGACGCGCGCTCGGCGTCGGTGCTGAAGACCAACCGGCTCGAGCTGACCGAATCGCTCGCCAATATCGTCCGCGTGCTGGACGAACTGGAGGCTGCCGGTAGGGAATCCTCGCTCGACCTGAAGCAACAGATCGACGACCGGCTTCGCGATGACCTGCGACGCTTTGCTGATGCACGGGAGAGCCTCGTGCATCTGTTCGTGTATCCAGACCTATGCCAGCATCATGAGCGAGTTTGCGGCCGGTGAACGTTACATAAACCGCGTCTGGTCAGCGAGCGCCGACGGCTATGACGGGGAAGCGGCGGATTACATCGCCAAAGCGGCACACCAGTTTCGGGATGCGCAGTCGATGCTGCACACAGCTGGCCAGGAGTCTGTGCGGTAGACGGGGAATAGCGGTCTTTTCGCGGAGCCGGAGTGGCGCCGAAAGGTGTATATTCAGTGGTTCAGGAACCGGCCCGGAAACGTTATGGACCGCCATGGCTTGAATAAAGAACCCGGTGCGCCGTCACTGATGCTGGCGCTTCTCGAAGGTCCGCGCATGCTGTCAGAAGCCAGCACGCTGATCCCGGCGCGCCGTTTTCTCGAAGCGCTCGAGGCCGGTGACGGTCATACGGTACTGACGTTGCCGGGATTCATGGCAACGGACCGCTCGACGCGTGTACTGCGGCACTACCTTTCTCACTGGGGTTACGACGCACAGCGCTGGGGTCTGGGCCGTAACTACGGTGTCCTGCACGACGGCGATATCGAGACCGCCCTTGACGACATACTGGCCGAGCACTACGAGGCGTCGGGGGCGCCAGTCAGCCTGCTCGGCTGGAGTCTCGGCGGCCTGCTGGCGCGCGAGATGGCGCGGCGCCAGCCGGCCATGGTGCGCAACGTCGTCATGCTCGGAAGTCCGCTGGGTGACCCGCGGTCGACCAATGCATGGCGTCTGTTCGAGTGGATGTCCGGACGCAAGATCGATGACGAGGAGGTTCGCCTGCGCATCGCACGATTGCGTGAGCCGCTCGATAATGTTCCGACCACCGCGATCTACAGCAAATCGGATGCGATCGTCGCGTGGCAAATCGCTCGCTTGCCGCCGGGTGATCTCGTCGAAAACATCGGTATCAATACCAGCCACCTGGGTATGGGATTCAATCCCGCCGTGTTATATGCAATTGCTGATCGGCTGCGGCAACCCGTGGCGCATTGGCAACCGTTTAACGTTTCAGGCATGCGCAGGCTTTTTTTTCATTAATAAAGCAGGGTGAGCGGCCTGCTGCCCGCCCGAACTGGAACGATCTCCATGCAACAACTGTCAGGCCTTGACGCATCATTCGTTTACCTCGAAACGGGGTCGACGCCGATGCACATCGGAACGCTTGCGATCTACGACCAGAGCACCGCGCCGGGTGGCCGTGTTACTTTCAAGGAAATATTGCAATTCTTCGAGAAACGCTTGCACAAGGCGCGTGCCTTCCGGCAGCGGCTCGTTCGTGTGCCGTTGAGCCTCGACAATCCCTACTGGATAGAAGATCCGGACTTCGACCTCGAGTTTCATGTCCGTCACATCGCATTGCCGAAACCCGGTGACTGGCGCCAGCTCTGCATCCAGGCGGCACGCCTGCATGCGCGGCCGCTCGACATGCGCAAACCACTGTGGGAAGCGTACGTAATCGAGGGGCTGGACAACGTGGCGGGTGTGCCAAAAGACAGTTTCGCGCTGGTGACGAAAATTCATCACTCCGCCATAGACGGTGTATCCGGCGCCGAGATTGCGGCGGCGATTCATGACTTGAGTCCGGATGCCGAGGTCGAAGAGCCGGCGCGGCAATGGATGCCCGAGCGAATTCCAACAGGTGTCGAGCTTCTGACGAAGAGTGCCGTGCGGAGCCTTGCCGGGCCGGTAAAGTTTGGCCGATTGCTGATGCGTTCGGCGCCATCGCTCGCGAAGGTTGTCGGCGGTATTGCAAGCGGCCAGTTGAAGTTGCCGGTGCGTGTGCCCCGCACCCGCTTTAACGGCAACGTGACGTCGCACCGCGTATTCGATGGGCGGCTTTTCGACCTGGATGAGTTCAAGGCGATCAAGAATTCGCAACCGGGCACAACGGTCAATGACGTAGCATTAACAATATGCGGCGGCGCCTTGCGCTGTTACCTCGAATCGCGCGACGAATTGCCCCGTACGTCCCTGGTAGCGATGGTGCCCATGTCCATCCGGCCGGAGGATAAGCAGCGGAGTGCCGGCAACATGGTCACCGCTATGAGTCTGCCAATCCGGACAGACATTGCTGATCCGCTGAAGCGCCTGCTGGCCGTCAGTGGCGAAAGCAACCAGGCGAAAAAGTTGACTCATACGATGGGGCCCGCGCTTGCCGCTGATGCGGCGGAACTCGCCTTCTACCGTGCTCCGGCCTTTCGACCCGGACTGTATGCGGATGAGCTCCTTGCCGCGTAGCGCATTCCGCGCCTTTTCAATACCGTGATCACGAATGTGCCGGGCGTCAATGTGCCGCTGTATTCGATGGGCTCGCGGATGGTTGCAAACTACGGGGTGGGGCCGCTGGCGCACGGGGCTTGGCCTGTTCCAGCCGGTGCTGAGCTACAACAATACCGATGACGATTCGGCGCCATCGCCGACCGGGGGCATGACGCCGGACCCGGCTTACGACAGCGAGTGTCTGCAGACTGCGTTTGATGAACTGAAGGCTGCAACCGTCGGCGCCGCAGCAGCGACCACCCGCGACGGCAGCAAGCGCACGAAGAAGGCCGGCGGCAAGCCCAGGCGGTCTTCGAAGAAGAACGGTGCCGCGAGAAGTTCCCGCAAACGCACTGACAGACAGGTGTCAGTCTACAGGCGGGGTCGCGATGCATCGCGCGGTCAGCAATTCGTGCACAACCTCTATATCTTCATTCATCAGAAAGTCGCGCTGGTCTTTCCAGCCGCCAATCATCGAAATATTGCGCTCGTTGACGACCAGGATGTCATTGCCGGATTGCGCTGTTACTTCCCAGCCGGGAACGGCGATTACGCAACGGACGTGGACATCGTGGTTAACAGCTTTGGAGCATTCGCGACCGAGTCGTGCGGCTATCGACTGAACGCTGCCGATTGGCACTGGTTCGTGCCTGGACGCAAAGACGATTGAGTCATCCTGCAGTCGAATGCGGCTGTCTTTGCCGGGCCGGCGGCAGAGGACCTTGATGGCATAGATGCCGATGCAGGCCGGCGACCACGTGGTCAACGATGCCGGCCGAGCACGGCACGTCGTGAAACACCTGGTTCATATTCCCGCACAGTTTCTGCGAGGAACGCCCGACAATCATGGAAGCGTCTCTGCGATGCCGCAGCCGGCTGCGTCGGCGGGCAATCGCTCCCAGCTGGTACAGCGCCGCAATGCCAACCAGGCAAGCAGCTGTCACCACGGCGATATGCACCCAGCGTGGCAGGGGAGCGAGCAGCGGATCGGGCTGCAGTAGCCAGAAAATGCCAAGCACCAGCCCGAATACCAGCGCGGCGGCAAGATACGATGCCTGCCGCCTTCCCAGCGCTGCCCTCGATACCCGCAGCCGGTGCGCCGCTTCGGTCAGGATGATGCCGTCGAAAATCAGGCGGGTGCCGAAACGCCTTACCAGGACCCGATAGCCTGTGGCAATGCACGCAAACGCCAGCGCTGCCGCCAGGGCGATGGATTGCGCTACTGATGGCAGGGGAGATGCAACCCGGTCCGAATCCAGTTCGCCGGGTCCGCGGTTGACCAGAGTAGTCGCGCCGAGCCCGCCGCCTCTGTGACACAGATCACAGTCACGGCAAATCGACGTGCCCGGCTGTTGTGGCCCGGTGGCGATCCGCCTTTATTGTGATTCTGGTCACGGCATGGTTAGCGGTGCGTTTGTATGTTGCGAAATCTGCGTCCCTGCCTTTCGGAGATTGCGCCATGATCAAGAAAACGAGCGGGTTTGCCGCCGCCGCGCTGTTTATGCTCGGAGGTTGCGCATCGATGAGTTCCGAGGAGTGCCTTGTCAGCGACTGGCATGCCATCGGTTATGAGGATGGCTCGCGCGGTTATACCGCGGATCGCATTGGCGAACTGGCGCAAGGCGTGTGCGAAGCATGGCATTGCGGTCGATTTTCCGTCCTATCGAGCCGGTCACGACGAGGGACTCAGGGATTTCTGCCAGCCGGCCCGTGGATTCCGGCTGGGCTCGAGTGGCGGCCAGTACCACGGCCTCTGTGCCGTGGACCTCGAACCCCGATTCCTCGACGCCTTTCGAACCGGCCAGCAGCTTTATTCGTTGCGGTCCAATGTCAATTCGACGGATTACCAGATAAATGCCCGCAAGAATGAGATCGTGAGCCTTGAAGGCATGATGCGCGACAAGGAAGCAGCATTGATCAGCCGGGAAACGACCACCGAGGAACGCATACTACTGATTGCGGATCTGAAGCGTCATTCCGTGCACATCGGTGAACTGGAAGCGGAGATCATGGAACTGTCCGAGGACCGGGTCATTTACGAACAGGAACTTCGGTCCTACGAAGCCGTACTTGCCGATACCGGCTATTACTGATCGGCGTTCATGACCCGGAAATCTGCCGCTGGAGGCCTGCCTGCCCGGCAACCCCGACCTTACTGATCAAACGATACGTCGCGCCGGTCCGGCCGGGCGCGACGGTTTTGCTCGACACGTAAAGCTGAGCCGCCGAAGCCGCTCTGGAACGGGGAGCGGCGATCATCTCCCGCGCGACGGTCGGCGTGGTGTACAAACCGGCAATCACAGTTAGCGGCGTCGCAGCCATCCACAGGTAATCGCGGCGCCGCTTCCGACAGGAATCGCTGGCCGCGGCAGGTGTCTCGCCATGTTGCAGGGACTCGCGCCGAAGCGGATCGATACGGCATGAAACCGTCCGCTACCATCGGCAAGCGGGGGCGATGGCCGGTGTGCATCTGACTGCGTCGAACTCCGCTGGCGCCGCAACGCCGCCGCCGCGATTATGATGAGCAGCACCAGAGCTCCCAGGGCAAAGAGCACTTTGTTTCTCCTTCCAGCACCAGCCTAATCAACCGTGTTCGCGTGACGTGACGTACTGTCACTGGCACCCGAGTAACAGGCTTGAACAGCCCATTCCGCACTTCTCTTCCGTGAACGAATTATTTCGTTTTCGTATTTTCGTTACTGCGTTCGCGCTGCAGGCGTTTGACCCAGAAATCAGCATTCTTGATGCCATGCGCTTCCGGGTCGAATACGAATTTCTCTACGCCCGCCTTGCGTTGCGTTTCATAGTCCCGCAGCGCTGTAATAGCGGGGCGCGCGACAAAGAAAATAATCAAAATGGCAATGATATTGAGCCAGGCCATAAGACCCACGCCGATGTCGCCGAGCCCCCATGCCAGGTTTGCCGTTCTGACAGCACCGTAGAACACCGATGCCATCAGTCCGACCTTGAGTGCGAAAATCATGCCCGGCAGCTTGAGCGTGCGCCGGAGGTAGGCGACGTTGGTCTCCGCAATGTAGCAGACACGCGAGCAATGTCGTGAAGGCGAAAAAGAACAGGGCCATCGCCACAAATGGCTTGCCGACACCGGGCATGACGCTGTCGACTGCAAATTGCGTGAAAGCGGGGCTGTTTGCCTCCAGCGCTGCCGGTACATTCTGTACCAGAAAGCCGCCGTCCGGGGCGTGCACGTTGTAGGCTCCCGTTACAACAATCATGAACGCGGTCGCCGAACAAACGAACAGCGTGTCGATATAGACGGAAAAAGCCTGCACGCAGCCCCTGTTGCGCCGGGTGCTCGACTTCGGCCGCAGCCGCGGCGTGCGGTCCGGACGCCCGGCCGGCTTCATTCGAGTAGATGCCGCGTTTCACGCCCCAGCCAATGGCTGCACCGAAACCTGCCATCGGCGTAAACGCATCGCTGAAAATTAGTGCAATGATGCCGGGCAGTTGAGATATATTCAGCGCGACAACGACGAAGGCTGTGATGATGTAGCCAAGTGCCATGAACGGCACGACGACCTGTGTAAAGTGCGCGATGCGCTTGACACCGCCAAAGATGATAAAGCCCAGAACCATGACAACGCCGGCGCCAGTGATCACCTTCGTAACGCTTACGGAACCCAGCGACGTTTCAATCAGGTTCTCCGCGCCAAATGCGACTTCTGCAGCGGTGCTGATGCTATTCGCCTGCACGCCGGGCAACAGCAATCCCGTGGCAATGATCGTTGTGATTGCAAACAGCCACGCATACCACTTCTGGCCGAGCGCCTTCTCGATGAAGTAAGCCGGGCCGCCGCGGTACTGGCCCTCGTATTCTTCCTTGTAGATCTGGCCGAGCGCTGACTCGACGTACGCGGTTGATGCGCCGAGAAACGCGACCAGCCACATCCAGAATACGGCACCGGGCCCGCCGAAACCGATTGCCGCGGCAACACCGGCAATGTTGCCGGTGCCGACCCGGCCCGATAGTGATACAGCCAGCGCCTGGAACGTCGAGATACCCTTGTCCGACTCCCGGCCCGAGAAAAGCAGGCGCAGCATCTCGCGGACCTGGCGTACCTGCACGAAGCGCGTCTGGATTGAAAAGAACAGGCCGGCGCCAAGGCACAGGGCGACCAGCGCTGGGCTCCAGATAATCATATTCAGGAAGTCGACGATTTCTTGCATCAAGAGGCCTTCTTATTAATAGGACATGAGCCGCTGGCGCCACATGGTACCTGAATTTGCGTTGTGGCTCGAAACCGGCGCGCTACTCGTCTGTCTGCTTGAGTTGCTGCTCCAGGAAGGTGGCCAGCGTCCGGTAAAACACCACTTGGTTCGGCCGCTTTCGTATGGAATGGCCCTCGTCAGGAAAACGCAGGTACGTGACGTCCTGGCCTGCATCGCGGACCGCTGACACAATGCGATCGGATTCGGTCACCGGGTCGCGCGGGTCGTTGACGCCATGCGATACCATTAGCGGTACGTCAATCCTGTGTGCGTTGTTGATCGGGGAGTTTTCAGCGTAGAAGTCCTGCCAGCGCTGCTCGCGGATGTCACCGTACTCGATGCGGTCAGAGGCCTGCAGCGCGGGGGAAGCTTCTTTAAGTGCGCGGACCCAGTCGGAAACGCCGACGATCGAGATGCCGGCATCGAAAACGCCGGGGTACGCGCCCAGGACGGCATTGACCATGTAGCCGCCGTAGGAGCCGCCCATGACGGCGATCCGGTTGGTGTCCAGCCGTTTGTCGTCACTTAAAAAAGCGACGGTATCGACGAGATCACGCACCGAGTCGAGGCGCTTTTCCTGGTTGTCGAGGCGCGCGTAGGTCTTGCCGAATCCGGTAGAGCCTCGCACGTTGACAGCGAAGACCGCGATGCCGTTGTTGACAAGGTATTGTTCAGCTTGCCGGAACGTCGGCCGGCTTTGCGAGGTCGGGCCGCCGTGAACCTGCACGACGACCGGCGGCCTGGCCGCATCCGGGCCTGCTGCCGGTCGATACAGAAGCCCGTGCAGTTGTACACCGTCACGAGCATCGAAGCGCACTGACTCCGGCCTCACAAAAGATTCCGGGTCGAGTCCGCCCAGCGACGAAAATACCGCCTGTCTTAATGCATTCCGTGCCACGTCCCAGCGAAACGCATCGTCCGGTATCGCCGGCCCGCTGACTTTGATACCCAGTGCCGGCGCCGAGCGCGCGAATTCGATCGAATAAACGCCGTCGGGCAGGGCAGGTGTATCTATCGGCCGTCCGGATTCAAGATCCGTTGCATGGAGTTTCGAATAGCCGTCTTCATTGGTTGTCCACGCAAGGAAGCGGCCATCGCTGCTCAGCGACACATTGTCGATGTCGTGATTCGGCGTCTCGATGAACGCGAGCGTTTCATCCTCGAGGGAGTACCGGGCCAGCCCGGCATACTCGCGGTCGAGGTTGGTCGCAACATAGAAGCCACTGCCATCCGGCAGCCATTGAACGTCACTGAACGACGCGGCGACGTCGGGCTGGAACAATGGCGTTAATTTACCGTCCGCCAGGTTCAGCAGGTGTAAATCGTTGGCGTCCTCACCGCGCGTCTCCGACACGACGACCAGGTCGCCGCCCTGGCTGCCAGGCCAGTGGAAAGAAGCCGAAGGTTCCTTCGTGAAGACGAGGCGCGTGTCACCGGTTTTGATATTGCTGATGTAGATATCGAAGTCGCGGCCATTGCGCTCCGTCGATGAAAAGAGGATGTGCTCGCCATCCGATGAAAACATGCCGAAGGATCGAAAAGCGTCGCTCAGCGGCAGCAGCTGGCGCTCACGCTGGCCGTCTGCAGATAACAGGTAGTAACCTTCGCGTTCATTTCCGTCGGCATCGCGGCCCACGACCAGGTGCTCGCCATCGGGCGCCCATTCAAAAAACGTGATGCCGCTACCGAAGGTTAATTGCCGTGGCCAGCCGCCGGCGGCATCAACGGTCCACAACTGCGGTTCGCCGCTGATGGACCACTGGAAGGCGACCGTCTGCCCGTCTGGCGAAAGGTCGATCGCCGCAGCGCCCTCGGCCAGCAGGTACCGAACGATATCCGCTGGCGTGCTGCCGGCGAGACCGACCGTGACGGGCTCGGTAACCGGAATGTCGTCCGGGTGATCCCAGTCATCCGCGGCGGGCGTTGCGTTCATTGCAAAGAGTGCCAGCAGTGCGATCGTGGCGTTGATGTAACGGTCCATGGGCGGGCCTCGTGATGCGCAATATCATTCACGTGATCATGGCGGGACGAGGCACGCGGTGCAAGATCCGGGCAGGTTTGTGTCGGCAGCAGGTGTCCGGGCACGCAGAAACCAAGGTGAAATAAAAAAGCCCCCTGCGTGAGGGGGCTTTGGCAATTCTGGTGCCGAGAAGAGGACTTGAACCTCCACGGGGTTACCCCCACTAGCACCTGAAGCTAGCGCGTCTACCAATTCCGCCACCTCGGCAGGCCTGAACCGCGTACAATTGCGATCCTTGCGGGGGGCGGATGTATACTCAAAGGTCCCGTATCCTGTCAATTACGGAAATTCGTCCAAAGGAGTTCAAGATTGTCAAAGGTGAGTGACGGCAAGTCTGCCGGAAAACGAGACAAAGCCTACAAACACCCGCTTCCGGACCGGAATGCACTGCTCGAGTATTTGAGAGATACGGGCCAGCCGAGGAAGCCTGATGCGATCATGCAGCACTTCTCGCTGCGCGGTCAGCGCATGCGCGGACAGTTGCTGGAGCGGCTGCAGAAAATGGTCCGTGCCGGGCAGGTTCTCGAGAACCGGCGCGGTGAATTCTGCCTGATGGAAAAGCTCGAGCTGGTCCCCGGGTCCGTGACCGCCCATCCGGACGGCTTCGGCTTCCTGCGCCGGGACGATCGCGGCGACGATGTTTACTTGTCCGCGCGCGAGATGCGCTCATTGTTCGACGCCGACCGGGTCGCGGTGAAAATTTCCGGCACCGACGCGCGTGGTCGAACCGAGGGCCGCGTTGTCGAGATTCTTGAGCGCGGCCTGCAGGAGATTGCCGGGCAGTTTATCCGGGAACGCGGCATCGGCCTGGTGATCCCCGATAATCCGAAAATTTCGCATCGTATCCTCGTTGCAAAGGGCGAATCCGGTTCGGCAAAGCCGGGGCAGATCGTTGTTGTCGAGATACTGGACTACCCCAGCGACCAGGAACAGGCGACCGGCCGTGTCGTCAACGTCATCGGTGCACCGGACCAGAAAGGCATTGCGACCGATATCGCCATTCATTCACACGGCATACCGTCGATGTGGCCGAAGGAGGTGCGCACGCAGGCGGGCAAGTTTGGCAAGTCGGTGCCGGCGGCGGCCAAAAAAGGCCGCACCGACCTGCGGGACGTCAAGCTCGTGACAATTGACGGCGCCGACGCGCGGGATTTCGACGACGCCGTGTTTTGCGAGCCCTCGGGCAACGGCTGGCGCCTGCTGGTTGCCATTGCCGACGTGGCGCACTACGTCGATATCGAATCACCGCTGGACAGTGAAGCGATCAAGCGCGCTACGTCGGTCTATTTCCCGGACCGCGTCGTGCCGATGCTGCCCGAAGTGCTGTCGAACGGTTTGTGTTCGTTGAACCCGAAGGTCGACCGGCTGTGCATGGTTTGCGAAATGAAAGTCGATTCCAATGGCAAGGTATCGCGTTCAACCTTTTTTGAAGGCCTGATGCGCTCGCACGCGCGGCTGACCTACACCGATGTCAGCGGATTCCTGCTTGGCGATACGCCGAAGTCGGTGCCGAAAGAGTTGCACCAGTCCATTCGCCATCTGCATGAGCTGTACGGCGCGCTGGCGAAAGCGCGCAGTCGCCGCGGTGCAATAGAGTTCGACCTGCCGCAGACCACGATGGAACTGGGCAAGGACGGCTCGGTAAAGAGCATTCTCACCGTGCCGCGTAACGACGCGCACCGGTTGATTGAAGAGTGCATGATCGCGGCCAATGTCGAAGCAGCGAAATTCCTTCGCCGGCACCGTATCAACGGCCTTTATCGGGTACACCCAAAGCCGGACCCGGACCGCTTTGAAGACCTGCGCCAGTACCTGCTGAGTCTCGGCCTGAAAGCACCGCACCCGGATCATGTCGAGCCGCGCCAGTTCAATGAGATTCTGATGAAGGTCAAGGATCGCCCGGACAGCTCGGCTATATCAATGGCGATGCTGCGCTCCCTGACGCACGCGGAGTATACGCCCGACAATATCGGTCACTTCGGGCTCGCGCTCGATGCCTATGCGCATTTCACATCACCGATACGCCGTTACCCGGACTTGCTGGTGCACCGCGCAATCCGCCACATCGTGCGTGGTGGCAAAGCCGGCAACTACGGCTACGACCGCACGCGGATGGAGCGGCTCGGCAGCATCTGCTCGGCGCACGAACGCCGGGCCGAGGAAGCCACACGTGAAGTCGAGGCCTGGCTGAAATGCGAGTTCATGGAAGGCAAGGTCGGCGAGGAGTTCGATGGTGTGATCACCGGCGTGACCAACTTCGGTGTTTTCGTCCAGCTCAATGAGTTCCAGATCGACGGTCTCGTGCACGTGACCAGCCTGCAAAATGACTATTACCGTTTCGACGCCGGCCGCATGCACCTGGAAGGTGAGCGCAGCGGGAAGCGCTACGCGCTGGGCGACGCGCTGACGGTCAATGTGCAGCGCGTGGACATGGACAGGAAACGCATCGACTTTCGTCCGGTAGAAGAAGAGAAGACTGAAGAAGCGCCCAAGCAGGGCGCACGCCGCCCGGGAAGGCGGCGCCGGCGGAAATGAGCAAGGCAAGCTACGTAACGGGGCTGCGCGCCGTTGAGCAATTGCTCGGCAGCCGCGCGAATGACATACGAAAAGTCTATGCCGAATACCAGACGGCCAATCCGCGCGTCGAGGCGATCATTTCGGCCGCGAACCGGCTCGGCGTCGAAATCCTGCCGGCCAATCGCTCCCGGCTCCAGCAGATCAGCGGTGAGGCGCGTCACCAGGGCGTCGTCGCCGAGATCCGGCGCAGCACGGTGCTGGACGAGGCAGGGCTGAGAGACCTCGTCGAACAGCACCTGACGGCGGATACGGCAGCGCCCCTGATGCTGTTGATCCTCGACGGTCTGCAGGATCCGCATAACCTGGGCGCCTGCCTGCGCACGGCAGACGCGGCGGGTGTCGATGCCGTCGTCGTACCGCGTCACGGGGCTGCCGGTCTCGGGCCGACGGTCAGCAAGGTCGCCGCCGGTGCGGCGGAAACGCTGCCCTTCGCCGCGGTGCCGAATATTGGCCGGGTACTGGGCTGGCTTGCCGACTACGGCGTAGCGACGATAGGCACCAGCGACGCCGCGGAGCAGAGTCTGTACGACGCAGCGTTGGACGGCCCACTGGCGCTGGTAATGGGCCGTGAGCACGAGGGCCTGAGTTCAGGTATCGAAAAGCGCTGCGACCACCTCGTCAGCCTGCCGATGCATGGCGCGGTATCAAGCCTCAACGTATCGGTCGCGGCCGGGGTCTGCCTGTACGAGGCGCTGCGCCAGCGGCGGCAGGCGGCGGCCGCAGCGCCCGGCCCCGACGCCGGCTGAAATCGGGGCAAATTCAGGGATTTGCTTGCGCCGATCGCGCCCCTTGGGTAGGATTCGCGTCCCCGCCAGGGTGGCGGGAAGGTCCGGACACCGCGTTTGGCGGTAACCGGGCAAACCTCTTGCCTCACCGGCTGACCGGGAGGCTATTATCCGCAAGGGGATACAATGAGACATTACGAAATCGTGTTCCTGGTCCACCCGGACCAGAGCGAACAGGTGCCGGCAATGGTGGAGAAATACCACGGCATGGTCACCGCATCAGGTGGCACAGTTCACCGCAACGAAGACTGGGGCCGGCGCCAGCTGGCACACCCGATCAACAAGGCCCACAAGGCGCATTACGTATTGATGAACGTCGAGTGCACGCACGACGTCTTGAGCGAAATTACGAGTGCCTTCCGCTTCAATGATGCGGTGTTGCGGCACATGGTCATCAATCGCAAGGATGCCGTTACCGAAGCCTCGCCGATGGCCGTTGCCGTCGAGGAGGAGAAGGTAAAGGAACGCGAAGCACAGCGACGGCGTGACGCCAAGGCGGCGGCGGAAGCGGCGGCGCTGGCAAATTCCGGCGACAAGGGCGACAGCGATGACGACACAACGGACGGTGACAATGATGCGCCGTCCGGCAAAAATTATGACAGCGACGATGACAGCGACGACGCCGACGACGATGACGATGAAGAGGCAGAGTCGTCCGCGGCGAAGAGCGCGTGAGGAGAATTGAGCAATGAGCAGGTATTCACGCAGACGCAAGTATTGTCGCTTCACGGCGGAAAACATCACCGAGATCGACTACAAGGATCTCACGTTGCTGAAAGCATTTGTGACGGAGACCGGCAAGATCGTACCGAGCCGGATCACCGGTACCAAGGCGCACTACCAGCGGCAGTTGTCGACAGCGGTCAAGCGCGCGCGCTACCTGGCGCTGCTGCCGTACACGGATCGTCATTGATTGGCGTTTGGCCACGCGTGATTTAGCAGCGTGCGGCCGCTCGTAAACTGGCTGCTGGCGCGTCCCTGGAACACGGTGCTGGGATTGTCGCTGTCGCTGATGCTGCCGTTTGCGCAGATCCTGAGCGGCGCGGTCATGGTCGCGATCGTGCTCGCGCTGGGTGTGCAGCAGGCGGCATTGAAGGGCGGGGCGGCTATCGCGCTGCTTGCGGTACTGTTTCTCGCGGTCGGGAATTCCGTGCCGCACCTGGTGGCCAACGCACTCGTGGCGTGGCTGCCGGTAATGATGCTCGCCGTGTTCATGCGACGCACGCGCTCGATGACACTGACACTGCAGGTGTCCGTCATTATCGCTGTGCTGGTGACATTGGGCTTCTACGCGGTGCTTGGCGACCCGGCTGAGTTCTGGGGCGTGCAACTCCAGCAGCTGTCGGTGCTGTTTGCCGACATGGGGCTTGCGAACCAGGCGGCGCTGCTGAATGAGCAGTCGGCTGTGCTGGCGCCGCAGATGACCATGCTGTTCGTGCTGGTGACATGGTCGATGTTTGCGTTGGTGCTGGCACTGGGGCTATGCCCTTTACCAGTGCCTGCCGGACAATAAGGCACGGTTTGGCCGCTTTTGCGACTTGAACCTGGGCCGGGTGCTGGCTTTGCTGATGGCTGTAACGTCACTGCTGGCGCTGGTGACCGGCGCCGACTGGCTGCAGGATACGGCGTTCGTCATGTTCGCGGTGTTCTGGGTGCAGGGGCTGGCGATGCTGCACTGGCTGCAGACCGACGGTCCGCTGCCGGCGCTGGCATTGGTGGCAATCTATGCACTGCTGCCGATTTTGAATGCACTGCTGCTGACAGCGCTGGCGGTGCTGGGATACACGGATGCGTGGTTTAATTACCGCGCGCGCGCGATTGCCAAAAAGGGCAGTGAATAGTTACTTGATGACAGCTACAGGATTTGAACAATGAACGTAATTCTTCTGGACAACGTGGAAAACCTCGGTGGTGTTGGCGACCTCGTCAACGTCAAGCCCGGATACGGGCGCAATTACCTGTTGCCGAAGGGCAAGGCGGCATTGGCAACGCGCGACAACATGGCCGAATTTGAGAAAAAGCGTGCCGAACTCGAGAAGCGGGCAGCCGAGGATCTGGCGGCGGCCAAGGCGCGTGGTGATCTCGTCCGCGGCATGGAACTGGTCATCGCTGCCAATGTGGGTACCGAAGGCAAGCTGTTTGGCTCGGTCGGCCCGATTGACATTGAGCAGGCGCTTGAAAAGGTCGGCGTCGAGGTTTCGCGCAGTGAGATCCGCATGCCGGACGGCCCGGTACATGAAACTGGCGACCACATTGTCGGGCTGCATTTCCATACGGACGTTGACGTCGAGATCACTGTAAAGGTAGTTGCTGAAAGCTGACAGCCCGGTCGGGTTGCCGTGTGGTAGTTTAGGCGACAGGCCGCCGGATCCCCGGCGGCTGCAGTGCACGGGTGGAGGTCCGTATCGATGGTGCGAGCGCTGGAAGACGGCATGACAGGAGACCCGGCGGAACGCCGGCTGAAGGTACCGCCGAATTCCATCGAGGCCGAGCAATCGCTGCTCGGCGGCCTGATGCTCGACAACACGGCCTGGGACAAGGTCGCCGACCTGATCATCGCCGAGGACTTTTATCGCAAGGACCATCGCCTGATCTTTACGGCGGTGGCATTGCTCGCCGAAGATTCCCAGGCCTGCGACGTCGTTACCGTTTCGGAGTTTCTCGATAATCGCGGTGAACTGGCTGCGGCCGGCGGCCTTGAATACCTCGCAACGCTCGCGAACGAGACTCCGGGCGCCGCGAATGTCGGCGCCTACGCGACGATACTCCGCGAACGCTCGACACTTCGTGCACTGATATCCGCCGGAAACGAAATCAGCGGCAATGCCTATACCACCGACGGCCGCAATGCGACGGAGCTGGTTGATGAGGCGGAGCGGCTGGTGTTCCAGATTGCCGAAAAAGGCTCCAGGGGACGCGCCGGCTTCAAGTCCCTGAAGCAGATCCTTCCCGACACCGTCGACCGTATCGACACCCTGCACCAGGCGGGCGGCGATGTTACCGGTGTGTCGACCGGTTACACCGAATTCGATCGCCTGACGACTGGTATGCAGAAGGGCGACCTGATCATCATTGCCGGCCGGCCTTCGATGGGCAAGACGACCTTTGCCATCAATATTGCGGAGAATGCGGCTATCGGATCGCGTGTGCCGACCGCAATATTTTCAATGGAAATGCCGTCCGAGCAGCTCGCATTCCGCATGATTTCGTCGCTGGGTCGTGTCGATCAGTCGCACCTGCGCACCGGCAAGTTTCCGGACGAGGACTGGTCGCGCATCAATACTGCCGTGCAGTTGATGTCCGATGCACCGATTTTTATCGACGACACACCGGCCATGTCGCCGACTGAAATCCGTGCGCGTGCGCGCCGCCTCAAACGCGAACACGGTCTCGGGCTGATCGTGCTCGACTATCTGCAGCTGATGCAGGTGCACGGCAAAACCGAGAACCGGACAACCGAGATTTCGGAGATTTCCCGTTCGCTCAAGGCGTTGGCCAAGGAACTCGAGGTGCCGATCATCGCGCTGTCGCAGCTCAATCGCGGCGTGGAGCAGCGAACTGACAAGCGGCCGGTCATGTCCGACCTGCGCGAATCCGGGGCCATCGAGCAGGACGCCGATATCATCATTTTTATCTATCGCGAGGAAGTCTATAACCCGGACACCCCGCGTAAAGGTATCGCGGACATCCATATCGCCAAGCAGCGCAACGGACCCATCGGCGACTTCCCGCTGACCTTCATCGGCCGGTTCACCAAGTTCGAAAACTGGGTGCCGGAACATTACGCGGATGAGGCGTATTCGTGACGTGCGGGGCCCGCGCCCGGATCCTGCCCGGCGCGCTCCTCAATAATCTTGCAGTCATTCGCAAGAGAGCACCGGGCACGCGCATCATGGCGGCCGTCAAGGGCAATGCCTACGGTCACGGTCTCGATACGGTTGCCCGTACGCTGGCCGATGCCGACAGCTTTGCTGTGGCGCGACTCTCCGAAGCGGAAGCACTCCGAAACCTGGGTATAAGCAAACCGGTCGTGCTGCTGACCGGTGTGCTTGATGCAGACGAACTGGAGCGGGCGGTACGCTGTGACTGTGAGCTTGTCGTCCACACGCGCTCGCAGGTCGAGTTGCTGGAACGGGCGTCGGGATTCAGCATCGTCGCCTGGCTGAAGATTGATACCGGCATGCACCGGCTCGGTTTTGCGCCGGGTCAAGCACCCGAGATGATGACGCGCCTGCGCCAGTGCGCTGTCGTCAGGAAGCTCAATCTGATAACGCACCTGGCAGCCGCCGACAATACCGAAGACCCGATGACGGCACGGCAGTTTGCCGAATTCCACGCATTGAGTGACGGCTTTGACGGTGACATCAGCATCGCCAACTCGCCGGCCATATTTGCCTGGCCGGAAGGTCCTGCCGGGCGTCGTACTGGAAAAATCACGGCGACGTCTGGGTGCGTCCCGGGATCGCCCTGTACGGCATCTCACCGTTTGCGGAGGGTTGCGGGGCCGATATCGGGTTGCAGCCGGTCATGCAGTTCGTCAGCAGGCTGGTCGATACAAAACGGATAGCGGAAGGAGACCGGGTCGGCTACGGCAAAGGCTGGTGTGCGCCGCGCGATACGATGATCGGTATCGTGGCGGCGGGCTACGGTGACGGCTATACGCGGTTTCTGCCAAGCGAAACGCCGCTATTGATCAACGGCCGCCGCGTACCGCTGGCCGGGATTATCTCGATGGACCTGTGCGCCGTCGACCTTGGCCCGGATGCCCGGGACCGCGTGGGCGACCCGGTGCTGTTGTGGGGTGAAGAGTTGCCGGTCGAGGAAATCGGCACGGGCGGCCGGGACGATTCCGTATCAGCTCGTCACCGGCGTTTTACATCGCGAAGCGGCGGTCGTCGCGGAGTGACGGGCTATCAGGTAGCGAAGAATCCCATCTCTACGCCGGCCAGTTGCAGCACGTCGTTATCGTGCAGCCTGCGCGCCTGCGGGCCGATGGACTGGCCGTTCACCAGCGGGTAGTCGCCGTCCTTGCCACTCTCGACATGGACGACGAAGTAGCCTTCGGCGCGCCGGGTGATAGCAGCGACCTGAACACCAGGCCGGCCCAGCGTCGTCAATGCCTTGGTAAGTTCCAGTTCACGGCCGGCGAAGGCGCCGCTCAGAACCTGCAGTTTGGCCAGCGGCAGCGCGCTCGGTGCAGACGCGGGATCGACGCCGGCGGATGTAGCCGTGTGAGCAGCGGGTTCGGGAGCCGCTTCGGGCTTTTTGTTGTCCGGGACCTCGACACGTACATCGATTCTCTCGGCGGCGGACTCTTCCTTTTCATTTGCCTTGTCCGACGTCGCGGCTGCCTCGGCCGCCCGCTCGGCGCGCGCAAGCTGTTCGGCGCTGTGCTGGCCGGCCGGGATGACCATCGTCTTCTCGAATTCGTCCTGCTCGGTGTCATTGGCGTGCTGGTCGGAAAACCGCAGCTGGTGATGGCCGATCGTAATGACATCGCCGTGCTGCAGAGCGTGCTTCTTGATCAACTTGCCATTGACGTAGGTGCCGTTGGTGCTGTTCAAGTCTTCCAGGAACGAGTCATTAAGGATATTGATAATCAGGGAGTGATGCCCGCTGACAGCCGGATTGTCGATGCGCACGTCGTTGTCGGGGAGCCGACCGATCGTGTAGCGCTCTTTCGACATGTTGTACTCAGCGAGGACCTGACTGTCGAGACTTAGGATTAACCGTGCCATATTGTTATCGCCGCTTTAGTAGTGTGTCCGAAACCTGCCGGGATTCATCGAAAGCCGCCGCCCGCTCACGAGCCGAACAACTTCGACAGCCGTTTCATCAGTCCACGCTTTGCCGCAAACGAGTCGAGTATCTGCGCCAGCATGACGGACACATTGTCACGACCCCCGTTGTCGTTTGCCAACTGCACCAATTGTTGACCTACCACATCAAGGCTAGCATTAAACGTGCTGATAGTTAAGTGAATATCTTCATCTTCGACCATGTCCGGGAGGCCGTCCGAGCACAGCAGGAAGACGTCATCCCGCTGTACGTCGTATTCCTGAACCTCGACATCGACGGTCGGTTCGACGCCCAGGGCCCGGGTCACATAATTGCGGTTTGTGGACCGCTGGGCCTCCTCCTCGGAGTAAAAGCCCCGGTCAACGAGTTCCTGTAGCAGTGAATGATCAAGCGTCAGCTGCTGGAACGTGTCGCCGCGCAGCCGGTAGGCACGCGAGTCCCCGACGTGGGCGAGTGATACCCGGTTGTCGTAGTACATGGCCGCCACGAGCGTTGTTCCCATGCCTTCGCAATGGGTCTGGCTCTGGGCGGTCTGGTAGATGATCTTGTTGGCCCGGGCGACGGCATCACGCAGTATGATTGTCTGCCGCATGAGCCCTGTGGTCGGGTCTATCGCATTGCGCTCTTCGCGCAATGCGCCCTCGGCCACCAGTTCGGTAATTGTCTGCACGGCGATGCCGCTGGCCACCTCGCCGGCGTTGTAACCGCCCATGCCGTCGGCCAGTACCATCAGGCCGATGTCCGGGTTGGAACCGATCGCGTCCTCGTTGTGCTCACGCACCTTGCCCGTATCGGTTATCTCGGAAATCTTGATTTTGCTGCGCAGACTCATTGTGTTTATTCGTTTCTCGCTTTCAGGTCGCGGCGTATTTGGCGCAATTACGTAATGCCATGGCCATCTCGGCTCCGTTCGCGTACCGGTCCTCGGGACGCTTGGCCAGTGCCTTGAACAAAACTGTGTCTACGCTGGGCGGGACTCCGGGGCGCCTTTTCGATACCGGTTCCGGATCCTCGCTTGTAATTTTTTTCATTAACAATGCAATATTCGTTGCCTTGAACGGTACTTCGCCGGTCAAGAGCTCGTAAAGGGTAACACCAAGCGAAAACAAGTCCGAGTGGCCCGTCAGGCTTTCCGCCCCCAGCTGTTCCGGCGACATGTACATGGGCGTGCCCAGCACGATACCGGTCTTGGTACGGTTAATGTCCGTGAGCCGGGCGACCCCGAAATCGCTGATTTTCAGTAAGTCGTGTTTTGGGTTGTAAAGCAGATTCGCAGGCTTGATATCGCGGTGTATGACCCCCTGATTGTGCGCATAGTCTAGCGCATCGGCGACACGCGCACAGAGTTCCAGTGCCTTGCGCGGTGGCAGCAGCCGTTTTGGGTCCTTGAAATGCATCAGCGACGTGCCTTCGAGGTATTCCATGGCAATGTAGGCCAGGTGCTGGTCCTCACCACAATCAAATACCGTGATGATGTTCGGGTGTGCCAGGCGGCCGGCGGATTCCGCTTCGCGGAAGAATCGCTCCCGGGCCTCGGCCAGCTCCTCGTCCTCGAATTCCTTTTCAATCGGAATGACCTTCAGCGCGACCGCCCGGTTGATGCGGGGGTCGCGGGCCAGGTAGACGGCGCCCATCGCACCGCGGCCCAGTTTCTTCTCGATGACGTAGCGCCCGAGGCGCCTCGGCGTGCCGTCGGTGCTTTTCAGGTCGACTTCGCTGTTTTTGGATGCCGGCTGGGTTTGCTTCATCCAGTTCAGCACCGCCTCGGCCCGTTCCGGCTTCGCCTGCTGCTCGAACGCGAGCGACAGCTTGTACAGGACATTGGCCAGCGCATTATTCGGCGCACAGCGACGGAATTCGGCGAATGCCGGTTCCAGCCGTCCGGCTGCCAGCAAGTCATTGCCGCGCTTGAAGGCGTCTCCGGTGGAACGGGTCGCCATGCCGGCGAGCGCGGCGGTAACCGTTGATGCGCCGAGAAATACGAGGATCGGACGGCCGAAGTCAAAGCGCAGGTGCGCTATCGCGAGCAGCAGGGCTTCGGCTGCTATCATCAGCACAATCGTGCCGGCCGTGATCAGCGCAATTGCGCGGCGGTCTCTGCCGGGCAAAAGCAGCACGGCAAGGACCGCGAGAATGGCGGGTGCGAGTATTTCCATGACGCCGGCCCAGGCCGGCGCGGTAATGGCCCGGCCGGTCTCGATGTCGGCGAGCATGGCCGCGGAGACTTCCGACGGTGTCACGTACTGGCCGGAAGGTAACTGCCCGATTGCCGATACCAGCGGCAGGTCAGCATCGACGAATACGGTTTTCCCGGCAAACCGGTCCGGCCTCACCGTGCCGTCCAGTACATCAGCCGCGGCGAGCCGTGGTAACGGATCGTAACGGGTCAGGTAAATTGCCGCGTCGTTACGCGCGATATTGGCGGCAGGCAGGTTCCCCTCATCGAACAGTGCAACGGCAAGCGCCAGCGACGGCGACATGACACCACCGTTCAGGTACCACAGATTCGAGCGGCGCAGGATGCCGTCCCTGTCCGGGTGCAGGTCGACGTAGCCGGATCGGCCGGTTGCCGCGGCAAGCGGGTGCCGGCTGGGTACGAATACCGGCGGGCCCGCGCGAACATTTTCGGCCCAGGCGGGCAGCGGTCCGTCCAGGCCCATCGGCGGCGGTTTCGGCAGCACGATGCGTTTCGCATCCTGCGTTTTCAGGATCGCGAGCACCCGCCTAAAGTCGTCGCTGACTCCGGAAGCACCGCGTTCCGACGCATCGATCGTGATGATCAGGCTGTCGCTCAAAGACGCCGCCGGCAGTCTCGATGCCAGCTGGTCGTACAGGAAGCGGTCGGCCCCGACAAAAAACTGCATGGCAGGACCGTAGATGATCATCATCAACAGGCTGACGACGCCGAGGGCGATCAGGCGGTCTTTTCGTTCTTTGGCTTCGTTATCCAAGGGCGGCTTCTCTACATAAGGCCGCGAGTATAGAAAATAGCAAAGGATATTAGTGAGATAGGGTTGGCACTTTTCATGGTGCGCGGCGGACCAAAGCACTCCGCACCGGCCTCCCACGGCACCCGTTTTACGGCGAAATGCCGGTACCATCGTGGCACCGGCGCCGCTACCATACGCCGCTCCTGATATTTCCGGCAGACACCGCATGGCCCGAAGCAAAACCGCGTATATGTGCAGTGAATGCGGTGCCCACAGCGTCAAATGGCAGGGCCAGTGCCCGGACTGTGAGGCCTGGAACACGCTGAACGAGGCCGTGCGGAGTGTGGCGGCCCGGGAGCAGTTCGCGGCCCGCGCGCCGGCCAGCCTCGACGAACTCGCGGCCGAGCCTGAGCATCGCCACCCTACCGGCTTTTCAGAGTTTGACCGGGTGCTCGGCGGCGGCCTGGTGCCCGGTTCAGTGGTGCTGCTCGGCGGTGATCCCGGTGTGGGGAAATCAACCTTGCTGCAGCAGGTGGCGGCCCGGCTCCCGGCCGAGCTCCGCACCTGTTATGCGACTGGCGAGGAATCGCTGCGCCAGGTGGCCGAACGGGCGCGCCGCCTCGGGCTCGAGCGCACCGGACTGAGCCTGCTGGCCGACACATCACTCGATAATGTGCTTGAACAGGCTGTCGCCGGTGGTGCAGAGGTGATGGTCATTGATTCAATCCAGACGATGGTCAATGAAGCGCTGTCATCAGCGCCGGGTTCCGTGGCGCAGCTCAAGGATTGTGTTGGCCGTATCGTGCAGTTTGCCAAGCAGCGCGACGTATCGGTGTTCCTGATCGGCCACGTAACGAAAGAAGGTGCGATCGCAGGCCCGCGTGTCGTCGAGCACATGGTCGATACCGTGCTCTATTTTGAAAGTGATCCCGCGAGCCGCTACACAATCGTGCGCGCGGTAAAGAACCGCTTCGGCGCGAGCAGCGAGATGGGTGTATTCGCGATGACCGAGACCGGCTTCAGGGAAGTCAGGAATCCATCGGCTATTTTCCTCAGCAGTGACGACCAGGCGAATGCCGGCAGTGTTGTGTCCGTCGCCTGGGAGGGCAGCCGGCCGTTGCTGGTCGAAATCCAGGCGCTGGTAGCCGATGGCATCAGCAACTACCCGAAGCGTGTTGCGCAGGGCGTGGACCAGGGCAGGCTGGCGCTGCTCGTTGCGGTGCTGCAACGGCACGCAGGGCATTTCGCTTGCCGGCGACGACATTTTTGTCAATGTCGTCGGTGGCCTGCGAATCGGCGAGACTGCCGCCGACCTGCCCGTAATCCTGGCCGTTGTCTCCAGCCTGCGCGACCGGCCGTGTGCACGACAGCAGGTCAGCTTCGGCGAGATCGGTCTTGCCGGGGAAGTGCGCCCGGTGCGTTTCGGCACGGAACGTATTGCCGAGGCGGCCAAGCAGGGATTCACACGGGCGATCGTGCCGCGCGCCAATGTACCGAAGCGCGCGCCTGAGGGAATCGAAATTGTCGCGGTCAGCCGGGTGGGCGATGCGCTGGACGCGGCATTCGGCGCCTCATGAGTCCTGCGAACGACCGTTTGTTCGTTTCTTGTCAGTGCGGGCATGGATGGCGCGCCGTTAAAGCACGGTCCTCATCCGAATCGACGATTTCAATCGGATAACCTTCAATTTTGAGGCCGGTTCCGGTTTCGGGATGGTCTCGAGGTACTCAAGAATAAGGCCGTTCAGCGTTTTCGGCCCCTCTGTCGGCAGGGTCCAGTCCATGACCCGGTTCATGTCGCGAATGTTTGCCGATCCGCTGACAAGGTACCGGTCAGGCGCTTCACGCACGATGTGCTCATCGGTGGTAGTGGCCGGATCGGTCGTGAACTCGCCGACGATCTCCTCGAGTATATCCTCCAGCGTGACGATACCCTGTATGTCGCCGTACTCGTCGACGACCAGCGCGAATCGCTGACGGCTTTTCTGGAATTGCACGAGCTGTGTACTGAGCGGTGTACCTTCCGGCACAAAGTAGGGCTCAACGACGGCGGCTTCAATGTCCGATTTGTGGAATGTCGTGTTCGTCGCAACATTGGCCAGCCGGCGCAGGTGCAGCAGGCCGACAACGTTGTCTATATCGTCGCGATAGACCGGCAGTCGCGTGTGCTCGCTGTTGGTGATGACGTTAGCGATGTTATCCATCGTGTCATTGAGATCGATGCCGACGATCTCGTTGTGCGGCACCATGACATCATCGACCGTGACTTTTTCAAGATCGAGGATGTTGATCAGCATGTTGCGGTACTTGTGCGAGATCAGCGAGCCCGCTTCAAAGACGACGGTGCGGAGTTCTTCATTCGTCAGTGAGTGCATCTTCGCATCGCCGGACCGCACTCCCAGCAGCCACAGGACACCGTTCGACATCAGGTTGACGGTCCAGACGATCGGATAGGTAACGATCAGCAACGGGTAATACACAAACGCGGCCGGGTACGCGAGCCGCTCGGGATACAGTGCCGCCATGGTCTTCGGTGCCGCTTCGGAAAAAATCAGGACGACGATGGTCAGCATCAGTAGTACCCAGTGCCACGGCACGTTCACCGCCAACCTGCAACGCGATTATCGTGACCAGTGCGACGGCCGTGAAGTTGACGAGGTTGTTGCCGAGCAGCATCAGGCCGATCAGGCGGTCCGGGCGCTTAAGCAGGTGCTCGGCAAGCTGTGCGCCGGCGATGGCCACTGCGCGCCTTGTGGCGCATGCGATAGCGGTTCAGGCTCATCGAATGCCGTCTCGGAGCCCGAGAAAAATGCGGACAACACCAGCAGCACGGCAAGCAGCCCGAACAGGGCACCTAACGGGACGTCATCGCCCAAAGAATGAGCACCTCTTTATAATAAGCATGCAGGGAGTTCAGCAGTCGTGTACCCGGCTGTCAAGAAAGGCATGCAATTCGATTTTTGATCACCAATGGACCGCCGGCCACCGCACCGATACCGCCTGTGGGGAGGCCTTCGGGGGAATGGCTCCCTTCGGTCCGCTTTATTTCCATCAAAGGGCCCCCGACAGGGGGTACCGGTGCTCCTCAATGCTTGATGGACACTCGAGCCAGTGCCAATGGCACGATCGAGGATTATTCATGAACGGCCCTTCCCGGGGTGCGCCTCGGCCAACCACCGAACTAACGTTCATGAATAATCCGGTTAGCCCCAGCTGCGGCCGAGGATCATCTCCAGCACGATGCGGCTGCCAAAATACGCGAGCCCGAGTATGACGAAGCCCCACAGGTACAGGCTGACGGCCGCGCGTCCGCGCCAGCCGGCGAA
Organism: Woeseiaceae bacterium; assembly: GCA_034521225.1. Classification (GTDB taxonomy): domain Bacteria; phylum Pseudomonadota; class Gammaproteobacteria; order Steroidobacterales; family Woeseiaceae; genus Woeseia. The sequence continues at coordinate 43,389 of JAXHMR010000033.1, forward strand.
GACGCGGCCCGCGAGTAATATGCCGAAGAGCAGCAGGGCGAGCAGTGACAGTACGGTCTTGTGGACGAGGTGCTGGGCGAACAGGTTCTCGACGAACAGGAAACCGGACAGCACGGCCAGGAACAGTGCTGCGAACCCGCCGAACGTGATGCCGAACAGCAAGCGCTCGGTCGTTTCGAGTGGGGCAAAAAGCAGGTTGATACTGGACAATTTTCCGCTGTGCAGGCGCCGGTCCTGGACCAGGGCATAGATAGCGACGATGGCACCGACGGTCAGCAGTCCGTAGGCAAAGAGCGAGATCAGGATATGCGCCTGCAGCTGCCAGGTGTCCGGCAATTGCAGTGCTGCCGCATCCTGCAAGCCGGTCACCGAGGCGCTCAGCCCGGCCAGCAGCAGCATGCCGCCGACCAGGCCACGCAGGCGTGCTTCGGCTGCGCCCAGCAATGCGATCAGGGCGAGCTGCAGGCCGATGAACGAGGCCGTATTCGCCAGTGACAGGTGCAGGCCGTCACTCGGCATGATGGATACGATCAGCAATCGCCCGTGCAGCAGGAAGGCGACAATTCCGGCAATCCATGCCGCTGTCAGCAGGCTTCGCCCACTCTCCGCATGTCGCGGCAGGCGTGACATCGCAAACGCCGCGCCGGCAATTATGTACAAGAAAAGAAGTGTGATTTGAAGCACAGAATACCGGCAGTCGATGCCCTAATTTGGCGTGAACGAATCATCCCATATGGTGCTGTTTAATAGAACCCTGATGCAGGCAACACGCGTGCCGCGGTCACCATGGCATGTTGTGCCGCCGGGCCTCGCGGGCCGGCTCCGGGCGGTGGCGGTCAATCCATGCAGATACGAATACTAGGTTGCAGCGGCGGTATCGCCGCCGGCATGCGTACATCGGCCATACTGGTCGATAACGACGTGCTGATCGACGCCGGAACCGGTATCGGTGACCTGACCCTCGACGACCTGCAATCGATCCGGCATGTGTTCCTGACCCATGCGCACCTCGATCACGTGGCGGGATTGCCGCTTTTGATCGACTGTATCTTCTCCGAAAACCTGGACATGCCGGTGACTGTATACGGGCGGCGGGAGACACTGGACGCGATCAGGAAGCACATTTTCAACTGGGTCATATGGCCGGACTTTGCCGAGCTGCCATCGCGCCAGAATGCCGTCCTTCATTACCGCGAATGCAATCCTGGCGATACGATCCGTATCGGACATAAGGATTTCCATGCCATCGATGTAGCGCACACGGTTCCCGCCATGGGTTATACCGTGCAGAATTCAGGTGGTGCATTTGCCGTCAGTGGCGACACGCGCACCAATGAAACGCTGTGGCCGGTGTTGAATGCCTGCGACGACCTGCGGGCGCTGGTCATCGAAGTCTCTTTCCCGGACGAACAATGCGAGCTCGCAGCGATGTCCGGACACACTACTGTCCGCAGACGGTTGCGGGTGACCTTGTCAATCTGCGCCATTTCCCGGACATCTGGCTGACCGGTATGAAGCCCGGTGCCGAGCAGCGGATTCTGGACCAGGTAACGGCATCGCTGCCGGATCGCAACGTACGCATGCTCGAACGGGGCACAACGATACTCATCTGACCGGTTGTCACGGGCCCCGCATCGTTGCGGACCCGGCGTGCTCTCCCGCCGTCTCGCTACGATCGCCTAAGTCAGACGGGCTGCCAGGCCCTATGGGCTGCCAGCCCGGTCCAATCACGTTACACTGCCGTACTCCCGACTATTTCTGAACCGGAACGGCAACACGCGCCATGTTCGATAATCTCTCCAGCCGCCTGTCGCAGGCCGCGCGCAACCTGACCGGCAAGGGCCGCCTTACCGACGAGAACATCAAGGACACGCTCCGCCAGGTCCGCCTTGCGCTGCTGGAGGCGGATGTCGCGCTGCCGGTCGTCAAGACGTTTGTCGAGCGTATTCGCGAACGGGCCGTCGGCGAGGAAGTCGCGCGCAGCCTCACGCCGGGGCAGATGCTCGTCAGAGATCATCCACGCCGAGTTGAAAGGCCTGCTCGGCGGCGGATCGGTGCCGCTTGATCTCAAGGCGCAACCGCCGGTCGTGACAATGCTTGCGGGCTTGCAGGGCGCTGGCAAGACAACCACCGCCGCCAAACTCGCAAGGCGCCTGATCAGTACCGAACGCAAGCGGGTCATGATGGTCAGTGTCGACGTGCACCGCCCGGCAGCGATCCTGCAGCTCGAGCGGCTGGCCGCTGAAGTGGGCGCGGATTTCTGCGCCAGCGAGGGCTCCGAGAAGCCGGAACGAATTGTTGAACGCGCGCTGGACGCGAGCAGACGGTCCTATGCCGACGTGCTGATCGTCGACACGGCGGGCCGATTGCACGTCGATGACGCAATGATGGACGAGGTGGTGCGTGTGCACGCCGCGGCCGGTCCGCATGAAACCCTGTTTGTCATCGACAGCATGGCCGGACAGGACGCCTTGCAATCAGCGCAGGCATTCGACAGCCGCCTGCCGCTGACCGGTGTCATCCTGACCAAGGCTGATGGTGATGCCCGGGGTGGCGTCGCCCTGTCCGTCAGCGAGGTAACCGGCAAGCCCATCCGCTTTCTGGGCGTCGGGGAGAAAACGGACGCACTCGAGGTGTTTCACCCGGACCGCATGGCATCGCGCATCCTCGGAATGGGCGATGTGCTGTCCCTGGTCGAGGAGATCGAGGGCAAGGTCGATCGCGAGCAGGCGGACAAACTCGCCCGCAAGATCAGCAAGGGCCGCGGATTCGACCTCGCGGACCTGCGCGACCAGCTGGAGCAGATGATGAACATGGGCGGCATGGCGGCAATGCTCGAAAAAATGCCGCTGCCCGGCAACATCAATCCCGCGGCACTGAAAGACGGTGCGAACGAAAAGCAGCTGAAGCGCCAGGTGGCCATCATCAACTCGATGACGCCGGGCGAACGGCGCTTCCCGAAAACCATCAACGGTTCGCGCAAGCGGCGCATTGCCTCCGGTTGCGGCCTCCAGATCCAGGACGTCAACCGCCTGCTGAAGCAGCACGTGCAGATGGAAAAGATGATGAAAAAGGTCTCGCGCGGCGGCATGCAGAAAATGATGCGCGGCCTGAAAGGCGGCGGCATGCCACCCGGGATGCCGCCCGGACGGCGCTAAGTCATTGAGTCACAACGGCGGCCGGCGCTGGCCGGGCGCACGCTGCGGGGCCTGTCACCGGAGGCCGCAAACCGCTGGAATCGCTTCACATTTACCCGGAAATGCGTACAATGCGCGCTCTACTCGGGCCGGGCCCGAGCCGAGGCATGTCTGCCCGTCTTGAAACTTTAGCGGAATTGTAATGGTTAGCATTCGTCTTTCGCGCGCAGGCGCGAAGAAACGCCCTTTTTATCACCTGGTGGTCACCGACAGCCGTAACCGTCGGGACGGCCGCTATATCGAACGTGTCGGTTTTTTCAATCCGGTTGGCACCGAGCGCGAGGAGAACCTCAAGGTTGACCTCGAGCGTGTCGACTATTGGCTCGGCCAGGGCGCGCGGCCGTCCGAGCGCGTTGCCGCGCTGCTCAAGGCCAGTCGCAAGGCGGCTGCTGCGAGCTGATAGTCCGGCGCTGGCGGTCACCTGCCGGGGGCCGGAACGTGGCGGAAGGGCATTCACACGCTGTCGGGTCGGACCCGGTGATTGTTATCGGCCGCGTCGGCCGCGTGCACGGAGTGCAGGGCTGGGTCAGCCTGCATTCGTATACCAGGCCGCGCGAGGCGTTGCTCGGCTACACGGACTGTTACCTGCGCCGAGGCGATGAATGGCAGGCGGCGCGGCTTCAGGAAGGCAGGGAGCACGGCAAGGCGCTGATCGGGCGCTTCGACAAAATTGATGACCGGGACGTGGCGTCCGGCCTCGCCGGAGCTGACATCGGCATACGGCGCAGCGATCTGCCGGACCCCGGGGAAGGCCACTACTACTGGGCGGATCTCGAAGGCCTGGCAGTGACGCACCGCGACGCGGCACGCCGCTCGGCACGGTGGCCTACCTGATCGCAACCGGTACGCACGACGTGCTGGTCGTGCGGGGCGAACGGGAAGTACTGATTCCGTTCGTTATGGAGACTGTAGTACTCGACGTTGATCTTGCCGCAGGGCGCATCAGCGTCGATTGGGAATGGGATTGACGGCATGCAGGTGCAGGTAGTCAGCCTGTTTCCGGAGATGGTGGCGGCCATCGGCGACTATGGCGTCGTCGGCCGGGCCGTGGAGCGCGGCCTGTTGTCACTGGGGTTTTGCAATCCGCGTGACTTTACCGACGATGCGCATCGCACCGTTGACGATCGTCCTTACGGTGGCGGCCCGGGGATGGTCATGAAGTTCGAGCCGCTCGCGGGTGCCATTGCGGCGGCGCGCGAGGCATTGCCGCGCGGCGGTCCGGTGATTTGCCTGACGCCGCAGGGCCGGTTGTTTGACCAGGCCATGGCAGGCCGGCTGGCGGCGCTGCCGGGCATGGTGCTGGTAGCCGGCCGCTACGAAGGGATTGATGAGCGGCTGATTGATGCGGCCGTGGATGAAGAAGTGTCGCTCGGCGATTTTGTGCTGAGCGGCGGCGAGATTCCGGCCATGGCCGTAATCGACGCTGTTGCGCGGTTGTTGCCGGGAGTTCTCGGCGATGCGGCATCGGCGGAACAGGACTCGTTCATGCAGGGCTTGCTGGATTGCCCGCATTTTACGAGACCGGAAGAAATTGACGGGCGTCGCGTGCCTGACGTGTTGTTGTCAGGAGACCACGCCCGGATCGGCGAAATGGCGGCGGCAGCAAGCCCTCGGTCGCAGCTTTTTGCGGCGTCCCGACCTGGTCGGGAAGCTGCAGCTGACACCGGAGCAGCAAGCGCTGCTCGACGAATATTTACACCGGACGGTAGACAAAAGATGAGCAAAGTAATCGAAGCAATCGAACAGGAACAGATGACCCGGGTCATTCCGGATTTCGCACCCGGCGATACCGTGATCGTGCAGGTCAAGGTGACGGAAGGCGATCGCGAGCGTCTGCAGCCTTTCGAGGGCGTGGTTATTGCCAAGCGCAATCGCGGCATCAACTCGGCCTTTACCGTGCGCAAGATGTCGCACGGCGAGGGTGTCGAGCGCGTATTCCAGACATACAGCCCCGTGGTCAGCGACATCGCAGTCAAGCGGCGCGGTGATGTAAGGCGCGCCAAGCTTTACTACCTGCGCGGACGTACCGGCAAGGCCGCCCGGATCAAGGAAAAGATCTAGCAGCACCGCGTTTGCGTTTCGTCACCGCGTATTATGTTCACGCGGTGACGCGATTGGCCTGAACCATCGCGCGGCAAACGAGTCTTTCGAGGCATGATCAGTATGCTCCATCACGCCCCGACACTGCGCAGCCTGCTGGTTGTCGCCGCACTGCTGCAGTCGGGTTGCGCGTCACTGGTGTCGTCTGCCGCGTCGGGTTTTGCCGACAACCTGTCGCTGGCCGTACTGAACCAGACGGACCCTGAAACGGTGCGCGACGGCGCGCCAGCCTACCTGCTACTGCTCGACAGCCTGATAGAAGGTAACCCCGACGATCCGGCGTTGCTGGCCGCCGCAGCCGACCTGTATGCCTCCTATGGCGCTGTGTTTGCCGAGGATGCTGTGCGCGCGGCACGGCTGACCGAACGGGCCCGGCGATACGCCAGCAAGGCGATTTGTATTGAGTACGCCCCGTCCTGCACCTGGAACGATATGGACTACGAGGCTTACGAGCGCTCCCTTGAGGGGCTCGCCGAAAAGCACGCCGATGTTGTGTTGAGCTATGCCGTCGCGTCGCTCTCCTACATTCGTGCGCACAGCGACGACTGGACGTCGCTGGCCAGGCTGCCCCATATGGAGGCACTGCTGCTGCGCTATCTGGACGTTAGCGATGGCACAGACGACAGCGATGCCTACACGTACCTTGGGATACTGACGACTCTGCGCCCGCCGGCGCTGGGCGGTGAGCCTGAAAAGGGCCGCGCCTATTTTGAACGTTCGATCGAATTGTCAGGCGGCCGGGATCTCTGGCGCGAAGGTTGAATTTGCACGCGGCTACGCGAGGCTCATGTACGATCAGGAACTGCATGACCGGCTGCTTCAGGAAATACTTGCCGCCGAGGCCGAAGTGCCCGGTTACACGCTGACCAACGTACTGGCGCAACGTGATGCGCGCGTGCTGCTTGAAAGTGGCGCCGATTATTTCTGATCGGTCAGCCGCTACCCCACCAGATTTCACCAGCGGAGAATGCAGATGCGAAACCCGATACCGATAATTGCCGGACTTATGCTTGCCCTGATGGGCGGCATGGCGGCCGCGCAAACGACGGAGATCAAGATCGCAACGCTTGCGCCGGAAAACTCCGGATGGATGAAAGAATTTCGGCAAGGTGCCACGGAAATTCGCGAGCGCACGGACGGGCGCGTGCGGCTGAAGTTCTATTCCGGCGGTGTGCAGGGCAACGAACGGCAGGTTCTCCGGAAAATGCAGATCGGCCAGTTGCACGGGGGTACGTTCGCACCAACCGATTTCCAGAAGCGCTACCCGGACGTGAACATTTATGGCTTGCCCTTCCTGTTCAAATCAATTGAGGAAGTCGAATACGTCCGCGAGCATCTCGATGCCGGGTTGATTGCGGGAATTGAAGACCTCGGATTCGAAACCTTCGGCTTCGCGGGTGGCGGGTTTGCGATTATCCTGTCGAACGAGCCGGTTCGCAGTCACGACGACCTGAAGGGCAAAAAGGTCTGGTTACCCGAAGGAGACCAGATCAGCTACCAGGGGATGAAGTCTCTGGACCTGTCGCCGGTCTCACTGCCGATTACCGACGTACTGACTGGCCTGCAGACGGGACTTATCGACATCGTTGCGATCCCGCCGGTCGTGGCACTTGCGCTTCAATGGCACACCAAGGTGAAGTACGTAACCAGGATGCCGGTGCTGTATGCAATGGGCTTCATGGTGATCGGCGAGCGCAAATTCAACCAGTTGTCAGAGCCCGACCAGGCGGTCGTCCGGGATGTCATGACCGGTATTTACGAGGACGTCGATGCGGCCAGCCAGCGTGACTCCCGCAACGCAACCGAGGCACTCCTGAGCGTAGGACTTGAAGAGGTTGAGCCCGTACCCGGTGAGTTCGAAAAGATTCGCGACCAGATGCAGGAGACAAATCGCGACATGGCGGAGCAGGGCATGTTCTCGGCGAGGCTGCTCGATGAACTGCTGATGCACCTGCAGGACTACCGTGCTGCCGCCGCTTCAAAAAATGACGAGGTAACCGTCAGCGAGGCGCATTAATGTCGGGTGCCGCCCGCGGTACACTCCTTGGGCGGCTCGAGCGCCTCGGCACGGCGCTTGAAAACCTGCTGCTGGTGTTGCTGCTTGCGGCCATGATGATCATCGCCGTTGGCCAGATTGCACTGCGGCTTTTCTTTGACAGTGGATTCGTCTGGGCAGACGAACTGCTGAAACTGATGGTGTTGTGGATCGCAATGGTCGCCTCCGTCGCGGCAGCGCGCAACAACCGCCACCTGCGTATCGACGTACTGTCGCATATTGTTCCGGAACGGCTGGCACGCGTGCCCCGGTTGATCGTCGACTTGTTCGCGGCCCTGATTTGCGGTCTCCTGGCCTGGCATTCCCTGCGCTTTATCCTGTTGTCACTTGAGTTCGGTGATACCGTGCTTGTCGGTATCCCCTCGTGGACCGCGCATGGCATTGTGCCACTCGCGTTCGCTTTGATGAGTTACCGGTTTCTGCTGTCAAGTATCAGTGCATCTATAGCGGTGGTCCGCAACGAGCCTGCGGAGGCGCCCGTCACATGATTGCGCTCAGCATCGTCCTGATCGTGCTTGCGGTATTCGGCGCGCCGCTTTTCACGGTCATAGCCGGCAGTGCAATGCTTGGCTATTACCAGGAAGAAATCGACCTGATGGCGGTCGCCATCGAAATACTCGGCATAGCAAACATGCCTTTCCTTTCGGCAATCCCGCTGTTTACTTTTGCCGGTTACCTGCTGAGTGAAAGCAACGCTCCGAAGCGGCTGGTGCGGCTCACCGGCGCGCTGCTCGGCTGGATGCCGGGCGGCCTCGCATTGGTGTCGCTGGCGGCTTGTGCTTTTTTCACCGCGTTTACCGGTGCATCCGGTGTGACGATCATCGCCCTTGGCGCCATTCTTTATCCCGCGCTGAAGCAGGATGGCTATCCGGATAATTTCAATCTCGGCCTCGTGACGACATCAGGAAGTCTCGGGCTGCTGTTTGCGCCGTCATTGCCGCTGATCCTGTACGGGGTCATCGCCGAGGTTCCAATTGATGACCTGTTTCGGGCAGGCATCCTGCCCGGCATGTTGATGCTCGTAATGCTGTCCGGGTACAGCCTCTGGGTGAGCCGGGGCAACCGGCAGCCGCTGAAACCGTTTTCGTTCCGCGAACTGGGTGGTGCGTTGCGAGAATCGATGTGGGAGCTGCCTTTGCCTGTCGTTGTGCTCGGCGGCATCTACTCCGGGTTTTTTGCCGTGTCCGAAGCCGCCGCCGTGACGGCCCTCTACGTACTAATCGTCGAGGTATTCGTCCTGCGCGAGATCACATTCCGGCAATTGCCGGAGGTCATGCGGCAGTCTATGCTGCTGGTGGGAGGAATCCTCGTCATTCTCGGTGTTTCGCTGGCGTCCACGAATTACATGATTGATGCGGGCGTGCCGCAGGTGCTGTTGGCATTTGTCGCGGAGCTGGTCAGCAGTGAACTGAGCTTCCTGCTGTTGCTGTTACTCTTCCTGCTGATCCTCGGCGCTATACTCGATATTTTCTCGGCGATTGTCCTGGTCGTACCGCTGGTGCTGCCGATCGCCGCCCAGTATGGCGTAAACGAAACCCATCTCGGTATCGTATTCCTGGCGGCGATGCAGCTCGGTTACCTGACACCGCCGGTCGGGCTGAATCTCTTCATTACGAGCTACCGGTTTAACAAGCCGATTATGCAAGTGTACGCCGCGACGCTGCCGTTCCTGCTGATATTGATGGTATCGGTGCTGATCATTACGTTCTGGCAGGATCTCTCGCTGTGGTTCTTGCCGGGGCAGGATGCCGCGCCGTAGTATCCGTTACAAGGCACCATGTTTTCCGCGAAACACCTCGGGAGTAGTACGTGGCAAAGCGCAATTTTTTTGTTCGTTTTTTCAGTGCGGTCTGGACCGGCGCCGATACGCTGCGCAAGATCCTTCACCTGATCGTGCTGCTTTTCATGTTTTCGATAGTGGTCGGCGCATTGTCAAAGAGCACGCCGAATCTCCCGGATAATGCAGCACTGTTGATTCGGCCTTCCGGTGTGCTGGTTGAACAGCTCGAGGGTAATCCGTTCGACCGGGCCTTTGCTGAATTTCTGGATGAGGCGCCGCAGCAAACACTGGTGAAGGATATTGTCGACGGTCTCGAGTTTGCGCGAGACGATGACCGCATCGAGGCTGTGGTCCTCGACTTGCGCGGCATGACAGGGGGCGGGCTCAGCAAGCTGCAGCGGATCGGTGAGGCGATCGAACAGTTTCAGCAGTCCGGCAAGAAGGTCATCGCGCATGCCAGTTTTTACGACCAGTCCACGTACTACCTGGCGTCGTACGCGGATGAAATCTATATGCATCCGGAAGGCATGCTGCTGGTGCAGGGATACGGCGTCTATCGTACCTATTTTCAGGAGGCTATCGAGAAGCTCAGGATCGACTGGAATGTATTTCGCGCCGGAACGCACAAGACCGCGGCCGAGTCCTATACACGCAATGACATGTCGGACGAGGACCGCCAGGCCATCGGGGACGTGCTGGGCGTCCTCTGGTCTACGTATCAGGAGGATGTTGCGGCGGCGCGCTCTCTGGATGACACCAGCGTGGACGAATTTGCCGATAATTTCCTGGAGTATGCGCGTCGCAAAGATGCCACGATTGCGGAGATCGCCGTTGAGCTGGGATATATCGACGAGCTGCTGACAAACGAACAGGTTAACGATCGCGTTGCGGATCTTGCCGGCGAGGATGACGAGGGTGTGCTCGGCTACCAGGCGGCCGGCCTGAAAGAGTATCTCGCGCAAAAACGCTTGCTGCGGGATCCCTCGTCCGGCGATAACAACATCGCCGTTATTGTTGCCGTTGGTGAGATACTCGATGGCACGCAACCGCCAGGTACGATCGGCGGCGACTCAACGGTAAATCTGCTGACACAAGCCCGCCATGATGAGTCTGTAAAGGCGGTCGTGCTTCGCGTGGACAGCCCGGGCGGTAGCGCTTTCGCATCGGAGGTCATCCGCAATGAAGTGCAGGCCCTGCAGGACGCGGGCAAGCCGGTCGTCGCCTCGATGAGCAGTGTTGCGGCCTCGGGCGGCTACTGGATTTCCATGGCGGCGGACCGCATCCTGGCGAGCGAGACAACGATTACCGGATCGATCGGCGTCATCGGGATGTTCCCGACGTTTCAGCGCAGCCTTGCGGCTTTGGGCGTACACACCGACGGTCGTCGGTACAACGCACCTTGCCGGCGCACTGCGGCCCGACCGCGAAATGTCGGACGAGGTCAGGCAGATCGTGCAGGCATTGATCGAAGACAGCTACGATGACTTCATTACGCGCGTCGCGAGGCATCGCAACATGGACGTGGCGGCAGTCGACCGAATAGCACAAGGGCAGATCTGGACGGGTGCGGCCGCTGTCGAGAACGGACTTGTCGACCAGCTCGGCAACCTCGACGCCGCAATCGAAGTCGCTGCTGCCCTGGCAGGCCTCGAGGTAGATGACTACGGTCTGATCTACTACGAAGAGGACCTGAGCCCGTTCGAAACGCTGGTCCTGCAGTTTATGGGCGGCGCCCGGTCACTTGGCCTCGATATCGGCCCGCGGCCGTCGTCCGTCGACCGGCTCGTCGCCTTCGCCGAGCGGGCATTGACGTCGGTGTTGCGCTTCAACGACCCGCGCGGTATCTATGCACACTGCTTCTGCGTGTTCGACGGCTCGTAGCGGAGCTGGCACGGATTATTCATGAACGTTTTAGTGCGGTGGTTGGCGAAGGCGCACCCCGGGGAGGGCTTTTCAGGGACGCTGTGAATACGTCCCTGTACGCTCTGTGCCGGACGTCCCTGTCCGGCACAGCCCTGAAAAGCCCTCCCCGGGGCACACCTTCGCCCCTGACTCCGTGCCGTTCATGAATAATCCGGGCCAGTTCCTTAGACTGTGGCGTCAGGATGCCCAGTCGAGAATGATCTTGCCCGACTGGCCGGACTCCATCAGTTTGAAGGCGTCGAGAAAGTCGTTGGCGGCGAAATGGTGCGTGATGACCGGGCTTATATCGAGTCCGCTTTGCAGCATGCTCGTCATCTTGTACCAGGTTTCGAACATCTCGCGGCCGTAAATGCCCTTCAGCATAAGCCCCTTGAAGATGACCTCGTTCCAGTTGATCGCGGTTTCGTCCGGGGGGATACCAAGCAGCGCGACCTGTCCGCCGTGATGCATCGTGCGCAGCAGGTCCCGGAACGCTGATGGATTGCCGGACATCTCGAGGCCGACGTCGAAGCCTTCGGTCATACCGAGCGTTTTCATGGTGTCGTCTATGGAGTCGTTGCGCACATTGAGTGCGAACGTTGCCCCCATCTTTTTTGCGAGATCAAGGCGATAGTCGTTGATGTCGGTAATGACGACATGCCGCGCGCCGGCGAATCGGGCAATCGCGACCGCCATGATGCCGATTGGTCCGGCGCCGGTGATCAGACACGTCTTCGCCGACCAGGTCGAACGACAGTGCGGTATGCGTTGCATTGCCCAGCGGGTCCAGGATCGATGCCATTTCATCTGTAATGGCATCGGGTAACTTGAAGACATTGAATGCAGGCACCGCTATATATTCGGCAAATGCGCCTGCGCGATTGACGCCGATACCCTTGGTGCTGATGCACAGGTGCCTGCGGCCGGCGCGGCAGTTGCGGCATATGCCACAGGTGATATGTCCCTCGGCGGATACACGATCACCGACTTCGAAGCCGACAACTTCACTGCCGCATTCGACAATCTCTCCGCTGAACTCGTGGCCCACCGCCATCGGCACCGGGATCGTCCGGCTGGCCCAATCGTCCCACTGGTATATGTGGATATCGGTACCGCAGATTGCCGCGCGGCGAACGCGGATCAGTACGTCGTTATGCCCCGGAGACGGCTTGTCGATATCTTCCATCCAGATGCCGGGTTGCCCTGGCCTTGACGCAATGCTTTCATTGCGATGAATCCTGGTTAGATAACGTGCAGCGCGCGCCCGACAGTGGCGAACGCTTCAATGGCCTTGTCGAGATGGGCTTTCTCCAGCCCCGCCGACATCTGGGTGCGTATCCGCGCCTCACCCTTGGGTACGACAGGGAAGGAAAAACCGATCACATAGATCCCTTGCTCCAGTAGCTGATCCGCCATCGTCGATGCAAGCTTCGCATCGCCCAGCATGACGGGCACAATCGGGTGCTCGCCCGGCTTTAAATCGAAGCCCAGTTCTTCCATGTGCGTTCTGAAGTACGAAGCGTTTTCGCGCAATCGATGCCGCAAACTTTCATCGCGCTCCAGCAGGTCGAGTATTGCCAGTGATGTCGCGGCAATCGCCGGCGCGACCGAATTGGAGAACAGGTACGGCCTCGACCGCTGGCGCAGCCAGCCGACAATTTCCTTGCGGCCTGACGTAAATCCTCCGGAGGCCCCGCCCAGCGCCTTGCCGAGCGTGCTTGTAATAATATCAATACGGCCCATGACGTCGCGGTATTCGTGTGTTCCGCGGCCGGTGTCACCGAGGAAGCCGGTAGCGTGACAATCATCGATCATCGTCAACGCGTCATAGCGTTCTGCCAGGTCGCAGATGTCCTTCAGGTTTGCGATGGTACCGTCCATCGAAAACACGCCGTCCGTCACTATCAGGCGGGTGCGGCAGCCGGCCGCTTCACGGAGTTTCGACTCGAGGTCGTCCATGTCGTTATTCTGGTAGCGCAAACGCTGCGCCTTGCAGAGGCGGATACCGTCGATAATGCTGGCATGGTTCAGCGAGTCGCTGATGACCGCATCACCTTCCGTCAGTATCGTTTCAAACAACCCGCCATTGGCATCGAAACACGAGGGATACAGGATCGTCTCTTCGGTTCCAAGATACGCGCTGATACGCGACTCGAGTTCCTGCGTATCGTTTGCGTGCCACAGATGAAACGCACGGACGCCATACCGTAGCCGTAGTCGTCCAGCGCCTTGTGAGCAGCAGCGATGACAGTGGGGTGGTTGGCAAGCCCGAGATAATTGTTGGCGCAGAGATTGATGACCTCGCGAGCAGAGCCGTTGGTCCGGACCTGGATTGAAGCCTGCTGCGGCCCGGCTATCAGGCGTTCCTCCTTGTAGAGTCCCTCCTGTTTCAGGCTTTCCGTCTGTGCGGCCAGGTTGTTGAGGAATGTGGCGGGCACGGCATTGCTCTCCGCTGTCAAAGGCCGCAAAGTATATCAGGTGATTTTGGCGGTTTTGAGAATTCGATGATGTCCGAAGCCGGTTCCGGATTGCGCGTTGACCGCTGGCTCTGGTTCACGCGCTTTTACAAGACACGCACCATGGCGGCGAAAGCGGTCGGAGGTGGCCATGTGCGCATCAACGGTGAACGCGCGCGGCCCGGTGCGCGCGTGACACCCGGAGACCGCATCGAACTGGTCCGGGACAGGTTGCCGTTTCAGATTGATGTCGTGTCAATACCGTCGCGGCGCGGTCCTGCGGCGGAGGCGCAAAGCTGCTACTCAGAGAGCGATAAATCATTGGAGAGGCGTCAGGCATTGCGCGCCGGTTTGCAAAGCGACCGGCAACAGATGCCACGCACGGATGGGCGTCCGGACAAGCACACGCGGCGCAAGTTGAGGGAGCGAAACCCGGTGCTCGAGCCAGCCGGGCCGCCTTTAAAGCCCTTCGGCGAACAGCTACACTGTGCGCCCCGGCGGCCCGGCCATCCAGCGGGACTCGGCCGGAGAAGCAGCCCGCCACAGGCAAATCACGCATGAAATTTACTGAACAGCCCACCGTGAGCACCGATCCTCTCGGTGACATCAGCCGTCACTATCTTGCGGACGAAACGGCACTGGTCGAATCGCTGGCCCGCAAGGCGGATGCCGGTGACGCGGCGCGGCTGCATGTGCAGCAGACGGCGACAGAGCTGGTCAACGCGGTCCGTGACAATGCGGTGAACGAAGGCGGTATCGATGCATTCCTGCAGCAGTACGATTTGTCGTCGCAGGAAGGCGTACTTTTGATGTGCATCGCGGAAGCCTTGCTGCGCATACCAGATACTGACACGGCCGATCGATTGATCGCTGACAAAGTGACGTCGGCTCGCTGGAAGGATCACCTGGGCGCGAGCGACTCTTTATTCGTTAATGCATCGACGTGGGGCCTGATGCTGACCGGCGAAATTTTGCGGGTTGATGAGTCCGCGAAAAAGAATCCGGCTCACTATATCGGCCGGATTGCGAGCCGTGCAGGCGAGCCGGTTGTTCGCGCGGCAATGCGGCAGGCCATGCGCATCATGGGGCACCAGTTCGTCATGGGGCGGGATATTCACGAGGCGCTGGCACGCTCAAAGAAAAAGGAATCGCTGCAGTACCGGCATTCCTACGACATGCTCGGAGAAGCGGCACTGACGGCGAAGGACGCGAGCCGCTATTTCGAATCCTACAGCCAGGCTATTCGCGCAATCGGCGACAGTGCGGCTGTCGAAGACATGTTTGACGCTCCCGGCATTTCCGTGAAATTGTCGGCGCTGCATCCGCGTTACCTGTACACGCAGCACAAACGGATTATTGCCGATCTGGTGCCGATATTGACCGACCTTGCGCTGCAGGCCGAAAAGGCGGGCATCGGCCTGACGGTCGATGCAGAGGAGGCCGATCGGCTGGAAATATCGTTGGAGCTCTTTGCAGCCGTTCGCGCCGATGCACGGCTCAAGGATTATGAGGGCCTTGGCCTTGCCGTCCAGGCATACCAGCGCCGAGCATCCGATGTGCTCGCGTTTGTCATTGACCTCGCGGCCACGCATGGCCGGCGCATACCGGTGCGCCTGGTCAAAGGTGCGTACTGGGACACCGAGATCAAGCGTGCACAGGAACTCGGGCTTGCAAGTTACCCGGTCTTTACACGCAAGGCGCATACCGATGTGTCCTACCTCGCCTGCGCGCAGCAAATGCTGGAAGCGGGAGAGCGCCTTTATCCGCAATTCGCAACACACAACGCCCATACGCTGGCGAGCGTGCTGCACTATGCCGGATCACGTACTGATTTCGAGTTCCAGCGGCTCCATGGCATGGGTGAGGAGCTGTACGCGGAGGTAATTAATCCACAGAAATACAACCGTCCCTGCCGCGTCTATGCGCCGGTCGGCAGCCACGAGGACTTACTGCCGTACCTCGTCAGGCGATTGCTCGAGAATGGTGCCAATACATCGTTCGTCAACCGGATTGTCGATGAGTCCATCGCTGTCGAGGACATCGTGCGTGACCCGATCGAAATTGCGCGCGAGGGTGGCTTCAAGCCGCATCCGCGCATACCGCAGGCAGACGGGCTGTTCGGCTGCGAGCGGCGCAACTCGGCCGGGCACAACCTGGCCGACCGCAAGGCGAGCGGGCAGTTGCTGCAGGCGATGCAGAAAATCGCGTTCACGGAGCGGATCGCGGCACCAATCGTGGGCGGCAAGCGATTGGATGGAGAACCGGTCGAGTCAAGAAATCCCGCCAACACGTCGCAGGTAATCGGTATCTGCCGGCAGGCGGACGCGGATGCCGTTGATCAGGCGCTGGAACTGGCCGGCAAGGCGCAGCCCGGTTGGGATCGCATGCCGGCGGCCGATCGCGCCGCGATACTCGAGCGAGCGTCCGACCTGTTTGAGCAGAACACGGCTGAGCTCCTGGCGTTATGCGTCCGCGAAGGCGGCAAGACGCTGCCCGACGCCATTGCCGAATTGCGCGAGGCTGTTGATTTCCTGCGCTACTACGCGAATGAGGCCCGGCGGCTGTACGGTGAGCCGCGGCAGTTGCCGGGTCCGACCGGTGAGCGCAATACGCTTGGCATGCGTGGACGAGGTATTTTTGTCTGCATCAGCCCATGGAATTTTCCACTGGCGATTTTCACCGGACAGGTGTCGGCTGCGCTCGCCGCGGGCAATGCCGTACTCGCGAAGCCCGCGGAGCAAACGCCGCTCATTGCGTTCCGCGCGACGGAGCTGTTGCTGGAAGCCGGCGTGCCGGCGGATGTACTGCATTTTCTGCCGGGTGACGGCGCCAAAGTAGGTGGTCGCGCCGTGGCGGATCGGCGCGTCGCAGGCGTCGCATTCACCGGCTCAACCGACACCGCTCGAATCATCAATCGCACGCTGGCGGGCCGCGATGGCGCGATTGCTGCGCTGATCGCCGAGACGGGCGGACAGAATGCGATGTTCGTCGATAGTTCGGCGCTTCCGGAGCAGGTTGTCCAGGATACGATCGCCTCGGCATTCAACGCCGCCGGCCAGCGTTGTTCGGCACTGCGCATACTGTGCCTGCAGGAAGATATAGCGCCGCGCGTCATCACATTGCTGCAGGGCGCGATGAAGGAACTCGAGATCGGTGATCCGGCCGATCTTTCCACCGACGTTGGACCGGTGATCGACGACGATGCACGCGACATGCTGCAACGCCATGTCAAGCGCATGGATCAGCAGGCAAAACTGCTCTATCGATGCCAGCTGCCGGATGCGGTTGCATCCGGCACGTATTTCGCCCCGGTCGCGCTCGAGATCGACAGCATCGATGTATTACAGGGCGAAGTGTTCGGGCCGGTATTGCATGTCATGCGCTACAAGCGGCGACAGCTTGCAGAGGCCATCGAGGCGGTCAATCGCACCGGTTATGGCCTGACGATGGGGCTGCACAGCCGTATCGGTGCGCGTGCCCGCGCTTTCGAAACACATTCACTGGCCGGTAATATCTATATCAACAGGAACATGATCGGCGCAATTGTCGGGTCACAACCCTTTGGTGGCCGCGGCCTGTCCGGCACCGGACCGAAGGCAGGCGGACCCCATTACCTCGCGCGCTTCGGTAACGAGTATGCTGTCAGCAACAATATCGCCGCGGTAGGCGGTGATACTGGCCTGCTGTCGCTGGCAGAGAAATGACGCTCCCGACCCTGATGACTCTTGCGTGCCACGGAGGTTGGGGCGGAGGTGTGCCCCGGGGTGCGCCTCCGCCTACCACCAAAGCCAAACGTTCATGAATCATCCAGGCAGTACTTGAGGTAAAACGATCATCATGGCTGAAATCAGCATCTTCGATATTTTCAAGATTGGCGTCGGTCCGTCGAGTTCCCACACCGTGGGGCCGATGAAGGCGGCGTACGAATTTGCGCGCACGCTGGCGAGTAAGGGGGAGCCGGTCGAACGGCTGAACGTGCGCCTCTATGGGTCGCTGGCCTTTACCGGGCGCGGTCATGGCACGGACTCCGCGGTCATGCTCGGGCTGGGTGGTGCCGAACCGGCCACCATTGACCCGGATGCCATGGAACCGACACTGCGCGCCATCCACGATAACCGGCGCCTCAAGGTCGCCGGAGTCGGTGAGATTGCCTTCGATCCGGAGACGGACCTGGTTTTCGATTACGACGAGGAACTGCCGCGGCATACCAATGGCATGCGTTTCACCGCGTACAACGCCGGCGACGAAACGCTCCTGAGTGAAGATTGGTATTCACTCGGCGGCGGCTTCGTCGTGCGCGGCGATGAGCCGGAGACCAGTGCACAGGAGGGTCAACCGCCGTTCCCGTTCAGCGACGCCGAAACACTGATGTCGCTTGCGGAGGAACACGGGATGTCGATTCCCGAACTGATGTACAGGAACGAGCGGCACTGGCGCTCGGAAGCGGATATCCGCCAGCGCATCGACGACCTGTGGGCGGCCATGCGAGCGTGCGTGCGTCGCGGCCTCGAAACTGAAGGCGTTCTGCCGGGCCGGATGTCGGTATTGCGGCGGGCACCGAAGCTGTACAAAGCCCTGACGGCAGAGGGCAGGCGCGCCGGACTCGATACGATGGACTGGGTCAATGCCTGGGCGATTGCCGTCAATGAGGAAAATGCGGCCGGTGGCCGGGTCGTTACATCGCCGACCAATGGCGCGGCAGGAATCATCCCGGCGGTGTTGCATTACTATTGCGAGCTGTATCCGGATGCTGACCAGGACGGCATCGACCGCTACCTGCTGACTGCCGGCGCGATCGGCATTTCGTACAAGGTCAATGCGTCGATTTCAGGCGCGGAAATGGGCTGCCAGGGCGAGGTTGGCGTCGCCTGTTCGATGGCGGCTGCCGGGCTCGTTGCCGCGCAGGGCGGCAGTGTGCGCCAGGTTGAGAACGCGGCAGAGATCGGCATGGAACACAACCTCGGGCTTACCTGTGATCCGATCGGCGGCCTCGTGCAAATTCCGTGCATCGAGCGGAATGCGATGGGCTCCGTCAAGGCGATCAACGCAGCGAGCCTCGCCATGCACGGCGACGGCACTCATTTCGTATCACTCGACCAGGTCATCAGTACGATGCGCCAGACAGGACTGGACATGTCGACCATCTACAAGGAAACATCGCGCGGCGGCCTCGCCGTCAACGTACCTGAGTGCTAACGATGCTTTTTCGGGTAATCGTAGACCAGCAGTTCGTTATCCCCGGTCTGCCGCAGATCCCACTCGTCGCTGGCGAGATTGATCGAGACGATGCCTGACGTTGGCAGGTTGTCGGTCAGTCCGGCGATGAGGTAGTTGGCAAGGTCCGTCAGTCCGGGATTGTGCGCAACGACGAGCATGCTGTTGAAGCCGTTGTCCTGCCGCCCGATGATTTCAATCAGCTTGCGGCGTGACGCGAGGTACAGGTCCGCTTCCCGTTGCAGGAACTCCAGTGGATAGCCGATCTGCTGCGCGACGACCTTGGCCGTTTCCCACGCGCGCACGGCCGGGCTGCTGAGAATCAGTGAAGGGCGTACCGCGGCTTCCTGCAGGCGCACGGCCATCGCCGGTGCATCACGGAGACCGCGCTCGTTCAGTGGACGGTCTTTATCCGAAAGGTTTGGCGTGTCCCAGCTCGATTTTGCGTGGCGCAGCAAGGTAAGAGTCTTCATGCAGCTTATCCGTATCCTTGTCCGGTGGCGGGCCGATTGTAGATTAAAATGCATCGCACGGCGGTCAATTCCTGTCTGACAGGCTCGTGCTTCGTGAAATGGTTTTCCATTCGTGTTTGCCGCCGCGGAGCCATCGGTACAGGCCCTGCATGCGCCACAACGCAGTGAGTTGCCGGTAGCCGAAGTTTTCGAGTATAGCTACCAGGTACAGCAGCATCAGGTGGCGAAAACGCGGATCAGTATGAAAGGACAGTTCTTCGAGCAGGATTGAACTGGTCGATAACAGAATGCCAAGTGCAATGGCCAGGGACAGGAAAAGCAGCGCTTCCGGCCATGCCAGCCAGCCCATGATTCCGCACAGGATAAAAAACAGGTAGCCGGCAACTTCGATGATGGGACCGAACAGTTCAAACAGCAGGTAGAACGGCACGGCAAGCCAGGACACGGCACCGCCGCGCGGGTTGAACATCAGCCAGCGGTTCATGAACAGTGCCTGGCCCAGCCCGTGCTGCCAACGGACGCGCTGGCCACGGAGGTCGCGGAGTGTCTCCGGTGCATCAGTCCAGCAGACCGGGTCCGGAATAAAGGCGATCCGGTACGGGCGGCGCTGCTGTTTCATGATGCGATGCAGCCGCAATACCAGTTCCATGTCCTCGCCAACGGCGTCGGGATTAAAGCCCCCGACTTCGACCAGCGTTTCCTTGTGAAAAACGCCGAATGCCCCGGAGATGATCAGCAACGCATTCATCGGAGCCCAGCCCATGCGGCCGAAAAGAAATGCACGCAGGTACTCGACGACCTGTACCAGCGGCAGGAATCCGCGGGCAGGCCGACCTTTTCGAGAAAACCGCTGCGCACGGGTACAACCGTTGGCGATACGCACGGTGCCGCCGACCGCGACCGTTGTCGAGTCCTCGAGAAACGGCCGGACCACGCGCCGCAGGCTGTCTGTCTGCAGGACTGAATCCGCATCCACCACACAAATCAGAGGATAGCGGCACGCGTTGAGACCGGCATTGATAGCGTCCGCCTTGCTGCCGCCGTTGATTTTGTCGACGACCCGCAGGCGGCTGTTCAGCGCCGACCGGTACATGCCGTTGATCTCCTGGCACGGCACGCGCTTCCGGTAGGCTTCAGGAAACGGCCGCATGTTGAACTCGTCGATCAGCTTTTGCAGCGTGTCGTCTTTTGAGCCGTCATTGACCACGACCAGTTCGAAATCAGGGTACTCGAGCTGCAGCATGGCCTTGACCGCCGTGACAATCGCCACGGACTCGTTGTAGGCGGGCACAATGATACTGATTGGCACATCGAGCGACGAGAATGCACCCTCACCAGCGTACTGATCCGCGGTTTGCAGGTAACGGCGGATGCCGAGCGCCGCAATGACGTTCTGCGCGAGGTATCCGAGGTTGATCAGGATGAAATAGGCAAGAAAAACCCACTGCAACGACAGAACAACCTGTTGCGCGGTCATGCCATGCCCACTTCGGAATAGGCCTGCTCCAGGATGTCGCGTGCGTACAGGTCCTGTTGCCGTTCGCGCAGCGCGCGCAGCGCGTTCGGGCCGAGAAAAGGCAGGCTGGCAATAGCCTGCGCGGCGCGATAGCGCACCCACCAATGGCTGTCATGCAGCAGTGATTCGAGCACTGGCACGTGTTCCGGCTGGCCGATTCGGCCGAGCAGCCTCGCCGCCTGCATGCGAACGAAAGACGCATCGTGCTGCGTCAGGGAAAGCAGGCGTGGAATATCGTCGCGCCCGGAAACGAGTTTCAGGGCCGCGGCCAGCACATCCGGGTTCTTGCTCTCCGATCCAGTTCGGCGGCCAATGCATCGACGATGTCGTGTTCAGCCAGCTGCGCAAACTGCAGCAAATAGACACGGTCGGTATCATCGGCACTGCGCACGGCGCGGTACAACGGCTCGCTGACGAGGCCGCTGCCGACCGAGCGCAGCATTCGCGATACCCGCGTTCGCGGCCAGTCGCGCCGCTTTGCAATCAATGGCACCAGCATTTGCACGGCACGCTGCGGATCGATATCGACCAGCGCGCCGGCGGCAGTGATTGAAAGTGCCATATGCTGACTGCCCGTCAGCGCCGCGATGTGATCCCAGCTTTCCTCGTGCGCCATGTGCCCGAGCGTCTGTACCGCGAGTATTTGTGATTGCAGCTGGCGCCTGCGTAACAAGCGTTCAGCGATACTGATGATTCCGATGCGGTCGCCCATGATTCGCAGGTTGTCAGCCGCACTGCCTTGTACGGTATCGCGCGTCCGGTTCCATAACTCGAGCAGGTTGATTCGCTGGTGGCGGGGCAGAACCGGCAGCTTTATCGTGCGTGCTTCCTGTTCCGAAAGAAGTACTGTCGCGAGTACGGCGCGCCATTCCTCATTGAGGCGCCTCTGGCGTTCTGCGCCGATGACGGTCGCAGTACGCAGCCCGATTGTATAAAGGAACAGCACGACGACCAGGACGGCAACACACACCATGGTCCAGGCGGCAAACCGGACGGCCCCGTCAGAATCCGGCAGTAACAGCAAGTGCAGCATACTGCCTCCGGTAGAAGTCACCCTGCTCGTGCACCCCGATCCAGCCGTTCAGGCCGAAACGCCTGTTAAGCGCGTAACGCCCGTTGATCGTAATGCTTGCGACGGATGACTCGAGCACCAGGCCGGGGCCTATCGCCTCGTTTTCGTCACCGAACGCGACAGTGACTCCGGCACTGAAATCAGCAGTCCGGTACCAGTCGAGCGTAAAGGCATGCGATACCGCATTGGCGAGGCCGTGCAGGCGCGACACATAAAGCGTATAGGCGGCACGATAGTCCGAGAAATAGCGCTCAGTGCGAGCGGACCAGATCGTTACCGTTGCGGTATCGTAATTGCGCCGTTGTGCCCTGACTTCGCCTACCCAGCCGTGGTCGAAGCGTCGGCCCGCGTACGCCGTGTAACTACTGTCGGGCAGGAACCTGGCGCTGTTTGTGTAATCGAGTTCCAGGCCGGCGTGCCACAGGTCGAGGAATTCAACACGCCCGCCGGCAGACACAGATGTATCCGGCTCATTGAAACGTTCACTGCGACCGACCGATGCGAACACCTGCAATGAGTCCGTAGCCTTCCAGTCGATTCGCAGCGACTGGTTGCTCCAGTCGGGCTGGTTGTTGCTTAAGCTTTCGACGCTGGCTGCCAGCATGACCTGCCCGCGATAGTCACTGGTGCTGTTCGTGCGCTGCCACCACGTGGCGGACGGAAAGCGCTGCCGTGCGTCGTCTCGCAGTGTTTCCAACTCGTCGTTATCAAAAATCTGCGGGTGCGCTGCAACCAGCGAAAACCGGATACGCCACAGCGCTTCGTAGTCCGGCGCCAGCGCGATGCCGCGAACGAGTTCTTCGTTGGCATCCCGTGTGCGCCCGAGCCGCGCCAGCGCCTGGGCCTGGCCCAGCGCATAGTCCACGTTTTCCGGATAACGTGCGGCGAGGGCACTGAAATCCTGCAGTGCGGCCGCTGGTTCATCGTCTCGCAGCAGCTGCTGTGCCCGGGCGAACTGTGCGGCCGGATCACTTTCAGGGCTGTGCCGGGTGGAAGGGCTGGTCTCACCGGGTTGCGGCTCCCGGGCGGCCGCCGGTCCCGGCAGCCACGCCAATGGCGCCTGCAGGCAGAGGACCAGAAACGCCAGGCGCAGAACATTCATGTCGACGGCCCGGATTCTTCACGGGTCGCGATCATCCGTTTGAGCCGCGCCAGTAGTTCGGGCGGCCGGAACGGCTTCGTCAGGTAGTCATTGGCGCCCAGTTCCAGCGCGTTGACGATGTCCTGTTCGAGGATTCGTCCTGACAGCACAAGTACCGGAATCGTGCGCCAGCCCGCTTGCTCGCGAATTTTCAGGATCAGGTCCTCGCCACTTACGTAGGGCAGCATCAGGTCCAGTACCACGGCATCGACGGGCGATGATTCGTCAATTATCGCGTCAGCGGCGCGGCCGTCGGGCGCTACCGTTACGGCATAGCCTGCGCGCCTCAGGATGAATTCCAGCATGTAAGCCGTATGCTCGTTATCCTCGACAACCAGCACACTGTGTTCGGCGCTTGATTCAGGCTGTGCCATAAGGTCTGGTATTCCGCAATTGGCTGGCGACTTCGCTCAATGTTACCCCGATTGCGCCTGTCGCCGGCGCAGCTGCCACACGGCGCCACGCTGCCAGTGTATATTGTGGCGCCCGCGGGATGATACGAATTAACCAGTTAACAAAATACAGATAGCCGAAAACCAACCAGATGAAGAGCTGATAAATGAAACTGACGAAACTGCTTGTAACGCTGCTTCTTGCAGCCCTGTTTTTTCCTGCCACCGACGCCACTGCCGAGATCACCTACATTCGCGCCGGCAGCCTGCTGAGTCCGGTCGACGGGTCCGTCGTTCGAAATGCCGTTATCAAGGTAGATGGCGAGCGTATTGTCGAAGTCGGGCAGGACGTGGACAACATCCCTGCCGGTGCGGCGGTCATCGACCTTTCAGGCCAGTTTGTAATGCCGGGCGTCATGGACATGCATACACACCTGCCAGGGCACCTCGAAAAGAATTTCTTCGCAGGCTATTTCCAGTCGCCACACCGTGCCGTCATCGGCGGTGTAGTCAATGCGGAGGGTGCGCTGTTGGCGGGTTTCAGCGACAGTGCGCAATGTCGGCTCGGACGACTACCAGGATATCGCCCTGCGCTGATGCGATCAATGCCGGCGAGATCTACCGGGCCCCGCATGGCTGTGTCGGGCCCTGCGCTTGGCATCACCGGCGGACACGCGGACAACAACTCACTGAACCATGATTTTGCCGAGCGTGCGGATGGTGTCGCGGACGGTCCGTGGGAGGTGCGCAGGCAGGTGCGACGCAACGTCAAGTATGGTGCGGACCTGATCGGGCTTCACCGCGACCGGCGGTGTATTCTCCAAAGGGACGGTCGTCGGGCAGACACAGTATTCGCTGGAGGAAATGCAGGCACTGGTCGAAGAAGCACGCACGCATCATCGCAAGGTCGCGGCACACGCGCACGGCACCGACGGCATCAAAGCGGGCCATCATTGCCGGTGTGGATTCCATCGAACATGCGAGTTTCCTCGACGACGAGGCGATCAGTCTGGCCAGGAAACACGGCACGTGGCTCGCCATGGATATCTACAACACCGAGTATACGTTGGCCGAAGGCGCCGCCAACGGTGTGCCGGAAGAGAACATAAACAAGGAGCGGGAAGTCGGTACACGGCAGCGCGAGAGCTTTACGCGCGCCGTCGAGGCGGGCGCCCGCATGGTGTTTGCGACAGACGCCGGTGTATATCCGCACGGAGACAACGGCAAGCAATTCGCGCGCATGGTTCGTTTCGGCATGACGCCGCTGCAGGCGATCCAGGCAGCGACGATCAATTCGGCGGAGCTGCTGGGGTGGCAGGACCGTGTCGGCAGGATTGCGCCGGGTTACTACGCGGACATCATCGCCGTCGACGAGAATCCGCTGCAGGACATTTCGACACTGGAAGACGTGAGCTTTGTCATGAAAGGCGGCGTCGTTTACAAGGAAAAGTAGACGGTACTGCGGTGGCGCATCACATCATGCCGGTCTGCAGCCGTGCTTCCTCGGACATCATTGACATGTTCCAGGGCGGGTCGAAAACCAGCTCGACGTGCACGTCCTCGATCGTCGGGATGACGGCGATCTTTTCCCGCGCGTCCTGCACCAGCACGTCACCCATACCGCATCCGGGTGCGGTCAATGTCATGTCGACTTCGACCGAGCGCGTGCCGTCAGGTTGGGATGTGATGTCACAACGGTAAATCAGGCCCAGATCGACGATGTTGATCGGGATTTCCGGGTCGTAACAGGTCTTTAGCTGCTGCCAGACAACACCCTCGATGTCCTTGTCCGTCGCATTCTCGGGAATGGCCGGCGGCGGCACCGGCTCCTTGCCGATGGCGTCGGCATCACTGCCGGCGATGCGAAACAGGTTGCCCTCAACATACACGGTAAAGCTGCCGCCCAGGGCCTGGGTAAGGAAACCATCGGTTCCTTCGCGCAGCTTTACCGTTTCGCCGGCGGGGATGATGATCGCATCGACATCACGCGCCAGCGAGAAGGGTTCATTGGTGTGTCCGAACATAGCCTGAGTTACTCCGTCGTCGCGGGCTGAGAATCGTGTTGCAGGGCGGAATTGAGCGCGTGCCACGCCAGCGTCGCGCACTTGACGCGTGACGGGAACTCCCGGACGCCCTCGAGGGCGCGCAGCTTGCCGAGTTCGAGCTCCTGGGCCGGGCGTGAATCCGTGCCGTTAGCGCTACGTCCGCCGAGGCGCGCAGGCCGGTGGCTGAAGTCCTGCAGGGCATTGCCTGTTTCGAGGCCGATCACCGTTTCGGTCAAGAGCGATGCCGACGCAACGGAGATCGCACACCCCGAGCCTTCAAACGCGGCATCAGCAATGCGGTCGTCCGCGCCGACCTGCAGGTACATGTGCAACTTGTCGCCACACAGCGGATTGATGCCGTCGGCGCTGTGCGTCGCGTGATCGAGCCGGCCAAAATGACGCGGACTGCGTGCATGGTCGAGGATCAGCTCACGGTAGAGCTCGCGCAGGTCGTCGCCACCGCTTCGTCGTCGTTGATCATGCCGCAACAGTTCCTTCGCTTTCAGCAATGATTGCGCGGCCCGGTCGACATCATCCCTGTTGTTGCTGAGCCGACGACGCAGCAGGGCGGTGCCCGGCACGCCAAGGAATTCCATGACGGGCATGGCACAGTGATGCCCGGTGCGGATCGCGATGCCCTGGTGATCGAGTATTGTGCCGAGATCGTGCGGATGAATGTCATCGAGCAGGAATGACTGCACGCTCGCCTTGTGCGATGCGGTGCCGTACAGGTGCATACCGTCGATGGCTTCAAGTTGCTCTGTCATGTACGCGAGCAGTTCCTGTTCATGCGCCGCAATGCGGTCCATGCCGATACCCTGCAGGTATCGCACGGTCGCGCCGAGCCCGGCGGCGCCGGAAATATTCGGTGTGCCCGCCTCGAATTTGTACGGCAATTCGTTGTAGGTTGTGCCGTCAAAACTGCTCGAGTCATGTCGCCGCCGCCCTGCCACGGTGGCATTGCGTCCAGCAGGTGTTCCTTCGCGTACAGGATGCCCATGCCGGTCGGGCCGAACATTTTGTGCGCCGAGAAGGCGTAGAAATCCGCGTCCAGGGCCTGAACGTCGACGGGCAGGTGCGGCACGGCCTGTGCGCCGTCGACCAGCACCGGTATGCCGCGTTCATGCGCCGTGGCGATAACGTCCGCAACCGGGAAAACTGTGCCGAGTGCATTGGAGACATGGGCGATGGCAAGCAGCGCAACGCGTTCATCAAGCAGTTCGTACAGGCGTTCAGTAATCAGTTCGCCGCGCTCGTTGATCGGCGCGACGACAAGTTCAGCACCGGTTTGCTCGCAGACCATCTGCCACGGCACGATATTCGAATGGTGCTCGAGGTGTGTAATGACAATTTTGTCGCCTGCCTTGAGGCGGGGCCGGCAATAACTCTGCGCGACGAGGTTAACTGACTCGGTCGTGCCGCTGGTGTAGACAACTTCCGTGCGGTTCGCCGCATTGATGAAGCCCTGCACGGCGTCGCGTGCACCTTCATACATTTCCGTTGCCCGGTGGCTCAGCGTATGGACACCGCGGTGCACATTCGCATGGTCGTGCCGCTGGTACTCGGCGATGGCGTCGATGACCTCAGCGGGTTGCTGGGAAGAGGCCGCGCTGTCGAGATAGACCAGTGGCTGCCCGTTGACCTGCTGGTCGAGGGCAGGGAGAGCCTGCCTCGCGGCACAGGGCGACATCACGCTGTTCACTGGTTTTGGCCTGCATTGCCGTTGTCACGTGACTGTCTCCTCAAGCAGCGTATCCAGGCGCTCGTCGATGCGCGCGACCAGGTGGTCCTGCAATGCGTCGATCGGCAGGTGGCGGAGTATCTGGCCGGCAAACGCGCGCGTCAGCAGATGCTGCGCCCGATCCCGGTTGATGCCCCGCGACTGCATGTAGAAAATGGCGCTGTCGTCCAATTGACCGACAGTCGCGCCGTGGCTGCACTTGACGTCGTCGGCATAGATTTCGAGTTCGGGCTTGGTATCGATTTCGGCATTTGCTGACAGCAGCAGGTTGTGATTGGACTGCTCCGCGTCCGTGCCATCCGCGCCGGCGTGCACGATGGCCTTGCCATTGAAGACACAGCGGGCATTGCCGTTCAGGATGCCGCGGAATTCCTCGCGGCTTTGCGCCGGTCCGACCCGGTGATCGACGCGTGTGTGATTATCAATATGCTGGTCGCTGTCGGCGAGATACAGGCCGTGCATGCGCACCAGTCCACCGGGTTCAAGAATCTCGGCACATACATCCTGGCGCACCAGTGCGCCGCCGAAGTCGAATGATGCATAGTCGAGTACCGCATCTGCATGCAGTCTCGCTGTCAGTTTGCCGACCTGGAAATGGCCGCGATCACGATCCTGCACACGCACCAGCGCGGCACGGGCACCGGCGGCAATGTTCAGTTGCGTGACGTTGTTGGCGAAATGCGCGTCAGCCGCTCCTGATGCGTGGTATTCGACGAGGTCGATACGGGCGCCGCTCGCCACGTCGACAATGACGCGCGCCTGGCTTACGGAGGTTCCACCGTCGTTGAAGTAAATAGCGAGCGGCCGATCAAGCGATGCATCAGCGGCCACCGAAATGTGCACACCATCCTGCAACAGCGCGGCGTTCAGGCGGTCGTAGGGGCCATCAGTTGTTACGGCATCCGGGCAATCCGCGATACGACGCACCGTAACGCCGGATTCGGCCAGCGAACCGAGCGCCGCGAGCGAGGCTTCATCCACATGGCCGTCATTCAGGACCAGCCAGTGCACGTCAAGGTCCGGCAGTGATGCGGCCCGCGCTTCCGGGCGGGCATCGCTGCCGGCGTCTATGACGCGCCGCAGCCAGTCATTGCTGAGTTCATTTGCCGGCGCGAGGTTGGTGTAGCGCCAGTCCTCATCGCGCAACGTCGGCAGCCCGTTCTCTGTAAACGCGTCCAGCGCCGTACGCCGCACGGCGCTTAACGCGTCACCTGCCAATTGCGACTGTGCCGCCTGCAGCAGTTCCGGTTGCACGGTAACCTGATTCATGCGCTTGCGGCCTCTTTCAGCCAGTCATAGCCGCGTTCCTCGAGTTCATGCGCAAGCGTCTTGTCCCCGGACCGGACGATACGGCCTGCTAACAGGACGTGCACATGGTCCGGTTTCTATGTAGTCGAGCAGGCGCTGGTAATGCGTGTAACCAGCACGATTGCGCGCTCGGGATCGCGCAGCGTATTAATACCGTTGGCAACGGCTTTCAGCGCATCAATGTCGAGACCGGAGTCCGTTTCGTCGAGAATCGCGAGCTTCGGTTCGAGCATTGCCATCTGCAGTATTTCGTTGCGTTTCTTCTCGCCGCCGGAAACGCATTGACGCCGCGGTTCAAAAAGCTCTGGTCCATGTCGAGCAGGCGCATCTTCTCGCGCGCCGCCTGCAGGAATTCAAACGCATCGATTTCCTTTTCGCCGCGATGCTTGCGGCGCGCATTAAGCGCCGCCTTGAGCAAATAGGCGTTGTTGACGCCAGCGATCTCGACCGGGTACTGAAATCGATGAAGATTCCTTCACGCGCGCGTTCCTCAGGCTCCAGTTCGAGCAGGTCGTTGCCGAAAAGCGTACGCTACCGCCGGTCACGGTGTAGTTCGGGTGGCCGGCGATGACCTGGGCAAGCGTGCTTTTGCCAGAGCCGTTCGGTCCCATGATCGCGTGCACTTCGCCAGCCTTCACGTTCAGCGTGACGCCATTCAGTATGGCCGTGTCGCCAATAGACGCGGACAGGTTGTCAATTTCGAGCATTGGTTTCACATTTGTATCCTGTTGGTTGTGGGACGGGACGTTATCCGACCGCGCCTTCAAGGCTCACGTTCAGAAGCGCTTGCGCCTCGACCGCAAACTCCATCGGCAGTTCCTTGAACACTTCCTTGCAGAAGCCGTTGACGATCAGCGACGATCGGCTCTTCCTCGTTGATGCCGCGCTGCATGACAGTAGAACAGCTGGTCCTCGCTGATCTTGCGAGGTCGTCGCCTCGTGCTCGACCTGCGCGGTCGGGTTCTGGACGTCGATGTAGGGGAACGTGTGGGCACCACACTGGTCGCCGATGAGCATCGAGTCGCACTGCGTGATAGTTGCGCGCGTCGTCGGCGCCTTGCGGTGACGCCTTGACCAGGCCGCGATAGGCTGTTCTGCGACGTGCCCGGCGGAGATGCCCTTGGAGATGATGCGTGCTGCGTCGGTGTTCTTGCCGATGTGGACCATTTTGGTGCCGGTGTCGGCCTGCTGATGCATTGTTGGTCGACGCGCGACGGAGTAGAACTCGCCGACGCTGTCGTCGCCGCTGCAGGATGCAGGAGGGATACTTCCAGGTGATCGCCGAGCCGGTCTCGACCTGGCGTCCACGAGATCTTCGAGCGGTCGCCGCGGCAGTCGCCGCGCTTGGTGACGAAGTTGTAGATGCCGCCCTTGCCTTCGGCGTCGCCCGGATACCAGTTCTGCACGGTCGAGTACTTGATCTCGGCGTCGTCCAGCGCGACCAGTTCGACGACGGCGGCGTGGAGCTGGTTCTCGTCGCGCATCGGCGCGGTGCAGCCTTCGAGGTAGCTCACGTGAGCCGCTCTTCGGCGACGATCAGCGTGCGCTCGAACTGGCCGGTGTTCTCCGCGTTGATGCGGAAGTAGGTCGACAGCTCCATCGGGCTAGCGCACGCCTTTCGGCATGTAGACGAACGAGCCGTCACTGAACACCGCGCGAGTTGAGCGTCGCGAAGAAGTTGTCGCGTGTACGGCACGACGGATGCCGAGGTACTTCCTGACCAGTTCCGGATGCTCCTGCACCGCCTCGCAGAACGAGCAGAAGATAACGCCTGCCTCGGCAGAGCTTCTTCTTGAACGTCGTCGCGACGGATACGCTGTCGAATACGGCATCGACAGCGACACCGGTCCGCGCGTGCCACTGTTCATCGAGCGGTATGCCGAGCTTGTCGTAGGTCTCGAGCAGCTTTGGGTCGACTTCATCCAGGCTCTTCGGCCGGTCCTCATCGGACTTCGGCGCCGAGAAGTAAGAGATCGCCTGGAAGTCGATCTGCGGATAATGCACGTGCGCCCACGTCGGGTGCTTCATCGTCAGCCAGTGCCGGTAGGCCTTCAGGCGCCACTCGAGCATGAACTCCGGCTCGCCCTTGCGGGCCGAGATTGCGCGCACGACGTCCTCGTTCAGGCCGGGCGGCAGGCTGTCGGAATCGATGTCGGTGATGAAGCCGTGCTTGTACCGGCGATTGACGATCGTTTCGAGTTCTTGCTGTTCTGTAGCCATTTACTTCTCTTTACGTTCAATGTTGACGGGCATGCCGGCAAACCGGAATCGCGGCAGCGGGCTGTTGGCACGCGCCAGGTCGGCGAGACTGATCTCATCGAGCGAACGCCGGATCGCGACATTGATGCGCTGCCAGGCACTGCCGACATTGCACACTTCTTCAAGGTCGCAATGACTGTCGCTGGCGCTGCACTCGGTGATCGACACCGGTCCTTCGAGCGCATCGATAATCGCCGCCGCACTGATATCGCCTGCGTTCTGTGCAAGCCGGTAACCGCCCTGGGCCCCACGCGACGACGTAACGAGGCCTGCCTTGCTCAGCATTTTCGGTAATTTGCTGACCGTGGCCATGCCCACGCCGGTGGCCGAGGCCACTTCGGACGCACTCTGGAAACCGTCGTCATTTCCGGCGAGGTGCGCCGGAGCGACCGTTCCGGTGCCGTCACTTCGCAATTGCTGATCGCAACATATTGCTGCTCCGGCTTTCTAATGTGGACCATTTTAGTCCTATTTGGTTCGCGT
Source organism: Woeseiaceae bacterium (assembly GCA_034521225.1). Classification (GTDB taxonomy): domain Bacteria; phylum Pseudomonadota; class Gammaproteobacteria; order Steroidobacterales; family Woeseiaceae; genus Woeseia. The sequence goes on from JAXHMR010000033.1 coordinate 74,524, forward strand.
GGCCAGTCCGGTTGGTCCTGGTGGCATGCTTTCGGGTCCGGCACCAATCCGCCCTGTCGGGAGTCCTTTGGGGGAATGGCTCCCTTCGGTCCGCTTTATTTCCCCCAAAGGACTCCCGACAGGGGGTACCGGTGCTCCTCAGGGTCTGTTCGGACAGGGCCCGGTTGTTACCTGCCGCCGTTTACAACTGCCGAATTTTGTTATCCTACGCGGCTTACAGGGCCCGTCTGAGGCCCCGGCGCGACAACGACACAACCAAGCGGACCGAACCGTGAGGAGACAGGTGCATGAATCTCAATGAACTGAAAAAAACAGCGCAGGCGATGGTCGGCGGCGGCAAGGGCATACTTGCGGCCGACGAAAGTTCGCCGACGATCAAGAAACGGTTTGATGCGATCGACAAAGTCCACCGAAGAGACGCGTCGCCGCTATCGGGAAATGCTGTTCACGACAGCAGACGTCGAAAAGTACATCGGCGGCGTGATCCTGTTCGACGAGACGATCCGGCAGAGCACGAAAGACGGCGTGCCGTTTCCGAAGTACCTGGCCGATCTCGGCATCATCCCGGGCATCAAGGTTGATACCGGGCGAAAGAGTATTGCCGGATTCCCGGCGAGAAAATCACCGAAGGTCTCGACGGCCTCCGTGATCGCCTGAAGGGATGTTGCGAGAATTGGGCGCGCGCTTCTCGAAATGGCGCGCTGTCATTAACATTGGCGACAACATTCCGTCCGCGTTTTGCCTCAAGGCGAATGCACACGCGCTCGCACGCTATGCCGCATTGTGCCAGGAAGCCAATATCGTGCCGATCGTCGAGCCCGAGGTGATCATGGACGGCGCGCACAGCATCGGGCGTTGTGAGGAAGTCACGGCGGCGGCGCTGGATGCCTTGTTCGCTGAACTCGCTGCACACAAGGTAGAGCTCAAGGGCATTGTGTTGAAACCCAACATGGTGCTATCCGGGACGGAGGCACCGAACCGGGCCGGGCCCGCGGACGTCGCCGAGGCAACGCTGCGCTGCCTCAAAGCGCATGTGCCGTCGGAAGTCCCCGGCATTGCATTCCTTTCCGGCGGCCAGTCGGCGGAGGAAGCGACCGAGCACCTGAGCCTGATGAACCAGGCCGGTGATCTGCCCTGGGAACTGTCCTTTTCGTACGGACGGGCGCTGCAGGCGCCGGCGCTGGACGCGTGGCGTGGTAAGGAAGGCAGCTTCAAGGCCGGGCAGCAGGCGCTGATCAAGCGGGCACGGCTAAACAGTCTCGCACGCCAGGGCAAGTACGATACTGACATGGAGTCGGCGGCCTGAGAGGTTCGCGGCAGCGGCGAGGCGACGGGGCTAACTACAATGAATGATTCAAATCGCGGGCTGATCGAGATCAGCAACCTTTGCTATGCGCGCGGACCGAACGTGATATTCAAGAACCTGAATATTACGATTGCGCCCGGCAAGGTGACCGCCATCATGGGTCCAAGCGGCACCGGCAAGACGACGCTGCTGCGCCTGATCACGCGGCAGCTCGTGCCGGACCGAGGCACGATACTGGTCGACGGCATCGATATTTCCCGCCTGAATGAAAAGAGTTGTTCCGGCTGCGCAAGCGCTTCGGTGTACTGTTCCAGAATGGCGCATTGCTGACCGATCTCAGTGTTTTTGAGAACGTTGCGTTTCCGCTGCGCGAGCACACCCAGCTCCGAGCCGACTGATACGGCATATCGTGCTGACCAAGCTGCATGCTGTTGGCCTGCGCGGCGCCGCGGACATGAAGCCGGCAGAGCTTTCCGGTGGCATGGCGCGCCGCGTTGCACTGGCCCGCGCCATGGTCATGGATCCTGAAATACTGATTTACGACGAACCGTTTGTCGGCCTCGACCCGATTTCGATGGGCGTCATCGTGCGCCTCGTCCGCCGCATGAACGATGCGCTTGGCATCTCGAGCATCGTCGTCAGCCATGACGTTCAGGAAATTTCCACGGTCGCTGATTGCAGCTACCTGATATCGGACGGCAAGGTCGCGGCGTCGGGCAGTCCCGACGAGCTCAGCAACACATCCTCGGAACTGGTCCGGCAATTCATGCACGGCATGGCGGACGGGCCGGTCGCGTTCCATTACACCGCGCCAAATTATGCCGAGCAGCTACTGGGCCGGGACGCCGATTAAATGCATAATGTTCAGGGAAATCTACTACGCGTTCCTGGGGTTCCTGCAGACTTTCGGTGCACTGCAGATTTTCTTCCTGCAGCTGTTGCGGTATACGCCGCTGGTCGTCGTACGCCGTTTCCGGCTGATTGTGCACCAGGTCTACAATGCCGGTGCCTTGTCGCTGGTCATTATCATGATCTGCGGCTTCTTTGTTGGTGGCGTACTTGGCTTGCAGGGTTACTCGAACCTGGCGCGCTTCAACGCCGAGGATTCGGTCGGCACGTTTGCGGCATTTTCATTGCTGAAAGAGCTGGGGCCGGTCATCACGGCCCTGCTGTTTGCCGGACGGGCCGGTACGGCGTTGGCGTCAGAGATTGGCCTGATGCGCGCGACGGACCAGCTGGCGGCGATGGAGATGATGGCCATCAATCCGCTGCGCCGCGTGGTTGTGCCGCGTTTCCTGGGCGGCGTCATCGCCATGCCGTTGCTGGCGGCCGTCTTCAGCGTTGTCGGCCTGTTTGGTGCGCATGTCGTCGGGGTGAACCTGATGGGTGTCGATGCCGGCGCATTCTGGCAACAAATACAGAACTCTCTGGACCGTGTCGATGTCTACGAGGGTATCTTCAAGAGTTTCATTTTCGGCGTGGTAGCCAGCCTGCTGGCGGTCTGGGAGGGTTACAATGCCATCCCGACTGCCGAGGGCGTAGGGCGTGCCACGACGCGTACCGTAGTCATTACCGCCATAGCCGTGCTGATCTTTGATTTCATGATCACCGCTACGTTCATTTAAGGAAGTACCATGCAACAGACTCGATCCGTGGAACTGGGAACCGGCCTGTTCGTCCTGCTGGGTGTAAGGGCGCTGTTTTTCCTGACAACCCAGACCACTGGCAGCGACGCGTTCGATGCCAATGACACCTATACTGTGACGGCTCGGTTCGACAATCGGGCAGCCTGAAGAGCCGTGCACCGGTGGCAATGTCCGGTGTGACGATAGGCCGGGTCAAGGCGGTGCGTTTTGACCCCGAGCGGCTGAATGCCGAGGTCACGTTCGCCATAGACCAGCAGTACGATGCGATCCCTGAGGATTCCGATGCCAGCATCCTGACGGCTGGCTTGCTCGGCAGCCAGTACATCGGCTTGCAGGCGGGCGGGTCCGACATGTTCCTCGAGGAGGGCAGCGAGATCCAGTTCACGCAGTCCGCCATTGTCATCGAGAATCTCATCAGCAAATACCTGTTTAACAGCGCAGGCGGCGACGAGGTAATACAGGTCATGACATCAACGATACTGAGAACTTTAATTTTAGCCCTGACATTGGGCGCGGCGAGTGTCGCGGCCAAAGAGGGAACCGTCGCCGTCATCACGGAAGCCATGGAAGAGCTCGCTGAAGGCCTGGTCGGCCGCAAGGAAGCGCTCACGGCCGACCGGGAGGCGCTGCATGCGCTGATCAACGATATCCTGCTGCCGCGCTTTGACCGTACCTACGCAGCCCAGCTGGTGATGGGGCGGCATTGGCGCTCGGCCAATGAGGAGCAACGCGAGCGGTTTATCGAAGCGTTCTACCAGAACCTGCTTCGCGAATATGCGGACAGCATGCTCGAGTTCGACCAGGACCGGATAGACGTCAAGCCTTATGGCGGCCGATTCGTCCAGAGAACGAACCCGGGTGCAAACCGTGGTAACGCTTGAAGACGGCACCGAGGTACCGGTCAGCTACTCGCTGATCAATCGCGAGTCAGGCTGGCAGCTCTTCGACGTCACGATCGAGGGCATTTCGTATATCCGCAATTTCCGCTCGGAGCTGAACTCGGAGATTGGCAGCAAGGGGCTCGAGGCTGTCATCACCCGGCTGGAAAGCGAAGCGAAGCCAGATTCAGAACGGTGAGCGAAGGCGAGTTCACGCTCGAGGATCGTGGTGACGGCTGCTTCGCGCTGTCCGGTGACATGAGTTTCGACACGTCCGGCCGCATCCTCAAGGACAGCGAACCCGTATTCGAGGAACATACCCGTATCGAAGTGGATCTCTCGGGTGTGACGAAGACGGACTCCGCCGGGCTGGCGCTGTTGCTTGAGTGGATTACGTGGGCCAATCACACGGTGCGCGAGATCCGGTTTTTGAATACGCCGGATAAATTGCACGCGATTGCACGAACAACCGAAGTCGAGGATCTGTTGTCGCGTGGGGAACGCTGGTCAGGGTTTATTGAGGCACCCGGCGAGTAGATTTGGGGGCTACCCGTGCAACGGCGGTTATTCAAAATCCTCTTCAAACTCTTCGTAGAAATCGTCATCCATCGGCGGATTGCCGTCATGGACCTCAAAATTGCGGTTCTGCAGGTACGACTCCCGCAGCGTGATGTAGGGATCTGACGAGCCCTCGAGGAACTCCTCGGCGCTCAGCAGCCGCGTCCGCAAGTCAACGATCTGCAGGACGACCAGCTTGTCCTGTACCGACGTGTTGTCGTAGTGATAGAGCGGGTTCAAGACCGTGTTCGCTGGCCGCATCACGGTGTCCCGCAGTGTGCTCGGGCCCAGGAACGGGATGACGACATAGGGCCCTTTGCCGACGCCCCAGACGGCGAGCGTCTGGCCGAAATCCTCGTCGTGTTCCTCCAGCCCGAACTCGGTTGCAACATCGATGACACCGAGCAAGCCGACGCTGCTGTTCATCAGGAACCGGCCGATGTCGGAAAATCCGTCCGCGCCTTTGCCCTGCAGGAAGTTATTGACCGCCGTCAGTGGCGTCCAGAGATTACCGTAGAAATTGCTGACACCGTCTCTCGCAAGTTGCGGCACGACCGCGCGGTAGGCCTTTGCCGCCGGCTTCAGCGTGACGGAATCAACTTTGGTATTGAACCAGTCTATGCGCCGGTTCAGCGGCTCCCAGGGATCGGCTGGCGATCGCAATTCCGGCGGCGTTACGTCGCCACGGGTGGCGCAGCCGCCCAACAGCATGGCCGACAGCACGGCAATAAGGGTGGTACGCATGTTTGTGTCCCTGCTTATCCCGGTGAGCGTCTGGCGGCGGATTGGTTCCGCCGCAGCTGCTGCAATTGTTCTTCGGACATGAATTCCTGAATAAAGTCGATCCGTGCCTCGTAGCGAATGCGCTGAATTTCCTGGATATCGGGCATTGCCAGAGCCCGCTGCAGGAACCCGATACCGCCAAGCAGGTCGCCAATCATAAAGCGATACTCTGCCATGTAGTAGTGCGCTTCAGCGGTATCACCTGAATCAATGGCGGCGCGCGCGATCAGGCGAACCTGCTCAGGTGTTGGCGGCACATTATTCAAAAGATCCAGCAGTGCCGCATGCGCCTTGCCGGCTTGTCCAAGCCGAAGCAGCGCTTCGGCGTAGTGCACAACGAGCGGCACATTGCGCGGGAACAGCGCCATGGCCCGCTCGAACGTGGCGGCCGCGCCGTCGATGTTCTCCAGGGCAAGCTGCGACTCACCGAGACCGATGTGATAAGCGATGACGTCCTGGTCGCGGTTTGCCAGCTCCTCGAATATACGATTGGCCTCGTTGTTGCGGCCGTCACGCAGGTAGGCGAGGGCGCGTCCGTACTTGTCTGTGTCGGACTGATCGGCGTAGTCCCGGCGTTCGTACCAGGAGACCGCCTGTTCGAATGTCATGAAACTGCTGACCTTGACGCCGTGCCTGTGCAATGCCGTAGCCGCGCGAGTTTTCAGTTTCGACCGACGGGTAGTCGCGCGCGCGCCCGCGGGCCTCGGCAATACGTGAGCTGCTGACCGGGTGCGTACGCAGGAATTCCGGTAGCCGCGCCTCATGCGGCCGCGTGTCCCGTGAAATCACTTCAAAGAACGACGCCATGCCGTCCGGGTCGAAGCCCGCTTCGGCCAGCGCTTCGATGCCGACCCGATCCGCTTCGTATTCGTTGCTGCGGGTGAAGTTGATTTGCTGCTGCATCGCCGTGCCCTGGGCCACGGCGATGGCACCCTGCATGGCATCGGAGCTGCCGCCCGCGGCGCCGGCCAGTATCGCGCCGCAGCATGATGGCGGTGTTCAGAATGCTACTGGCGCTGGTTAGCGTGGATGGCGCGGGCAATGTGGCGTTGTGTAACGTGCGCGACTTCGTGCGCGAGAACGCCGGCGAGTTCTGATTCGTTACGCGTCGCATCCAGAAGCCCGGTGTGTATGCCGATGTAGCCGCCGGGCAGGGCGAAGGCGTTGATATTCGGGTCATCGACGACGAAGAACGTGAACTTATGATCGCCATCGTTCGCGTGCGCTGAAATGCGGTGGCCGATTTCACTGATGTACTCGTTCACCAGCGGGTCTTCGACAACCTGGCCGCTGGCTCGAATGCTTTGCATGATGGAGCGGCCGAGCTGCGCCTCGTGGGACTTGGACAGGACCGCATCGGCCGGGCTGCCCATGTCCGGCAGGTTGATGTCGGCCGCGCTTGCACGCCCGCCCGCCAGGGCCAGCAAGGCACAAGTGAAGGTTACTAACGCGTTCTGGGCAGAGGTTCTGTACAAAGGCTAATCCCGCAACTCAACTGAACATCGGACTGCTGTGCGTGCGGTCCGTTCCCGATGATACTCCGTGGGGGCACCGACGGCACCGTACCCGGTATCTGCAGACGGGGAGGTCTGTTTTGCAAGGTACTGATTGTAAAGTAGTTACCGGGTTTAACAATTCTTGACCGCCTCGAGCACCTCCTTGGCGTGTCCCTTGACCCGGACCTTGCGCCATTCCTGCCGCAGCTTGCCGTTCTCATCGATCAGGAAGGTACTGCGCACGACCCCCATGAACTTGCGCCCGTACAGGGTCTTCTCCTGGATAACGTCGAACGCCTGGCAAAGCTTGTCATCGTCATCAGACAGCAGGTCGAACGGAAACTCTTGCCTGGACTTGAATTTCTCGTGCGAGGCGACGCTGTCCCTCGAGACCCCGAGAATGACAGAGTTCTGCCGCTTGAACTTTGCGTGCAGGTCACGAAAGTCCTGGCCCTCGGTCGCGCACCGGGCGTACTTGTCCTTCGGGTAGAAGTACAGCACGACTTTTTGCCGCGAAGGTCTTTCAGCCGGATGGTCTTGTCGCCGGTTGCCTTGCAGGTGAAATCAGGGACGACGCGATTCAGGGTGGGGCCGCTCACGGGCATCCTCCTCTGGGTTCTACGGATGTCAGGATTTGACCGGCTCGAGGATCGCGTCCAGGTTGACCCGGTCGCAAAGCTCCATGAACTCGTCGCGCAGCTGCGAGATGTGCATCGATGCCGGCACGTTCACCGTCATCTGCACGGCGAACATCGGTGAGCCGGTATGGGCGCCGCGTAGCGGCGCGTGGCCAGGTCAGCAATCTCGACGTTGCGGGCGGCAAAGAAGTTGGCGAGATGGAACACGATGCCGGGCTGGTCGAGACAGACGACGTCGACCGCGTACGGCATGCTTTCTTCTTCACGCTCGCGGACGCCGGTCTTCCTGATGGAGACGCTTCAGTTCCGCGACTTGCCGAGCTTGTCGAGGCTTGCCTCGAGTTTGCCGAGCGTGTGCCAGTTGCCGGAGACGAGCAGCAGCATGGCGAACTCGGTGCCGAGCGCGGTCATGCGGCTTTCCTCGATATTGCCGCCACAATCCAGGATGACCTTGGACAGGTCATTGACGACACCGGGACGGTCCGTCCCGATTGCCGATAAAACAATAAGTTGTGTCATTTTTCTCGAATTCTTCTTGCTTAGTTGCCGGGCCGGGCCGCGGGGCGCATCCGTCCTTGCCAGCATCGGGGGTGAACAGTAACATCGCCGGCTGATTTGTGGCGAGGAGATATTGTGTTCACGGGCAGTCTGGTGGCTCTGGTCACCCCGTTCGATGCGAACAATCGGGTGGACTATGACGCCGTCGAACGCCTCGTCGAATTCCACGTCAGCGAGGGCAGCGACGGGCTGGTCATTGCCGGCACGACCGGCGAGTCGCCGACGCTCGAAAAAGACGAGCATGCGGCGCTGATCAAGCGTGTCGTCGAGATCTCGGCCGGGCGACTGCCGGTTATCGCCGGCACCGGTTCGAACGCCACCAAGCAGACGATCGACCTGTCACTTTCCGTTGCCGCCAGCGGTATAGCGGCCTACCTGATGGTGGCGCCGTACTACAACAAGCCGGTGCAGGAAGGCATTTACCAGCACTTCCGGACCATTGCCGATGCCGTCGACAAACCGATCATGCTCTACAACGTGCCGGGGCGCACGGTGACGGACATCCTGCCTGATACACTGGCGCGACTCGCCGGGCATTCGCGGATCTTTGGATTGAAGGACGCAACCGGTGACATGCAGCGCCTTGCGGAAATCAGGGACCGGGTGCCGGAGGACTTCATGCTTTACAGTGGCGACGATTTCACGACCCGCGAGTTCATCGAATCCGGCGGTCACGGTGTCGTGACCGTCAGCGGCAACGTCGCGCCACGGCTGATGTCGGACCTGTGCCGGGCTGCGGCGGCGGACAATGCGAAGGCGAAAGCGCTGGACGAGCGCTTGCAGCCATTGAACACCGCGCTGTTCCTGAGATCAAACCCGATACCGGTGAAATACGCACTGGCCAAAATCGGGCCTGATAGCACCGCAAATTCGCTTACCATTGACGCCTTTTGGCGCAGCTCACTACGAACAAATGCTGCAGGCAATGCAACACGCCGGCGTCAGCTACGGAGACACTGCATGAACTGGGTACGACCTTGTACGATCCTGACCGCGTTACTGCTGGGTGCCTGCGGCGGCATGCCCGATTGCCAGAAACCCCAACTCTACCAGGAAGCGGTCCCCGGCAAGCGCATCGAATTGCTTGACGGCATGGATAACCTGTCCGCTGCCCGGGAACTGACGATCCCTGAAGCGTCCCCGACGCACCGCCGCCCCCGGGCGAATGCCTCGATGCACCACCAACGATGCGCACCGCGAGCGATGAAGGGTAGAATGGCGCCCCGCCAGCGGCGGGACTGAAAAACAACAGGAGAGGTGGCGACGGTCGAAGGTGCTTGCTGGAAAGCAAGTGCTCCGGTAACCCCGTACCGCGGTTTCGATCCCGCCCTCTCCGCTAGTAACGCAAACGGTACTTGCCGGGTTCCCTTTTGCGTTACTGGCGGAGAGGCGGATGAGGGCCCCGTTTGACAAAACGGCATCGGCTGTTTTGGACGCGCGCAGCGCGCCCCGAAGGGGTGGCGGGCGTTACGCCTGCCATCAATCCCGCCTTTTTCAATGATTATTGAGTGATGGACCCGCCGGGTCCCTTTTGCGTTACTGGCGGAGAGGGTACCGGTCCGCTCACGCCCGAGGCAATCGAACCTTAAAACCGATCGCGCTATTTTGTGCCGGTGCCTTTTCGATTGATTTGAGGAACGGCAGCCAGCGTGCATCGGATCGCAGGCGGTGAAAGAGCGGGTCGGCGACGATGTCGGCCGAGACCCGGGTCGCCGTACCGGACAGCTTTGGCCAGCCAGTCGAAGGCAGCATCGGCATCGCCGCGGTACGCCATGACGTACGCGATGTTGTAAGCGGCATCGTATTCCCAGTTCTTGATCAGTTCGGCCTGCAGTTCGTCGGCGCGTTCATTGTCGCGTGACGCGTGGTGCGCATGACCTGCCCCAAGCTCCAAGACATCGAGCGGCTCGCGTTGCATGGATTCCAGGGCAAGCGCGGGCTCGCCACTGAGTAAACGGGCAAGGCCGATCTGGTAGTGGCCGCCGACGCGGTTCGGGCTGAGCCCAAGCGCCGACTGGATTGCCGAGATGGCGTCGTCGTAGCGGCCGGCATACAGATAGCTACCGCCGAGGTTGAAGTAGCCGGCCGGATTCAGCGGGTCGCGTGCGACGACAAACTCGTCCAGAGCGATGCATTCGTCGAGACGGCCGAGACTTTCAACAGCGCTGCGGCGTCACCGATCGTACGGACATTCGTCGGCGCCAGCTGCAGCGCGCGCTGATAGTGCTGTGCCGCGAGGGCCAGGTTGCCGTCCCCGGAGTAATGCCACCCAGCCGAGCCTTCGAGCACATCACCGACATTGAGCTCGGTGGCAATCTGGCTCAGCCGGACGGCCTTGCCCTTGTACGAAAAGGCCGACGTGCGGGAGATGACGCGCAGTTCCGGGATCCGCGCGAGCAGGTTGAGCAGTTCTTCCGACAGGCCGTCCGAGAAGAACTCATTGCCGGCATCGTCGCTCATATTGATGAATGGTAATACGGCGATGGATTTGTCGCCGTAGGCATCGATCAGCGCTTCAGTACGCCCGCGTTGCCGGGCTTCCTCGACGCGGCTTTCGAAAATAGCGTCCCGGCAACCTACACCAACAACCACGACGCTACCAGGTAAGCGGCGCCTACCGGAACACGTTTTCGCTTCCTGAAGTCCGCGACCATGGACATGGACGGAAGATACCCCGGTGCAATGACCACGAATTTAAGCGATTGGCAGGGTCGTTGTATAGCGGTGCGCGCGAGACCGCTATCGTGGGCGTGCGGGTTACTGGCGTTGGGACAGATCAGCCGCGAGGGCGTCCAGCAGCCCGGTGTAACGCTTGAGGTCCTGATCGCTGTACAGCACGAAGCAGAGGTGCCTGACGACGGTCAGGTGCGGGAGGAACTCGGCCAGCGTCGAAAACACGATATCGGCTGCCGCGCCGGCCGGATACCCGAACGCACCGGTTGAAATTGCCGGAAACGCAATCGACCGGATGCCGTTCTTCTCGGTGAGCGCCAGCGCTTCCCGGTAGCACGACGCCAGCAGTTCGTCCGCCGGTTCGTCAATCCCGTATACCGGCCCAAGGCAATGGATGACGTACTTGTTTGGCAAGTTGTGCGCCGACGTGATGACGGCCTGGCCGGGCCGTATCGGCGCCAGCGGGCGGCACTCCTTTTCCAGCCCCGGGCCTGCGGCGGTATGGATCGCGCCGGCGACGCCGCCGCCGATGCGCAGCTCGGCATTGGCGGCATTGACGATCGCGTGCATATCCGGCTGCGCGGCTATGTCGCCCTGGCGGCATTCGACGGTGACGCCGTGAATAACCTGTCCGGCCATGATTCAAGTCTCCGCTCCGCTACCCGGGAACGTTATCAAGTCGTGTCCGCTGCAGGCAAATCTGCCGGCATCGGCGGACCTGTCAGGGCAATGAACACCGGTCGAGTGCGAAAAACTGCAGATCGTCCAACTCGCCCGGCAGGCGGAAGTCGTGCGCGGCGGATTCATCCGCTCGCGCCGCATGCTCCTGTGCCTCGTTCAGGTACGAGCGGTACAGTCGCTTGCGCCGGTCGGCCGACATTGCGGTGCGGTGCGGCGTCTACCGCTCGTGCGGCGCTCGCAAGGGACAGCTCGGCGTAACAGCAGCAGTCCTGCTTGTTCAACCACGCACCGGTGTGCACGTCGAAGTTATACAGCGGCAGGAAGCGGTGCCCATGTTGGCCGACAAAGGACACGGCCTCGATGACATAGTCGGCGTCGACATCGTCCATCGTGTAGTGGAAGCCGACGCGGCACCAACCCGGTTTCAGGCCACCATAGCCCGACCCGACAAACTGCCGGTACTGCTCCGAGCGCTGCTGGTTAATTTTCAGCAGCCGATGGCCATAGGGACCCGCGCAGGAGCAGCCGGCTCGGGACTGGATCCCGAAGAGATCATTGAGCAGCGCCGTTATGAATTTCGGATGCAGGTAGTGGCCGCGCGGATCCCATCCGTTGAAGGACGATACCGATGCGCCGTGCCGGGTCGGGATACCCGAGATACTCAACCAGGCTCGCCATCCAGCGCTCGAGGGCGCGCTGCAAGAGTTCCCGCTCTCGCACGCCGATACGTTCGGTACCGATGTCATCCTTGATGGCGAAAGCAAGCGCGGCTTTGAGCGTCTGCATGACACCGGGCGTGCCGGCCTTCTCGCGTTCCTCGATGTCGGCGATAAAGTCCTGGTCTTCTCGGCCGACGTAATCGACCGTACCGCCGGCCGCGACCGTCGGCGGCAGGTCGCTCCCGGTAGATCCGTTTGTTGAACGCGAGTGTGCCGCTACGATCCCGGGCCGCGGCCGAGGAACTTGTGCGGTGAGATGAAGATGGCGTCAAGCGACGCATCGCCGCCACTGACCGGTGGCGGGTTCATGTCGATGTCGACATAAGGGGCACAGGCCGCATAGTCGAAGCAGGCGATCGCATCGTATTTATGCAGCAGCGTTGCGATTTCGTGCACCGGTGTCAGCATCCCGCTGACGTTGAGCGCCGCCGAGACGAACCGATGCGGCGGCGCCTGTTCTCGGGCGCCTGCAGTAGACGCTCGAGGTGCTCGAGGTCAATGCCGCCGTCCGCATCGAGCTCGACCTCGATGACCGTTGCCTGGCCCTGGCGCCATGAAATCTCGTTTGAATGGTGTTCGTAGGGCCCGACGAACACAATCGGTTGCCTTTGCGCACGCGTGTCGATGTAACGTTCGAATTCCTCTGCCCCAAGAAATGACTCGAGCGCGGAATCGAGGCGCTGTGACGTAGCCGGCGGACACGCAATACCAAGAATCTGCTGCAGCTTGTCGATCGCGCCGGACGCACCGGTGCCGACAGCGATGATGCGGCCATCCGGTCCGGCATTAACAGAGTTCTTTATCATCCGTTCCGCCTGGTGCAACAGCCTCGTCATGCTGCGGCCGGTGACATCGTCTTCGGTGCCGTGTTGGCGTAATTGCGCTGGATGTTCATCAGGTAATTTTCGACGAAGTGCAGGCAACGGCCGGACGCCGTGTAATCGCAGTAAACCATCGTGCGCTCGCCGAACGGCGTCTCGAACGTCGCATCGGCGCCCACCGTCTGGTCACGAAGATAGTCGAAGGGCGTCAGTGACTTGTTCATTGGATGTCGCGGATAGTGATCATAGGCAGATTTTACTTGCTTTTGGCGCAGCAACACTTGCGGCTTACCCGTATGGACAGCCACCAGTCCGGCGACCTCAAAGGGACAAAATCCCGTTACAATCGCGCCCCATGCTGCAATTCACACAACTCGCCCTGCGCCGCGGCACGCGGCTGCTGCTCGACAATGTCAGCCTGCAGATACACCCGGGCCGGAGAGTCGGCGTAACCGGCGCGAACGGCAGCGGCAAGTCCAGCCTGTTTGCGCTGATCCTGGGCGAGTTCGGCCCGGACGCCGGCGACATCAGCGTGCCGAAGGACTGGATTATCGCACACGTCGCGCAGGAGACACCGTCGGACGAGCGCGCGTCGATCGAGTACGTGCTTGACGGCGATGCCGAGCTGCGCGACGTCGAAGCACAGATTGCGGGCGCCGAGCGGGACCACCGGGGCGAGGATCTCGCTTTGCTGCACGGCCGTTACGAGAGCATCGGCGGCTACGCGTCGCGCAGCAGGGCGGCGCAGCTGCTGCACGGCCTGGGCTTTTCAGCGGAAGACGAGGCACACGCGGTCAACACCTTCTCGGGCGGCTGGCGCGTGCGCCTCAATCTTGCCCGCGCGCTGATGTCCCGGTCGTCGCTGCTGCTGCTCGACGAGCCTACCAACCACCTGGACCTCGACGCCGTCATCTGGCTCGAGGGCTGGCTGCGCGCCTACCAGGGTACGCTGCTGCTGATCTCGCACGATCGCGACGTTCTTGACAGCGTCGTCGACCACATCGTCAATATCGAGCACAACGACGCGACGCTGTACACCGGGAACTACACGGCGTTCGAACGCGTGCGCGCAGAGCGGCTCGCGTTGCAGCAGGCGCAGTACGTCAAGCAGCAGCGCGAGATTGCACACATGCGTTCGTTCGTCGATCGCTTCCGCGCCAAGGCCACCAAGGCACGCCAGGCGCAGAGCCGGCTGAAGGCGCTAGAACGCATGGAGACTGTTGCGCCAGCGCACGTCGACTCGCCGTTCCAGTTTCGCCTGCTGTAAACCCGACAAACTGCCGCGCCCGCTGTTAACCCTGGACCAGGTGTCCGTCGGTTACGGTGACACCACTATATTAAGCAAGGTGCGTACGACGATCGTCCCCGGCGACCGCATCGGCCTGCTTGGCGAACCAGCGCCGGGCCAAGTGGGCATTGAGATCGTTGCTGGGCGGCATGCTCGAACCGCAGGCCGGCGACATGGCTGCCGCGCGTGACCTGAAGGTTGGCTATTTTGCGCAGCACCAGGTCGAGCAATTGCACCCGGAGCATTCGGCGCTCGAGCACCTCGCGCAGATCGATCCCGCCGCACGCGAGGGTGCGATGCGCACGTGGCTCGGCGGCTTCGGCTTTTCCGGCGACACGGTGTTCATGCCGACTAAACCGTTCTCCGGCGGCGAGAAATCGCGGCTGGCATTGGCGTTGCTCGTGTACCAAAGGCCGAATCTTCTGCTACTCGACGAGCCGACGAACCACCTCGATCTCGAAATGCGCCAGGCGCTCGCCGTCGCGCTGCAGGAATTCGATGGCGCCATGGTGATCGTGTCGCACGATCGTCACCTGTTGCGCGTATCGACCGACACACTGCTGCTCGTCCACGGTGGTGGGGTCGCGGAATTCGACGGCAGCCTCGACGACTATCCGGCGTGGCTGTCGGCACAGAGTCGCGGCCGGCGTGTAACAGCCGCAAGCGGTGGCGACGGTTCGGCAGCCGGGCGCAAGGCGCGAAAACAGTTGGAGGCCGAGAAACGCCGGTTGCTGGCGCCGCTCGGCGGCGTCTGGAGGAGATGCAGCAGGAATGGAAGCGTACGGCGGAGCAGGCGCAGGCTGGATAGCCTGGCGCAATCGGCGCTCTCCAGGCGGAGGACGGTGCGCGCTGGCCGCATTGCTGGCGGACAAGTCGCGCAATGCCGAGCGCCTTGCGGACGTAGAGTAGCGCTGGCTGGGCGAGGGCATGCGAAGAAATTGAACAGGCAGGGGACGAATGAGCGATACGATGCACGACGTGCTGCGGGATGTGTTTGGTTACAGCGCGTTTCGCGGCGACCAGCAGGCCGTCATTGAAGCAACGCTGGCCGGTAATGACTCGCTGGTCGTCATGCCGACCGGTGGCGGCAAGTCGCTTTGCTACCAGATTCCGGCATTGCTGCGGGATGGCACGGGGCTCATTGTTTCGCCGTTGATCGCGCTGATGCAGGACCAGGTTTCGGCGCTCCATGAACTGGGCGTGGAGGCGGCATTCCTCAATTCGAGCCAGAGCCTCAATGAGCAGCAGGACGTGATTGCGAAATTGCGGGACGGTACGCTGCAGCTGCTTTACGTCGCGCCCGAGCGCCTGGCCGGCCAGCGCACCCGCGACCTGCTCGCGGAGGCTACGCTGTCGCTGATCGCGATCGACGAAGCACATTGCGTGTCGCAGTGGGGCCACGACTTCCGGCAGGAATACCTGACGCTGGATGAACTGGGCACGCTGTTTCCCGGCGTGCCGCGCATGGCGCTGACGGCAACCGCCACCGGCAGGACGCGTAAGGAAATAGTTGAGCGCCTGGCGCTTGAAGACCCGGGCATTTACGTCAGCCCGTTTGACCGGCCAAACATTCGCTACCTCGTGCAACCCAAGACTGATGCCAAGCGGCAGCTGGCAAAGTTTCTCGAGGCGCACCAGGGTGAAGCCGGCATTGTCTATTGCCTGTCGCGTAAAAAGACCGAGAGCATCGCCGAGTGGCTGCAAGAGCAGGGCGTCAAGGCGTTGCCCTACCACGCCGGCCTGGCCTCGGAGATGCGGCGCGAGCACCAGCGGCGGTTTCTTGCCGACGACGGTATCGTCATCGTCGCGACGATTGCGTTCGGCATGGGTATCGACAAGCCGGATGTGCGGTTTGTCGTGCACCTCGACCTGCCAAAGAGCATGGAATCGTACTACCAGGAAACCGGACGCGCCGGGCGCGATGGCGAGCCGGCTGACGCATTCATGGTTTACGGGTTGCAGGATGTCGTACGGCTACGGCAGATGCTGGACGAATCGGATGCCGGCGAGGAATACAAACGTCTCGAGCGCCTGAAACTCGATGCACTGCTCGGCTGGTGCGAGGTGACCGGGTGCCGCCGGCGGCCGTTGCTGGCCTATTTCGGTGACGAGATGGCCGACGATTGCGGCAACTGCGACGGTTGCCTGACGCCGGCGAAGACGTGGGACGGCACGGAAGCCGCGCAGAAACTGATGTCCGCGGTCTACCGCACCGGGCAGCGTTTTCGGTGCGGCACGTGTTATCGATGTGCTGCTGGGCAAAGCGACTGAAAAGGTCGGCCAGCACGGCCACGCAAACCTGAGTGTGTTCGGCATAGGAACCGACCTGTCCATGCAGGCCTGGCGCTCAGTCGTGCGCCAGCTGATCGTCAACGGCTACTTGCGCTCCGATGCAGAGCGTTACGGCGCGCTGGTGCTGACGGAGCAAAGTCGTGCACTGCTGCGCGGCGACACGACGATTCAATTCCGCGAACCCGAAACGGCAGGCCGGCGTTGCGAAACCGGCGGCAAAGCGATCGCGCCCCATCGCCGACGACGAACGCGACCTGTGGGAAGCGTTACGCGCTTGCCGCCAGTCACTGGCCGCCGAACACGACGTGCCGCCTTACGTCATTTTCCACGACAAGACATTGCACCAGATGCTGGATGAGCGCCCACAGACGGAGAGCGACCTGCTGCAGATCTCGGGTGTCGGCCAGACGAAGCTGGACCGGTACGGGGAGCGGTTCCTTACGGTGTTGCGATCGGTCAGTGTCCTGTCCCACAAATAACCAGTGCAAGTCGGCAGCGGATCTTCGTGCCTGGCAAGGCGCGCGATGCGTGAGCAGGGCTATTGCGAGGAGCCGGAACGCGGCCAGGCGCGAAAAGCACGCGCCGAATTGTGCTGGTTATTTGTGGAACGGGAGCTTCGAGGCTACACCGTAACGTCAAACCGGTCCGCGTCGACGGCGAAGGGGAATTTGTCGCGGAATTTGCCGAGCTTGTCCTGGTCAAGTACCGCCGTCGCGGTGCCGACGGCATCACCGAGGTCCACCAGGTCGTTGCCGAGATAGTCGATGATCGCACTGCCGCCGACGTAGGGCATGTCGTTGCCGTCCGTGCCGGTGCGGTTGACACCAATGACGTAGCACTGGTTTTCAATCGCACGCGCCCTGAGCAGCGTCTGCCAGCGTGTGTCGCGGGCTCGGCCAGTTCGCGACGTAAATCAACGCGTCGTAATCGTCTTCGGTGCGGCGCCGGCTCCAGACCGGAAAGCGCAGGTCGTAACAGACCATTGGCCGTACGCGGACACCTTTTATCGTCATTGTTGCCAGTGTAGTGCCTGCCGCGTAATGCTCGTGTTCGCCGGCGAGCCGGAACAGGTGCCGCTTGTCGTACTGCACGAGTTCGCCGTCCGGCATCGCGCAAAGGAAGCGATTGTAATAGCGCCCGTCGTCTTCGATGATCACGCTGCCGCACACGGCTGCCTGCGCCTGCTGTGCCGTGCTTTGCAGCCACGGCAGCGTCGGGCCGTCCATCGGTTCATGCTGACCGGGAGCATCCATCGTGAAACCGGTTGTGAACATCTCCGGCAGTACGATCAGGTCCGTCGGTGACTCCAGCGCGGCAATCATCTCTTCGAACATGCCGCGGTTTGCCGCCGCGTCATGCCAGTGGAGGTCAGCCTGTACGATAGTGATGTTCAGAGTTGGCATAGTCGTGCTGCAGCCTTTTCCAGTGTTTGATCATCCTTGGCGAAACAGAATCGCAGCTTGCGGCCCGGCGGCGGCTGTTCACAGAATACCGACACCGGGATCGAGGCCACGCCGATCTCTTTCGTCAGGCGCCTTGCATAGTCAACGTCATTTTCATCCGATATCGCGGTGTAATCCAGTATCTGGAAAAACGTGCCCTCGGCCGGCCGCAACTCGAAGCGCGAACCTTTAAGTAGAGCACAGAAGTGATCACGTTTCTCCTGGTAAAAACCGGACAGCGCCTCGTGGTGGTCGGGCTTCTGCTTCATGAAGTCCGCGAGTGCATGCTGGATCGGGGTGACGACGCAGAAGCACGTGAACTGGTGCACTTTACGGAACTCGGCGGTCAACGCCGGAGGAGCAATGCGATAACCCACTTTCCAGCCGGTTGCGTGATACGTCTTGCCGAATGACGTCACCACGAACGTGCGTTCCCACAGTTCATTGTTCATCAGCGCGCTGAAATGCCGCTGGCCGTCGAACACGATGTGTTCATCAGAGCCTCGTCAACTCGAGGAGCAGTGCGTTGCTGTCGCGCAGTATGCCGGCCAGCATGTCGAGGTCGCCGGGCTTAAGGATCGCGCCGGTCGGGTTTTGCGGGAAATTGATGATGACCAGTCGCGTTCGCTCGTTGACGGCATCGGCCAGCTGGTCAAAGTCGATATGAAAGTCGGGTCGGCTGTCGGTCACGACCAGCGGCAGGTGACGTGTGGTGCCGCCGGCGAGCGTGATCGCCGGCTCGTAGGAGTCGTACGCCGGGTCGAAGACAATGACTTCGTCGTCCGGGCGCACGACGGCCTGGATGGCGCTGAACAGCCCCTCGGTCGCCCCGGTGCACACGGTAATTTCAGTGTCGATATCAATGGTACGCCCGTACACGGCGGCGACCTTGGCGCCAATGGCCTCGCGCAGTGCCGGGACGCCGGGCAGCGGCGAATACTGGTTCGCACCGGCCCGTAGATGATGCTCGATCAGCGCCAGCAGGTCCGGGTGCGGATCGAAGCTCGGGAAGCCCTGTGACAGGTTGATGGCGTCGCAGTCGGCCGCGAGCTGCGACATGACGGCGAATATCGTCGTGCCGACGTCCGGCAGCTTGCTTTCCAGGTGGCGGGTTGATCCCTCGGTCACGCGAGCTCCGGTACGGTCCAGCCCACCGGCAGCGGACCCTCATCGAAAATGATTTCGCGGTGCCCGCTCCAGGTGTGCCGGATCGCCTCAACGGTGCCGATGCCGGCGGCGCGCGGGTCGCCGCACGGCCCGAACCAGTGGTTCTGCGGCGCGCCGGTCGTCCGCGCCCGAATGCCGCAATACGTCGTGCCATTGACCGTGGCGCTCAGCACGCGGTTCTGGAACGCGACGTCATTGCTGACGACGGCTGCGGTCAGGTGCTGGTCAATGCGTTCGAGGACGTCGAGTACCGCCGGCACATCGCTGTCGCCGTAGCGCACAATGACCTGGAACGGGCCGAACAGCTCGGTCGTCACCAGCTCGAAGTGCTCGCCGGTCAGCGTGGCGAGCGGGACCTCGACGGCGGTCGGCTCCAGTGTGCCGTAGCAGTCAGGTATCGTGTGTCCCGTCAACGGCTTGCCGCCGAACAGCAATCTGGCGCCGGGCAGCGCCGTAACAGCCGCAATATGCTGCTGCATGCGCTCCGTGGTCCAGCTCAACACCGGTCCCACGGACAGGTCGTCAAGGTTGCGGCGCGCGGCAAGCTGCTCGATTTTCGGCAGCAGCGTCTTGTGCCAGTTATCGTGCACGAACAGGATGCTCTGTGCCGAGCATTTCTGGCCGGTCGCGTTGTAGGCGTCCTGGTCCGACTGCCATGCGACGTAGTCGAGCCATTCCGGCGCGTAGTCCGGACCAATGACCTTCCAGTCGAAGCCCGCGTCCTCCAGGCGCACGCGGCCGTTCCGTGACGGTGGAGAGGTGTTCGGCGACGGTGCTCGAGCCCGTGAACTGCACCAGGCGAATCACGATCGTTTGCCTCGTCGATCAGCTTGCCCATCTGCGAGCCGCGGCAATGAATCAGGTCGAGATCGGTCGGCGGTAAACCGGAGTGAATCAGCAGTCGCACGAACTGTTCAAATACGACACTGACTTTCGAATCGGCCTTGACCAGTGGCCGGTTGCCCATGAACAGCGCCCCCATGACCTGCAGCGCCGGAATCTCGAGCGGGAAGTTGAACGGGGCAACAACCGCCACGGGACCGTACGGCCAGCGGTAGCCGCGCGACTCCTGGCCGCGGTGATCGCCGGGGTTGGAAAAACCGCGCGCGAGAAAGCGCACGCCGTCGCCGGCAAAGTTCTCGAGGAACACGCGCGTGACCGTCACTTCACCGAGGCACTGGCTCCAGCTTTTCGGGACCACGCGCTGCAACAGCCGCACGAAATACTTTTCGATGTCCGGCTCCGCCAGCAACGCTGCGGCGCGTGCGCAAACGCGGCCGAGATCGACGTAGCGGTGGGGATTGTGAAACGGGTTGTGCAGGCCGGTTTTTGGACAGCTTCCCAGGCCGTTGATGAAGGCGCCGTAGTCCGTGGTATCGGGCACCTTCAGAAAAAGTTCACCGTTCAGCGGATCGACAATATCGTCCCGGAGCGCCGTATCAGCATGCCATTCGCCGGCCACCAGGTTTTGCACGACGCCCGGATCGGCGCCTGTCATGCCGTCGAAAGGATCAACTGTTGCAAAGTCCGGCAAACGCGCCATTTCAACTCCTCGGGGGTGGCCTTGAATACCCGCCCGTGGCGGCGGGGCGCACAGAATAGCAACCGGGCGCGCCGTTCACCAACCCGAAACCCGCATTGTTTCTCGATTGCCGCAAGGGGATAATCGCGCCCGGTCCGCGTCGGCTACCCCGCGACGGTCAGCCGTGAACCCCGTCAGGCCCGGAAGGGAGCAGCGGCAGCGGCAAAGCCGGGTGCCGGGGAGGTGCTGGCGCGGGCCACTCTCTCAAAAGGGCCGCAAAGCGCGGCGCAAGTGGTTGATTATCGCATGAGCTATCTCGTTCTCGCCCGCAAATGGCGACCGAAGAATTTTGCCGAAACGGTCGGCCAGCAGCATGTGCTCAAAGCGCTGAGCAATGCGCTGGACAGCGAGCGCCTGCACCATGCGTACCTGTTCGCCGGTACCCGCGGCGTCGGCAAGACGACGATTGCCCGCATCCTGGCCAAGTGCCTCAACTGCGATAACGGCATTACCGCAACGCCGTGCGGCGAATGCAGTGCCTGTCAGGAGATCGACCAGGGACGATTCGTGGACCTGATTGAAGTCGATGCCGCGTCGAAGACCAAGGTCGATGACACACGGGAATTGCTGGACAACGTGCAGTACGCGCCGGCCCGCGGCCGCTTCAAGGTCTACCTGATCGACGAAGTGCACATGCTGTCGAAGAGTTCCTTTAACGCACTGTTGAAAACGCTCGAGGAACCGCCGCCGCACGTCAAGTTCCTGCTCGCAACCACCGATCCGCAGAAGCTGCCGGTCACGGTGCTGTCGCGCTGCCTGCAATTCAACCTGAAACGGCTGACACCCGACCTGATCCGCGAACGGCTGGAGTTTATCTGCGGCGAGGAAAGTGTTCAGGCTGACACGGAAGCGCTGGCGATGATCGCGCGCGCCGCGGACGGCAGCCTGCGGGATGCACTGAGCCTGCTTGACCAGGCCATTGCCTATTGCGGCGGGGCGGTAGAGTCTGCCGCCGTCGCAACAATGCTGGGTACGATCGACCGCGAGCACGTTACTGGCTTGCTGTCATTGCTTGCCGACGGGGACGGTGCCGGCCTGCTGCAGGCGATTGCCGCAATCGACGAGCAGTTTCCGGATTACGGTCGCCTGTTGGATGACATGGCGCGGATGCTGCAGCGTATCGCCGTGTACCAGATGATCGGCGCCAGCGACCTGCACGACGAACTGGACGAGCGGCAGCTCAAGGATTTTGCCGAACGCATGTCCGCGGAAGATGTTCAGCTCTTCTACCAGACGGCCTTGCTCGGGCGGCGCGATTTGCACCTCGCCCCCGATCCCCGCAGCGGCGCGGAAATGACGCTGTTGCGCATGCTGGCGTTCCGGCCGGCGGATGCGCCGGTGGCCCCGGCGGCGTCGCCAAAAGGGGGCACGCGAACGCCGTCCCGGGCGGAACCGGCGCGCGGCGCGCAGGCGCAGGCTCCCGCCGCGCCGCCAGCGTCCGCCGCACCGTCCGTGCCCGCCACGTCCACGGCGGCGTGGCAGACGCCCGACTGGTCGGCACTGATCGGGGAGTTGGAATTGTCCGGACTGACCCGGCTGCTGGCGAGCAATTGCGCCTTCCTGCGCCGGGACGATGATACCGTGCACCTGTCGCTGGACGGCCGTTCGGAAACGATGCTGACCCGGTCGCGCCAGGATGCGATTGGCAAAGCCCTGTCGCAGCATTTTGGCGAGAAGTTGCGTGTTGAGATAGTTATCGGCGCGGCGAAGCACGGAAACACCGCTGCAGGAGCAGGCACGGAAGGCGGATGAAAAAGTCGCGGCCGCGCGCGAGTCGCTGGAGTCAGATCCCAATGTCCGCGCCCTGAAGGATATGTTCGGCGCAACATTGAACGCGGACTCAGTGGAAGTGGTCAAAGGCAGTTCGCAGAACATCAGGAGTGATCGATGAAAGGTGGAATTGGCCAGCTGATGAAGCAGGCGCAAAAGATGCAGGCCGACATGCAGAAAGCCCAGGAGGAAATGGCGCGCCTGACGGTAATGGGTGAATCCGGCGCCGGCATGGTCAAGATCACGATGACCTGCCGTCACGAAGCAGCAGGGCCTCGACACCGACAGTTCCCTGCTGGGTGACGACAAGGACATGCTGGAAGACCTCATCATCGCTGCATTCAATGATGCCGTCCGGCGCGTCGAAGAGACTGTGCAGGAGAAGTTTTCGGGCATGGCGTCCGGCATGAATCTGCCGCCGGGCATGAAACTGCCGTTCTAGCGAGTTACGCGGCTTGGCTTACTCACCCTTGCTGGTGCGCCTCATCGAGGCGCTGTGCTGCATGCCGGGCGTCGGGCGCAAATCCGCGCAGCGCATCGCCTTTCACCTGCTCGAACGGGACCGTGATGGTGCCAGCAAACTCGCGGCGGCACTGAGCGATGCCGTGGCCAGCATCGGGCACTGCAGCCGTTGCCGCATGTTTACCGAGCACGACCTTTGCAACATTTGTTCGGCAAGCGGACGTGATCGCGCGCTGCTGTGCGTCGTTGAATCACCTGCCGACGTCATGGCCGTGGAGGATGCAACCGGTTACCGGGGGCTGTACTTCGTCCTGATGGGACACCTGTCACCACTTGATGGCATCGGTCCCGGCGAACTTGGCCTCGATGCACTGGAATCCTTGCTTGCCGCCGACGAAGTCAGGGAACTCATCGTTGCCACGAATCCCACGGTCGAGGGCGATGCGACGTCGCATTACCTCGCCACGATGGCGGCGCGGTACGGCATCTCCGCCAGCCGGATCGCACATGGCATACCACTTGGCGGCGAGCTCGAATACGTTGATGGTGGTACGCTGTCGCATGCATTTTTTGGCCGCCGTGTCATAGATTAGTTCGGATCAGGGCTGGCGCGGCCTCGCGATAACTGGAGCAGGTTTATGACCGACAAAGACTGTCTTTTCTGCCAAATCGTCAGCGGCGATATTGACGCCGATATCGTCCTGGAGAATGACAGGCTCATTGCATTCCGGGACATCAATCCCCAGGCGCCGACACACGTACTGATCATCCCGCGCAAGCATGTCGCGACGATCAACGACCTGACCGAAGACGACGTCGACACCATGGGGGCGCTGTTCCTTGCGGCCGCCGAGGTTGCACAGAAGGACGGCATCGCGGACGACGGTTACCGGGTCGTCATGAACTGTAATGAGGGGGCCGGGCAGAGTGTCTTCCATGTGCACCTCCATGTGCTGGGGGGGCGCCCGCGTGGACTGGCCGCCGGGTTAGTAGCGGCTTTGCTCGTGTTTTTCCGTCATGCCGAGCATGCGCCGGAAACTCTCGTAGCGCCGCTCGCTGATCTTGTTGTCAAAGACCGCCGCTTTGACCGCACAGCCGGGTTCGTGCCGGTGGCGGCAATCGCTGAAGCGGCATTGCAAGCCGGTCTCCCGGATTTCGCGAAAGCCGTGTTCGACATCGGCCGGGGTGTCGATCGCCGGTGCGTAGTCGCGCACACCCGGGGAATCGATGACGGATCCGCCGTTGGGCAGTGGCAGCATCACAGCGGTTACAGTTGTGTGCCGGCCTTCGCCGCTGCTGGTTGAAACGTCGGCCGTCCGTTGTTTACTGCCGGTCAGGGCGTTGATCAGTGTTGACTTGCCGACGCCGGATTGCCCGGTAATGATTGACGTGCCGGTACTGAGTGCCGCGGCGAGCTCATCCATTCTTGCGCCGCTGACTGCGCTGCAGGTGATTGCCGTGTAACCGATGCGCTGATAATTTTCCAGTTCATCGCGGTAGGCATCCGGCATCCTGCCGTCGTCCGCCTTGTTGAATACGACGATCGCGTCGATCCGCATGAGTTCGGCCGCGCACAGGTAACGATCGATGATGTACCAGTCAGGCTGCGGCGGGTCGGCGCTTACGGCCGCGAGCAAGCTTACCGATTCGATGCCAGGATTTCGATCTTGCCGCGCATGTTGGGTCGCGTGAGTTCGTTGTCGCGCGGCTCTATGGCCTCTATCAGCCAGTCCGGTTCATCGGGAATAGGCGTGGCCAGTACGCGGTCTCCGCAGACAGCCTGCAGCTTGCGTCCGCGTATCCGCGCACTGACATTGCGGCCATCGTCGAGCAGCAACGTCACGCGGCGCCCGTAAGCGGCGATCACGACAGCTTTGTCACTGGAGGGGTTTGTCATGGGAGCGAAGTATGCCGCGCGCCGACTGCCGCTGCACCATCTGCGGCTGTTACACTAGCTGACTGTTGGCATGACCTGGAGCGGCGAGGTGGGAATGAGCGTGGAAGAGGCCGGCACCGGAAACCTGATCTGGATTGACCTCGAGATGACCGGTCTCGATACGGACAGCGACCAGATCATCGAGATCGCTACGATCGTGACAGACAGCAACCTGAACGAGATTGCCACAGGACCGGAAATAGCGATCCGGCAGCCGGCGGACATCATGGACGCGATGGACGAATGGAATACCCGCCATCACGGTTCGTCCGGGCTGACGGAGCGCGTGCTGGCAAGCAATGTCACTATCGCCGAAGCGGAGCAGGTGACACTCGAATTCCTCGCGCAGCACGTGCCGCCCAACACGTCGCCGATGTGCGGCAACAGCATTTGCCAGGACCGGCGTTTTCTGGCTCGCCAGATGCCAGAGCTCGAAGCCTACTTTCACTACCGAAATCTCGATGTGACGACGCTAAAGATTCTCGCGCAGATGTGGGCTCCTGGAGTCGCCGGCGGTTTCACAAAAGAGTCGTCACACCGGGCGTTGAGTGACATTCGCGATTCCATCGCGGAGCTCCAGTATTACCGCGAGACATTGCTTGGCAAGGAAGCACAGCTGCATTTATGAAAGCGGAATGTCCCGATGCACCGGCAACATCGCGCAACCGCGACCCGATCCTTGAAGTATTGCGCGACGAGTTCGCGGACCGTAGCAGCGTCCTCGAGATCGGTTCCGGTACCGGGCAACATGCCGCGTACCTGGCCGGGCATTTGACGCACCTGACGTGGCAGACGAGTGACGTCGCGGACAATCATGCCGGCATTTGCGCGTGGTGCGCGGCAGCGGACCTGGCCAATCTGCGCGATCCCGTTGCACTCGACGTGGCCGGACGGACCCGGACCCGGACGGCGAACACGATGCGGTGTTCTCCGCCAATACGGCGCATATCATGGATACAGATGCCGTCCAGGCCATGATCGCGCTCGTCGGGCGACTGCTGCCCGAGGACGGCCGGTTTTGCCAGTACGGCCCGTTCCGGCTGAACGGCGACTTCACCAGTGACAGCAACGCGGCATTCGATGCAACGTTGCGAAGCCGCGGCCAGGGCATGGGCATCCGCGATATCGAATGGCTGGATAATCTGGCGCAGAATGCGGGCATGGAGCGTAGCGGCCTTATCGCCATGCCGGCAAACAACTTCATTGCCGTGTGGCGCAAAATTGCGACACTGTGGGCGTAAGGCCATCGTTGCAATGGTCCATTTCAACTCGTTCGACATTACCTTATAGTTACGCGTTGTGCGTTTGGGCAAACGGATCGGATACGATGAGACGACTACTGCAGGCAGCCGGATTGCTGGTTCTGGCCCTGGTTGCGCTGCCGCAGGCCAATGCGGCGCCGGCGTGGATCAGCGACCAGTTCGAAGTGATGGTTCGAACAGGACCGACTACCAACAACGCAATACAGTTGATGCTGACCAGCGGCTCGCAGGTCGAGGTGCTTGAACGGGATCCGGAGACCGGTTACTCGCGTGTACGTACAGCCGGCGGGACTGAAGGCTGGGTCATCACCCGCTACCTGATGTCGGAACCAGCCGCGAGGCAGCAGCTGGAAGCGCTGACGAGCCAGCTCACAGAGGCGAGCGCGGAAGGCTCCAGCATGTCACAACAGCTTGCCGCGATACGCGGACAGCATCAGCAGGCAACCCAACGTGTGGCCGCGCTCGAGCGTGAAAAAGAAGCACTTCAGAAAGAGCTCGATGAAATCCGCCGCACCGCGGCGGACGTGCTGGCGATCGATGAACAGAATCGCCAGCTGCAACAGCAGCTGACCAATGCGGAAATCAACGTCAGTACACTGGAACAGGAGAACGAGGAACTGAGCGGCAAGCGCAACCGCAACTGGTTCATCGCCGGTGCATCGGTTCTGTTCGCCGGCATGTTGCTCGGCATCTTCCTGCCCCGCATACGCTGGCAGCGCGGCTCCCGGTACGAACGCTTCTAGCCGGAATCCCGGCTATGCCCAATAGAGCTTACTTGATCAGCGGACTCTGAGGAGCACCGGTACCCCCTGCGGACCTGACGCAAGTGCGATTGAAGCTAAGTCGACTCAGACAGATTTACCCGCAAGCATCATCCACGTTTCGATGACGCTGTCCGGGTTGAGTGACATGCTCTCGATGCCTTCGTTCAGCAACCACATCGCTAGGTCAGGGTGGTCGGAAGGGCCCTGACCGCAGATGCCGACGTACTTTCCCTTTGCACGGCAGGCTTTGATCGTCATGGATAGCATCGCCTTGACGGCGTCGTCGCGTTCGTCGAATACGTCGGCAACCAGGGCGGAATCGCGGTCCAGGCCGAGTGTCAACTGCGTCATGTCATTGGAACCGATCGACATGCCATCGAAATATTCGAGGTACTGGTCCGCGAGCAGGGCATTGGTCGGCAGTTCCGACATCATGATGATGCGCAATCCGTTTTCGCCCCGCTTGAGACCAGCACCGGCCAGGATGTCGATCACCTGCTTCGCCTGGTTCACGGTGCGCACGAACGGAATCATGATCTGCACGTTCGTCAGTCCCATTTCATTGCGGACCTTCAATAGTGCGCGGCACTCCATATCGAAGCACGGCCGGAAGCTCTCGGCGACATAGCGTCCGGCGCCGCGGAAGCCGAGCATCGGGTTCTCTTCCCTGGGTTCGTACGCCTCGCCGCCAATCAGGTTTGCGTATTCATTCGACTTGAAGTCGGACGTGCGGACGATTACGGGCTCCGGTGCGAATGCGGCGGCAATCGTACTGATGCCCTCGGCCAGTTTGTCGACAAAAAATGTTTCAGGATCGGCGTAGCCGGCAATCTGTTCGTCTACTGCCGCTCTGACGTCGGCATCGAGCGAATCGTAATCAAGCAATGCATTGGGATGGACGCCGATCATGCGATTGATAATGAATTCCAAACGCGCGAGGCCGACGCCATGGTTCGGTATAGTGGCAAAATTGAAGGCCCGGTCCGGATTGCCGACATTCATCATCAGCTTGACGGGAATATCGGGCAGATCATCGAGAACAATCTCGCTTTCGTCGAAATCGAGTATGCCCTCGTAGACGTATCCTTCATCGCCCTCGGCGCAACTGACGGTTACCGCAGTGCCATCGGCAATGGCGGTTGTGGCGTCGCCGCAGCCCACTACGGCGGGGATGCCCAGTTCGCGAGCGATAATCGCCGCGTGACAGGTACGGCCGCCACGATTGGTGACGATTGCCGCCGCACGTTTCATGACTGGCTCCCAGTCCGGGTCCGTCATGTCGGAAACCAGGACATCACCCGGTTGCACGCGGTTCATTTCGCTGGCATCACGAATGATTCGCGCTTTGCCAGAGCCAATCTTCTGGCCAATGCTGCGGCCGGTACTGAGGATGCGTGAGGCGCCGTGCAGCTGGTAGCGTTGAATCGTGTTGCCGCTGCGGCTTTGCACTGTCTCGGGGCGGGCTTGCAGGATATAGAGTTTTCCGTCCTCGCCGTCCTTTCCCCATTCAATGTCCATCGGCCGGCCGTAATGTTGCTCAATGGTTACAGCCGAACGGGCCAGTTCGAGAATTTCATCGTTGGTCAGCGAGAACCGGCGCGAATCCATTTCGTCGACGTCGACCGTTGCAACGGTCTTGCCGGGCTCAAGTTCATCGCTGTAAATCATCTTAATGGCTTTGCTGCCCAGGTTTTTCCGGAGTATCGGGAATTTCCCCGCAGCCAGTGCCGGCTTGTAGACATAGAATTCGTCGGGATTCACGGCGCCCTGTACGACGGTCTCGCCCAGACCATAGGATGCGGTAATGAACACCGCATCGCGAAACCCGGATTCTGTATCGAGCGTGAACATGACACCCGCCGCACCCAGGTCGCTGCGCACCATGTGCTGAACGCCCGCTGACAACGCTACCAGCCGGTGATCGAACCCCTGGTGCACGCGGTAGGAAATAGCACGGTCATTGAACAGTGATGCAAACACCTGGTGAATGGCGTCGAACAAATGGTCGCGGCCGCGCACGTTCAGGAAGGTTTCCTGCTGGCCGGCAAAGGAGGCATCCGGCAGATCCTCGGCGGTGGCCGACGAACGGACGGCCACCGCGATGTCCTGGCCCGCCGTCATTTCGTCCCAGGCTGCGTCTATGGCCTGGCTCAGGCGATCCGGCAACGGTGTTTCAATTATCCAGGCGCGGATCCTCCGGCCGGCGTCAGTCAGTGCATCAATGTCGTCGACATCAAGCGATTGCAGGAGGTCTCCGATACGCTGGTCGAGGCCTTCGTGGGCCAGGAAATCGCGAAAAGCTGCGGCTGTGGTTGCAAATCCGCCAGGGACCGAGACTCCGAGCTCGCTCAGGTTGCTGATCATTTCGCCGAGTGAGGCGTTTTTACCGCCGACGCTTTCAACATGCTCCATGCCAAGCTGGTCCAGCTTGATGACGTACGGCTCCACTAGCAGCTCCCTTGTGTTAGTCGTGTGAACGTGGACAATCTGTGATTCAGTGGGTGATTCAGTCGGTGATTGATGTTCAGGGCGCACCCTGGGCCGGGCTAAGGCCGCTGTTAGCGCAATTTGGGGTAACGAACCTATGAGTGAACGAGCTGTTTTCTTCCTGTCCGACCAGACCGGCGTGACCGCGGAAACCCTTGGGCACAGCCTTCTGACACAGTTTGACGGCCAGAAATTTCGGCAAGTGACTTTGCCATTTATCGATAATATTGACAAGGCGCGCGACGCAGTGCGCAAGATCAATGCGGCCGCTGAATCCAGCGCCGCAAAGCCCATTGTATTCTCCACAATGGTGCAGGATGAGTTCCGGGAAGTCATCAAGGAATGCAACGGCCTGCACCTCGATATCTTTGACGTTTTCCTCGAGCCGCTCGAATCGGAGCTGGCGCAGAAGGCGACACACCTGGCAGGCCGCGCGCACGGCATGAGCAATATCGAAGGCTATATGAAACGTATAGAGGCCACGAATTTTGCGCTTGCCAACGATGATGGCGGTATCTCGCGCAACTATGACAAGGCTGATGTGATACTGATTGGTGTGTCGCGGTCCGGCAAGACGCCAACCTGCCTGTACCTTGCACTGCAATACGGGGTTTATGCCGCGAATTTTCCGCTGACGGATGAGGAATTCGACCGCGGCGAACTGCCCGACATACTGTTGAAGCAAAAGCACAAACTGTATGGCCTGACAATTGCGCCGATGCGCCTGCAGCAAGTGCGCAAAGAGCGCAGGGCGCTTGGCCGTTATTCAACCGCGCAGCAGGTGAGTTTCGAGGTGCGCGAGGCAGAAAAAATATTCAAGCGGCACGGTATACCGTACGTCGACACCACCGAATTTTCCATCGAGGAAATCAGCAGCAGAATACTCGACGCGACAGGCGTTGAGCGTCGCGTCCGCCCGTAAACGCACCGCCTCTTTATTGCCATTCTGGAACCGATTCGTCAGTTTTGCAAACGAATTGCTGTGCTATATTGGCTGCATGTTTTTCGACCATGAACTTGTTCCTCAGACCATTGCGAAGCCCCGCAGCTTTGTGGGTCTGATGTCGCTTTACGAAAGCAACTATGCGCGGCTGCAGCTGTTGATTCCGGAACTCGAGCGGCTCGATGGCTATTACCGTTCCACGGTTGCGGGCGATTGCGATCTGCACCTCGAAATTCTTGATCGCAGCCGGTACACGCTGACGTTGTCCCTGACGTATTTTTTCTACGACAGCGGCGAGCGCATAGCGGATCCCGATATGAAAATACGGGTCTATTTCGACGGCCGCCTCGCCGAGTCAATGAACCTGGGCCGGTCACATCGACATGCCACGTTGCGGCGGCTCGTGCGGCAGCACAAGGAAGAGCTTGGCAATCGCTGGCGTCGCAATGTCGTCCTGAACAAGTGGCTCGAATACCTGATGGACCAGGGGCACCTGATCCTCGAGCGGTAGTCCGTGCCATCGGCATTCACCGCAGTATCCGATGAGCATTGAGGAGCGCCGGTACCCCCGGCCGGGAGCCCTTTGATGTAAATAAAGCGGACCTAAGGGAGCCATTCCTTCAAAGGGCTCCCGGCAGGGGGTATCGGTGCGGCGGGCGGCTCTCAGCGCCGTCTGCCCGGTCACACTTTTGGGCAGTGCCCACCGACTTGACGTAAAACTGTGCCGCGAATCAAGGATTCCCGCGGTTCCAGCCGTCATGATCCACGGTTGGAAAAACGGGGCACGTATCCCGCTAGCCGGATTATGTAAAAGGGACTACCGTTGTCGGCACTGACCGCCTTATTTCGCAACAGCACGGAAAAATCGCCGGACAGCGATAAGCTGCTGCATCTGTACTGGAACCGCGCCGAGCTCAAGAAAGAGTTCGCGGGCATGCGTAAGGAACAGTACCGCCTCAAGGACCTGATCAAGCAGCAGGAAGGCGCGACCGCCCGGATGCAGCAAAAACTGGATCACCTGGAGGGCCTGCTGCTGGACCCGAAATGGGCCAGCAATGTCATTGTTTTCTACCAGTTACGCGGGCTCGCGCTGCGCTGTGAACGAAAGCTTGAGAAATTCGCGGAGCAGCTCAAGCAGCAGCGGGAACAGAAACAACACAACAGCCTGCTCGTGCGCTGGAACGAGGAGCGAACGCAAGAAGCCCGCGTGCTCGAGCGCAAGCAGGTGGAACAACGCGCCACTGTTACGGCGCTGCAGAACAAACTGGAATCAGAGCGTGACCGCATGGTTGCGATGAGCGGCTTCCTGAAAATCTTCCGCAAGCGCTCGATCACGGCAATTCTTGATGGCTTGCGCGAGCAAATTGCCAGTGCCGAAGTGGTCGAGGCCGAACTGCAGCAGAATCTGGACGAAATAAGGCGCCGCAAGCCGCCCGAGAATCAGGGTCTCGATATCGCGACGAAACGGTCCATCAACTTCTTGATCCTCGCGTACGCCCAGCAGCTATTTATTCATTTTTCCGACGACGAGTTTGCGGCCATGGCGAAAGAGGCCAGCGACAAGAGTGTCGGCGCGATCAACTACGGGTCCCGGTCGGACTGCGACCACCTGCTGGCACGCGTGCAGAAACGGGTCGAGGCGATGGAAAGAAGCACGGACGTTGCCGGTGTTTTGCAACAACGTGCCAAGCTCATTGGAGAACGCGCAAAGTTTCGGGGCGATGACGACGCTGTGCCGGTTGCAACCAGTGTGACAACACTCTTTGAGATTGACAGCAATGGCCAGATCACCGAGGGCAAGGCAAATATTCTGGGCGACAATTACTGGGCGATCGCCAAAATCCTGAGCCGCTGACAGCGGCCGTCCTGCTACTCCACGCGCTCAGATAGTCAGTGCGGACTAGGCGATCGTGCGCGACGGTGGAACCGAGTCGGTAGACGTGAGAAATTGCTTCTGGCACCAGCAAGATCCGGTGAAGTCGCGGCGGGAGCTGTTTCACTGGCGAGGGGTGAGGTTTTCTCCAGCGTCTCGCTGTCTTGACCGGTGTCATCAGCGGTTGCGTCTGTTTCCGGCGTGGCTAGTACGTCCGGACCGAACACTTCGCGCAATATCGTGGCAACCCTCGGCGTCAGCCGCAGAACCGGCGCAACCGGGTCGTTCTCAAGTGGCGTGTCGAGATCGTCCTGGTCATCGTTCGCCGCCGGGTCGGTCATATCGAGCGACAACGACTCCGCCTCGACTTCCAGGCTGCGCAGTTCGGCCACGATACGATCGTCGTTGTGGATGGCGCTGGCCGCCGCTGTCGCCGTCTGAGGGCCGAAGCAGAGCGTTACAAAGGCTGCTCCGGCGAGCGCCGTACCGAGGATGCGCGATCCGGCAGTCCCTGAATATCTGTACGGCAGCTCCATGGCGATCTCCTGGCGGGCAGAATCGGCTAGATTGGTGTTGTAGATCAGTATAACAGCTGACCGTTACCGCGCAAGCGCTGCTTGTTTTACGGCCGTCAGTCGTCCTGTTCCGGCCGCACCCGCGCTGTATGCGTTGGCTGGGACTTGACCTGCCTCATCTCGGCCAAGTCTGTAACAATTGCGGCGGCCTGGTCAAGCTGGACGTCGGGCCCCTCGAGTTTCTCCAGTTCCTCGTTGGTGGCGACCGGCTCGAGGCCGAGGGCCGCGCGCCGCGCGTTCTCGCGCTTCAGGCGACGGTCCAGATTCTCCTCCCGCTCTTCGCGCCGCTTTTCGAGGCTCAGCGTAACCGTGGTCCGGGCGCGGGCCTCTTCGACGTCCTGGATGCCGTCCATCAGGTACTGCACGTCCGGATCCGACTGGCTGCGTTCAAGGTAGCTGCTGGACAACGTTGCAATCGTAGTGTCGAGCGGCTCGCCGGCACGGAACCGGGTCGTCCTGATCGTATCCCACGGCAACGCGCTGTCGCGCACGCTTTCCCGACCAGTTCCGCGTCGATCGGTGAGGGCAGGGCGATATCCGGGTCCACGCCACGGTGCTGCGTGCTTTCGCCGGTAACGCGGTAGTACTTGCCGATGGTCAGTGTCAGCTGGCCAAGGCCCTCATCCTCGTTACTACGCACGTACTGGTCGAGCGAGTAGAGATTCTGCACAGTGCCTTTACCAAAGGTCTGCTGGCCGATGATGATGCCTCGCTTGTAATCCTGGATAGCGGCGGCAAAAATTTCAGAGGCCGATGCACTGTAGCGATTGACAAGCACGGCCAACGGGCCGTTATAGGCAACTCGCGGCACGGGGTCCGGATCGTCGAGACGGCTGATGCGGCCGTTGGAATTACGCAGCTGCACAACGGGTCCCGTTGTCGATAAACAGGCCCGACAACGCCGTTGCTTCCGTCAGGTGGCCACCGCCATTGTTGCGCAGGTCGATGATGATGCCGTCGATACCCTGCTCCTCGAGCTCGCCGATCAGCCGTTTGACGTCCTTGGTGGTGCTCGTGTAATCCTTGTCGCCGTTGCTTAAAGCCTGATAATCGCGGTAGAAACTTGGCACCGCGATAACACCGACAGACCAGTCGCGCCCATCGCGCGGCACCGTAATTATCTCGCTTTTCGCAGCCTGCTCTTCCAGCTTGACCTGGTTCCGGACCAACTGGATCTCCTTTTCCGACCCGCCCGGAAGCGCGCCGGCCGGCGTGATTTGCAGCCGCACGACGGTTTCGGCGGGGCCGCGAATCAGCTGTACGACGTCGTCCAGACGCCAGCCGATGACATCCACCATCTCGCCGTCCTCGCCCTGGGCGACGGCGGTTATGCGGTCCTTGGGTTGCAGCTCGCCGTCTATAGCGGCCGGACCGCCGGGAATGACGTCGATGACCACAACGTAGTCGTCTTCGGTTTGCAACGATGCCCCGATCCCGAAATAGGACAGGCTCATCTGGATCCGGTATTCCTCGGAATTGCGGGGGGACGGGTAATTCGAATGCGGATCCAGCGTATGGGAAAACGCATTCATGAACGTCTCAAACACGTCGTCGATCTTGACCTGGTCAAGGCGTTTCAAGAACTGTGAATAACGCTTCTCGAGTATCTCCTGGATTTCCGGCCATTCCTTGTCGGTCAGGCGCAAATTCAACGCGTCATTCTTGACACGCTTGCGCCAGAGTTCGTCGAGTTCCGTCAGCGATTTAGCCCACGGGGCCTCTTCGCGATCAAAACGGTACTCTTCGTTGACTGAAAAATCCGGCTCTGTTTCGATTAATTGCAGGGCGTAGTTCAACCGGTCACGCGCCCGTGTCCGGTAGACCTCGAACATTTCAAACATCGGGTCGAGTGGTTCGGATCGCATCATGTCATCGATGCGGGTGTTGTATTTTTCAAAAGCCGATACATCGGAGTCGAGGAAGTAGACGCGGTTGCCATCCAGTGCCTTGATGTACCGATCGAGGACCAGCTCCGAGAGCTCGTCATCGACAGCGGCGTGCCGGTAGTGGGACTTCTGGACGAACTCCGTGACCATCTGGCCGATCTTTTCGTGTCGCGGTTCCGGAGCCAGTATTGTATCGTTGTCGCCGGCTGCAGCCGCCGCAATCATTGGCAGCGTGCCGAAGACGAAAATCGCCGCGGCAATTCGTGCATGGATGCCTGTTACTCGATACATCAAGGCTTTCTCCGTTGGTGGCGCTGGTAATTCTGAAGTAGGTTCAGGCAAGCTAGGCTAGATGCCGCACGCGTCCTGATCAAGAGTACAACCCGCACTTTATTCGTAATATGGCAAAACTACAGCAACTTAACGACCCTGCATGCGCCCGTTAACCGTCATAACCGGTGTCGCACTGGGCTCCTGCTTTTCCGTCATGCTCAGCCTCGGCGCCGTGTTGATCATTTTCCTGATCCTCGGGGACGATTATCCCCGCCTGCAACACGAATTCCGCGGCTTGCTCGTCAGTTTTGCCATCTTCCTCGGTATGACCGCGATCTCGGCTGTGAGTTTCTATTGGATGCTGATGACCCACCCGGCACGGTTCGCCGCCCAGGCCGCCATGTGGGTTGGGTTGATGCTGGCCGGGTACTACTACTGGCCATACGGGGACCGCGCCCGCCGCACCGATACCCCCTGCGGGGAGGTCTTTGGGGGAATGGCTCCCTTCGGTCCGCTTTATTTCCCCCAAAGACCTCCCCACAGGGGGTACCGGTGCTCCTCTGTGGCTGCTACGTACTTCGGAAGGTTCCGTCGGCACAATGTCGGATTATTCATGAACGGCACATTGATCGGGGCGGAGGTGTGCCCCGGGGATGGCTTTTCAGGGCTGTGCCGGACAGGGACGTCCGGCACAGAGCGTACAGGGACGTATTCACAGCGTCCCTGAAAAGCCATCCCCGGGGTGCGCCTTCGCCTACCACCGAATTCAAACGTTCATGAATAATCCGGGCTAAAGCAGGCGCAGCGGTGATTTCTTGCCGGAGTCTGCAGCATTTTTGCGGCGGCGGCGCATTCGGGACTGGAGCTGGCTGCGCCGTTCCTTGAGCCAGTCCTCGCGGCTCAGGTCCGTTGTCTTGGCCTTGACGCCGGCACGCGGGGCCATCTGCCGGCGGTACTCGCAGAAATCATGGTACGCATCGATCTCGGGGCGGAGCTCCCGCGTGACGAGTTCGATCATGATCGCATCGTCGAGAAAGCCGAGGCCCGGAATATGATCGGGAATCAGGTCTTCCGGCTCGCTGAAATAGGCCAGCGCGTTCAGGACCCTGGAGGCATCCTTCGCCGGCAGGCGCCATTCATGGTCGTCCAGCATCTCGATCATGATTTCGAGCCGCTGCAGGCGTTCCTTGATGAAATCGGGCACCTTGACCGCCTCGACCCGCTGCAGCAGAGTGCGTGCGGCGGCGACGATATCTTCGGCGCTGATATTGGCGGCAGCCTTGCGCGCTTCTTTCATGATCAGCTGGAAATGCTTGAGGTCGCTGTCTTCCAGCTCGAATGAAACACGCATGCTCATGCGCGGGCCCCGCAGTGTGTCGAGAGGGCAGGCAGACTACCCGCGGTCCCGCGCACCGTCAATGGCGGCGGTACCCTGCGGATACGCGCGGATTATTTGCTGCGGTTTGTCCAGCTCTTGGAGCGGTCGAAGCGCCCTGTATTGTAAGGATCGATGCCGCCATCCTGTTCGTCATCCAGCAGCGATTCATCGACTATCTTCAGAACTTCGTGCGTGCCGGTATCTTCGCGAACGTACTTGCTGCGAATCAGCACATTCTTGCCCGGACCTGCGTCTTCAATCCGGCCACCGATATCTGCCTGGAAAGTCAGGTCGGGGGTTGTCTTTTTGCCGGCAGGGCGCTGTGCGCGCTGCACCGGCGGGCGGACGCGTACCGGCGGCGGCCTGAATTTTTCATCCGCTTTCGTTCTGCCGGGAAAGAGCCAGTTTTTGAGTTGTTCCAGCATGATCAATTGAATCGCCGCTAACCGCCTGTTGCTCGATGAAATAATACGTCTGACACAGGAAGAGCATGCAAGAAAGCTTACATAATTACTATTAAATCCATCCTAAACGATTGTATAAAAAGTGAAAAATGTGAACTTTGTCACACAATCCCGAGGGTGGAAGACGCTACCCCACGATGCGGGCGGATTCAGGCGCTGGACGTATTCCGGCGGGCCGGTGCCGGCCGGTCGCGGCGAAAACCGTAAAGAGTGAGGCGCAACAGCTGCAAAATCACGTACGGTGACAATACCAGGTACCACACCATCAGCTCACCGCCGCGCAACGCCTCGTGCAGCGTCGAATAGAAGTCACTGAAACCGGCGCCAGCGTAGTCGCCGAAAATGGCATCACCGACAAAATAGATCGCAATCGGCAGCAGCAGGATGCCGAACAGCATAAGTATCAGGAACAGTGCCAGCTCGCGTTTGAGTCGCGCCTTTGCGGCAGATGGGGCTGTGGACATAGTGGCCGGCTTGTAGCTGTAGAGGAACCGCCATCGTTCCTCAGGAGGGCCGACAGGTCAAGCGGGGCCGTCAGCGATCCGGCGAATCAAACGGCGAATCGAGGTTGGCCGTATCAATGCGATTGCGTCGTCCGGATACCACGTAGGCGAGGTGCAGGCAGGCGACAGCAAACAACAGGTAATGGGGCAGGACCCAGAACCACTCGCTGATGTAGAGCGTCGCGAAGAGCGCGGTAAAACCGGCTGTCAGGTAAAAATACGGGAGGGCATCGTATAACAGCCGCGGCAACCAGACCTTTCGCATCGCCAGGTTGCCGGCCTTGTTCAGCAGCGTACGCGTACTGAAAAGTTCGCGTGACTTGAGAGCTGTGCCGGGGAGCAGGTTCATGATCGGGTGGCGGTGGTTGATTGAGCCTTGACAGTACCCGAACGCCGCAGAAAAGAGCGTGCGTATCCTCACACTTCGACTGCACCGCAGGCCGATCGACCACGCTCGGTTAACCCCGATGTGACATAAATCAATCGACGGAAAACGCTCCGGATCGCATGCGGGCGTGGCGGACTCAGCGTTTCGTGCGTTCCCGGTAGACCAGCGCCGCGGTACCGATGACGATGCGATCGCCGTGATCCAGCAGCGCCTCTTTGACGCGCACATCATTGACGTATATGCCATTGCGGCTGCCGCGGTCGCTTATGTGGCACCCGGATTTTTCGAGGTTGATCACGGCGTGCCGGCGGCTGATGCATTGTGTCTTGAGCTGGATATCGTTGTCCGCCGCCCTGCCAATTGTCAGGCGATCCTTGAACAGCGGGAATCGCAACTTCTGGCCGTCGATCGTGCCGACCAGCAACCGCGTGCAGCGATCCCGGTCGACGCCGTCGCGCGCCGCCGGCTCCTGGGCGCCGTGATCCGTATCGTCATGCTGCGCCGGCGGTGTCTGTTTGCTGGCGAGTTCATGCAGCAGCGCGGAAATGGCACTGTCCTTTGCCGCGAGCCTGTCGCTTAGCTCGTCAATTTTCTGCCGCTGCTGGCGATCACGCTTCTCAAGATCCTGCAGCTCGCCGGCATATCGCTGCTCCGATGTCTGCAGGTGATCTTCAAGTGTCCGTGCTTTGGACTGGCTGTCATAGAGACTCGACGCCAGGTCGTCATTTGTCCCCTGCAATACGGCATTGGCGGCAAGCGCGGACTCGAGATCACTGCGCAACCGGTCTATCTCGCCGTCAAGGCGGTGTTGCATTTCCTCCTTCTGCTGCAGGACGTCCGCCTTGGTCAGGCGTTCGTCCTCGAGCTGCACCGAAAGGTCACGGATCTGCGCTTCAGCGTTATCGAGAGCCTGCTGCAGGCGGTTCCGCTCTGTGTCCAGCGACTGGGCCTCGCCGCGTGCATCCTGCAGCTGCCGCCGCAGACCGTCCGCATAACTCTCGGTACGACGGATCTGGTTGTGCAGGTCGCTCAATTCACTTCGCGCATGAACGGCCGGCTCAGAATCTGCCGGCGCCGGAACGTCCCGGGCGCGAAACTGCTCGAGGTTTTCCTCCAGCATCCGGATGGCATCGGTGTCTGTCGCGTGCTGCTGCTCGAGTGCTTCGAAACGGGCGGCGCTGGTAACCGTTTCAGCCCGCGCCTCGGCCAGTTCGGCGGTCAGCGCATCGAATTCCAGGGCTTGTTGCGCCAGCTGTTTCCGCAATGAGGCGATATCCTCGTCATACGCCGCGGTGTCCGGTGCGCGTGCCTCGAGTTCGAGCTTTAGCTCTCCGAGTTCCGATTGCAGGTGGTCTGTCAGTTCCTCGCGAGCCTTGAGCTCCTTGTCGAGGCCGGTCGACCGCGAGCGAAGTTGCTCGACGAGGTACTGCAACTCGATGATGCTGTCATTGCGGGCGCGGAGATCCGTACGCAACCGCGACACCGGAATGTCGTCAACGTCATCGACGTCGTCAAAGTTGGACGTATGCTCATCCGATTCCCGGGCCGTGCCGGTGCGTGCTCCGTGCACAGGCGTGTCGGTGAGCGCCTCCAGTTCCTCGGTGGGATCGTCGTCTATGTTGGAAACCTGGCTGTCCATATTCTTGTTCTTCTGTTGGGGCCGTAGTCTGGATTCTAGCAGGAACTTCAGCTATTTCAGCCAGGGGGCCGCCGGCAGGGTTATGTCAATTACGGGGCCTGGCCGGACGGCTACGCGCAAGGGACGGTGCGGCCGTTGGCCCACTGCCGGAGCGCACCGATCTTCTCGTCCATTACGACGGACAACGGCTGCGTGCCACGGATTTCCTCGAGCAGCAGCGCCGTCGTCAGTTGCGTCTGGCGGGCATGGGCGGTGTACAGGGCGGAGACAATGGCCTGCTCGATTTCGGCGCCGGAAAAACCTTCACTGGCGGCGGCAATCGTATCCAGATCGATGTCACCCGCCGGTTGCCGGCGCTGACGGAGATGGATGCCGAATATCGTCCGGCGCACGTCCTGGTCCGGCAGGTCGACAAAGAATATCTCGTCGAAACGGCCCTTCCTGATCAGTTCGGGCGGCAGGGCGCTGACGTCGTTGGCGGTTGCCACGACGAACACCTGTGTCTTTCGCTCGGCCATCCACGTCAGGAAGGTGCCGAGTACTCTTTGCGTGGTACCCGTCTCACCGCCGCGGCCCGCCAGCCCCTTTTCAATTTCATCAATCCACAGCACGCACGGCGCCATGACATCGGCCGTTGCCAGCGATTCACGCAGGTTGCGCTCGGTCTCACCGTGAAACTTGTTGAACAGGGTGCCGAAGTCGAGTCGCAGCAACGGTGCATTCAGTATGCCCGCCGTTGCACGCGCCGTCAGGCTCTTGCCACATCCCTGCACACCGATAAGCAGCAGTCCCTTTGGCATGTCCAGATGAGGCACGGACGCACTGTCCTGAAACGCCGGCTTGCGACGCAGTAGCCATTCCCTGAGACGGTCCACGCCGCCGACATCACTGAATTGCCGTGTTTCATACTCGAACTGGAGAATACCGCCGCGATTCAGCAGTTCGTACTTGGCTTGCATGACATCCGGCAGGTCACTTTTCGTGATTGCGCCGTCTACGAAAATTGCGTTGCGTGCAAGCCGCTCGGTATCGCTGTCGGTCAAGCCGGCAAGATTCGTGACGAGCATCCGGAACGCTTTCGGGTCGTACTGGACTTTCCGTCCCGGGTTCTTCTCGACGTATTCGGATGCAATCCGCTTGATGATTTTTTCGCGTTCGGCTTCCACGGGCAGGGCCATGTCGAACCGGGCGGTAAAGCTGTCAAGCTCAGACGGCACTTTAACGGCGTGACTGATCAGCACGATCTGCCTCGGTACCTCACTGAAACGAATGCAGATATCCTTCAGCAGTCGAATGTTGACGGGCTCTTCCAGGTAATGATGGAAGTCCAGCAGTACGTACATGCCCGGTTTCGTCACCGCGCGAATATGACGCAATACTTCCGTCGGTTCCGAGTTGTGCAGCTGCGGTTCGAGGGATATGTCAAGGCGTTGCAGGCCATCAGTTACGGTCCAGCGAAACAGCGGGGTATAGTCATTGGTTGAGCGACTGAACGTGACACCGCGCAGCAGGTCGAGCATGCGGGCTTCATCGCGGGTCTCTATAACAACCAGCGGGGTGCGCGATTGCAGTACCAGTTCCAGATCGCGTTGCCTGTCCATAGGCTGGTGATCGTGTCGCTATTTGCAGCCCGGCAGATTGCGGGCGCTGAGTGATTCAGAGGGTTCGTTAAGGAGTTCCGCGGCTTCCCGGCGGAGCATGCTGAGACTGACAGCAGTCTCCTTCCGGATCAGCTCGCCAAGCAATGCATCCAGGCCCAGCCGGCCGGAGCTGCCGTCGTGCAGCTCCTGGTCCAGCTCGTACAGAACAGCGACGGCGTGTGCCGTCCTGACATAGGTCGACTGGCCGCCGCACAAGTCGCGGACCGCGCGACCGCTTTTCCGCAGGCTGTCGATAGCGTCCTCGAATCTCTTTTTGCTGATCGTGCCGCTGCGCCGCAACAGTTCGAGGCTGTAGTACTCGGCAAAGCCCTCTACGATCCAGTCCGCGCCTTTGGCGCCGTTGAGTCCGGTGGCCACATGGATGATTTCATGCAGTAAAGTGCTGGTAGCGTTTTCACTGATGAGTGGCCGGTCAGCGTGCAGGTAGATCGAGCGTGGGCCGGACAGCCCGCCTCGCCACATGCCGTCGCTGGCGCTGAATATCGTCAGGCGCTTCGGTGCGTCCGGCAGCAACTTGACGAGATGCGGCAACGTCCAGCGCATCAGTGCCAGCATGTCGATGCGTCGCACCGATTGCCCGACAGGGCCGGTCACCTTGACGGAAATACCGGCAATGCGCTCCGTACGCGTGCCGATTTTACCGAGCAGCATCCAGCCGGCGGGCCGCTTGAATCGCCGGCCGGCGTTCGGCACCTTGTAAAGATGGTCCCGCCCAAAATATTGTGTGGCCGAGGACCAGCCCTCAGGTAGTTTGAACTTCAGGGAAGTACGGCTTGCGGCATCGCGCAGTGTGCGCGTGCGGGCAGGGGGGATGATGTCCGTGCCACGAAACAATGCCCAATCGTCGGTCATTCGCGCATCGTAGGAGTTGCCATCTCGCTTGTGGCTTACGCGCACGAACCAGCGCAATGATCCGCCGTCACGCGGCGGCAACCAGGTAAGGCGTCCGTTCTCCTGCGATACCGTCCCATCGCCGCTCACCTGTTCGAACGGCGACGATGGCGCGTCCATGGTCATCTCACGAAGCAGGTAGCGGTCCTGCTTCAGGGTCAGCTCGACCTCAACGCCCCCCTTGTCGGGTACCGGCGTGACTGTGTAGCGCAAATCATACCGCCGGTCGTCTTCGGCGCTGGCAGCACCTCCGGCACACAACAGCATTCCCACCGCGGCGCCGAAGAGGGCATACGCCCGCCAACCGGTCCGGGCCGGGCCTGAGAAGCAGTTCATACTGAATTCAGCCTGGTTCATATAGAGTGTCGTTGTTGCGCGGCCGGAAGTGTTTCATATGTTGTCCCAGCCAGCCAGTATTGTCAGGACCCTTGCTGCCGGCAGCTTGACCGCGCTGCTGCTTGCTGCGTGCGCGGCGTCTCCGCGGATGGACGCGCCGCCCCGTGTGGCAGATTGGCCAGTGCGCCCGGAGCCGCAATCACGCTCTGCCACGACAATTGGCGAGCGGGCGGCGGTCGTGGCCGTGCGTCAATTGGGGGTGCCGTACCGGTATGGCGGCAACGGCAACAGCGATGGCGGGTTCGACTGCAGCGGCCTGGTGCACTACGCCTACAAGCATGCGGGACTGGCCATACCGCGTACGACGCGGACGCTGTGGCAGGCAGCTCGGCCGGTGGGGAAGTCAGACCTCGTGGTTGGTGACCTGCTGTTTTTCAGGATCGAAGGCAAGCTATCGCATGTCGGCATGTACATCGGCAAGCGACGGTTCGTGCACGCGCCGTCATCGGGCAGGGAAGTTACGATCGCGGAGCTGGATTCCGACTTCTACCAGAGTGCATTCCTGCGCGGCGGCCGGCTGTATTGACTAGCAGCCTGTCAGACTTCTCCGTCATCCACGATGAACAGTTTCAACTGATCGGACAGACCCTTGCAGGCCTTCGACTGCGTGCGTGCGATAAGCGGAATCGGCACGACAATGGCCGGCAGGAATGACGTGCCACTGTAATCAGCGCTGACGGTGCCGGCGTCCTCGAGACCGGATAAATCCCACACGGACGCTTCATAATTGGCATCGTTCTGCCACCACGCGAAGCCGAAGCAGCCGCCGCCACCGGGTCCCGCGGCACAGGACAAACTGCCGCCGCCGCCAACGCGTTCCGTATCGCCATCCAGCCATATGACATAGCGGACACCCTTGTCGGCGATCATTTGCGCGACGCCCGGGCGTGCCATCAGGTCGGGCAGGCCTTTGGTATCAGCCGGCGCGGTACGCGGTTCAAACCACGGGAACAGGGCGTCGACAAACTCGTAATGGGGGATGACGCGCAATCCCGTTGAGCCGCGGCCAACCGCCTCTCCAACGCACTCGATAAACGCGTTCTCCGTTTCATTTCCGAGGTGGTAGCTCTTCGCCATGATGACGATGCCTTCACCTTCCTCGAGCCC
Source organism: Woeseiaceae bacterium (assembly GCA_034521225.1). Taxonomy (GTDB): domain Bacteria; phylum Pseudomonadota; class Gammaproteobacteria; order Steroidobacterales; family Woeseiaceae; genus Woeseia. The sequence goes on from JAXHMR010000033.1 coordinate 117,710, forward strand.
TGTTGCGTTCTGTTTGGAATCTTCGATGCGGGACGTTACACAAGCGCTCAATGACAGGCTGCAGACAGCCGCCAGCCCGAACCGGATTGCAGCTGTCATATCAAGGCGCGAAAAACTTCGCCGGTTTCATCCTTTTCTACCTCCGCAGCGGTCGTTTGCAGCGGCGTGGAATCCGCCGCTGTTCGGTCTGGATCCCGGGCGGTACCGGGATCCGTTGTTGAGCCTTTTCGCAGGCTGCTGATTCCCGTGGACTTGTCCATTTGCATGATGACGAGCGCCGCCGCATCGCGCATTGCCAGCACTGCCGCCCGCCGCAGGGCTTCGTCGCCGCCAAATGTCGTTGCCTGGCTCTTGCCGTAGGCGCTGATCGGCCAGTTGGCAACCTGGTTGCCGCCATCATCAAAGATTTTCAGCCGGTAGCGTATCCAGACAGCAAAGGCGTCGGTCTGGCTCTGGGCCGGCACGGAAAACTCAAAGGCGTCGATGCCGGGCTCAATCAGTGCGTCGATCTGCATGTCGCGTGGATCGGCACTCGCATCGATGACCTGCACATCGGTGAACATCGAGCCAAACAGCTTGGTGAACAGGAGTTTGTTTGACTGGCCGAGGTCTATCTTCCAGGTTTCCTTGCCAATGACCTTTTCCTCGTGCACGAAATGGTCGAAGGATTCGGGGTAGCGAATGGCCACGGACATCGGCAACTGTGCAATGAGCGGATCGGGAATCTTTGGATCCCGCACGGCCACCTGGGAACCGCAGCCTTGCAAAACTGCGAGGAGCAAAATTCCTGCGACGGGGAAGAGCCGATCAGACATCAGGTTGCCGATTTTCCACAGGGGTGTGTTTTCGTGCGCATAACTCATAATCTGAGTCCTGTTGCCGCGCAAAGTTCCGCGAAACAAGGGCACGGTAACGCTCCTGACTTTAGACCTCGCCATTGGGTAACGCAAATGGTTGCCGCTGGTACAGACGCCGAAGCGCCAATTTAACCAGCAATGGTTACAGGCCTGCGTCAAGCCACTGCAGCGGTGCTTCCTGCATCAGCGCGACCTGTTCCCGCAGCGTCAGGATGTGCTCATCCCAGTAGCGCCCGGTATCGAACCAGGGAAACGCCGTCTTGAACGCGGGATCGGCCCAGCGGCGCGCCAGCCAGGCGGCGTAGTGCATCAGGCGCAACGTGCGCAGCGCCTCTATAAGGTGCAGTTCGCGCGCGTCAAAGCGCCGGAACTCCTGGTAGCCATCCAAAAGGCTTGCGAGCTGCGGCGTCTGCTCGTTTCTGTCACCCGAAACGAACATCCACAGGTCCTGGACGGCCGGTCCGGTGCGCGCATCGTCGAAGTCGACGATGTGCAGGCGGTCTTCCTGGACAAGGACATTGCCCGGATGGAAGTCGGCGTGCAGCCGCAGCTCGCGAACACCGCCGGCGCGGTCGTAGCACTCTTCTATATTGTCGAACAGGTGCTCCGTCACGCCGGCATAGACATCCCGGAGTTCGTCGGGGATGAAGCCATTGTCCAGCAGGTAGTCGCGCGAGTCGTAGCCGTAATCGTCGATACTGATACGCGGACGATGCCGGAACGGCTCACGCTCTCCTTGCCGGTGAATTCGTGCGACGAGGCGCCCGAGCTGTCGCAGCAAATCGCGGTTGTCGAGGTCCGGCGCCCGTCCGCCATGACACGGTGATACCGAGACGCGAAAGGGCCCGTGGTGATGCAGCGTCCGTCCGCCGACTTCAAGCGGCGCGACTACGGGTATTTCGGCGACCGCCAGTTCCGCTGTGAAACTGTGCTCCTCGACGATGGCATCGTCACTCCAGCGTCCGGGCCGGTAAAACTTGGCAACCACCGGGCGGGAGTCCTCGATGCCGACCTGGTAGACGCGGTTTTCGTAACTGTTGAGTGCCAGTAAACGGCCGTTGCAGTGGAACCCGAGGTTCTCCAGCGTATCGAGAATATCGTCGGGTTTGAGCGCCAGGTAGGCGAGCGTTGTGTCGTCCGCGGCCGTCATGCCCGCAGGCGCGCGTCCCGCTTGCGCTCGTTCTCGGTCAGGAATTTCTTGCGCAGCCGAATGCTGACCGGCGTGACTTCGAGCAACTCGTCGTCATCGATGAATTCCAGCGCCTGCTCCAGGGAGAAACGCACCGGCGGTGACAGCACGATATTCTCGTCGCTGCCGGCCGCGCGGATATTTGTCAGCTGCTTGGCCTTGGTCGGGTTGACGATCAGGTCATTCTGCCGCTTGTGTATGCCGATGATGCTGCCTTCGTAGACAGCTTCGCCGTGCCCGATCAACAGGCGCCCGCGCTCCTGCAGGTTAAAAAGCGCGTAGGCGAGAGCCTTGCCGGTGACCGTGGATACGAGTACGCCGTTATTTCGCTGTCCGAGCGCGCCAGCCACCTGGCGGTCGTATTTGTCAAAGACATGGAACAGGAGCCCGGTACCCGACGTTGCCGTCAGGTATTCGGTGCGAAAACCGATCAGGCCGCGGGTCGGGATGCGGTAGTCCAGGCGAACACGGCCCTTGCCATCCGGCTGCATATCGAGCAATTCGCCCTTGCGTTCCGCGATGCGCGACATTACGGCGCCCTGGTAGTCCTCTTCAAAGTCGACCGTCAGCATTTCCCACGGTTCGAGATTGACGCCATCGACTTCGTGCACGATGACCTCCGGCCGGGACACGGCCAGTTCGAAACCTTCACGCCGCATCGTCTCGATCAATACCGACAGGTGCAGTTCGCCGCGCCCGGAAACACGGAAGCGGTCCGGGTCATCGGTCGTTGCGACACGCAGCGCAACGTTGTGTTTGAGTTCCTGGTCGAGACGCTCCCGGATCTGGCGGCTCGTCAGGTACTTGCCCTCCTGGCCGGCGAACGGCGATTTATTGACCTGGAAAGTCATGCTGATCGTCGGTTCATCAACGGCAAGTGCCGGCAGACCTTCCGGCCGGTCGCGCGGGCACAGCGTGTCGGAGATATCGAGGTTATCGATGCCGCTGAATACGACGATATCGCCGGCACTGGCTTCGGTGATCTTGCGCCGTTCCAGGCCGTAGAAGCCGTAGAGTTCAAGGAGCCGGCCCGTCCGTATCTTGCCGCTGGCCGAGACAATACTGACCGGTGTGTTCGGCTGCGCCTGTCCGCGCTGTATGCGGCCGATGCCGAGTACGCCGATGTACTCGTCGTAGGCGAGGCTCGACACCTGCAATTGCAGCGGGCCTTCGTGCGCGACGGCCGGTGCCGGCACATGTGCGACGATCGCTTCGAACAGCGGTGTCATGTCGCCGCTGCGTGCCGTCGAATCGGTGCTGGCATAGCCGTTCAGGGCGGAGGCATAGATGACCGGAAAGTCGAGCTGGTGGTCGGTCGCACCCAGCCGATCGAACAGGTCAAACGTCTGGTTCAGCACCCAGTCCGGACGCGCACCGTCGCGGTCGATCTTGTTGATGACGACGACCGGCGTCAATCCGCGCGCGAACGCCTTCTGGGTGACGAAACGCGTTTGCGGCATCGGGCCGTCAACGGCGTCGACCAGCAACAGCACGCTGTCCACCATCGACAGCACGCGCTCGACTTCACCGCCGAAATCGGCATGCCCCGGCGTATCAACGAGGTTGATGCGGTATTGTTGCCATTGAATCGCGGCATTCTTGGCGAGGATCGTGATGCCGCGTTCGCGCTCCTGGTCGTTCGAGTCCATGATGCGGTCGGGCACGGCGGCCCGCGGCCCCAGCGTGCCGGATTGCTGCAGCAGTTTGTCTACCAACGTCGTCTTGCCGTGATCGACGTGGGCGATGATTGCGATATTGCGGAGATTGTGGATGTCGGACATGGTGGCGGGTCAGGAGCAAAGTGGGCGCGGATTATAGAGGCGCAACAGGGCAATTGATACGATAATGCCAGCGTCCGTGGCGGGTTGCCGCCAAAAGTGCCAGATTACTGTTTTTGCACGTATTTGAACGACCCGCCGGCGGGCGGGCGCGAGCAGGGGGCAGACCCGCATCATGGGCATCTACGAACAGGTCACACGCGAGGTCGACCGGGCGCCGGCCGGGCCGGAGACGGTGGCGTTTTTCGACATGGACGGCACGCTGATTTTCGGCTTCTCGATTGCGGCTCTGTTCCGCGAGCGGGTGCAAAGCGGCAAATTGCATCCGCGCGAGGCCGTCATGCAGTTTTTTCCCCTGCTGAGCCATGGCATCAACGGCTCGGACTATTCCATTCTGCTGGACGAGGCGGCCGAGTCGCTGGCGGGTATCCCCGAGCAGGAACTCATCGACCTGGGCGAGCGGGTGTTCGTCAAGTACGTCGCGGGCTCCATTTACCCGGAGTCGCGCGCCCTGGTCCGTGCGCACCAGGCCCGCGGCCATACCGTCGTGGTGCTGTCGTCGGCATCGGCCTACCAGGTCAACCCGGTCGCACGCGAACTCGATATCGAGCACGTGCTCTGCAATCACTTTGAGGTCGCGGACGGCGCGTTTACCGGTGAGGTTCGCGGACCAGTGGTCTACGCACGCGGCAAGCTCGAAGCCGCGAGCCGGTTCTGTGCCGAGCGCGGTGTCACGCTTGATGCATGCTGGTTCTACACGGACGGCCTGGAGGACCTGCCTTTGCTCGAGGCCGTTGGCTATCCGCGCCCGCTCAATCCCGATACGTCGCTTGCCGAGGTGGCACGGCGCCGCGACTGGCCGTCGCGCTGTTTTACGAGCCGGGGCATTCCGGGGTTTAAGGAAGTCGTGCGCACCGGTCTCGCGTACGGCGCTTTTTTCTCAGCGGCACTGCAGATCATTCCGACATGGATACTGAACCAGTCGCGGCGCGATGCCGTCAATCTCGCGGTGACGACCTGGGGCGAGTTCGGCAGCGCACTGGCGGGTATAAATATCCGCGTCAATGGTGAGCATCATCTGTGGGAGCATCGTCCGGCGGTATTCCTGTTCAATCACCAGAGTGCGATTGATGTCCTGATCATTGCCAAGCTGCTGCGGCGTGACTTTACCGCGATAGCGAAACAGGAGATTGCGCTCAATCCACTGGTCGGGCCGGTGTTCCGGGTGGCGGACACAGTGTTCATTGATCGACGCAACAATGAGAAGGCGGTCGAGGCGCTGCGGCCAGTGGTCGATACGCTGCATGCAGGCCTGTCGGTTGCCATCGCGCCGGAAGGCACGCGCAGCAGCGGCGACCGGCTGGGTGCCTTCAAGAGAAAGGCCCGTTCCACATTGCCATGCAGGCCGGAGTGCCGGTCATTCCCATCGTCATACACAACGCGACCGATGCGTTGCCCAAAGGCGGGTTTTTCATTCGTCCGACGACGGTATATGTGGACGTACTCGCGCCGGTCGCAACCGGTGCATGGCAGGCGGCGACAATCGATACACACGTCGCTGCGGTGCGTGACCAGTACCTCGCCGTTCTGGGCCAGCAGCGTCCCGGTCAGACGACCCGCCTGCAGCGGGTCAAATAATCAGGCGGGGAAAGTCGGGGCCGGCGTGAGCCATCAGGCGAAGGAGCATGTCATCGCCCGGCGCGGCAATCGCGTCCCGACGCCAAGGTGACAAACGGACAAAAATTCGCCGGAACGGCGTACAGGCGGTATCCTGCGGCATTCTTTCCAACCCTGTACACCCGGATTCCGCCGAATGCAGGGGCTCAATGCGGGACTCAACAATGCGTTTATCACTGAATATCGGGAAACTCGGGCTTTTGGCCCTGCTCGCCGCCAGTTTATGGGGATGCGGCAAGGACGATGCGCCGTCGGCCGAAAGTTTCAGCGCCCCCAACAGCCTGTTGCAATATGTTGCCGACGACAGCCCGTACGTTTTTGCCATGCTGGAGCCGCTGCCGGACGATGTCGCCGACAAGCTGGAGCCGCAGCTCGACCTGACGCTGAAGACCTACCAGACCGTGGTTCGCCAGGCGGTCCGTGAGGCAGCCGAAGAGGAAAAGAACGGCGAGGACTCCGCCGACGCTGAACGCATGGCTGACGTACTCGATGAGCTTGCCGGACTGCTGTCTCTCGAGGGCATTCGCGAGGCAGGCCTCGGGCGGGAATCGACGTTTGTCGTCTACGGGGCCGGGTTGTTGCCGGTGCTGCGCGCAAGGCTAACTGATGCGGAAGCATTTGAAGAAGCCTTAAAGCGTATCGAGGGCAGGGCCGGCACGCCGATGTCCGTCGGCGTCATTGACGAGCAGCCATACCGTTACGCCGGTAATGCGGATGGCCGCATAATCATCGCGCTGATTGATAACGACCTGGTCGTATCGGCGTTTCCAGCCGGCTTGAGCGACGACGGACTGCGTTCGCTTCTGGGATTGACGCTGCCGGCGGAGAGCATGGCTGCCTCAGGCCGTCTGCAGACCATCGCGACCGACAACGGATTCACACCCTACGGTGCAGGCTTCATGGATTTCGAGCGCCTTGCCGCGGTTTTCCTCGATGCGCCAAGCGGCATCAATTCAGAAATCCTTGAGGCACTGGAATACGGTGACAATGAGTTGTCGCCGGTTTGCAAAAGCGAAATACGCAGCATGGCCGGCATTGCGCCGCGGCTGCTGGCGGGTTACACCGAGATCAGTACCGGGCGCATCACATCGAACACGATACTTGAGCTGCGAGATGACATCGCGGCGGGATTTTCCGGGTTCAGTGCACCGGTGCCCGGACTCGGCCAGGATCACGGCGGACTCGTATCCTTCGGTATGAGTATCGACCTGCTCGCCGCACGTGAATTCTATGCCGCGCGTCTGGACGCACTAAAGGCGTCACCTTACGAATGCGAATTGTTTGCGGAAATGCAGGCAGGCCTCGAGCAGGGCCAGGCAATGCTCAACCAGCCGTTGCCGCCAATCGTCTATGGCTTCAAGGGCTTTCTTGCTGTCATAGAAGATATTCGCGGTTTCGACGTCAGTACGAAGCAGCCGCCGACCGCCGTCGACCTGCGTTTTCTCCTTGCAACGGACAACGCACCCGGACTGCTGGCGATGGGATCGATGTTCAGCCCGGAACTGGCCGCGATGAATCTGCAACCGGACAGCAAACCGGTGCGGCTGGACGTACCCCAGTTGCGGGGGCAGGTTGACACCGCGTACCTGGCGCTTTCCAACAATGCCGTTGCACTGTCGGTCGGCGAGGGCCAGGAAGCGGGCCTCGGGGCGATGATGGCAGCAAAAGCCGGTGACCCGCAGCCTTTCATGAGCATGCACATGGATGCATCCCGGTATTACGCAATGATCGGTGACGTAGTTGCTGCCAGCGGCTCTGATGATTCCCCTTCATCCGCGGAGATGAATGCGGCAATCAATGACATCATGCAGGGATTTTCAGAACTGATAGACCGGTTGTCGATCGCCGTTCTTTTCACTGATCGTGGTATCGAATTCCCGACCGAGGTTGCGCTTTCCGATTGACCGGCCCAAAAAAAAGAAACCCCGCGGAGCGGGGTTTCCGGTCTTGCCGTTCGCCTGGTTGATCAGTTGATAAAATCGTCCAGCAGTATCAGGTCCAGCGGTGCACCGCCGCCTGCCGCATCACGCGCAATGGCGGTGTAGACGCCGCCCGCGGCGATCGTGATTTCGAGCGGGCCGATTGCCGGCGTCTTGCTGCCTGCGGCCGTGACGGTTACGTCATAGCTGTCGGGAGTCAATGACAGGAACCCGGTATTGGCCTTGAACGGGACAGCGGGCAGGGTCGGGTCGACGCCCGCGATGTCGGTGCCCGGGGCAGTGACGTAGATGTCAACGTCCTGCGCCGTCGGCGACGCATGGATGATCCGGACCCTGGCTTCGGTCGCGACCGGCCGCGGATCATCAGCGGCAATCAGTGCTTCGATATTCGCAAGTACATCCACAGCCAGCACGTTGTAGCGGATACCGGCTTCGAGAGTCAGGTCCGCGTCGATAGCGATGACGCCCTGCGTTGCCGTATCCGTTACTTTGACGTTGTAGGTATCGGGCGGAACGCTGAGGAACGGCGTAGCGTCCGGAAAGCTCAGGCCCGCGACCAGCGGATTCGCGAAGTCATCATTGACGACTACGTCGACGGTCGGTGCATCGGGTGACGCGTGAACGACACGCAGGTCCGCGGGTGTTTCGGCGTCAAGCAACTCGGCCGAAGCCGTGCCATCCATCAGGACGAGGCTTACCGGTGAAGCACCGGTCGCCGTGTTCTCGACGGCGGTTACCAGCAGGTTGGCCCCGTCCGCGAGGGTTATCGTACCTGAGTCGAAAGCGACGGCAGACGGGTCGCCGGCGACCGTGACGCGAATCTGGTAGTCGCCAGCGGTCACGTCGACCGGGCCAAGATCGCCGCCAAATTCAAACGTTCCAACGGGTGCACTGGCCGCCAGGTCCGCGCCCGGCGTGGTCAGGTACACATCGACCTCCGGCGCCATCGGCGCGCCGTGCACGACACGCAATCGTGCGGAGCCGGCGGGAACGGCGCTGTCAGCCTGCTCGAGCACCAGCGGCTCGATATTGGCAACGTCACCAATTGCAATGATGCTGTAGAGCGTATCCGCGGCGAACGTCAGTGATACAGGGCCGATGACGGTGGTCGTGCCATCGGGCAGGATGCCGTCGACCTGGACATCATAGCTACCACTGTCGAGCGACAGCGCGCCGGTACCTGTTTTGTAATCAACGTCGGGCACTTCCGTTGCGCCGATGAAGATATTGACGGCGGGTGCATCCGGTGAGGCGTGCAAGGCCTGTACCCGCGACGTTTCGGCTGGCGGCGGTGGTGCCACCGGAGTGATTGGATTCAGATCCGAATCGGACGAACTGCATCCGGCCAGCACCATCAGTGCCAGCGGAATGAAACTGCGTGAAATTGTGTACATCGCTCCTTCCTTCATTAGTTGACGAGAGTCGGGATGGAGCGTGACGCAAGTGCTGCCGCAGCAGGTGTCAGCGCTGTATCAAGCTGTATCGATTCGTAACAGTTCAGGGGCGGGTGGTAGCCGGTGCCCGGATCCTTCACTGATTCGCGGGCAATGGACTGGCCAGAGTCCGCGCAACCGGTTGCGGATGCTGGCTACTCGGCGATGACCGGCAACCGGACCAGTGACGGACGCGAGCGGTCGTGGTGAATCGTTATCGTCGCCACTTTTGCGCGATCTGACGTGACTTCCGATTCACCGGTCTGCAGGTTGCGCGAGAAATGAGGCGCAAACGATGCGGAAATCTGCACTCGAATGCGATCACCGCGGGCGAAGCGGTTTGCCGTCACCAACTGGTCGAGCGTCAGTTCATACACTCGTTCGGGTTCGAGCAACTGCCTGCCGGTGTTGCTATCGCGGTAACTGGCACGCAACATGTCGTTGCCGGCCGGGCGCCGGCCGTCACGACTGGCCCTGATGCCATTGAAATTTGTCGCGGCGCCCTGCGAACCATAGGACTCGTCGTGCCAGCCACTCAGGTTCAATACCGCAGCGTCCATGTTCGCGTAGTTGCCCTGGATTTCGGCCCAGTCCCACCAGTCGCTTTCGGGCGGATGCCGCAGCCCTTCGAAATAAAACGCCATCGCGCATCGTGATAGCCACGTCCTGCTCGACGACGGAGATGCCGTCCGGCTGGCCGGCCGGGGCATTCCCGGCAGGTCCGGATCGCTCGCACGCCGCCAGGATTGCAAGCAACATTGCGGCAAGGCCGCAAACGATGGTCTGCCAAAGCGCCTGCCTGGCCTGGCGCGGTCCGTGAACTGTGTGACTGCTGATTACTGCCTGCCCGTTCGTCATAAAATGTGTTGCGGCCAATGGTAACGAAATGTGAACCCGATGCTTCGACGCTTGCATACAGGGCGGCTTGAGACTAGTCTATCGTATTTCGACGATATACTATAAGTAAGCAGAACGGCGATGACGAACCTCGAAAGCAATAATCAAACGCCGCTGCCCGAGCAGGCGCCAGACGAGAATATTGCCGCCATTGCAAAGGCACTTGGCCATCCGGCGCGCATTCATATTGTTGGGCTCCTGCTGGAAAAGAAGACCTGTATCGGCTGCGATATTGTTGATGAAGTGGGTCTCGCGCAATCCACGGTGTCCGAACACCTGCGTATCCTGAAAGCCGCCGGCATCGTCACCGGCGAAATCGAGCGCCCGCGCGTCTGTTATTCCCTGAACCCGGAACGCCTGCGTCCGCTAGCCGCAATGCTCGGTACCGTCCTCGACAGTGAGCACCGCGGAGAACTGACTGGTTCGATCTGCTGTCCGCCGGACGAGTGCGGTATCGACACCACAGCCGCAAAACCATAGCCACAAACTGAAAAGCCATGCCAATATTTGACCGGTTCCTGTCCGTCTGGGTTGCCCTGTGCATCGTCGCCGGTGTTTTGCTGGGCAATACCTTTCCAGCAGCCTTCGAGACGATAGCCGCGTGGGAATATGCATCCGTCAACCTCGTCGTTGCCATATTCATCTGGGCGATGGTCTACCCGATGATGGTCGCAGTAAATTTCGCAAGCCTGCGCCATATTCACGAGCGGCCGAAAGGCCTGATCATTACCCTGGTCGTGAACTGGTTGGTGAAGCCGTTTACGATGGCGGCGCTCGGCGTGCTGTTTTTCAAGTGGGTATTTGCTGACTTCATTGACCCGGCGGACGCCGGCCAGTACATCGCCGGCCTGATCCTGCTTGGCGCGGCGCCGTGTACGGCAATGGTTTTTATCTGGTCGCAGCTGACACGCGGTGATGCGAATTACACGCTGGTCCAGGTTTCATTGAATGACGTCATCATGGTGTTTGCATTTGCGCCGATCGTTGCAATCCTGCTCGGCGTTACTGACATCGAGGTGCCGTGGGAAACGTTGTTATTGTCAGTCGTTCTATACGTCGTCATTCCACTCGTGGCCGGAGCCCTGACACGAACCTTCCTGTTACGGCGTAGCGGGGGCAATGAAGCACGGCTTGGGTACTACATTGCGGCCGCGAAGCCTTATTCGATCATCGGTTTGCTGGCGACCGTAGTGCTGCTGTTCGGATTCCAGGGCCATGTCATCGTCGATCAGCCGCTGTTGATTGCCTTGATTGCGGTGCCGTTGCTGATTCAATCCTATGGCATGTTTGCGCTTGCCTACGCCGCCGCATTTGCCTGGCGCGTGCCGCACAACGTGGCCGCGCCGTGTGCATTGATCGGTACGTCCAACTTCTTTGAGCTGGCGGTGGCCGTTGCGATCGGTTTGTTCGGGCTCGATTCGCCGGCAGCGCTGGTCACCGTGGTAGGTGTGCTGGTGGAAGTGCCGGTCATGCTGTCGCTGGTCGCGTTCGCCAATCGGACGCGGCGTCAGTTCGGAATCAGGTCCGGCGCTGGGAGCTTAAATCGCCTGACGGCGCCGCACACGGAGAAACCCGATGAAAACAGTACTGTTCCTGTGCGTCGCCAACTCGGCGCGCAGCCAGATGGCGGAAGGCCTGGCACGCGAAATGCTACCGAACGATATCAACGTCCTGAGCGCGGGTTCGCAGCCAGCCAGCGTGAACCCCTATGCGATCGAGGCCATGGCCGAAATCGGCATCGACATTTCAGGCCATCGATCGAAGTCCGTTGATGAAATTGATACCGGCATGATCGATCTGGTCGTCACACTGTGCGCTGAGGAAGTGTGTCCGGTGTTACCCGGGCGCGTTCGCCGCCTGCACTGGCCGATCCCGGATCCCGCGTCAGACGATCCGTCGTTGGACAGCGGAAAAATGCGAGCGCGTTTCGCCGAGGCCCGCGATACAATTCGGCGAAAGCTTGAGTCGCTCGACCTGTTCCGGGACGAGCCTGCCTGATCCGTATCTGCCGTCAGGCGTGCTGGCGGACCTCGTTCACACTGCGCAATTTCAGCGCTGGCACCAGCAAAATAACCAGGAACACGGTGTTGCCTGCAACATTGAGTGCTGCACCGTTGGCGACCGAGACCATTCCGTCCAGCAGGAACCAGCTCATCACGCCGACGGCCGTGGCGGTACCGAGCAGCCTCGGTGACAGGTCGTCTATCGACCGTACCAGCAACGCGATCGTTGCTGCCCAGCCAACCATCAATGCGCCAGCAATACCCAGTCCGAGCCGTGCTGGTGCATCCATTACAACCGGCTCGGCGAAGACGAGCGATACGAGCGGGTCCAGCGCATCGGGAATCAACGAGCCAATTACCAGCACTACGCCGGTTACCTCCGTAAATACCGCGGCCAGGAACAACCCTCTCTGTGCATTCATTTTTACTGCCTCCTGCGCTTTGCGCTTGCCTGCCTTGTCTGCAATGTTCGCCAGTGTGTCGCAGGGAGGTCGTGCTCACAATTCCCTCGGAGGTAAGTGCCGGGCGGCATGCGACACGCTATTATCCCGATCATGACAGCGGAATCGACTCATGGACGCGCCGCCCTGCGCCCACCGTTTGGCAGGCAGCTTCAGTATTTTCGCCGCCAGCGCGGCATGAGTCAGCTGGCACTGGCCAGCGCCGCGAATGTTTCCGCACGTCACGTGTCGTTCGTCGAGTCCGGACGCGCGCGCCCGAGCCGGCAAATGGTCCTGCGGCTGGCGGAGTCGCTCGATATGCCGCTCCGCGCGCAGAACGAACTGCTGCATCTCGCCGGATTTGCGCCGGAGTTTCCGGAGCGGCGCCTCGATGAACCGGCGCTGGCCGGTGTCCGGAGCATCATTGACAAGATGCTGCGGCAGCACGAGCCTTATCCGGCTTTTGTCCTCGATCGCTACTGGAATATCGTGCAGTCGAACGAGGCGGCGGCGCAACTTTTCACCGCGTTGATGCCACCCTCGCCCGCGAACGCAGCCGAGATGTTTATCGGGCCCGGACCGTTCCGGCAGGTTGTGGAAAACTGGCAGGAAGTGGCTTGGGTAACACTGATCCGGCTGCGCCGCGAAGTAACTCTCGCTGGGGGCGACGACAGGCTGCAAGCGTTACTGACGCGCGCCGAAGAACTGGCCGCTGATCTCGAACCGTTGAACAGCGTTGACACTGATGCCCCGACGGTTATGGCGCGGCTACAGCTTGATGGTCACACCGTTAATACCATCAGCACAATTGCCTCATTCAACGCTGCACGCGATGTAACGCTGGATGAATTGCACGTTGAACTGATTTTTCCGGCCGATGATGCGGCCGATGCGTTTTTTCGCGGCCTTGAATCCGAACGGCATCGCGAAACCACAGAACGCGGCTGACTGTATCATCCAGTGTAGGGTGGCGGCACGATGTTTCGCCGGAATTCGCCCCGGCGAAACATCGTCCCTCACGCGGGAATAGTTACGGCCGCTACCCGCGTGAATCAGTCCGCAAGTATGAAAGTCACTTTCAGCGTGACGCGGTACTCGACAATTTTTCCTTTGGCATCGCACACCACTTTCTGGCCTTCGACCCAGGCGCCCTTGACGTTCTTCAGCGTCTTGTTGGCGCGTTTGATGCCCAGCTTGGTGGCGTCCTCGAAGCTGGTTGGTGACGATGCGATGATTTCGCTGACTTTTGCTACGCTCATGGTATTGCTCCTTTAAAGGGATATTGACTGGTAACGGGCCCGTACTCAACGCGCTGCAGTGGTGCTGCTCTCGCAATGTGTCTGTTGCGTCGCGAGGCGCGCGTTATTTATTTCAGTTTTCCAGCTGTGCGTCCAGCGAAATGTCGGCCTTGAGCAGCTTCGATATCGGACAGCCGCCCTTGGCCTTGTCGGCGATGTTCCGGAACTGGTCTTCCTTGATGCCGGGAATTTTCGCGCGCATTTCGAGGTGCACCGCCGTGACCGCAAAGCCACCATCCTGCTTGTCCAGCGTTACTGTGGCCTTGGTATCGATGCTGTCGGCGGTAAAGTTTTCCTCGCCCAGCAACATGGAAAATGCCATTGAATAGCATCCGGCATGAGCGGCGCCGACGAGTTCCTCGGGATTCGTACCCGACGCGTCCTCGAAGCGTGTTTTAAAGCCGTACGGGCTGTCCTTAAGAACGCCACTCCCGGTTGAGAGCGTTCCCTTTCCTTCCTTCAGCGTTCCTGACCAGTGGGCCGAGGCTGTGCGTTTCATAGTGACTCCTCCTGCTTGCGATTCTGAACGGCAGCGGTAGCAAATGCATGTTGCAGGCTGCCCGCGTGCCTTTCCTCGACAACCATAGCATTATCCGGGTGCACCGGCCCCGCCATCGAGGAGACAAAAAATGCCTGACAAGACAACTGCGCGCCGGCAGCTGCTGCGCTGGCTGCTGACCGGGGCAGCTGCTGCCTCGATGCCCGGGGTGGCAGGTTCCACCGCGTCCCGGCGAGGGCCGGATTCGCGCGCGGCAGCACCCTGCAACCCGCTCGACTGGGCGGTGGCATGGAAGCAATCCGCGGCCGAGTTCCACGCGCTGTGCTACCAAGCCTTCAATATAGCAAGGCTCAGGCTTGACCTGGCACTGGCGGCCCACAACGCCGGCGACAAGCCGCTGGCCATCATCACCGACATCGACGACACCATCCTCCATGCGAACGACTACTGGGCGAGGCTCATCGCCTCGAACCGTGATTTTTTCGATGATGCGATCTGGGATGAATGGATTCCGGAAAACAGGGTCACCGCCGTGCCCGGCGCGCTGGAATTCTGCCGCTACTGCGACGAGCGGGATGTTGCGTTGTACTATGTGACAAACCGGGACCAGGGCGCGAATACGCGTGTCTTCGCACTCGGGCACCTAAAGCACCTGGGATTTCCGTTGCCCGATGAAGATCGCCTGATCGTGTTTCGCGAGACGTCTGACAAGAGCCCGGCGCGCGACTCGATTATGCGGCAGTACATCGTCCCGTTCCTGATCGGCGACAACCTGAACGACTACAAGCGGGATTACTACGTCGCCGATGTCGATGAGCGCCGGTCACGAATGGAGCGCGACCGCAGTGATTACGGGGATCGTTTCATACTGCTTCCCAATCCTACCGACGGCCACTGGGTGCGCGCCATTTTCGGCGACTCCGAGCCCGCACCCACGGACCTGAATCGCGAGCGCCTGCGCCGTGCCGCAATGGGCGGGCGGGAATAGCTGAGAGCGTTCAGGCTACCTCAAGCGTAAGGCCGCATTTTCTTAAGGCAATCCAGGATACCGCCTGTGCAGTCCCGTGCATTCCACAGGCGGCGGCCCGCACTTTGTGAATGAATGGTGATGTAGTGACGGCCGCCTTCGACGACCAGTCGCTTGAAATCGTCGGCAAGCTTGTTTGGATCGCTGGCATCGAAGAGGTAGCCGAATTGCCCGGTGTCGCGCCACTCAACAGGATGCGTTGAAGCGAGGCGCAAATAGGTCTTGTAGGTGCAGAACTCGGACCAGCGGCGCGGTGGCAGCCCCAGCAGCACCTGCCACCAGGGTTTGCCGTGTTGCTGCTCCAGCAATGCCATAAGATCCCGCACGCTTGGTGCATGAAATAAGAACGGCGTATCGAAATAGCAGTCGACGTCATCGTTGCCCGTTCCGGGTAGACCGAATAAACGCTGCGCGGTGTGATGCCAGTTGCGGGTCTTGCCGGAGAGCCCCGACGCTCGTTGCCATTCTGCAAAGGCGACAATCGATCCGGCAGACGTGAAGTCTCCGGGGTCAGCCAGGTGGGTTACGACTACGTCTGAATCCATGACTACGACGGTATCGGCATCGCTTGCCGCGACAGCACCGAGTTTGCTGAGCTGTTGCGTTTGCCAGCCGGTATATCGCACCCAGCGCGGCCAGCCTGTGAGACGTGACACGCTGCTCAGCAAGCGAGTTCCGTGACGCCCGGCGCGCGCCTCCCGGTGTCGCGCCTGCCGGCGGCGGCGTTCGACGGGCGGCGGCAAGATGCTGTCCGAGCCGCGCAGTGTTACCGTGCCGCCGCGGAAAGCACTAAACAGCGGCAAATCTTCGCTTTGCACGACCACATCGTGCGGAATCTGAGCGAGGCGGGACATAGCCAGGGAATCCCGCAACAGCTCGAAATGCGGCAAATCCTCGGACCAGGTGACGGTCAGTATCCGGAAGGGGGCGGTCATGCTGCTGAAGCGTAGCGCGCCGGCGGTGACGTCGCCACTATGTATCCTACCGCACAGACGCGGGGTACCGGCTGCCCTGATAGTAGATGAACTTCAGATTCGTGCGCCCCCGCACTCAACCTTCTCGACCCTCGAGCCTGGTTGAGCACGAATCTGGACTTGCCTGTTTGCGCCCTGCGCAAACGGGCTTTTTTCGGCCTGCGAGCCGGATACGCCGTACAGGGTGCTGCGCAGCGGTATGGCGCATATGTGCGGAAGCGTACAGAAAAGGGCAGCCGTTCATGCCATCCTTACCGATGCCAGCGGAGGTAAGTCCCTGTCTTCCTTGCCTTTTGTCCCGGGAACGCTCCGAACGGGTTTCTTACCCGGCCGGGCAAAGTCGGGGCCATGTGCCGAAGTCGGATTACAGCAGGGTGCCCACCAAGGTTATGCCAGTATGTTGACGCGACAAACGAGCCTGACACGCACGAAGCGGAAGCTTCCGGCGGCTCTTGCCGGCGGCAATGGACAGGGCCTGTTTGACGCAGAACTCGCGCTCAAGCTCTATGAATTGTCGCCGCTGGGTATCTGCCTGTCCGACGGGACGGGTGGCTGTATTTATGCCAACGCGGCCTACCTTAAAATCATGGGAATGACGCTTGAAGATTCGCGCGGTGCCTTATGGAGCGGGTCGTTGCATCCGGATGACCGGAAACGGGTCGACGCCGAGTGGCAGGAAGCTGTCAAGGCCGGGCAACTGTTCCAGAGCTGAGGCCCGAGTGCAGCGGCCGGACGATACCATGGTGTGGGTGCAGCTGAACGGCTCGACTGCGCCGGGAGCGAGCAACTCCGGCGCCACCCTGTTGCTGGTCGAAGACATCACGGAGCGCAAGGCGGCCGAGTCTGTGCTGCGCAGGTCTGAAGAAGCACTTTTCCAGGAGAGAGAGCGCGCCCAGGTGACGCTCGATTCGATCGGTGACGCGGTGTTGGTGACGGATCTCGAGGGCACTGTTACCTATATGAACCAGGAGGCGGAGAAATTGACCGGCTGGGTGCGAGACGACGCAACCGGCCAACCTCTGAGAAAGGTATTTCAGATCATCGATGGGACGTCGCGCGAGACCGCACAGAGCCCGGCGCAGCGCGCGATCGAGCAAGACCAGACGGTCGGCCTGGCAATCGGCTGCGTGCTCTTAAGGCCCGATGGAACCGAAATCGGGATCGAGGATTCCGCGGCGCCCATCCACGACCGCGACGGTGCCGTGACCGGCGCGGTAATCGTATTCCACGATGTCGCCAAATCCCGGCAGATGTCTGAGCAAATGACTCATCTCGCTCAGCACGACCACCTCACCGGGCTGGCTAACACAATGCTGCTTACCGATCTGCCTGAACCAGATGGTTCGCCTTGCGCGCCGCCACCGGAAGCAGGCAGCAGTGTCGTTTATCGACCTGAACCGGTTCAAGCGAATACAACCGATGAGCACGGCCACGATTTCGGTGATGAAGTCCTGCAGGGTCGTCGCCGCCGCCTCGAGTTCTGCGTGCGTGAGAGCGAGACGGTATGCCGGCGGGGCGATGAGTTCGTCATCCTGCTGACGGAGATTGAGTGCCGGCGGGACGCAGCCAAGGTGGCCAGGAAAGTACTTGCGGCCATTTCCACCGAGCACATCATCGATGGTCGTTGCTTGCGGCTCAGCGCCAGCGTAGGCATCAGTCTGTATCCGGACGACGGCGAGGACGCTGATGCCCTGATGCCACGCGCCGATAAGGCCATGTACCAGGCGAAGGCCAGCAGCACGGACGGATTCTGCTTCGCCGGGTCGTAACGAACGTCCAATCCGGGCCCTTGGCCCGTATTCGCCGCCTTGAGCAGCGCCAGCAGCCGCAATCCATGTGACCGGTGGTCGCGGTGCAGTGCCGCGGCAATCAAAGCCATAGCCATGACCGGCGCGACGCCGAAATTTATCAATACAAACACCGCAGCTCCGGTGAGTGCAATCCATGCGCTGATCATCACCAGCGTAGAGAAGACCGCAATCATCAGCAGATTGAGGACGCGGCGAACCAACAGACGGCTCTCCGGCGTGGCCAGTTCGAGTCCAATTCGTAGCCACGCACGAGGTCTTCGGATTCGAGCGGCTTGCTGTCGTCCGCGCCGAAGAAGCGGCGCTCCAGGTAAGTACCGTCCGCATCGACCATCCGCAGGCGCAGCGCCGGGCCGCGATTCGCCGGGAACAGGCTCACCGGGACGCTGACAAGGCCAAAGGTTACGACACCCGACCAGAATGGCTTTACAGTCCCGGTTTTCTCATCAGGTTCTTCGGCCATAGCTTTTACTCACGCGCTCTTGCGCACGGACTTCAGGCTCGCCTCGACGCGCCGCTCGGGTCTGGCGGGTCGCGGGTGGACGATTCCTCAGTCGTTTGCATCCTCCCGCAGCGTGTTCTCGAGCGACTTGCTCGCCGTGATGTCGACCAGGGTCAGCACGACGCCGTCGATTACGTTGTCCAGTCTGCGGTAAGGAATGATGCGCACCGCGAACCAGCGGTTGTCGGTGGCGTGAATCTCCTTTTCGCAAGTTGCCAGCGTGCGCAGCGTGTCGGCGGCATCGTCCTGCAGGGCAGGGTACTCGAGCAAGGTCGTCAGGTCGGTGAGCGGCCGGCCGATGTCGCTTTCCCTCAGGTTGATGATCTTCGCCGCCCGATCGGTATAGCGCCTGACGTTGAGCTCCCTGTCCAGGAACAGGATGGCGATGTCGACACTGTTCAGAATGTTGGACAGGTCGCTCTGGGCCAGCGCAAGATCGTCCAGCTTGGTCTGCATCTCCGAATTGATGGTTTGCAGTTCCTCGTTCATCGACTGCATTTCCTCCTTCGAAGTCGACAGCTCTTCATTGGTGGACTGCAGTTCTTCGTTGGTGGACTGCAGCTCTTCATTGGTGGACACCAGTTCTTCGTTGGACGACTGGAGTTCTTCCCGGGTGGTTCGGTTCTGTTCGCGCAACGTCTGGATCTCATCGAGGTATTGCTGCAACTCCGCTGCGTGCTCCGCCGATTGCGACTTGCGGCGGACGCGGCGGGCCGGGGCTGGCGCGACATCCCGGAACACCACCATGAACATGTCCTTCAGCGCCGCATTGTCCTTTAGCGCCTGCACGGTGACGTCGACGGTCTGGTTGTCGCCACCGGGCGTTTCCACCTGCAGGCCGCGCACATGCACCGCTTCCTTCTGTGCGGCGGCCTGGTGCAGGGCGTCGGCCAGAGGCTCGCGCAGGCTCTCGCGCACCATGGCGTAGAAGTTCCAGTTGGCCTTGCCGGCGGCCGGTTCCAGGTATTTCCCGGTACGCCCGCTGATGTAGACGATGTCGCCATGACTACTGACGACGACGGCGGCAGGCGCATACACCTGCAGCAGCACCTCGTCGGCCGCCTGCTGCAGGTTCCTGCTACTGCCAGTGAGGGTTGACTCGGGGTTGGAGGTGGGGGGCGACACGTATATCTCCTTTTTTGTTACGGGCCACGGATGACGCGGATGCACCGGGAAGTCGACGCCGACAGCAGCGCCATTTTCCTCGCGCAGATACGTTCTGAGCTTCGACTTGATCACGCTGAACAGATTATTGAAGCGCCCTACCGTTTCCGCGGTGCCCAGCAACAGCACGCCGCCGGGACGCAGGCTGTAATGGAACAGCGGCACCAGCAAGCGCTGCTGCGCGGCGTCCAGGTAGATCATCAGGTTGCGGCAGGCGAGCAGGTCCAGCTTGGTGAAGGGTGGGTCGAGCAGCACGTCGTGCTGCGCAAACAGCACCATGTCCCGGATGTCCTGGTTGACCTGGTAATGAGTTTCATGGGCGCTGAAAAAGCGCGCCAACCGGTCTTCCGATACGTTGTCCCGGATCGACAGTGGGTACTGGCCGCGGCGAGCCGCGCTGATGGCATCCGGGCTCAGGTCGGACGCAAAAATTTGCAGGTTGAACCCATGCCCCTGGGGCAGCTGCCGCCGTATCGCTTCGGTGAATACCATGGCCAGGGAATAGGCCTCCTCGCCGGAGGAACAGCCGACCACCCACGCGCGCAGGCTGTGTTCACCTTTGCGCCGCGCCAACAGTTCCGGCACCACGTCCGCTGCCAGGTGGTCCCAGACTGCGGCGTCACGAAAGAAATTGGTCACCCCGATCAGCAATTCCTTGAACAGCAGGTCGACTTCCTGGGCGTTTTCCTCGAGGTAGTCCGCGTACTGTTCCACCGTGCGGATCGCATGGATAGCCAGGCGCCGGTCGATCCGGCGCCGGAGCGTGCTCAGTTTGTAGCTGGAGAAATCATGCCGGGTGCGCTCGCGCAACAACCGGAACACTGTTTCCATCGGCGCCCGTTCCAGGGACGATTGCTCCGCGTCCCCGGAACTCGGTTCCTGCTTGGTCTCGGTCTTTGCTTTTTTCTGCGCCCTTGCCTCTGGCACCAGCGCGTTAAACCGGGTGAGGTAGGACAGGATACGTTCCGGTAACTCGGCTGGCGGTGCGACAATGTCGGCGCAATCCGCGGCAATGGCGCTCTTCGGCATTGCATCAAACTGCGCCGTGTCGGGTTGCTGTACCGCCGTCAGTCCCCCGACCGCCTTGATGGCCTGCAGGCCCAGGGTGCCGTCGGCGCCCATTCCGGACAACACCACCGCGACCGACTGATCTCCCTGATCGCGGGCCAGCGATGAGAACAGCACGTTGATCGGCAACCGCATGCCGCGCGGTTCGGCAGGTGACTTCAGATTCAGCCTGGAGTGGACCACGCTGAGCTCGGAATTCGGCGGGATGACATAGACGCAGTCGGGTTCGACGCGCATTTTATGTTCAGCTTCACACACCTGCATCGCTGTGGTCCGCTGTAGCAGTTCTGGCAAGAGGGCCTTCTGCGTGGGATCGAGATGCTGCACCACGATGTAGGCCATGCCACTTTCCGGCGGGACCTGCCCAAAGAACTCCTCCAGCGGGACCAGGCCGCCGGCCGAGGCGCCGATGCCTATGATACGGGGCGCAACCAGCCCGGTGGGAGGCGCGGCGGGTTTCAATGAAGCCATCGATGCCCTCGTCCGGGGGTGCGGGCAGGCTGTCCTATGCACGGCCCCCCGCGACCTGCGTCAGTTCGCCGGCCCGGCAGGCAGCACGTAAAGGATCAAGCGCCGCAGGACAAAGGCAGACCTGCTGTTATGTGCGGCAGGGTACCGCATTCGGAGCGGTTGGGAATGAAAATCAGGCGTGCTTGGCGGCGTGCTGGGCGGGCGTGCTGGTATCTGCGTGGTCCACGAGGACCATCAGAATGGACGGTTCACCGGGAATCAAACCCGCCTTGACATGCAACGCGGCGCCGGCTTTGGTACGCACTTCGCAGGTTTCGTCCAGGTCGCCGTCGCGTACCCGTGCCACCAGCTTGTGCAGCACCGCCCGGCTTTCCGGTACAAGGAAGTCATCGACGTTGCGGCCGATGAGTCCGTCGTGATCCTCCCCGAACAACGCCGCCGTGGCGATATTGGCCCTGTTGATCTTGCCATCGCGGCTGACGCTGAAATAGGCTACCGGCGCAAAATCGTAGAGGCGCGCACAATAAATCAGGTCTTCGGTAAGTTCGCGCTCGCTGGCCTCGAGCTGCTCATGTTGAATGTCCAGTTCAACCTGGTGAACCTGCAATTCATGCAACAGCTTTAATGCATCGCCTGCACTTGCCGGCGAGCTCGCCAGTTTGTGCAACAGGCTCAGGGCATCCGAGCTGGTCAGCCAGCCGTACGTCGGCTGCACGCTGCCTTCCTTGAGCATTTCCTCAGCTTGTCGCCGCAACAATTGTTGTTTAAGCGGCTGACTGAATTGTCCGGTCATACAACCTCCATTAGAAGTTTTCTTTGATCGCGCCCCGAAGGGGAGCGCGTTGCAGCCGAACGTGCGGTTGCGGTAAACCCGTATTCCGGCGGCATACGGTCAGGCCGTCTGTGACTTGACATGGGATTTCTCCCGTTTAGTC
The DNA here is from genome assembly GCA_034521225.1 of Woeseiaceae bacterium. Taxonomy (GTDB): domain Bacteria; phylum Pseudomonadota; class Gammaproteobacteria; order Steroidobacterales; family Woeseiaceae; genus Woeseia. Next base: position 139,670 of record JAXHMR010000033.1, read on the forward strand.
AGCAGCCGATCGGTTTCCCGCTTGACCACTGCGTAGCACTCACACACCCGCTTTTCCAGCCCCGCCCGGTCCAGCACCGTGATCAGGCCGCGCTTGTAGGACACCAGCCCTGCGCGCTGCAAGTGGCCAGCCGCGGCGGTGACGCCTTCCCTTCGCACACCCAGCATGTTCGCAATCAGTTCCTGCGTCATGTTGATCTCATTGCCGGGCAGCCGGTCCAGGCTCAGCAGCAGCCAGCGGCATAATTGCTGGTCAACCGAATGATGCCGGTTGCACACCGCGGTCTGCGCCATCTGGGTGATCAGCGCCTGCGTGAACCGCAGCAGCAAATTGTGCAAATAGCCGCCTCGTTCGAATTCCTCCAACATATAGCTGGCCCGCAACCGGAAGGCGTGACCGCGACATTGCACCACCGCACGGCTGGAGGTATGTCCGCCTCCCATGAACAGTGAAATGCCGACCATTCCCTCGCTGCCGGTGACCGCGATTTCCGCCGAGGAGCCATCTTCCAGCACATGAAGCAGGGAAACGATGCCATCCGTCTGAAAATAGACATGGCTTAACTGGGTGCCGGATTCGTAGACCGCCATGCCGAGCGGCAGGTCACACGATTCCAGGTGCGGTTCCAGGCGCTTGTACTCCGCCTCGGGCAGCGCCGCCAGCAGGCGATTTGCGGTAGGTAACGGCGGCGTTGGTTGCGTGGACTTGCTGGTCACTGATCCCATTGAATCCCGGAATGGCCTCGGCGTCTGGTTTGTCGCGATATCCGAGTGTTGCGCCTTTTTATTATAGACGCAAGAACCGGCCGGCGGATGCGCCAGACGGATTTCGTTCCTTAAATCAAGCGCCCCCTGTCAAACCTGACCTCACGGTCCGTGAGTTTCGCACTTCAACTCAACTATAGCCTGTAACCGTATTGTAATACCCTTGTAGCTTATCACCGTGCAGTATCGCACACAGCATGGAGTTGGGGCAAAGGGCGTGGTCGATTTGCAGCCCTGGACTCATTCGACGTCGGGTAAGGCGGCCGCGAGCAGGTCCATGCCTTCTGCGGCTTGCAAGGCAGTTTCACCGGCAGCGCAACGAGAATAATCCAAATGGCCCCCGACCCTTTACAGATCGCTGGGAATTATGCCGGCCTCGGCCCCCAGAGAATCACGGCGGCTCCAATGAGGCAAATCACTCCGCCGATCAGATCCCACCGGTCAGGTACCTGATCCTCGACCAGCCACAGCCACGCCAGTGACGAGGCGATGTAGACGCCACCGTATGCGGCGTAAGCCCGGCCCGCGAAGCCGCTGTCAATTCGCGTCAGGAGAAAAGCGAACATCGCCAGGCTGATTATGCCGGGGACCAACCATGCGGGAGATCGGTCCAGGCGTAACCAGGCCCAGAACGCAAAGCAACCCGCGATTTCAGCTACCGCAGCACCAATATAAACGGCTGCTGACGCGATCATGATGCCAGCGCCTCAAGAACCGGACACTCGGGAACCTCATCGCCCGAGCACTGCTCAGCGGTCCGCGCCAGAACGCGCTCGATGCGTTTGAGGTCTTCGATTCGAGTGCGTACATCGGCCAGATGGCGCTCGGTCCGCGCCTTCACTTCGGCACACGTCTGGGTGCCGCCGTCGACCAGGTCCAACAAACCACGGATGTCCTCGAGCGAAAAGCCGAGTTCGCGTGCGCGCAGGACGAAACGCAGGCGCGCCACGTGGTCCTCGCTGTAGAGCCGGTAACCTGCCGCCGAGCGTGGCGGGTCCGGCAGCATGCCGACCTTTTCGTAATAACGGATCGTCTCGATGTTACAGCCCGAGCGGCCCGCCAGCTCAGCGCGCTTGAGCGGTCTCGACGTTCCTGTCGCTCCCATGATTCACGGCCTCTTGACTCTGTAGTGACTACAGAGTCTACGCTCTCTGGTCATCTGCACCAAGGAACGGCGATCTAAAGGACAGTCGCCAGACGATCTTCGCGTCGTCGCCTTGGTCCGACGGCTTAGAGAAACTCGTGCAATGAACAATCTGATCTCCTGGTTCTCCCGTGTCGCCGACAAGTCCGGTGCCGTCGGCGCTGTCGTCTCGACCATGGCCTGCGCCATGTGTTTTCCGGCGGCGGCCAGCATCGGTGGAGCCATCGGCCTGGGATTCCTGTCGCAGTGGGAAGGCCTTTTCATCAACACGCTGCTGCCGCTGTTCGCCTGGCTCGCCCTGGGCGCCAACGCCTTGGGCTGGATCAGTCACCGCCAATGGCATCGCAGCCTCGCCGGGATGGTCGGCCCGGTGATCGTGCTGCTCAGCCTCTACCCCTGGTTCCAGTACGTGTGGAGCACCTGGACGCTATACGGTGGGCTGGCCGTGATGCTCGGCGTCGCCACCTGGGATCTGCTCGCCCCCGCCCACCGACGGTGTGGCCCCGAAGGTTGCGACGTCCCTCAGGCCGGCCAGGAAAGTTCCTGATGGCGCTTAATGCCGGGATGCCGGCAGTTAGATTCGGGCAGCAGAAGCAGAGGAACTTATGACGAACGATTGCTGCGCGATACCCGCCGGCAGCCCGGGAGCGCGCGAGTACGACCTCGCCGTCATCGGCGCCGGCTCGGCCGGCTTCTCGGCGGCCATCACCGCCGCCAACAATGGGGCGCGGGTTGCGTTGATCGGCCATGGCACGATCGGCGGGACCTGTGTCAACGTCGGTTGTGTGCCGTCGAAAACCCTGATCCGCGCTGCTGACGCTGTTCAAGCCGGGAAACGGGCCGGGCGTTTCCCGGGCGTCACCGGGGCCGCAAGCGTGACGGACTGGTCCGCGCTCATGGCGGCCAAAGATGCGCTCGTAACCACCCTGCGTCAGCAGAAGTACGCCGATCTGCTGCCCGGCTACGAGACCATCGACTACATCGAGGGACTGGCCAGGTTTGCGGACGGCGCGTTGCTCGTCGACGGTGTGCCACTTCGCGCCGGCAAGACGATCATCGCCACCGGCGCCGCGCCTGCGTTGCCTGACATCCCGGGTATCAGCGGTATGCCGTTCCTGACCAGCACCAGCGCGCTCGAACTGCCGGAGCGCCCCGACTCCCTGCTGGTGATCGGGGCGGCTACATAGGCTGCGAGCTGGCTCAACTCTTCGCGCGCCTCGGTTCGCAGGTGACTCTGGTGACGCGCAGCCGTCTGCTGCCGGAGGCCGAGCCGGAGGTGTCAGGCGCGCTGACCGGATACTTCCGCGACGAGGGCATTACGGTCTGGGCCGGGCTCCGGTATCGAGAGATTCAGCAGACGGCGACAGGCGTGGCTCTGAGCATCGACGTGAATGGTCGTGCCGAGCGGCTCGTTGGTCGGCAAGCCCTGGTGGCCACGGGCCGCAGGCCGCACACGGACGGGCTCGGATTGGTCGAGGCCGGCATCGAGCTCGATGAGCGGGGCGCGGTCATTGTTGATGACCACATGCGGACCTCGTTGGCAGGGGTCTACGCCGCCGGCGATGTCACCAACCGCGACGCCTTCGTCTACACGGCCGCGCACGGCGCCAAGGTCGCTGCGCGCAACGCGCTCGCGGGCGATCGTTCGACCTATGACAACCGCGCCATGCCCTGGGTGGTGTTTACCGACCCGCAGGTTTCCGGTGTGGGCCTGACCGAGGCTGTGGCCCGTGCCGCCGGATACGACGTACTAACGTCGATCATCACCCTCGACCAGGTGCCGCGCGCACTGGCGGCGCGCGATACGCGCGGGCTAATCAAGCTGGTGGCCGATGCGCATACGAACGTGCTCCTGGGCGGGCAGATCCTGGCGCCCGAGGGTGCCGATGCCGTGCAGACGCTGGTACTCGCCATCAAACACGGCATGACGGTGGGCGCGCTCGCGGAGACGCTTTTTCCCTATCTCACGACCGTCGAAGCGCTGAAGCTCGCCGCGTTGGGGTTCAATACCGACGTTGCCAGGCTGTCGTGCTGCGCGGGGTAGATTCGACCGCAAAAATCCTGCACGGGGGTGATACAAATCCTCGGAACCCAGCACCCTTGGCACGAGGATCTGTATCACGATTCCGCAGCTACGCGGGGCACGTTGTCGACTTCCACTGAGATGCCGAGCACGGCGCGCAATCGGTCCACGGCCCTTTTGTGGCTGCGAGGATTAATCTGTCGGATGTTGCGCAGCTTCCACTGAATCGCCGGCCACTGGTTCAGACCTTCGAACGGCATCAGCGTCCATTCCGCTGCACCTTTCTTTTACGGTGCATCAAGCTTCCACTCCACCTTCCAACGGGGGAACTCTGGCATTAATATGGTACTAAGTGCTATGCTTCATGCCTGAACCATGCGCATCTTCAAGACCAAATGGGTCCATCGCTGGGCCGCCAAGGAAGGGCTCACTGATGCCAGCCTTCGCGCTGCGGTCGATGAGATGCGGCGTGGCCTGATCGATGCCGATCTGGGAGGGTGCGTGTTCAAGAAGCGCGTGGCCCTGCCGGGAAGAGGCAAGAGCAGTAGTGTACGAACTTTGCTCGCGTTCAAGCAGGGCCATCACGTGTTCTTCGTCTACGGTTTCGCGAAGAATGCACGCGCCAACATCGCTGATGTTGAGCTGAAGGCGTTACGACGACTGGCAGACGAACTGCTCAGTTACGGCGATACGCGCATCGAGAAAGCGCTTGGCGGAAAAGAACTTATCGAGGTAGTGACAGATGACGAATAAGACCATCCTGGATACCGTGCACGATACGGCGAAAGGTCTGCATAAGGCGGGCGCCATGGATGCAACCACAATGCGTGAGTTTGATGCGTTGTGCCTGCCGCCCGTCAAGCGCTACAGCGCCGGGCAGATCAAGAAGCTGCGACTGCGTCATAAAGCCAGCCAGTCGGTGTTCGCTGCATATTTGAATACCAGTCCGTCCACGGTGCAGAAATGGGAGCAGGGCAAGAAGCACCCTAACGGCCCATCACTAAAGCTACTCAATATCGTCGATCAGAAAGGTCTCGACGTGCTTGGCTGACGCGAACTCGGCAAGCCGACTGTGACCGCCATAGTCGTAGCGAGGGTCAGTTGCCGACGGCCAAATGTGCCCGTTATAGCCGGGTGGGGGTATTTTCACCTGTGCTCATTTCATACCCCCATTCATACCCCCAAAGCGATGTTCCAGGGGTTACGTTCGCCCGCGGTTCGGGCTGGGTGCTGATGAAAGTCTGCCAGTGCCTTGGCCCAGCAGACCGGTGGCAGGCTTCATGGATAAAAGAACGATTTCAAACAATTGCGGCCGAAGATCGAGATTCCGTAGAAAGGGAATCACATTCAAGGCGATAGAACAAAGAAAAGGCCGCTATGTTAGCGGCCCTGATCTATTCTAACATTTTGTTTTTATTATAAAAAATTGGTGGAGGCGGCGGGAATCGAACCCGCGTCCGCAAGTCCTCCGCCCTGAGGTCTACATGCTTATCCCGCCTTTAATCTCATCACGAACTACCCGGCAGGCAGGGACAATCCGTGACCAGCTCAAGAAAGGTTTTAACGGTTCGGGCCCTGAGCACGCCCTTGCCGCGGTCTTGTGTGGGTGACCCCTGGACCCCGAACGCACAAGCACATCCGGTCAGAGGGCATTCAACTGGTTTTTAAGCAGCTAATGCGTAGTTGTCGTCGTTGGCAACTATAAGTGTTACAGCTGGATTTACGAGGTGATCTGTCCCTCGGCATGCACCCAGAGTTTCGCGACCCACGTCGAAGCCAAGTCGCCCCCTGAACTGGGGCTGCCGCAACGGCGACAGCCTTGCTAACAGTGTAGGGGCATTCCGCCAAAAAACAATGGCGGTGTCGGCATTTCGGTGTCCGCCGGGCAGGGTGGGATAGTGGCGATTGCAGAGTGACGGCCGCTGTGCTACAGAATACGTAGCAACTGAAAATACGACTTCGAATTTCGAAGCAGCAGGCGGGATCCCTTATGCGCAAAGGCTTGAAGCAATGGCGCGCGGTGCCGACAGACGCACCAACAGCGCGGCTGATGGACGCGCTTGGGCGCCGTTGGGCACTCCGGGTGATCTGGGAATTGCGGGCAGGCCCCGTAACGTTTCGCGGCCTGCAGGCCGCCTGCGGGCATATCTCACCCAGCGTGCTGCAGACACGGCTGCACGAATTGGCGGAGCTTCGTGTGGTCGAGAAGGTACCGCGGCTGGGGTACCGGCTGACGACCAGTGGAGAGACCTTGTACCAGGTCCTCGAACCGCTCGCGGACTGGTCGCAGGAACATCGCAATGACCTGCACTCTAGTGATAATTCACTTTATAAAAAGTGAATAACCTGTTGTTTTAACTATCCACTCGATTTCAATATCCGCGACTTTTGCCGTTCCCAGTCTCGGTTCTTCTCGGTTGCCCGCTTGTCATGCTGCTTCTTGCCCTTGGCGAGGCCCAAGTCCAGTTTGGCGCGGCCGCGGGTCCAGTGCAGGTTGAGCGGTACCAGCGTGTAGCCCTTGCGTTCGACCGCCCCGACAAGCCGGTCCAGTTCATTGCGGTGCAATAGCAGCTTGCGTGCACGGGTCGGCTCCGCATTGACGTGCGTCGACGCGCTTAAGAGCGGCGAGAAATGGGCGCCGACCAGCCACGCCTGCCCGTTGCGCAAGTGCACGTAGCTTTCGGTCAGCTGCGCGCGCCCGGCGCGCAGGCTCTTGACCTTCCAACCCGTCAGTTCGAGTCCCGCCTCGTAGGTATCCTCGATAAAATAATCGTGGCGAGCCCTGCGGTTCTCGGCGATTCTCGGGTTGGTTTTCGGCGTTTTGCCGGACTTGCTCATTGTCAGACTCACCCGCCAGGCGGCTGCTCAAAAGGGGCGCGATTATACGGTACAGCCGCGCGCCGGGCGCAATGCCGTCCGGTTGTCAGGACCCTGCCTTTGATCCAGAATCCCGGCTTCGGGGGTCGACGAGAATAATAATGCAGAGTCAGGACACCAACGGTACCGGCAAGCGCACGTCACTGCACGGCCAGTGGTCCACGCGACTGGCGTTCATCCTGGCCGTTACCGGCTCCGCGGTCGGACTCGGCAACATATGGAAGTTTCCCTACATTGCCGGGCAGAACGGCGGCGGCGCATTCGTCCTCGTTTACTTGTTATGCGTCGTCCTGATCGGCTTGCCGGTCATGATGTCGGAGATCCTGATCGGGCGCCGCGGGCGGCGCAATCCGGTGGCAACGATGGAGTTGCTCGGCGAGGAAGAAGGCAGCTCCCGCCAGTGGCGCTGGATCGGTGTCCTGGGGGTCGTCGCGGGCATCCTGATCCTGTCCTACTACAGCGTCATTGCCGGCTGGACACTTGCCTACATTTTTAAAAGCGCAACCGGCACGTTCGCCGGTGCGGATGCGAGCGCTGTTGCCTCGGCGTTCAGCAACTACATCGGCAGCTGGACGGCGGTGACAGCCAGTCACACGGTCTTCATGGCCATTACCATCTTCGTCGTCGCGCGTGGTGTCGAGCGGGGGCTGGAGCGGGCTGTGCGGTTCATGGTGCCGGCGCTCCTGACGCTGTTGCTCGTACTCCTTGGCTATTCGCTGACGTCCGGACATTTTGGCGCCGGTCTTGCGTTCATGTTCACGCCGGATTTCGACGCACTGACCTGGAACAGCGTGCTCGCGGCGATGGGGCAGGCCTTTTTTACACTCAGCATCGGCATGGGTGCGATCATGGCCTACGGTGCCTACTTGCCGGAGGAGACGTCGATTCCGGCTGCGTCCGGCGCTGTCGTTGCTGCTGATACCTCGATCGCCATACTCGCCGGCCTCGTGATCTTCCCGCTGGTTTTTGCGAACGGGCTTGACCCTGCCGATGGACCGGGCCTGGTGTTCGTCACCTTACCGCTGGCTTTCGGCCAGATGCCGGGCGGCGTATTTTTCGCCACGCTGTTTTTCGTGCCGCCGTCTTTCGCCGCGTGGACCTCGGCGATCGGCCTGATGGAGCCTGCCGTTGCATGGTTTGTCGAGTTCCTCAATTTCAGCCGGGCGCGCGCCGCGGCCGCGGTTGGCGTGATGATCTGGCTACTGGGTTTCGGCACGGTGCTGTCGTTTAACGTACTTGCGGACCTGCAGTTCTTCAAAGGCACGTTGTTCGATAACCTGGACCACCTGACGAGCAATATAATGCTGCCGCTCGCTGGTGTGCTGATTACGTTCTTCGCCGCATGGGTCATGTCCCGCAATTCGACGTCCGAGGAACTCGGCGGCGTCACCACGATGTACAAGGTGTGGCGCTTTCTCGCGCGATTCGTGGCGCCGGTCGCGATCCTGTTCGTATTTCTGCAGGCCGTGGGGCTGTTGCCCGGATTCGCCGGTGCCTGATTTCGCTCCGGTGTGCCGGGGTAGCGCACTCGTAACATGCGCCACGTAAAGCGCAGCGTGCTGGTGCCGTACTCGGCGGCGCAGATGTTCCGGCTGGTCGACGATGTCGAGTCCTACCCGGAGTTTCTGCCATGGTGCAATGATGCGACGGTCGATCGCCGTGACGGCGACGTCATCGAGGCGACGCTCGAGCTGCACAAGGGCGCCGTCAGCAAGCATTTTACGACGCGCAATACCCGGCATGAGTTCGATGCAATAGACCTGGAACTGGTCGGCGGGCCGTTCCGTCACCTCGAAGGCGGATGGCAGTTCCAGGCGCTCTCGGACAATGGTTGCAAGGTCTCGCTGGAACTCGAATTTGAGTTCGAAAGTACCCTGATCGACATGATGTTCGGCCGTTTCTTCGAGGATACGTGCAATTCACTGGTCGACGCCTTTACGCGGCGCGCGGCCGACGTTCTACGGCAATTGAAGGCGGTGTCCAGCGCCGCGCCTGTCAGTGTCGAAGTGGTTTTCGCCGTCCCACAGCACCAGGCGCTGGTACCGGTCCAGCTTCCGGCGGGTGCGACAGTGGCCGACGCTATCTCTGCGTCCGGAATCGAGCGTCAGTTTCCGCAGCATGACCTGGCGCTGCTGCCGGTCGGGATCTGGGGCCGCCAGGCCGCTCGCAGCCAGCCGCTATCGGACGGTGACCGGGTCGAAATTTACCGTCCGCTTGCGGCCGACCCGCGGGAAGCGCGCCGCAAGCTTGCTTTGCACGGCAAGGCCATGGGCCAGCATGACGAAGATGATGGGACGCCCGTCGCGCGCGATTGAACCCGCCGTCAGATATCGGGGTTCAGTTCCTGGTCGCGCACAATGCTCGAAACCGTGTCGCCATCGAAATAAACGGATACCCAGCGCTTGAAGCTTGCCTTGTCGCGGCCGATACGCAGGTAGTAGACGTAGTCCCAGCGGTTGCTGTGAAACATGTCGTCGACGAGCGGGGTGCCAAGCAGGAAGCGAACCTGGTTGCGTGTCATACCCACTTCCACCTGGTCGAGGTCTTCCTGCTTGATCAGGTTGCCCTGCGACAGTGACGCCTGGTAAACGCAGCCGGCCAGCAGCGTCATCGCAAGCAGCAGGGCGGGTATTGAAAATCTATGCATACTCAGTTTGTTCCGGTGGAGCGGGTTGGCCGCGGGCGCGTCCGGCGGAGTGGAGCGCCTGTCACTGCCGGAGACTCTGCGCGGTAGAAGCCGAACGGGCTGCGGCTTCGCCACTTCAGGCCCGCGGGCTCGATCCTCCTCGTCACATAGTCACCACTACGTCCTCGGACGAGATCGAAACAACCGGACTCGAAGTGGGAAACCCTCGCCTCGTCCCGTTTCTACCGGCGCAGACTCCTAGTCCATAATAGCGGCGCATGATACCTTCTTTGGCTCGCGCAGCGAAAGCTGCCGATTTGAACCATGACGAGAGAGTATTCGAATGGAGCAACGTCAGGAACTGCGTAAAGCCGGGCTCAAGGTCACACTGCCGCGACTGAAGATTCTTGAGATCCTGGAAGGCAACGACCAGCGGCACCTGAGCGCCGAGGATATCTACAAGGAGTTGCTGGACACCGGTGAGGACATCGGCCTTGCGACGGTGTACCGCGTCCTGACGCAGTTCGAATCAGCCGGCCTGGTTACCCGGCACAATTTTGAAGGCGGCCACTCCGTATTCGAGGTCGACGAGGGCGAGCACCACGATCACATGGTTTGCGTCGAAACGGGTGACGTCGTTGAATTTATGAACGACGAGATCGAACGCCTGCAGCGCGAAATAGCCAGATCGCATAACTACGAGCTTATCGATCACAGCCTCGTGTTGTACGTCAAGCCAATCAAGAAAACATCCTGAATCCGGCCGCGGCCAGGGCCGCGCGGAAGCCCGTTTCCTTCCGCGGTCAGGGTCGCGCGGATACCCGTTTCCTGCCTTTTCGTTTGCGGCCACCCTTGCCGAGCATTTCTTCCGCGTGATCGCGCGTTCGCTGCGTAATGTCGACGCCGCCCAGCATGCGCGCGAGTTCCTCGATTCTCTCACCGTGCTGCAACACCGTTACGCTGGTCTTCGTTGTTTTGCCGTCGGTGATCTTGTTAATGCGCAGGTGGTGATCGGCCTGGCTCGCGACCTGCGGTAAATGCGTGACACAGAGCACCTGCCGTGCAGCGGCGAGTTCGTGCAGGCGGCGGCCAACCATTTCGGCGATGCCGCCGCCGACGCCGCTGTCGACTTCGTCGAAAATCATCGTTGGGATCGCACTGCCATTGCTAGCGATCACCTGGATCGCGAGGCTCATGCGCGAGAGTTCGCCACCGGAGGCTATGCGGGCGAGCGGCATCGGCGCCTGGCCGGGATTCGCGCTGATCAGGTACTCAACGTCCTCCATGCCCCATGCACGCGCGCGTTCCGGATCGCGTGCCTGGAGGTCGATCCTGAATACGCCGTCAGGCATGCCGAGATCTCGCATCGCCGCACTGACGGCGCTGGAAAAGCGTTTTGCGGCGGCACGACGGCCGTCACCGAGTGTCGCCGCCGCAGCACGGTATTCCTTTTCCACTTTCGCTGTGTCGGCGGCCAGTGCCGCGCCGCGCTGTTCGGCGTTGTCGAGTTGCTCCAGTTGATCGGCGAGCTGCCCGCGAAGACCGTCCAGCTCGTTCGTGTCGATCCGGTGTTTGCGAGCAACTGATTTGATGGCGTCGAGCCGGTCCTCGACCCATTCACGACGGGCCGGGTCGGCGTCCAGCGTGTCAGCCGTAACGCCGCAGTTGGTCGGCGGCTTCACCGACCTGTATCAGTGCTTCGTTGAGCATGCCCGCTGTGGTTGCCAGTTCGGCATCGACGTCGGCCAGCGCGTCGAGCGCCTGCTGTGCCCGCGCGAGCATGTTGTTGACGTTGTCCGGGTCCGCGTTATCGAGGAGGTCGAGCGCCTGGGTGAGTCCATCCGCAATCTTGCCGCTGTTTTGCAAGCGGCGCCGCTCATTCGTGAGTTCGTCCATCTCGCCTGGCTGCAGATCGAGTGCATCGAGTTCGTTCATCTGGAACCGGAGCAGCTCGAGTCTTGACGCACGATCCGACTCGGCGGCCTGCAGTGCGCGGTGTTCGTCCGCCAGGCGTTGCCAGGTGTCAAATGTCCCGGCGGTGCGCTGCCGGTCCGCCAGCAGTTGACCGAAGTGATCGAGCAGGTCCCGTTGCACATCGCGCCGGCCAAGCGACTGGTGAAAATGCTGGCCATGAATATCGAGCAGCAGTTCGCCGAGCTCCTTGACGGTTTGCAGCGTGACTGTCGCGCCATTGATGAACGCACGTGAGCGTCCGTCGGCGTTGATCACGCGTCGCAGCACGCACTGCTCGTCGGCATCGAGCGCCTGCTCCGCGAGCCAGTCGCGTGCCGCTTCGTGACCACTGATGTCGAACTCAGCGCTGAAATCCGCCCGGTCGGCGCCGTCACGCACCAGGCCGGTGCCGCCACGTTCGCCGAGCACCAGCCCAAGTGCATCGATCAGTATGGACTTGCCGGCGCCGGTTTCGCCCGTCAGAACGGTCATGCCGTCTTCGAAGTCGACCTCGATCCGGTCGATGATCGCGAAGTTGCGTACCTGCAGGCTTGTCAGCATGTGCCGCCATCCGGTTTCTCGTTCTCGCCGCCGCGCAACCGGCTGTCCCGGCCCCAGTGCAGCTTGGAACGCAGGATCTCGTAAAAATCGTAACCGGGGGGATGGACCAGCCGGATCTTTTTGTCCGCGCGGCGGATCAACAGCCGGTCCTCCGGTACGAGTTCACCCAGCGTAAAGCCGTCCGCGGTGACTTCCGCCTTGGTTTCGGCCCGCTCGAGGACGCGGACCTCGATCTCGTGGCCCGCAGGCACGACGATCGGGCGGTCACTTAAGGTGTGTGGGCATATCGGTACCAATACGATGGCATCGAGTGCCGGCTCGATGATCGGCCCGCCACAGCTCAAGGCGTAAGCCGTGGAGCCGGTCGGCGTTGCGACGATCAGGCCGTCACCCGAATGCGCATTGACGAGCTTCGATCCGATGCGCGTCTCGAAGTCAACCATGCGGCCGGTTTCGCGGCGCTGCAGGACGATGTCGTTCAGCGCGATCGCGTGCTGGTCCACCTGGCCGTCGCGGACCCGCGTTGCCTGCAGCAGCAGCCGGTCTTCGCGGGTGTATTCCCCGGCGAGCACGAGTTCAACGCTCTCCAGCATATCGGCCGGCGTAATGTCCGCGAGAAAACCGAGCCGCCCGCGGTTGACGCCAAGCAGCGGTACGTCGTGGTTGTAGGCGAGGCGCGCGGCGCGCAACATCGTGCCGTCGCCGCCAATTGCGATAATCAGGTCGGCAAGACCCGCCAATCCTGATTCCGGTACCGGCCGGGCCGGGATCGACGCCGTTTCTTCCTCGCTGACGATGGCATCGACACCGGCGCTGGTGAGGTGTGCGGCAAGCGCATTCATCGGCTCGGCGACCCGCGGGTCCTTGCTCTTGCCAAGAATGGCGACTGTGCTGAATTCCATACCCTTTCCCGGCAAAAGAATCGATCGAGCGGCGATTGTTGCAGACCCTTGGTCCGCCGCCAAGCGGCAGCCACGCGCATGTCGGTATCCGAAACCGACTGATGCGGCGTCTCACGCGCGTTGAATTAGTGCATTCAGGCCCCACCTCATTCATCACACCAGTGGTGCCGGGCGGTGCAAACAGGAAGTGCCCGGTTCCTGACAATGGCATAAAGCATTGACGCGCACGGACGGTCACCCGCACAGTGTCCGCAACGCGAACTGACAACCAGGCCCTGCATGGCAAATGAACCGGCTACCAATGTACCGAGTGAACGGGGCAGATCCTGCTCAAGGTACTGATCCAGCGCTTCATTCCGTGACGGGCAGCCCGTCGGCTCCCGCACACTGTCGCGGGACTCGGGCCTCGACCTCAGTCCGGCAACAGTCCGCAACGTCATGTCCGATCTCGAGGAAAAGGGCTTTGTGTCAGCGCCGCATACCTCGGCCGGGCGCATACCGACGGCACGCGGTTACCGCATGTTCGTCGACACGCTGATCCAGTACAAGCGCCCGAAAGAGGGCGATATCCGCAGATTGCAGGAGCAGGTTGCGAGCAGCAAGGACGATACGCAGGTAATGGTGGCCTCCGTGTCCGATATCCTGTCTCGTATCACGAGCCTTGCGGGTGTGGTGTCGGTACCGAAGGGGCAACGCACAACATTGCGTCAGATCGAGTTCCTGCCGCTGTCGGACAACCGTGTACTCGCGATCCTTGTTATTAATGACCGGGAAGTGCAGAACCGGATCCTCTACACGGACAAGAACTACTCGCCGGAAGAACTGATTCGGGCCGCGAACTTCATCAACGAGCACTACACGGGTGTCGATCTTGTCGATATACCCAGGCGCCTGATCAAGGATCTCGAAGAAACGCGCGATTCGATGAACCAGGCGATGCACGACATCATCAGCGTTGCCCAATCGGCCATGGCGGGGGCATCGACGACCCAGGAAGGCTTTGTCGTGACCGGCGAAACCAACCTGATGGACTTCGCCGAACTCTCCGATCTAGAGACGCTGCGCCGCCTGTTCGAGGCATTTTCCCGGAAGCGCATGCTCCTCGATTTACTCGACCGCAGCATCAACGCCGGCGGCGTGCAGATTTTTATCGGCGAGGAGTCGGGCTACCGGATTCTCGACGGCTGCAGCGTCGTCACGGCGCCTTACCGGCTCGACGACGACAAGATAGGCGTCCTCGGCGTCATCGGACCGACACGCATGGCCTATGACCGGGTCGTGCCTATCGTCGAGTTGACCGCGCGCACGCTGGGCTCGGCGCTCGGTTTTCGGGACTAGCGCTGCGGCGCCCAAGTGCTATCGGTGCCGGGTTCGGCAAACTTCCGGTTCGCTGAAGTACCGAAAACCTTGAATTTCCGGGCCATGCCCCCAAACTCCTCCGGACTTTGAAAGCTGCGGCGCTAAATCGCGGCGGGTCAACAACCGTTTTTGCTGGAGCAGGTGATTTATGAATGGACAGGCCGAACGTCCCGAGACCGGGTTTTCGGAGCAGGAAGCAGAGGACGCAGCCGGCGTCGAAGGCGACGCTGAATCCCTGGAAGGCCAGCAGGCGACGGGTGAGGCCAGTGAGATCGACGCCTTGCAGGCCCGCGCTGATGAAAACTGGGACAAGTACCTGCGGGCGATTGCGGAGCTCGAGAATCTGAGGAAGCGTGCCTCGCGTGACGTGGAAAATGCCCGCAAGTACTCGCTGGAGCCGTTTGCCCGCGAGCTGCTGGCCGTGCGCGACAGTCTCGAGATGGGTCTGTCGGCCGCCACCGAGGCCGATGTGGAGACCCTGCGGGAGGGCAGTGAGGCCACGCTCAAGCTGCTGTCCTCGACCATGGAGCAGTTCGGCATAGCCGAACTCAATCCGGAAGGCGAGCCGTTCGATCCCGAGCAGCACGAGGCAATGATGATGCAGCCCTCCGCCGAGACAGAGCCTGGCACCGTATTGACCGTCTACCAGAAGGGCTATGCACTGAACGGCCGGCTGCTACGTCCGGCGCGGGTTGTGGTTGCCGATTCCCCGCCGGCGGGAAAGGATGCGCCGGAAACAGGCGGTAACTGAGCCGGCGGCGCTTGAAACTCAGGCGGCAGGCCCCACCTAACAAACAGATTTGCACTACTTGACACGGAATTCGGAGACAGACTGATATGGGTAAAGTGATTGGTATCGACCTGGGTACCACCAACTCCTGCGTCGCGATCATGGAAGGCGGAAAGCCGAAAGTGATCGAGAACAGCGAAGGCACGCGGACGACGCCGTCCATTGTTGCATTTGCGAAGGACGACGAGATCCTGGTGGGTTCATCGGCGAAGCGTCAGGCTGTGACGAACCCGAGCAATACGTTGTTCGCGGTAAAACGCCTGATCGGCCGGCGCTTTGAAGACGAAGTTGTACAACGCGACATCGAAATGGTGCCGTACAAGATCGTCAAGGCAAAGAATGGCGATGCCTGGGTCGAGGCAAACGGCAAGGCCATGGCGCCGCCGGAAGTGTCGGCGCGCGTGCTGATGAAAATGAAAAAGACGGTCGAGGAATACCTCGGCGAAACCGTGACGGACGCTGTTGTCACGGTGCCTGCCTATTTCAATGACTCGCAGCGCCAGGCTACCAAGGATGCCGGCAAGATCGCCGGCCTGAATGTCCTGCGCATCATCAACGAGCCTACAGCTGCGGCGCTCGCCTACGGCATGGACAAGAAGCGTGGCGACACGAAGATCGCTGTCTACGATCTGGGTGGCGGTACGTTCGATATCTCGATCATCGAGATCGCTGAAGTTGATGGTGAGCACCAGTTTGAAGTACTGGCCACCAACGGTGACACGTTCCTCGGCGGCGAGGATTTTGACCTGCGGGTCATTGACTACCTGACCGCTGAATTCAAACGTGAAAGCGGCGTTGATATCACCAAGGATCCGCTGGCCATGCAGCGCCTCAAGGAAGCCGCGGAAAAGGCGAAGATCGAGCTGTCTTCAGCTAGCCAGACTGAAGTCAACCTGCCCTACATCACGGCGGACAATACCGGGCCGAAGCATCTCAACATCAAGTTGACGCGAGCCAAGCTCGAGTCGCTGGTCGAGAGCCTGGTGAATCGCACCATCGAGCCCTGCAAGGTGGCGCTGAAGGACGCCGGGCTGAAAGTGAATGAAATCGACGACGTGATACTTGTCGGCGGCCAGACGCGCATGCCGAAGGTGCAGGAAGAAGTGCAGAACTTTTTCGGCAAGGAGCCGCGCCGCGACGTCAACCCGGATGAAGCTGTGGCACTGGGTGCCGCAATCCAGGGCGGTGTCCTCGCGGGCGACGTCAAGGATGTGCTGTTGCTCGACGTTACGCCATTGTCGCTCGGTATCGAGACGCTCGGCGGTGTAATGACGAAGCTGATCGAGAAGAACACGACTATTCCGGCGAACGCGGAGCAGGTTTTCTCGACCGCGGACGACAACCAGACAGCGGTCACGATTCACGTATTGCAGGGCGAACGCGAACAGGCGCAGGCCAACAAGTCGCTGGGCCGGTTTGATCTCGCTGACATACCGCCGGCGCCGCGCGGCTTGCCGCAGATCGAGGTGACGTTTGATATTGACGCGAACGGCATACTGAACGTGTCGGCCAAGGACAAGGCAACCGGCAAGAGCCAGAACATCGTCATCAAGGCGTCGAGCGGCCTGACGGAGGAAGAGATCGAGAAGATGGTCTCCGATGCCGCCAGCCACGAAGAGGAAGACCGCAAGTTCCGTGAGCTGGTTGACGTCCGTAACCAGGCGGATGGCCTGATCCATGCGTCGCAGAAAACACTGACAGAACTTGGCGACAAGGCCAGCGAAGAGGAACGCACCGCCGTGGAGACCGCCATCAGCGAGTTGCAGGCAGTGCTGAAGGACGGCGACAAGGAAACGATCGAAGCGAAGACCCGCGCGCTGACCGAGGCGTCGGCGGCGGTTGCCCAGAAGCTGTATGCGGAGCAAGGCAGCGAGGCAGGTGATGGCGAGGCCGGCGGTAGTGCCGATGCTGAATCCGGCAAGCCGGACGATGTTGTGGATGCCGAGTTCGAGGAAGTCGACGGGGAAGAGCGCAAGAAGTCTGGCTAACGGCCGAATCCACCGCCCCGGCGGACAATAAGAAAGCACCGGACGCCGCTTGCGGCGTCCGGTGCCAATCAGTGCAGGCACAATGGCGAAACGCGACTATTACGAAATTCTGGGTGTAAACCGGTCGGCTTCCGACGACGATATCAAGAAGGCCTACCGGCGCCTGGCCATGAAGCACCACCCGGACCGTAACCAGGATGATGCCGCGGCACCGCAGCGTTTCAAGGAAGCCAAGGAAGCCTACGAGGTCCTGAGCGATCGCAACAAGCGCACGGCGTACGACCAGTTTGGCCACGACGGACTGCGTGCCAGTGCCGGCGGTGGCGGGTTCAGCGCAGAGGGCTTCGGCGATATCTTTGGTGATGTTTTTGGCGACATTTTTGGTGCCGGACGCCGTGGCGGACGCAGCCAGGTGTTTCGCGGCGCCGATCTCGGATACGAGCTGCGCCTTGAACTTGAGAAAGCCGTCGCGGGCGATACCGTCACGATCGATGTACCTACGCAAATCGGTTGCGAAGAATGCGATGGCAGCGGGGCCCGGAAGGGCAGCAAACCAGTGCAGTGCACGACCTGTGGCGGTGCCGGCCAGGTGCGAATGCAGCAGGGCTTTTTCTCGATCCAGCAGACTTGCCCTGCCTGCAAGGGTAGCGGCACGGTAATTTCGGATCCCTGCGGCAGTTGCCACGGCCGTGGCCGCGTCGCACATACGAAAAAATTGTCCGTCAAGGTTCCGCCAGGCGTCGATGACGGTGATCGTATCCGGCTGTCCGGGGAAGGTGAGGCCGGGCGCAATGGCGGGCCGCCGGGTGACCTGTACGTCGAGATCCGTGTCCGGCCGCACAAAATTTTTCGCCGCGAAGGTGGCGACCTTACCTGTGAAGTGCCGGTCAGCATCACGACTGCCGCGCTCGGCGGCGAAGTGGAATTGCCAACGCTTGATGGCACCGTGTCGCTGAAAATTCCGGCGGGCACCCAATCGGACAAGGTTTTCAGGCTGCGCGGCAAGGGCGTCATCACGGTACGCGACCGGCACAAGGGCGACCTGTTTGCGAAAGTGGCCGTTGAGACGCCGGTGAATCTGACCGATGAACAGAAGAAACTGCTGCGGCGCCTCGATAAACTGGTTTCTGCCGGCGGTGACAAACACAGTCCGCGGGCCGGCGGCTGGCTCGATACCGTCAAGCGCTTTTTCGACCGCATCGGCCAGCCCTGATCCAGCTGCCGGTGCCGGAGGCTTGTAGCTATCACCACGCTCCGCATCAGTTTGCTTGGCCTCGGCCGCATGGGTCGTGAGATTCTCGCGGCGATGGCGGGACAATCCGATTTGCAGCTGCACGGTGCCTGGGTCCGCGCAGGCAGCGATCTTGACGGCGTCGACCTGGCCGTAATGCCGGGCGAGTCCGGTGAGGCGGGACGTGGCATCGTTGCGACCAGCCGTATCGACGACGTGCTGAACGGCGCCGACGTCGCCATCGATTTCAGTTTGCCGGAAGCAAACCGCGAGATCCTCGCCGCGTCAGTCCGGGCCGGGACTCCCCTGGTCTGCGGTGTCAGCGGATTGGGAGATGACGACCTCGCCGCCATGCGCGACGCTGCACGGGTGATTCCGGTTTTCTACGACCGCAACATGAGTATCGGCGTTGCCGTAATGCGGCGCCTTGTCGCGCAAAGTGCATCATTGCTGGGCCCGGAGTTTCGCGCAGACATCCACGATACGCACCATGCGCACAAGCGTGACGCACCGTCCGGCACGGCGTTGCTGCTCGGCGAGTCGGTTGCCGGGGCCCGCGGCCAGGATTTCCGCCAGGTCATGCAGTATCCTGCCGGTCGACCTGATGCGGTGCGCTCAACCGGCGACATTCGCTTCCACGTCATACGCGAGGGCGAGCATCCGGGGCAGCATACGGTGACCTTCAGCGATGCGGCCGAGCAATTATCTATCGTCCATGACGTCCGTAACCGCCGTGTTTTCGCCGCCGGGGCCTTGCGCGCCGCCCGCTGGCTGGCCACCCGGCCGGCCGGCCGGTATGGCATGAACGAATTTCTGGACGACCTGGCCGGCAAGGATTAGGCCCGCTCTGCGGCATCCGGGTCCGTGGAACTGTGGCGCATGCGTGCCATGTCCAGTAAACTAATACGGATCGCCGGGTGGCCGGCGATCACCTGAGCGGAAGGCACCCATCCTTCCGCTTTTGTGTATCGAAAGTGACCATAAAGTCGACCATTCAGGGTAGTGGACCAGGGCAGGACAGTTGATTTACGAGGTTCTACGTTGACGACACCGGCTATTCTGGCCTTGCACGATGGCACGGTATTTCGCGGTGTTTCGGTCGGGGCCGACGGCAAGACTATCGGCGAGGTCGTCTTCAACACGGCCATGACCGGCTATCAGGAAATCCTGACAGACCTGTCCTATTGCCGGCAGATCGTCACGCTGACCTATCCGCACATCGGCAACACCGGTACCAACAGTTCCGACATGGAATCGTCACGGGTGCAGGCGTCGGGACTGGTGATCCGCGATAGCTCAATGGTAACCAGCAGCTGGCGCAACGAGCGCAGCTTTTCAGAGTTCCTGCGCGCCGCGAAGACCGTCGCCATTGCCGAGATCGATACTCGCAAGCTGACGCGGTTGCTGCGAGAGAAGGGCGCGCAGTCCGGATGCATCATGACAGGCGATGCGGACCCCGAAGTTGCCGTAGCGCACGCCCGCAAGTTTCCCGGCATTGCCGGCATGGACCTGGCCCGCTTCGTCACAACCGATCGCAACTACCAGTGGTGCCACCGTACCGATTTCGGCCACGGCAACCGCATCATGACGCGCCGCGTCGCGCCCTATCATGTCGTGGCGTACGACTATGGCATCAAGCGCAACATACTGCGGCTGCTGTCCGACTTCGACTGCCGCATGACCGTGGTGCCGGCCACAACATCCGCCTCGGATGTGCAGGCGTTGTCGCCTGACGGGGTGTTCCTGTCCAATGGGCCGGGCGATCCTGAGCCCTGTGATTACGCGATCAAGGCGATCAGGGAAATTCTCGACACCGGCATCCCGGTCTTCGGCATCTGCCTCGGTCACCAGCTGCTGGCACTGGCCTGCGGTGCAAAAACGGTGAAAATGAAATTCGGTCACCACGGTGCCAACCACCCGGTGCAGGATCTCCGCAGCGGCCGGGTCATGATCACCAGCCAGAACCACGGGTTCGCCGTCGACGAGGCGTCGCTGCCGGATAATGTCGAGGCCACGCATCGTTCGCTGTTTGATGGCAGCTTGCAGGGCATACGCCTGAAGGGGCGGCCGGCGTTCAGCTTCCAGGGCCATCCGGAGGCCAGTCCCGGGCCGCACGACCTGTTGCCGCTGTTCGAGCGCTTTATTTCGGACATGGACGATATCAAGCGCAGGGCGCTGCATACCGCCATGGCAGCGCAGCCTTGAAATCATTAAAAAACATATATTTACAATCTCTATTTAATGCTGTTTATCCCGTCAAAACCAAAGCCCGCGTGAGCGCGGCACAGAGACCTCATGCCCAAACGCACGGACATTGAAAGCATACTGATCATCGGTGCAGGGCCGATCGTCATCGGGCAGGCGTGCGAGTTTGATTACTCCGGCACGCAGGCATGCAAGGCGTTAAAGGAAGAAGGCTTTCGCGTCATTCTCGTGAATTCGAACCCGGCTACGATCATGACGGATCCCGGAACGGCCGACGCCGTCTATATCGAACCGGTGCAGTGGCGGGCCGTCGAGCAGATCATCGCCAAAGAGCGGCCGGATGCGCTGTTGCCGACAATGGGCGGCCAGACCGGCCTGAACTGTGCGCTTGACCTGGTGCGCGAGGGCGTGCTCGAGCGTTACGGCGTGGAGTTGATAGGGGCGTCACGGGAAGCGATCGACATGGCGGAGGATCGCGAGCAGTTCCGTGAGGCCATGACGGATATCGGCCTCGAGGTGCCGCATGCCGAGATGCGCGCACTCGCTTGAAGAGGCGCTCGAAAAGCAGCAGAGCATCGGCTTCCCGACCATTATCCGGCCCTCTTTCACGCTCGGCGGCAGCGGTGGCGGCATCGCCTATAACCGGGAAGAGTTTACCCACATCGTCTCGCACGGCCTCGAAATGTCGCCAACCAACGAAGTGCTGATCGAAGAATCGGTGCTCGGCTGGAAGGAATTCGAGATGGAGGTCGTTCGCGACCGCAATGACAATTGCATCATCGTCTGCTCGATCGAAAACGTCGATGCGATGGGCGTGCACACCGGCGATTCGATTACCGTGGCGCCGGCGCAAACACTGACCGACAAGGAATACCAGCGTATGCGTGATGCGTCGATCGACGTGCTGCGCAAGATCGGCGTCGAAACGGGCGGATCGAACGTGCAATTCGCGCTGAATCCGGAAGACGGACGGCTGTTGGTTATTGAGATGAATCCGCGTGTGTCGCGATCGTCGGCACTCGCGTCAAAGGCGACCGGTTTCCCGATCGCGAAGGTCGCGGCGAAGCTTGCCGTGGGTTATACGCTGGACGAATTGCAAAACGACATTACCGGCGGCGCGACGCCGGCGTCTTTTGAACCGACGATTGATTATGTGGTAACGAAGATTCCGCGCTTTACGTTCGAAAAATTTCCCGGTGCGAACCGGCGCCTGACGACGCAGATGAAGTCGGTCGGTGAGGTCATGGCAATCGGCCGGACCTTCCAGGAGTCGTTCCAGAAAGCACTGCGCGGCCTGGAGACCGGTGTGACCGGCCTGGACGAAAAGCTGTCGGTGCTGAAGGATCCGGACGATCTCGATGAATTGAGGCAGGAGCTGCGATTGCCTGGATCTGATCGCATCTGGCTCGTGGCGGACGCGATCCGGCAGGGACTGCCGGTCGAGGAGGTCGCGTCGATCAGTGGCATCGACCGCTGGTTCGTCGGCCAGATCGCCGATCTGGTCAATGAGGAGCAGGCGCTCGCGGAAGATGGTCTGCCGGCGCTCGACGAGACACGTATGCGTCAATTGAAGCGCAAGGGTTTTTCCGACATGCGTCTCGCGCGCGTCTGCGGCGTCAAGGAAGCCGCCATACGCAGGCGGCGTCACGAACTCGGCGTCCGTCCCGTGTTCAAACGGGTCGATACCTGTGCCGCCGAATTCGCGACGACTACCGCCTACCTGTATTCGACTTATGAAGAGGAATGCGAGTCGGAACCCACAGATCGCGACAAGATCATAATACTGGGCGGTGGCCCGAACCGTATCGGGCAGGGCATCGAGTTTGATTATTGCTGCGTGCATGCCGCGCTTGCGCTGAAGGAAGCAGGCTACGAGACGATCATGGTGAACTGCAATCCCGAGACTGTGTCGACGGATTACGATACGTCGGACCGCCTCTATTTCGAATCGCTGACGTTAGAAGACGTCATGGAAATAATCGACAATGAACAGCCGAAGGGCGTCATCGTGCAGTACGGCGGCCAGACACCGCTGAAGCTTGCGCGCGACCTCGAGGCGGCGGGTGCGCCGATCATCGGCACAAGCCCTGATTCTATTGATCTTGCTGAAGACCGTGAGCGATTCCAGGATCTCGTGAACAAGCTGGAGTTGCGGCAGCCGCCCAATTGCACGGCACGCAGTTTCGAAAGCGCGCTGGCGATGAGTGCCGAAGTCGGCTATCCGCTGATCGTGCGGCCGTCGTATGTGCTCGGTGGCCGTGCAATGGAAATTGTCTACGGTGAAGACGATCTTGCGGCATACATGAAAGCCGCTATCGAGGTGTCGAACGACAGTCCCGTGCTGCTGGACCGCTTTCTCGACCTCGCCACCGAGGTGGACGTCGATATTATTTCTGACGGTGAAAATGTGTTGATCGGCGGCATCATGGAGCACGTCGAGCAGGCCGGTGTGCACTCCGGCGATTCAGGTTGTTCGCTGCCGCCGTTCAGCCTCAGCGCGGAAGTGCAGGATGAACTGGTGCAGCAGGTCATCAAGCTCGCAAAAGGGCTGAAAGTGATCGGCCTGATGAACACGCAGTTTGCCATCCAGAACAATATCGTCTACCTGCTGGAAGTGAATCCGCGTGCATCGCGTACCGTGCCGTTCGTGTCGAAAGCGATTGGCCTGCCGCTTGCAAAGATCGCCGCGCGCGTCATGGTAGGTGAGTCACTCGAAAGTCAGGGCTTCACGGAGCACCGCGTTCCGGAGTATTTCTCCGTCAAGGAGTCCGTGTTCCCGTTTATCAAGTTCCAGGGCGCCGATCCGATACTGGGACCGGAAATGAAATCGACCGGCGAAGTCATGGGCACCGGTCGTTCATTCGGTGAAGCGTACGCAAAGGCCCAACTCGCATCCGGCGTCGTGCTGCCGCGCAAGGGCACGGCGTTGCTCAGCGTGCGCGATCGTGACAAGAAAGGCGCCGTGGAGCTGGCGCAGGTACTCGCGTCGCGTGGCTTTGATATTGTTGCAACACATGGCACGGCTGGTAAGCTGGCCGCTGCAGGCGTCAGTTGCAGGCGCGCCAACAAAGTCCGTGAAGGACGCCCCCACATCGTTGATATGATCAAGAACGGCGAGATATCGCTGATCGTAAACACGACGGAAGGTAAACAGGCTATCCAGGAATCGGAATCCATACGTGCGGAGGCCGTTCGCAAGAACGTGACGTATTACACGACTCTCGGGGCAGCCATCGCGACCTGCAAAGCGCTGGATCACCTGGACGATATCAGTGTGAATCGCCTGCAGGATCTGCACAAAGAGGTGGCAGCATGAACAAAGTGCCGATGACCGTGCGTGGCGCAGAAAAACTGCGTGAAGAATTAAAGCGCCTGAAATCCACAGACAGGCCGGCCGTGATACAGGCGATCGCGGAAGCGCGCGCGCACGGCGATCTCAAGGAGAATGCCGAGTACCACGCGGCGAAGGAACAGCAGGGGTTCATCGAAGGCCGCATAAAGGAAATCGAGGGGAAGCTCTCCAACATCCAGGTCATCGATGTCACGACCGTCGACGCCAAGGGCAAGATCGTATTCGGCTCGACCGTGGAATTGCTCGACGAAGATACCGGCAAGGAAATTGTCTACAAGATCGTCGGCGAGGACGAAGCCGACATCAAGACCGGCATGATTTCATTCTCGTCACCGATTGCCCGTGCCCTTATCGGCAAGAACGAAAGGTGACGCCGTCAGCTTTTCCGCCGCCGGGGTGGAGAAAAATCCTTCGAAGTCATCCAGGTCCGCTACGAATAGCCGCAGCGTGGACGTGGCGCGAACAGAGGCGCCGAATTCCGCCAATTGTTTGCGCGACCGGGAACTAGCCCGAATTGTTCATGAACGGCACGGAGGCAGGGGCGGAGGTGTACCCCGGGGTGCGCCTTCGCCTACCACCAAAGCCAAACGTTCATGAACAATTCGGGCTAAGTTGCAGGCAGGGTAATTGCCGGTTTCTCGTCGTTGCGCCGATAGAGCAGGGCGACATTGCCGATGCGTGTGACCAGCTGGGCGGGCCCGCGTTGGCAGAGTTGTTCAATAGCCTCGTCGCGGGCCTCGCGGTCCGCGGCCCGGATCTTGACCTTGACCAGTTCGTGGTGTCCGATGGTGCTGTCGAACTCTTTCAGCAATGCCTCGGACACGCCGGCATCACCGACGGTAACGACAGGTTTCAGGGTGTGACCGAGGCCACGCAGGTATTTCTTCTGGGATTCAGAGAGCGTCATGGGCGGCGATTGTAGCAGCGATTCCAGTCGGCGGCGAGGCCGTCCCGGCACTAGCCCGGATCCGTCACCGATTGCGTGGACTCTCGCTGGTCCATCGTCCGCGAATCGGTGGCGGATCCGGGCTGTGGCCGCCACGGTGAGCAGGCCGCGGCGCAGTTCCGGCTCATGGCGCGACCGGCAGGAGCGGGACCCCTATGTACTCAAGGCGCGGCGCGAGGGTTGGCGCTCGCGTGCCGTATTCAAATTGCGCCAGATCGACGAAAAGGAGAAGTTGCTGCGTCGCGATATGGTCTGCGTTGATCTTGGCGCGGCGCCGGGCGGCTGGAGCCAGTACATCACCGAAACCCTCGACAACAGGGTCCGCATACTGGCCGTAGACCTGCTGCCGATGGACGCGCTGCCGTCCGTGGAGTTCATACAGGGCGATTTCACTGAGGACGCAGTGCTCGAGGATGTCCTGACACGCCTGGGTGACGACAAGGCAGACCTTGTAATAAGTGATATGGCGCCCAATATCAGTGGCACAAAGGCCGTTGACCAGCCCCGTTCCATGTACCTTGCGGAACTGGCGCTTGATTTTGCGGGAAATGTTCTGCGAAAAAAGGGCGATTTTATCTGCAAGCTGTTCCAGGGTGAGGGTACGGACGTGTTTATTGCCGATGCCCGACGCGCATTCAGTCGCGTGCGGGTCATGAAACCCGCGGCATCCAGGGCTGGCAGCAGTGAGGTCTATCTTGTAGCGAGAAACTATCTTCTGTAGTAGGGTCTAACCTTAGACGCAGTCTAAACAAATGCCGCAGGCAGCCACCGGCCACCGTGCGGGCTAAAGGCTGGTGACTGTTTCCTCACGTGGTACCTGAATTGTGAATGATCTGACAAAAAACATCCTCGTATTTATTGTGATCATCGTTGTCCTGCTCTCCGTTGTGCAGGGCCTGAGCGGTGTGAATGGACCGACCACCGCAAAAGGTGGATTACTCGGAATTTCTGGATGAAGTGCGCTCCGGAAACGTGCAGCGCGCCGAGTTCGAAGGGCGACCGTATCAATTTCGGCAACCGCATCCCGCTGACGAAGTTCACGATCAGCCCGAGACCGACAACAACACGTTGATCGGTATTCTTGAAGAGAACAACGTCCGCTTTACCCGGAGAGGAGCCAGAGAGCCAGAGCCTGATCGGACAACTGCTGATTAGCTCATTTCCGATCCTGTTGCTGATTGGTGTCTGGATTTATTTCATGCGCCAGATGCAGGGCGGCGGCGGCGGCCGCGGCGCGATGTCGTTCGGCAAGAGCAAGGCACGCCTTCTGGGCGAGGACCAGGTCGGAGTGTCGTTTGCCGATGTCGCCGGCGTCGAGGAAGCCAAGAACGAAGTCGCCGAGATAGTCGATTTCCTGCGTGACCCGAGCAAGTTCCAGCGCCTGGGTGGCAAGATTCCGAAAGGTGTGTTGATGGTGGGCCCGCCAGGTACCGGTAAGACATTGCTGGCACGGGCTATTGCAGGTGAGGCCAAAGTGCCGTTCTTTACAATTTCCGGTTCGGATTTTGTCGAGATGTTCGTCGGTGTTGGTGCTTCGCGCGTGCGCGACATGTTCGAGCAGGCAAAAAAGCAGGCGCCGTGCATCATCTTTATTGACGAGCTCGATGCCGTTGGCCGTCACCGCGGTGCGGGCCTCGGCGGCGGACACGACGAGCGCGAACAGACATTGAACCAGATGCTGGTTGAGATGGATGGTTTCGAGGGCAATGAGGGCATCATTGTCATCGCCGCGACCAACCGCCCGGATGTGCTGGATCCCGCATTGTTGCGTCCCGGCCGGTTTGACCGCCAGGTCGTTGTCCCGCTGCCGGACATCCGCGGCCGCGAACTGATTTTAAAGGTGCATATGCGCAAGGTGCCGCTGGATGACGACGTTGATCCGGCGATAATCGCGCGTGGCACGCCCGGCTTCTCCGGCGCCGATCTCGCCAACCTGGTGAACGAGGCTGCACTGTTCGCAGCACGCGCGAACAAGCGCGTCGTCAGCATGGAACAGTTCGAGATGGCGAAGGACAAGATCATGATGGGTGCCGAGCGGCGCTCGATGGTCATGAGCGAGAAGGAAAAGCTCAATACGGCCTACCACGAGGCGGGCCATGCGATCGTCGGTTATTGCATGCCGGATCACGATCCGGTGCACAAGGTCACGATCATTCCGCGCGGCCGGGCACTGGGTGTCACGATGTACTTGCCCGAGGAAGACAAGTACAGCATTTCGAAGGAGCGCCTCGAAAGCAACATTTCATCGTTGTTCGGCGGACGCCTGGCCGAGGAGATGACGCTGGGTCCGAACGGCGTTACGACCGGTGCGTCAAACGATATTGAGCGTGCGACGGACATCGCCCGCAATATGGTCACCAAGTGGGGCCTGTCCGAGAAGCTCGGGCCGCTTACCTACAGCGAGGATGACGGAGAGGTGTTCCTCGGCCGCTCCGTAACGCAGCACAAGCAAGTGTCGGACGTCACCGCGCACAGCATCGATGAAGAGGTGCGCAAGATCATCGATCGCAACTATGACCGTGCGAGAAAAATTCTCGAGGAGCATGTCGAGAAGTTGCATACCATGGCAAAGGCCCTGATGAAATACGAAACGATTTCGCGCGACCAGATCAGGGATATTATGGAAGGCCGTGAGCCCAAGCCGCCTGAAGGCTGGGACGATCGTGACGACCCACGCCAGAAGGGTGGCCGCAAGAAGCGCGAGACTGAAGCGTCGCCAATTGGCGGTCCGGCCAGCGAGCACTAGAAACTTACCTGTCGGGGTGGCGGCCGTTTGCTACCCCGTCATGCCTTGCGATATCCCCGGATGTACTTAAAGCTCGGCAGCCGTACGGTCGATCTCGATCGGCCCGTCGTCATGGGTGTACTTAATGTAACGCCCGATTCTTTTTCTGATGGTGGCGACTTCACGGATCCGGCGACTGCCCTGCGGCACGCCCTGGCGATGGCCGAAGCCGGTGCAGCCATCATCGACATCGGCGGAGAGTCGACGCGACCGGGAGCCAAACCGGTGCCTGGGTCGGAAGAGATCGCACGGGTCATTCCATTAATCGAATCGCTGCGCCGCGAATGCGATGTTGCGGTTTCTGTCGATACCAGCAATCCGGCGGTCATGCGGGCGGCCGCCGGCGCCGGTGCCGAAATAATCAATGACGTCTACGCGCTGCGCCGGGAAGGTGCGCTGCAGGCGGCCGCCGGGCTTGATACGGCAATCTGCCTGATGCACATGCTTGGAACGCCGGCCACGATGCAGGATGCGCCCGCCTACCGGACGCTGCCCGGGGATGTCATTAATTTCCTTGACGAACGGATTAATGCCTGCACGGCTGCCGGCATTTCGCGCGAGCGGCTGATTGTCGACCCGGGGTTCGGGTTTGGCAAGACCGACCAGCATAACCTGCAAATCCTGATGCGCCTGGAGGAATTCAGTGCGCTAAATCTGCCACTGCTGGTCGGCCTGTCGCGCAAGCGGACGCTGGGCAACCTGACCGGCCGCGCCGCGAAGGAACGGGTCGCCGCCGGCGTTGCGGCGGCTGTCTTGGCTGTTGAGCGCGGGGCGCATATAGTGCGCACACATGATGTTGCGGCCACCGTTGATGCGCTGGCCATCGTAAGCGCCGCCAGGCAGGCGGACGCGGAGCGTTAGCGGCACAAATTGGCCTTATCGGCCACGTTGGCCAGATTGGCCTGCAAAGGATACCCGTACACCTGATGAACAAACGATATTTTGGCACCGACGGCGTGCGCGGCGCGGTGGGCAAAGACCCGATGAGCGCCGATTTTGCGATGCGGCTGGCAAGCGCTGCCGCCCAGGCTCTGATCCCTGACGGCGGTACCGTGCTGATTGGCAAGGACACCCGCCTGTCCGGTTACATGTTCGAATCCGCGCTCGAGGCAGGATTCGTTGCGGCTGGCAACAATGTGCTGCTGCTCGGGCCATTGCCGACACCCGGCATTGCCTACCTGACGCAGCAGTTCAACGCCAATCTCGGCGTCGTCATCAGTGCGTCCCACAATCTTTTCCAGGACAACGGGATCAAGTTTTTTGACGGTGCCGGGGCAAAGTTGACGGACGAGGCTGAACTTGCCATCGAGCGGTACCTCGACAAGCCGGCTATCACGCTGGAGTCCGGGCGACTCGGTCGTGCGCAACGAATCAACTCGGCCCGCGTTCGCTACCAGGAATTCTGTGCGTCGACGTTTCCGGAAGGGATGAACCTCGAAGGCATCAAGATCGTATTCGACGGCGCCAATGGTGCGGCGTACAAGGTCGGTCCCCGTACACTGAGCGAACTCGGCGCCGAAGTCATACCGATCGGCTGCTCGCCGAACGGCAGGAACATAAACCAGAATTGCGGCTCGACCGAACCGACTCTGCTGCAGCAGACGGTACCGGCGGTACAGGCAAATGTCGGGATCGCGCTCGACGGTGACGGCGATCGCGTCATCATGGTGGACGAGACGGGCCAACTCCTCGATGGCGACCAGTTGCTGTACATCGTTGCCATGGCGCGCAAGGCGGAGGGCAGCCTGAAGGGGCCCGTTGTCGGTACCGTCATGAGCAACCTGGGCCTCGAGCATGCGCTGCTGCGGGAAAACATCGACTTCCGCCGCGCGAAGGTCGGAGACCGCCATGTGCTGGAGATGCTCCGGGAAACAGGCGGCATGCTGGGCGGAGAAACGTCCGGGCACCTGATTTGTCTTGATCGCACGACCACCGGCGACGGTCTCGTCAGTGCGCTACAGGTTCTTGCGGTCATCAAGAAGACCGGCCAGCGGCTTTCGGAACTCGCGGCCGCCATGCCGCGCTATCCGCAGATAATGCTGAATGTCCGTACCGACCGGCGCATCGATCCCGGCGCATCCGCGGATATACAGGATGCAGTCACGCGCGCGGAAGGGGAGTTGCGCGATTCCGGCCGGGTCGTGCTGCGCGCATCAGGAACCGAACCCGTGATTCGTGTCATGGTCGAAGGGCAGGACGAACGGCAGGTCGCCACACTGGTGAAGAGGCTGGCCGATGTTGTGGCCGCCGCAGCCGCCTGAGGCGGGTTTTCCGGGCCCCTGGCCGCAAACGCGCGTTGATTTGCCGCTGGTGCACCGGTATCCTTGCGCGCCTTTTACCGTGACCGAAACGTGGGCGGGTTATGCGTAATTACCTGGTGGCCGGAAACTGGAAGATGAACGGCAGCCTGGCAGCAATCGCAAGCCTGCTGGACGGTATCGTTGCCGGGTTTCGTGGTCCGGAAACGGTTGGAATGGTGGTTTGCCCTCCGTTTCCCTATCTGGCAGCGGCTGCGGACAAGCTGGCGGGGACGGCTGTCGCGCTCGGTGCGCAGAACGTCTCCGAGTACGAGCCGGGTGCGTATACCGGTGAGACGGCGGCATCGATGCTGAAAGATGTCGGCTGTTCACACGTCATTGTCGGGCATTCTGAAAGACGGGCAATGTTTGGCGAGAGCAGTACGATCGTCGCCGAGAAATTTCGCGCGTGCCCTGGCGTTCGGCCTGACACCGATATTGTGCGTGGGCGAAACGCTTGATGAGCGTGATGCAGGCCGCACGAAGGCCGTGATCGATGAACAACTCGATGCTGTGCTGCATGCGGCGGGCATCGCGGCATTTGCCGGGGCTGTCATTGCCTACGAGCCGGTTTGGGCGATAGGTACCGGCAAGACGGCGAGTCCCGAGCAGGCACAGGAAGTGCACGCACATATCCGGGCACGCCTGAAGGAGAAGGACCAGGGCATCGCGACGTCGATGCAGATACTGTACGGCGGCAGCGTCAAGGGTGACAACGCAAAAGGCCTGTTTAGAATGGCCGATATCGATGGCGGATTGATAGGTGGCGCTTCACTGAAAGCGCAGGATTTTCTGGCGATTGCCGAGGCGGCAGCCGCCTGCAACTGAGGTTTAAATGACTACGATGCAAACTGTGGTGCTGATTGCCCACACGTTCATAGCGGTACTGATTATAGTGATGGTGCTGTTACAGCGCGGCAAGGGAGCGGACGCGGGTGCTGCTTTTGGTGCTGGCGCGTCCGGCACGGTATTCGGTGCGCGCGGCTCCTCGAGCTTTTTTTCCCGGGCGACCGGTTTCCTGGCGGCGGCATTTTTCGCCAGCAGCCTGACCCTGGCCTACATGAGCGGCCAGCAGGCGGATGCACCGGAAAGCCTGATCGAGCGCACTTCGATTATGGAGAGCTCCGAGGATGAGCCGGCCACGGAGAATACCGGCAGCGAGGCTGAGGCGCTTCCCGACATACCCGAGCTTGAAGATACCCGCGACGAGGCGGCTTCCGGTCAGGAGTCCATACCGCCGCTGCCGGAAGAAGAGGATCCTGCGCCGGACAGCGATTCGCCAGTAAAATTGACAGCAGCATGCGTCGTTTCGGCGCCGTATGAGCCGATGTGGTGGAATTGGTAGACACGCTGTCTTGAGGGGGCAGTAGCGAAAGCTGTGCCGGTTCGAGTCCGGCCATCGGCACATTCATAAAAAAGGGCGTCCCCGGGCGCCCTTTTTATGCGGCCGCGCCGCGCCGCGGTCCGGTGTGTCCATGCGCTTATTTGCAGGTATTTGAATCGTGAAGGTCACGGCGGGGCATGCCGACTGCACGGACCACAGGCTGCCGAGGTACAAAAATGTCGCCGCACCAAGCGTTGCAGGGGTATTAACGGCGTGCGCGGGGCTGATACAACTGGCGCGCTGACGCGTAGTCACTACCCTGTTTCGGACGTTTGCCTCGAATGCTTGAGAATTATCTGCCAGTACTGATCTTCCTCGGTGTTGCCGCCGGGATCGGAATGCTGCTGCTTGCACTCGGCTTTCTGCTGGGGCAGGGCAACAAATACAGCGAGAAACTGTCGCCCTACGAATGCGGTTTTGAGCCATTCGAGGATACGCGTTCGAGATTCGACGTCCGCTACTACCTCGTCGCCATCCTGTTCATCATTTTTGATCTCGAAATTGCGTTCCTGTTTCCGTGGGCGGTATCGCTTGATGTGATCGGCGGATTCGGACTGATCGCGATGGGCATCTTCCTTGCGCTTTTGGTCGTGGGATTCATTTACGAGTGGAAGAAAGGTGCGTTGGAATGGGATTGAGCACGGTGGCCCGTACAGCGCCTGACGCCCAGGCCGGGCCCGCTGATGCTGGCGAGAGCCTGCAGAAGAAAGGATTTGTTGTAACGAGCGTTGATTCGGTCATGAACTGGGCGCGTACCGGTTCGATGTGGCCAATGACGTTCGGGCTGGCTTGTTGCGCCGTTGAAATGATGCATGCCGGTGCAGCCCGGTACGATCTAGACCGTTTCGGCATCATTTTCAGACCAAGTCCGCGGCAATCGGATGTCATGATTGTTGCCGGCACGCTGGTCAACAAGATGGCGCCGGCCCTCAGGAAGGTGTACGACCAGATGCCCGAACCACGCTGGGTCGTTTCCATGGGTTCATGCGCGAATGGTGGAGGCTATTACCATTATTCCTATTCCGTAACTCGCGGATGTGATCGCATAGTGCCGGTGGATGTGTACGTTCCGGGGTGTCCGCCAACGGCGGAAGCACTTGTGTACGGCCTGATCCAGCTGCAAAAAAAGATTAATCGTACCAGTACCATAGCCAGATAAGTCAACCCAGATGACCGATAAATACGAGACACTGGCAGCTCGAATCCTCGCGCGCTTCGACAATATAGTTACGCGCGTCCCGTCAGGCTGTGGTGAGCTGACTTTCGAGGTCGACAAGGACGCCCTTGTCGATGTCGCCACCGCGTTACGCGATGAGCCGGATTTCTGTTTCGAGCAGCTTATCGACGTTTGCGGTGTTGACTACCTGATGTATTGCATATCGGAGTGGGTAACCGAAGATGCGACAGACACCGGATTCAGTCGTGGGGTTGACCGCGAGCCGGTAATTCTGGATGAGTCCGACCATTTCAACCCGCGACGTTTCGCCGTCGTATACCACCTGCTGTCGCTGCAAAAAAACAGCAGGCTGCGGCTGCGTGTCTATACCGGAGCCAGCAATCCACCGATTTTACCGTCTGTCGTCGATGTATGGAGCTCCGCGAACTGGTTTGAACGTGAGGCCTTTGACCTTTTTGGCGTACTGTTTGACGGACATCCTGACTTGCGCCGCATCCCGGTACAGATGACGGGTTCATTGGTCACCCGTTCCGAAAAGACTTTCCGTTGTCCGGAAATGTTGAAGTGAAATACGACGCTGAAAAAGGCCGCGTCGCCTATCAGCCTGTCAGTATCGAATCACGTACGCTGGTGCCCAAGGTGATTCGTGATGACAATCGCTATTCGCCGCACCTGAAGGACCCGGCTACCGATGGCTGAGATCCATAATTACACGATGAACTTTGGTCCGCAGCACCCTGCGGCACACGGCGTGCTGCGCCTCGTGCTGGAGATGGATGGTGAGGTCGTGCAGAAGGCGGACCCGCACATCGGTTCGCTGCACCGGGCCACTGAAAGAGCCCGCCGAATCCAAACCCTACAACCAGTCTGTCGGTTACATGGACCGGCTCGATTACGTGTCCATGATGTGCAACGAGCACGGCTACGTGCTGGCCATCGAAAAGCTCCTCGGCGTCAAACCGCCGGAGCGGGCGCAGTACATCCGCGTCATGTTTGATGAAATCACGCGAATTCTGAATCACCTGATGTGGCTCGGCACGCACGGGCTCGACATCGGTGCGATGACGATGTTTCTGTACTGTTTTCGCGAACGTGAGGACTTGATGGATTGTTACGAGGCGGTGTCCGGAACCCGGATGCATGCCACATATTACCGTCCGGGCGGCGTCTATCGCGACCTGCCGGAGACGATGCCGCGCTACCAGGCATCGAAATGGCGCAGCCAGAAAGACGTGGACCGGCTGAACAAGGCACGCGACGGCTCGCTGTTGGACTTCATCGAGGCATTCACCGAAAAATTCCCGGGCTGCGTCGACCAGTACGAGACGCTGTTGACGAACAACCGCATCTGGAAGCAGCGCACGGTCAATATCGGAGTCGTCTCGCCGGAACGCGCCCTGCAGCTGGGCTTTACCGGCCCGATGCTCCGCGGCTCGGGCGTCGAGTGGGACCTGCGCAGGAAACAGCCCTATGCCGTGTACGACCGCCTTGAGTTTGATATCCCGGTCGGGGTAAACGGCGATTGCTACGACCGGTATCTCGTACGCGTCGAGGAAATGCGGCAATCAAACCGGATAATCAAGCAGTGTATCGACTGGCTGCGTGCCAATCCGGGGCCGGTCACAATAGACGACCACAAAATAGTGCCGCCGACGCGGTTCCAGTTGAAGGACGACATGGAATCGCTGATCCACCACTTCAAGTTGTTTACCGAAGGTTACTGCGTGCCGGCAGGCGAGGCGTATGCCGCCGTCGAAGCGCCAAAGGGCGAATTTGGCGTCTACATGATTTCGGACGGTGCGAACAAGCCGTATCGCTGCAAGGTGCGGGCACCGGGTTTCGCGCACCTGTCGGCCATGTCCGAAATGGTGGTCGGTCACATGCTCGCGGACGTCGTTGCCGTGATCGGGACACTTGATATTGTGTTTGGCGAGATTGACCGATGAGCGACCAGACCACGCTGTCCGCACACGTGATTTCGGAAATCGAGCGCTGGAAAGCGCGGTTCCCGGAGGATCGCCAGCGTTCCGCGGTTATCGGTGCGCTGCATGCCGTCCAGCATGAGAATAATGGCTACCTGACCGCCGAACTGATGAATGAAGTGGCTGAGTACCTGGACCTGCCACCGATCCAGGTTTATGAGGTGGCGACCTTTTACTCCATGTTCCAGACAAAGCCGGTCGGCCGTCACAATGTCGCCATTTGCACCAACGTTTCGTGCATGTTGCGCGGAGCGTACGACATCGTTGCACATGCTGAAAAGAAACTGGGCATCAGGTTGGGCGAAAGCACCGCGGACGGCCGCATCTATCTCAAGAAAGAAGAGGAATGTCTTGCGGCCTGCTGCGGCGCGCCAATGATGATGGTGGATCACAAGTACCACGAGAACCTGACGCTGGAGCAGGTCGACGTAATACTGGACGGGCTGGACTATGCGTACCAACACAACCTGGTCTGTTTCAATACGTTCGGCGAGAAAGAACCCTGGGCGATTGACACGTACGAGAAACTTGACGGGTATAAAGCGTGGCGCCGCATTCTTGCCGGCGAGCTCAGCCCCGAGCAGGTTATAGAAGAGGTCAAGGCGTCGGGCCTGCGCGGCCGCGGTGGTGCCGGCTTTCCGACAGGCCTCAAGTGGAGCTTCATGCCGCGCACGGCGCCCGGCCAGAAATACC
This sequence comes from Woeseiaceae bacterium, assembly GCA_034521225.1. Classification (GTDB taxonomy): domain Bacteria; phylum Pseudomonadota; class Gammaproteobacteria; order Steroidobacterales; family Woeseiaceae; genus Woeseia. The sequence goes on from JAXHMR010000033.1 coordinate 174,709, forward strand.
TCGTCTGCAATTCCGACGAGAGCGAGCCCGGCACCTGCCATGACCGCGATATATTGCGTTTCAACCCGCATGCGCTGGTCGAAGGCATGGCGATTGCGTCTTATGCGATGGGCGCGACGGTTGCCTACAACTACATTCGCGGCGAGTTCATCGATGAACCGGCGCCACGATTCGAGACGGCTGTCGAGGAAGCCTATGCGGCCGGACTGCTCGGCAAGAACATCCAGGGGTCCGGCATCGATTTCGATCTGTACACTTTTGTCGGCGCCGGAGCCTATATCTGTGGCGAGGAAACGGCTTTGCTGGAATCGCTGGAAGGCAAACCGGGCAAGCCGCGATTCAAGCCGCCGTTCCCGGCGAACTTCGGGCTCTACGGACGGCCGACAACCGTCAACAACACACAGAGTATTGCCAGCGTGCCGACGATCCTTCGCAAGGGCGCGTCGTGGTTCGCCGATCTCGGCCCGGAGAAATCCGGCGGTACGGCTCAGTTCTCCGTCTCAGGCCACGTCGAAAAGCCCGCGAATTTTGAGTTGCCTATGGGCATACCGTTCACGGATCTGCTCGAACTGGCTGGCGGCGTCTGGAAGGGACGCAAACTAAAAGCGGTCATACCAGGCGGGTCATCGACCCCGGTGATGACGGCGGACCAGATCATGAATTGCACGATGGATTACACGTCGCTGCAGGAGGCGGGATCTGCCTTCGGCACGGGCGCGGTCATGGTTATGGACGAGACGACCTGCATGGTGCGCGTGTTGCGTCGAATTTCGCGCTTCTACATGGCGGAATCGTGCGGGCAATGCACGCCGTGCCGCGAGGGCACGGGCCCGGGCTGGTACCGTACGCCAGACACGGTATGATCTCGACGGCCAGGGGCAGCAAGAGGATATCGACAAACTGGTTGCCGTCGCGAACAAGATCGAAGGGCATACGATATGCGCCCTCGGCGATGCCGCGGCATGGCCGGTACAGAGCTTCATCAAGCATTTCCGCCATGAATTCGAGTACATGGTCCAGAATCACGGCCGCAGCGTAGTCGACGAAACGGCGAGTGTCGCAGCATGAGTGACGATACCGTAACGCTGGAAGTCGACGGCAAGCCCGTGCAGGCACGGAAAGGGCAGATGCTGATCGAAGTCACAGACGCACACGGAATCCATGTGCCGCGTTTCTGCTACCACGAGAAGCTGAGCGTAGCGGCGAACTGCCGCATGTGCCTGGTGGAAGTCGAGAAAGCGCCAAAGCCGATGCCGGCCTGCGCGACCCCTGTGGGCGATGGCATGAAAGTCTTCACGCATTCGTTCAAGGCCTCGGCGGCACAGAAAGCGACAATGGAATTCCTGCTGATCAACCATCCGCTGGACTGCCCGATTTGCGACCAGGGCGGCGAATGCGAGTTGCAGGATCTTGCGCTCGGTTACGGCCGTGATATCTCGCGCTACAACGAACGCAAGCGCGTCGTCAAAGACCAGGATATCGGTCCGCTGGTGTCAACCGACATGACGCGCTGTATCCACTGCACACGGTGCGTGCGATTCAGCCAGGAAATCCAGGGTCTGCAGGAACTCGGCACGATCGGCCGCTCCGAGGACATGAAAATCAGCATGTACATCGAGAAGAGTGTCGATCACGAGCTGTCCGGCAATATCATTGACCTGTGCCCGGTCGGTGCGCTGAACAACAAGCCGTACCGCTACAGTGCCAGGGCCTGGGAGATGATGCAGCGTGATGCAGTATCGCCGCATGACTGCGTCGGCTCCAACCTGCATGCGCATGTGCTGCGCGGCAGGGTGAAACGCATTGTGCCGCGCCAGAACGAGGAGATAAACGAGACCTGGATTTCCGACCGGGACCGCTTCAGCTACCAGGGTATCTACAGCGATGACCGGCTGACGAAGCCGCGCATCAAGGTTGATGGCCGCTGGGAAAACACGGACTGGGAATCGGCGCTGCAGAAGCTTGCGTCCGCGATGGCGGACAGCGAGGGCGACCGCATCGGCATATTGTCGACTCCCGGGGCCACGCTGGAGGAAGCCGGCCTGTTGGCGAAGATTGCGGCGTTCAAGGGCTGCAACAACATTGATCACCGGCTCCGGCAACGGGATTTCTCGGACCAGGACAATGACCCGGTCATGCCGGCGCTGGGGTGCACGATTGCCGAGCTCGAAACCCGCGATGCCGTGCTTGTCATCGGTTCAAATCTTCGCAATGAAGTGCCGATCATCGCGCGCCGTGTACGCGAAGGCGGCGCTGGCCGGCGCGAAAATCGCATTTGTCATCAACGGCGAGCGGTATGACTACCGCTTTTCCCGGTGGACGCCTATCTGCAATCCGGCGAGCTGGTCGCCGAACTGGCCGGCGTCACTGTCGCACTGGCCGGGAAAAAGGCGTTGCCTGCCCCGGTGCGCGATATCTGCAAAGGGGTGACGCCCACGGACGAGCAACGTGCTGTCGCCGACATGCTGGCAAATGCGGACACTGGGCATATCGTACTCGGGCAAATCGCGGAACGGCATCCGGCATGGGCCGCGTTGCGAGCGCTGGCCGCTGCCATAGGCGAACTGGGCGGAGCTTCGACGGGTCGCATTTCTGAGGGGCCCAATGCGGCCGGTGCGAGCCTGGCCGGCTTGCTCCCGCACAGGCGGTCAGGTGGCAAGGCGCGCGACACGGTGGGTCTGCATGCCGGTGAGATGCTCGCGGCCGACCTCGACGCCGTGCTGCTGTTCGGTGTTGAGCCCGACCGCGACCTGGCCGATACGGATGCCGTTGCAAAGCTCTCGGGCCAGAACTTTGTTGCGGCGATGACCCCTTATGATTCGAGCGCGCTGCGCGAAGCGGCGGACCTGCTGTTGCCTATCGGCACCTTCGCAGAATCCGCGGGCACCTATGTCAATTGTGAAGGCCGGTGGCAAAGCTTTGGCGGTTTCGCCTCGCCGGTCGCCGAGGCACGGCCCGGCTGGAAAGTATTGCGGGTACTCGGCAACCTGCTCGGGATAGAAGGCTTCGACTACGAGACCAGTGAGAACATTCGTGACGAATTGCGCGACGAACTTGGCGAAATTGCCGAGACCGGCGCGCAGAACCGTTATGGCGGGAAAAAGGCTGTGACGGTAATGAACGGCGCCGCACCGGACAACCGGGCGCTCGACGTGCCGATGTATGAGATTGATGCCGTGGTGCGGCGCGCGACCGCGCTGCAACTGACACCCGAAGCACGCCGTGGCCGCGGCGAGGGCAAGCAGGAATGAGCGGGCTCGTTCCTGATTTTCTCGTCGACCTGTGGAACACGGTTCCGCCGGTCATGCAGAACGTCGTGGTCATCACGACGCAAATCGGGGCCGTATCCATCTGTATTATCCTGACCGTGGCGTTCACAACGTATTTCGAGCGCAAGGTCATCGGTCACATGCAAGGGCGGGTCGGGCCGAATCGCGTCGGGCCGCTGGGCCTTGGCCAGCCGTTTGCGGACGTCCTCAAGCTCCTTATCAAGGAAGTCATAGTACCGACGCGGTCGAATCGCTTCCTGTTCATTATTGCGCCATTGCTGTCGATAATTCCGGCGCTCGCGACCTGGGCTGTTATTCCGCTGACGGAAGACTTTGTCATTGCGGACATCAATGCCGGCCTGCTCTATGTGCTGGCGTTGACGTCGGTCGGTGTCTACGGCGTCATCCTCGCCGGATGGGCAACAAACTCCCAGTATGCGTTTCTCGGTGCCATGCGCTCGGCGGCACAAATCGTGGCCTACGAAATCGCCATGGGTTTCGCGCTGGTCGGCGTATTGATGGCGGCTGGCAGCCTGAATCTCGGCGACATCGTCCGCGCCCAGGCAGGTGGTGTCAGTAACTGGTTCCTGCTTCCGTTGCTGCCACTGTTCTTCGTCTACTTCATCTCGGGCGTTGCGGAAACCAACCGGGCGCCATTTGACGTTGCCGAGGGTGAGTCGGAAATTGTCGCTGGTTTTCACGTCGAATATTCCGGCGTTGCGTTCGCCGTGTTCTTTCTCGCCGAATACGCCAACATGGTGCTGATATCGGCACTGACAGCGATCTTTTTCCTCGGTGGCTGGGCATCGCCTTTCGAGGGCTGGACGTTCCTTGGTGCCGAGAATTTCCTTCGCGAGCCGAGCTTTTCTGGCTCGCGACCAAGATTTCCTTTTTTATATTTGTCTTCTTCTGGCTGCGGGCAACGTTCCCGCGCTATCGCTACGACCAGATCATGCGCCTCGGATGGAAAGTATTCATACCGGTGACGATCATCTGGATAGCCGTTGAAGGCGTCATGGCCTGGATGCAGTGGGGCCCCTGGGCACAGGTGGCAGGTTGATTTAATGGACCGATTACGCAGTTTTTTCAAGACTTACGTGCTGTGGGAGCTCTGGAAGGGCCTCTCTGTCACGTTACGCAGTTTTTTCCAGAAGGGTACGACGATCAACTACCCCGAGGAAAAAACACCCCAGTCATCGCGATTTCGCGGCCTGCATGCGTTACGCCGCTATCCGAACGGTGAAGAGCGCTGCATTGCGTGCAAGCTATGCGAGGCAGTTTGCCCGGCACTTGCGATTACGATCGAGTCCGATGTCGGCAATGACGGCACGCGCCGCACGACGCGCTACGATATAGATCTGTTCAAGTGCATTTATTGCGGCTTTTGCGAAGAGGCCTGTCCGGTAGACGCAATCGTCGAAACGCGGCTGCACGAATACCACATGGAAAAGCCGGGCGAGAACATCATGACCAAGGACAAATTGCTGGCGGTCGGTGACCGCTTCGAAGCGATGATTTCGGCGGACAAGGCGGCGGACGCCAAGTATAAATAAGGATTGGGGCACTTGTTTCAAACCATACTTTTTTACGCATTTGCAGCCGTGCTTGTTGGCGCGGCAATGGGTGTCATTTTCGCGAAGAACCCGGTCCACGCGATCATGTTCCTCGTGCTGGCGTTTTTCCAGAGTGCCGCGCTGTGGTTGCTGGCCGAAGCGGAGTTCCTGGCGATCGTCCTGGTGCTGGTCTACGTTGGCGCCGTCATGGTGCTGTTCCTGTTTGTCGTCATGATGCTGGATATCGATGTCGAGCAGGCCCGGAGCGGCCTGGTCCGGTATGCACCGCTCGGTATGATCATCGCCGGCCTGATGGTTGTCGAACTGGTGCAGCTGATCTGGCTCAAGCGGCAGCCCGACTACGATGGCGCCGGTTTCGCGGCAACGCCGGAGGGCTACAGCAATACGGAAGCCCTGGGTGCAGTGCTGTACACCGAGCACGTGTACGCCTTCGAGATTGCCGCGGTTATCCTGCTGCTCGCGATCGTTGCCGCGATCACCCTGACGATGCGTGAACGGCCGGGTCTCAAGAAGCAGAATATTTCGCGGCAGGTTGGCGTGGATTCGCGTGACCGGGTACGCATTGTCGATATGAAATCGGAGAAGCCGGAATGATCGGCCTGCCGCATTACCTGACGCTGTCGGCGATCCTGTTCGCGCTAAGCGTGGCCGGAATTTTTATCAATCGGCGTAACCTGATCCTGCTGTTGATGTGCATCGAGCTGATGCTGCTTGCGGTCAATTTCAATTTCGTCGCGTTTTCGCGCCACCTGGGCGACGAAGTCGGGCAGCTATTCGTCTTTTTCATACTGACCGTCGCGGCTGCTGAAGCCGCGATCGGCCTGGCCATCCTGGTCGTACTGTTCCGCAACAACCGCTCCATCAATGTGCAGGAGCTGGATTCGATGAAAGGCTGAGACAAGGCGTCCGTAGCTCATGCACAGTATTCACCTGACAATTGTCCTGGCACCGCTGCTCGCGGCGATCGTGGCCGGCCTGTTCGGCGGCAGATCGCCGCGCCGGCGCGCACTGGCTGACGATACTGGCCGTCGGCCTGTCGTTCGTGCTGTCGGTCGTCGTATTGAAGCACCTGTACTGGGACGGCGGGCAGGCGGAGAACTACAACCTCTACACGTGGGCGGTCAGCGATGGCCTGCGCATGGAGGTGGGTTTCCTGATCGATCGCCTCAGTGCCCTGATGATGGTCGTCGTGACATTCGTCTCGCTGATGGTGCACATCTACACGATCGGCTACATGCAGGACGACCCCGGCTACCAGCGCTTTTTCAGCTACATCTCTCTGTTCACGTTTTCGATGCTGATGCTGGTCATGTCCAACAACTTCCTGCAGCTGTTTTTCGGCTGGGAAGCCGTCGGGCTCATGTCGTACCTTTTGATTGGCTTCTGGTTCAAGCGCGAATCGGCGATATTCGCCAACCTGAAGGCGTTCCTCGTCAACCGGGTGGGCGACTTTGGCTTCATACTCGGCATCGCCGGTATTGTCATGTACACGAACTCGCTTGATTATGCGACGGTGTTCGCCGGCGCCGGCGATATCGCATCGCAGGAAATCACTGTGTTTGGCGGTACGGCCTGGAATGCCATGACACTGATCTGCATCCTGCTGTTCATTGGTGCAATGGGTAAATCGGCACAGGCGCCACTGCACGTCTGGCTGCCGGATTCAATGGAAGGCCCGACGCCGATATCAGCACTGATCCATGCGGCAACGATGGTTACCGCTGGTATCTTCATGGTGGCGCGCATGTCGCCGCTGTTTGAGCTGTCCGAGACTGCACTGGCCGTGGTCCTGGTCATCGGCGCATTGACGGCATTCTTCATGGGATTGCTCGGCATCGTGCAAAACGACATCAAGCGCGTCGTGGCCTATTCGACATTGTCCCAGCTTGGTTACATGACGGTGGCCCTGGGCGTGTCGGCATACGGCGCGGCGATTTTCCACCTGATGACGCATGCCTTCTTCAAGGCGCTGCTGTTCCTCGCGGCTGGCTCTGTAATCATTGCGATGCATCACGAGCAGGACATTCGCAAAATGGGCGGTCTGAGGAAATACATGCCGATTACGTACTGGACGGCATTGATCGGTTCGCTGGCACTGATCGGGTTTCCTGGCACGTCCGGATTTTTCTCGAAAGACGCGTTGATTGAGGCCGTCCGTGATTCGCACTGGCAGGGACAGGGCGCGATCTACTGGATCGCCTATCTTAGTGTGCTGCTGGGAGTTTTCGTCACCGCGCTGTATTCGTTCCGGATGTTCTTCCTGGTATTTCATGGCAAGGAACGCATGGACAAGGAGACGAAGTCGCACCTGCATGAATCGCCATGGGTTGTTTCGGTGCCGCTGATACTGCTGGCGATTCCATCGGCCGTCATCGGCTGGGTGACGATGGGGCCGGTACTGTTCGGCGGCTTTTTCGGCGATTCCATTGTCGTCAGTCCGCCACACGATGTCCTGGCGCATCTCGGCGAGTCATTCCATGGCAGCGCGGCCTTCATCCTGCATGCATTGCAAGGACCTGCTGTGTACCTCGCGCTTGCCGGTCTCGGTGTCGCCTGGTACTTCTATTTGCATCGGCCGGATTTGCCGGATGCCGTGCGCGGCAAGTTGTCCGGCGTCTACAACCTGCTGGATCGCAAATACTACTTCGACGATTTGTGGATCAAGGGCTTTGCCGCCGGCGGGCGTTCGGCCGGCAATTTCCTGTGGCAGAAGGGCGATACGCTCGTGATCGACGGCCTGCTGGTCAATGGCACGGCCAACTTTGTCGGCAGGCTCGCGGGTGTCCTGCGGCAACTGCAAAGCGGCTACCTCTATCACTACGCCTTCGCAATGATCATCGGCCTGACCCTGACGCTGGGCTGGCTGCTATGGCTGCGCTGATGACTGACAAGAACCGGCAACAACTGCGCGCGAGCGAGCAACGAGCCTGACTATGGACCTGTCGCACAACATACTCAGCATTCTGATCTGGTTGCCGATCATCGGCGGCCTGGCTGTGCTTGCAGTTGGGGACGGGGGTGACAGCAAGTCACCGCGCGCCGGCGGCATGCGTGTGCTGACGCTGGTCGTGTCTGTACTCACGTTCGTGCTCAGTCTGTTCCTGTATACCAACTTTGACGCCACGACCGCGAGCATGCAGTTCGTCGAGCGCGTGCGCTGGATCGAGACGCTGAACGTCGATTATTACCTGGGAGTCGACGGCATTTCGGCACCGTTGATCCTGCTGACGACCTTTATCACGCCGCTGGTCGTTATTGCCGGCTGGGATACGATCCGGTCACGGCCTGCGCAGTACTTTGCCGCGTTCCTGATTCTCGAAGGCCTGATGGTCGGCGTGTTTGCGGCGCTCGACGGCCTTCTTTTCTATGTGTTCTGGGAAGCCATGCTGGTGCCGATGTTCCTGATCATCGGCGTCTGGGGCGGAGAGCGCCGTGTCTATGCGACGCTGAAGTTTTTCCTGTACACCTTTCTTGGCTCGGTGCTGATGCTCGTCGCGTTCATATACCTGTATGGCAAGGCGGGAACGTTTGACTTCCTCGCGTTCATGCAATTGCCGCTGACACTGGCCGAGCAGCAGTATATTTTCATCGCTTTCCTGCTGGCGTTTGCCGTCAAGGTACCGATGTGGCCTGTGCACACGTGGTTGCCGGATGCGCATGTCGAGGCGCCGACCGGCGGTTCCGTCGTCCTTGCGGCCATCATGCTGAAGATGGGCGGCTACGGCTTTATCCGGCTGTCGCTGCCAATGCTGCCCGATGGCAGCGCCTATTTCGCCGGCCTGATGATTGCGTTGTCGCTGATTGCTATCGTCTACATCGGCCTCGTGGCGCTGATGCAAAAAGACATGAAGAAGCTGATAGCGTACTCGTCTATTGCGCACATGGGGTTCGTCACACTCGGCTTTTTTCTCCTCTGGTCGATCGGCGAGGGCAGCGGCGCCGCGCTTGGCATGACCGGCGGCATGGTGCAGATGATTTCACACGGGCTCGTGTCCGGCGCCATGTTCCTGTGCGTCGGCGTGTTGTACGACCGCATGCACAGCCGCCAGATCGCCGACTATGGCGGTGTTGCCAATACGATGCCGGTATTTGCGGCCTTCATGGTCCTGTTTGCCATGGCGAATGCCGGGCTGCCGGGCACGTCCGGCTTTGTCGGCGAGTTCATGGTCATCATTGCGAGCTTCAAGGCGAACTTCTGGTTTGCGTTTCTTGCTGCGTCAACGCTGATACTGGGTGCCGCGTACACGCTGTGGATGGTCAAGCGGGTCATTTACGGCGAGGTTGCGAACAAGCATGTTGAGGCGCTACAGGATCTTAATCACCGCGAGTACCTGGTACTCGGCATCCTGGCGCTGGCGGTGCTTCTGGTCGGACTGTGGCCGGCGCCGCTGGTCGACATGATGAGTGTCACCGTGGATGAACTGATCGAGCATATCGGGCAGTCAAAACTTGCCCTGCAGGGACTGTAACGCATGAACTTTTCTGACCTGGTACCGGCCGCTCCAGAGATCATCCTGCTGGTCATGCTGTGCGTCGTCCTGCTGGTAGACCTGTTCCTGCGTAATGAGCAGCGGATGATTACGTTCTGGCTGACGATCGGTTCATTAATTCTCACAGCTGCCGCAGTGCTGCTGACAGCACCGGACGTCCGGACCGTGATTTTCAGCGGCGCCTACGTCAGTGACGACCTCGCGCAGGTCCTGAAGCTGGCAGCGATCGGCGTCGTTGCCGTCGGATTCCTGTACGCGCGCGATTACCTGAAACAGAACGACATGCTGCAGGTTGAATACTTCCTGCTCGGCATGTTCGGCCTGCTGGGCATCATGATCATGGTATCGGCGAACAGCCTGCTGATCATGTACCTCGGGCTCGAAACGCTGGCGCTCTCGCAATACACGCTGGTCGCGTACGAACGAAAATCAGCGGTGGCAGCCGAGTCCGCGATGAAGTACTTCGTGCTGGGCGCGATAGCCTCCGGGGCGCTGCTGTACGGTATTTCGTGGATCTACGGTGTCACCGGGACGTTGCAGTTCGACGAAATCGCCGCGGCAATTCAGGCGCGCCCGGACATCAATGACATGCCGCTGTGGTTTGGTATTGCGTTCGTGGTCGTCGGCATTGCGTTCAAGTTTGGTGGCGTACCGTTTCACATGTGGTTACCCGACGTCTACCAGGGCGCGCGCTCGCCGGTGACGCTTTATGTAGCGACAGCGCCGAAATTCGCGGCGCTGGCGCTGACTTTGCGGATACTCGTTGATGGTCTCGGTGACCTGCACGAAGTGTGGCAGGGCATGGTCATGGTGGTGGCCGTGCTGTCCGTCCTGGTCGGCAATATCGTGGCGATCGCGCAAACCAACATCAAGCGCATGCTCGGCTACTCGGCGATTGCCCATGTGGGCTTCATCCTGTTGGCAATTTTCACCGGCACGGCACAGGGCTATGCGTCCGCGCTGTACTACACGCTGACCTACGTTGTCATGGCGGCCGGCGCGTTCGGCGTCGTCATCCTGCTGAGCCGGCAGGGCTTCGAGGCCGAAAACCTGAGTGACTTCAAGGGTCTGAACGCGCGAAGTCCGTGGTTTGCACTGATGATGCTGTTCTTCATGTTTGGCATGGCCGGGGTACCGCCGTGGGTAGGATTTTTTGCCAAGCTGAACGTTATCAATGCGTTGCTGGATGCGGGCTACGCGGGCCTTGCCGTTTTCCTGGTTCTTGCCGCCGTGATCGGCGCCTACTATTACCTGCGCGTTATCTGGTACATGTACTTCGACAAGGCCGAGGATCGCTCGGTATTCCAGGCGGATACAGATATGCGTGCCGTGCTGAGCCTGAACGGCATTGCCGTTCTGGCGCTGGGATTGATGCCGGGCTGGCTGCTCAAGCTGTGTTTCGACGTGCTCGGCTGACGCGCGGGTTGTAATAGCACGGCAGTGTTTGTATGATCGCGCCCCTGCTGATGCGGGGTGGAGCAGTCTGGCAGCTCGTCGGGCTCATAACCCGAAGGTCGCAGGTTCAATCCTGCCGCTTCCGCGGACGACAAAAAACGGCCGGCCGAGAAGGGCCGGCCCCTTTTGTCGTTCGCTATCGCGGGCTGAATTCACTGCGAGGGAGTTGCGCGGAGTTATGGTTGGTCACTTAAGATCAATCCGCACCTGGCGGGAGCGGACTTTTTACAGCCTCGGTGGGCGGATTGCCTGGGTTCAGAATCCCGCCGCTGATCAGACGCGGAAAAGGCCGGCCCGTGAAGAGCCCGGCCTTTTTCTTGGGATTCGCTCCGCCTCCGTCGCGCAAATTGTAAGGGAAGTAACCGCTCATCGGGTTCAGCCACGCCAGCCGGGGCCGGTCGCCCGCCGGTGGTACATCGGTTTTCACCTATTGGGGCCCGACCAGGCAGGCGTTACGCTACCAGCCAGAGCCAGTTTGACGTCATGAGTTTGGGCTTCGGGCCACGTGCCGGATTGGTCACTTGACTGCGGCATTGACAGTTACAGTGAGGAAATTCGGCGCGACCGCTAAGCCGATGCCAGCCATCGACGCTAACTTTGGAGAGCGACATGGATACAGAAGTGAAATGCCCCGTGATGCACGGCGGTAATACGGCGACGGGACGATCGGTCATGGACTGGTGGCCGAAAAGCCTGAACCTCGACATCCTGCATCAGCATGATACGAAGACTGATCCGATGGACAGCGGACTTCGATTATCGGGAAGCGGTCAAAACTCTAGACTTCGCGGCACTCAAGCAAGACTTGCGCGGCGCTGATGACCGACAGCCAGGACTGGTGGCCCGCGGACTGGGGTCATTACGGCGGCCTGATGATCCGCATGTCCTGGCACGCGGCAGGCAGCTATCGCATCGCCGACGGTCGAGGCGGCGGCGGCACGGGAAACCAGCGGTTTGCGCCTATCAACTCCTGGCCGGACAATGTGAACCTCGACAAGGCGCGTCGTCTGCTTTGGCCGATCAAGAAAAAGTACGGCAACAAGCTCAGCTGGGCCGACCTGATCATCCTACGCCGGCACCATCGCCTACGAATCCATGGGGCTGAAAACCTTCGGCTTCGGTTTTGGCCGCGAAGACATCTGGCATCCCGAAAAGGATACTTATTGGGGTCCGGAGAAGGAATGGCTCGCCCCGAGCGGTAGCGAAGACAGCCGCTACTCCGGCGAGCGCGAGCTGGAAAACCCGCTGGCCGCGGTGATGATGGGCCTGATCTACGTCAACCCGGAAGGCGTGGACGGCAAGCCGGATCCGCTCAAGACCGCCCATGACGTCCGCGACACCTTCGCACGGATGGCGATGAACGACGAGGAAACCGTCGCCCTGACCGCCGGCGGCCACACGGTCGGCAAGTGCCACGGTAACGGCGATGCGACACTGCTCGGCCCGGGCCCGGAAGGCTGCGGATGTCGAAGAGCAGGGCTTCGGCTGGATGCAACCAGAGACAAGCGCGGCATCGGCCGCGACGCCGTCACCAGCGGTCTCGAAGGCGCCTGGACTACGCACCCGGCGCAGTGGGACAACGGCTACTTCCAGACTGCTGCTCAACTACGAATGGGAGTTGAAGAAGAGCCCGGCCGGCGCCTGGCAGTGGGAGCCGGTCAACATCAAGGAAGAAGACAAGCCGGTCGATGTGGAGGACCCGTCGATCCGCTACAACCCGATCATGACCGATGCCGACATGGCGATGAAGATGGACCCGGAGTACCGCAAGATTTCCGAACGCTTCTACAAAGATCCCGGCCTACTTCTCTCGAAGGCCTTCGCCCGCGCCTGGTTCAAGCTGACCCACCGCGACATGGGGCCGAAGGCGCGCTACATCGGCCCCGACGTTCCGGAGGAAGACCTGATCTGGCAGGACCCGGTTCCCGCCGGCCGTACCGATTACGACGTGGATGCCGTCAAGGCAAAAATCAAAGACAGCGGCCTGACGGTCAGCGAAATGGTTACCACTGCCTGGGACAGCGCGAGGACTTTCCGCGGTTCCGACATGCGCGGCGGGGCCAACGGCGCGCGTATCCGCCTGGCCCCGCAGAACGGCTGGGAGGGCAACGAACCCGAGCGCCTGTCCAGGGTCCTGAAGGTGCTCGACGGCATTGCAACGGCAACCGGCGCGAGCGTGGCGGACGTCATCGTCCTGGCAGGCAATGTCGGCATCGAGCAAGCGGCCAAGGCAGCCGGTGTCGATGTCGCGGTGCCGTTTGCGCCGGGACGCGGCGACGCTTCAGACGACAAGACGGATGCCGACTCGTTCGAGCCGCTCGAACCGGTCCACGATGGCTACCGCAATTGGCTCATGAAGGACTATGTGGTCAGCGCGGAAGAGTTGATGCTCGACCGTACCCAGCTGATGGGACTGACCGCGCCGGAAATGACGGTGCTGGTTGGCGGCATGCGCGTGCTCGGCACCAACCACGGCGGCACGAAGCACGGCGTGTTCACCGATCGCGAAGGCGCGCTCACCAACGATTTCTTCGTGAACCTGACCGACATGGGCTAACGTCTGGAAGCCCGTTGGTCAGAACCTCTACGAGATCCGCGAGCGCAGTACCGATGCAGGTCAAGTGGACGGCGACGCGGCTGGATCTGGTGTTTCGGCTCGAACTCGATCCTGCGTGTCTTATGCCGAGGTCTACGCCCAGGACGACAACAAGGAAAAGTTTGCGAGGGACTTTGTCGCTGCGTGGACCAAGGTCATGAACGCGGATCGATTTGATCTGGCCTGAACCGACAGCGGGTCGAACGTTGGCCCGCAACCGCCGGCGGGAAGATGTCTGCTCGGGCGGGCGGATGGGGGTTCGGCTGGGCCGGTCTTTTCCTTGCGGCCGTTGCACCGGTACGGCCGATTGCCTTATAATTCGCCGCCTGCGCGGTGGTGGGTTCAGTAACACGGACACATGCGAGCCATTGTGTAGTACGGAAATCGTGCTGCTGCTACCGGTTGATCGGTAGCCGATCAAGCCCCGCTACGGGGTTTTTTGTTGCCCGGTGAAAGCCGCCGGCTCAGGAAGTACGTTGATCAGGAATGGGCCAAAGGCCCATTTTTTGTTTGTAAACAATGAGTTATAAGGGAAGAGTGTGACCGGTGACGAGCTCAGGCGTCTGCTCGAACCCAGTATTGAACAGCTGGGCTATGAGCTCAGTGACATCGAGGTAAAGCTCGGTGGCAAGGACGGTGTCGTGCGCGTTTTTATCGACCGGCCTGAAGGAATCGGTCTCGAGGACTGCGAGGCAGTGAGCCGCCAGGTCAGCGCCGTGCTGGATGTTGAGGATCCGCTGCCGGGCCAGTACGTGCTGGAAGTATCGTCGCCGGGACTTGACAGGAAGTTAACGAAATTTGAGCATTTTCAGCGGTTTACCGGTGAGGAAGTGCGAATAAGGCTGCGTTTGCCGATGGCGGGGCGCAGGAACTTTCGCGGTGCATTACGCGCCGCGGGCAGGGAAACGATCGAAATCGAGGTGGACGGCGAACGGCACAGTTTGCCGCTGGCGGCGATCGAATCGGCGCGCCTCGTGCCGTCACTGTAAGCAGGTTGGCGGTCGTCTTTGGAGAAGATGGGACATGAGTAAAGAGATTTTGATGGTGGTCGACGCGGTCTCGAATGAGAAAGGCGTTGAGAAGCAGATTATCTTCGAGGCCATCGAAGCCGCGCTGGCGTCGGCTACCCGCCGCCGTCACGGCGATGATATCGACGTGCGCGTCGCTATTGATCGTGACTCCGGCGACTACGAGACATTCCGACGCTGGCTGGTATTTGAAGACGAGTCGACTGAGCTCGAATTTCCGGATCGTGAACTGCGCATGATCGATGCGGTGGATATCGATGAGAACGCCGAGCCCGGTGGCTACGTCGAGGTTCCGATGGAATCGGTGGATTTTGGCCGCATTGCCGCCCAGACCGCAAAGCAGGTAATCGTGCAGAAAGTGCGCGAAGCGGAACGCGAGCAGGTTGTCGAAGAATACAAGGAACGCGAAGGCGAATTGCTGTCTGGCCTCGTCAAACGCGTGGATCGTAACGGTGTCTTCATTGATCTGGGCGGCAACGCCGAAGGTTTCGTGTCACGCGACCAGATGGTGCCGCGCGAACCCGTGCGTCCGCAGGACCGCATGAAAGCGTTGCTGACCGAGGTACGCTCGGAGCCGCGCGGACCGCAGTTGTTCATGACACGTACGTCGCCGCAGTTCCTGATCGAGTTGTTCAAAATCGAAGTGCCCGAAGTAGGTCAGGGCCTGATCGAGATTCTTGGCGCAGCCCGAGATCCCGGGCTGCGTGCCAAGATCGCGGTCAAAAGCAATGACGCGCGCATTGATCCTGTCGGTGCCTGTGTTGGCATGCGCGGTTCCCGCGTGCAGGCTGTCTCCAATGAGCTTGCCGGCGAGCGTGTCGATATCATCCTGTGGGATGAGAATCCGGCGCAGTTCGTTGTCAATGCGATGTCGCCGGCTGAGGTGGTCTCGATTGTTGTCGACGAAGACTCGCACAGCATGGATATTGCCGTCGATGAGGACAAGCTGTCGCAGGCCATTGGCCGCGGTGGCCAGAATATTCGTCTTGCGAGCGAGCTGGCCGGCTGGGAGCTGAACGTCATGACGGAGAATGACGCTGAGCAGAAGAGCGAGTCGGAAATGCGCGAGTTGCTTGAATTGTTTACGAAGCAGCTCGATGTCGACGAAGAAGTTGCGCTGATCCTGGTTCAGGAAGGCTTTTCCACGATCGAGGAAGTGGCTTACGTCCCGACGTCGGAATTGTTGGAGATCGAGGAGTTCGACGAAGACATCGTCAACGAGTTACGCAACCGCGCGCGAGACGTTCTGCTGACCCAGGCCATTGTGCAGGAAGAGAAGATCGACGAGGCCGAGCCCGCCGAGGACCTTCTTAGCCTCGAAGGCATGAATCGGGGGCTGGCCTTCAAGCTGGCCAGCGAAGGCGTCGTGACCCGCGAAGACCTGGCCGAACTTGCCACCGACGACCTGCTCGATATCAACGAGATGGACCAGGCGGAAGCCGCGGCATTGATCATGAAGGCCCGGGCGCACTGGTTCGAAGCGGAACAGCAGGCCTGAACGGGGAATACCTGGAGTAAGTCATGGCAAACGTTACGGTTGCACAATTTGCGGATGTACTGAAAGTCCCCGTCGACAAGCTGCTGTCGCAGCTCGATGAAGCGGGTATCAAGGTCAGTGGATCCGATGACACGATCAGCGAGGATGCGAAGCTCGAACTGCTGACGCACCTGCGTCGGAGTCATGGACAGCAGGATACGTCGGCGACATCCGGTGCGCCGCGCCGCATCAGCGCTGAAACGAAAATCGCAATCGGAACTGAGACTGTCCGGTGCGCAGGGACGTTCGCGCACGGTAAACGTCGAAGTTCGTCGCAAGCGAACGTACATCAAGCGAGATGTCCTCGAAAAACAGGCGCAGGAAGAGCAGGAAGCACTCGACCGCGAGCGCCAGGCGGAACAGGACCGCATAGACGCCGAGAAGCGCGAGCAGGAACGGCTGCGCGCCGAGCGCGAGGAGCAGGCGCGGCAGGAAGAGGAAGGCAAGCGCCTCGCCGAAGAGCAGCAACAGGAAGCGGCTGATGCAGCGCGTGTCGAGGCGCAGAAGGTGGCCGCTGCGGCTACTGAAGAAAAGTGCGCCTGGAACGTGCTGAACAGGATGCCCGAGACCGCCGCGCCAAGGACAAGGACAAGAAAAAGGGCAAGGCGCCGGAGACTCGCTACGGACGCAAGGAATTGCACGTTGCGGGCGACAAGAGCGGCCGCCGCAAGCGCAAGGCTCCATCGCGCCGGCGTCCGGTATCAATCAGTGGCGATACGCAGCACGGCTTTGAACTGCCGACCGCGCCCGTCGTGCGCGAAGTCGAGATACCCGAGAATATTTCCGTGTCCGAGCTCGCACAGAAGATGGCGGTAAAGGGCAACGAGGTCGTTAAGGTGCTGTTCAACATGGGTGCCATGGTGACGATCAACCAGGTCATTGACCAGGATACGGCAGTACTGGTCGTCGAAGAACTCGGCCACAAGGTGAAGCTGGTAAGCGCCTCGGATTATGACGAGGCACTGCTTGCCGATGAGCAGCCTGTAGGCGAGACAGTCTCGCGAGCGCCGGTAGTGACCGTGATGGGTCACGTTGACCATGGCAAGACGTCCCTGCTCGACTACATTCGCCGTGCCAAAGTCGTTGACGATGAGGCCGGCGGCATAACCCAGCACATCGGTGCGTATAACGTTACGACTGACCGCGGCAAAATTACATTCCTTGATACGCCGGGCCATGCGGCCTTTACGGCAATGCGCGCGCGCGGCGCCGAAGCAACAGATATCGTCATTCTGGTTGTCGCCGCCGATGACGGCGTCAAGCCTCAGACCGTCGAGGCTATCGAACATGCCCGCGCGGCCGGTGTGCCGATCGTCGTCGCCATCAACAAGATCGACAAGGAAAGCGCCGATCCCGAGCGTGTCATGAACGAGCTATCGCAGCGGGAAATCATTTCCGAAGCGTGGGGTGGTGAGCACCTGTTCGTCAATGTGTCGGCGCAGACTGGAGAGGGCATCGACAAGCTGCTTGAATCGGTACTGCTGCAGGCAGAAGTCATGGATCTCAAGGCCGTAGCGGAAGGTCCGGCACAGGGCCTCGTCATCGAGTCGAGTCTCGAGAAGGGCCGTGGCGCGGTGGCGACATTGCTCGTACAGGCCGGCACATTGAAGCAGGGCGACATGATCATTGCGGGCGAGGAATACGGCCGTATTCGTAATATGTTCGATGAAACCGGCAAGTCGATCAAAGAGGCGGGCCCGTCCAGCCCGGCGGTTGTCCTCGGTTTGTCGCGGACGCCTGGTGCCGGCGACGAATTCCTCGTTGTTAAAAACGAGCGCAAGGCGCGCGAAGTCGCGCAGTTCCGGCAGGGCAAATCACGCGAATCAAAGCTGGCCCAGCAGCAGGCATCGAAACTCGAGGATATGTTCAGCCAGATGACCGAAGGCGACACAGCCGAGGTGGCGCTGCTGATCAAGTCCGATGTTCACGGCAGTACAGAAGCATTGCGCGATGCATTGACCAAGCTGTCAAACGACGAAGTAAGGGTCAATGTCATCAGCTCCGGTGTCGGCGGCATCACCGAATCCGATGCTACCCTCGCGGCTGCCTCGAAGGCGGCCATCATAGGCTTTAATGTTCGCGCTGATAGCGCAGCGCGTGCGGCGATCAAGGAATCGGGCGTCGATGTGCGTTACTACAGCATCATTTACGAAGCGATCGACGACGTCAGAGCCGCCCTTACCGGTCTGCTGGCGCCGGAGATTCGCGAGACTATCGTCGGGCTCGCCGAGGTCAAGGATATCTTCACGTCGCCGAAGTTCGGCTATATCGCTGGTTGTATCGTGACGGAGGGTTACGTCAAACGCGCCAATCCGATTCGTGTGCTGCGCGAGAACGTTGTGATCTACGAAGGCGAGCTGGAGTCGCTGCGCCGCTTTAAAGATAACGTCAACGAGGTGCGTTCCGGCACGGAGTGCGGTATCGGTGTTAAAAACTACAACGACGTCAAGGTCGGCGACCAGATTGAATGCTTTGAGCGCACAGAAGTTGCGCGCACGCTTGACGGATAGCGGGTACCGGCATGCCACGCGAGTATTCCCGAAACCAGCGACTGGGTGCGCAATTGCAGCGCAGCCTCAGTGAATTGCTGCGTTTCGAGGTCAAGGACCCGAGCGTCGCCGGCGTGTCACTTACTAACGTGGACCTGTCACGCGACCTGAGCGTCGCGCGTGTCTACTTCAGTCTGCTGAACCCGGATGACAATCCGGCGCCTGCCCTGAACGGGCTCGAACGTGCCGCCGGTTTCCTGAGGGGCAAGCTGGGCAAGGAGCTGCAGATTCGACACATACCCGAACTGCGGTTTCTGCACGATGACAGCATTGCGCATGGTGCGGCGATCAGCAAGCTGATCCAGGAAGCGCGTGACTCCGATTCAGACTCTGGACCTGACGCCGATCCAGACTCTGAGCAAGTCTGAACAGGCAATGGCGGCCGCCGCACAAAAGCGACGTAAAACCGCGTCGGTCAACGGCTTGCTGCTGCTTAACAAGCCGGCCGGGTTGACGTCGAACCAGGCATTGCAAAAGGTCAAGCGAATGTTGAATGCCGCGAAAGCCGGTCACACTGGCAGCCTCGACCCGGCCGCAACCGGCATGCTGCCACTGTGCTTCGGTGAAGCGACCAAAGTGTGCGCCTACCTGCTTGATGCGGACAAGCGCTACCGCGTCGTGGCAAAGCTGGGTGAGGCCACCGATACAGCTGATGCGGACGGCGTGGTCACCGGGACGGCCGAAGTGCCGGCACTGACAGCTCGCGATTGGGAGAGTGCGCCGCGCTCGTTCCTGGGTGAGATCGAGCAGGTGCCGCCGATGTACTCGGCCCCGAAGCAGGGTGGCAAGCGGCTTTACGAGTTGGCGCGGCAGGGGCAGGTTGTCGACCGCGCGGCGCGCAAGGTGCGGATCCACGAAATTTCGCTCCTTGAGGCGTCAGGATCCGGCGGCTTGCTTTCCGCGTGCATTGTTCGAAGGGTACGTATATCCGCACGCTGGTCGAGGATGTCGCACGCGCCGCAGGAACGGTTGCACACACGGCAGCCCTGCACCGGGAAACCGTTGCGGCCTTCAACGCCGCGGATATGCTGGACTTGGACGAAGCCGCAGAGCTGGCGAATGCCGGGCCGGCGGCCTTGCTGGCGCGGCTGATACCGGCCGACAGCGCGCTCGGCGATTGGCCCCAATGCCAGCTGCCGCCCGGGGATGCCGAGCGTTTCTGCGGTGGTCAGCTGGTCGACGAGCCAGGTCGCGCGCCCCAGGCGGCCGGCTGACGCCAGGGTTGACAAGTTGACGCTGGGGGCTTTTTGGGCGTCGGACAGGCAACGGGCGACGGTCGCGTTGCCCCACGGCGTATTTTCCGGCTGGCATCGGATTGACGCCAGGCAGGACCAGACAGTGAAATTAACCCCGTGAATCAGCGGATTTAGGCTATTACTGGGCCAAACAGGCGCTAGAATAGCGCGCTGTAAAAAAGGGCCAGAAGATTAGAGATCGATTGGAGTTTCAGAGAAATGTCACTTACCAGTGAAGGCAAGAGCAGTATCATCGCGGATCACGCTCGTGGCTACCCAGATACCGGATTGCCGGAAGTCCAGGTCGCGCCGCTCTTTGCCCCATCAGCGAGCTCACGACGCATTTCAGTGAGCACAAGAAGGATCACCATTCCCGGCAGGGATTGTTGAAGATGGTCAACAAGCGGCGCAAGCTGCTCGACTATCTCAAAGCGAAGGACCAGGGTCGCTACCGCGAGCTGATTTCCCGGCTCGGTCTGCGCCGTTAATTTCAACCGGCGCCTTGCAATGAACGAAGGAATCTGACGGCCCTTCAACGGGATCGCGATTGATTCATATTGCCATTGAATTTTTAAGTTGAGTAATAAAGTGAAAGCAATCAGAAAATCATTTCAGTACGGTGAGCACACCGTAACACTAGAGGCGGGCGCCATTGCGCGTCAGGCCGACGGCGCCGTAATTGACGAACTGGCCGATACGGCAGTGCTGGTTACCGCAGTTGGCCGCAAGTCAGCTGATCCTGGCAGGGACTTTTTCCCGCTTACTGTAAATTACCAGGAAAAGACCTATGCCGCGGGCAAGATTCCAGGCGGCTTTTTCAAGCGGGAAGGGCGGCCAAGCGAAAAAGAAACGCTGATTTGCCGCTTATTGGACTGCCGATTTGTCCGCTGTTCCCAAAAGCATTCAAGAACGAAGTCCACGCCATTGCGACCGTTGTTTCGTCGAGTTCCGGAAGTCGATGTGCATTCCGGCGTTGATCGGCGCATCTGCCGCATTGGCAATTTCCGGTATGCCTTTCGCCGGGCCGATCGGTGCGGCGAAAGTTGGTTATTCGGACGGTAACTATATTTTGAACCCGACGGCATCGCAGGTCGCGACGTCGGAACTCGACCTCGTGGTTGCTGGTACATCACAGGCTGTGATTGATGGTCCAGTCCGAAGCGAAGCGTCTGTCGGAGGAAGTGATGCTCGGCGCCGTGATGTTCGGCCACGAACAGATGCAGGTTGCGATTAATGCAATCAATGAGCTGGTTGCCGAAGCCGGCAAACCGAAATGGGACTGGCAGGCGCCCGCTGCGGATGATTCGTTGGATACTGCGGTCGCGTCGTCGGCCGAGTCGGCACTTGCAGCGGCCTACCAGATTACCGACAAGATGGAGCGCCAGGCAGCGGTCAGCGCGGCCAAGTCAGCGGCCCGGGAAACCTTGTTGGCTGGCGATGAGCCGCAATGGTCGGCAGACGAAGTTAGTGCGGCGCTGTCGAAACTTGAAAAGAATATGGTGCGCAAGCGTGTTATCGCCGGCGAACCACGTATCGCTGGCCGCGACCGCAGCACGGTCTGCCCATCGATATCGAGGTTGGTGTATTGCCCCGGGCACACGGGTCCGCGGTATTCACTCGCGGCGAGACCCAGGCGCTGGTTGTGGCGACACTGGGTACCGGGCGCGATGCGCAGATCATCGATGCGATCGAGGGTGAGCGCAAAGAACCGTTCATGTTCCATTACAACTTTCCCCCGTATTGCGTGGGCGAAACCGGGTTTGTTGGTACGCCGAAGCGCCGCGAAATCGGTCACGGCAAGCTGGCACGCCGCGGTATCCAGGCTGTCATGCCGACCACTGACGATTTTCCATATGTCATTCGCGTTGTGTCGGAAATTACAGAATCGAACGGGTCCAGTTCCATGGCCTCTGTCTGCGGTTCGAGCCTTGCGTTGATGGATGCCGGTGTGCCGATGGCTGCCCCGGTCGCCGGCGTCGCCATGGGACTCGTCAAGGAAGGCGACGACTTCGCTGTACTGACGGATATTCTCGGCGACGAGGATCACCTCGGTGACATGGACTTCAAGGTTGCCGGTACAGACGACGGCATCACCGCGCTGCAGATGGACATCAAAATCCAGGGCATTACGCGCGAGATCATGAGCGATGCACTGGATCAGGCGCGGGATGCGCGCATGCACATCCTGGCGACAACGGCCAAGATCATCAGTGCACCGCGCGGCGAAATGTCCGAATGGGCACCTACAATCATGGCCTTCAAGATCGATCCCGAGAAGATTCGCGATGTCATCGGCAAGGGGGGCGCAGTAATTCGTGCCATCACCGAAGAGACCGGCGCCACCGTGGATATCGAGAATGACGGTACCGTGCGAATTGCTTCCGTCGACGGCTTGTCCGGCAAGGAAGCGAAGCGCCGCATCGACCTGATCACCGCCGATGTCGAAGTCGGCGCATTGCACGACGGCAAGGTGGCCCGCCTGTATGGACTTCGGTGCGTTCGTCACGATCCTGCCGGCAGGGATGGCCTCGTGCACATTTCGCAGATCTCGACTGAGCGCGTTGAGAAAGTCAGCGACAAGCTCGCCGAGGGCGATGAAGTGCGCGTAAAGGTTCTCGAAGTTGACCGCCAGGGCCGTGTCCGCTTGTCGATGGAAGAGGTCGACGCCGCCTGATACCAGGTTCTGTCTGCCGAGCCGCCGCCGCACTGTCGTTTCGTGCGGCGGGCATATCGACCGGGGCCCAAGCACTTATCTGGTTAACGGGCTCCAGGGAGCACCGGTTTCCCGCGCTGACTCCTGGCCCGGCTAGCCGGGGTGGTCGTCCTGCTGCGCAACCAGCTGTTCCATGATGCGGGCGTCCAGCCACGCGTCAAACTTTACCTGTGGCATGGGGCGGGCAATATGAAAGCCCTGGCCGACATCGCAGCCGGCATCCCGCAGTGCCGTGAGCGTCGCTTCGTCCTCGATTCCCTCGGCGACCACCGTCATGCCGAAAGCGGCGTGCGGATTCAGCATGGTTTCAACCAGGTGCCTGTCCGCCGGGTTTGTTACCATTCCGGTAACGAAGGTACGGTCGACTCTGAGTTTGTCCGCTGGTATCTACTGAAAATAAGAAAATGATGAAAAACCGGTGCCGAAATCATCGATCGAGATTCGGCGCCAAGCTCCTTAAGCCGGTTCATGGTCGCGAAACTGGCCTCGACATCGGTCATGATCGAGCTTTCGGTGATTTCCAGCGTCAGCAGACTGGCCGGAATGTTCCAGATCGACAGCAGGCTGCGGATCATATCCACCAGTTCTGCGTCCAGAAGCAGGGACGCCGGCAGGTTTACCGCATGCCGATATCGTTGCCGTCGCGGCGCCATAAGACTGCGCATCTCAGGGCGGCATTCAGCGCGTAGCGGGTCATCGGCGCAAGCAAATCGGTGCCTTCAGCGACAGCAAAGAAGCGGGCCGGCGGTACCTGGCCCCAGGTTGGTGAAAACCAGCGCATCAGGGCTTCCACGCCGCAAATCTCGTTGGTCTGGAGGTCAATCTTGGGCTGGTAGTGTAATTCGAGATCACTGTCCCGAACGGCATGCGCGAGTTCGTTGCGCATTTCCCAACCGTCTTTCAGGAACCGCACACTGTCGTCATCAGCGGTCACGCAGGTCCTTACCGGATTCCTTCGCGACTTCCAGGGCAATCTGGGCCTGTTGCAGGAGGTCGGCCGGATCAACACCGTGTGCGGGATACAATGCGATGCCCGCGTGGCCTTGCAACGGCGCGTGTTTATCAAAAGCGGCAGTCCCTCCGGCTCACAGATACGCAGGAATTTCTTTCCCGCGAGTATCGCGTGTCCCGGGTTTTTGAGCTGCCGGATAATTGCTACAAACGTCTGGTCTCCTGTTTGCACGATCTCGTCGACGGGCCGCAGCGCCTGCTGAAAGCGGCTGCGCAGCGAATCGAGCAATTGTCCGGCGCGGCGATAGCCGAAACGCGCATGGATCCGGGGAAATGCAGTAGCTTCAATGACGATGATCGCAAACAGGTCATCGCTGATTGCCGTTGTCCGCCGCACCTTGTCGATCAGTTCGGCGATGCTCACACGTTCGACCCTGCACTCCGAAGCGGTGGCTGCCGCATTCACAGGAAATACTCAGATGGCTGGATACCATAGGCCCCGGTTTCGAGACCGCGGTCGATCCAGATGGAGTCCTGCTCCTTCTGGTCATCCGACATCAGGCGCAGGTCAATGGTCCGGAAGTCCCGGCTGGGATTCTTGTCGCGGTCCAGCACTATCATGACTTCCGGCCTGAGTCGTTGGTAATTGTTTTGTGCAACGACGACGCCGACTTCCCCGGAATTGAGTTCGACGAGGCTGCCGGTCGGGAACATGCCGACGGCCTGCACAAACTGATCCACCATTTCGCTCTGGAAATCGTTATTCGATTTGCGCTGCAGTTCACGCATCGCATCAAAGGACGACACCCGGTTGGCATAGGGCCGTTTGGTCACCATCGCATCGTAGGTGTCAACGATTCCTGCCAGCCGGCCAAGTACCGGAATATCGGGACCTTTGACGACGCCCGGATAGCCCTGGCCGTTGAAGCGCTCATGGTGGTTCGCCACCATGCATTCAATGCGCGGATCCACATTCCCGGCCTCAGCCAGTATGTCCAGGCTGAATTCGACATGGCGGCGCATCAGTGCCATTTCCTTGTCACTGAGCCGATCGGGTTTACGCAGGATTTCCGTCGAAATCTTCGTTTTGCCGATATCCAGCAACATTCCGCCGAGACCAACGGCAACGAGAGTTTCCCGGTCAAACCCGAGATGGCGGCCGAACACAACGGCCCAGACTGAACTGCCGATCGAATGCTGGTACACGTATTCGTCCGCCGCCTTGATGCGCGTCAGCCACGCCATGGCGTCACGATTGCGCAATACGCTGTCGACCAGCGGGTCGACAACCTCTTCAAGCAACGGAACATCGAGTGCGTCGCCCTTGCGCAGGCTGTCAAGCATGTTGCTGACAGCTGCCGCAACGTTTTGCTGGATACCCTGTGCCCGTCCCAGTTCCTTGCCGAGTTCTTCCTTGTCCTCGTAGTAGTGGCCGGTGCGGGCAGGATCGGGCTCCGGAATGTTGATAACCCGCAAGTGGCGCTGCGTTTCAATATCGTCCTCGATGACCGTTGCCTTGTTAAGCACACTGTTGCGGAGCGCTGCACGATCCTGGTCAGTGATGGATGATTGCTCTGCATCAACGAAGACGTACTGACAGTATTTCTGCAGTTCCTCTATGTCAGAGTCGTCCCGGATAAGGAAACCCTGGAACAGGAATGGAGTTTCGAGCCACGGGCGATCGAGGCGGGCCACGTAATGACCTACCTTGAGTTCGCTGCTGTTAACCTGCACTTGATCCATTGCGTATTATCGGCCCCGCCGGCAGGCGGTTATCAAGCGGACCAGTCTAGGGAGCAGCGCTCTCCCGTACCATGACCGAGTCCATAAATCTGACAATTCGTCCGGGCAGGTAGTAGTGGGGCTGCCAGGGTGTGCCGCCGTCGACAAAGCCGACATGGCCACCGGCCTCGCTGATCTCGAGTGTGACGCAGTCGGCGATCGCGTCGTCTTCGGGAACGATGTCAGGTGTCAGGAACGGATCATCCAGCGCGTTGATGATCAGCGTTGGCCGGGCGATCCGGTCGAGAAAGGCACCCGAGCTGCGCGGTCGGAATAGTCGTCCTTGCCGCTGAAGCCATGCAGCGGTGCGGTGACGGCGTCGTCGAATTCCGCGAACGTGGTTGCCGCCATTGCCCGCTGATAGTCAAAAGCGGCGGTGTCCGGGTCGAACTTTCGCGCCACCGAACTCTTCATACGCTTTAGTAAGAAAAACTGATAAAGTCTTGAAAAACCAGTAGAAAGTGCCTCCGAAGATCGGTGAAGATTCAGTGGCACAGACACTGCCGCGGCGGCACACAAGGGCGTCATGTGCACCGCTTTCACCCAGGTATTTCAGCAGCACATTGCCGCCAAGGGAGTAGCCCGCGGCCACCATCGGGCTGCGATGGCCCTTGCGCCGCAGCGTTTCGAGGAAAAAGCGGATATCGTCGGTTTCGCCAGCGTGATAGCGGCGCGCAGGCGGTTGCGATAGCTCCGGCAGTCGCGAAGTGCAAGACCGCCGCGCGCCAGCCGCGCTCTGCCGCGGCGTGGAGCAGCTGCCGGCAGTACGACGACTTCGCGGACCCTTCCAGACCGTGCAGGATGACGAGCATCGGCCGCTCGTAGCGGTCGCCGCGGGCATTCGCTGCCAGCCAGTCCACGACTGTCACGTCGCCGTCAGGCAGCTCAAGCCACTCACTGGTCAGGGGCGGACGGGGTGCCCGCGCCCAGGGCAGGGCTGGATATATAGTCTGCAAATGCCGTCCCGGCAACCAGCGGGCGGGCCGGAACGGGCTGTCGCGTATGCGCTTCTTATCAGAATCGTTGGTCACGTTAAGGCAGATGGGGCCGCGGGGCGAAAAAAAAGCCCCCTGCTTGCGCAGGGGGCCAGCCATGGAGTTAACACTCCTTCAGGCGTTTGCAGCAGGGGGCGGGGGAGCGAATCCCTGCTGCAACGCACAAAATAGCGATTCGTCCGGTTGCTGTCAAGTACCCGTTTCCGGATTGTTCAATTTCGTCTCAGCCAGCCTTTTTGCGTTCCTCGGCAAGCTTCGCTTCGTCGTCGGCGAGCCTTGCGGCCGGTACCTGTAAACCGCCGGAACACTTCGTCCTGCAGCGACTTCCAGCGATTGAAATTTTTCTGGGCCACGTCCGCCACGGCACCTATGGGGTCGATGCCAACAACCTTCTTAACCTGCCCGCGAATCTGCCCTGCTGTTGCGTCATGAACAGCTTCATGCTCTGTTCCAGGTACTTCGCCATGAATTCCGGCATTACCTTGCCGTAGGAGCGGATCACCTGTGACAGGAAATCCCGGCTCATGACCGCGTCGCCGTGCTGTTCCTGTTCGCTGATGACCTGCAGGAGTATCGACCGCGTGATGTCGTCGCCACTCTTTTTGTCGATAACGGTGTAAATCGACCTTGCGCAGCACCAGTTCACGGACGTCAGCCAGCGTTATATAGCGGCTTTCCTCAGTGTCGTACAGTCGGCGGTTGGGGTATTTCTTGATAATGCGGGTTGCAGTCATGGGGTACTCGTGTCGGTGATCGCGATGCACTGCACGTCTGCTGCAGCCGGCATCGCGCCAGGGAGTCCGCGGTCCGGGCGGCGGGGAGCGTCAGAGCATGCGCTGAATAGCGGCACCATGTTCGGAATGACGCCTACGATAGCCCATTTTGGTCCTCAGCCAAAGTATCGGGCAGGCGAATGATACGCTTGCGGCCGTGCAAACGGGCAGGTTGCCAATGCCGCACGGCCCAGTTCCATAATTCGGGCAGGCGGGCGCCGTCGAGATCGGAACTTACCGGCAGTTCCAGGGCCCGGAAGGCCGCCACCAGCGTGGGCGCAGGCATGGCCGTATCAATCGCCGGTGCGCCGGTCTGCTTGCTCAGTTTCTGGCCCGCACGGTTGGCAGCGACCGGAATGTGGAGATAGTCCGGAGTCGACAGGCCCAGCAGGCGCTGGAGGTACCGCTGCGTCGAGTCCAGCAAATCGATACCTCGCACCACTTCGGTACTCGGTCCGCGGCGTCGTCGACGACGACAGCCAGGCGATAGGCGATCAGGCCGTCGCGCCGGCGATGATGGAGTCGCCGGACTCCGACTCGAGGTGCTGCGCCTGCGGTCCCTGCAATCCGTCCGAAAAGCACACGGCCTCGTCGTTGGTACGAAGGCGGATGGCATACCGGGTGGCGACCGTGCCATCGCGGCAGGTTCCGGGATAGATGGTGCCGAGGGCACCCTGCGGTGCCTCGGCCAGGTCGCGCCGTGAACATCCGCAACGGTAAGCGAACCCTTGTTGCTGCAATGTCTCGATGGCGTCGAGGTGCTGCTGCCGGCGCTGGCTTTGGAAAGTCACGGGTCCATGCCACTCGAATCCGTAGGCATCCAGCGCGTCCATGATCAATGTGACGGCACCCGGCTGCTCGCGGGGCGGGTCGATGTCCTCTATCCGGATCAGCCACTGACCGCCGGATGACAGTGCCTGCAGGCAACTGGCGGTTGCCGCCAGCAACGAGCCGAAGTGCAACGGGCCGGTCGGGGAGGGCGAAACGGCCGACATAGGGGGCCGCTTCGCTCACAATACGCTCTCGCGCTGGCTTCGGCAGCGGCCAGCCCGGTTACCGGTAGCGATCGTCCCGGTCGCGGAACTGGCGCTCGGCCATTTCACGCCGCTCCTGCGCTTCCACGCACAGCGTGGCAACCGGGCGAGCTTCCAGCCGCTTAAGGCCGATTTCTTCGCCGGTCTCCTCGCAATAGCCGTAGGTTCCGTCGTCAATGCGCGCCAGCGCCGAATTGATCTTGCGAAGGAGCTTGCGCTCGCGGTCACGGGTACGCAATTCCAGGCCGAAGTCCGATTCCTGTGTAGCGCGATCGTTCGGATCCGGAAAGTTCGCGGCCTCGTCCTGCATATGGTGCAGCGTTCGATCAACCTCGTTCATCAACTCACGCTTCCATGCCAGCAGAATCTCACGGAAGTGCTCCAGCTGCTCGGCATTCATGTAGTCCTCGTTACGCGCCGGCTTGTAGGGCTCTATGCCGTGGAGCGGGCCGGACAGGACATCAGTGAGTGAACTGGTCTTCGTCGACGTCGTCTTGCGTTTTGCAGGTGCTTTTTTCTTGCTCGCCTTTTTCGTGCTGGCGGGCTTCTTTTTTGTCGTGGCCTTTCTAGCCGAAGCCTTTTTAGCCGAAGCCTTTTTAGCCGAAGCTTTCTTGGCCGGCGCTTTCTTGCGTGAGGCAGGCTTCTTCTTCGATTTCGATGCCTTTTTCTTTGCGGTTTTCTTGACCGCTTTCGACTTGCTCTTCTTTCCGGCCGCCTTCTTGCTCACTTTTTTCTTCGTCGGACGCTTCTTGGCCGCAGGCTTCTTGCGTGAGACAGCCTTTTTCTTTGCCTTCTTCGATGCCGCTTTCTTTTTGGTCACTTTGGCCTTCTTGCCTGTCGTTTTCTTCCGTGAAACTGCCTTCTTCGAAGCAGCCTTTTTACGGGCGGTACCAGCCTTCTTGCGCTTCTTGCTCGCGGTCTTTTTTGCGGGCATTTTCGACTCCTGCCGGTCCGAGAAAAACGCGGGATTATACATTGGTTGGGGCCACATGGAAGCTCAATTTCCGGGGCTCGGGAGGCCCGCTCCGCCAGCCGCTCCGGGGGGGGCTCGTGCGGCGTCCGCAGAGGGCTGGAAACGGCCGTCGTGTAGACGTCCATCAGGGCCGCAGCGCCTGGCGACTCAGTCGCCAGCAGCTACGAAAATGCCCGCGTGTCTTTTCCTGGCGACAATCGTTTTATCAGCCGAATTACATTACACTAGAGCGATTTGACGGGACCACTGGTGTACATCCAGCAAACGCGTTTAAGCAAAATAAAGCTCGCCGGCTTCAAATCCTTCGTAGACCCCACCACCATTCCCTTTCCCAGCAATCTTGTCGGCGTTGTCGGGCCGAACGGTTGCGGTAAATCAAACGTCATTGACGCGGTTCGATGGGTCATGGGCGAGAGTTCCGCCAGCCGTTTGCGTGGTGACTCGATAACGGACGTGATTTTCAATGGATCAAGCGCCAGGAAGCCGGTCGGTGCAGCATCCGTCGAGCTGCTTTTTGACAATTCCGAGACGACACTGGAAGGGCAGTATGCCAAGTATGCGGAAATCGGCATTCGCCGCGAAGTGTCGCGGGACGGGATTTCGTCGTATTACTTAAACGGCACACGCTGCCGGCGCAAGGATATACGGCGTGTTCGACTGGGACCGGCTCGGTCCCGCAGCTATTCCATTATTGAACAGGGCATGATTTCCCGGCTGATCGAAGCGAAGCCCGAGGAAATGCGGATGTTCATTGAGGAAGCGGCCGGAATTTCGAAATACAAGGAGCGGCGCCGCGAAACGTCAAATCGCATCAAGCACACCAAGGAAAATCTTGATCGGCTGATGGACCTGCTGGATGAGGTCGAGAAGCAGCTGAAGCACCTTGATCGGCAGGCGCGGACCGCCGAGCGTTACGGACGGCTGAAGGATGAGGAGCGCCGGGCGGAAGCCGATCTGCTGGGACTCAAGCTTCGCGAACTGGATGCCAATGCCCGCCGCGTAGCCGCTACGCTTGCCGACAGGGAAACTGCACTGCAGGCCGCGATTGCCGAGCAGCGCCGTATCGAGGCACAGATTGAACGTTCGCGCGAGCTGCAAAGTGAACGCAGCGATGCATTCAATGCGGTGCAGGGCCGCTACTATAAGACGGGATCAGAGATAGCACGCCTCGAACAGGCGATTGAACACGCCCAGGACTTGCGTGAGCGCCAGCGCCAGGACCTGGAACAGGCCGTGCAGGGCGCCCGGGAAATCGCGGCGCATATCAACCAGGACCAGACCCAGATCGAGCAACTGGAGTTGACGTTGAGTGAACTGGTCCCGGGTCTCGAAGAGGCCAAAGCCAGTGAGCGACGATCAGCAGAGTCGCTGCAGCGTGCGGAACAGGCATTGTCGGAGTGGCAAGCGCGCTGGGATGACTTTTCTGCAAAAAGTAACGATGCGCAACAGGTATGCAGTATCGAGCAGAGCCGCATCGAGCAAATCGACTCACGAATTAAAAGCCTGGAAGAACGTCGCAGGAAACTCAGTGACGCTGCACAGTCCGCTGAATCCCGACGAGTTAAAAGAACGCCTGGAACAGCTCGCTGTCCAGGAGCAGCAGAAGCGCCAGGCGCGCGATGAGTTCGAGCGTCATTTGGCGGATATTGCCGACAAGATTCGCAAACTTCGCGAGCAGGATGTGCGGCTCGCCAAGCTTGTCGATGACCGCACAGGCCTGTTGCAGTCGGCGCAATCCAGGTCGGCGTCCCTTGAAGCGGTACAGAAAGCTGGCCCTGGGGCAGGGCGACGAAAGTGTAGCGGGCTGGCTGGCGGCGAACGGGCTGGACCGCAATACACGCAGTTGCCCAGTCGCTCGATGTTGCGAGCGCGGGGATCGCGCCGTTGAAACGGGTGCTGGCGCGATTACTTGCAGGCGATCTGCGTCGATGATGTGTCCGGCGCTATCGCCAGTATCGGCGAGATCCAAGAACGGCACGCGACACTGCTGGAACAGGTAACGGCAACGAACGTAACGTCACCGATTACCGGTGCACGGTTGGCAGCTAAAGTCAGCAACGCGCCGGCAGCTATCAGTGACCTGCTGAACGTCGTCCATACGGCGGCCACATTAAATGAGGCGCTCGCCATGCGGGAATCGCTGGCCTCGGGTGAGTCAGTCATCACTGCTGATGGCGTATGGCTCAGCAAGCATTGGCTGCGCGTGTGCCGCGACAAGGACGCGAAAGCCGGTGTCATTCGGCGCGAGCATGAAATGCGGCGCCTGAAGGATGAAATACGGGAACTTAAGGCGCGCACGGACAATGCGCGGAACCTGCTGACGGACGGCCGCACGCGGCTGAACCAGCTGGAGGAGCGCCGTGAAACGTCGCAGCAGGACGCATCGTCACTGCTCGCCGAGTATTCTGAGGTTAAGGCGAACCTTGATGCCGCCCGCTACCGCATGGACCAGGCCACGGCGCGCGCAGCCACGTTAGCCGAAGAATCGCGAGAACTTGAAACGGAACAGCGTGATGCGTCGGAGCAAATTGCCGCGTCGCGCTCGCGGTTTGCCCGAGCGAGTGAAACTCTCGAAGAGTTGAAATCGCAGCGGGATAACCTCGAGGGACATCGCGAGGAACTGCGCGCCGAAGTGGCCCGGGTGCGGCAACAGGCGGAGCAGGACCGCAATACAGCGCAAGACCTGGCGATCCGATTCGAAAGTCGCCGCTCCAGCAAGGAATCCGCGGCGCAGAGCCTCGAGCGCATGCAGCGGCAGCTGGAACATTTCGGCCGGCGCGAGCACGAGATACGCGAACAGCTTGCGAACGGCGAAGAGCCTCGGAGTGAGAAAAGACAGCAGCTTGCTGAACACCTCGATATACGGGTGAGGGTGGAGAATGAACTCGCCGAAGCACGCAAGCTCGTTGAGGATGTGGAAAGCCAGCTGCGGGAACTGGATCAGTCGCGCCTGCAGGTTGACCAGACGGTTGATGACGCGCGCACGCAGGTCAGCGAGGCCAAGCTGTCGGTGCAGGAAGTGCGTGTCCGCCGGGAAGGTGTCAATGACCAGTTCACGCATACCGGCTTCGACCTGGCGACTGTGCTCGAAGGTCTTGCCGATGATGCGGACCCGGCGACCTGGGAAGAGAATCTCGACAAGTTGCGGCGCCGTATCGAGCGCCTGGGACCGATCAACCTGGCGGCAATCGATGAATTCAAGGAGCAGTCTGAGCGCAAGGAGTACCTGGATTCACAGTTGAAAGATCTGCAGGACGCGCTGTCGACGCTGGAAGGCGCTATTCGCAAGATCGATCGTGAAACACGCACGCGCTTTCGCGAGACGTTTACGCAGGTCGATAACGGCTTCAAGCGCCTGTTCCCCAAGCTTTTTGGTGGCGGGCACGCTTACCTGGAACTGACAGGTGACGATTTGCTCGCGGCCGGGGTGACCGTGATGGCACGGCCTCCCGGCAAGCGCAACAGTACGATTCACCTGTTGTCCGGCGGCGAGAAGCGCTGACGGCAGTGGCGCTAGTATTCGCGATATTCGAGTTGAATCCGGCGCCTTTCTGCATGCTGGACGAGGTCGACCGCACCCTGGATGACGCCAACGTTACCCGCTTTTGCGATATTGTTAGTGAAATGTCGGAAAAGGTGCAGTTCGTCTTCATCACGCACAACAAGGTGACAATGGAAATGGCACGTCAGCTCACCGGCGTCACAATGCAGGAACCGGGCGTTTCCCGAATGGTCTCTGTGGACCTTGACGAAGCGGTGAAGATGGCTGCCAGCTGATCCCCGGCGCGAACGAGATTCGGTATGGATCGGACTTCGTTGGTTGCTGCTGATTTCAGGCGTACTGGTTGTCGCAGCTGTCTATCGGTACAGCCGCAGGGAATCCAGGCGTCCGCCGCGGCCGGAGAAGCGTCGCGCGAGCCGTCACTGGAGACGTCCCCGAGTAGCAGGCCGGGCCCGTCGAAGCAGGCGACCCCTTGCCAGACCCCGGCCCAACGATCGATGACGCAGATGCGGTGCCTGAGAAGGTCGTGACATTGCGCATGGTTGCCGGCAACCGCGGTTCGATGGCAGGCGATGATTTGGTGCTTGCACTGCGCGAAGCCGGCATGCGGCACGGCAAATTCGGCATTTTTCATCATTATCACGATGAAGACGAGGCGCAGATTATCTTCAGTGCGGCAAGCCTCGTGGAGCCTGGCAGTTTCGATCTGGCGAATCTGAACGAACAGCGTTTACCGGGAATCAGCCTGTTCCTGGTACTGCCTGGACCCATTGATGGTGCCGAAGCTTTCGATGCGATGATGACGACGGCCCGTGAGCTCGCTGCAGCGCTGAATGCGGAGTTGCTTGATGAGTCCGGGAGCACGCTCAGCATCCAGCGTGAGCGCTACCTGCGCGAGGAAATCATTCAGTACCAGCTCGCGTTCAAGGTGGCCTGAGCGCAGGTACCCTCAATTCATGGCGGCATCGGCAACTGTTCGCAAGAAGATTGAATCGCTTCGACGCGAGATTGATCGCCACAATTACCGCTATCACGCGCTGGATGACCCGGAAATCCCCGATGCCGAGTTCGATCGCCGACGAGGAATTGCAGGCGCTCGAAGCACGACACCCTGAACTGATTACAGATGATTCACCGACCCAGCGGGTCGGGGCAGAACCTGTCAAGGCATTCAATACCGTCAAACACGTGTTGCCGATGTTGTCGCTTGGGAACGTGTTCAGCGAGGAAGAGCTCAGGGAATTCCACCGCCGCATCGCCAATCGTCTCGAACTTGAGGTGGACGATGAGCTGCAATATGCCGCGGAGCCAAAGCTGGACGGTGCCGCGGTGAGCTTGCTGTATGAGAAGGGCCGCCTGGTTCGCGGTGCAACACGGGGGGACGGCACGACGGGCGAGGACATCACCCACAACGTCCGGACAATACAGGCGGTGCCGCTGAAACTGACCGGCAGGCGGTACCCGGCGAGCCTCGAAGTGCGCGGTGAAGTCTTCATGCCGCGCAAGGGTTTCGAACGATTCAATGAACAGGCGGCGGCGCGCGGTGACAAGACCTTTGTCAACCCGCGAAATGCGGCCGCCGGCAGCCTGCGGCAGCTGGATCCGCGCCTGACGGCAGAACGCCCGCTCGATATCTACGTATATTCAGTAGGGCACGTAGAAGGAGGGACGCTCCCGGATCGCCACAGCAACATCCTTGAGCAGCTGCAACGTTGGGGCTTCAAGGTCTGTCCGGAGTGGCGTGTCGTTCCGGGCATTGACGGGTGTATTGATTATTACAGTGATATCGGTAAACGCCGGGACAAGCTTGAATACGACATCGACGGCGTGGTGTACAAGGTGGATCGCCTTGATTACCAACGAGAGCTGGGATTCGTATCCCGGGCGCCGCGCTGGGCAGTTGCCCACAAATTTCCCGCCCAGGAACAGCTTACGGTCGTCAACAAAATTGAATTCCAGGTGGGTCGGACCGGAGCCATAACGCCCGTCGCGAGGCTTGAGCCAGTCTTCGTCGGCGGCGTCACGGTAAGCAATGCAACACTCCATAACATGGACGAATTGCACCGCAAGGACGTGCGCGTTGGTGACACCGTGATTATCCGCCGCGCCGGCGATGTGATCCCGGAAGTTGTCAAGGTTGTGACGGAACGGCGGCCAGCCAGAACCCGAATTGTCAAAGCGCTGAAAACCTGCCCGGTTTGCGGGTCCGCCGTCAGCCGTGCCGAGGGTGAAGCAGTCGCGCGCTGCAGCGGTGGTCTGGTCTGTTCCGCGCAGCGGGTCGAATCACTGAAGCATTTCGTTTCGCGACGGGCGCTCGATATTGAGGGTTTTGGCAGCAAACTGGTCGAACAGCTCGTGGCGGCCGATCGACTCCATACACCAGCTGATATCTACACCCTGCGCCAGGACGAGCTTGAATCATTGGAGCGAATGGGGCCGAAGTCCGCGGAAAATCTTCTGCAAGCGATTTGAAAAAGTAAGGAAACTACTCTCGACCGCTTTCTGTACGGGCTCGGTATTCGCGAGGTGGGGGAGGCGACGGCTGCGGCACTCGCCACCCATTTTGGCAGCCTCGGGGCGGTCATGGAGGCCGACGAGCAGATGCTGCTGCAGGTACCGGATGTTGGCCCAATCGTAGCGTCACATGTAAAAGCGTTCTTTCAGGAGGCCCACAACCGCGACGTCATCGGCGATCTGTTGGGCTGCGGCCTGTCATGGACGGAAACGGAGGCCATGCCAGAACCCGGCAGTGGGCCGCTCGCCGGGAAAATTTTTGTGCTGACCGGCACTCTCTCCAGCATGACCCGCGACGAAGCAAAAGCAAAGATCCAATCACTTGGCGGCAAGGTGACGGGCAGTGTTTCGAAGAAAACTGACTACCTCGTATACGGAGAGAACGCCGGCGCAAAGCTCACAAAAGCGCAAAACCTCGATGTAGTGACCATTAATGAAGAGGCACTACTGGAACTGTTGCCTGGTCAATAAATAAGCAACATTTGGGAAAAAAGGAACGAGAAACTGCAATAAAATCAAACCACAAAACTGGCCAAGACCACTAGAAAATACAATGGTTTTCGCCCACTTCGGTAGGTGAGACTTGGGCCATTTTTCCCAACTGCCTAATTTCATTGACCGAAAAAATTGGCGCTCCTATATTCCGCGTCCATGCAAGACACCATTCAACGCCAAATCCTCAATGCGCTACTTCAGGTTCTTCGGCCGCTGGCGCGGGCTCTACTTCGAGCTGGTATCGGCTATAGAGAATTCGCTGAGATCTCGAAAGCCGCGTTTGTCGATATCGCTACTCAAGACTATGGACTACGTGGTCGGCCGACGAACATCTCGCGGGTAGCAGTGATGACTGGACTCACTCGAAAGGAAGTTCGTAGGCTTCGAGATAAGTCAGCTGCGGGTGAAGAGACCGTGGTTCTTCGGTCTGCTCCGATGGCGATAATTCTGCATCGATGGTTTACAGAAGACAGTTTTATCGACGAGCATGGTTTACCTCTGGCGCTGCCATTCGAAAGTTCTGACGGATCACCATCATTTTCTGGTTTAGTACGTCGTTTCGGCGGTGATGTACCGCCAGGAGCAATGCGTACTGAATTGAAGCGGATAAAGGCCGTCGATGAAGATAGAAGGGTCTGCTTGTTGCCCGAAAACGCGCTGTGTCAGGATTAAATGTCCATGAAAAGCTAATTACAGGCTTGGCTGGCATTCTTTATCCTGCGGCACTGACGATGGCGCACAATACGGATCTCGACAATGAAGGTGACCTTTGGGTACAGCGATATGCTGTAACCAAATGTGTAAGAAGTGACGACGTTAGACGTATTAAGCGAATCAGTAGTGATCGACTCATCGAGTTCACGGAATCAATTGACGATTTGTTTGCTGCCTACGAGACACTTTACGACGAAAATGACAACGAATCCTCGTCGGCGAAGGCGATAGGCGTGGGTGTCTTTTACTTCGAGGAGGAGAAAGAGTAAAGGGTTGGAAGGTATTTAGCTAGCTGACGCAAATTCTTCTCTGCGTTTGCGAGGATTCTCCGGACATAAAAAGCTACGTTTCTTCAAAAAGTTCCGGGCCCCGTATACCACCTAAGCGCCCCGGCGGCGCATATAACGTGCGCATTTCGACTGGACTAAGTTGGACTAACCACCTCGGATCGCCCATTAACCCTATATATGGGTTAAAAATAACAAAAATAATCTCTTGAGAAACATATAATCTGCTTCATCGTAAGGTTTCTTAGCTAGAACCAATAATCTATTGATTTATAAGCAGTAACCCTGATCACCAAGTCCTGTCAGGTTGCGTCGGATTGATTCATACGGCGCAATTCCTCCAACTCTTGGACTTTGGTCGCGCTTCAAATGTAGTGGAGAGCGCGAATTCGACCCTCCGAGCGTCCTTCTGTAACAAACTTAAAGTTGACTGTGACATAGTTCGGGAATAAATTCCCGACTATGGTTATTATGTCTAAATATGTCAGATTCTGTAAAACAAACTCTGCTCGCAGCATTTCGAGTACTGATGGGGCCGCTTGTTCGAATTTTGCTGCGGCAAGGTATTTCATTTGCGGAATTCGCTGAGGTTGCTAAAGCGGTTTATGTAGAGGTTGCAGTTAAAGATTTCAAAGTAACTGGAAGAAAGGCAACGCGTACGCGAATTGCGGTAATGACCGGCCTTACTCGGAAAGAAGTAAAGCGAGTTATCGATGAGGCCGTAAAAGAACGTTACGAACTTAAGACTAGTTACAACCGATTAGGACGCGTGCTAGTCGGTTGGCATACAGACCCAGATTTTACAGGGCCCTATGGCATGCCGCTGGAGCTGCAATACGAATCAGCAAATAATAACGAGCTAACATTTTCAGTCTTGGTTAGGCGCCACAGCGGCGACATGTCGCCGCGATCAATCTTGGACGAGTTGATTCGCGTTGGCGCTGTCACGGAAACAGATGGTGGGTGGTTCAGAGTATTAAGGAGGGACTACATACCTGAAGCGCAAGGGGTCCATAACTTCGAACGAGCAGGGGGCGTGATACGAAATTTTGTCAACACTATCGACTTCAATATGACGAAGTCAGCGCCAGGGAGTGGTCGCTTTGAGCGTCAAGCGGTACTGACGATGGAATTCGACTTCAGGATGTTCCGAAATTTGACTCGTATTTAAGAGAACGCTGCCAGGCACTATTGGAAGAGATTGACAATCGGTTGACGACTTTGCTGAAACCGGATCCAGACAAGGGTGATGCTGTAGTCCGAACCGGACTTGGTATTTACCACTATCTTGGACAAGTGAATGACGAGCGGTCCTTCAAAGAACTATTAATAGACGAGGGATTAATTAGAGAAAACCGCTAGAGCGAAAGTTTGGTGAAGAATGAAGATACGTTGATCGGGTTTGAACGGTGCTGCCGTTAACTGCACAGGATCAGTGTCTGGGTCGGTAGTAGCTAGGAAGATGGACAAATTTTTCGAATTGTTGGAGATATCGAAAAATGAGCGAAAGAAAAGAGGGTTGGAGACGTGGCGTGTGCGCTGTGCCGACAGGCGTTGTAATCGAGGGGATTCAGTGTCCAGGTGTGAGTGCCGCTGACGCGCTTGCATCAGTCGTCCGTTTCCAGCAGATTGATGGCGGTGATGCGTCGTAGCGACGGCAGTGACCGTTTTCAGCATCGATGGCGGTGATGCGCAGAGCATCGACGGTAGCGACCGCTTCAGCGTCGATGGCGGTTGATGCGCAGAGCATCAGAAGCGGCAGCGACCGTTTCAGCATCGATGGCGGCTGATGCGCGAGAGAACATCGACGGCAGCGACCGTTTCAGCATCGATGGCCAGGGTGATGCGCAGAGCATCGAGCGGCAGCGACCGTTTCAGCGTCGATGGCAGTGATGCGCGAGCGCCATCGACGGCAGTGACCGTTTCGGCGTCGTTGGCACTTACGCGCTGAGCATCGACGGCAGCGAACCGTTTCAGCATCGATGGCAGTGATGCGCAGAGCATCGACGGCAGCGATCGTTTCAGCATCGATGGCAGTGATGCGCAGAGCATCGACGGCAGCGACCGTTTCAGCATCGATGGCAGTGATGCGCGGAGCATCGACGGCAGCGACCGTTTCAGCATCGATGGCAGTGATGCGCGGAGCGTCGACGGCGGCGATCGTTTCAGCATCGACGGCAGCGACGCGCCGGACGCATCGACGGTAGCGACCGTTTCAGCATCGATGGCAGCGATGCGCGCAGCATCGACGGCGGCGACCGTTTCAGCGTCGATGGCGGTGATGCGCGGAGCATCGACGGCAGCGATGGTTTCAGCATCGATGGCAGTGATGCGCGGAGCATCGACGGTAGCGACCGTTTTCAGCATCGATGGCAGCATGATGCCGGAAGCATCGACGGCAGCTGACCGTTTCAGCGTGGATGGCGGTGATGCGCGGAGCATCGACGGCAGCGACCGTTTCAGCATCGATGGCAGTGATGCCGGGAGCATCGACGGCAGCGATCTCGTAGCTCTTGGCCGCGTCGAAGCTAGAGGTGATGGGTTTATTTCAGTTTTGGGACAGACGGTATTCGGCACTGAACGCGATTTCGCAGGGATCAGTGCCGGCGCGACAATTGCTGTCTATGGCTCGCTCGATACTGTAACCGGTGGGTTCGTTGATACGCGCGTAGTGCCGGTTTCTCCAACCAGTATCGATTCGGGCATGCCGTCCTTCCTGCTTGGCACGGTCGATGAGGTTAATCCCGGACTTGGTCGTGCGGTTGTTAGCGGAGTAAATGTCGATTACTCGGCATTGCTTTCCAGCGGAGCAGCACCTGGTGTCGGTGACCTGATTGCGGTGACTGGAAGATCGTACCGCGACCTCGGTCTACTGGTGGCCGATCCGCAGCTGCATTTGGGTGTGCGTTGAGGAAGATTCGAGTGCGAAAAAGTCGGCGTCCCTGCCGACTTAGATCTCGAATCAACTCATAGGAGTTGCGAGGGTTGGAGGAGCCACCCCTGAGCGATCACAGGTGTGACTCGCGAGCTATGATGCCAGCACGGCAGAACATTGCTGTGACTCGCCTCACAGAAAAATGACAGCAACAAAAAGGGCGCTTTCGGGCGCCCTTTTTCTTTGCTCGTTGTCATATTAAGTAAAAAACTAACTCTGCATTTACGGCGCTCTCTATCCCGGATGCGGAATCGCCCAGGCTCATCCTTTAGTGACGATCGCTAAATCTCTCCTGTGCGCGTGGAGATACGTGCCACCGTTCCGTGTGTTCGGTACAGCACAGAACCGTCGTGCCTGGTGGTCCAATATGAAGGATGACCTGACCGGTTGGCGCGCAGATCGCGTCGCCGCCCGCGCATCTCAGCGCAAAGGAGTACGTCCGTTGGACCTGTTACGCATCATCATAGCCATCATCCTGCCACCGCTCGGGGTCTTCCTGCAGGAGGGCATTGGCAAGCATTTCTGGATCAATATTCTGCTCACGCTACTCGGCTATATTCCCGGCATCATTCACGCCGTCTGGATTATCGCCAAGCGATGAGCGCGGCGTTCGCGCGATAGCGCGGCGATGCCGCCCGCTGACATGCCACAAGGCCGGTCCGCTCATGCGCGGACCGGCTTTTGTGGCTGATGCTCTCTACTCGATGGTTGCCTTGCTCCGCAGTTCATCAAGGTATTCCTGGAAGCGTCGTTGCTGCAATGCCTGCATCACCTCATTACGTACACTGGCCAGCGGAGGTGCTTCAGTCTGGCGCGACTGTTCGCGCAGGATGACGTGCCAGCCAAAGTCGGTTTGCACCGGGGCTTCCGTATAGTCGCCGTCCTCAAGTTTGGCGACTGCATCTGAAAACGGCGCAACCATCTGATTCGGCGCGAACCATCCAAGGTCGCCACCATTTGAGGCAGAAGGACCCGTTGAGTGCTCTGCCGCAAGGGCCTCAAAATCAGCACCGTCGTCCAGTTGGGTTATCAATCCCTCCGCTTCGCCCTGCGACTCCACCAGGATATGCCGGGCCTTGTACTGGAGAGGGGGTGCCAGCTCCGTCTGGCTTTTGTACTCAGCCGCTATCTCCTCGTCAGTTATGTTCACATTCGAAAAAAACCGGCTGGCGACGGCTTGTTTGCCGATGACGCCGCGAGCGTTGCAATTCAATTTGCGCTTGCACGCTCGAGATCGTCCTTTGCCGCTTTTGCAAGCGTCCTGTGTAGTCAGCACATAGATGTCCGTCAGTTCGCTGAAAGAATCTCGCTCTCGGTCCTGTGCCGGTCATTTCCGTCGCTGGTTTGTTCGTACGGCTCTGCAAATAAAAGTCCACCACGGCGCTGTCGACAGCTTCACCGTTGACGGTGCGCAACGGGTTTCCGCCTGTATCGCGGCGCTGGCAAACAGAAATGCTGCGCTGGCCATAATCGCCGGCAGTGTAAGCGCAGCCCGGGTTTTGCCAATAGTCGAGTACATCTGATATATCCTTCTAGTCTTGAAAAAAATGTATTACGTCAAATCCGGACGTTACTCATCGGGAGACGACGCCTTGATCGAAGCGCGTGAATGTCGGTTTGCAGCAAGTCGCCCAGCGCATCAAACACCATGCGATGCCGCTTCAGAGGCTCTACGCCGCGAAATGCCTCCGCGACGATTGAGACATCAAAATGCCCGCGGCCGTCCTTTGCGCCGGCATGACCTGCATGAAGATGACTCTGATCCTTGATCAGAAGTTCCTGCGGCCGGAACTTTTCCTTGAGCAAGCGCTCGATCAGCTGTATGCGAGCCTCATTCAAGGAAGTACCTTCTTGAAGGGCTTGACGGTGACCTTTGCGTAGACACCGGCTTCGGCATAGGGATCAGCATCCGCCCAGTCTTGCGCATCGGCAATCGATGGAAAATCGACAATCACCAGGCTGCCGGTAAATCCGGCAAGGCCCGGCTCATTTGTATCAGTGGCGGGGTGTGGCCCGGCGACCAGTACCCGGCCATCCTTCGCCAGTTCCTGCAATCGCTGCAAATGCGCATCACGAGCGCCTTTCCGGCGTTCGAGACTGTCGGCAACGTCCTCACTGATAATTGCATACCACACTACGGCGACTCCTGATCCTGGGGTTGGGACTCATTCTTCTTCATGACGAAACTCAGCCAGATACTTTGCACTATGATGAACACAATAGTCAGGCCCAGCATCCCGAACAACTTGAAAGTGACCCAGAACTCCTCACTGAAATTGTACGCAACGAATAAATTGACACCGCCAATGACGATAAAAAATGCCGCCCACAATGTGTTCAAACGCAGCCATTGGGCGCTTGAAAGCTCAACAGCTGTTTCCATCAGTCGTTGCACAACCGGTTTGTCGCCGATCCATTGGCTGCCTACGAACAC
The DNA here is from genome assembly GCA_034521225.1 of Woeseiaceae bacterium. Classification (GTDB taxonomy): domain Bacteria; phylum Pseudomonadota; class Gammaproteobacteria; order Steroidobacterales; family Woeseiaceae; genus Woeseia. The sequence continues at coordinate 216,544 of JAXHMR010000033.1, forward strand.
CAGCGCAAAGGCCCAGTTCAGGACTGTTGGTTTCCAGTACAGAAAGGTCGCGTTGCGAAAAAAAGAGAGTGGCGGCGCCAGGTGCCAGTCTGTCAGGACCCGGTCGAGGCGAGATACATGCGGTTGATCTTGCGGGTCATCAACCATTGCAAAAGCATAAGTGTCGGCATCGCAATCATCAACACGGCGGTGGCGAAAAATATGTCCTTGAAAAAATAGGCGGCAATAAAGATGACTATGGGGACATAGTCAAAGAGCAGTTGCATTGATTATCCGCTTCCGGAGTAATGAGAAAGGCCGGCATGATAGCGTAAATGCAAGGTGCCCCCAAAATGTAGATTGCCGTATCGACGGCCCGGTTGCGCTGTCTATACAATGTTCAAATGGCCAAAATCGTCGAAATCCATCCCGTCAATCCGCAGCCCAGGCACGTGGCCGAAGTAGTGGCGGCGATCCGTGGCGGTGCCCTGATTGCCTATCCGACCGATTCCAGCTATGCGTTTCGGGCTGCCATATCGGCGACAAGCGCGCGATGGACCGCATCCGGCGGATTCGCCAAACTGACAAACACCATAATTTCACCCTTGTCTGCACTGATTTATCAGAAATCAGCCTGTATGCGCGTGTTGACAACTGGGCTTACCGGCTCCTTAAAGCCCATACGCCGGGGCCCTACACGTTTATCCTTCAGGCGACACGCGAGGTGCCGAAGCGCCTGCAGAATCCGCGCCGCCGCACCATTGGGCTCCGCGTTCCGGATCATCCTGTCGTGCACGCGCTGCTTGACGCGCTCGGTGAGCCAATTATGAGTTCGACATTGTCGCTGCCTGGCGACGATCTTCCGTTGACGGATGTCGAGGAGATCGAGCGCAGGATTGGTCACGAAATCGAGATCATCGTGTCATCCGGTCCTACTGCGCATCGAGCCGACCAGCGTTGTAGACCTGTCGAAAGGCTCAATCGAGGTACTGCGCAAGGGGCGTGGAAAGCTGGATTTTATCGACTGACTGCGTGGTCGAAAGCGTTTGCCGCAGGCCGCGCGATTTACGTTAAAATGCGCCGTCACCGCCCGGATCTCCCATGAAGCCTGAATTGACAATTGTTACCAGCAAGGACGCGCCCAGACCCGTCCACGACGGCGTCTTGCGGCCCGAGCAGGGCGAAATGCCATTTGCCGTCGTCGACGGTGAGCCGGTCACCCAGCTGCCGCAGGATCGCTGCGTCCACGCCGTATGCGCTGCAGGTGTTCCTGGAGGCCTTCGAGGGGCCGCTTGACTTGCTGTTGTATCTGATCCGGCGCCAGAATATCGACATCCTGGATATTCCGATCGCTGAGATCACGCGCCAGTACGTCCAGTACATAGAACTGATGAAGGAAATGCAGCTGGAGCTGGCTGGCGAGTACCTGTTGATGGCTGCCATGCTGGCGGAGATCAAATCGCGAATGCTGCTGCCGCGCGCCGAGGCTATCGAGGAAGAGGAAGAAGACCCGCGCGCTGAACTCGTGCGCAGGTTGCAGGAGTACGAGCGCTTCAAGAAAGCAGCCGAGGATATCGATGCGTTGCCTCGACTTGAGCGCGACGTTTTTCCGGTCAGTGCGGATGCGCCGGAGCGCAAGGTCACCACGCAACTCCCGGACGTGACACTCAAGGAGCTATTGCTGGCATTCCATGATGTACTGAAACGTGCGGAAATGTTTTCGAACCTCCACCTTCAGCGCGAGCCGCTGTCGGTGCGCCAACGGATGTCCGAAATTCTGTCACGCATCAAGGCCAATGCATTTTCCAGTTTCGCGGATCTGTTTGATCCGGAAGAGGGGCGCATGGGTGTCGCGGTTACGTTTATTGCGATACTGGAATTGTTGCGCTCCTCAACTATCAGAAGTCGTGCAGGCCGAGGCCTACGCACCGCTGCATGTCGTGCGGCATCGTCCGTACGCCTGGTGTCTGAAGACGCCGAATCCTGAGGCCACACGGCCTGACATTCACCACCACTACGAACCGAGCCTCTATGGACGACACGGAAATCAGGTATTTTGTAGAAGCTGCGCTGTTGGCTGCCGGCCGGCCGTCGAGCGTGGACCAACTCAAGGCATTGTTCGACGACGATGCGGCGCCGGAAAAGGCGGAAATACGCCAGGCGTTGAGTGACCTGGACGATGAGTACGCGCCGCGTGGCCTGACGATCGGTGAGGTTGCCTCCGGCTTTCGCATCCAGATCAAGACGTCGATGGCCGAGCGCCTCGGGAAGTTGTGGAAGAGCGTCCGCCGCGCTATTCGCGCGCATTGTTTGAGACCCTCGCACTCATCGCGTATCGCCAGCCGATGACACGGGGTGAAATCGAGGAGATTCGCGGCGTATCCGTCAGCAGCAATATCATCCGCACGTTGCTGGAACGGGAGTGGATACGCGTAGTTGGGCACCGCGACGTGCCCGGACGACCGGCAATGTTCGGAACCACGCGGCTGTTTCTTGATTACTTTGGCTTGAAAAAGCTTGAAGACCTGCCGCCGCTGGCCGACCTGTCTGATTGGGAGACATTGCGGGTGCAATCGAATCTTCCAGCAGTCAACGAGGAAGAAGTGCGCGGCGAGTCCGCGAGATCCACACGCTGCTGCAGCCGGGTCCTGGTGACGCCGACGAAGCCGACGATGACGACGAGGATACCTTCGAGGAGATCTCGGCGACGCGTTGGCCGGAGGAGTCAGACGACGCAGAAGAACCGCCGGCAGAGCGAGAAACCGAAGGCGATGCCGATACCGTAGAGCGGGACGGCAACGAATCCTCAGCCAGTAACGCCTGAACGGCGGCATGGCCGATCGTGTCCAGAAGGTTCTTGCCGCGGCCGGGCATGGCTCGCGCCGTGAAATCGAGGGCTGGATCCGGGAAGGGCGGCTGACGATCGATGGCCGCGTGGCCGCGCTCGGCGATACCGTCGAGGGGCAGGAACAGGTCGCACTTGATGGCCGCCGATTGGCGCAACCGCGGCGCGCGGCAGCCGACCAGCACATCATGTATCACGAGCCCGCGGAACGAGGTCAGCGAGTCGCGCGGACCCGGAAGGCCGGCGAACCGTGTTTGCTTCGCTGCCCAAACTGAAAGGTTCGCGCTGGGTGGCGGTCGGGCGGCTCGATATGACGACCACAGGCCTGATGCTGTTTACGACAGACGGCGCACTGGCACACCGATTGATGCATCCGTCGGCCGAAATATTGCGCCGCTACGCAGTCCGCATCCATGGCCAGCCGGACGACGAGACCCTGTCCCGGTTGCGCGAGGGCGTGACCCTCGATGACGGCATGGCACACTTCGAATCCCTGTCGGAGACCGGTGGCGACGGCGCCAACCGCTGGTATACCGTGACGCTGCGCGAAGGCCGCAACCGCGAGGTGCGGCGCTTGTGGGAATCACAGGGGCTCGAGGTCAGCCGCCTGATTCGCGTTGCTTACGGCCCGATCGACCTGCCACGCAAGCTGCGCCGCGGCAAGCACCAGCCGCTGACGCCCGGCGAGGTGCAGGCGTTGTACCGTGCCGCGGGTCTTCCCGCGCCGGAGCACCCGTGGCCGGCGCGCCCATCACCGGCGCGAAAAAAATATAAAAAGCCGTTAAAAAAGAGAAGGATGAAACGTTAATTTAAAGTTTAATGTTACTGAGCATCGAGGCTCTCCCCGGTAACACCGCGGCTGTCAGGGCCCAGCAGGTAAAGGTATACCGGCAATACTTCTTCGGGCGTCTTCAGCGCGTCGCGGTCCTCCGCCGGGTAGGCCGCAAGGCGCATATCCGTACGCACGGGGCCAGGGTTGATGCAGTTGACGCGCAGGCTGGTGTGCTTGTGTTCATCCGCCAGCGTCTGCGACAGGCCCTCGATACCGAACTTGGAGACGGCATAGGCGCCCCAGAACGCCCGGCCCTTGCGCCCGACGCCACTGCTGATAAAGACCAGTGAAGGATCCGGCGCTTTGTTGAGCAATGGCAGACACACCTGCGTGAGGGCGAACGGTGCCGTCAAATTGACGTGCAATACGCGCTGCCATTCGGCGGCATCGTATTGCGCGATCGCGTGCCGCTGGCCGAGTATGCCGGCGTTGTGAACGAGGCCGTCGAGGCGGCCGAATTCCGCGTCCAGGCTTTCGGCAAGCGACGTGTACGCAGTGCTGTCCGCGGTGGCGAGATCCATAACAGCGATCGACGGACGCAGCGCGCCGTCGATCGTGTCAATCTCATCGTAGACCTTTTCAAGTTTTTTGCTGTTGCGCCCGTGCAGTATGACGCGGGCGCCGAGTCGTGCGGCCGTTGCTGCAGCGCACGACCGATGCCATCTGATGCACCGGTAACCAGGATCATTCGATCCTTCAGCAGAGTCATTCGGGTACTGGTAATTTTTTGCATCAAAACTCATGGGCCTGTCCTGTGAAATGTCAGTCACGCTGCCCGGCGTCCTGCTGTTCGCCGGCTTCCTCATCCGGGCCCGGGTCCGGGTCATCATCGCTGCTGCTGATTATGCCGCGGGGCATGGATTCCAGTGGTTCCAGCGGATCTCCAGCTCTCCGCTTCCGGCCGAACGCCCCGAGCTGGAGCAGTATCTTCGGGCACCCGGCAGTGACACCGCGTTCCAGCGATCCTGACTGGCCCGATCCGGTAGTCCGTCGACACCTGCCCGCCAGCTGCTTGCCCATCCTGTTCATGTGGCCAACAAAGGTGCTGAGGCGGCCGTGCAGGTCCTCGGCCAGGTGGCGGATTTCCTCGGCATTCTCCGCCAGTAGCCACGCTGCTGCGGCGAGCGATAGGCGCGACGGCCTTCCAGCAGATGCAGCCGAAAGGCCGTTGGTCGGCGAGGACACGTTCCGTCTGGTGAGCAGCGCGGAATTCAATCAGCTCCGGGTCCTCGTTCAGCGCGGCACTCAGGAACTGGTCGCCGGGAATGAACAAAATGACAAATTCGGGGCTGCGCGACGAACCGGTGCCCGATAGGCCCGCGCTCAGCCAGTTTGCGTATGTGCTCGACGCAGCGTTGCGCGCCTGGCGGTCGAGTCCGAGTTTTCGCCGGGCATCGGTCGTGGCTTCGACGGCTTCCAGGTACGCATCGAGCGGTGTCTTTACATCGACAATCAGTTCGCGCCGGTCCGGCATGCGCACGATCATGTCGGGCCGTATGACCTTGTCGTCCGCGGCGTTGTGCACCTGCTCCTGGAAATCACAATGCTCGACCATGCCTGCCAGTTCAACCAGCCGGCGCAGCGTAATTTCGCCCCAGCGGCCGCGCACTTCCGGGCGGCGCAGTGCCTTGACGAGATTCTGAGTTTCCTCAGCCAGTGATTTCTGGCTGATCTGCATGGCTTCGATCTGTGAACGTATGCTGCCGTAGGCTTCACTTCGTGCCTTTTCGAGTTCACCGATTTGCCGGCCGGTCTCCTTCAGCGCGTCACGGATCGGCTTGACCAGGTTCTCAACTGCTTCTCCGGGCGCCAAGCTCCTGTTGCGCACGCGCCTGGTGTGCACTGGGATTCTGTTCGGCAAGGCGCAGGAATGTTTCGCTGTTCGCTCTAAGCGACCGGTTGGCGAGATCGGCGAAGGACATGAGTTAGACGGCTTGTCGCCGCCTCAAAGGCAACGTCGCGCTCGTGCTGCAGGTCGTCCTGATCCTTGATCCGTCGTTGCAGATCTTCAATCGACCGGTACAGCTGCTGCCGCCGGTAGCGGGCGCATCGAGCCACGCGATCAAGGCACCCAGCAGGGCGCCTGTCGCAAGAGCGGGCAGGCCGATACTGACCAGGATCGGGTCAATCGTAAGCAGCGCCATCAGGCCTCCAGCTTGAGGGCAGTACGCAACAGTCGCGTCAGTTCAACGGTGTCGCCAACAATCGCATCGGCATTCCAGCGCCCGGGATCATCATCGGCGGAAATATAACCGTACGATACTGCCACCGTCGTCATGCCGGCGGCGCGTCCTGCTTCAATATCACGAGCGGAATCGCCGACGTATATCACCCGCTGCGGTTCGACGCCGAGCATGCGGCTGGCCAGCAGCATCGGCGCCGGATCCGGCTTGCGCTGCGGCAGCGTGTCGCCGCTGATTGCGCATGCCGCACGCTCAAGCAGATTGAGCTTTGCCAGCAGTGGTTCGGTCAGGCGCCGGGGTTTGTTCGTCACTACGCCCCACGGACGATTTCCGTGGTCCAGGTCATCAAGCAGCAAGGCAAGGTCCGGGAAAAGGCAGGACTGCTCGCAAACGGCCTCCGCGTAGAGCGCCAGGTAGTCGTCATACAATGACTGGTGCTCATCGTCATCGACATTCGGAAACGCCAACCGGATGAGACCGGCAGCGCCGTTCGACACGTTCGAACGAGCCAGGTCATAGGCAACGGCCACATCACCGCGGCTCGTCTGCATGTGTGTCAGCACCGCCACCATATCGGGCGCGGTATCCACCAGGGTACCGTCCAGGTCAAACAGCACTGCCAGATGGTGATTGCCGATTGCGGCAGGATCGCTTGCCATTACAGAGCGGGTCGCCGGAAATGCATCATGTAATTGACGTCGACATTTGGACCCAGTGAATACTCGCGGGTCAGCGGGTTGTAGTGCAGACCGATCATTCCTTGCAGTTCGAGGCCGGCGTGGCGCGCCCATTCCTCGAGTTCGGATGGCCGGATAAATTTCTCGTACTCGTGCGTGCCGGCGGGCAGCAGCCGCAGCAGATACTCCGCGCCGACAATGGCAAACAGGAAAGCCTTGGGGTTACGGTTGATGGTTGAGAAAAACAGATGCCCGCCCGGCTTGACGAGGCGAGTGCAGGCGTCCACGACGTCCCCAGGTGACGGGACATGCTCAAGCATTTCGAGGCATGTCACTACGTCGAATTCACCGGCATGCCCATCGGCAAATGACTCGGCGCCGGCCTGCACATACTCAACGCTCGAACCGGACTCGACCTGGTGCAGTCTCGCAACCGCCAGCGCGCGTTCGGCGAGATCGATACCGGTTACACGTGCGCCGGCCTTGTCCATGGATTCCGACAGGATTCCGCCGCCACAACCGACGTCGAGTACGAGCGCGCCGTCGAGGCTGGCCCGTTGACGAATGTAATCGAGCCGCAACGCGATCGATCTCGTGCAACGGCCGGAATTCCCCGTGCGGGTCCCACCAGCTGGCGGCAAGCGCATCGAACTTGGCAATTTCACCTGTGTCGACGTTCTGCGAGGTTGTCGTCATGACTGTGTCTTACTCCCTGGAAATGTCTGGCCGGTAATGCGCTGTTGCCACTCGGCGCTGCGCGCCAGTATTTCATCGATATCAATGCGCGTCAGTTGGCCGCCGTCGACCAGGTGCCGGCCGGCGACCCAGACATCGCTGACCTGGCTCGCCTGCGCAGTGTAAACGACCTGCGATGCCAGGTTGTAAACCGGCTGGCTGTTGATCCGGCGCAGATCGATACAAGCCAGGTCCGCCCACTTGCCGGTCTCGATGGACCCGGTCGTATCGGCCAGACCCAGTGCCCGGGCGCCGTCAATCGTCGCCATGCGTAACGCAGCGCTGGCGGGCAGGGCGGCTGCATTGTCGGCCACTGCCTTTGCCAGCAATGCAGCCGTCCGCAATTCGCCGAGCAGGTCGAGTTCATTGTTGCTTGCGGCGCCATCGGTGCCGAGCGCCACGGCTACACCGGCCTCGAGCATGTCAGCAACCCGCGCGATGCCACTGGCAAGCTTCAGGTTCGAGCGCGGGCAGTGTGTAATGGCAACGTTGCGGCTCGCACAGCGTGCGATCTCGTCGTCCGTCAGGTGCACGCCGTGGACAATCATCAGCGATGCATTGACAAGCCCGAGCTGCCACAACCGCTCGAATGGCCGTTTGCCGCTGCTTTCGATTTCAGCCGCAACTTCCTGCGCCGATTCGTGCAGGTGTATCTGCACCCGCTTGTCGAGCTGGTCGCTCTGGATGCGCAACGCATCAAACGTACGGTCGCTGACGGTGGCTGTCGAATGCGGTGCAAAACAGCTCGAAATCAGGGGGTCGTCGGCATACCGGTCGTGTACCAGTTCAGTGCCCTTGCTCAGGCAATGCGCCGCGTTATCGCTCCATGGCGTCGGAAACTCGATGACTGGCGTGCCGACAACGGCACGCATTTGTGCCTCCTGTGCGCACTCGGCAACGATCTCCGGAAAGTAATACTGGTCACTGAAGCAGGTTGTGCCGGAGAGCAGCATTTCGGCGATGGCATGCCTTGTGCCGTCGCGTACCAGCTCGGCGCTGACCCAGCGCTGCTCGGCCGGCCAGATGGATGTTTTAAGCCATTGCGCAAGCGGTAAGTCGTCGCCGTAGCCCCGGAACAATGTCATCGCCGCATGCGTATGGGCATTGACCAGCCCCGGTATCAGTACATGATGCGGCCGCTCGACGACAGCGCCGGCGGAGATACTTGCACGCGCCTCAGCCGCCGGCAGCAGGTCCGTTATGCGGCCCTCCTGTATGACCACGGCGTGGTCCTCGAGAACCCGGTCGTCCGGCTCGACGGGCAGGCACCAGTGCGCAAGTACGAGCGTGTCACAGCGTTCCATTGGTATCAGCCAGCGTTGCGGTGGGCAGGATCCGGAAGGGTCCGGAGTGTTTCGAGTGGGGGCTAGTATAACGATCCGGAAACATGTCGCCAGCGCCGCCTGGAATGCCTCCCACCGTGTGGTTCTGCGCTTTGCTGTGCTATTATTGCCAATCCGGAAACAGGCCTGCAGGTGTGTATTTCCGGGCCCTTAAAATCTCGATCGAATCCCTAACTCGAAGGTCGCGACTCCGCTCCTCGGACCGGGGTCGGTCCGAACGTGTGAGCACGAATAGTGGAAGTCGCGAAGGAAATCCTGACGGTAAGTCTCGAAGACGAGATGCAGCAGTCCTACCTCGATTACGCCATGAGCGTGATCGTCGGCCGGGCACTACCGGACGTGCGGGACGGGCTGAAACCGGTGCATCGCCGCGTGTTGCACGCAATGCGGGAACTGGGCAATGACTTCAACAAGCCGTACAAGAAATCGGCTCGTGTCGTCGGTGATGTCATTGGTAAATACCATCCGCACGGTGACTCAGCGGTCTATGACACAATAGTCCGGATGGCGCAGCGCTTCTCGATGCGCTACATGCTGGTGGACGGACAGGGCAACTTTGGCTCTGTTGACGGTGATGCGCCGGCTGCGATGCGCTACACCGAAGTGCGCATGTCCAAAATTGCGCACGAAATCCTGGCGGATATAGAGAAGGAAACTGTCGATTTCGTCGAGAACTACGATGGCTCGGAGTCCGAGCCGTCGGTCATGCCAACCCGCTTTCCCAATTTGCTGGTCAACGGCTCTTCCGGCATTGCCGTCGGCATGGCGACCAATATCCCTCCACACAACCTCACTGAGGTCATCAGCGCCTGCCTTGCGCTGATTGAAGATCCCTCTATCGATGTGCCGGGTCTGATGCAGCACATCCCGGGACCGGACTTCCCGACGGCCGGAATCATCAACGGTGCGCAGGGTATTTATTCCGCGTACAGCACCGGCCGCGGCCGGGTGCATGTGCGCGCACGCACGCACATCGAAGAGATCGACAAGCGCGGCCGCGAAGCGATTATCGTGACGGAGCTGCCGTACCAGGTGAACAAGGCAAGGCTGATCGAAAAGATCGCCGAGCTGGTACGCGACAAACGTATTGAAGGTATCACTGAACTGCGCGACGAGTCCGACAAGGACGGTATGCGCGTGGTCATCGAGCTACGCCGCGGCGAAGTCAGCGATGTTGTGCTGAACAACCTGTACAAGCAAACGCCGCTGCAAAGCGTGTTCGGCATTAATATGGTTGCGCTGCACGAGGACCAGCCGAAGCTCCTGAACCTGAAGCAGGTGCTGGAGGCTTTCCTCGCACACCGCCGCGAAGTGGTTACGCGCCGTAGTATTTTCGAATTGCGCAAGGCGCGCGACCGTGCGCATGTACTCGAGGGACAGGCGGTTGCGCTGGCCAATATCGACGAAGTAATCGCCCTGATCAAGGCATCGCCTTCGCCGGCCGAAGCCCGCGATGCCCTGGTCGCCGGCCGCTGGTCGCCCGGGTCGGTCAGCGCGATGATCGAGCGTGCCGTCGCAACCGATACACGCCCCGATCACCTCGAGGACGGCTACGGCATCATCGACGGTGAGTACCGGTTATCTCCGGTACAGGCACAGGCCATCCTTGATTTGCGCCTGCACCGGCTCACCGGACTCGAACAGGACAAAATCCTCAACGAGTACAGGGAAATTCTGGACCGCATCAATGCGCTGTCGCTGGTCCTGTCGGATCCGGACGAACTGCTCAGGGTGATTCGCGAGGAACTTGAGGAGATTCGTGACAACTACGGTGACGAACGCCGCACCGAGATCGTGCAGGATCACAGCGACCTGGTGGCCGAGGACCTGATCCCGGAAGCCGAGGTTGTCGTCACGCTGTCGCACGGCGGTTACGCCAAGGCGCAGCCCATCGACGACTACCAGGCACAGCGCCGTGGCGGTCGCGGTCGTTCAGCAGCGAAGGTCAAGGACGAGGACTTTATCGACAAGCTGTTTGTCGCGAATACCCATGACACGCTGCTGTGCTTCTCGAGTTTTGGCAAGTTGTACTGGCTCAAGGTCTACCAGGTGCCGCTGGCCAGCCGCGGTGCACGCGGTAAGCCGATCGTCAACCTTTTGCCACTCAGCCAGGGTGAACGCATCAGCGCCGTACTGCCCATTCGCGAGTTCACTGAAGACAGTTTCGTCTTCATGGCGACCAGCGGCGGTACGGTCAAGAAGACGCCGCTTAATCTGTTTTCCCGGCCACGCGCCAGCGGCATCATCGCGATTGATTTGCGGGAGGACCGCCTGGTCGACGTGGCGATCACGGACGGCAACCAGGAAGTACTGCTGGTGGCAAGCAATGGCAAAGCCATTCGCTTCCATGAGTCGGTTGTCCGCCCGATGGGCCGTGGTGCTGCTGGAGTGCGCGGCATACGGCTGACGGCGGGCCATGAACTGATCGCGCTGTCCATAATTGGCGATGGCATGATCCTGTCAGCTACCGAGCACGGCTACGGCAAACGCACTGCCGTCCAGGACTTCCCGACCCAGGGTCGCGGCGGGCAGGGCGTTATTGCCATCCAGACGACGGATCGTAATGGCCGCACGGTTGGCGCACTGCAGGTGCACGAGGATGATGAAATCATGCTGATCAGCTCGAGCGGCACGCTCGTACGCACACCGGTTGCCGATATCTCGATCATAGGCCGCAATACCCAGGGTGTGCGGCTGATCCGCATGGAAGCGGGGCAACGGCTGGTCGGGCTGGCGCGCATCGAAGCCATGGCCGATGCGGATGAAGGGGACGAGTGACCTGCACGCACACTGGTAGATTTCACTTCCGGACCCACTTATCGCTCCAGCCACAGGATAGCCAAACAATGTCTCGCGTTTTCAATTTCAGTGCCGGCCCCGCGGCGCTGCCCGATACCGTACTCGCACGTATTCGCGACGATATTCCTGACTGGCAGGGCAGCGGTATGTCGGTCATGGAAATCAGTCACCGCAGCAAGGCGTTCATGGCCGTCGCTGAAAAGGCCGAGGCCGATCTCCGGGCACTCCTGGACATATCCAACGACTACAGCGTTCTATTTCTGCAAGGCGGTGCGACGTTGCAGTTTGCGATGACGGTCCTGAACCTGTCAGCGCAAGGGGACACTGCCGACTATGTCCAGACCGGCAGCTGGTCAAAAAAGGCTATCCAGGAGGCATCACGTTTCTGTCACGTCAATGTTGCCGCAAGCAGCGAGGACAGTGGCCATTGTCATATCCCGCCGCGGACGGAGTGGCAAACGACGAACGATGCCGCATTCCTGCACTACACTCCGAATGAAACCATTGGCGGCGTCGAGTTTCATTTCGTGCCGGATACCGGTGATGTGCCGCTGGTTGCGGACATGTCGAGCACTATTCTTTCCAGGCCGATTGACGTCAGCCGTTTTGGTGTCATTTACGCTGGTGCACAAAAAAATATTGGTCCGGCCGGCATTACCGTCGTCATCGTGCGCAAGGACCTGATTGAACGGGCTCGCAGCGATATCCCGACGTTGCTGACGTACCGGGCTTTCGCCGAGTCCGGCTCAATGACCAACACGCCGCCGACATTCGCCTGGTACGTCGCCGGTCTCGTCTTCGAGGACCTGCTGACGAATGGTGGCCTCGCGGCGATTGGTGACATAAACGAACGAAAGGCGAACAAACTGTATGCGGCAATTGATGCGTCCGATTTTTACTCGAACCCGGTACAGATTGATGCGCGGTCCTGGATGAACGTGCCGTTCGTGCTTGCCGACCCGGACCTCGATAGCAAGTTTCTGGCGCAGGCCGACAGTGCCGGCCTGACAAACCTTAAAGGTCATCGCTCCGTCGGCGGCATGCGGGCGTCCATTTACAACGCAATGCCGGAGTCCGGTATCGATGCACTTATAGAGTTCATGCATGACTTTGAATCAAAGCACGCTTGATATCGACCACGACAAAGTAGACTGCAAATGACAACGTACAAAGTCCTGACCCTGAACAATATCGCTGTCGCAGGTTTGCGCCGGTTACCCCGTAAGCTCTACGAAATCTCGTCCGATACCAGCCGGCCCGATGCGATAATCCTGCGGTCATACAACATGCACGACATGACCATCCCGGATTCGGTTGAGGTGGTTGGCCGGGCCGGCGCCGGTGTCAACAATATTCCGGTAGCTGAATTCAGCAAGCGCGGTGTGCCGGTATTGAATGCGCCCGGCGCCAACGCCAACGCAGTGAAAGAACTGGCGGTGGCCGGGATGTTGCTGGCGGCCCGCAACATCTGCGATGCGAATACCTATGTGAGTGGCTTGACGGCTACGGGTGAGGAATTGTCCACAGCGGTTGAGGCGGGCAAGAAACAGTTTGTCGGCTTCGAGCTGCCCGGCCGCACCCTCGGTGTTATCGGTCTTGGTGCCATTGGTGTCGAAGTAGCCAATGTTGCGCTGGCACTGGGGATGAAAGTGGTCGGTTTCGATCCGCAGATCACAGTCCATCGCGCGTGGCAGCTGTCGTCCGGCGTGCGCAAGGTCGAAACGCTGGACCGTTTGTTCAAGGAATCGGACATCGTGTCCGTGCACGTGCCACTGGTCGAGGCGACGCAACACATGGTCAGCCGTGACCGGCTCAGCCTGATGAAGGACGGCAGTGTTTTGATTAATTTTGCACGCGGCGGCGTCGTCGACGCGGCGGCGGCGCTGGCGGCACTCGACACGGGCAAGCTGCATTCTTACGTCTGTGACTTCCCGACGCCGGAGCTGATCGCACATCCGAAAGTCATTGCATTGCCCCACCTGGGTGCGTCGACTGTTGAGGCTGAAGAAAACTGCGCAATCATGGTCGCCGAGAACATCAGGGAATATCTCGAAGACGGCAACGTCAAGAATTCGGTCAACTTTCCACAGGCTGTCCTGCCACGCGCGGGTGTCGCCCGTATCGCCATAACAAATGCGAACGTACCGAACATGGTTGGCCAGATTTCGACCTGCATTGCTGCCGCGGGGCTGAATATCGAGGACCTGCTGAACAAGTCGCAGGGCGAGATTGCCTACACGATCGTAGACCTCGACGGGCCGGTCGCGGACGAGACATTAAAGGCGCTGCGCCAGATCAAGGGCGTGCTGCGATTGCGAAATCTCGGCAAGCCGATATCCTGAGCCATGCGGCGGGCTGCACGAGAATAAGCTATGGCGAAGGATCCAACCGATAGCAGCGAAACAGTCGACCTGCCATCGATGCGCAAGCGTATCGACGAGGTGGACCGGCAGATCCAGTCGCTGATCAATGAGCGCGCCCGCTACGCCCAGCAAGTCGGTATTACGAAAGGCGAGCTCGCGTCGGCCGTCGATTATTACCGGCCGGAGCGCGAAGCCGAGGTACTGCGCAATGTATTGGCGCGCAACGAAGGGCCGTTGCGTGACGAGGAGATGCTGCGCCTGTTTCGCGAGATCATGTCCGCGTGCCTCGCGCAACAGGAGCCGCTCAAGATAGGTTTTCTGGGTCCGGAAGGGACGTTCACGCATACCGCCGTGTACAAGCACTTCGGTCATTCGGTCCGTGCCTTGCCGTTCGGTACCATCGACGAGGTCTTCCAGGAAGTTGAATCGGGCGCGGCGGATTTCGGCGTCGTGCCTATCGAGAACTCGACTGAAGGCACGGTCAACAACACGCTGGATATGTTCCTGACGTCGCCGCTGAAGATCGGCGGCGAAATCGAACTTCGCATCGAGCAACACCTGCTGGCAAGCAAACCGGGCCTCGAGGCGATTGAGCGGGTATGTGCGCATGAGCAGGCGCTGGCGCAATGCCGCGGCTGGTTGCGCGAGTACCTGCCCCAGGTTGAGTTGATTGGTGTCAGCAGCAACGCGGTCGGTGCGCGGCGGGCTCGAGACGAGTCCGGCACCGCGGCGATCGGCGGCGATGCAGCGGCTGAAGTCTACGGGCTGAAGACGCTGGTAAAGAACATCGAGGATCGGCCCGATAACGCGACTCGTTTTCTCGTCATCGGCCGCGAGCTGCTGGCGGCGAGTTCGGACGACAAGACGACGATACTGGTATCGACCAGCGATACGGCGGGCGGTGCCGGGGTGCTGCACTCACTGTTGCAGCCGTTCGCCACGCATGGCATTAATATTACCCGGATCGAGTCGCGGCCGTCGCGGCGCCAGAACTGGGACTACGTATTTTTCCTGGACCTCGACGGACATGCCGAACAGTCGCCGTTAGCCGAGGCGCTGGCCGAACTCAAGGAAATGAGTTCGCTGTACCGGGTACTCGGCGCATACCCGAAGGCTGTTAATTAGTGCGCCCGCACCGTGCATTTTCACGTTGAACCCTCGGTGCTCGGCGGCGGTACGCTGCGGGTCCCCGGCGACAAGTCGATCTCGCACCGGGCATTGCTGCTGGGCGCTATAGCCCGCGGTGAAAGCAGCATCCGTGGTTTCCTGCCCGGTGCGGATTGCCTGGCCACGCTTGCCGCGCTGCGCGATCTAGGCGTCGAAATCCGGCACGACGTCAACGACCAGGTCACGATCCGGGGCAACGGATTGCAAGGTCTGGAGCGGGCCGCTCATGCGCTGGATCTCGGCAACTCCGGTACCGCCATGCGCCTTTTTACCGGCCTGCTTGCCGCGCAACCTTTTGACTCGACATTGACCGGCGACGCCTCGTTGTCTGCCCGGCCAATGGCACGCGTCATCGATCCGCTCAAGCGCATGGGAGCGGAAGTGGACAGCAACGGCGGCCTGCCGCCGCTGATCGTCCGGGGTGGTCGCGCGTTGCACGGTATCGATTACGCGTTGCCCGTCGCCAGCGCGCAGGTGAAGTCGGCGATCCTGCTGGCCGGGCTGTACGCGGACTCGGAAACTGTCGTGCGTGAGCCGGCCGTCACGCGGGATCATACGGAGCGCATGCTTCAGTCCATGGGCGCCCGTATCGACAGTGCGGATGGCGTCATCCGGCTGCAGCCTGGCACCGAATTGGCCGCCTGTGATCTCGAAGTCCCTGCGGACCTGTCGTCGGCGACGTTTCCGATGCTGGCTGGACTGATCGCCGATGATTGCACACTGACGCTGACCAACGTCGGCATCAACCCGACCCGGGATGGTGTCCTGGCGATACTTCGGGCAATGGGTGCCGGCATCGAGCTCCGGAACCGGCGCATGCAGGGCATGGAGCCGGTGGCGGATCTCGTCGTCACATCCTCGCGGCTGCGTGGTACAGACGTTGATCCGGCACTCGTGCCGTTGGCCATCGACGAATTTCCGGCCTTGTTCATTGCCGCGGCGCATGCGGAGGGCATTACCCGTTTCAGCGGCCTGGCTGAGCTCAGGGTAAAGGAAAGCGACCGCTTGAGCGCCATGGTGCAGGGGCTGCAGTCACTTGGCGTGGAGGTCGACGAGGAGCCCGATGGCGCGCGTATCCGCGGCGGGGCACTGTCGGGCGGCGAGGTGCAAAGCTTTGGTGATCATCGTATTGCAATGTCATTTGCGGTGGCCGCAACTCGGGCCGCGAGCACTGTTCGCATTGCCGACGTCGCTGCGGTCGACACCTCATTTCCCGGCTTCGTCGAGGCGCTGAATGGCCTTGGCGCTGCCATAGATTTGGTCGAGGATAGCGCCTGATGGCGACGATCGACGCACCCGTCCTGACGATCGACGGCCCCAGCGGGTCCGGCAAGGGCACCATAGCGCGCCAGGTTGCCGAGGTGCTGGGCTGGCATTTGCTCGATAGCGGGGCGCTGTACCGGCTGGCCGCGCTGGCGGCCGCACGGCAGGGCGTGGCCGCGGACGACGAGGCCGCCGTTGCGCGGCTGGCGCAGTCGCTGCCGGTGCGCTTCAGCACAGCAGCGGATGGCAGCGAGCAGATCTGGCTCGATGGCGAGGAAGTCAGCCGTGAAATACGCTCCGAGGAATGCGGCCGGCGGGCATCGACCGTCGCCGTGCTGCCGGCCGTGCGCGAGGCGCTGCTTGGCATGCAGCGGCAGTTCCGGCAACCGCCGGGGCTGGTGGCGGACGGCCGCGACATGGGCACCCGGGTGTTTCCGGACGCCACGGTCAAGGTGTTCCTGACAGCGAGCGCCGCCGAGCGCGCCCGCAGGCGCCATAAGCAGTTGAAGGACAAGGGTATTGATGTTAGCCTTCCGGCCCTTTCGCGGGATATTGAGGATCGCGACAGGCGGGATACCGAGCGATCGGCTGACCCGCTGCGACCTGCTGACGACGCCCGGATACTGGATTCCAGTGATCAGACGATCGACGAGGTCACCAGGACGGTGTTGTCCTGGGTCCGCGAACACGTGACCGCGTAAACTAAAGGTTCATCGAGGACAGGACAGGATCGTCCGGTCTTTTTTTTTAAAGTAACCGTCAGCCTATGGATGTGGCCTGGCGATTGGGTTGGGACGCGCGCAAGCGTTTCCCTGGTTAATTCTAATGTCTGAAAGTTTTGCTGAGTTATTTGAACAGAGTTTTGCCAGTCAACACATAAAGCCGGGTGCCATCATCATGGGCACCATTGTTGACATCAACGAAGACGTAGTCATCGTCAGCGCTGGCCTCAAGTCCGAGGCCGTCATCCCGATAGACCAGTTTCGCAACGAGAAGGGCGATACCGATGTCTCGATCGGCGACGAAATCGAGGTCGCACTCGATGCCGTCGAAGATGGTTTCGGTGAAACGCGCCTGTCCCGCGAGAAAGCCATTCGCGCGCGGACCTGGACCTATCTCGAACGGGCGTTTGAGAAGAACGAAGTCGTTAATGGCATCATCAACGGGCGAGTGAAGGGCGGCTTTACCGTCGAGATCGACAACGTACGGGCATTTTTGCCCGGCTCGCTGGTCGATGTGCGGCCGGTCCGCGACCCTGCCTATCTCGAAGGCAAGGACCTCGAATTCAAGGTGATCAAGCTTGACCAGCGACGCAACAACGTCGTGGTATCGCGCCGCGCGGTCGTCGAGCAGGAGTACAGCGCCGAGCGCGAAGCGTTGCTGGAAAGCCTGCAGGAAGGCAACGTCATCAAGGGCATCGTCAAGAACCTTACCGATTACGGCGCTTTTGTCGACCTCGGTGGTATCGATGGCTTGCTGCATATTACCGACATGGCGTGGAAACGGGTCAAGCACCCGTCGGAAGTTGTCAATGTCGGCGATGAGATCGACGTCAAGATTCTGAAATTCGACCGCGAACGCCAGCGTGTATCGCTGGGCATCAAGCAGCTCGGTGATGATCCGTGGCAGGATCTCGGGCGCCGCTATCCGCCGCAGACGCGCATTTTCGGCAAGGTCACCAATATTGCTGACTACGGCTGCTTCGTGGAAATCGAAGAAGGTGTTGAAGGCCTGGTGCACGTATCCGAAATGGACTGGACCAACAAGAACGTCAATCCGTCGAAAGTCGTGCAGGTTGGCGATGAAGTCGAAGTCATGGTGCTCGAAATTGACGAAGAGCGCCGTCGCATTTCACTCGGCATCAAGCAGTGCCAGACCAATCCGTGGGCAGCGTTTTCGGCCACGGTTAATCGCGGTGACAAGGTCAGTGGCCAGATCAAGTCGATCACTGATTTCGGTATTTTTGTCGGCCTGGATGGCGGCATTGATGGTCTTGTGCATCTGTCCGATATCTCCTGGGACATCCCGGGCGAAGAGGCCGTGCACAATTACAAGAAGGGCCAGGAAATCGAAGCGGCCATACTTGCCATTGACTCCGAACGTGAGCGCATTTCACTCGGTATCAAGCAACTCGACAAGGATCCGTTCTCGGGATGGCTTGCCGATCACCCGAAGAATACGGTGGTCAAGGGCCAGGTTATCGAAGTTGATGCACGCGGAGCGACGGTCGATCTCGGTGATGGTGTCACCGGCACGCTGCGAGCGTCCGAACTTGCGCGCGGCCGGGTCGAGGATGCCCGCACGATGATCAAGGTCGGTGACGAGGTTGAGGCGAAATTCACCAACGTCGATCGCAAGAACCGGAGTGTCGCGCTTTCCATCAAGGCCAAGGAGGTTCATGAGGAAGCCGAGGCCCTGAGCAGCTACAAATCGGACTCCGCATCGACACCGAGCGGCACCACGCTGGGCGAGCTTTTGAAGGAAAAAATGTCCGGCGACAGCGATTAAGGAAAAAAAGACTGGCCCGGACCCCTCGGTCCGGGCTATATTTCCTTTATAATCGGCGGCTTACGCGGAACCGCGCAGGAACAACAAGCGAAGCGTGTTATGACTAAATCTGAATTGATAGAAGTTATCTCCAGAAAACAGAAGCACCTGCCCGCGAAGGACGTTGAATTAGCCGTCAAACACCTGCTTGACCTCATGAGTGACTCGCTTGCCAGGGGCGAGCGCATTGAAATACGGGGCTTTGGCAGCTTCTCGCTGCACTACCGGCCGCCGCGCATGGGGCGAAATCCCAAGACCGGCGAGGCGGTGGCGCTCGCGGGGAAGTACGTGCCTCACTTCAAGCCCGGCAAGGATTTACGGGAGCGGGTCAACTCCAGCCGCGAATTCCCGATCAAGTCCTGAACGCGCGGGATAGCGCCACGGGTCGCGCATCCGCGGCTGCACTTACCATATTCTGACATAAGCAATACACTGTGCGGGGAGCCGTACTGTCCGGCCGCCGCCGGCACCCTCGGAGTGGACCCATGCTACGAAAAATCGGTATTTCGCTGGTCGTCGTGGTCATTTTCGTCGCCATGATCCTGTTTACCCGCATCAATCCCGGCACCGTGACCGTTGATCTCGCCTATGGTGTCGTCGAACCGAGCATCCCGATGGCGTTCGCCGTCACATTCATCGCCGGCTGGCTGTTCGGCCTGTTGTGCACGGTGTGGTTCATTACCCGCCTGCTGAATGACCGCCGCAAGCTCCGCAAGGCCCTGTCGGACCGCGAATCCGAAGTCAGCAGCCTGCGCAGCCTGCCGATCGCCGATGCCGACTGAGTCAACGTTTTTACTGGCCGGGCTGTTCCTGCTGCTGGTTGCCGCCGGCTGGGCACTCGGGCGCTTCGGTGAGCGGGATGATGAGGGCGAAGAGCCACCGCCGCCGCTTAATATCGATTACCTGAAAGGCCTGAATTTCCTGCTGAACGAGCAGACCGACCAGGCGCTGGAGCATTTCCTCAAGATGGTGCGGGTCGATGACAAGACCATCGAAACCCACTTTGCACTGGGCAGCCTGTTCCGCCGCCGCGGCGAGGTCGACCGGGCGATTCGCATCCACCAGAACATCATCGCGCGTCCGGACCTCGCGGCCGAGCAGCGCGACCAGGCGCTGCTGTCGCTCGCCAAGGACTATTTGCGCGCGGGTCTCCTTGACCGGGCCGAAAAGATGTTCGTACGGCTCGCACAGGGTTCGCGGCACCAGGTAGAAGCGCTCGAGCGCCTGTGCCGCATTTATGAGCAGGAGCGCGAATGGCAAAAAGCCATCGAAGCCGGACAGAAGCTCGAAGCGCTGAGCGGCAAATCATTAGGCCTCCAGATTGCGCACTATTACTGTGAGCTCGCCGAACAGGCGCTGGCGAACAAGGATTATGCAGCGGGCCGCGCGTACGTCAAAAAAGCCCAGAGCGGGCGGCCGCGCACGTTTCGCGGCGCGCTGACGCGGGCAAACATTGCCTGCGGCACCGGCGACTACAAGACGGCCCTGAAACTGCTGCAGAGAGTGGTTGACGAGAGTACCTACCTGATCACCGAGGCTCTGCCGCAAATGGTGGACATTTATCGCAGCGAGGGCTCGACCGACCGGCTGGAAAAGGAATTGCGGACGATGTTGTCGGTGAAACCCGAGATCGGCCAGGATATCGCGTACACGGCTATCGTCCATGATATTGGCGGCATCAGCACAATCGACGAGTGCGTCGAACAGTACATATTGAACGACCCGACGATGACAGAGTTCATCGACTTGCAACACATCGCTGGCGATGACGAATCAACGCGCCATGATGCGATCGCTAAAATACGCGCAGCTTTGAGCAAGCTGGCAGCGGCGACGCCGCGCTACAAATGCAAGGAATGCGGCTTCTCGAGCCAGCGATTGCTCTGGCAGTGCCCGAGTTGCAAGAACTGGGAGACGCAGCGGCCATATACGCGCGTGCAGTTTGATTCCCTGCTCGAGAGAAACCGCACGGCCGCGTGAACGTTTCACCGCCAATCGCCCAGATTTGGCGGCAGCTATAAATACACTCCCGCACTAACCTTCTGGCTCGCCCCTCCGGATGCCGGCCGTTGTTGCCGGCGCCGGTTTCGATTCGATACTTAATGCAGGAGCCGGAAATGAAAAAAATCTATACCCGCTGCGTGGCCGTTCTCGGTGCGCTGTTGTGTCCGTTACTGGTGTTTGCCGGACCCGTGGATGTCAATTCCGCCGATGCGGCGACCCTGGCCGCTGAACTTCAGGGCGTCGGGATGAGCAAGGCGGAGGCCATCGTCGAGGATCGCGAGGCCAACGGGCCGTTCCGCTCGGCGGAGGACCTGATGAGAGTGACCGGCATCGGTCAGCGCACCGTCGAAATCAATCGGGAGTACATACTGCTGCAACCGCCCGGTGGTGGCAGCAACAACTAGTGCGCAGGGGCCGTGTTCGGCATCGGGCGCGGCCCCCACAACCATGTGACTGAGTTTCACAGGCCCCGGCGCCTGGCGGGGTTACCGTGGCACGCCCGGATTGGCTATCATGCCGCCTTGATACCCACTACCGGAGAGTCAGCTTGCCGCAACATGTCCGTTCCGTCGTATTTCCGGTTGCCGGCCGGGGCACCCGTTTTCTGCCGGCAACCAAATCCAGCCCTAAAGAAATGCTGCCCATCGTGGACAAGCCGCTTATTCAATACGCGGTCGAAGAGGCACTCGCCGCCGGCGCCACGAAACTGATATTCGTGACCGGCAGTTCCAAGCGGGCCATCGAGGATCATTTCGATACCGATGCCGAACTCGAGCGGGCGCTGCAGGAGTCCGGCAAGGAGGAGCTGTTTGAATCCATACACAATATCGTGTCGGAGGGCGCCACCTGCATTTACATACGCCAGGGTGTACCGCTGGGCCTGGGCCACGCCGTGTTGTGCGCCAGAGCGGTGGTCGGCAACGAGCCGTTCTTCGTCCATCTCGCGGACGACCTGATTAGCGGCGAACTGCCCTGCCTGAAGCAGATGGCCGACGAGTACGGGCGGCACGGCGGCAGTGTCGTGGCCGTGCAGGAAGTGCCGAAGGACCGCACGTCCAGTTACGGCATCGTTGCAATTGACGATGAGCAGCGAATTTCTCGCATCGTCGAGAAGCCCAAACCCGCGGACGCACCGTCGAATATGGGCGTCGTCGGTCGCTACCTGCTGGCGCCGGAAATATTCGACAAACTGGAAAAAACGGGTCGCGGCGCCGGCGGTGAGATTCAACTGACTGACGCCATTGCCGACCTGCTTTCCGAGTCACCGGTCTACGCCTATTCGTTCACGGGCGAACGCTTCGATTGCGGCGACAAGCTGGGTTACCTCAAGGCAACGGTCGCTTACGGCCTCGCACACCCGGACGTCGGCGATGACTTCGCCCGGCACCTTCGCGAAGTCACGGGCAAGGGCAAGTAACGAACTGCTGCCGGCACGACCGGTCATCGCGAGGAGCGCAGCGACGTGGCGATCTCTCGCAATTCCCCGTCGTTGCGAGGGCGCCGCAGGCGGCCGTGGCAATCTCGGAATTCCCGTCGTTGCGAGGGCGCCGCAGGCGGCCGTGGCAATCTCGCACCGCTTGGCAGAGTCATTGTCCTTCACGAGATCGCCACGCCGCTTCGCGGCTCGCGATGACGTTGCCTGGGGAGTTCCCCGGGGATCCACATACGAAGACGCCCCTCAGCGAGGGGCGTTTTTGTATGTGGCTCCTCGGGCCGGACTCGAACCAGCGACCAATTGATTAACAGTCAACCGCTCTACCAACTGAGCTACCGAGGAATGGTGATCTGGCAGATTCGTCAGGGCCGCGATTCTGGTGCAGCGAGCATGGCAAGTCAAGGCCGCGGCCCGCGGCCAGGCCAACGCATCTGAGCCGGCCGCTCGTCCTTTTTATATCAAAGCCTTACGCATTCGTGCAACCGCGTCAGCAAGCTGATCCAGCGAGCAGGCAAACGAGATTCGCAGGTAGCCCGGCGCGCCAAAGGCACTCCCCGGTACCGTTGCAACGTCGGCTTTTTGCAGCAGCAGCTCCACCAGGTCGGTGTCACTTTTCAGTTTGTGCTGTTTCATTGCCCCCGTGACCCTCGGAAACGCGTAAAACGCGCCTTCGCCGGCGCGGCATTCGAAGCCGGGAATACCGTTCAGCGCCTCGACGATGTAGTCACTGCGCTCCCGGTAGGCCCGGGTCATTTCCGCGACACAGGCCTGGTCGCCTTCCAGCGCGGCAACCGACGCTGCCTGCGAGATGCTGCAGGGGTTTGATGTGCTCTGGCTCTGCAGGGTTTTCATGGCCGAAATGACATTCGCGGGTCCGCCTGCATAGCCAATGCGCCAGCCGGTCATTGCGTAGCACTTCGAAACACCATTGATCGTCACGGTCCGGTCGGCCAGCCTGGGGCAGGCCTGCGCAAAGCTGCTGTACGGCGAATCGGCCCAGTAAATATGTTCGTAAATCTCATCGGACGCGATGACGATGCGAGGATGCCGTTCGAGGATCTCGCCGAGTTCGGCAAATTGTTCGGCCGAGTAACAGGCACCGGTCGGATTCGACGGGCTGTTGATGAACATCAGGCGGGTCTTGTCTGTAATGGCGCCTTCAAGCTGTTCGGGCGTTACGCGAAAATCGTTGTCGAGCCCCGTGTTGAGAAACACCGGCTCGGCATCCGCCAGCCGCACCATATCCGGGTACGAGACCCAGTAAGGCGCAGGAACAATGGCTTCATCGCCGGGTCCGAGTATTGCCAGGCAGACGTTGTAGCAGGATTGCTTGGCGCCGCTCGAGACCAGTATCTGCGAGGCTTCATAGTACAGGTCGTTGTCGCGGGCAAACTTTCGCCGAATTGCATCCTTCAGTTCCGGCGTGCCGTCAACCTGCGTATAGCGTGTCTGGCCGTTTCGTATTGCCTCGATTGCGGCATCCCGGACAGGTTCCGGCGTATCGAAATCGGGCTCGCCGGCGCCGAGGCTTAAGATGTCACGGCCTGCAGCACGCAGTTCGGCGGCCAGGGAAAGCACCGCGCCAGTCGGCGAAGGCCGGACGCGTTGCATGCGTTTTGAAACTGCTACACTCATTTAATTCTCTCCGCGAAGTTGCGCGTATGTTACGTGAATCCACCAGTCTGCCAAAGAAGTCCGATGCGGATGAACGGACACGCCTGACACTGGTGTCCGCGTACCAGCCCGCCGGTGACCAGGAAACGGCGATCGCCGGTTTGGTCGAAGGGCTGAAGGATGGGCTTGCGCGGCAGACGTTGTTGGGCGTCACCGGTTCCGGCAAGACGTTCACGATGGCGAGTGTTATTGCCGCAGTGCAGCGACCGGCGATCATCCTTGCACCTAACAAGACGCTGGCAGCCCAGCTTTACGGTGAGATGCGTGAGTATTTTCCGCACAACGCCGTCGAGTATTTCGTGTCGTATTACGACTATTACCAGCCAGAGGCCTACGTCCCGAGTTCCGATACGTATATCGAGAAAGACGCATCGATCAACCAGCACATCGAACAGATGCGGCTGTCGGCCACCAAGGCACTGATCGAGCGGCCGGATACCATTATCGTGGCCACTGTTTCGGCCATTTACGGCCTCGGCGACCCGGAAGCGTATTTCAGCATGGTCCTGCACCTGACGCGCGGCGAACGAGTGGACCAGCGTGCCATCCTGCGACGGCTGGCCGAGATGCAATACAAGCGCAACGAACTTGATTTGTCGCAAGGTAACTATCGTGTACGCGGCGATGTCATTGATATCTTCCCGGCTGAGTCGGACCGTGATGCTGTTCGTATAGAATTGTTCGACGACGAAATCGAATCCCTGTCGTATTTTGACCCGTTGACGGGGGAGGTCGTACGGCGTGTACCGCGATTGACGATCTTCCCGAAGACTCACTACGTAACGCCGCGCGAGAAACTGCTCGGCGCCATCGACCTGATAAAGGAAGAGTTGAAGGACAGGCTCGCCTACCTGCGCGAGCACAACAAGTTGCTCGAAGCGCAGCGTCTCGAGCAACGCACGATGTTCGACATCGAAATGATTCGCGAGCTGGGTTATTGCCAGGGCATTGAAAACTATTCCCGCTACCTGTCCGGACGGGATCTTGGCGAGCCGCCGCCGTGCCTGTTTGATTACGTGCCGCCGAATGCGCTGCTGATTGTTGACGAAAGCCATGTGACGGTGCCGCAGCTCGGCGGCATGTATCGTGGCGATCGTTCGCGCAAGGAGACGCTGGTCGAGTACGGCTTTCGGCTGCCATCCGCACTCGACAACCGGCCGCTGCGTTACGATGAGTTTGAACGGTTGTCGCCGCAAACCGTTTATGTGTCGGCGACACCGGGCGCCTACGAGGGTGAGCATTCAGACAACACCGTAGAACAACTGGTGCGGCCCACCGGTCTCGTCGACCCACAGATCGAAGTGCGGCCGGCGAAGACGCAGGTCGATGACGTGTTGAGCGAGATTCATGCCCGGACGGCCGCGGATGAGCGCGTGCTGATCACCACGTTGACGAAGCGCATGGCCGAGGACCTGACCGACTACCTGCAGGAGCACAATATCCGCGTCCGTTACCTGCATTCGGATATTGGTACCGTCGAGCGGACCGAAATCATTCGCGACCTGAGGCTCGGCGCTTTTGACGTGCTGGTCGGCATCAACCTGCTGCGTGAGGGCCTGGACATGCCGGAAGTGTCGCTCGTGGCAATACTCGATGCCGACAAGGAAGGCTTCCTGCGTTCTGAACGATCGCTGATCCAGACCATCGGTCGTGCCGCGCGCAACCTGAACGGCAAGGCTTTGCTTTATGCCGACAAAGTCACCGGCTCAATGCAACGGGCAATCGACGAGACCACCCGGCGCCGCGAGCGCCAGGTCGAGCACAACCAGCGGCACGGCATCACGCCGATGACGATCGTCAAGAAAGTGGCGGACGTCATGGAAGCGTCGTACCCGGTACCGGGCCGCGGCCGGCGCCGTGCCGGGGAAGAGGCGGCGCCGTATGCGGCGCTGTCGCCCGAGGAATTGCTGAAAAAGGCGCAGAAGCTCGAAAAGCAGATGCTGAAGCATGCACGGGATCTCGAATTCGAGGAAGCGGCGCGCTTGCGGGACGAGATCCGCCGGGTTCGGGAGCTCGCGCTTGGTCTGACAGACCGCCTGGCAGGTTAGCTGTGAAATCCATGAACGTCTTGCTTGGTTGGTAAGCGGAGGCGACCGCGGGGAGCCGGGGATATAGTATGGCGGTGACTACACTGAAGAGGTTACGTCCACGGTGGTTAGCGAAGGCCCACCCGGGGCACACCTCCGCTCCGATCATCGTGCCCTTCATGTAATCCCCACCTATCCTGTCAGGCTCCCTGGCAATTCCAGAACCCGGTCGGCCACAGGCGCGGCAATGCTTGCGTGTCGCCATGGCCTTGCGTATCTTTGTGCGCCGCTCGGGCGAGCGGGCCGGTTTCGACCGGGCGATTAGCTCAGGGGTAGAGCGCCACGTTGACATCGTGGAGGTCGGTGGTTCGAAACCACCATCGCCCACCAGTCCGGCTATTGTTGTCGTAAAACTGCTACAGTCGCGGCCTGGATCGTACGATTTTGGCCGATTTGTTGCCGATACCGCGTGCGTCCGCTTGTGTCGCGCAGCGCACAGCTATAAAATTCGCGTCCCCGCGATCATCGTCCGGGCACTTCGGTGTGCGGTCGCTGTCGCGGGTCTCGTTTGTTTCAGCAGGAGGATTCGAATATCGCAGCCGCGAAGCGCGTCAAGCGCAATGAAGAGATCGAGGCATCCGAAGTCCGGGTGATCGATTCCGCCGGGGAACAGGCCGGCGTAATGTCTCTGTCAGACGCGCTCGAAGTGGCGCGGGGTGAAGGGCTGGACCTGGTCGAGGTTTCCCCGACAGCGAGTCCGCCGGTATGCCGGGTCATGGACTTTGGCAAATACCTGTTCGAACTGAACAAGAAGGCGCAAACTGCCAAGCGCAAGCAGAAGCAGGTGCACGTCAAGGAAATCAAGTTTCGTCCGGGTACGGATGAAGGTGACTACAAGATCAAGTTGCGCAAGCTCACGGAGTTCCTGGAGCAAGGCGACAAGACCAAGGTCACATTGCGTTTCAGGGGCCGGGAAATGGCGCACCAGGAATTGGGTGCCAAATTGCTGGCCAGGGTCAGGGATGACCTGAAGGAAATTGGTGTCGTTGAGCAAATGCCGCAATTGGAAGGGCGGCAGATGATCATGGTGATGTCACCAAAGAAAAAGTGAGTAGTGGTATGCCCGTCTTACGGGCCGCTGCCAGTACCCGCCTGTCACGGCGCATTGCGATGGTCGCAATGACGTACGTCGCCAGGCTAGAAAATCGGAGACTACAATGTCGAAAATGAAGACCAACCGGGGCGCTGCCAAGCGTTTCCGCCGGACGGGGAAGGGCGGCTTCAAACGAGCCCAGTCCCATCTCAATCACATCCTCACGAAGAAGAAGTCGAAGCGCAAGCGCCAGCTCGGACTGACGCTGCAGGTCGACGACAGTGACGTAAAGAGCGTGCGCCGCATGCTCCCGTACAGCTGAGGAGGAATTGAGACATGGCAAGAGTTAAACGAGGCGTGACCGCCCGCTCGCGTCACAAAAAAGTCCTTGGCAAGGCCAAGGGTTACTACGGCGCGCGCAGCAAGGTCTATCGTGTAGCGAAGCAGGCGGTCATCAAGGCCGGCCAGTACGCCTATCGCGATCGTCGCCAGCGCAAGCGCCAGTTCCGCGCACTGTGGATTGCACGCATCAATGCCGCGGCACGGCTGCACGGCCTGTCCTACAGCCGGCTGATCAACGGCCTGCACCGTGCCGAGGTCGACGTTGACCGCAAGGTACTGGCCGACATCGCCGTGCACGACCCGGATGCGTTTGGAGCACTCGCGGCACAGGCGAAAGCAGCGCTGGCTGAACGCTGATTGCCCCGCGGGCGCCAGTAACTCCCATGCAGGCCCTTGATGAGCTCGTGGCGGCGGCGAAAGCTGATATCGCTGCCGCTGACGACCTGCCGGCGCTGGATGCGGTGCGCGTCGCCTATCTCGGCAAAAAGGGCGCGTTGACGACGCGCCTGAAGTCGCTGGGCGAATTATCCGCCGATGAACGGCCGGCTGCCGGCCAGGCGATAAACCGGGCCAAGCAGACAGTCCTCGAATTGCTGAACGAACGCCGGTCGTCGCTGGACGATGCGGCGCTGGCGGACCGACTTCATCAGGACGCTGTCGATGTGACGCTGCCGGGCAGGGGGTCTGGCCTCGGCGGGCGGCATCCCGTTGCGCGGGCGATGGCGCGCATCGAGCAGATTTTCCGGAACGCCGGCTTCGGCATCCGGTCCGGGCCTGAAATCGAGGACGATTTCCATAACTTTACCGCGCTGAACATCCCGGAGAATCACCCGGCGCGTGCGATGCACGACACGTTTTACTTTCCCGGCGGCAACCTGCTGCGCACGCATACGTCGCCCGTGCAGATTCGCTCCATGGTGCAGGAGGGCGTGCCGATACGCATTATCGCGCCGGGGCGTGTTTATCGCTGCGATTCCGACCAGACGCATACACCGATGTTCCACCAGGTCGAAGGCCTGGTCATCGATCGCGGCATCAGTTTCGCGAACCTCAAGGCGGTACTGCATCAGTTCGTCGAGTCCTTCTTCGAGCGCGATGCAAGCCTGCGGTTTCGCGCGTCCTATTTTCCGTTCACGGAGCCGTCCGCCGAAGTAGACGTACTGTGGGGCGAGGACAAATGGCTTGAGATACTGGGCTGCGGCATGGTGCATCCGAACGTGCTGACGGCGGCCGGCGTCGATGCCGAGGAGTTCACCGGCTATGCGTTCGGCATGGGTATCGAGCGGTTGGCCATGCTCCGATACGGCGTCAGCGACCTGCGCACATTTTTCGAAAACGACCTGCGCTTCCTGCGCCAGTTTCGCTAGTCCGGTGCGGGCCTCATGAAGTTTGCATACAGCTGGTTGCGGGAGTGGGTTGACACGGATCTGGATGCCGCGGCATTAGCGGAACGCCTGACACTCGCCGGTCACGAAGTGGACGGGCTGCATGTCGAAGGTGCAGGGCTCGATGGCATCGTTGTCGGCGAGGTACTCGAAGTAAAAAAACATCCGGACGCCGATCGCCTGAGCGTCTGTACCGTTGACTTCGGCGCCGGCGACACGGTCAGCGTGGTGTGCGGCGCGCCGAATGCGCGTGCGGGGATCAAAAGCCCGTTGGCGTTGCCGGGTACGCGGCTACCCAATGGCATCAAGCTCCGGCGCTCGAAAATTCGCGGTGTCGAATCACAGGGCATGTTGTGCTCGGCGGTGGAACTGGGCCTCGGCGACGAGTCGGACGGCATTATGGAACTCCCGGCTGATGCCAGACGCGGACAGGCGCTCGGCGAGATTTTGCAGTTGCCGGATACCGTTTTTGACCTGGACTTACGCCTAATCGCGGCGACTGTTTCAGTGTGCTGGGCATCGCCCGTGACGTCGCGGCACTGACCGGCGCGGTGCTGGCAGGGCCGGAACTCGTCACGGTACCGGCTGCATCTGACGCCGAACACCCGGTTGAACTGGTCGATGGTGATGCCTGTCCGCGATTTGCGGCGCGCGTCATACGAGGCATCGATCCGTCCGCGACGTCGCCGGCGTGGATGACAGAACGGCTGCGGCGCAGTGGGCTGCGGTCGATCAGCCCGGTGGTTGACGTAACCAATTACGTAATGCTGGAGCTGGGACAGCCGTTGCATGCCTACGATCTGTCAAAACTGAAAGGTCCGATCCGGCCTCGCTTTTTGGAGGGCGGTGAAGCGCTCGTACTGCTGGATGACCGGGCAGTCGAGCTCAACGACGACACCGTCGCGATTACCGACGACTCCGGCCCGATCGGCCTCGCCGGCATCATGGGTGGACTTGGTACGGCCGTCACCGATGGCACCCGCGACGTTTTCCTTGAGGCCGCGTTCTGGCCGCAGGCCATAATGGCCGGGCGCGCGCGCCGCTACGGCTTGCATACGGACGCCTCGCTTCGCTTCGAGCGCGGTGTCGACCCGGAACTGCCGCCGCGCGCGATCGAGCGCGCAACGGAATTGCTGCTCGCCATTGCAGGCGGCACGGCCGGGCCGACGGTCGACCATAAGCACGCGGACCGCTTGCCGGAACGCACAGCTGTATACCTGCGCCGTACGAGGCTGGCGCGTGTACTCGGCGTCACGCTCGAAGATTCGGCCGTCACCGGCATTCTCCGGTCACTGGGCCTGGCGGTCGACGTCACCGACGACGGCTGGCAAGTCACGCCTCCCGGGTTTCGATTTGACATAGTCATTGAAGAGGACCTGATTGAGGAGGTTGCCAGGATTTACGGCTATGACCGGATTCCCGAAGCAACCGCGATCGCCGCAACCCCGCTCGAACCCGTTTCCGAACGGCAGGTTGAAACGGACACGCTGGCCGCCGCGCTGGTCGCCCGCGATTACCAGGAGGTCATTACCTACAGTTTTGTTGAGAAGGACATTGACCGGCTGCTTACCGGCAACGCCTCGGCGCTGGTATTGAGCAATCCGATTTCATCGGAAATGTCGGTCATGCGTGGCAGTTTGTGGACCGGCATGCTGCAGGCGGCAGCGGCCAATGTTGCCCGGCAGCAGGACCGCGTACGGCTGTTCGAGATTGGAAAGTCGTTCCACGGATCGTTGGAACAGCCGTCAGAGGTGCTGCGAATTGCCGCGCTGGTGTCGGGACCGGTACTGGCCGAACAGTGGGGATCCGGCGCGAAATCAGCTGATTTCTTCGATTTAAAGGCGGATGTCGAAGCCTTGCTGACGTTGACCGGGAGCGCTGGCGACTTCACCTTTGAGCCGATCGACCATGCGGCGTTGCAACCCGGCCAGGCGGCGTCGGTTTTGCGCGACGGTACGGCCGTGGGCGTGATCGGCAAGCTGCATCCGACCGTTGCGAAACGCCTCGACCTGAAGAAAGATGTCTTCCTGTTCGAACTCGACATCGAGCGTGCGTTCGCGGCACGGGTGCCGATGGCGTTGGCCATTTCGAAGTTCCCGGCCATCCGGCGCGACATCGCCATCGTCGTGAAAAACGAGATTTCGGCTGCGCAGATTTGCGAGGCGGTGGTGGCGGCCATACCCGGCCGGGTCCGGGAGGTGAGGGTATTCGACGTGTACCGTGGCCCCGGAATAGAAGCTGGGCTAAAAAGCGTAGCCTTAGGCTTGATTTTGCAGGAAACATCCCGCACCCTTACCGACGAAGATGCCGATTCAGCAATGAACGCAGCCGTGCAAAATTTGCAGCAAAAGTTCGCTGCGGTACTGAGAGACTAACCCTATGGCACTGACCAAAGCCGACATGGCTGAATCTTTGTTCAATGAGCTCGGGCTGAACAAACGGGAAGCACGTGAGCTGGTCGATCTTTACTTTGAAGAGCTGCGAGCATCCCTCGCTGTGGGCGAGCAGATCAAGTTATCCGGTTTTGGAAATTTTGATTTGCGCGATAAAAACGAACGTCCGGGAAGAAACCCGAAAACGGGAGAGGAAATACCGATCACGGCACGCCGTGTGGTTACCTTTCGGCCTGGACAAAAACTGAAAGCCCGAGTAGAGGCCTATGCTGGAACCGGGGAATAACGACGAATTACCTCCGATACCGGGCAAGCGCTATTTCACTATTGGTGAAGTCAGCGATCTGTGCGCGGTAAAGCCCCACGTACTGCGGTACTGGGAGCAGGAATTTCCACAGCTGAAACCGGTTAAACGGCGCGGCAATCGCCGCTATTACCAGCGCCAGGACGTGCTCATCATTCGCCAGATCCGGGCGTTGCTGTACGAGGACGGCTTTACGATCGGTGGCGCGCGCCAGCGCCTGACGGGCGACCAGGCGAAAACCGACGTCAGCCAAAGCCAGCAGATTATCAAGCAATTGCGCGTGGAACTTGAACAAGTTCTGAAGATACTGCGGCGCTGACAAAATCCTTTCCGAGCACGACGGCGGCACGTATCATGGCCGCGCCTTAGCCCGCATCCGATACCATCGCGGGTAAGATAGCCAAGTTCCGGTCGGGGCGTAGCGCAGCCTGGTAGCGCACCACAATGGGGTTGTGGGGGTCGGAGGTTCAAATCCTCTCGCCCCGACCAATTTAGAAATTAAACCTGTTCGACGCCCTCGATCTGCAGCTTGCGGTCCTCGATGCCAAGCAGAATGGGATCGGCGGATTCGCGGTAGATATTGACCTTGGCGTTGTAGGCAGTGCGGCTCAAGCCATGCTTGTCGCGGATGTTCAGTTTACGAATATTGAAGTCGCCGCTTTCCAGCCGTTCTCCGGTCAGGTAGCACTTGATGGCCGACACTTTCTCCGGACAGCTCCAGGCCACTTAATTTCGGCAAATTTCCCTGTGCCTGCTCAAGGAACGCAACGGCATCCAGATCGCACTTGCGTTTGTTCATGACTGTCACTGTCCGCGGCCAGCTCCGCGAGGAAGTCGGCCGACGAGTATCTGCCCGGGTAACGCTGCCTCGATCATGCGGGCGAGCTCGATGGTTACGTCGCCGACAATAAAGTCATGAATGGTCGGATTCAATCCTTCCGCCTGGTGAAACTCGTAACAGCTTCCGACATGGAAACATGCCCGCAACCGCGGCACGATTTTCGCCGCCGATTTGCTACGCGCAATTGCATTGTCCGCCAGGACGAGATGCATGAAATGGTACAGGTTGACGTTCGCGTCCAGGCCGTGGTCCCGGTTCCAGATGTAAAAGCCGTCGCCGCTCGATGAGCGGGCAAAATTGATACCGACGTCGCGCTCCAGCATTTTGGCGTGTGCCGAATTGAGCGAATAGGACAAGCTGTTTAGCTGGGTCATTTGCTCAAACGGCGTCAGCAGGCCGAAGCCAACGATGTCAAACAGCGTTACGGCACGGCTGGCGACATAGTTGATGCCATAGCGGCGTATCATCTTCTCGATGATCTGCGTCTCAACCGGGTGACCGCTCAGCGTCTGCCGCAGGTGGATGCGCCTGGGTTCCACTTGCAGCAATCGCGAGACCTTCTGCATCTGGAGAAGGGTCAGCTGCCGTTCGCCCGATATCAGTTCGGTGATGAAGTGCGCGGACACCCGCTGTGGCCCGCCGTTTCCCGTCTGGGTGCTGGCGGTATACTCGGCAATCGCATAATGCGGTACAACCAGCACCAGCATGCCATCGTCGATCGGGGTCCAGCTCAGAAGGCTGTTCTGGCCAAGC
Source organism: Woeseiaceae bacterium (assembly GCA_034521225.1). Lineage (GTDB taxonomy): Bacteria > Pseudomonadota > Gammaproteobacteria > Steroidobacterales > Woeseiaceae > Woeseia. The sequence continues at coordinate 249,528 of JAXHMR010000033.1, forward strand.
GCCCAGAGGTCATTAAGATTGCGTTCCAGGTGCACGAGGTTGCTGCGCTGTCGCAGGCCCATGTCGTTGGCGTAACCCGCGAGCTGATCGAGATACGGCGAATAGCTGGCTATCCGGTGTATGCCCGACTGCGATAGGTCGTCAAATTCCATGCAACTGACTCAAGGCGAATGCCGAAAAAGCATATTTGCTGGTGCGCCGGCATATACTCTTGATTGTACTACCGGACCGCCACCCAATCCCCGTCGGCGGCTGCAGGTCATTGCCCGGCCGTCGTTCGTCGATCAAAGTAATCAAGTCGACCGGATAGCGCAAGTTTTATTAACATTCGATCGTAGGTAATTCAAATTTCAGGCATTGCCACAGGATGTGCCGACCCGGGACGGGCCGTGGCCGCCGGGCTTGCAGGAGGCTTTATGTCCGTAATTCCGCCAGCGATTGAAGACGTCAGGCAACTCCGCGACCGGCTGTCGCGCTGGCTGGTGCGCACGCCGATGGTGCGTTGCCCGGCTCTTGAGCTCGAAACGGGCGGCGAGGTGTTTGCGAAGCTCGAGTTCCTGCAGCAGACATCGACCTTCAAGCCGCGCGGCGCCTTGTCGGTGATTCTGAGCCTTGACAAGCAGCAGTTGCGTGCGGGCGTAACGGCTGTCAGCGCCGGCAACCATGCCATCGCAACCGCGTTTGCCGCGCAACAGGCCGGTACGAGCGCGAAGGTGGTGATGCTTCGCGCCGCGAGCCCGCTCCGCGTGGCGCGATGCCGGGATTACGGCGCGGACGTCGTGCTGGCTGACGATGTGCATAGTGCGTTTGAACTGGCAGCGGAAATCCAGCAAAACGAGGGGCGCTACCTCGTGCACCCGTTTGAGGGTCCGCTGACAACACTGGGTACGGCAACGGTGGGTCTTGAGATTTGCGAGGATGTACCGGATTTCGATAACTTGCTGGTGCCAATTGGCGGTGGCGGCCTGTGTTCCGGCATCGCGTCGGTTGCCAGGCAGCTCAATCCGGCTGGCGCGGTCTTCGGCATCGAGCCGGAGGGCGCCGACAGCATGCGGAGAAGCTTCGAGGCCGGCAGTCCGCAACGTCTCGACCGTGTCGATACAATAGCCGACAGTCTCGGTGCGCCTTTTGCATTGCCGCATTCGTACAGTTTGTGCCGTGATCATGTCGATAAACTGGTGCAGGTCTCCGACGATGAACTCCGTGCCGCAATGCGTTTCCTGTTCGAGCATATGAAGATTGCTGTCGAGGCAGCCTGCGCGGCAAGTACCGCTGCCTTGCTGGGACCGCTCGCGGAACCGGTACGCGGCCGCAAGACGGTCATTCTGCTGTGCGGCAGCAATATCGATTGGGCGACCTACCAGCAGCAGACGGGAATCGGAACAGACCGTGGTATTTGACGCACTGAAGTCCATCGTCGGCAGCAGGGGCTGGACCAGTGATGCCGAACGTCTCGAACCGCATCTGACCGAGTGGCGCGGCACCTGGCGAGGCAACACACCGCTGATGCTGATGCCGGCGACGACGGACGAGACCGCGGCGATCGTCAAAACCTGCGCCGAGGCCGGCCTGGGGATCGTGCCGCAGGGTGGCAACACCGGTTTGTGTGGCGGCGCAATACCCGACCAGAGCGGCGAGCAAATACTGCTGTCACTGTCGCGCATGCGCCGGATACGCGCGGTGTCCGCCGATAATTATTCGATGATTGCCGAGGCAGGCTGCGTTCTTGAGGATTTGCAGCGCGCGGCCGCCGACGCGGGACGATTGTTGCCGCTCAGCCTGGCCGCCGAAGGAAGCTGCCAGATCGGCGGTAACCTGTCGACCAATGCCGGCGGTACGAACGTCTTGCGTTACGGTACCGCGCGCGACCAGGTATTGGGCCTGGAGGTTGTGCTGGCTGACGGCCGTGTCATCGACGGCTTGCGGACACTACGCAAGGACACCGCGGGCTATGACCTGAAGCAACTTTTTATCGGCTCCGAGGGTACGCTCGGCATCATCACCGCGGCCAGTTTACGGCTGTTTCCGCCGGTATCCGCTCTCGGCACCGCGTGGCTGGCGGTCCAGTCGCCACAGGCAGCCGTCGCATTGCTTGCCGAGTTGCGCATCCGGCTGGCCGACCAGCTGCAGGCCTTTGAGCTGATATCGGACCGCGCACTGGATTTCGTACTGCGGCACCGGGCCGGCACCCGCGGACCGCTCGGCACGGACGCCGCCTGGCACGTGCTGGTGGAATGCACGATTCCCTGTGGCGAAGCGGCGTTCGAAGGCGTGCTGATGGACCTGCTTGATGCATCGATGGCGACGGACGCGGCGGTCGCGAAGAATGCGTCCGAACGCGATCAGTTCTGGCAGCTCCGGCATGCGATATCCGAGGCCCAGAAGGCGGAGGGTGCGAGCCTGAAACATGATGTGTCGGTCCCGGTGGATGCGATCGGCCGCTTTATCGACGAGGCCAGCGAGGCTGTAATCAAGTTTGTTCCCGACGCGCGGATTGTGGCATTCGGACACGTCGGCGACGGTAACGTGCATTTCAATGTCAGCCAGCCGCGAACCTGGGACGGTGAAAAATTTCTCGCGTTGCGCGATGACGTCGCCGGCATCGTTTATGACACGGTTGCGCGTTTTGACGGCAGTTTCAGCGCCGAGCATGGTGTAGGAGTCCTGAAGCGCGACGCCCTGCTAAAATATCGCAGCGCGACGGAAGTAGCCGTCATGAGGCAGTTGAAGCAGGCTCTGGACCCCCGGAATATCCTGAATCCCGGCAAGGTTTTGTAGATTCCGGCACACTGTTGTCAGGCAATTTGACGACCAGTTCCCACTGGCTGACGTGCATCTCGCGCTAAACTGTGACTGTAAGCGTGAACAGGGAGCGCTGGAGTACCTGGTGAGCGAAAACATGAAAACTGTTCCCGGCGTGTCGCGGGATTCATTCGACGAAGACGATCCGTTTGCGCGCACCGCCGTGTTGCCGCCTGACGCGGCGGTCACCGCCGATGACAGCGACGGGCGCCTGCAGATCGGATCAGTACTGCGCGATCGCTTCCTGCTCCAGGAGCGCGTCGCCGCGGGCGGCATGGGGGTTGTCTACAAGGCGCTGGACCGGCGCATGGCCGAGGTCGATGGCATAGAACCCTGGGTCGCAATCAAGGTCCTGTCACCTAAACTGTCACGCAACCCCAACGCATTGCGCGCGATCCAGCAGGAGGCGGCAAAGGGCCGTTGCCTGTCACACCCGAACATTGTTCGCTTCATCGACCTTGATCGTGAAGACGACCTGTACTTCATCGTCATGGAATGGCTTGAGGGCCGCTCCCTCGCCGATGTGCTGGACTCGGGCGAGGGGTTGCCGGACCGGAGGGCGTCACTCGACATTATTCGCCAGGTGGGGGAAGCGCTTGGCTACGCCCATCGCTGCGGCGTCATCCACGCTGACGTCAAGCCGGGCAATATCATGGTCCTGCCATCGGGCGCGATCAAGTTGTTCGACTTTGGTATCGCGCGTATCCGGCAGCAACAGGATGCCGCCGCAGCCTTCAATCCGGGCGTGCTGGCGGCAGCAACGCCGGCTTACTCAAGCATGCAGGTCCTGACCGGTGAAGAACCGGTCGCCGCGGACGACGTGTTTTCGCTCGCCTGCCTGGCGTACCGCCTGATTGCAGGCCACCGGGTTTTTGGACCGCGCAATGCTGCTGAGGCGGCCGAAAGCGGCATGGAACCGCAGCGGCCGAAGGACTTGCCGGATGCGCAGTGGAAAGCGCTGCGCAAGGCCCTGTCGCATTCGCGTGTTACCCGGCACGCGACGCCGGGCGAGTTTCTCGATGCGCTGCTCGGCGCCTCCGGCGGTGACGAGCCGGAGCCGCCTCGATTTGTGCCGCTTGAGGTGATCGACGACGCGCGCCATTTTCGGGCCGACGAAGAATCAAGCCGGCGCCGCTGGCCCTACGTGGTGGCCTTGCTGCTTGCCGCTGTCATCGCGGCGAGCGTGGTGCGCCCGAGCTGGTTCGAGGAACTTGCGGTAATTGTCAAAGACGCAGCGGACGGAGTCATTCCCGCCGCGGCGGTTACACCGGATCGCGAGCCCGCGGCAGAGGAATCAGCCCCTGCAGCGCAACCCACCGTCACGGAGCAGCCGGCGGAGGCAGGCGACAGCGCGGTCGTGGACGACCGGTCTGTGCGCGAGGGCGAAATTGCTGGCATGAGTGACGCAGAAGGCACGCCATACTACGGAGCTACACCGGACCCGGATGCCAATGCTGCCGCAATGGCTTCGGCCGAAGACCCTGCGGCTGGAGGCGACGGCGACGAAAGGGCGTACAGCGAACAGGCCGAAGACGGGGCCAGCAGTGGCGCTGCTGACTTTCAGTCGGCCACAACCGCTGAGGCGCCGCCGGCCGGCAAGATCAGCGCAACACAAGACTCTGGCGCCAGCAACCTGCCCGACGACTTCGACGCGGGCAATTCGTTAATGTTTTCGGCCCCCGGCGAGGAGCGGCCGGAACTCGATGTAACCGTGGTCGAGGGCAACGAACCACTCGTCATCAACCTGTACCGGTGGTTTGGTCTCGACTCGCCGTTGACAGTCCGCATCGACGAGGTCGGATTCAGTGGCAATCGTTCGCCGGGCGCAGAAGGCCGCTACAGGCTCTCCGGCGATGATGTCATCAGTTTCGATCGAGGGCAGCGCGAAGCAACGCTGACTGTTTCCATTTCATCCAATGACGAGCGCGAGCCGGACCGGCAGGTGGCATTGCTGCTGCGCGACTATTACAACGTCAACACTGAGTTGGGCCAGATCAATCTCGGCTTGCTCGACGACGACCAGCGCCGGTTCGAAGCAAACCACGCTGTGAACACCGTCGTTTTTACCAGCGCCCAGGTGTCGGTCTCCGAGCGTGACCCGGCGGTACAAATCGATGTAACCCGGCTGAACCCGGACCAGACCACGTTGAATGTCGTCTATACCGTCGAAGATATTACGGCCACCGAAGGCGAAGACTATTTTGCGCCGGGTCGCAAGATCATCGTATTCGGTCCCGGTCAGCGTGTGGCCCGATTACTTATTCCGCTGGTTCAGGATGCCGCACCCGAAGATGACGAAGCCTTCACGATCGAGCTTGACACCGAATCTTCGTCTCCGGGAACCTTTACCCGCATCGCGGTCATTATTCGCGACGACGACTAATCAAATTCCCGCGAATCGGTGAGACATCCGGATTAACACCCAGGTCGACCTCTGTTGCCCGATGATGAATAATGCGCGCACGAGAGTGTGCGGTTCGGATTTATCCAGGGATATTGCATGACAGAGAAAGAATTGCGGCGCTATTCACGCGTCGTCGTCGATGGCAACGAACATGCGCCCAGCCGCGCCATGCTGCGGGCAGTCGGTTTCAAGGATGCGGATTTCGGCAAGCCGCAGGTCGGTATCGCGTCGACCTGGAGTATGATCACGCCGTGCAACATGCACATCAACCGTCTCGCGGAACTGGCAGCGACTGGCGCTGATGACGCGGGTGGCAAAGGGGTCATCTTTAACACGATCTCCGTTTCCGACGGCATCTCGATGGGCACGCCGGGCATGCGCTATTCGCTGGTTTCGCGCGAAATTATTGCGGACTCGATCGAAGCGGTAGCCGGCGCGCAGGGCTTTGACGGGCTGGTAACAATCGGCGGTTGCGACAAGAACATGCCCGGCTGCGTCATGGCGATGGCGCGGCTGAACCGGCCGTCCGTCTTCGTCTACGGCGGAACAATCCGGCCGGGCGCCAAACGCCGCGATATCGTATCGGTGTTTGAAGCCGTCGGTGCGCATGCTGGCGGGCGCATAGGTGACGATGAACTGCTGGCGGTCGAGCGTACCGCGATTCCCGGACCCGGCGCGTGCGGCGGCATGTACACGGCAAATACGATGGCGTCGGCGATCGAGGCGCTGGGCCTGAGCCTTGCCAACAGTTCAGCGCAGGAAGCGGAATCATCCAGCAAGTCGGATGACTGTACTCGCGCCGGTGCGGCAGTCGTCGAATTGATCAGGAAGGACATCAAGCCGCGCGACATCATGACGCGCGAGGCCTTTGAAAACGCGATTACCGTTGTGATCGCACTCGGCGGGTCCACCAATGCGGTGCTGCATCTGCTTGCAATGGCGCACGAAGCGGACATTGCACTGAGTCTTGACGATTTCTCCCGTATCGGTGCGAGGGTACCGGTGCTGGCGGACGTACGTCCCAGCGGCCGTTACCTGATGTCGGAATTGATCGCGATCGGCGGGATCCAGCCGCTGATGAAGCGGCTGCTCGAGCGTGGCCTGTTGCACGGTGACTGCCTGACGGTAACGGGCCGCAGCGTGGCCGAAAACCTCGCTGACGTTGATGATTATCCGGCGGAGCAAACCATCGTTCACGATTTTGATGACCCTATCAAGCGCGACAGCCATCTCGTTGTGCTGTACGGCAATCTCGCGCCGGAAGGTGCGGTTGCCAAAATATCGGGGAAGGAGGGTCTTGCCTTTTCGGGGCGTGCGCGGGTGTTTCACTCAGAGGAGGAGGCGCTGCAGGCCATTCTCCACGACGCCATCGAGGCCGGCGACGTTATCGTCATTCGCTACGAGGGCCCGAAAGGCGGTCCGGGCATGCGGGAAATGCTGAGTCCGACCGGCGCGATCATGGGCAAGGGACTGGGCAGTGACGTTGCGCTGATTACCGATGGACGATTCTCCGGTGGCAGCCACGGCTTTGTTGTCGGGCACGTGTCGCCCGAGGCGGCTGTCGGCGGCCCGATCGCACTGATTAAGAACGGCGACCGCATTACCATCGATGCCGAATCCCGGACGATGACGCTGGACGTCGACGATGAAACACTCGCCAGCCGCCGTGCCGCCTGGCGCCGCCCGCCATCCTCGGTCCATGGTGGTGTGCTGGCGAAGTACCGCGGTGAAGTGTCGTCGGCGTCCTGCGGCGCCATTACGGTTGCGCTGCCGTGGGATGACGACTGAAAATGCGGCTTGACGTTCGCTGCCGGCTCCGCTTTACTCTGCCGATGTTTTCATTTTCCGCCCGCGTAAAGTGCCTGGCCGTCGGCGTTGCCGATGGCATAAAACCTAAAATCAAACTGGCGCGCCAGAGGTGCGCGGGTGTGAGTGGCCACGGAGCCGGCTGAACAAGAAGAAAACCGGCCATAGCCATAGAGCCCGCAGGGTCCGCCCGTGCGGGTTTTTTTTTGCACCGCCGCACCGAGCGGCAACCCGGACCTGTAAATGCAATCAACAGTCGAAGAAGCCAAGTTCCAGTCCAGCGCCAAACTGGGCGCGCCAGCCGTCATCGCCGAGTCCGACTGGGTGGTACTGAAGTTTGGTGGCAGCAGTGTCGCGACGCTGGCGAACTGGCAGACGATTGCCGGTATCGTGCGCAATCGGCTGCGAGCGGGGTTACGTCCGCTTATCGTGCACTCTGCAATCGCCGGTGTGTCGAATACGCTCGAGCGCGTCGTGCAGCAGGCCCTGGCTGGCAATCCCGATGCGGAGCTGGCGGCATTCGGTGACGTACACCTTGCGCTTGCTACAGAACTGGACCTTGACGGCAAGGCATTGCTGGATCCGCTCCTTGGCGAACTCAAGCAGCTCGCGGCCGGCATCAGCCTGCTGCGCGAGGTCAGCCCGCGTGTCCATGCGCGGGTCATGGCATTCGGCGAGATTGCGGCGACGACGCTCGGCGCTGCCTGGCTTGCACGCCAGGGTGTCGACGTGCACTGGCTCGATGTGCGGACGATCCTCAAGGCTGAGGAGAATCCGCGGCGAAGTAGTGCACAGAACTACCTGTCGGCCACGTGCGCCTACGCTCCTGACCCGCAACTGGCCGAGACGTTGCAGGCGACCGGCAAGGTGATTTTGACGCAGGGCTTTATCGCCGGAAATGATCGCGGCGAAACGGTGTTGCTTGGCCGGGAGGGCTCGGATACCTCGGCCGCATACCTTGCTGCAATGCTCGGCGCGCGCAGGCTTGAGATATGGACCGATGTGCCCGGCATGTTCACGGCAGATCCGAAACGCGTGCCGTCGGCACGCCTGCTGGCCGAGCTGCAGTTCGACGAGGCGCAGGAACTGGCATCCACCGGTAGTCGCGTGCTGCATCCGAGGTGCCTCGGTCCGGTCCGGCGCTACGGTATTCCGCTGTTCATTCGCTGTACCGGCGCGCCGGATATACAGGGCACGGTCATCGCGCCATTGACGAGCGAAGCCGAGTCGCAGGTCAAGGGCGTGTCGGCGCGGCGTGGCGTGACGCTGATTTCGATGGAAGGCTCGGCCATGTGGCACGAGGTCGGATTTCTTGCCGATGCATTCGCGTGTTTCAGCCGGCACGGCGTGTCTATCGACCTGGTTTCCACCTCGCAGACCAACGTCACCGTGTCCATCGAAACAACGGACCAGATGCTGCCGCCCGAAGTGCGGCGTGCGCTGGTTGCCGACCTCGAACAGCTCTGCCGTGTTCGGGTTCTCGACAATTGCGCCGTGATCAGCCTGGTTGGCCGCAAGATTCGCACAATTTTGCCGCGTCTTGCGCCGGCACTGCGCGTGTTTGACGAAGAAAAAATCCATCTCGTCTCGCAGGCCGCCAATGATCTCAACTTCAGTTTCGTTGTTGACCAGGACAACATGGAACGGCTGGTCGGCCGTATTCACAGCTCGATCATCAGCGCGTCCGCCTCGAGTCCTGTGTTCGGTCCCAGTTGGGAAGCGATGTTCGACACTCGTCAAGCACCGGCGAGCCGCACAGGCAGTTGGTGGCTCGACAAGCGTGCGCAGTTGCTGGAACTGGCCGCCGAACGCGGCAAGGCTTACGTTTACGATGCGGCAACCATTCGCACGGCTGCCGAAGGACTGAAATCCCTGCAATCCGTTGACCGCGTCCTGTATGCGATGAAAGCGAATTTCAATCCCGGTGTGTTGCGGGTGTTGGCGGAACTCGGCGTCGATTTCGAGTGTGTGTCGCCGGGTGAAGTGGAACACCTGCTGGCGTCGGTACCCGGTCTTGACCGATCACGCATTTTATTCACGCCAAATTTCGCGCCTCGCGACGAGTATGTCTGGGGACGAGAGCAAGGCCTGCAGCTGACGCTGGATAACATTTACCCGCTGCAGGCCTGGCCGGAAGTATTTACCGGCCTCGACCTGTTCATGCGGCTGGACCCGGGCCGTGGCCGTGGCCACCACGAGCACGTCAAGACGGCGGGTGCGCATTCAAAGTTCGGTGTACCGCTATTCGAACTTGATGAACTGGAGCGCCTTCTGAAGGCCGCGGGTGCCGACGTTATCGGGATTCATGCCCACAGCGGCAGCGGCATACTCGACCCGGAAAACTGGCGCACGGTAGCGGCGGCGCTGGCACAGGCTGCTGACAGGTTTCCACGGGTCAACGTGCTGGATCTCGGCGGCGGGCTCGGCGTGCCGGAAAAGCCAGGCGACCAGCCATTCGACTTGCAGGCGCTCGATAACACACTCGCCGAGATACGCCGGGCTCATCCGCGCTACCAGCTGTGGCTGGAGCCCGGACGCTACCTCGTTGCACAGGCCGGGGTACTGCTGACGCGCGTGACACAGGTCAAGGGCAAGGGCGACATGCGCTACGTCGGCGTCAATACCGGCATGAACTCACTGCTGCGTCCCGCGCTGTACGGTGCCTGGCACGAGATCGTCAACCTGACGCGGGCAGATGAGCTGGCAACCGGAATGCGTGACCGTCGTCGGGCCCATCTGTGAAACGGGTGACAAGCTCGGCAGTGACCGCATGTTGCCGCCCTGTACGGAGAACGACGTTATCGCGATTGCCAATGCCGGGGCTTACGGCTTTGTCATGAGTTCGCGATATAACCTGCGTGAACCGGCGGAAGAGGTGCTGATCTGACGAGGCTTGCAGACTCCTGGCCCGGATTATTCATGAACGGTTACAGATGTGGTGGTTAGGCGAAGGCGCACCCCGGGGAGGGCTTTTCAGGGACGCTGTGAATACGTCCCTGTACGCTCTGTGCCGGACGTCCCGGTCCGGCACAGCCCCTGAAAAGCCCTCCCCGGGGCACACCTCCGCCCCAAACTCCGTGCCGTTCATGAATAATCCGGGCCAGGAGTCGGCGCCGCAGCCCGTTCGGCCTCTATGACGCGGACTACCCGGAGCCTGCGTGCCGGTGTCTGGCCTCGAGGACGTCTACTGCATCGGCGAGGCAAAGCCCGCGGTCATTGAGGAGGACCAGCAGGTGATATAGAAGGTCGGCTGTTTCGTCCAGTTGTTCTTGCCGCTCGCCGCTTACGGCGGCCAGTGCCAGTTCAACGGCTTCCTCGCCGACTTTTTGCGCAATCCGTTTGGGGCCCGCACGCAGCAGTGCCGACGTGTAGCTGTTGTCCGATGGGGATGTTGCGCGGTCCTGAATGACCTGTTCAAGGGTTCGCAGAAAGTCTATGTTCCTGTCCATCATGTTGCCTTTGCCTGCACGAGGCCTGGTGCGGCCAATCGTACCTCGATGGCCTCGGCATCAAGGTATTGTTTGAGGTCGCCGATACGGATTTCGCCGCTGTGGAATACGCTGGCGGCCAGCGCGCCGTCTACGTCGGCCTGGCGGAACACGTCGGCGAAATGGGCCATCGATCCTGCGCCGCCCGAGGCGATCAGCGGCACCGTGGCGTGACGTCGAGCCAGTGCGAGTTGCTCAATGTCGTAGCCATCGCGTACACCGTCGCGGTTCATGCAGTTGAGAACAATTTCGCCGGCGCCACGGCTGATGACCTCGTCGATCCAGGTCCATCGTGTCCAGTTCGGCAGCGGCCGTTTTGTCCGGATCGCCCGTGAATTTGTAGACGCGGTAGCCGCCGTCCTGCGCGCGACTGTCGATGCCGACGACCACGCATTGCGTGCCGAAGCGGCGCGCAAGGTCCGAGATCAGTGGCGGGTTCTGCAACGCGGGCGAATTGATCGAAATCTTGTCGGCGCCGCGGTTCAGGACATCCTCGGCGTCGGCGATACTGCGTATGCCGCCGGCGACGCAGAAAGGGATGTCCAGCACACGCGCCACGTCAGTGACCCACGTACGATCTACCGAGCGCCCGTCAGGACTCGCGGTGATGTCATAGAACACCAGTTCGTCCGCGTTCTCCTGGCAATAACGCGCGGCCAGTTCGATGATATCCCCGACCACGCGGTGATCGCGGAACTGCACGCCCTTGACGACCTGGCCATCGCGTACATCAAGGCAGGGAATTATGCGCCGCGCAGGAATGTCCGTATCTCCGTTGCAGGGATGGCGCCATCCAGCAGCGCGCGCCCCGTGATTGCGGCGGCGGCGCCGGCCGCCCGCAGCGTATTCAGGTCATCAATATTTCGCACGCCGCCCGATGCCTGCAGTGCGATACCGGGACAGCGCTGCACGAAGTCCCTGTAGAGCTCCGTTGCCGGCCCGGTCATTGCGCCGTCGCGGCTGACGTCGGTGCAGAGTACATGCTGCACGCCGTGCGGCCTGTAGGCATCGATGCAGTCCCACAACGTGATGTCAGCCGCCCGTGTCCAGCCATGAGTGGCGAGCCACGGTGTACCGTCTGCATCGCGCCGGCAGTCGAGCGCGAGTACGATGCGGTCGGCGCCAAATTCCGCAAGCCATTCCTGCACGCTGGCGGCGTCGGTGACTGCCATGCTGCCAATGACGGCCCGCTGGATGCCGGCATCAAACCACGCCTCCAGTGTCTTGGCGATCGCGTATGCCGCCACCGAGCTGCACCGTCATCTGCGTTTCACCGACAATGCGCCGCACCAGCTCGCGATTGCGCTGTGTGCCGCTTTGTGCGCCATCGAGGTCGACGAGATGCAGGTCGTTGAACCCCATGCCACCGAACCCGCGTGCCACCTCGGCCGGGTCGTCGCTGTAGTGCGTTGCGCGGTCGAAATCGCCCTGCATAAGGCGCACGCAGTTGCCGTCCTTCATGTCGATGGCAGGGATGATGTTCACGGCTGCATCCGGACAAAGTTGTCGAGCAGGCGGGCACCGGCGGCTGCCGAACGCTCCGGGTGAAACTGTGCCGCATGGAAATTGCGGCAGCTCGCGACAGCGCAGAACTCGTTGCCGTGCGTCGCCGTCGCGATACTGGTCGCGTCGGCCGGCAATGCATAGCTGTGAACGAAGTAGAACCAGCTGCCGTCGTCTATACCGTCGAGCAGCACGTGGTCGCCTGTTTTGCTGATGCGCGACCAGCCCATGTGCGGCACCGGCGTTCCCGGGCTTGCGGCAAGGCGCCTGGCGGTCCCCGGCAAGATGCCGAGACAGGCCGCATCGTCCTCTTCGGAGGCGGCGGCGAGCAGCTGCATGCCCAGGCAGATGCCGAGCACCGGCTGGGTCAGTTCGGGCAGCAGGCCAGTCAGGCCGGCGCCGTAGAGACGTGCCATTGCCGCGGCCGCCGCACCGACTCCCGGCAGGATGACGTGGCTTGCGTCGCGGATGGTAAGTGGGTCCGACGTAAGCTCGGCGTCAACACCAAGGCGCTCGAGCGCGAACCTGAGCGACGCGATGTTCGCGCCGCCACTGTCGACTATGGCGACTTGCGCCTGCATATCAGCTCAGCGCGCCCTTGGTCGAGGGCAGCGTCGTGCCTTCGACCCGTATGGCCTGGCGCAGCGCACGTCCGGTCGATTTGAAACAGGCCTCGACCATGTGGTGCGTGTTGTCGCCGCTGACGTCGATGTGCAATGACGCTGCCAGCGCATCGGACAGTGAGCGAAAGAAATGCGGCACCAGTTCGGTCGCAAGACCGCCGACCGTCTCGCGCGGAAACTCGCCATTGAAGACGAGGAAGGCGCGCCCGGAAAGGTCGAGCGATACTTTTGCCTCCGTTTCATCCATCGGCAGGAGGAATCCGAAGCGGCCTATGCCCAGCTTGTTGCCGAGCGCCTCGCGCAGTGCCTCGCCGAGGCACAATGCCGTATCTTCGACAGTGTGGTGTTCATCGACGTGCAGGTCGCCGCTGCAGTCGACAACCAGGCTGAAGCCGCCATGCCGTGCAATCTGCTCAAGCATGTGATCGTAGAAGCCGATTCCGGTATCGATGCGGACTGGCTGCTCGGTGTCGAGATTGACCGTAACGCGAATGCGCGTTTCCTTCGTCGCGCGTTCGACGCTTGCCCGGCGGTTGCCGGCGAGGAGGGCGTCGGTAATGCCGCGCCAGCTGTGTTCCATTTCCGCGCCATTTTTTACCAGGAAACCGCGCACACCGATATTTTCCGCCAGTTCGAGGTCGGTATCCCTGTCGCCAATCACCGCGCTTCTGTCGACGTCGAGCGCTGTTCTGGCGAGCAGTCGCGTCAGCAGCCCGGTGCGCGGCTTGCGGCACGCGCAACCGTCACTGTCGCGGTGTGGGCAGATAAGGATCTCGTCGAACTCGATGCCCTGCGTCGAAAACAGCGACAGGATGTGTTCCTGGCAGCGCTCGAAATCCGCCGCCGGATACGTCTCGCTGCCAAGGCCGTCCTGGTTCGAAACCATGACGAGGCGGTAACCGGCCGCCGTCAGGCGCAGCAGCGACGGGATGACATCGGGCAGCAGGCGAATCTTTTCCAGCGAGTCGACCTGGTTGTCCGCGGGTTCCTCCACCAGCGTGCCGTCACGGTCGATGAACAGCATACGTACCGTCATCAGCCGATCTCCTCCGCACCGTTCGCAAGCGCAGCCAGCAACATATCGTTCTCATCCGGATCGCCGACCGTAATGCGCGCACAGTGATCGAGTGCGCCGTCGCCCGCGAATTCCCGAATCAGTATCCGGGCCTTGCTGACGCGTCGATGTACTGCCGCCAGGTCGTCGAACTGCACCAGCAGGAAGTTGCTGTCGCTGTGCCAGATGTGCCGCACGCAGTCGAGTCGCGCGAGCTGCTGCTCGAGGCGGCCGCGTTCGGCGATGATCTGCTTTACCAGTTGCCTTGCGTCAGGCACGCGCGTGCTGTCCAGTGCCTCGAGCAGGCAATCGGTGGCCGGCGTCGAAAACGAATATGGCGCAAGAACGCGCTCAAGCATGGCGACGACTTCCGGTGACGCGAGCAGTGCGCCGCAGCGGACACCGGCCAGGCCCCAGGCTTTTGACAGCGTGCGCAGCACGACCAGGTTGTCGTACCGGCCGATCTCGTCGGCCACCGACCGGGCCCCGCTGAATTCGAGATACGCTTCGTCGACTACGACCAGCGACTGCGCGGCACGGCCCTGCACGAGGGCGAGTATGTCGTCCCGGGAAACCAATGCGCCGGTCGGGTTGTTCGGCGAACAGACAAATACCAGCTTGGTCTCGGGTGTGCAGGCTTCGAGCATTGATTCCGTATCGAGTGCAAAATCATTCCCGGCCCGCAGCGGCACATTGATCGTCTCCGCCGCCTGCACGTCCGCGTAGACGCGGTACATTGAGAACGTCGGCGGTGTGACAACGATGTTGTCAGTGTAGGGGCGGCAGAACGCGCGGATCAGCGCATCAATGGCCTCACTGCTGCCGCGCGTTGCCAGCAGCCTGGCCGGGTCCGCATCGAACAGCTGCGCCAGCCTCGCCTGCAGGCGCCGGGGCCGGATTTCGGGATAGCGATTGAGACCGTCGCGGGTGTCCGGTTGCCACGGCGAGTGCGGCGCTTCATTGGCATTCAGCCGCACGGTGGCGCTCACCTGTTCGGCGGTGACGTACGCTTTAAGCGTGGCTATTTCCGGCCGCACGATGGCGTCGATGCTCATCCGCCTGTCCCGCCGTCTTCGCCAAGCCGTATGCGGACCGCCTCGGCGTGTGCATCGAGCCCCTCAAGAGAGGCCAGCTCGACGGCGGTAGGCGCGAGCGCATGCAAGCCGTCGCGCGTCAGTTCCTGCACGGTCATGTTGCGCATGAACTGTTCGACACCGAGGCCGCTGTAACTGCGTGCGGCACCGTAGGTAGGCAGCACGTGATTCGTGCCGCTGCAATAGTCACCGACCGACTCCGGCGTCCACGGCCCGAGAAACACCGAGCCCGCATTGCGGACGGCCGGCAACACGCTGCGCGGGTTGTCGATTTGCAGGATCAGGTGCTCGGGGGCATACGCGTTGCAGATCCCGAGCGCGGTGTCGATCGAGTCGGTAACGATGATGCGGCTGTGTTGCAGTGCAGATGCGGCGATGGCGTGGCGGTCGAGCCGCATCAGTTGCCGGTCGACGGCGATGAGTACGTCGCTTGCAAGCTGATCACTCGTTGTCACCAGCAGGACCTGCGAATCGCTGCCATGCTCCGCCTGGGACAGCAGGTCGGCGGCGACATAGTCCGGGTTCGCACCGGCGTCGGCGATGACCATGACCTCGGACGGCCCGGCCGGCAGGTCAATTGCCGCGCCGCCCGGATCGTTGGCTACGGTCGCCTTTGCCGCCGTGACGAATGCGTTGCCGGGGCCGAATATCTTGTCGACAGCGTTTATGCTTTTCGTCCCGTAGGCGAGCGCCGCGATCGCCTGCGCGCCGCCAACCTTGAAGACTTCGTCGATCCCGCCGCGACGGGCCGCCGCAAGTACGGCAGGGTCGGCCGTGCCATCCCGGCGGGGCGGTGTGCAAAGTACACGCCGGGGACAACCGGCGATTGCCGCCGGAATGGTCAGCATTATGGCGGCGGAGGGCAACGGCGCGCTGCCGGCCGGCACATAGAGGCCGACGGCATCGATCGGCCGCGACACGCGCTCGCAGACCACGCCGGGCATGGTTTCGACGCGAATGTCGGGCACTGCCTGCGCTTCGTGAAAGCGCCGTACATTGCGGATGGCGACTTCGATAGCGTTGATCGCCGTCGTACTGAGTGCCTTTTCTGCTGCATCAAACTCGTCGTTACCGACACGCAGCGATGTCAGGCGCACGCGATCAAATTGCTCGGTCAGGTCGAGGAGTGCGTCGTCTCCCCGTTCCCGTACCTGGCGGAGGATACGGTTTACGGCGTCGCGGATCGTGTTGTCCTGTTGCACGGCCGGCCGCGCAAGGAGGCGGGCACGTTCACCGTCGTCAGTCATGCGCCATTGCACGATGCGGGTATCTGCCAGCGCTGTGTTCATGCCAGCATCTTCTCCACCGGCAGCACCAGCAACGCGCTGGCGCCAGCAGCTTTCAGGTTCTCCAGCGTTTCCCAGAATACGGTTTCGCGGCAGACTGCGTGCACGGCCACCCTGTCACCATCCAGTGGTATGACCGTCGGCGATTCGGAGCCGGGCAGCAGCGTCGTAATGCGCTCCAGGGCCGAGCGCGGTGCGTGCAGCATGATGTACTTGCTTTCCCGCACCTGCAGCACGCCATCGAGCCTCTGCAGCAGTTTGTCGACCCATGCCTGTTTATCGTCACCAAGCTTTGCACGCGTCTGGATGATAACTGCTTCACTGTCCGCAACTGTCATGACTTCACGCAGTTGGTTCGCGGCGAGCGTGGAGCCGGTGGATACCAGGTCGCAGATGAAGTCCGCTTTACCGAGGCGCGGCGCGATCTCCACTGCCCCCGAGAAGTAGACGATGTCGGCATCGAGGTCGTTCTCTTCAAGAAAATGTTTTAGCGTTTCGGTGTAACTCGTTGCGATACGTGCGCCACGCAATGATTCGTGGCCGTTGAATGCCGCGTCTTCGGGCGCCGCGATCGACAGGCGGCAATGGCCGAAGTCGAGTTCAAAGACCTGGTCGTACAAGGCTTCTTTTCCCGCATGCAGCAGGCCGAACCGCTTTTCGGCAACGACATTGAGGCCGACGATACCGAGATCGCAGACATCGTCGCTGACCAGGCCTGGAATGTCGTCGTCCCGGACGAGGAGCAGGTCGATGGGCATGTTCTCGCCGAAGCAGAACAACTGGTCCTTGCTCTGTGTGAATTTCAGGCCGCAGCGTTCGAGCAGATCGAGCGAGTGATCTGTAAGGCGGCCGGACTTTTGCACCGCAATTTTAATGCGCTGCTGCTGGGTTTCCATGGGAAGTTCCTGTCAGTTTGCGCGTGACGTGCGTGAGTGGCGCGGGCGGGTGGTCCGTTCTATGGCGGTCCGGTAGCCGCCGAACCCGTCACTTAAGAATCGGGCGACGCGGCCTATGGTCGTGACGCTGACGCCGGTCAGGTCGTGTATGCGCCGGTAGGGCAGGCCGTCCTGCAGAAGTGCCACGACCTGCCAGCGGTCGACCAGCGCCTGGAGTTCCGCCGGCGTGCACAGGTCCTTCAGGAAGTTCCGGCACTCATCAACGGAACGCAGCGAATTGATCGCGGCGAACAGCGAGTCTTCGCCACGTTTGCGGTGGTTTTCCGATTGCTGGCGGTTGGGTTTCACGGCGGTTGGGGCTTCGTAGATCTGTATTAATGTAGTAGTACGTTAATACATTAATACGCTGAAGGCAAGACCGGATTTCGACGCAGGCGCCCGAAATTGGTTGCAGCTGACATGAAAAAAATCCTGTCGCGGGTGCTTGACCCGCGCGGCGCGTCCGCTCTAGACTGCTTCCAACTCATCGAGACCGGCTGAGGGAAAGGCCCAAAGACGCCGGGGCAACCTCCGGGACTAACCATCCTGAAAAGGTGCCAACTCCTGCCACGCAATTCATTGCGTGCGAGAGATGAGGGTCAGTGCAACGCGAGCACGATAGTCCGGGTTCGCGCAGGGCATGACACCCTTCCTTGCGGTTTCCGCGGGGGTTCCGATGAGAAAACGCGACTTTGGTCGCAGCATTGGAAGCTACCGCGGAGACACGACATGAGTTCCAGAGTTCACCCGGCCACGCAGGCAGTGCGTGCTGCATTGGAAAGCGATGCGCAGCACGGCGCCGTTGTGCCGCCGCTCCATTTATCGTCGAACTTCACGTTTGCCGGTTTCGGCGAAAAGCGCCAGTACGACTACACGCGCAGCGGTAATCCGACACGCGATGCGCTGGCTGATGCGCTTACCCAACTCGAAAGCGGCGCCGGCGCGGTGGTGACGTCGTCCGGCATGGCCTCGCTGACACTTCTGGTGCAGTTGTTGAACCCGGGCGACCTGCTGGTCGCACCCCACGACTGCTACGGCGGCAGTTACCGGCTGTTCCGCAATCTTGCGAATCGCGGCCAGTTTGACGTCGCGTTTGTTGACCAGACCGATCCGGATGCAATATCGGCTGCCTGCGCCCGCGGCCCCAAACTGATACTCGTTGAAACGCCGTCCAACCCGCTGCTGCGTATCGCCGATATCTGCGACATGGCGCGGCGGGCGAAAGCCTGTGGCGCGCTGCTGGCGGTCGACAATACGTTTTTGTCGCCAGTGTTGCAGAATCCGCTGACACTCGGCGCCGACATCGTCCTTCATTCGACAACGAAATACCTGAACGGGCACAGCGACGTAGTCGGTGGCGCGGTTGTTTCCGGCACCGCGGAATTGGCGGAAACGTTTGCATGGTGGGCCAACTGCCTCGGCATCACCGGTGCGCCGTTCGACAGTTACCTGACCTTGCGCGGTGTTCGCACATTGCATACGCGGATGCGGCAGCATGAGGAGAGTGCCCGCAAGCTCGCGACTGCCCTCGAGCGTCATCCGGCCGTTGACCACGATTTACTATCCCGGACTCAAGGAACATCCGCAGCACGATCTCGCATGCCGCCAGCAGCTAGGCTTCGGCGGCATGCTGAGTTTCGATATCGCCGGCGGCGCCGCCGAAGTACGGGGATTTGTCGAAGGCCTGAAGTACTTCTCGCTGGCGGAATCGCTCGGTGGCGTTGAAAGCCTGGTCTGTCACCCGGCATCGATGACGCACTCCGCCGTCGATCCCGCGGCCCTGGCAAGGGCCGGTATCGGCGCGAACCTGGTACGTTTGTCCGTTGGGCTGGAGGACGGCGATGATTTGCTGGCCGACGTGCTCGAAGCGCTGGAACGGGCGCAGCGGGCCGGCCGTGTGCGGTCCGTGGCGGCAGCCGTTGGCGCATGAGCGGCGCAAACCAGGTGGCAGTCACGAATGATGACCAGGCGCCCGCGTCGTGCCTCGAACAGGTTTCGTCAGAGACGCAGTACCTTCGTGCCAGCGACGGCTTGCGACTCGAAAGCGGGGATTTTCTTGCCGATCCCGTCATTGCGTACCGGACATGGGGCGACATTGCGAACGCAGGCAAACGCGCGGTTCTGATCTGCCATGCGTTGACGGCGTCAGCCGATGCGGACCGCTGGTGGCCGGACATGATCGGTCCGGGTGCCGTATTCGACCCGGAACACGATTTCATTATTTGCAGCAATATACTCGGCAGTTGTTATGGCACGACCGGGCCGGCTTCACGCCGTACGTCAGCGGGCGATCGCTGGCGTGCCGGTTTTCCGCGCATCTCCGTGCGCGACATGGTCAATCTGCAACGGCTGCTGATTGACGAACTGGGCATCCGCAGGCTTGACCTGGTGACGGGGCCATCGCTCGGCGGCATGCAGGCGCTGGAATGGGCGGCGAGTTATCCGGAGCGGGTCCGGACGATAGCCCCTATCGGTGTCGGCGGGCGCCATTCCGCGTGGTGTATAGCTATTAGCGAGGCGCAGCGTGCGGCGATCTATGCAGACGCTGACTGGAACGACGGCTACTACACAGATGAATGCCCGCCGCGGCGCGGCCTTGCCGCGGCGCGCATGATGGCCGTCTGCACGTATCGCAGCTGGCGGGGTTTCCAGCAGCGATTTGCCCGCGATGGGACCGATGACGATGCGTTCCAGATGGAATCGTACCTGCGCTACCAGGGCGAAAAATTTCATCAGCGCTTCGATGCCAATTGCTACGTGCGGCTGACCCAGGCCATGAATGACTTCGATATCGCCCGGGGCCGCGGCGAGTACTTCGACATCCTGGAAAGCATCGGGCAACCGGCGCTGGTGGTATCGGTGAGTTCCGACGTTCTCTATCCGCCGTTTGAGCAGGCGTTGCTCGCAAAGCACTTGCCGAATTCGCAATACCGTACGTTGCAGACGGACGACGGGCACGATGGCTTCCTGATCAAGACCGGGCCATTGTCCGCACTGCTGTCTGCCTTTCGCCGAACGGCGGCAATCCCCGGGCAGACGCCTGCGCGGGCAGGAGAGCCGCTGACTGCAGTTGCTGAATAATCGCGTCCGTCATCTGGGCAGTTGTAAGTACCGGGTCACTGCCGGTTGCAATATCGGCCGTGCGCGCGCCGGCAGCGATAACCTTGCGCAGCGCAGCCTCAACGGCCCTGGCTTCATCTTCGAGACGAAGGCTGTGACGTAACAGCAGTGCAACACTTGCAATCATGCCGCATGGATTGGCGACGCCCTTGCCGGCAATATCCGGCGCCGAACCATGTATCGGTTCGTACAGGCCCCGGTCGGTTGCGCCGATGGAGGCAGACGGTAGCATGCCGAGTGACCCGGCCAGCATCGAGGCCTCGTCGGTCAGGATGTCGCCGAACATGTTCTCGGTCACGATGACATCAAAGCTCGCAGGGCGGTTCAAGAGATGCATCGCCGCGGCGTCGACCAGCATGTGTTCAAGGGTGATGTCGGTGAACTCGGTCGCGATCAGCGTCGTTGCAACATCGCGCCAGAGCCGGGACGTTTCCATGACGTTTGCTTTGTCAACCGAACAAAGCATGCCCTTGCGCCGGCGTGCAATTTCAGCGGCGACGCGCACGATGCGTTCAACTTCATGACGCTCATATACGCAAAGGTCGCTGGCTGATGTCTCGTCGCGTGTCTTGGCGCCAAAATAGATGCCGCCGGTGAGTTCACGCACAACAACAAAGTCGACATGCTGCAGGCGATCCGCCTTGATTGGAGAAGCACCGGCCAGTTCCGGGTATATCTGGATGGGGCGCAGGTTGGCGAACACCTCGAGCTCGGCACGAATGCCCAGCAGGCCCTGCTCGGGCCTGACGGAAGCATTGGGATCTGCCCATTGCGGTCCGCCGACAGCGCCCAGCAGGACCGCCGTGCTTTCGCGGCAGCTGGCGACTGTGTCCGGCGGCAGCGGATTGCCTATCGCATCGATCGCAGCACCGCCGATCAGCTGCTCGGAAAACTCAAAGTGGTGACTGCGTGTGTCGGCGATGCATTCGAGCACGCGGCGGCCGGCACGTGCAACCTCAGGTCCGATACCGTCGCCGGCCAGCACTGTTATCAGGGCGTCCAGGGTCTGTTCTCCTCGAATTGTTGAATGGCGTCCTCGTGCTGCCGCAAGTAGCCGAGTTGGTCGACACCCTGCTGCAGGCACAGGCGTGAAAATGCGTCGATCGGGTACTCGTACGCGCGCCCATCGGGCAGCGTCAGTGTTGAAGTCGCAATATCAAGCGTAACTTCGGCGCCCTCATTTTCAGTCAACCAGTGCAGCGCCTCATCGTCTACGACGACCGGCAGCAAGCCGTTCTTCAGCGCGTTGCTGCGGAATATGTCCGCAATTCCGCTGCTGACGACAGCACGGAATCCATAGTCGAGCAGGGCCCATGGCGCATGTTCGCGCGATGAGCCGCAGCCAAAGTTGTGGCCTGCCACGAGAATTTCACAGCCGGCGGAGTCCGGCCGGTTCAACGCGAACTCCCGGTTCTCGCTGCCGTCCGGTGCATAGCGCCAGTCGGCAAACAGGCTCTTGCCCAAACCGTCACGCGTCGTTGTTGTCAGGAATCGCGCGGGGATGATCTGGTCGGTGTCGATGTCGCTGACGGGCAGGACAACGGTACGCGACACTATTTTCGTTACGGGTTCCACGATCAGAGGTACTGCCGCGGGTCGGCGACGTGGCCACTGATGGCGGACGCCGCCGCTGTCATCGGGCTGGCGAGTATGGTGCGTGAGCCCTTGCCCTGGCGCCCTTCAAAATTGCGATTGCTGGTGCTGACGCTCAGCTGCCCGGCCGGCACGGTATCGCCGTTCATGCCGAGACACATCGAGCAGCCGGATTCACGCCATTCGGCGCCTGCGGCCAGGAACACGGTGTCGAGGCCCAGTGCTTCGGCCTCCCGCTTGACCTGTTGCGAGCCCGGGACGACCAGCATGCGTACGCCATCGGCAATGCGGTGGCCGCGCAACACGTCGGCCGCCTGGGACAGATCGGAGAGGCGTGAGTTGGTGCAGCTGCCAAGAAAGACGACGTCGACGCGGGCGTCGCTGATCGGTTTGCCCGGTGCGAGCTGCATGTAATCCAGTGCCTTGCGGAAGCCGGCGTTGCCGGCGTCCGGTATCGCGTCGCCGACCGCGACAACCATACCGGGATTGGTGCCAAAGGTGACCATTGGCCGCAATTCGTCGGCGCGAATGGTCACGGTCTTGTCAAATTGTGCGTCCGCATCGCCCGGCAATGTCCGCCAGCGCTTCACAGCGGCATTCCACCCGGCACCCGACGGCGCGAGCGGGCGCCCGTGCAGGTACTCGAATGTCATGTCATCGGGCGCGATCATGCCGGCACGGGCGCCGGCTTCGATCGACATATTGCAGATCGTCATGCGGGCCTCCATGTCCATCGACGTAATCGCCCGGCCCCGGTATTCAATGACGTGCCCGGTCCCGCCACCGACGCCGATCTTGCCGATCGTTGCGAGGATGACATCCTTTGCGCTGACGCCGGGCGGCAGCCGGCCTTCAACTTCGATTGCAAGGGTCTTTGCCTTCCGTTGCAGCAGGCACTGTGTTGCCAGCACGTGGCCGACTTCCGTGGTGCCGATCCCAAAGGCGAGGGCGCCGAAAGCGCCATGCGTGCTCGTATGGCTATCGCCGCAGACGATGGTCTTTCCGGGCTGTGTCGCGCCGAGTTCCGGCCCTATGACATGCACGATGCCGCGGTGCTCGCTGTCGAAACCATGCAGCGTCAGGCCAAACTCCCGGCAGTTGGACTCCATTTGCGCAACTTGCCGTGCCGCGCCATCGCCGACGACCGGGATATTGCGCAACGCGCTGACGGGCGTTGTCGGCGTCGAATGATCCAGTGTGCCGAGCGTCAGGTCCGGGCGCCGGACCGGCAGTCCGAGACTCCTGAGGACCGAGAACGCCTGCGGCGTCGTCACCTCGTGAATCAGGTGCAGGTCAATATACAGGATGGCCGGCGCATCACCGGTCTCGAGTGTGACGAGATGGTCCGACCATACTTTTTCGTACAGCGTGCGAGGGGTGCCGTTGCCCATACAGTCAGTGCATCAGGAGGCGCTGGCTGCGGCCAGTTTCTCGCTGTCTACGGGCTCGAGCCAGCCGTACTTGTCTTCAGTAGTGCCGTTGAACAGCCCGAAAAATGCGTCCTGCAGTTTCGTCGTTACCGGGCCGCGGTGCCCGGCGCCGATTGTGATGTTGTCGACGGAGCGAATCGGCGTGATTTCCGCCGCCGTGCCGGTGAAAAACAGCTCGTCGGCCAGGTACAGGGCTTCGCGCAGAATCGACTGCTCGACAACTGTCATGCCATGTTGCGCGGCGAGCTTTATGACAGAGTCGCGCGTAATGCCCGTCAGGATGGATGCCGTCGATGGCGGCGTGATGATGCGGCCGTTCTTGATCACGAACAGATTCTCTCCGGCCCCTTCGCTGACGGTGCCGTCGGTCGACAGGGCGATGCCTTCGGCAAAGCCGAGGCGCTTGGCCTCCGTGCTGATGAGTTGGCTGGAAAGATAATTACCGCCTGCTTTCGCCAGCGCCGGCACCGTATTAGGCGCCACTCGCTGCCAGCTTGAGATGCAGACGTCCACCCCTTGCTCCAGTCCGTCGGCGCCGAGGTAGGCACCCCATTCCCAGGCCGCAATTGCAACGTCGACCGGATGGTCCGGCTTGGGCGCGAGTCCGATATCACCGTAGCCGCGCAGAGCAATAGGCCGGATGTAGGCGCCATTTTTGAGGTCGTTGGCGACAATGACCTGCTTGCAGACGTCAATAAGCTCGTCGCGCGGGTACGGAATCGGCATGCGATAAATGGCGGCTGAGTCGAAAAGTCGCTGCATGTGATCCGTGAGCCGGAATACTTTCGGCCCGTCGGGCGTCTTGTAGACCCGAATGCCTTCAAAAACCGACGAGCCGTAGTGCAGGGCATGGGCCATGACGTGCACACTGGCCTCCTGCCAGGGAATCATGCGGCCGTTCATCCAGATCAGCTTCGCGCCTTTGAAACTCATACTTGTCTCCGGGCGAAAGATTCGCCTGTGCACGGGCCGCGTAGCTTACCAACTACAGCGCTAAATTGAAGCACGGTTGATGTCGGTGTCGGGCGCTTCGCTGCCCACAGAGCCGCGTTCGCGCCGGCGCAGGATCCGGTTGATCACTTCGAGACACGCGCGGCTGCCCGCTTCGACGATATCGACGCTGGTGCCATTGCCGCGGTAGCTGTCGCCGTTGTGCTCGACAGTAACGGTGACCTCGCCCTGCGCGTCGTCACCGATGGTGGCACTGTGCAATTCGAAATTCTTCAGGATCAACGCAACGTCAGTTGCCTGTTCGAGTGCGCGGAAGGCGGCTTCAATCGGTCCGGAGGCGCTCGCGGTTTCCCGGCGTACTTCGCCGCTTTCGTCGATGAGGCTGATCTCGGCGCTCGCGGCGCGTTCCGTCCCGGACATCACCTGCATTGACTGCAACGTCCACGGTCCGGCCGAGGCGTTATCGACGTTCATGACGATGGCCTCGATATCGCCGTCATACATTTCCTTCTTTTTATCCGCCAGTTTCTTGAATTCCTGGAAAGCGCGATTGGTTTCGAACTCGTCAAGATCGAAGCCCAGGTCTTTTACCCGCTGGCGAAACGCATGCCGGCCGCTGTGCTTGCCGAGGACCAGGTTTGACCGGCTGATGCCGACATCCGCAGGCCGCATGATTTCGTAGGTCGAATGGTGCTGCATCATGCCGTGCTGGTGTATGCCGGCCTCATGCGCGAACGCATTTTCGCCAACGATTGCCTTGTTACGCGGCACGTGCATGCCGGTAATGCCCGAGACGAGCCGCTACGTCGGGTATAAGCGCGTCGAATCAACGCCGGTCTCGAGCCCGAAGAACTCGGCGCGCGTGCGAATTGCCATGACGACTTCCTCAAGGGAACAGTTGCCGGCACGTTCTCCGATACCGTTGATCGTGCATTCAATCTGGCGCGCGCCGGCCGAAACGGCGGCCAGACTGTTCGCGACCGCCATACCGAGGTCATCGTGGCAGTGCACGCTGAGCGTAATATCGTCAATGCCAGATACATTGCTTTTCAGGTAACGAAACAGCTGGTCAAATTCGCCGGGGACCGTGTAGCCCACCGTATCCGGAATATTGACGGTAGTGGCGCCGGCCTCGATCGCGGCGGTCACAACCTCGGCGAGATACGCGAGCTCGGTACGCGATGCATCCTCGGGGAAAACTCGACATCATCACAGAGCTCGCGCGCGAGCCGGATCGCGCCGGTTGCACTGCGGATGATCTCCTCTTTGGCCATCTTCAGTTTGTGCTCGCGATGGATCGCACTGGTGGCGACAAAAACGTGGATGCGATGCCGGTCCGCGCCCTTGACGGCCGCATGAACCTTCTGGATATCCTCCGGATTGCACCGTGCAAGGCCGCAGATCACGGGACCGCGGTTTTCGTCAGCGATGGCCTTTACCGCGTCGAAATCGCCGGGGGACGCTGCGGGAAATCCTGCTTCAATGACATCGACACGCAGATCGGCGAGCGCCCTGGCAACCCGTAGCTTTTCGCGCAATGTCATGCTGCAGCCCGGCGCCTGTTCGCCGTCGCGCAGTGTCGTGTCGAAAATCCGGATGCGGTTGCCTGTCATTGTCGTGTCTCCCGTCGATCAGTTTTCCAGCCAGTCCATCTGTGCGCGCAAAGTCGCGCCGACTTTCTCGATTGGATGCTCGAGATCCTCGTTCATCATGCGGCGAAATTCCTTTTGGCCGCTGTCGTTTTCCTCGATCCACTGCCGCGCAAAAGTGCCATCCTGGATCTCCTTCAGGACGGACTGCATTTCACTGCGCACGCGGTCATCGATAATGCGCCGGCCGCGCGTCAGGTCGCCATAGGCAGCCGTATCGCTGATGAACTCATGCATCTTTCGAAGGCCGCCCTCGTGCAGCAGGTCGACGATCAGCTTCAGTTCATGCATGCATTCGTAATACGCAACTTCCGGCTGGTAGCCGGCCTTGACCAGCGTTTCGAAGCCTGCAACAACCAACTCTGTCGCGCCGCCGCACAGTACGGCCTGTTCGCCAAAGAGGTCGGTTTCCGTTTCCTCGGCGAACGTCGTCTCGATGACACCGGCGCGCGCGCCGCCGATGCCCTGTGCGTAGGCCAGCGCGAGTTTCAGCGCATTGCCCGAGGCATCCTGGGCCACGGCGACGAGGCACGGCACGCCGTGACCTTCTTCGTACTGGCGGCGAACGAGGTCGCCCGGGCCCTTGGGCGCAATCAGGACGACATCGAGATCGGGTCGCGGATCAATCTGCTTGAAGTGAATATTGAACCCGTGTGCAAAAAGAATGCAGGTACCTTTGTCCAGTTGATCCTCGATGCTGTCGTACAACGTGCCCTGCACAAGATCCGGTGTCAGGAACGCCGTAATCGCGGCACCCTTGACGGCCTCGGCCGGCTCGGCGACCTGCAGCCCATCCGCCTCAGCCCGTTTCCAGCTCGGGCCGCCCGGCCGCAGTCCGACAACCACATCATGGCCGCTGTCCTTCAGGTTCAGCGCATGGGCGCGTCCCTGGCTGCCATAGCCCAGTATGGCGATACGCTGCCCTTCGAGGCAGCTGGTGTCGACGTCCGATTCCGAGTACATCTGCATATCAGTCATTCCCCACTATTACCGATTGTGCGAAGAGCAAAAAAAAACCCGACCATCCTGTGCGGATGCGGGGTTGGCCTTTAGTCCTGTGATGGACCGGCGCTACCCGCTGTGCCTCCAAAGAAGGAGCACACCAGGAAGCACGGTCCGCAGCACGCCGCAGACGGCTGGTTTGCGTATTGTCGTGCGGCTGTTCATCCCGGTTGATAATGTTGTATGTGCCCGGTGCCGTCAACCGCCGGGAAATCAGTTGCTTGAGTTACCAACTGGTGCGGACTTCGCGGGGCGCACCTTCGCCCCGATCCCCGTGCCGTCTATGAAAAATCGGGGCTACAGTTCCACGATGACCTTGCCCATGGCGCGCCGGTCGGCAAGCATGTGCAGGGCGGCCGGCGCTTCTTCGAGCGGGAGACATCGAGACGTGGGGCCGAAGCCGTCCGCTCGTATACATGTCCAGTAACTCCCGCGTATTGGCAGCCTGCAATTCGGGTTCGCGTTCAGCGAACCGGCCCCAGAACACGCCGACGATCGAGCAGCCTTTAAGGAGTGGCAGGTTGGCCGGGATCTTCTGGATGGTGCCACTGGCGAAGCCTATGACCAGCAAGCGGCCGTTCCAGGCGATCGAGCGCAGGCACTGGTCAAACAGGTCACCGCCGACCGGGTCATAGATGACGTCTGCGCCCTTGCCGCCGGTGATCTCCATGACGCGCTCTTTCAGGTTTTCGCGGCTGTAGTCGATCAGGTATCGGGCGCCGTGGTCTTTGGCGAGCGCCAGCTTTTCCGCGGTGCTGGCGGCCGCGATAACGGTTGCTCCCGTCACGTTGCCGAGTTCGACGGCGGTCAGGCCAACGCCGCCGGCGGCGCCAAGTACAAGTAGTGTTTCTCCGGCGCCGAGCTGCGCGCGCTGCTTCAGCGCATGCCAGGAAGTGCAATAAGTAAGGATGAAGCCGGCGGCCGTCCGGTAATCCATCGCGTCCGGAATGGGCACGACGGCTTGAGCGGGAACACAGACTTCTTCGGCCATGGCGCCGTGCCCGCACATCGCGAGCACACGCTGGCCCGCTTGCAGGCGCGCACCGAAGCGCCTGTTTCGACAATTTCACCGGCAAGTTCGGCGCCCGGTATAAAGGGCAGGGGAGGCTGAACCTGGTAGCGGCCGGCGACCATCAGCACATCCGGGAAATTCACGCCGCAGGCTCGCACGCGAATTCTGACCTGGCCGGGTTCGAGCTGCGGCGCGTCTGCCTCGCCGACTGTCAAGACGTCCGGACCACCGTGCCTGTCACATATAACTGCCCGCATGCGCCGACTCCTTCCCGGGTAACTGATAATGGAACGCACCTGCCAGCATATCCAAATTACCGGGTCCGCGCAGACCCCTACCGGGCGTTTCGTGTATTTCACGTATAGGGTATGCTTCGGCGAACACAGAGCGCGCCGGAAAGGTGACACGACGGCAATGAACTCTTCCGCACCACTCGCCCAGAGTCCGCGAGCTGCAGGCCAGGGTCACCGACTTCATGCAGCAGCACGCGTATCCCGCAGCCGAGCACTCGGATCACGAGTCGCTCGATGACGGACCGTCGCGCTGGCAGGTGCCGCCCGTCATGGAAGAACTCAAGGACCGCGCACGCGAAGCGGGCTTGTGGAACCTGTTCCTGCCGGACAGCGACCTGGGTGCCGGCCTTACCAACCTCGAATACGCACCGGCTGGCCGAGATCATGGGCCGCTCGACCGATCGCCCCGAAGGCATTCAACTGCTCGGCGCCGGACACCGGCAACATGGAAGTGCTGGTCCGTTACGGCACTGATGCGCAAAAAGCAGAGTGGCTGGAACCGCTGCTACACGGCGAAATACGCTCCGCCTTCGCGATGACGGAGCCGGATGTCGCGTCGTCAGACGCCACCAACATCGAAGCGTCAATCGTCCGTGACGGCAACGACTACGTTATAAACGGACGCAAGTGGTGGACGTCCGGCGCAATGGATCCGCGCTGCAGAGATCCTGATCTTCATGGGCAAGACAGATCCCGGCGCCGAGCGGCACCAGCAGCAGTCGATGATCCTGGTGCCGATGGCGACGCCCGGCGTCGAGATTGTGCGGCCGCTCACGGTCTATGGCTACGATGATGCGCCGCACGGGCATGCGGAAATGCGATTCCGGGATGTGCGCGTGCCGGTCAGCAACCTGTTGCTTGGCGAAGGTCGCGGTTTTGAAATTGCGCAGGGCAGGCTTGGACCGGGGCGTATCCACCATTGCATGCGCCTGATAGGCATGGCCGAGCGGGCACTTGAGTCGCTCTGCGCGCGGGCCGATGACCGCGTCGCCTTCGGCCGCCCGCTTGCTGAACAGGGCGTGGTCCGCGAGGCCATTGCCGATTCGCGGATCGAGATCGACCAGGCCCGGCTGCTGACGCTGAAGGCGGCTGACATGATGGACAAGGCGGGCAACAAGGTGGCGAGGGCGGAGATTGCGATGATCAAGGTCGTAGCGCCGTCAATGGCATTACGAGTGCTCGACCGCGCCATACAGGTGCACGGCGGCGGGGGCGTGTGCGGCGACTTCGGGCTGGCGGCGGCCTGGGCCGGCGCGCGGACGTTGCGCTTCGCTGACGGCCCCGATGAAGTCCATCGTGCGTCACTGGCGAAGCTGGAGCTGGCGCGCCAGCGCACTTTGCGGGCATGAATATTGCTGCAGATGTTATGTTGCGGCCAGACTGGCGATCTATGAATCATGTGGTATTCTTGTCGCGCAGTAGTGAGGTGACCTGATTACACTTGCGGTGGGGACGGATATCCCACTGATAACAAAGGGTCGAAACAGTTAATCTGGAAACCATTTCAGAAAGGCCGGCAGTTTCAGAGTCAAATCGCCGCGGCAACAGGGGAGAGGGTCGCGAGCGCAGCGGGAGTGCCATGGATAGTTGGCATGCCCGGTATTGTGTGTGCGCTACTTCGGTCTCGCAGGCACGCCTCTCCTGGCAGGACTAATAGAATCATTAAAACTCGATCTTAAGGAGTGTCCATGAAACGGTGCAAAAGTAGCAGTCGGCGTTTGACAGCTGCGTTCCTTGCGACAGCAGTCATAGCAGCGTCCGGCGGCGCTTTGCTCAAACCGTCGACGACGTATTGCGAGCGGACCAGAGACGGTTGGAACTGGCCCAGGAATCGCAGGAGCGCATCAACGAAGTTGTCGACGGCACACGGAACGCTGGCCGATCAATACCGCGCAATTGGCAAGGAAATCGACGGCCTGCGGGTTTACAACTGGCTGATGACCGCCCAGACGGAATGGTCAGGAAGCAACGCTCGACGATATCGCACTGTCCATGGAACAGGTCGATGTCATCAACCGCCAGATATTTCCGTTGATGACGCGCATGATTGACGGTCTCGAGCAGTCTATATCACTCGACATTCCGTTCCTGATGGGCGAGCGCACCGAACGCATAGATACACTCAAGGACATCATGGAGCAATCCAACGTCAGCGTTGCGGAAAAATTCCGCAAGGTGATGGAGGCCTACCAGATCGAGCTGGACTATGGCACGACGTCGGAAGCGTATACGCAGACACTGAATGTCGATGGCATAGAGCGCGATTACAATATGCTGCGGATTGGACGTATAGGTTTGTATTTCCAGTCGGACAACGGACAGATAACCGGTCATTACAATCAGGACACTGGCGAGTTTGAATTGCTGGATAGCGCCAATCGCAGTGAGATTCGCAAGGGACTTCGCATGGCGCGGCAATTGGTTGCGCCGGAGTTATTGTTGTTGCCGATTCCGGCGGCTGAACCTGCTGGGGGGGCTTCTTAAATGAAACGCATAGTATTGATTGTCGCCGCCGGCCTGCTTGCAGCAGGTGCCGTGCAGGCACAGGAAGACGCAAGCAGCATGTCCGAGTTGCTGCGGCAGATCGAGCAGGGACAGGCGCGTGATTCGGCCGAGGCGCGGCAACGCGAGGCGGAATTTGCACAGCGCCGCAACGAGCAGCAGCAGTTGCTGAACCAGGCACGCGCTGAGCGAAACCGGCAGGAGCAGGAGAGCGAGCGGCTCGAACAATTGTTCGCGACAAACCAGCAGGAAATTGTCGATGCCAGGGCCGCCCTCGATGAGCGGCTGGGTGCACTGAAGGAATTGTTCGGCGTCCTGCAGATGGTGGCGGGCGACGCCCAGGGACGTTTCGACGCCTCGCTGACCAGTGTCCAGTATCCGGATCGTGGCGAGTTCCTGACGGAGCTGGGCGGCAAGATGGCCAGCGCAAGTTCACTGGCCTCGATCGAGGACATCGAGCGTCTGTGGTTTGAATTGCAGCGCGAGGTTGTCGAGTCGGGCAACGTTGTCCGGTTTGAACAGGAGTTCGCGAATGCCAGTGGCGAACGCGTGTCCGATGAGGTTATCCGTGTCGGTGTGTTCAACCTCGTCTACGACGGCGGTTACCTCGAATACGACTCGACAACCGGCAACGTCACCGAACTGCAGCGCCAGCCGGAGCAGTCGCGTTACACTGGTTCAACGGCCGACTTACTGGAAGCTACTGACGGCACAGTGCGTTTCGGGCTCGACGTGACGCGGGGCAGTATTCTCTCATTGCTGGTTGAATCGCCAACGATCACGGAACGTATCAACCAGGGCGGAATCGTGGGCTACTCCATCATCGGCCTCGGCATCATCGGCCTGCTTATTGCGCTATGGCGCTGGATCGGCCTGTCCTCGGACAGCCGCAAGGTATCAGCCCAGTTGAAGAGCGACACGGCAAATACGGACAACCCGCTTGGCCGTGTATTGGCCGCCTACGAAGCCAATGAGAAGGCGGATACGGAAACCATCGAACTGAAGCTCAGCGAAGCAGCATTGAAGGAAATGCCGCGGCTCACCAAGGGGCTTGCTGTTCATCAAGGTCATTTCCGTAGTCGCGCCATTGATGGGACTGCTCGGTACGGTTACCGGTATGATCAAGACGTTCCAGGTCATAACACTTTACGGTGCCGGCGATCCGAAAATGATGGCAGGCGGTATCTCGCAGGCACTGATGACTACGGTGCTGGGTCTGGTCGTCGCCATTCCAATGGTGCTGATCCATACGCTGGTCAGTGGCCAGAGCCGCAAGATCATCAACATTCTCAATTCGCAGAGTGCAGGCCTCGTTGCCCAGCATTCCGAAAAGCACGGCTAGAGCCGGGGAGCGACGATGATTTGGCTGTCAGATAGCGCCGAGGCCATCCGGGACTTCATGGAACTGGGTGGCCCCGTCTTGCGGTGGATTGCCGTTACGATTTTCTTCATGTGGGTTCTGATCATCGAGCGGATGCTGTTCTTCCGCTCGAGCATGAAGCAGATGGCGGCCGAAATCCTGGAGGATTGGGAAGCACGCCCCGAGCGCAAGTCATGGAACGCCCACCAGATCCGCGAGCTATTGGTCTCGCAGTTCTCTATGGCGACCCACCGCTCTATCCCGATGATTCAGACACTGGTTGCGCTTTGTCCGCTGCTGGGTCTGATGGGCACGGTGACTGGCATGATCAAGGTATTCGAGGTCATGGCGGCTGCCGGCTCCGGGAACGTTCGGGCCATGGCGGCAGGCGTGTCGCAAGCGACCGTACCAACGATGGCGGGAATGGTTGGGGCACTCTCGGGGGTGCTCCTCGGTCACAATCCTTAGCCGGCGAGCGGCGAGTGAGGTGGAGTTTCTCGAGGACTCACTCACTATGGATCACTAAAAGGTAGGCAGATATGCGTAGATCAAGTGCAGGTAGCGGCGCCGACGACGACGAAAATGAGATCAACCTGACGCCCATGCTGGACGTCGTGTTCATCATGCTCATTTTCTTCATCGTCACGGCGTCCTTCATCAAGGAAGCGGGCATAGACGTCAATCGTCCGGACGCGCCAACAGCCGAGCGGGTGGAGGACGCCAATATCCTGATCGCGATCAGTGCGAACGATGAGATCTGGATCGACCGCCGCCTTGTCGACCCGCGTGCCGTACGCGCCAATATCGAAAGACTGCATGCGGAGAACCCGAAGGGGTCTGTCGTCATCCAGGCCGACAAGAAGTCGACCAACGAAACGCTGGTCACCGTGATGGATGCTTCCAGACAGGCGGGTGTCTATAACGTGTCCATTGCATCGAACAACGACTAGGAACCGCGCGGCCTGCCGGGAGTCGAATCACATGATGGCTCCCCGGCCCGCATCCAGACCGTATTCGCTGCACGGGCGTTACAGGAGAAATAAGTCATGTTAGGACGATACGCATTTGCAATTGTCGTTGGATCCGCCGTCACGCTGGGGCTGCTGTTCGTCATGCACCTGCTGATTGAAAGCGGTGAGAACGCCATCAGCAAGGAACGTGTCCGCCACACGCTGGAGTTCGTGCGCGTCAAGCGCAACGAGCAGGTGCGAACCGAGGAGGATCTTCCGGAAAAGCCACCCAAGCCGCAAGACGTGCCGCCGGAGACGCCGCCTCAGGATATGGACAACATCGATCCCAATGCCGTGACGGTCAATGTGCCGCCGCCGAGCATGGGGGGGAATATCGATATCGGCGGCCCGGGCGGAATGAACATCGCCGAGGGTGACTACCTGCCGATCGTTCGTGTGGCGCCGGTTTACCCGTCACGAGCCCTGTCACGCGGCATTGAAGGTTATGTGGATCTCGCGTTTACCGTGACCACCGCCGGTACTGTGAGCGACCCTGTGATTCTGCACTCGACCAGCAGCCTGTTCGACCGGGCGGCAACCCGGGCCGTGTTGAAATTCAAGTACAAGCCACGCGTCGTTGATGGTGAGCCGGTGGCCGTGCCGAACGTCAAGACGAGAATTTCGTTCAAGATCGAAGAGTAACCCTTGGCAAGGGCGGGACTCGACGAGGAATGGTCAGATGATGAAAACCTACACGCGAATATCATTTAAGTGCATGGCGCTGATGTTGAGCGGCCTTCTGGCAGTCGGTGTTGTGCAGGCGCAGACGGATGAAGAACGCGACAACCAGAAGACCAAGGAGGCACAGGCGGTCAGCAAGAAGGTATATGACCGTATTCAGGAAGCACAGGCGCTGATTGATGAAGAGAAGGATTACAACGGCGCGCTGAGAATCCTCAATGACCTCCGCCGCGGTGACAGCCTGACCGAGTACGAGCAGCAAAACGTACTCAATTACATCGGCTTCGTGCACTACAACATGGACAATATCAAGCAGGCGATGGCCACTTACGAGGAGATGTTGCGCATTCCGAGCATCGAACCGCAGATACGCAAGCAGACGCTGTACACGCTTGCGCAGCTGTCAACGATGCAGGAAGAGTATCCCAAGGCGTTGAGGCTCATGGAAGAGTGGTTTGCGCTTGAAGAAAACCCGGGGCCAGCACCTTTTATCCTGTACGCACAGAACCTGTACCAGGTTGAACGTTATGCGGACATGGTCGAGCCCATTGAAACGGCCATGCGTATTGCTCGCGAGCGGGATGACGAAGTAAAGGAAGACTGGTACGTGCTGCTGAACTTTGCCTATTTCCAGCAGGAGAATTTCGCCAAGGTTCGCGACATTCAAAAAACGCTGCTGATGAACTGGCCTAAGAAACGCTACTGGTTTTCACTCGCGGGCGCGTACACGGAATTGGGTGAGGACCAGAACCTGATTGCCGCGTACGATGCGGCCCACACGCAGGGCCTCCTCGAGCGGGAGAACGAACTGGTCACGATGGCCCAGCTCTACATGCAGGCGGAAGTTCCTTACAAGGCCGGCAAGCTGCTGGAAAACGAAATGGAGTCCGGCCGGGTATCGAAGAATGCCAAGAACTACCGGTTGCTGTCGCAGGCATGGAGTCTTGCGCAGGAGGATGACAAAGCCATCCCGGCCTTGCAGGAGGCAGCACGGCGCAGTGACGACGGCGAACTCTATCTTCGCCTCGGCAATTCATACCTGAACGTTGCAAATTATTCAGGGTGTGTAGATGCCGTCAGGGAAGGGCTGGAAAAGGGCGGTATCAAGAGCCCGGACAATGCCCATATAACGCTTGGTATGTGTCTCTACAACCAGAACAAGTACCAGCAGTCGAAACGGGCATTCCGTGAAGCCAGCAGGACCGATCGATCGCGGCGCATCGCCCGCCAGTGGATCAGTGTGATCGAAAGCGATATCGAGCGTAACGAGCAGATTCGTCTCGCGGAGGAAGCCGCCGAGCGGCAGGCCGAGCAACTTGAACGGCGCCTGGCTCGTGCGCGGGCCGAACGAATCTGACTCCATCCCGGTAAAGGCAGTATCAATAGCCCGGCTTTGCCGGGCTATTTTTTTATTGATCCGCCGGCGTTCGGAATTCAGGGTTCGGGATTCGCGATTGCTCCGCCGATGCGGCCTCCGTACAATCACCGGCTGTTTGTGTAAGCCACAGGAAATGGATTAATGCCGAAAGTCACGTACATCACGCCGGATGGCGTTCATCATGACGTCGAAGTTGCGAACGGCTATTCGGTGATGGAGGGCGCTATCAACAACAATATCGAAGGCATTGTGGCTGAATGCGGCGGTGCATGTGCCTGTGCGACCTGCCATAGCTATATCGATGATGCATGGCTTGCAAAACTGCCCGAAATGGACGACATGGAAGACAGCATGCTGGACGCGGCGTACGAGCGGAAGGATAACAGCCGCCTGACATGCCAGATTGAAATGAATGACAGCCTGGACGGCCTGGTCGTGCACGTGGCCGACAACGAGGCCTGAAATCGACAGCTAACGTAATCCTGTTTCATGCCGTCCGATCACGATCCGCTGGATTTCACTGGTTCCCTCGTAGATCTCGGTAATCTTGGCGTCCCTGAAGTACCGCTCCAGCGGCAATTCCTTGCTGTAGCCTGCGCCGCCATGAATTTGTAGTGCTTCATCGGCGACCATCATGGCCGTTTCCGACGCGAAAAGCTTCGCAATGCTGCCGTGAATCGTGTACTTGTCGCCCGTTTCACGGCTGGCCATCTTGTGCCAGGCGGCTTTGTAGACCAGCAAACGCGCAGCCTCAATTCTCGTTTTCATGTCGGCAATCTTGTTCTGTATCGTCTGGAACGAGCCTATCGCCTGTCCGAAGGCGTGCCGCTCGCGCGAGTACCCGACAGCAGCATCGTACGCCGCCTGCGCGATGCCGAGAGCCTGGGCAGCGATTCCAATCCGCCCGGCATCCAGGACCTGCATGGCGATTGCAAAGCCCTGGCCTTCGTCACCGAGACGATGTTCGACAGGACACTGGTAGTCCGTCAGTTCGATCTCGCAGGTTGCTGATGCCCGGATGCCAAGTTTTGGTTCGACCTTGCCGCGATGAAAACCGTCCCGCTCGGTGTCGATGACAAAAGCACTGATGCCTTTTGACCCCTTGGCCTCGGAGTCTGTCTTCGCGAACAGGATGATGTACCGGGCAACGGGTCCCGATGTGATCCACGATTTTTTTGCGTTGATCGTGTAATAGCTGCCATCAGCAGACAGTATGGCGCTGGAGCGCATAGCGGCCGAATCCGAGCCCGATTGCGGCTCGGTGAGGGCATAAGCACCATTCACCTTGCCTGATGCAACCGGCACCAGGAACTGCTCCTTCTGATCCTCGCTACCGAAATCCAGCAGCGGCACGCCGTACAGTGTGTTATTGACCGACACAATAACGCCGTGCGCTGCGTCTGCGGCCGAAATTTCCTCGATCACCAGTGCAAAACTCAGGCTATCGAGTCCGGCTCCGCCATATTCTTCCGGGATCTCGACGCCCATGAAGCCAAGTTCGCCGGCGAGGCGTACGGTTTCTTCGGGAAATTCCCCGCGTCGGTCAAATTCAGCTGCGATGGGCGCGATCTCGCTCTGGGCGAACTCACGGGCCGCATTGCGGATCATTTGCTGATCATCATTCAGTTGAAAGTGCATTATGCCTCCTGTAGACGACAGCATTATACGTGGCACTGCCCCGGGCAAACAGCCTGTTGCCAACAGCACTTACGAATGCGCCCGATGCAAAAGGGCGAGTCGTTTCAGCGATAAGTTTACGTATTTAAAACAAATGCATACAAAACTTTTCTCAGGTTCCGGCTCGAAGCGAACAGAGCCATTGCCCGCGCAGCTCTCCGTCCACCTGCTACAACGTAGTATGATTCCTCGCGCGGGCGGGCTCCGGCTACAACCGTGGATTTGCGATCCACGCCGTTTTTCAGTTACCCATCGAGGAGAAAGTGCATGACCATCAAATCAGGCGACAAGATGCCCTCCGGCGTATTCGGAACCATGACGGCGTCGGGCCCGGGCGCCATGTCAACCGACGATTTGTTCAGTGGCAAGAAGGTCGTATTCTTTTCAGTGCCCGGTGCTTTTACACCAACCTGCTCGGCCAAACACCTGCCGGGATTCGTCGAACACGCTGAGACTCTGTCCGGGAAGGGAGTGGACACCGTCGCGTGTATGTCCGTCAACGATGTATTTGTCATGGATGCCTGGGGCAAGGACCAGAACGTGGGCGACAAGGTGGTCATGCTGGCTGACGGCAATGGTGAATATGCCAAAGCACTCGGCCTTGAAATGGATGGCAGCAAGTTTGGAATGGGCTTGCGGTCGCAACGATTCGCCATCGTTGTCGATAACGGCATCGCAACGCACGTTGCCGTCGAGCAGCCGGGTCAATTCGATGTCAGCAGCGCAGAGTCAGTGCTGGCCAACCTGTAACAGGCTGGCTGTCAGTTACCCGGAATTCAGGACTTCGTAGCGCCGCATACGGCTGGTCGACGACGACCGGCGCGACAGGGTGTTGCTGATCAGCCGCGCCGGCATCGTCACGACTCAAGAGCCTGCTGGAGCTCCGGTACGATCTTGAACAGGTCGCCGACCAGCCCGATGTCGGCGATTTCGAAAATTGGCGCTTCCTCGTCCTTGTTGATGGCGACGATTGTCCCCGCATCCTTGATGCCTGTCAGGTGCTGTATCGCGCCGGAAATGCCGATCGCAATGTATAGCTCGGGTGCGATTATCTTGCCGGTCTGGCCTACCTGCATTTCATTGGGTACATAGCCTGCATCCACAGCGGCGCGCGAAGCGCCGACGCCTGCGCCGATTGTATCGGCCAGTTTGAAGATGATTTCAAAGTTATCGGCGCTGCCGAGAGCGCGGCCACCGGAAACGACCCTTGATGCGGTCTGCAGATCCGGCCGGTCGGAGGATCCCGCCTGAAGCTCGACATAGCGGGTATGCGTCGGCAGGTCGGCATCGATTGAGACCGTTTCCGTCTTCGCATCGTTGTTCATGGCGGCGCTGCGATACGAGGCCGTCCGGACAGTGGCGACAACGATATGGTCGTCGGGTGCCGCGACCGTGACGATCGCATTACCCGCATAGATCGGCCGCTTGAACCGATGGCTGTCCAGGACTTCCATGATGTCACTGATCTGGTTGACGCCGAGCAAGGCTGCTGCGCGGGGCATGAGATCCTTGCCGAAGGTCGTAGACGGCCCGAACAGGTGCGTATAGCTGTCAGCGAGTTTCACCACCTGTGGTGCCAGCGTGGCGGCGAGCAGCTGCTCATTGGCGGCGTTGTCGACCTGCAATACGCGGGTTACACCGTCGATTTTGGCGGCCTCGGCAGCAAGTGACGCGCCGTCGCCCGCAAAGACCGCGATATCAATTTCCGCGTCCGGAATGTCGCTTGCGCAGCTTACGCATTTGGCAACGCTTGAGTTCAATGCCTTGCCGTCGTGTTCGGCAACTATAAGTACCTTTGTCATTTCACCAGCCCCTTGTCCTTCAGTGCGGCGACCAGGCCAGCCACGTCGTCGACCATTATTCCTTTCTTGCGCTGCTCCGGCGGCTCGTATGTCTCGTTCGAGATTGGCACACCCGCCTCGACACCGAGATCCGCTGCAGACAGCTGGTCGAGGGGCTTCTTTTTGGCTTTCATGATATCGGGCAGCTTCACGTAGCGCGGCTCATTCAGCCGCAAATCGGTGGTGACGAGCGCGGGCAGGTCTACCTCAATTGTTTCCAGTCCGACGTCCACTTCTCGCTTGACCTTCAGCGAATTGCCGTTGACGACAACTTCGGACGCAAACGTCGCTCGGGGCCTGTCCCACAGCGCTGCCAGCATCTGGCCTGTCTGGTTGTTGTCGTTGTCGATTGCCTGTTTTCCAAGAAGGACAAGGTCCGGTTCTTCTTTCTCTATGATTTTCAGAAGTATGCGGGCGCCTGTCAGGGAATCTATCTCGCCATCAGTCTCGACGAGAATGGCGCGATCCGCTCCCATCGCAAGCCCGGTGCGGAGCTGCTGTTGCGATTCGCTGCTACCCATCGATACGACGATGACTTCGCTGGCGTCGCCACGCTCGCGGATACGCAATGCTTCCTCCAGCGCGATCTCGTCGAACGGATTGATGCTCATTTTCACGCCGCTTGTTTCGACGCCGCTGCCGTCGGCACGCACCCGCACCCGGACGTTGTAGTCGACGACCCGCTTCAGGCCGACCAGTATTTTTTCCACCAGGACTTCTCCGGAGTAAGGTTTGTGACTGCCCGCGTAACGCGGCCATCATTTGCGAACTGCGCATTGTGTCGGACCGCAATCCTGTGTACAAGGCGCAGCATGAGCCGGTACACGACATTGATAAGTGCGGCAGACCTCAAGGTCCACGCGGACCAGCCGGCATGGCGCATCCTCGATTGCCGCTTCAACCTGATGCAGCCTGCGCAGGGGCGGCGAGACTATGACGCCGGCCATATCCCGGGCTCGCAGTACGCGGACCTGGACCGGGACCTGGCGTCCGTGGTCACGCCGCACAGCGGGCGCCATCCGCTGCCCGACCCGGCGGTCTTTGAAGCCACGTTGCATCAGTGGGGTATCTCCAACGACTCACAGGTCGTCGCCGTCGATGACGGCTCGGGTGCGCTCGCGGCGCGCCTGTGGTGGCTCATGCGCTGGCTCGGCCACGACGCAGTGGCGGTCCTCGACGGTGGTCTGGCGGCATGGCAGGCCGCTGGGGGAACGCTGGTGCGGACTCCGTCATCCTGGCCTGCCGGGCGGTTTCATGGCCTGCAACGCCCGAACCAGGTCGTTTCTACTGCCGAGATCGCCCGCCGCCTGGACAGCCGCCAGCCGCTGCAGCTGGTTGATGCCCGGGACCCCGATCGTTTTGCCGGCAAGGTGGAACCGATCGATACGGTGGCCGGCCATATTCCCGGGGCGCTGAATTTTCCATTCGCTAAAAATATCGCCGGCGATGGCCGCTGGCGGCCGCCCGCCGACCTGCGGCAGGACTGGCTGGAGCTGCTCGGCGGCGAGCCGGACGACGACTGGGCCGTCATGTGCGGCTCAGGGGTTACGGCCTGCCACCTGGCGCTATCGGCCGCGTACGCGGGCCTGGGCGAGCCTCGCCTGTACGCCGGCTCCTGGAGTGAATGGATACGTGACCCGGCGCGACCGGTCGATCCCTGACGCGAGGGCGCCTCCCGGCGGAGCCCGGCTGCGGATTCCTCATGAACTTAATGCAGATCCGGGAAGTCAAAATGGCCGGACAGGTAATAATTTCAGGCAGCGGTGCTGGCGGATTCAAGGATTCAATAGGTTTATGAAAAAGTTGTTAAAACAAATTGTTATCGCAACTATTTCAAGTATATTATTTGTAATTTCTGCGTCCGCGGACCCCGATCCGCCGGCCCGCGAGGACCTCGATCTGCGC
This sequence comes from Woeseiaceae bacterium, assembly GCA_034521225.1. Taxonomy (GTDB): domain Bacteria; phylum Pseudomonadota; class Gammaproteobacteria; order Steroidobacterales; family Woeseiaceae; genus Woeseia. Next base: position 289,927 of record JAXHMR010000033.1, read on the forward strand.
GGTTCCGATTGCATCCTGATCCGGACTATCCGAGACTATACGCCGCTGGACGACCGCAACCTTCTGATCTGGGGTCCCGCCAAGCGCGGCTACTTTTTGACCCTTTTCAGACCCGCTTTTGGCATAAGATCGTCGTTCCGGCTGGGTTTTTCGTCGCGGGATGACCGCTTGTGCCCTTACGGTGGCGACGCGATCGTCTTCGGCGGCATGGGGGATGAAAGGATCAGTATCCAGTCGATAAGCCGGGTAACTGCCGAGCAGGCCGACGAGCTGCTGATCCGCTACGGCAAGAAAGAGGCACCAGACAAAAAGGCCCCGGAGCCCGCCGACGTGCAGGGCGCCGAGGTCGAAGAGCTAGACTGAGTCGAGTTCTGTTCCGGTCACTGGCCGGGCCCTCGGGTCAGTCGCGCAATCCGCAAATCTCCGTGCGGACCCACCCGGCCAGCGTAAAGCTGGCCGGGTTTTTCGTTTGTGGCAAAGCAAACCTTGCTAACCCGGCCCTTGCCATGCGGTGCGCGTCCCTCGACAATCCGCGACTCCTTGAGTGTCTGACGGGACCAGACTGATGAGTGCACCTTTGGCCGGCCTGCGCGTCCTGGACTTGAGTCGCGTGCTGGCGGGTCCGTGGGCATCGCAGTTGCTTGCAGACTATGGGGCGGAGGTCATCAAGATAGAACGCCCCGGCGCCGGCGACGACACCCGGCAATGGGGACCGCCGTGGCTCGCGGACGGCGATGGCGATGAAACGGCTGAATCTGCCTATTTCCTGTCCGCGAACCGCAACAAGAAATCGGTGACGGTCAATATTGCTGATGCCGAGGGTCAGAAGATTATCCGGGAGCTCGCGGCACGGAGCGATATTCTGATCGAGAATTTCCGGGTCGGTGCGTTGCGCCGCTATGGTCTGGATGCCGGCGCGTTGCAGAGCGTCAATCCGGCACTCATCTACTGCTCGATTTCGGCGTACGGGCAGGACGGGCCCCGCGCCGGCGAAGCCGGGTACGACGCCATGATCCAGGCATCGGGCGGCCTGATGAGCATTACCGGCGAGCCGGACGGCCCGCCGCAGAAAGTGGGTGTCGCTGTCGCCGATATCATGGCGGGCATGTACGCCGTTACCGCGGTGCTTGCCGCGTTGCATGCTCGTCGTGAAACCGGCGTAGGCCAGCACATCGATGTGCCACTTTACGATACGCAACTCGCGTGGCTTGCCAACCAGGCAATGAATTATTTCGTCGGCGGCGACGTACCGGTTCGGCACGGCACGGCGCATCCGAATATCGTCCCCTACCAGGCATTCAGGACGCAGGATGGCTACCTGATGCTCGCCGTCGGCAACGACCGCCAGTTCGCGGCGTGCATGGACTGTCTCGGCATCGGCGAACTGGCGGGGGACGCGCGATTCGCCGTAAACCGGGACCGTGTCCGTAACCGCAAGGCTCTGGTCAGCCTGATGGAAACCGTCTTTCGCCGGCGGCCTACCGCAGAATGGCTGGCAATGCTCGGCGAGCGGGGCATTCCGTGCGGCCCGATCAATAACCTGGCCCAGGCGTTTGCCGAACCGCAGGTCGCTGCACGCAATCTCCTGCAGGAGTTGCCGCACGGCCTGGGTGTCAGCGTGACAGCCGTTGCGAACCCCGTGCAATTTTCCGAAACGCCAACGGAGCTTACGCATGCCGCACCATTGCTCGGTGAACACACGGCGGCTGTGCTGGGTGAACTGCTAGGCTATTCGCAAGCAACGATCGACGAGCTGGCGGCGGCCGGTACGTCATGATGCCGCTTTTGAATCCAGCGGCGCTGACTTCCGGCTTGCGCGTTGCGGTCATCGTTGTCGGCACCTTCGAGGATTGCAGTAGATGAACGAGAATCCGGTTGAAATCAGCCGCGCGCTGACCGGTGTCCGCTACGAAATCAGGGGCCAGCTCGCACACCGGGCGCTGGAGCTCGAGAAACTCGGGTACGAGATAATCTCGCTGAATATCGGCAACCCCGGGCTGTTCGGTTTTCGCACGCCGGAGACGATGCGGCTTGCGATGATCGAGAATCTCGGACAGGCAGAACCGTACAGCCATCAGCAGGGCATCTTTCCCGCCCGTGAAGCAATCGTCATGCAGCAACAGAACCGCGGCATCGAGGGAACCAGCGTCGAGGACGTGTTCATCGGCAATGGCGTCAGCGAATTGATCGACCTGTCGCTGCGGGCCCTGCTGAATCCTGGCGATGAAGTGCTGGTGCCCAGTCCGGACTACCCGCTGTGGTCGGCCGCCGTCGCGCTGAACGGTGGCGTGGCCCGGCATTACCCGTGCCTGCCCGGGCAGCATTTCCAGCCCGATGTCGCCGCGATCGAGGCGATGATCACGCCGCGTTGCCGCGCGTTGGTCATTATCAATCCGAATAATCCGACGGGTGCCGTCTATTCGCCGGCACTGCTGGCCGAACTGGTGGAACTTGCCGAACGCCACGACCTCGTCCTGCTTGCAGACGAAATCTACGACCAGATGACCTACGACGATGCAGAGTTCGTGCCGCTTGCAACGCTTGTGCGCAACTCGTTGTGCCTGACGTACTCCGGATTATCGAAGGTATACAGAGCCTGCGGTTACCGGGTTGGATGGTGCGTACTCGGCGGCGAGCTCGAGCGAGGCAGCAAACTCATGCATGCGATGGAGTTGCTCGCCGCCCTGCGCTTATGCAGCAACGTGCCGGGGCAGTGGGCGGTGCAGACTGCACTGGGAGGCTTCCAGAGTATCCGTGACCTGGTCGAGCCGGGCGGCAGGTTATACCAGTCACGGCAGACGGTCATCGATTGTGTGGCCGAGAGCCCGTACCTGACGATGGAGCGTCCCATGGGCGCCATGTACGCATTCATCCGCATTGCCGCCCCGGTTGCCGGGCAGCTCGATGACCAGGCATTCGCGTTGCGCCTGTTGGAAGACCGCCATGTACTGGTGGCACCCGGCACCAGCTTCAACACGCCGTATGCAGACCATTTTCGTATCACGACGCTGCCGGACAGCGGCACGCTGCGCGAGGTGTTTTCCCGAATCAACCTGCTGCTGGAACAGCATGCCTGAGGGCGCCGCGGGTTCACGAACGGGACTATCATGAGGTCCCGATGGTTGACGGAGGCGGTGCATCGCCGCGCGACGGTGCTGGCATCGAGCCGGCGTCTTGCTCGCGAACTCCGGGCTGCCCATGATCACGAGCAGGCAGTTGCCGGACGTGAATCCTGGCCGACCCCGGACATACTGTTCTGGCAGGACTGGCTGGTCCGGACACTCACCGATGCGGCGCGTCACGATACGCCGCTGCTGTTGCACAGCACTGCCTGCACGCTGCTTTGGGAACAGAGCCTGCGGACCACGTCGCCGGCGGACCTGCTGAGCACGTCGTCGGTTGTGCGAAATGCACGGCAGGCCTGGCAGCGATTGCACGAATTCCAGGTGCCACTCGGCGAAGTGGCGGCAGCGGCCGGTAACAACGATGAACGCTGGTTTTCGCGGGCGGCGCACGCGTACCGCGACAGTCTTGATGCCGGCAACTGGATTGACATGGCGCTCCTGCCATCGTGCATCGCGGGATTCATTCGCCGGCAGGAGATCGAACTTCCGGCCGAAATCGTACACGCCGGCTTCGATCGTATCGTGCCGGCACTGCAGGAGCTGTTCGATGCACTGCTTGCGGCGGGCATCACTGTATCGGCGGCACCACCGGTTTCGCACGCCGCGGAATTGTCACTGGCGCGTTACGCTGATTCAGATGCCGAGCGGCGGGCAGCGGGTGCATGGGCGCACCGGGTTCTCGCCGCGAATCCCGGCGCCAGCGTTGCGATTGTTGTGCCTGATCTCGAGTCCGGTTCGGAGCGGATCGCCCGTCTCGTTCGCGAAGGCTTTGCGCCGGGCTGGCAGCTTGGCGACGAGACGCGGCGCGCTGCTGTGCAGGTGTCATACGGTCAGCGACTCGCCGATTTTCCACCTGTTGGAATTGCACTGCTTTGCCTGCGATGGTTGCACCGCGGCCTCAGCGGCGCTGACCTGAGCATACTGCTGCGGACACCGTTTCTCGGGGACGATGACCTGGCCGGCCGCAGCCGCCTCGAGCGGCACTTGCGTACATTGCCGGACCGCCCATGGGGCGCGTCGGAATTGCTGCGTGCACTCGGTGGCGCTCGCCACGAGCACAACGGCGTTTCGTGGCGGACTCGAATGGCGGCTATCGGCGAGATGCAAGCCGTTGCAACAGAGCCGGCAGCACCGCCGGAATGGGCGCGGCGTTTCGACGAGCTGCTCGGGACATTGGGGTGGCCCGGCATCACGCGGCTTGACAGCGACGAGTTCCAGCTCGTGAACCGGTGGCGGCAGCTGCTGAACGAGTTCGCACGCATGGCGACGGTCCGTCCCGCAATGCGACTTGCCGAGGCAGTGCGGGGCCTTTGGCAGATTGCCGCCGAAACCGTGTATCAGCCCGAATCGCCGTCGGCGTCAGTACAGCTCATGGGCCCGCTGGAAGCGGCGGGCTTGAGTTTTGATTTCCTGCGCATTGGCGGCATGGACAGCGATCGCTGGCCCCCCGCGGGACATCCGCTATCGCTGGTGCGGCGGCGGTTGCAGCGGGACTACGAGATGCCGGATGCAACGCCCGGCGATACCCTCCTGTTTGCTCGCCGTGTGCTTGAGCGCCTGGTGACCGCGGCACCGTCGGTATCGTTGACGTGGCCGGCAGCGGAGGGTGAGACCGTGCTCGCGCCAAGTCCGTTGCTGGCTGATTGGCCAATGCTGGCAGCGCCGCCCGATGACGATCACGGATGGTTTGCTGCCACGCTTGCGGGCAACGTGCCGCTGGAAATGATCCCGGAAGATGATGGGCCGCCGGTCATTTCCGGTGAACAAATCCACGGCGGCGCCTACATCGTGCAGCGGCAGGTGGAGAATCCTTTTGCGGCCTTTGCGTACGGGCGGCTCGCGGTTGCCGAACTGGAACCGTTTGCGAGCGGCCTGTCGGCACGGCAGCGGGGTACAGCGTTGCACAGGGCGCTGCAGGAGCTGCTTAACGACAGGCCAACGCGCGGGGATCTCGCGGCGTGGCCGGACAGCGAGCGCGGGCAGCGCGTCGAGCGAGCGAGTGTCGCGGCATTGAATCGGCATCGTCGGCATGCTGACGCGGTATTGCACCGCTTGCTGAACATCGAGGACAGGCGGTTGCAGGCGCTGCTGCTCAAGTTACTGGATCAGGAGCTGACCCGCGCCGATTTCGCCGTTGCGGCCGTCGAGCAGGAAAGAACGCTGACGATCGGCCCGGTTACCCTGCGACTGCGAATTGATCGTATCGACCGACTTGCCGATGGCTCACTGCTGTTGATCGACTACAAGTCAGGCGCGGTCAAATCGCTGCTGCGGCAAGACGGAGAGCCGGCGGATCTGCAGCTATGTGTCTATGCGCGCGCAATCAACGAGACCGTCGGTGGCCTGCTGCTGCTCAACATCGACAGCCGGGAAATCGTCTACAAGGGTGCGGGTGGCAGTGTGCCGTGGGGTCGTATCGATCCCGGCGATTGGCCAGCTATCCTGGCAGCATGGTGCGCGCAGGTTGATCGCACCACTGCGTCGCTGGCAGCCGGTGATCATCGGCTCAACCTGCTTTTGAACCGTGACAAGGTACGCCCGCTTGCCGTTCTCAGTCGTGTCGAGGAAATTCGTCGTGCAAGATGATGCATCGCTGCTGGCCGCCGACCGGCAGGCGCGCGTCGATGCGCTCGACGTAACGCGCTCATTTATCGTCCAGGCACCGGCCGGATCGGGCAAGACAGAGTTGCTGATCCAGCGCTACCTGTGCCTGCTGGCGTCAGTCGCTGATCCGGAAGAGGTCGTAGCAATTACGTTCACCCGCAAGGCGGCCATGGAAATGCAGTTGCGCGTAGTCGAGGCGCTGGCACGGGCGGCAGACGGTGTTGACGGCGAGGCCGAACACGAGCAGCGCACAATGGCCGCGGCACGAGCGGTGCTGGCCCGAAACGCCGAGCGTGGCTGGCAATTGCCCGAGTCCCCGCGGCGCATGCGTATACAGACGCTGGATGCCTTCTGTGCATCGGTCGCACGGTTGCTGCCGGTCAGTTCCGGGCTGGGCGGTGTCGATGAAAACGGTTGCCGATGCCGATATGGGGCGTCTGTACCGCGAGGCCGCGGCGTCGACGCTGGAATCACTTGCCGCTGACGATAACTACAGGGCTTCGATCGAGCGCGTCCTTGTGCACCTCGATAACAATACGGCCGACTACATCGATTACCTTGCGCACATGCTCGGCATGCGTGACCAGTGGCTGATGATCATTGGCGCCGGCACGGATGGCCAGGCCGACACTGTCCGCGCACAACTTGAGGCCGGCCTCGCGGCGCAGGTCATGCGGCGGCTCCGCCGTGCCGCCGCCGCTTTGCAAGCCGCCGCGGGTGACGCTTTACCCCGACTTGCCCGCTATGCGGCGGAACAGCTTGAACAATCGTCCGGCATGGCACATCCGCTGGCATCGCTACCGGCCGACGGCTGGCCGGCCATCGAGCTTGATCAGTTGCCGCTGTGGCGCGCAATCGCCGCCATGCTTCTGACCCAAACCTGCGGCATACGCAAGACAGTCAATCGCAACAACGGATTTCCTCCCGGCGATGACGGGCAAAAGAAGGCGTTTGTGGAATTGCTGGAGGCGCTCCGTGGTGTGCAGGAGCTGCCGGACTTGCTGGTGCGGCTGAAAGACCTGCCGGATCCCGAGTACCGCGAGGCACAATGGCAGGTAATGCTTGCACTGTTTCAACTGTTGCCACTGGCGGCCGCTGAGCTGAAGCGGCTGTTTGCGGAACGGGGCATGACAGACCACATCGAGGTGGCGATTGCTGCGCGCAGGGCGTTGGGCAGCGCAGACGAGCCCGGCGATGCCGTGATGCTTCTCGATTACAGAATACAGCACCTGCTCGTCGATGAAATGCAGGACACATCTTCCGGCCAGTATGCGCTGCTCGAGCAGCTGGTATCCGGCTGGCAACCCGATGACGGACGGACACTGTTTTGTGTCGGTGATCCGATGCAGTCTGTGTACCGGTTTCGCGATGCCGAGGTCGGACAGTTTCTCGCGGCGCGCCACCGGGGCATCGGGCCGGTGGCGCTTGAACCACTGCTGCTGCGACAGAACTTTCGCTCCGGCGAGCATCTCGTCCACTGGTTCAATACGGTCTTTGAGCAAATACTGCCGGCGCGCGACGACATTGCTGCCGGCGCGATAGCGTATTCCGCCTCGGTTCCTGTTGAACGCAAAACCGGCGAGGGCAGGGTTGAAATCCACCCGCTATATGATGCATCTCCCCTGGACGAAGCACGCTGTTCGGCGGCGGTCATCCGTCAATGCCTGGCGCAGGATCCGGCTCACAACGTTACCGTGCTCGTGCGCAGCCGCACGCAACTGCCCCGGTTACTGGCAGAACTGCGTGCAGCATCCGTATCCTACCAGGCGATCGAAATCGACCGGCTGACTGACCTGCCGGAAATCATCGATCTTCTCGCACTGACGCGCGCCCTGTGTCACGAGGACGACCGGATTGCCTGGCTGGGGTTGCTGCGCGGCACCTGGGCAGGACTCGCGTGGCGCGATGTTCATGTACTGGTACAAGGTGACCGCAAAGCGACCGTCCTCGAATTCGCGCGGGATCCTGACAGTATTGCGCAACTGTCGGCGGACGGCCAACGCCGGCTGGCCGAATTCTTCTGCAAGCTTGTCCCGTTCCTGCGGCCGCACGGCGCACGCAGTCTTCGTGAACGCGTCGAATGTGCCTGGCTGTCGCTTGGCGGCGCAATAGCCCACGGTACAGATGATGAGCTGGCGAATATTTACCGGTTTCTTGACGTTCTGCAGAAGCTCGAAGTTGCCGGTACGTTGCCGGACGTCGCTGTCCTCGAGCGCCAGCTGGATGACGAACGGGTGTCCAGTCTCGGCAGCGATGATTGCCGTGTGCAGGTAATGACTATGCACAAGGCAAAAGGATTGCAGTTCGATCACGTCGTGTTGCACGCCCTGGGCCGCACATCCGGGCGCAATGACAAGGCAGTACTGAACTGGCTCAACGTTGCCGCAGCGGACGGCAGCAGCACAATGCTGATCAGCCCGCTGGGACCGCGCGCAGCCGTCGAAAAGGACCCGTTGTACCGGTTTATCGAGGCTACGGCGCGGGATGCCGAGTGCCTGGAGCTTGACCGGCTGCTCTACGTTGCGTGTACGCGCGCGCGGCATTCACTGCACCTGGTTGGTTCGGTCGGTGTCGATCGCAAGCAGCGGGCACTGCGCAAGCCACCGACCGGTAGTTTGCTGTACCACTTGTGGCCGATACTGGAGGCGCAGTTCGAGGCGCACTGCACTGAATCCGTGCTCGATACGAAGGATCCGGAAGAAGATACCGGCAGTATGCTCGCGGAGCCGGTAGCATGCCGTTTGGCAACGCCCTGGCAAGTCCCGGCATTGCCACCCGTTCCCGGACAAGCATCGGATCTGGCGGCGGCCCCGGCGGACCAGGAAGTGCAATATTACTGGGTGGGAAGCGCGGCACGTCATGCCGGCACCATCGTGCATCGGTGGCTGCACAGACTGAGCGGGATGCAACCATTGCCTCAATCGTTGCCTGATGGTGCGCGTGCCATCTCCCGCCGCTGGGCGATGGCGCTGGGTGTCGCGGATACGGACCTCGAAGACGTATGGGATCGCGTCGAGAGCGCGGTGAATCGCACGCTATTGGATGCGACGGGCCGCTGGCTGCTGTCGGCACAGGGTGATGCCGAGTTACGGCTTACCGGTTACTCGCACGGCACGATTGTGAATGTGGTTATCGATCGGGTGCGCCATGAGGGTGACCTGCACTGGATCGTGGACTACAAGACCAGCACTCACGAAGGTGGTGATTTGCCAGGCTTTATTGCACAGGAAGTGGAACGGTATCGTGCTCAGCTCAGGCGCTACCAGCGCATCTACCAGGCATTTAGCGAGATGCCGACCCGAACTGCACTTTACTTTCCGTTGCTGCAGCGTTTCGTTGAAGTTGAGTGACGGGGCAAGCCTCGATTGCATTTATTTTTGCGTCGCATCGGTAGCGTGTGCGCAGAGTCCTTGGGAGGAATGGGCTGCCTTTGGTTCGATTTCTATTCGGGAATGGACCGCTGCCGCCGCGCCGGTACCCCCTGCCAGGACCCCTTTGGAGGAATGGCTCCCTTCGGTCCGCTTTATTTCCTCCAAAGGGGTCCTGGCAGGGGGTACCGGCGCTCCTTATTGAGAGCAACTACCATTGTGCGTTGGTTAGAACGCCGCAACAATCAGTCCGGTGAAACTACAGCGAGCCCTCTAAACGGAATTCGCGCAGGCCGCGTGAATCGGGCGAGCCGAGCAGTTGCAATTGTCGGGTGACTGATGATGGTGCATTGTTCGTTGCGCCGACTCGCCCTATTAACGAATAGTTTCTTTCCGGCGTGAGGCGCAATGTGCCCGCGAGTTCAAGTACCCCCGAGATGTCTTTAATCGTGGCGACGATAGCGTCCTCGCCCGGTTGAAACTCGGCCTCGTAGCTGCCGAGAGGCGTCGGAGACAAGTTGCGGATAAAGAGGTCCGAGACTCTGGCGGTGCCGAGGATTTGTGTCGGCCAGCCGTCTTCCAGTTCGAGCCGGTCTAGCTGCAGCGTTATCTCGGCGTTGACGCCGCTCATCAGAGCGACCTGGACCGCTTGGCCGAGCGACAGGGCTGCGTTGAGATTCCTCACCACGACGTTGCCGCCAAACGAGACGCCGGCTTCGCCCTCGACGAAGCCGCCTGCCGGCTCGAGGCGCACGCGGTAGGCGAGCAGGCCGCGTGCCAGTGCCAGCGGACGAAACTGCCAGTCGAGATTGCGGAAATAAACACCGGAAACTGTGCCCTCGGCAGCACGGCCGTTCCATATCGTTCCGGAAATGCCGTTGACCTGGACATTGTCAGGTGCTGCCCACTGGTACAGTACGCGGGCTGGAAACAGGATAATAAGTGCTACGGCAAACGTTGCCGCGCCTATGGCGATGATGCGCTTCACTGCTTTCATATCGACGTCAGCGTGCCAGGCTGACGGAAGCGTTGACGCGTCCGCGTTCACCGCCGGATGCAAGCGAGATACTCGCTGATTCCACTTGCAGCCCGAACTGACTTCCGAGTTCGCCGAGCCACAGCACAAGATCGTCGAAGACGGCGTTCTCGAACTCGACACGAATGCCGTCGGTGGCTGTCGGCTGGCTGCGCTGCAATGCGCTGTATAAATTTCGTGCCCGCAAGGTATTGTCGACAATCACGACCAGCGACTGGGTACGATTCGCGACGTCGGGCGCGCTGCCGCCAGCCTGAATCGTGCCGACCAGAGGCCTGAGTTCTGCGATTGAGGTCTGCCAGTTGTCAATGCGCGACTGGAGATTTTCCTGGCTGCGATCCAGGGGCAACCAGAGCGCAAGCCAGAAGATCGCGAACGTGGCAAATATGCCGGCTACAGCAACCATCAGACGTTCACGGGGATCAAGCGATTCAAACCAGTCTTTCATCGTCATCGTGCCTGGATCTGGATACGGCTGTTGACGCGATCGTCGACCTGGTCGGTCGACTGGATGCGTGCCTTGAAGTTGCCGCTCTCGTCGACAGTCCGGCGTATGCCATCAAGGACTGAAACATTGGGCGCCGTCAATCGCACGTCGACAATTCCGGAACGGAAACTGATGGCTTCAATGCGAGCGTCACTGTTCTGCGTCGTGGCTTTGCTCAACTGGCCGAGAGCCTGCAAGAGTACCTGTGACGTTCCACTGCCGCCGCCAGCCCGTGATCGCAGCGAGGCAACCAGCCGCAATGGATCCTCGACGGCCGGTGCTCCGGGAGCAATCTGCTGGTAGTCGCTCTGGAACTGGTCCCGCAGCAACGACTCCTGCTGACTAAGAGTGTAGACATTTACCGCCTTGGCGCCGGTAGCAACGACGAGTAGCGCGAGCAGCAGCATCGCGGCATGCCGCCATGGTGCAAGCATGCCGCTGTACTCGGCCTTGGGGCCGTATTGACCCTGCAACAGGTTTATACCGGCGCCGGTCGCGACAGTTGCCGCAAGCCGCGGCAACGCGCCGTCCGGCAGCAGCTTGATGTCGACGCTGTCAAGTTCATGACGGAGCGCATTCCAGTCGTGCTGAAACCGCTCGTCATCCGCCGGCGCACACCAGGCCAGAAGGTGTCGAGGGGCGCGCGGCGCAGCATCACCGGCGTCGTCTTCTTCATCACCAACCGGTGTCTCATCGAGTGCGCCGATGGCGACCAGCGCATCGCCGGGCGCCATATCCTGCATCACGAGTTCGGTATCATCGCCGTCATTGATAAACACGAGCCCGTCGTCGAGCATGAGGCTGATCGTGCCCGGTATACGCGCAAGGCCGTGGTATTCCGGTATCAGTTTCGTGGCGTCGATACCGGCATCGACCAGGCGTGCAAGCCAGTCATCCATCAACCCGCGGCTGACAACTGCGACCGGCGTGCGGCCCTGGTCACGCCGCGTGCCGGCGGCAAAGTGTAACTGCTCAACGTCTTCAGCGACCGATTCCTCGAGCGCATAGGGCAGCGCGGCGTGCAGCCGCGCACCCGCCTTGACGGGCAGGTCGACGCTGGTTGTCAGCACGTCAGCACCGGGCACGAGGACGATGACCTTGCGATCGCGGCTATCGGCGGCGGCTTCGGCCAGCGGACCCGCGACCGGCGGGCCGCGGCGCGTCCCGTCGGAGTCGACGGCAATCCAGTGGGCGGAGTCGCCGGCGTCGGCGGGCAGCCGGATTACGAGGTATTCCGCCATCAATATCGAGCCCTGATCAAAGCCCTTACTGTATGCGAATTGCGGGGGCAGGGCATCAGGAACTTCCAAAGCTGCGTGATATGGCCGCGACATCGCCCCGCGGCGATCGATACAGTGTACTGAATAGGGTGACGCGAACGGTATCAACACGGACCACGACCTTCAATTGAAAGTAGTTGCTCGACTCAGCCAGTTCATTGGCGACGGCCGGCGTTACCAATGATTGGAACGACGTCCGGACATCCGAAAACCCGGCGGCTTCGCGCTCGCCGAGCAAGCCTTCCACGTCTGCGCTGCTGATGTTCTCATCGAGCGACTGGAGGACGGCGGGCGTCGCGGTATTGACGTTGACGGCGGTACCCGCGGGCAATGCAGTGATGTGGGGAGCGAGTACCGAGAATGTCTCCCTGTCCATGCCTTCGAGTGCCGCCAGTTCGCTCGCAGTCGTCAATGTCAGGTTGGGCGGGCGATACGCCGGCGTGAAGGCAGTATAGATGCCATCCTCCGCGCCGTCCGGAAACGAGGCATCGCGGTCGCTGTCAATCCAGTCCACGGCCAGGCCGGCAAACCGCGGGTCCAGCGACAATGATCGGAGCAGCCGGCGGAATTGTTCCAGCATGTCTTCATCGGTTTTGCCGTTGCCGTCGATCAGGTTATTGATATTGAAGCGTCCCTGCAGGTCTTCGATCGTGCCGAAGACCTCACCGCCCTCGATGGGTAAACCGGGCAATTCCGACGCCCAGATTTCACCGAGATGATCGGTCTGGTTGTCCTGCAGATCCTGCCGCAATATCGAGGCAACCCAGCTCTCGGCACCGAGTGCAACCTGCATCGCCTGGTCGCGGTTCAGCAGGACCATCGTGCGTCGAACGTCGAGCGCATTGTCCCACGCGAGATTGGCCGCGACGATTGCGGCGAGCGCCGTAATCAGCATCGCGGTGATCATCGCCACACCCCGTGAAGCGCGGATCCTGACCTGGCTCGAATATCTCACGGTGCTATCTCGATCAGGCGCCGTATTTCACCTTCATTGACAAGCGTCAGTATCAGTTCGACGGCGCGCGGGCGCATACGCAGACCCAGTGGTCCCGGGCGGTCCTGTGGTGGCCATTCAGCCGACCAGGCGCCATTGTCGGTCATAAAGCGAAACTCGAGACTTTCAATGCCATCGAGTACGTCGACTATGGCGGGCTCATTGGCCAGCGTCCGGTCGAGAACATTCCAGTAATAGCGTTGCAATACGTCATCTTCAACGCGCCAGGCAACGCGTTGCAACGTGCCGCGGGGCATACCGGCCGGATTGTTCCAGCCCGCGCGCGTCAGCTCGAGCGCAAACCCTGTCTCGAGTGACGTGTACAGCGCCGGTCTGTAATTGTCGCCGAGTTCCTCACGAACGGGCCGTGGTGCCAGTTGCATGAAATCCTGCTCGACATAGCGCACCGTGCGCTGTAGTGCCTGCAGCCGATCCATGCGATCGCCGAGCGTTTCTGCACCCATCAGTGTCTGGTTCAGGGTTCCGTACGCGAGCGCCGACAGGATCGCAAAGATCGCCAGCGCAACAAGTACTTCGATCAGCGTAAACGCGCGCTCGCCGGCATGCCCCTTCATTCTTCGGCTCCGGTTTCGGGCAGCGTGGTGCTCCACGTTGAGTTGGCGAGCCCGGGCATGACCGGTTCGCCGATAAACCCGGACACCGTGCGAATAGACGATTCAGCGCCTGCCAGTGAAACCTCGACATCGACGCGGTAGAGGTTTTCGACGCCGGTTTCCGAGACCGTTGCGGACCATGCCCACTCCTGCCCGGCATATAGCTCTTCACCGCTCGTTTCACTGACGCTCGGAATGACGTTGGCGAGCCGCATTTCTGCAATCTTGTTTTGCGCGATCCAGCTGGCATAGGTGCGTTGCTGCATGGCGCTGGCAGCATCGACCATCTGACTGACCGCGGCGGCAACCGCCGCCAGGGAAATCGATACGATGGCCAGCGCAACCATCACTTCGATCAGTGTGAAGCCGGCGACGCGAGGCCTGATATCAGTCGCGGCGTTCGTCTTCATCACCGATCGAAATGTCGCCGCCCGCGCTGACAGTAACCTGCACGCTGCTGCGGTCGCTCGGACGGGTAAGCTGAATCTGGAAGGGTGAAATCTCACCGCTGGACAACATCAGCGCATGGGGCGCGTAGTCGGGAGCATTTTGATCGCCGGCGTCGTCGGCATCGCCTGTCGCTGCCGGTTGGGCATTGAGTTCAACGCGGCGATCCTCGATATATAGTTCGAATTCGAGACCTTCGTCCAGGGTCCGTTGCCGCAGTAATTCGTCACCCTGCATCGCGTTCCACCGGTCCAGGAGCGGATCATGTTCGACAAATCGGTAGCCGGATTGCATGATTTCAAGTCCGAAGTCCCGGCCCTGCAACACCGCTTCGTCCGCGGCGAGTTCTATCAACGAGGTCATGCGGCGGGCTTCCTGGCGCAGCACCCGGTCGTCGCCGACGAGCCCCAGCGACAGCAGCGCAATAGAGCTGACGATGCCGACGATAATGACCACGACGAGCAGTTCGATCAGCGTGAACGCATTGCATCGCGAAGTGCCGCAACTTTGTGGCCGGAAGACCATAAGGTTCCGCTAATCAATATCCCAGTTGCCGATGTCGGCATCTTCGCCTTCGCCGCCGGGGCGGCCGTCACGGCCGAACGTATAAATATCAATCTCGGAATTCTGGCCCGGATTCAGGAACTGGTAGGGATTGCCCCACGGATCTTTCGGCAGCCGGTCAAGATAACCACCCTGTTTCCAGTTGCGGATCGACGGGTCCGCTGGTCGGGTCACCAGGGCCTCGAGGCCTTGTTCAGTCGTCGGATAGGCAAAGTTGTCAAGCCGGTAGAACTTGAGTGCATTCTCAATGCCCCGGATATCCTGCTTTGCGGCAGCCACCTGCGCATCGCCAACGCGGCCGATTACGTTCGGCGCGACGATGGCGGCGAGTATCCCGAGTATGATGACCACAACCATGATTTCGATCAGGGTAAAACCGTGTTGGCGCTGCCTGCGACTGGCGCTCATTCGTTGCACTTTGGGATACTCCACTGGGCCGTACCCCGGTATAGGGGGCAGGGCTTGATTGACTGGCTGTCTGAATAAACGTCAGTATAACAAACATGGGGTTAGACCAAGACGATGCAAGTCGTGTTCCGCGACTGCCGGTGCTGGCACGCGCCTGGTGGTTGCCGTTCACGATCGGGGCATTGAGCCTTGCCGCGGAGTTGGGCGGCGAAACCGTGCGCACCGCGCTCAGGTACAGCCGGCCGGACATCGGTGCAGGAGAACTGTGGCGGCTCGCAAGCGGCCATTTGGTGCACCTTGGATGGTCGCACTTCGCCATGAACGTCACGGCCCTGCTGCTGATATGGCTGCTGGTTAGCCGGTCATTTCGCCCGTCGCAATGGCTTTTGATCACTGCGGTAGTGATGGTCGGCATAGACGCCGGCTTCTGGTTTATTGATACGCAGCTGCTCTGGTACGTTGGTCTCTCGGGTGTGTTGCACGGCTTGCTGGTAGCGGGTCTCGTCGGTACGTGGAGCCAGTCTCGTATTGAAGTTCCGCTTCTGCTGCTACTGCTTGCCGCGAAACTCGCCTATGAGCAACTCTTTGGCGCAATGCCTGGTTCGGAAAGCTCGGCAGGCGGCGCGGTGGTCGTCAATGCACACCTCTATGGTGCCCTGGCCGGCGGGGTCGCGGCCCTGCTGGCGATCCGGTACAACGGTCGGCATCATGCACAGCTGTAGTTCGCGTACACCAATTTTTATCGTCGACAATGGAGACCCGACGTGACATTTGCCATTGTTTTCCCGGGCCAGGGATCGCAGTCCCCCGGCATGCAAAAATCGCTTGCCAGCGAGTACCCGGTGGTAGAGCAGACCTACCGGGAAGCGAGTGACGTCCTCGGTCTTGATCTTTGGGCGCTGGTACAGAGCGGGCCCCACGAAGAACTGGACCGGACGTTAATCACGCAGCCCGCGATGCTGGCCGCCGGCGTTTCCGCGTGGCGCGCCTGGCAAGCCGCCGGCGGCATCGAACCTGCGATACTTGCCGGCCACAGCCTTGGCGAATACTCAGCACTCGTATGTGCCGGCGCACTGGACTTCGCCGATGCCGTAACTCTCGTACGGCAACGTGCCGAGCTGATGCAGCAGGCAGTGCCGGAGGGCAGTGGGGGAATGGCGGCGATACTCGGGCTCGACGACGACGCGGTGATCGACGTTTGTCGCAGGGCGGCGGAAGGACAGGTAGTCAGCGCCGTAAATTTCAATTCACCCGGCCAGGTGGTCATCGCCGGCGACCGGGCCGCTGTCGAACGGGCTGTGGAACAGGCGAAAGCGGCAGGGGCACGGCGAGCCATGCTGCTGCCGGTCAGCGTACCGTCGCACTGCGAATTGATGATTCGGGCCGCTGACAGGCTCGCACCGAAGCTTGCTGAAACACCGATTTCCCCACCGCGAGTTCCGGTGGTGAACAATGTGGATGTCGCAATTTACAAGGATGCCAGCCAGATTCGGGACGGGCTCGTGCGGCAACTCCACAACCCGGTGCGATGGGTCGAAACCGTGCAAACGCTGGTCGCGGCGGGCGCCGGATGTATCCTCGAGTGCGGGCCCGGGAAAGTCCTGACCGGCCTCCTGAAAAGAATTGACCGGAACGTGACGGGCATCGGCATCGACGACCCGGAATCTTTGCAAAAAGCCATTGACGCCAGCCAGTCCTGACCTGAAATGAGTATGGAGTGATAATGACCAAGGTATTCGACAGCAAATTGCTGGATGGACAAATCGCCCTGGTAACGGGCGCATCGCGGGGTATAGGCGCCGCGATCGCGGCATCGCTGGCCGGTGCCGGTGCCATGGTTATCGGCACGGCTACCGAGCCAGCGCGGTGCCGATGCGATTACGGAATCGCTGGGAGCGGGCGGGCGCGGTGAAGTGCTGGACGTCTCGGACACAGGCTCTGTCGATGCGTTGTTAAGCCGCATCGGCAAGGAAGACGGTGCGCCGACAATCATCGTAAACAATGCCGGTATAACGCGCGACAACCTCCTGATGCGAATGAAGGCCGAGGAATGGGACGACGTGCTGTCGACCAACCTTTCCGGCGTCTACCGCGTTTGCAAAAGCAGCGTGCGCGGCATGGTGAAAGCGCGGCATGGCCGAATTATCAACATTGCGTCCGTTATCGGCATCATGGGTAATGCCGGCCAGGCCAATTATGCGGCCGCCAAGGCCGGCATCATCGGGTTTTCCAAATCGCTCGCCCGCGAACTGGGCGCACGGAACATTACCGTCAACGTCGTTGCCCCGGGCTTCATCGATACCGATATGACACGGGATTTACCGGACGAGCAGCGCACGGCGTTGCTGGCGCAGGTGCCGCTCGGACGTCTCGGCCTGGCCCAGGATATTGCGGCTGCGGTGACCTTTCTTGCGTCGGATGCAGCTGCGTATATCACCGGTGAGACGTTGCATGTCAATGGCGGTATGTTGATGGATTGAGGCCAGGGCCAGCGTTCATGTTGTGATTTAAAACAAGGGCTTAATGCGGCGGGAGCGGCGCGGCCCGGGAGCGCGCCATGCGCGGGTTTGCCACGGGTGCCGGCAGTTGTAGATTGCCATGGTTCTTTCACTTACAATACCGACCCACGGCAATGCCGGGGCTAGAATTATCAATGACTTACGCGTGCAAGGCGGCTCCAGCGGGTGCTGTCACGGAGCGCAGAAAGTCCTCGTCAAGGCACTCTGAGTTTCGCGGGACTAACGCGCCCGGAAAATAAAATGCAGTCACTTCTGAGGAGAAGCGAGCACTATGAGCAGTATTGAAGAACAAGTTAAGGGTATCGTCGCAGAACAACTGGGCGTCAAGGAAGAAGAAGTCACCAACAATGCCTCCTTTGTCGACGACCTGGGTGCCGATTCGCTCGATACCGTGGAACTGGTGATGGCGCTGGAAGAGGAATTTGAAACCGAAATTCCCGATGAAGAAGCCGAGAAAATAACAACGGTCCAGCAAGCTATCGATTTCGTCACTGCTCGCCGCAACGAGTCCTGATCAACGCGCGGAGCGCGGCACCAAAGCCGTGCTTCGTGGCCGAGATCGTTAGTCCGCAGGCCCTGAGATGTCCGCGTCCCGGAAGCGTCGAGTCGTTGTCACTGGCATGGGGATCGTGTCCCCGGTCGGCAGCAAGCTGGAGCGGGCCTGGGACAATATCCGGGAAGGCAGCTCCGGTATTCGGCGCATTGATGTCTTCGATCCTGCCGCGTTCAGCACACAGATTGCCGGTCAGGTCACTGACTTTGAAGTATCCGCCTATCTCGCGCCCAAGGAAGCGCGCAAGATGGATACTTTCATGCATTACGGCATTGCTGCCTGTGTCGACGCGATGGAGGATGCGGCTCTTGAAGTAAACGATGAGAACGGGCACCGCATCGGTGTTGCGATGGGCGCCGGTATCGGTGGCCTCGATACGATCGAGCTGAATCGCAACAAGCTACTGCAGGGCGGACCGCGCAAGGTGTCGCCCTTCATTCCCGGCAGCATCATCAATATGATTTCCGGCAATGTCAGCATCATGCGCAACATTACCGGGCCGAACCTGTCGATCGTTACCGCGTGTACGACGGCGACACACTGCATCGGCATTGCCGGACGCACGATTGCCTACGGGGATGCCGACGTCATGCTTGCGGGTGGTGCGGAATATGCAACGACGCCGCTCGCTATTGCCGGTTTCTGCGCGGCTCGCGCGATGTCGACGCGCAATGACGATCCTGAAGGTGCCAGCCGCCCCTTTGACCGTGGCCGCGATGGGTTCGTGTTGAGCAACGGTGCCGGCTGCGTGATCCTTGAAGAATATGAATTCGCTCGTGCGCGCGGCGCACGTATCTATGCGGAGCTCGTCGGTTTTGGAATGAGCGGCGATGCCTTTCATATTACGGCGCCGCCCGAAGACGGGGAGGGCGCGCGCAAGTGCATGGTTGCAGCGCTGAATGACGCGCAGGTTGCACCCGACGAGGTCGATTATCTTAATGCGCATGGCACGTCCACCCCGGTTGGTGACGTCGGCGAAACGGTCGCCATCCGGCGCGCATTCGGAGATGCGGCAAAATCACTGGCCGTAAGCTCGACGAAATCGTGCACCGGCCATCTGCTTGGCGCGGCGGGGGCGGTCGAAGCAATTTTTTCCGTGCTGGCGATTCGCGACCAGGTTGTTCCGCCGACGATCAATCTGCACGATCCGGACCCGGCCTGTGATCTGGACTACGTACCAAACGCGGCACGCGACACGAAGGTCGATACCGTCGTGACCAATTCCTTTGGCTTCGGCGGCACGAACGGCAGCCTGGTATTCAGGGCATTGCGCTGACAGCGCTGGTGCCGGGGCCGCATTTTCAGATCCGCAACCGGTTTTCGATACTCGCCAGGCGCCGTTAATCTGGCACTATTGCAGGCATGAAACGGTTGCTTAAATTTCTCGCTATCATAACCGCAGTGGGTATTGCAGTGGCGGTCGGTGCCGGGTGGTACGGGAACCGTTTGCTCGAGCAGCCACTGACGCTCCCGTCGGAGGGCGCGGCGTTCGGCATTGAGCCGGGCACAGGGCTTGCCCGGGTCAGTGAGCAGCTGTCCGTAGACGGCATCATTTCGCATCCGCGACTGTTGCGCTGGTATGGCCAGCTGAGCGGCCAGGCGGCGATCAAGGCCGGTGAATACCGTCTGGATCCGGGGCTGACGTCCAAAAGCCTGCTGCGCAAGTTCGTAGCCGGTGACGTGGAGCTGCACGCGCTGACCATAGTGGAAGGCTGGAATGTGCGTGAGCTGTTGCAGGCACTTGCGAACCATCCGGCGCTCAGCCAGACAATGACGGATGCCGACTGGCCAGAATTGCTGGAGGCGATCGGTGCCGGCTATGACCATCCGGAAGGCCTGTTCCTCCCGGAAACCTATCATTTTCCGCGCGGCACGCCGGATCGCGACATTCTGCGGCAGGCCTATGCGTTGCTCGAGGCAGCGCTGGCCGATGAGTGGGAATCGCGCGCGACAGGGCTGCCATTGGAATCCCCGTATGAGGCCCTGATCCTGGCGTCCATCATCGAGAAGGAAACGGGGCGGGCTGACGAGCGCGCGCGGATCGCGGGTGTTTTCGTGCGCCGTCTCGAGCAAGGCATGAGGTTGCAGACCGACCCGACGGTGATTTACGGGCTTGGCGACGAGTTCGACGGCAACCTGACCCGGCAGCACCTGCAGTCGTACACGGATTACAATACCTATCGGCGAGGCGGCTTGCCGCCCACACCCATTGCACTTGCCGGGCGCGCTGCAATTCATGCAGCGTTGAATCCTGCTGACGGCACCGAGCTGTACTTTGTCGCAACAGGCCTCGGCGATGGCAGTCACCGGTTTTCCGACACGATCGAAGAACACAATGACGCTGTCCGCGTCTATCTCCAGCGCCTGCGTCAAGCGGGGAATGGCCAGTAATGCATCGCGGCCGTTTCATAACTGTCGAAGGGGGCGAGGGCGTCGGCAAGTCGACCAATATTGCCTGGCTGGCATCCTTGCTCAAGGCGCGTGGCGTGACTGTCCGGCTGACGCGGGAACCGGGCGGCACGCCGATGGCGGAGCGCATCCGCACCTTGCTGCTCGAGCACGGCGATGAGCCATTACCGGATCTGGCCGAACTGCTGCTGTTCTTTGCGTCGCGCTCGCTCAATATTAACAACACGATTATGCCGGCGCTGGATGCCGGGGAGTGGGTGATTTGCGACCGCTTCACCGATGCAACGCACGCCTACCAGGGCAGCGGCCGGCGCCTCGACCGGTCCCGTATCGAAACACTGGCTGAGTGGGTTCATGATGGCCTGCAACCGGATCTCACGGTCCTGCTGGATGCGCCGCCGAATGTCGGTCGAACGCGCGCCGCCCAACGCGGTGCTGCCGATCGCATGGAGTCGGAACAGGACGAATTCCACGCTCGCGTGCGCAACGGTTACCTGCAACTCGCCCGTGACGAACCCGGGCGTTTTGCGGTCATCGACGCAAACCGCGATCTCGGCCAGATACAGGCCGCCATCAAGGCCGCTGTCGAGCCGCTGTTGTCCGCCGGTGCCGGCCCATGATGGAAATTCCGTGGCTTGACGAGGTAATTGGCCGGTGGATGCGCCAGCAGGAGCAAGGCCGCGTGCCGCATGCCGTCATGCTGATCGGCAGTGCCGGAGTCGGCAAGCGCTGCGCCGCCGCCTGGCTGGCACAGCGCGCCCTGAACACCGGCAACGTGGGCCCCCGGCCCGTGTACCCGCTGACACAGCCCGTTCACCCTGATCTCTACTGGCTGACGCCACTGCCGGAAAAGCAGGTAATCGGTGTCGATCAGATCCGCGAACTGGTCGGCGAACTGAGCCTGACGAGCCACGACGGGGGCGGCAAGGTCGCCGTGATCGACCCGGCAAATGCCATGACCGCCAGCGCGGCCAACAGTCTGCTGAAAACGCTGGAAGAACCGCCGGGCGACGCGCTGATCCTGTTGATCGCGGACCGGCGCGGCTGGCTGCCGGCAACGATATTCAGCCGTTGCCAGCGCATGGCCGTGCCGCTGCCCTGATGAGGCCACGGCGCTGGCATGGCTGGATGGCATCAGGCCCGGTGCCGCGTGGCCGGCAGCGTTGCAAGAGGCCGGCGGCGCGCCGCTCGCGGCAATCAGTGCCCTCGACCGGCTTGATGAGACCGCGGTCATGGCGCGCGACCTGGCCGCGGTTGCTGGCCGGCAGGCATCGCCGATAGATGTTGCCGAACGCTGGGCAAAGCACAAGCCGGACTTTGTCCTGGACTGGCTCGGGCGCCAGGTCCGGCACCGGATCGTCCGTGCATCCGGCGGTGTTGCGATGGCCGGGAAGACGCCAATGAAAGAATCTGTGGAGCAGCGCATGGACAGCCGAAACCTGTTTTGCTATCTAGACATGATAAATGGGCTGAAAGGCCAGGCGGCGGGTTCCTTTAACCTGCAGTTGACCCTGGAAAGCCTGCTGATCGACTGGGCGGAAGGGCTGGCGCATTGCCGGCCTGGCGCGCAAAGCACCGCCAGATTGCAATTATTGGGAGCGCAGTAGTTCGATGACGAAGCCCGGCCTGCTAACACTGACAATCAAGGACAAGAGTGCGCTGTACCTTGCTTATATGCCGTACGTCATCAACGGCGGCCTGTTCATTCCGACGAACAGCTCGTACCGCCTTGGTGACGAAGTATTCATGCTGCTGAACCTGATGGGCGAGGAAGAGAAGATCCCGGTTGCGGGCACCGTCATCTGGATGACACCGAAAGGCGCGCAGGGCAAACGCACTGCCGGCATCGGTGTACAGTTCAGCGACCAGGACCAGGGCAACACACAGAAGAAAATCGAAAATTACCTGGCCGGCGCCCTCGGTGGCGACAAACCTACGCACACAATGTAGAGCAAAGTCTTTTCGGCCTCCCGTCCCGGATTATTCATGAACGTTTGGCTTTGGGTGGTAGGCGGAGGCGCACCCCGGGGAGGGCTTTTCAGGGACGCTGTGAATACGTCCCTGTACGCTCTGTGCCGGACGTCCGTGTCCGGCACAGCCCTGAAAAGCCCTCCCCGGGGTACACCTCCGCCCCTGCCATTGTGCGGTTCATGAATAATCCGACATCGTGCCAACGGAACCTTGCCGAAGTAACTAGCAGCGACAGAGGAGCGCCGGTACCCCCTGCCGGGAGCCCTTTGATGGAAATAAAGCGGACCGCAGGGAGCCATTCCTTCAAAGGGCTCCCGGCAGGGGGTACCGGGTGCGGCGCGCGCGGTCCGCCAATTAAAGAAGACAGAGAGCCTAGCGTTGCTGGGTATTGATGCCGCCCTTCAGCACGTAGGCATTGAAGCCGCGCTCACTGAGGATATAGGCTCCCGCTGAACTGCGCCGTCCCGTGTCGCAACAAACGACGTACCGGGTATTCGGGTCCAGCGTATTGATTTTCAGCCGGATGAAGTACAGCGGAATATTGATGGCGCCCGGCTGGTGATGGTTTTCGAATTCGCTGGGCAGCCTGACGTCGAGCCATTTTCCGCCGTCATCGACAATCTTCTGGCCTTCCTCGATTGAAACCCAATCCAGCATCGGTTCATTGAGCAGCCGCTTGAAATCTTCCTTGCCCAGCCGCATGACGGCGCCGTCGGTCAACATGGTCACCGTTGCATTGCGCTTGGCATCGGATATCAGCGCTTCTTCGCCAAATGTATCCCCGACGTGCAACTCGGCCAGCTTGATGCCGTCCTTGTTAAGGGGTGTCTCGCGCGTGACAAGGCATTTGCCGCGTGTCAGGACATAAAAATAGTCACCCTCTGTGCCTTGCTTCAGAACGACATCACCGGACTTGTAGTTGATCTGCTGCATGCGCATGAAGATCGCCTGGATGTTCGCCGGCGGAATCTTGTGAAAGGCCTTGGTCTGCAGCAGCATCGTCATCCAGTCACCGCCAACTTCATCGCTGCCCTGCAGTTCAGAAACTTCGTACGATCCGGTCTGGTCCCAGGTCAGCATGACATCGAGCAGGTCGCTGTCGATCGAAATATACTGGACGCGATCGCGTGCCCTTGCTGATACGCGCCGCGGGAATACAGGCGCTACGGGGTTGCGCGCCGACTCGGTGCCACCCTCGATAATCTCGGATACCGAGCCCTGATCAAGCAGTTCCAGCGAGCCCGACACGACATACACTGTGCGCTTTTCCGCGTCGCCTTCCTTGAACAGGATCTGCTGCGGGGACAGCTCACGAATCTGCACCTTCCCGGCAAGCGCTGCCAGGTTGTCGCGTTTGAGGCCGTCAAGGGGGGAGAATCTCTTGAGCAGTTGGGTATCTAGCCGCTCAGCGGTCATTATTTTTCCTGTCCATATTGGCTGCTGTCGTCCACGGTCGCCGTGCGGCACCTGCTGTATAAGTGCTTATTCTACATTCAATTTGTTGGCAGCTGAAAGCGCCGCTGCGGAACAGCGTGATGCGGCGCACAGTTTAGCACTGCAAAGGGGTTATCCGTCACTGGCCGCAAATCGGGCCTCCAGATCGGACCAGCCCGGGTGCGGTTTAAAGCGCTCGCCGTGGCGCGCCGCCAGATCTTCAAGTCGCCGGACGACCTCGTCGGTGCCGCGGTCCCGGGCGTATTTCAGCGGCCCGCCACGAAACGGCGCGAAACCAGTACCGAAGATCACACCGGCATCAAGAAGGTCCGGCGAGGCGACGATGTCTTCGCTGAGGCATGCGACGGCTTCGTTGACCATCGGTAACATCAGCCTGTCCTCAATATCGTCGGGCACGCCTGAACCCTGGGACTCGGGCTTCTCTACCTTGCCGTCTTCCCAGCGGTAAAAACCCTGGCCGGACTTGCGGCCAAGCTGTTTTGCGTCGACCATTTCCTCGAGCTTGTCAGGTACCGGCCTGCCAAAAGCCTCGCCGAGCACGCGCGACACGTTCAGTGCCACGTCAATGCCGACGCTGTCCACCAGTTCGACCGGGCCCATGGGCATGCCGAAATCCTCCCGCGGCACGATCGATATCGGGAAGCGCTACGCCGTCCTGTGCCAGGTGCATGGCCTCGGCCATGTAAGGCGCCAGCAACCGGTTGACGACGAAGCCCGGCGCGCTTTTGCACGCCAGCGGCGTCTTGCCAATTGCCTTGACGAAACCGAAGGCCGTATCCATGACCGCCTGGTCCGTATCCTCGCAGTGCACGACTTCAATCAGTGGCAGTTTTGCGACCGGATTGAAAAAGTGCAGGCCGATGAAACGGGTCGGTTCCTTCAATTCGGTACGCAGGTCCTCCAAACGCAGGCTGGATGTGTTGGTTGCGAGTATTGCACCCGGCTTCATGGATTTTTCCAGCGTTTCATACAACGCTTTTTTCGCGTCCAGGTCTTCAAAGATCACTTCGATCAGCAAGTCGGCATCGGCCGCGCCCTTGCCGTCTAAATCGGCGGTCAGCCGGTCAGTGGTTGCCTTGCGTTCAGCTTCGTCCGGGATTTTTTTGGCGAAGAGTTTCGCGGCTCGTTCCATTGCCGGTGTAATATATTTTTCCTCGCGATCCTGAAGCGTCACATGCAGGCCGCGCAACGCGCACCATGCGGCGATATCGCCGCCCATGACGCCGGCACCTACAACATGGACCTTGCCAACCTTGTCGCCCGACTTGCCGCCCTGGGCCTTCAGTTTATTCTGCAGGAAGAACACACGGACCAGATTGCGCGAAGTAGGGGTGCACATCAGTTCGGCAATGGAACGCGCCTCGGCCTCGTATGCCGTTGCGCCTGATGCACCCTGCCGTTGCCACAGGTCGATAATGGCGTAGGGCGCCGGATAATGTTCGCGCCGGGCGTGTGGTGCCACCTGTTTGCGCAAAATTACGGCAAAAACAGGCCGAACCAGTGCGAGGTTGAGCAAGCGATCGACCAGCGGAGCGCCCGCCCGATCACGGCCGCTGGCGACGATGTCGCAGGCTGCCTGCCGCCAGCCATCTTCTGACACGATCTTATCGACGAGGCCGATGCGATGTCCCTTGCTGACCCGGATCGACTTTCCGGTGAGCATGAGTTGCATGGCCTGCCGTACGCCGCAAATCTGCACCGCTCGCACAGTGCCGCCGAAACCGGGATGGATGCCGAGTTGAACCTCCGGCAAACCGAGGATCGGCTTGTCACTGTCGATCGCAATCCGGTAGTCGCACGCCATGGCAAGTTCGAGTCCGCCGCCCAGCGCATAACCGTTGATAACTGCCACTGTTGGACAGCGCAGATCGGCGACACGGTCGAGCACCTGTTGTCCGAGCCGGATCAGGTCGTACGCTTCATCCGGGTTGCTGATTTTCCTGAACTCATTGATATCGGCACCCATGACGAAGCCGTTCTTCTTGCCGGAATGTATGACGACGGCCTTCGGCGCCGATTCGAGCATCGGTTCGAGCAAAGCGGCAAGTTCTTCCAATACCGGGCCGGACAGGACGTTGGCGCCGCCGTCTGACTTGTCGATACAGAGCCACGCGACACCGTCGGCGTCCGTTTCGGCATGCCAGTGCTCGCCGGGGGTGTTGTTCGTATCAGTCATGATTTCCTCGAGACAGTCAGGCGATTTCAAAATCGCAAATAAGTGGCAGGTGATCGGAATACCGCACGTGCGGTATCTCGAAATGGGTCACCGCGATGCCGTCCTGGTAAAGGATGAAGTCCAGCTCCTTTCTCGGGGCCCGGCTCGGGTAGGACGGCAGACCGTCGACATTGGCGCTGCGCAGGCCGGCCGCCTTCATAAACAGGTAAATCTCGTTCTGGCCCCAGAAGGTATTGAAGTCGCCGGCGACGATTACCGGTTTTTCCGTGGCATTGATCAGGTCGTATAAGCGACGCAGTTGCAGGTGGCGGTGGCGGTATTTCAACGACAGGTGGACCAGGAAAACAGCAAAGTCTTCCATTTCCATTTGAATTATCAGCCGCTTGATGCCGGTATCGAAATAATGGAATGTTTCTCCATGCACCCTGGGCGATGCAAGAAACGCATTCCCCTGCTTGCGAATGATCGGCAGCATCTGGTTGATGGACGCTTCCCCGTACTTGATTTCGAACGATACCAATTCATACCCAGTTCGGCCGCTATCTTTTCGGCCTGGTTCACGTTGCGGCTGCGTATGGATCCGGTATCGACCTCGATCAGTCCGACGATATCCGGCGCCTGCAGCTGGATAAACCGGATGATGTCCGGCAGCACCGTCTGGTTGCCCAGCAGGTAGCCTGCGCCGGGCACCGGTACGTGCATCGATGCGCCGGCGCCTACAGCGTAGCGGATATTGTATAGGAGCAGGCGCATCGGGTGCTGGAGGGCAGGGCAGGCCTTGTGAGTGGGAACTGGGTCGACCGGAGGGCGGACCTTCGTACGATACCGAAAGCCCTGTGGCAAGGGAACTGCGGACGGCGACCATCGCAGGTGGTAATGGGCGGAACCTATTCGCTAAACTAGGCGGTATGATTCGGCCAGGGGGTTGCCGCGGTGTCTGAAAGAAATCCGATTCGCGTGTTCGTTACGCATCTGTTCCAGGAAGATCCGGACTACCTGCGAGTATTCGAGTTTCTCGAAAGCGTTGATCGGTTTTTCTACCTGAATTGCAGCAAGCCGGAAAACATGCCGGCTGGCGGCGGCATGGAGGCGATGAAAGACGAGCTGATCGCCCAGATCAAGGAAGCCGAGGCCGTCGTCGTGCTGGCGACGCATTTCGAGATGAATCCGGACCTCGTGCGCTTCCAGATGGACGTCGCCGACGCCAACGACAAGCCAATGATTGTCATTCGACCCTTTGGCGGCATAACTGAAACACCACCCAAGCTGGCTGAGCGGGTCAAGGAGCATATCGCGTGGAATGATCGCGATATGGCGGACGCGATCCGTCGCCAGGCGCGGCTTGAAGACACTGCTCGATGGGATGTCATAGACTTCCCATAATCCTATAAAAAACATAAAGTTACTTAATATTTATAAAGTAAATTCCGACTCCGGTGGCTATCCGAAGGCCTGCCGGTTATCCCGGGAAGCCGTGTCATGGCGAAGAGGCGACCACTGCCACTGATCATTGCCCACCGCGGCGCCAGCGGCTATCTGCCGGAACACACACTGGCCGCCAAGGCGCTGGCCTACGGACTGGGCGCCGATTACCTGGAACAGGATGTGGTTGTGTCCCGCGACGGACGCCTTATCGTACTGCACGATATCCATCTCGACCGCGTCAGCGATGTTGCTGACGTTTTCCCGGATCGGTGCCGTGACAACGGCCGCTACTACGTGCGTGATTTCGATCTCGCCGAGCTGCGCACCTTGCGTATCTGGGAGCGATACACGGCGGATGGGCCCGATAAGCCAGCGTTTCCGCAGCGATTCCCGGCGCGTTCCGGCCTGTTCCGTATCAATACACTGGACGAGGAATTGCAGCTGATACAGGGCCTGAACAAGTCTACCGGCCGTTCGGTGGGCATTTATCCGGAAATCAAGAGTCCCGAGTGGCACCGCGCCGAGGGCGTCGACAGTGCCCGGCTGCTGCTCGACCTGCTGTTGCATTACGGCTACCGGACCGCCGCCGATCCGGTCTTTGTGCAATGCTTCCACGCGCCGGAGCTCAGGCGAATACGCGACGAGCTGGACTGCCGGCTGCGCCTGATCCAGCTTATCGGCCAGAATGACTGGCAGGAGTCGAGCACGGACTATGAGGCCCTGATCACGGACGA
Source organism: Woeseiaceae bacterium (assembly GCA_034521225.1). GTDB lineage: Bacteria > Pseudomonadota > Gammaproteobacteria > Steroidobacterales > Woeseiaceae > Woeseia. Next base: position 318,096 of record JAXHMR010000033.1, read on the forward strand.
GGGTCTGCACGCCCTCGCCGAAACCGTTGACGGTATTGGCCCGTGGATCGGCCAGCTTTATGCGCTGGAGCCTATTGAGGGCGAGCCGGTATCAACCGGGCTGGTCTCGGCGGGCACAGGCGGCCGGTCTGGCAGTGCATCCCTACACGTTTCGGGCCGACGCGTTGGCGCCCGGATTCGGGACGTTCGCCGATATGGTGGACTGGTTTTCGCGCACGCTCGGTGTCAACGGTCTGTTTACTGACTTTCCGGACCTTGCCCGGGAGGCTTTGACATAATCCGTTCGGACTCGTAGTTTGCAAATGCCGCAACGGGCCGGAATTACCGCGGGCGCGGGCGCTGCCGGGGGGGGCGGGACCCGCGCTCTTGCCCGGAGTGAGAACCTTGTCCTTTTCTCCACGCCAAAACTGCATAATCTAGCCCACACGTACGCGATACAGGAATCCCAGGTGTTCGAGGACTCTCCGCAGAATCTCATGTATTTGGTCGGCGGTGCCTTCCTGACAGGCTGGCTGGTCGGCAAGATCGGCGCCTTTTTCGGACGCAAGCTGCAACCGGCGAGGCGCGATCCCCGGGATGATCGCATCCGCTCGATGGAGGCTGACCTGCGTGTTGCCCGTAATGACCTCGGCAAGACGAAAAGCGAGGTGGAGGATAAGCTGAAAAGCCTCAAGGAGGCCGAATCGGCTGCCAAGGGCCTGCAAAAAACCATTGACGAGCAGGCTGCAAAAATCGAGGAGCTGCGCCGGGACCTGAAGGATTCCGTGCAGAAGACGCGCGAGCTGCGCGCCGAGCTCAGTGACAGGGCCACCGAGAACCTGAAATCCGAGGTCAAGCTGCGTGACGTGGAAACGGAGCTGTCGGTAATCCGGGCATCGTCGGACATGATGGCAACCGGTGTACTCGACTACGGTGTCAATGACGACGAGGACGAGGTTCCCGTAAGGGCCTCAACGCCCGCGTCCTGATGGATCACGGATCGCGAAGCTTGCGTTAAAGCCTGTCGCTTGCCACGTCATCCAGGCCAGCACGAACCAGGCCTGCATCAAGAGCGCAAAGAACCATTCGATGACATTCTCAGCCGGGTCCGGGTCGGCCAATACGGCTTTCAGTACCAGGTTCAGTATCCCGATCAGGAACGGCACGATCGCGAGTCCGAGCTGGCAGTTTGCGAGCAGCCGCAGGCGCTCGTTCGCCAAAGTTACGGCGAGGGGCCGCACCCGCAACGCGAGGCCGAGTTGCGCCAGCACGGTCAGCAGGAAGTACAGGTAAACGCCGAAGCGGCGCATGAACTCGTAAAAGGGTTCGGTCGTGCCGAGAAATGTCACATAAAGGATCAGGCACAGTGCGCCGCCGACGCCCAATGCGCCGATAGTGCGGCCCTCCCGGCGGTCCGCCTGGCCGGCAGCACTCGCCAGTGAGCGCAGCCATGCGGCACTGAACAGCCAGAATATCGCGAGCAGGACGGACTGCGGCAGCATGGCCGCCCGGAACAGGTAGCTGGCCGGAGGGTAACGGCCGGTGGCGCTGATCGACGTGCAGCCGTCGATAAAGGGATTACAAGGCGGAACGCGGCCTGCATCGACGGCAATGAAGAATGACGCCAGGATCGCGACGATCGGCAGCAGGCCGGTGATCAGCGGTAACAGGCGTATCAGCATTCACGAACTCTTCAGTGCCTCAAACGGCAGACAAAAAAAGGCAGGCCCCAAACCCGGGCCTGCCCTCATACTAGCTAAACGAGTTTCTTCAGGCAGCCACTTCGATACGGCGTGGTTGTGCTTTGGCCTGCTTCGGAATTGAGATTTCCAGCACGCCATTGCGATCGCTCGCTTTTACGTTATCTGCATCAACGGTATCCGGCAGAATGAAGCGACGGTAAAAACGTCCCCGTGCGCGTTCCGTGCGGCGCTGGATCATGTTTTCATTGTCAGCGTGCTTCATCACGTTGCGTTCACCGGCAATCGTCAGTACACCGCTATCCAGCGTAATCTCGACGTCTTTCGGATCGACGCCGGGTACATCGACGAACAGCTGGAAGCTGTCGTCATACTCATTGATGTCGACGCTCGGCACCCAGTCCGCCAGGGCACTCGAACTCTCGTTGTTGTCCCAGCTACTGAGAAGGCGGTTGATATCTTCCTGAAGCTGGCCCATTCCGCGCCATGGTTCATAACGTACTAATGCCATGGGTCATTACCTCCTGATTGTCAGGTTTCACTGTGGTTGTTGCGGGGTCGTATCCGCGTCCTGACTCCAGAGTGTGGTCGGTCCGGAATTTTTCAAGAGCAGGCTGCCGGATACAGCCCGGCCGCACCGGCGCCGCTATAATGCTCGCGTATCGGCAAAGACGGCATGTATGCAACAGGGCACTCTCTACCGACTGGCGGCGTTCACCCGCGACCCTGCAGGCGGCAATCCGGCGGGCGTGTGGGTCGGGGACATTTTGCCGGAGGGCGCCCAAATGCGGCGTATTGCGTCCGGGGTCGGCTATTCGGAGACTGCGTTCATCGCACCCGCTACCGGGCACGAGCGCGAGATCCGGTATTTCAGTCCGGAGGCAGAGGTGACTTTTTGCGGCCATGCAACCATCGCGTCGGGCGTCGTGCTGGGCCGTGCCGGAGGCGAGGGCGTGTACCGGCTGCAGACGACGGTCGGTGAGGTGCCGGTCACGGTCCGGACGCAGGACGGCCGGCTCGAAACCGCGCTCGTGTCGGTCGCGACGCGGCACGAAGCCGTCCCGGATGCACTACTGCACGAGGCGCTGGCGGCGCTGGACTGGCAGGCCGGCGAACTCGCCACCGAAATTCCGCCAGTCAGGGCGTACGCTGGTGCCTGGCACCTGGTGCTGGCGGCCGCAACCCGGGCACGCCTCGCGTCGCTCGACTACGATTTCGAGCGCCTGAAGGCACTGATGCTGGCCGAGAATCTGACGACGCTACAGCTCATCTGGCGCGAATCGAAAACTGTCTTTCATGCGCGCAACCCGTTCCCGGTTGGCGGTGTGGTCGAGGATCCGGCCACCGGGGCTGCAGCTGCCGCTCTGGGGGGCTATCTGAGGGATGCCGGCCTGGTCAAAGCGCCACATAGTTTTGTCGTCCGCCAGGGTGAGGACATGGGACGGCCCAGCCTGCTGCACGTCGAGGTGCCGGAAAATGGCGGCATCGTCGTAAGCGGCACGGCCGTTGACCTGTAACCGGCACAAAGTGCAGACGGCTATATCGATTCAGTCGATGGAGGCGTGTTAGGGTTACACGAATGAGTTCTTCGCCGCGGCCGGCGGCCGCTATCAACGATAATCTTATTGCGCAGACGATCGCCGAGTTCGGGTATACGCTCGAGAAGCTCGGTGAGACGCGTCCGTTCGCGAAAGGTATTCACCAGCAGCGTCTGTTTACACTGGCTTCGAAACTGCTGCTGAGCGATGCCGGCATCGAGGCCATGTATCAGTTTGCACCGCGGTTCGATGCGGCGGGCCTGTTCATTGGTGGTGACTGGGAAGACCCGAGACAACTTGAAGCCAGCCTGGCGCGCGGGTCATTGACCGGCAGCGGCATGTACCTGGCGCTCGAATGCCTCAGTCAGCTGCGCCTGCTGGCTGTCGCGTGCGGCGACGCGGCGCCAGTGACCATGTCACCGGAAGAGGCGCGCGCCTACCTTGAGGACGTTGTGGCGCGCAACCTGGACCTGCCTTTTCCGGAAGCGACGGAAGTCGCGAGGCTGGAACGTGCCGTCAGCTGGAACGCATGCAACGGCACATGACGTTTGTGCTCGACAAGCTGGGCACATCCGGAATCATCGGCGCCCTTGCCGCGGAATGCGAACGGGTCCTGCTGCAGCGACCGATCATGGTGGGCCGCGTAACCGGCATGCTGCAAAGCGCGGCGCGCGTCATTCCGGCGCGGGCGGCACCCGGCGCTGAAGCCGAGTACGACTATGCGCGCCGCTTGATCGATGCGCTCGAAGGTCCGACAGTATTATCACGCCAGTCTCCCGGCACCGGTGAATACAAGCATGCGCTCGGGGAACTGGACGAATCAACGCTTAAGGACGAGGCTCGCACCTTCGGAACGCGCATGGACGAAACCGGGCTGGTCAGCCGGTCGCACGCAACGCTGTTGCATCATCTGGCTGACACGCATCCACACTTGCTGGCGGACGCGCTGGCGCTGGATAATGTCGGGCGGACGAGTCTCGACGAACACCTGCGCCTTATTATTGAGATCATTCATCGCGCGGTACTGCCGGAGACGGCGCGGTGCATTTACGGACTGTCGCGGTTGCTGAACCGTGGCATTCTGTTCTTTCAACCGGTTGCTCCAGGACTCCGGCACATCATGGTTGCGCGCATCGAACCGACTGTCGCCGCACAGTTGCAGGCGGCGAGTCCGATGGAAGATCCGCCGGATGCCAACGCATTGCTTCTGGCCGGCACGCTCAGCGTACTGGGCCAGCCGCGCGGCGTCGACCAGGGACATAACCCGACGTGCCAGGCGGCCCGCGCGATCAGCCTGTGGTCGCATAACGACGTCGGCTGACCCGCTGGAGCTGATCGCGTGCCGCTGCGATGGAAAACGATGTCGTCATGCATTTCGAGGGTGATGCTGTCCGCTCCAGCGAGCTGACATTCGGCCTCGCCGAGGAGTTGCATACCGAACTTGACCCGGTGTCTCTCGTATTGACGCCCCACCTCGACAAGATCTACATGGAAATGAGCCGCCGTACGATCGGGCGCGGTGAGGACGGGCACCGCTGGGTCAATCCGGAGTTTCACCGGCTGGTGGGTCTACCGAGGATTTCGCATCGCTCATTTGACGCTGCAGACCGAGGAGGTCGGCAACATCGACCAATTCATCCGCTGCTTCTATGCCGCCTATCATCCGGAATACAACGGTGACCGTGACCTGGTTTATGCGCAGCCTTGCCGGTGTCGCATGGGCGGATGCCGGATGCCGGGTTTGTTGTTGGTTGGCGTGCCGTATCTGCTAGAGCGTATCGCACGCGATCCCGCCGGTGACTGGCGGGTGTGTTCTTCGACCCGAATCGAGACAAGCGGACCAGAACTGGGGCCAGGGCATAGCCACGTCGATAAGCGACAACGGCGAATTGGAAGGCGAGGCATCGTTGCCGTTCGAGCAGTTCCTGATGCGATTGTACGTGTTCCGGTACAAGTCGATTGAACTCGGCGATGTGGCGGCGGTACCTGACGATGCGATTGAGCGCATAGTCGAGGCAGTTGCCGAAGGGTGGGCAGCTGGCAAACGCTGGCGCGACGGCGACGCTTGCTGATATGCCGGCCGACGTCCTCCTCGTCTGTGACGATGGAACGCCAGGCCACAACCCGATGGGGTGGGATTTCCGAACAGGCCGGAGTGGACGGAATCTGTCAAGGCGCTGCTCGCGGCGATCTACCCCGACATGAACCTCGACGAATGCTGCAGCACGCCGGAACGGCCGCAACGCCTTCCACTGGGATTATTCGACCGGCTGTATGAAATGCCGATTGCCGGCACTGCGTGGAATGGAGCGGAACCAGCCGGGGTCGCCGAACTCGCGCGTGTACATACCCGCGAGCACGTCGATTTCGTTGAAAGCCTGGCCGGCCGGTCCTGCTGGCTCAGCGTTGACACGACCGCCGTGTCTCCGGAGAGCGTCCTGGCAGCGAAACTTGCAGCGGGTGCCGGGATGGCGGCGGTCGAGGCGATCGTCAACGGCCGTGACGCGCGCCGGGCTTTCTGCGCCGTGCGCCCGCCCGGCCATCGCGCGCTGGCCGGCCGGGCCATGGGTTTTTGCATCTACAACAACGTCGCTGTCGCTGGCCGGCGCATGCCAGAGCGCTCGGGTTGCAGCGCATCCTGATCCTTGACTGGGACCTGCACCACGGCAACGGAACACAGGACATTTTCTATGCGGATCCTGATGCGCCGTCTGTTGGCGGTCGCCCTGCGCGGCGCCGTTTTACCCCGGTACCGGCCAGCTTGATGAAACAGGGCAGGGCGATGGCCTCGGGAGAACGCTCAACGTGCCATTGCCCGCCGGCAGCGGGAATGCCACGATGCTGGCCGTGTTGCGTAACATCGTGCGGCCAGCCGCAGAACAGTTCCGGCCGGACCTGATTATAGTCTCCGCCGGATTCGACGCGCATTACCAGGACCAGACGTTTGCCATGGACGAGGGCGGCTATGCTGCATTGACGACGGGTATCTGTGATATCGCAGACGAGTTTTCGAAGGGCCGCGTTATCCTGTGCCTGGAAGGCGGGTACAACGCCGACGCGGTGGCATCGAGAGCGCCACCGCGCAGTGGTGCGCCGCGCTGCACCGGCAAACGCCGCGGGACGTGCCTGATGATGTGCTGGCCGACGACCCGGGCTACGTTGCCGTCGACGAAGCGGCAGCCTTTCATGCCGCGAGTCTCCGGCTGCCAGGTCACACGTAGTAGTCGAGATCTTCCTGCGCCTTGAGCAGGTCGCGCAGCTTGTGCGGATCGTCACCGAAGAAAAAGACCAGACCCCAGTGGGTGCCGAACGCTGTCCGCTTGGTGACCGTTTCCTCCATCGGCGCCGTCAGTTCGTGGGAGTCGAAGTAGGGGTGATCTTCGGTTTCCTTCGGAATCTCCAGTTTGCTGACGACACGGCGGCGTGGATAGACGCCAAAGCAGCCGGCATAGCCTTTCGCATCGACAACCGGTTTCGGGAAAAAGGCCTGGATCTCCTCCTCGGTAGTCTTCGGGTCGAATACAAGCATTGATGCCTGGTTCTCGCGTTCTGAAACCGCCGGCCCGTTCGATGCAGCTCGAAAACGCGCAACCTGGCGAACGGTAAGCCGCCCTGCACTCGAAATACATCGAGCCGTCGCTCGTGACGAAGTACTGCCGGATGAGATCTGGCCGAACTCTCGACGTCAAACGTCTTCGATCAGCTTCTCGATCTCTTTCGTGATGGCTTGGCGCCAGCTCTCGCGTTCCGGAGTTGCCGGCACGAAAACGGAATAGCCAAGCGTGACGTACTCGGAGACGAGTGCTGTAGGAAGCGCTGTCTTGCCGTCGTGGACCCAGGCCTCGACTGCAAACTCCCATGCCGTCCAGGTGACTTTCCATCAAGAGCGGGAAGTCGGAATACCGGTATGGCGCTGGCTTCCTCCTGGTGCGTATGCACGCGATGCCCGAGGCAGCTCTGCCCTGGTCGAAGCGCTTCAGGTCGGATCGGGACGATTTCGGGTCGGCCGTCGAGTTTCAACAGCGTCTGGTTGACGCGTCGCAGGAAGCGAACAACATCGTCCTTTTCATGCGCTTCCTCGAAAATACCGACACGAATGCCGCCGAGCTGCGCGCGCCGTTTCATCAGCGCCTTGTCGCGGAACAGCACGGCCTGGCCGTGCATGCGCGGGGTTATCCATCAGGACGGAGCTTGATGGCGCCGGCCCATCCAACCGTTTCCTCGAACAAAGGAATCGCCACGTCGACGCCTTCTTTCTTCAACTGTTCAGCGATTTCCAATGACCTGTCATTCAGGCGTTTGGAATTCCACGGGATGAAGGGAATGTCGTTTTTTTTGCAATAATGCTCAGCCCGCTGCGGTGCGACGACGACGTAACGCCGGTCGAATCGGTCCGCGGCCTCGACCGCGCCGAGACTCCACCCCAGCAGGGCAATGTAGCCTTTTTCGGGGTTCTTTTTTGTCATTCCTTCTCCTAAGTCATTGATTGAATCGTCGCTGTCAACGACGTCATAGCCGAAAGCTGATCTCGCTCACGGGCCGAGTAACCGCCCGGTAGTGGCGGGCTTGCCGGTATTGGTGCGTTTCGCGAAATCGCGCCGGTCCGGCGTCGTGCTGGAGCCCGGCATGACATTCCCGGATCGAGCCCGTAATCGTCAACGCCGGCAAGCGGGCCGTCAGGCAGTTGCTCGATGGGTGGACTGCCGTTACAGCCGAGCAATCACTGTCCGCGCCGTTCGATGGCAAACGCATGATCTTTGGCGGCTTTGACGTGATCGTCGACGAGTAGGTGGCGTCCGGGGCCGGGTGCTGGATACCGCCTTTAATCCATGTCTGTCACATATTTAACATAATATACATTATACGCAATGAGGCTGTAGCGCCCATTTAGTAATGTCCGGTTTCTCCCAGATAGAAATGTCCGCTTTTTCACATCCTGACAGAGGGGGCACGTCTCTTGGAGGCTCGGGGAGGTCAGAATGCCGACAGCGGAGTTAGTGACGATGAGTGCACAGGAACTGGACCGAGGATCTGCAAGACCACGTACCGAAAGGTTAATCCGGCTGCCCTCTCAATAACGGAACAATCAACGGCTTAGTAGAAGGCAACCCACAACCGGACATTTCTACCTTGCTAACAACAGGACATCTGATATCTGCGTAGACAACCGCTCAAAGCGCACTATCTCAAGAGATCAAATTGCTTTAACCTGTGTACAGCAAAGTACGTTTATCAAAAACAATGAGACGAATGATTAAAAACATGATCAAAGAAGCCGTATACCTGTCGCCACGAGCTTACTTTTATTTTCCGAATTACACAGATGCTCCACGCCACCACAGCTGTGTTTCCTTTGTAACCTAGTTGAGCAAACAAGACACATCCAAGGCAATTTATGCGAAATTGGATGTGCTAGGGGCGCCACGATTATTTTTTGATAAGTACATGCAGGCACAAGGTATAGACAAGAAGTATTATGCAATCGATACATTTGGAGGCTTTGTCAAAGAAGATCGATTATGAGGCGTCTCACCGAGGCAAGAATATAAAATTAATAAAACGCCATTTCAGAAACAACAAGAAGAAATGGTTTGACGCAACTATGAAAAGAAATTCAATATCTAAAGTAGAGTCATTCGAAGCAGCGCCAACAATTTAACTTCGCCTGAAATAGGGCCCTTTTCATTTTGTCTACTTGATGTAGATTTATATCGACCTAGAAAAGCTGATACCCGAAATATATGAGAGCCTTCTTCCAGGAGGAGTAATAGTAGTGGATGATTGCGATGGTGAAGATTATCGATGGGGATGGTACAGGCTTACAACGGATACATGAATCAGGAAAGCCTGCCGACTGAAATTACACACCAAAAACTGGGTATCATAAGAAAGCCACTATAAGGTGTAATCTTGAATCACCCCGGGTTTTCCGGAGAGTTTTTGAATTGAGTATCCTCTCAACATAAAAGGTCTCCGCACCCGGGCGATTGATTCATCGGTAACCGGAGTTATAGGTAGATGGTTAGCTGCCGCAGGAGTACAGCTGGGTCTGGCGGTATGCCGCCAATGGCCGTGTGAGGCCGCTCGTTATCGCCTTGGTACTCACACCCAGAACCACCCAACGTCATTCCTCTCGGGCAATCGCGTCCGATGCCATCGCGGAATCCGGATACGCATCTCACGGCTGCTGGCGCGGCCCTGGTCGTCGACCACGCTGACCGTGAAGTCGCCTATTTGCGGTTGCCAGAAAAAGTATCGCCGCGTTCAACCTGCGCGACAACGCCGGTCGACGAACCAGTACAGCGCGACTGAACGTCCGCGTCGGTTACGGTGGCGAAGGCCAGCTGCTCGATATCGAGGCGGCCCGGGCGCAGCTGGTACGTGATGCTTGTGTCCGGTGCAAGGCGCGGATCTCGGCGATCGGCCTTCGGCCGCGCATCGAAGCGCGCAGCCGGGCGCGTAGGTGGCGGCCGCCTGAGGCCGATGCCGGCCTGGCGAAACAGGCGGTCGATGTCGGACGGCCAGAACTGGAGAGCATCTCCGGTGCGTGTCGACGCGGATGTCCTGGCCGCGGCAGGCACGCAGTTGCCGGTTGCGGCATCGATCCGCGCGGCGCGGTGCACGTCGGCACGGATGCGGATCGGTGGGACGCCGGAATGAACCAGGCGTCGGTCGTGTCGGACGAATGGCGGGCCCGGCCAAATGGTCGGCCGGTGCTGGCCGCGAAACGCTCGATCCCGGGCCAGGTCCAGGCGCGGCGGCGGCGCGCGGTCAGCCGCGTGCGGTGCCGGCGTCCGGCAAGGCGTAGCTGCAATCGATGAAGAACGAGCGGCCGCCGCCCGCCTTGCGTCCGACGAGATGCGGACTGCCGCTGCCGTCCGGAACTGGCGGCCCGACCCCAGACGGCCAGCACGTAATCGCCGCGGTCACGCCGACGGTCCACGCGTCGCGATAGGCGTACGACGTGCCGGTCTTCCACGCCGCGGCCGGCGCTGTCCGTGAACGCGAGCTGTGCGTCCGGAAACCCGCGGGCTGTCGTACGGCATGTCGAAGGAGACCGAGGAAGCCGGCTTCCGGGCTCATCAGGCTTGGATCGCTTCGTCGTGTCGCCGGCGGCGCCGGCAGTGTCACGCAACCGGTCGCTGGCGGCGGCGGTGGCGAGCATTGCCGCTGCACAACGCGACCAGTTCCTGCATCGTGACTTCATTGCCGCCAAGCGCCAGTGCCAGGCCGTAGTGTTCCGGTGACCGCATACCGGCAACGCCGGCATCGGACAGGAAGCGGTGGAATGTGTCCTCGCCGAGCCGCGCGAGCAGGTGCACGGCGGGTACATTGCGGCTGTATATCAGGGCCTCGTTCGCCACCACCGGGCCGAAGCCGCGGTCGAAATTCTCCGGCGTATAGAGGCCGTAGCGTTTCGGTGCGTCTTTCAATAGCGTCATCGGGTGGATGATGCCGTCGCTCCAGCGCGAGGCCGTAAATGAACGAGCTTGAGCAGGAACCTGACCCTAAAG